>NZ_NPKJ01000055.1 GCF_002284575.1 Mesorhizobium temperatum
CTTTTCGCAGCCGCCGACCTTCCCGCTTGACATCCCCAAGACGCAAATGTGTGCGCACGCTAGCCCACAAGGGGAGAAGGGAAAGGGGCGGCCCCGCCGCCCGACCTCGACGATTACTCGGCCGGAACCGGGCTGAGGCCTGGATCGCCCATCGAGTGCGGCTTGGCTTCCCTGCGTGCTGACGCCCGTGCGAGAACGCTTTGCCGGTTGACCGATTTGCGCTCGGCATCGATGCGTTGGATCAGGATTTCCGCGCGCTCGATTGAACCGAGCAGCGCCAGGATCGTGCCGCGTTCGGCGGCGCCCGCATTGGGTCCGAGCGCCAGCGTGCGGGCACGCAGTTCCTCGACCTCCGGGAGATTGACATGGCCGGCCGGCACTTTCGGGTCGGAGATGCCGTAGGTCGGCAAGATCTCCCGCAGCGAAGCATCGAGCTTGGTCAGCGCGACGTCGACGATGGCCTGCGCCGGACCGCTGAATTTCTCGCGCCGCACGCGGCGCGCCACCTGATGCATTGATTCCGTCAGGGCGGCCGTGAAGTCGGCCTCCTCGATCAGGCTGGCGATCAGGTCGAGCTGGTCGTAGGGCAGATCCTCCTTCATCAACTCGGCGGTGTAGGCACGGATATCGCGGCTGAGGATGTCGGTTGCGAGATAGTGCTCGCCCGGATCCGACGGCGCCTTCTTGGACGAGCGGGCGATGTCGAGGAACATGGCGCCGGCCTGCAGGTGACGGGCCGTCTCCTGCTGGACGGCGGGAACGGCCTTGGCAAAATCGCCGGCCAGCTTGCGGTCAAGGAATCTCGGCGTCGAGAAATCCTCGGCGTCCTCGGCCTCCGTGTGACCGACACGCGACAGAACCCGCTCGAACACACCGATGAACGGAAACAGCAACAACGTATTGAAGATGTTGAAGAAGGTCGAGTAAAGGCCGACCGCGACCGGCACCAGGGGGAAGGTCTCCTTGCCGTCGACGATCACCGGAATGGCGGGATCGCCGCCGAAGAACTGCATCGCCCATTCCAGGACCTGCATGGAGACGAAGAACAGCGGGATGGTGATGCACACGCCGATGATGTTGAACGAGATGTGCGCGTAAGCGGTCCGCTTGGCGTTCTTCGAAAGATTGAGCGAAGCCATCCACGAGGTGATCGTGGTGCCGAGATCGGCGCCGAGCGAGAAGGCGACGGCCGTCGTCCAGTCGAGAATGCCGGCGGCGCCAAGGCCCATCACAATGCCGATCGTCGCCGAGGACGAATGGATCATCGCGGTCACGCCGGCGGCGATGAACACGCATTTGAGAAGGTTGAGGTAGGAGTCGGCCGTCAGGGTTTGCAGCAGGGCCATGACTTCGGGCAGGTTGCGAAGCGGGCGTAGGCCGCCGGTCATCAGGTTGAGGCCATAGAAGATCAGTGCGAAGCCCATGCAGGCGAGCGCTATGTTCTTGACCTTTTCGCTTTTGGCGAAGCAGTAGACCAGCGAGAACACGCCGGCCAGGATCAATCCGAGCGGACCGAGCGGCAGGGCGATGAGCCCATTGCCGAGCGTGGTGCCGATATTGGCGCCCATGATCACGCTGATCGCCGGTCGAAGCGCGATGACGCCGGCATTGACCAGGCCGACGACCATGACGCTCATCGCGGTCGACGACTGAATGACACCAGTGATCAGCGTTCCCGCCAGCACGCCCTTGATCGGTGTTCCGGCGGCTTTGGCGAGAAAGGCGCGCATCCGGTTGACCGAAAGCGCCTGGATGCCGTTTGCCATGAAGTCGAGGCCGAGCATGAAGATGCCCAACCCGCCGATCACCGGCACGAGGATGTCCTTGAAGATATCTATGTCCATGTCACGCAGTCCCCAGCAAGCCGTCACCACGGCGCGATATGACGTTCAGTTCAGGTGCTGCGCGAAGCAGCAGCCCGGCTCTCCGCTCAGTTTCCGACGGGCGCTTGCCTTGCCCAGCATTGTTCGATCTGGTCGATGAGCGCCTTCGGCAGCGGCACGTAGCCGAGCGCGGCGGCGTCACCCGCGCCTTGGGCGAAGGCAAGCCGGAAAAGGTCACGCACGCGGCGATAGCGATGTTCCGAACGGCCCGAGACCTGGACGACCGCGAACACCGCCGTGCTGATCGGATAGGCGGCATCGCCGTCTCGATCGGTCAGCGAAGCGAAGAAATCGGTCGTTTGCGCCCAGTCGATGGATGTCGCGGCAGCCTGCACGCCCTCCGGCCCCGGCTTGACGAACCTGCCGGATTTGTTCTCGATCAGCGCGTAGGCAAGGCTAGCGCGCTGGGCCTGGCCGGATTCGGCATAGGCGATCGCGCCTTTCGTGTCGTGGACGGCTCGAATGAGGTTCTGTGTGCCTTCCGCGTCGGTGCCGAGCGGCCACGAGATCAGTGTATTGGCGCCGTATTTGGTCTTCCACTCGCCGCTGACCGCCGACAGATACTCCGTGAAGACAAAGGTCGAGCCGGAACCATCCTTGCGATGAACAACGCTGATCCTGAGATCGGGGAGCGCCAGGTCCGGATTCACCGCCTTGATCGCGGGATCGGACCATGACTGGATCTTGCCCAGATAGATGTCGGCCAGAAGCGGCCCCGTCAGGCGAAGGCTTCCCGGGCCAATGCCGTCGAGATTGACGACGACGGCGATGGCGCCCATCACGATCGGAAACTGCTGGCGGCCGGCTTTCCTAAGCTCAGCGGCGTTGATCGGCGCATCCGTCGTGGCAAAGTCGATGTCCGGCTGGTCGAGACGCAGGACACCGGCGAGCGAGCCGACGATTTCATAGTCAACCTTCCAGTCGGGCGAGACATAGTCGCCGCCGTCGGCGCGGGCGTTCTCGTAGGCCGTTGCCCATTTGCCGATGATCGGGGCGGCCAGCGTCGATCCGGCGCCGCGAATAGGCTCGGCCTGTGCAGCGGCCCCGATCATCAAGGCAACAGCAAGCGTGAGGGCGCCGGTTGATCCCGCCATTTTCGCCCATTTGCGCCGCAGTGACGCAAAGCCTGCTGGAAACATCATGGCGATCCCCGACTATACTGCACAAACGGATAGCTACTTTTCAGTCTTGGAAGATATCAACAGTTATCCGCCCGGCGAACGAACGCCGGTAGAGAAACAACATCGCTCATCGTATGAACCTTGGTTAACGATTGGATGACAAAGATCTTTGTGGGTAAAAGTTTTTATTCGAATTCCGCGATCGCTTGTCCCGCCGATCCCTCGGACTGCTATGAAGAATTGGGGGTCCGATGGACTGGAACCCAACGTTGCGCCTTGCGCGGCTCACCTTCTCCCCTTGTGGGAGAAGGTGTCGCCGAAGGCGACGGATGAGGGGTGTTCCAGCTTGGCAACGACGGTGCTCCGTCCAACACCCCTCAACCGTCTTGGCGCTGCGCGCCAATCCACCTTCTCCCACAAGGGGAGAAGGGAGAAGGAAGTCTACAACACCTTTACTTCGCGTCGTGGAAGATAATGCCCACCGTATGGCGCATGCCGGAGCGAAGCCGGCTGACGCCGTGCCTGAGATTGACGCGGTAGCTGCCTTTGCTGCCCTGGACCGGACGATTGTGGACCGCGAAGGCGACCGCGTCGCCCTGGCGCAGCGGCACCACCTCGGCGCGGCTCTGCATGCGCGGACGCTGTTCGGTCAGCACGAACTCGCCGCCGGTGAAATCCTTGCCGGGTTCGGACAGCAGGATCGCCACCTGCAGCGGGAAGGCAAGATCGCCGTAGAGATCCTGATGCAGGCAGTTGAAGTCGCCGGGAACGTATTGCAGCAGGAGCGGCGTCGGCCGTGTCTGGCCCTGCTCGTGGCATTGCTTGAGGAACGCGGCGTGTTCGTCCGGGTAGCGTTGCGCGATGCCCATGCGCTCGTTCCAGTCGTTGGCAACTGCGGCCAGGCGCGGATAGAGCGCAGTGCGCAAGCCGCCGATCAGCTCGGGCAAGGGATAGCGGAAATAGCGGTACTCGCCCTTGCCGAAGCCATGCCGCGCCATATGGACATGGCTGCGGAAATGGCTTTCGTCGGGATAGAGCCCAGCGATCTCCCGGCATTCTTCTGGCGTCAGCAGCTTTTCCATCACCGCGCAGCCGTAGCCGCTCAGCTCCTCGGCCAATGCCTGCCAGTCATATCCGGCGACCCGCCCTTCCGCCGATCGGACCGCTGCCTTCGAACCTATCGAATGAATGGTCATGGCTTTGCCTCCAATGGCTTCTTCTGCCATTCAGAGATGGGTGAAACAGCGCGTGCAAACCACCCGTTTCCTGCCAATGGGTTTCGCGCAGTCTTCCAGCTTGGGTTCCTCGCCCCCATGAAAGTGGGGGAGAGGTGGCTCGGCGAAGCCGAGACGGAGAGGGGAACCGCGCTCTACGAAGCCCCTCTCCGGCCGCTTCGCGGCCACCTCTCCCCCGCTTCGCGGTGGGCGAGGAACCCAGGTCTTGAGAGGTCGAGGGACAGCACCCCCCTGCCCGGCCGCGCATCGTGCCCCCGCAAGGGGAGATCGCCAATCGCCATTGCGCCGCTGCGCGCGACGCAGCATGGATTTCGGCAAAATCGGGCCCATATCCCTGATAGGGAGCTTTGAGCGTGAAACTCGCGCGTGTAGCCTTGATTGCCGCGGCTTTTGTGGCCGCTGTGGCTGTTTGTTCTTCTTTCGGAACCGGAGAGGCGAACGGCCAGGAGAGGATTGCGCTGCGCGTCGAGATAGACGGCGCCATCGGTCCGGCGAGCGCCATGCAGTTCGAGGAAGCGCTGGCGGTCGCCGCAGAGCGAAACGCCGAGGTTTTCATCCTGCAGATGGACACGCCCGGCGGGTTGGTCACCAGCATGCGCGAGATCATCGCCGACATCCTCGCCTCGCCGGTTCCCGTCATCGGCTATGTCGCGCCCGCCGGTGGGCATGCGGCGAGCGCCGGAACCTACATCCTCTACGCAACCCATGTGGCGGCGATGGCGCCCGGCACCAATCTGGGCGCGGCAACGCCGATCGAGATGGGCGGGCCGCTGCCATCCTTTCCCGGCGGCGACGACAAGAACAATGGCCCGGAAGCCGGCAAGGACCCGAAGAACCCACCGTCGGGCGATGCGATGATCGCCAAGGCGACGAACGACGCGGTTGCCCTGATCCGCAGCCTGGCTGAACTGCGCGGGCGCAATGCCGATTGGGGTGAAAAGGCCGTGCGCGAGGCGGCCAGCCTGTCGGCCAACGCGGCGCTGCAGCAGCATGTCGTCGACTTCGTCGCCCGCGACACGACCGAACTGCTTCAGCTGGCCGACGGCCGGACGGTCGAGATCGCCGGCAGGAAAGAGGTATTGGCGACCAAAGGGCTGCAGGTTGAAACGCTGGAGCCCGGCTGGGTCATCCGGCTTCTCGCCGTCATCACCGACCCGAACATCGCCGTCATCCTGATGCTGATCGGCGTTTATGGGCTCGTCTTCGAGTTCACCAGCCCGGGCGCGGTCGCGCCAGGCGTGATCGGCACGATCTGCCTGCTGCTCGGGCTCTATGCGCTCAATCTCCTGCCGATCAGCTATGCCGGCCTTGCCTTGATGCTGCTTGGCATCATCTTCCTCGTCGTCGAGGTCTTTAATCCCACGGTGGTGCTTGGGCTGGGAGGCGTGGCTGCGGTTCTGCTGGGCTCTGCCATGCTGCTCAGGATCGAAGGTCCCGGCTTCGAGATGTCGTGGGCCGTCATCGGCACCGCCGCCGTCCTGACGCTCGGCCTGGCGCTGCTGACCGGCAGCTATCTGTGGGCGGCCCGCAAGAACGTTCCGCGCGTTGGCGCACAGGCCATGCAAGGGCTGCCGGCGAAGGTCCTCGACTGGGAGGGCAACGAGGGCCACGTGCTGGCCCGGGGTGAACGCTGGCGAGCGAAAGCCGACGAACCCCTTGCAGTCGGTGACAGCGTCGAGGTGGCTGATGTCAGGGGTCTCGTGCTGACGATACGGCGCCGCAATGTGAGAAGCGACGGAGCAAGGCAATGATCATCGGTTATGTGGCCTATCTAGTAGCAGCGCTCGTCGTGGTCATGTTCCTGTCCGCTGCCATTCGCATCCTGAGGGAATATCAGCGCGGCGTGGTCTTCACGCTCGGCCGCTTCACCGGAGTCAAGGGGCCCGGCCTGATCATCCTCATCCCCTTCGTGCAGCAAATGGTGAAGGTCGACCTGCGCGTGGTGGTCCAGGACGTGCCGCCGCAGGACGTGATCTCGCGCGACAACGTCTCGGTGAAGGTCAACGCGGTGCTGTATTTTCGTATCGTTGACGCCGAGCGGGCGGTGATCCAGGTCGAGGACTTCATGGCCGCCACCAACCAGTTAGCACAGACCACATTGCGCTCGGTCCTCGGCAAGCATGAGCTCGACGAGATGCTGGCCGAGCGTGACAAGCTCAACAACGATATCCAGGAGATCCTCGATCAGCGGACCGATGCCTGGGGCATCAAGGTCTCCGACGTCGAGATCAAGCATGTCGACCTCAACGAGAACATGGTCCGCGCCATCGCCAAGCAGGCCGAGGCCGAACGGCTGCGGCGTGCGAAAGTGATCAATGCCGATGGCGAACAGCAGGCGGCGGCAAAACTCGTCGAGGCCGGCAAGATGCTGTCCGGGACACCGCAGGCCATGCAGCTGCGTTATTTCGAGGCGCTGCATGACATCGCTGGTGAGCGCTCGTCGACGGTCGTGTTTCCGGTGCCGATGGACCTGCTCGGTCATTTCATCAAGCCGCCCGGCGAGGAGAAGTGAGTTCACCGATGGGCCGGCGTCCAGCTTTTACCTGGCGCTCTTTGGCGTATAGCCGAAGCGCCGACGAAAGGAGCGATTGAAATACGATATGTCGCTGAATCCACATATCAGGGCAATTTCGCTGACCCGCATGCCGTCGTTGTGTCGCTGTGAGAGCATCTTGTGTGCGCTCTGCAAGCGCAGTTCGAGCACGTGCTCGGCAAAGCTGATACCGGTTTCCTGAAGGAGATCATGGACATAGCGGGCCGACAGGCCGAGTTCTTCCGCCACGCGCTGCGCCGAGATTTGAGGGTTGGCAAAATTGTCCGCGATCTTCGCCAAAATAGCCTGCAGCCTGGCCGCTCGCAGGCCGCGCAAGCCGGCCGATTCAGCCGCCTCACCTTTTGCTCCGGTCGCCAGGCCGATCAGATCGACGATCGTTTCCGTGGCATGGGTTATCAGTTCCGGTGCGACGAGAGGACTGCCGGCCTCAAGAAACTGGCAGTAACGCTTGAGCAGCCCAAGGGCCTCGTTTTGACCATCGATCTTTAACGCCAACCTGTCGTCGATGCGCGGGAAGGCATGCGCGAGGATGGCGCGCGGGATCACCACGTTCATCCATACGTTCTTGTCGCTGCCGATCATTTTCAGAGGCTCTGCCGCTGTGACCAGGGCCGCTTCTCCCTGGCCGACATCATAGTCACGGCCGACCTGGGCTCCGGCCAATACCGTGTCGGCCTTGTTGATCAGCAGAAGGTAGCCATCATTGTCGTCATCGGCGATATTGCTCGCCTTCCTCGTCGCATGCTTGATCGTTCCCGACATCTGGCCAAGAACCACCGGTCCGATGGCCGAGGCTTCGATCGTCGCCTCGAAAGGCAGGTTGCCGGATATGCCGTATTCGACCGACCATATCTCCGCGACATGGATGTCCTGCCAGAGGGAAAAGCGATCGCGTTCGCTAAGATGCGAGGGCAATTGAGCCGATGAAAACACCGTCTTTTGCGACAATGGCGTACCCCTGCGGCTTCAAAAAAAATATCGAATGCAATGCTTTCCATTCCAGGAATAAGCAGCGACAAATCGCTTGGCGTTCAACTGATCGAACTGAACCCATAATCGAGCTCAACCACGCGTGGCGTCACCCAAAAGTGTGACGCCGCGAAATCCTCCGAAGCGGGGCATGTGAATGGATAGGAGTCGTGGTGGAGAGGCTGAGCAGCGAAGCACTGAGTTCGATTATCGGTGATATCTATGATTGCGTTTTGAATCCGGAAGGCTGGGCTGATGTAATGACCCGGATCACACAGGCCATCGACGCGGCCTATACCACCATCGCGCTTGCCAGCACCGCCGACAATCGTGGCCGCTTCACCGCTCAATCGCCCTGGGATCCCGTGCAAATGCGCGCTCCAGGACGACTATGACTTTGATGGAATTCCTGGACTGAAGGCAGCGGTCGTCGGCGACATCGACACGCCTGTTGCGACGCTGTCGCATATGAGTGAAGCCAAACTCCAGCAAACGCCATTTTTTCAGAATTGGGCCAAGCCGCAGGGATTGCGCGAGGCTTGCATCACCAAATTCGTTCATACAGCGGACCGGATCGGGCTCCTGGGCTGCACCACGCGGGCCCGCAGGGGAACTATATCAGTTGAAGATCAGCGTTTCCTGGCATTGCTATCGCCGCATCTGCGCCGCGCTTCCCTGATTGGAGACCTGCTCGATCAGACCCGCGTTACCGCCAGTCTTTATCGCGAGGCGCTCGACTACCTGGCTGTGCCTATTGTTCTTACTGCCGCCAACGGAGCAATCCTGCATGCGAATGCGGCTGCCGATCAGATGTTTTCCGTGCAAGGTCCTATCCTTTCCAGGAACGGCCTGCTCCAGGCGCAGAACCCGGGGGTAGCCCGCGCTCTGCTGGAAGCAATCGCCAGTGCCGCGGGCGCGGATGCTTCACTTGGCTCCCGCGGCATAGGGCTGCCGATTTCAAGCCCTGGTCAGCCGCCCGCCGTCGCATATGTTTTGCCGTTGACCGAAGGAACCGCGCGCGCGGTTTTTCGGCCGGCGTGCGCCGCCGTCTTCGTGTCGACCACGACGTCGTCTTCCCCACTCCCGGAGGCCGTTCTCACAACGCTATTCGACCTTACGCCTGCAGAGGCGCGCGTCCTCCTGCGGGTCGGCAGCGGATTGACCGCGTCCAAGACCGCATTGTCCCTCGGTATCGGTGAAAACACTTTGAAGACCCACCTCAACCGCATCTTCGCAAAAACCGGCACGAGGCGCCAAGCGGATCTCGTTAAACTCGTTTCGGACATAGGCACGCCCCTGGTGCCTGCCGGATCATAGCGGTGAGCGCGCAGAAGCTGGCGATCTCCCCCCTTGCGGGCAGGGTTATCGCAGGTGGAAAGCCGAGGCTTTCGCTCTACGATGTACCCCCACCCCTAACCCCTCCCCACAAGGGGAAGGGAGACTTTCGTTGGCGCTGACCTCGGCAAATTGCCTGCCTTTCGGCGCCAAAGGGGAAGTAAGGGCGCGCGGCAGCGTTCCCTCCCCCTTGTGGGGAGGGTTAGGGTGGGGGTCCATCTTCGCAAGAATCCCTATGCGATTGCCCTGCCCCAAGGGGGGAGATTGGCAGCCTTGGCGTTGGCTCCAGCCTCCGGCAGCTACACCTCCAGCGTCATCGGCAGGTCGTGCACCGTCGACGCGCGGGTCGACTGAGGCCGAACAGCCACACTGACCATGAAAGTGCTGCGGTGCGTTCCAGGACAATTCGGGTGCGGTCCTGCCCAAGACGCGGCCGGCGGACAATGCAACACCGGCGTCTCCACAACAGCTGGATCTCCGCGGAGCATTCGCGCGACGGGGAACGCAACACCTTTGGGGCAGCAAACAAACAATGAAAACGATTCTTCTCGCTACAGCCTTCATTCTCGCGCCTGTCGGCATGGCGTCGGCGGCGGACATCAATGAGGTTTTGCCTATTGATGCCGCCTACAGCTGGTCCGGCCTCTATGCGGGCGTTCACGTCGGCTACGCAGCCGGAACCTCCGATTTTTTCATCGCCAACCCCGGCGTTACCAGACCTCTGGATCCCGACGGTTTTATCGGTGGCATCCACATCGGGTTCAATCAAGAAATGGCGAACCGCTTCGTGCTCGGTGCCGAGGCCGACATTGCGTACAATGACGTAGATGGGCTGACGAGCTTCTCCAGCGGTTTGATTAGGAGCGAAATCAAGTGGTCGGGTTCGGCGCGGCTGCGGGCTGGCTATACCTTCGATCGGACTTTGCCTTACGTCACTGCAGGCGTGGCCGCGGCCAAGTATGAAGCGACTTTGATCACCGGCACCCCCCAAGGCAACATACTGATCCACGACGAAACCCATATTGGCTGGACGGTTGGAGCCGGCGTTGAGCACGCCTTCACCGATAAGTGGCTGGCTCGGGTCGAATATCGCTTCTCCGACTTCGGCAGTCAGGATCTCTCGCTGGCAGATGGTGTTAACACGATCGCGGACGTCGATCTCCAGACGCACGATATCCGGGTCGGCCTTAGCTACAAGTTCTGATTTGCGAGCCGGGGCTTCGGCAAGCTTTGCTTTGCGCTGTCGTGGTGAGTCCGTGGCTTAACGCTGGGGATTGGCGAAGGCAGATGAGAGCGCAATCTCCCCCCAAGTGGGGGAGATGTCCGGCAGGACAGAGGGGTAGACCGCGGCTTCATTCCAGCTTGGGTTCCTCGCCCCCACGAAAGTGGGGGAGAGGTGGCTCGGCGAAGCCGAGACGGAGAGGGGGACCGCGCTCTACGAAAGCCCCTCTCCGGCCGCTTCGCGGCCACCTCTCCCCCGCTTCGCGGTGGGCGAGGAACCCAGGTCTTGAGAGTTCGAGGAGAGACCCCCGCCAGACATTCCCCGCAAGNAGCCCCTCTCCGGCCGCTTCGCGGCCACCTCTCCCCCGCTTCGCGGTGGGCGAGGAACCCAGGTCTTGAGAGTTCGAGGAGAGACCCCCGCCAGACATTCCCCGCAAGAGTCCCACAAGGGGGAGATTGGCAGCTTCGCCGCCGGCATTTCCAGCTCTCGCCCCTAAATCAGCTTCTCCAGCGTGATCGGCAAATCCCGCACCCTTTTGCCGGTGGCGTGAAACACTGCGTTGGCAATCGCCGGCGCCACGCCGACAATCCCCAGTTCGCCCACACCCTTGCCGCCGAGCGCCGAGGAATGCGGGTCGGGGATGCCGACCGAGATCACCTCGATGTCGGGAATGTCGGCATTGGTGGCGATGAGATAGTCGGCCAAATTGTTGTTGACGATGCGGCCGTGGCGGCGGTCGACTATGCCTTCCTCCAGCAGCGCCTGGCCGATGCCCATGATGATGCCGCCTTTCCACTGGCTTTCGGCGAGCTTGGGATTGTAGAGCCGGCCCGAATCCAGCGCCGACACCACCCGCGATACGCGAACCGTGCCAAAGTCCTCGTCGACGCGCACCTCGATGAAATGCGCGCACCAGCTGTGGCGGGAATAGTCGCCCTCGGTGTGCGACAGCGCCGTCGCGATGGTCGTATAGTTCTTGTAGCGATCGTCAGCCGTCGAATTGGCCGGCATGGTGTCGCCCATCGCCTCGATCTGGCTGCGTCCGACGCTGCCGAGCAGCTCGGCGATCGAGACTTCAGGGCCGTCGCCACGCGGTGAAGCGATGCGGCCATTGGCAACGACCAGCGTGTTGGCCTGCAGCGCATGGAATGGTGAATTTGGATCGCTGATCGCCAGCCCGACCAGCTGGTCGAGCGCGGCGGTCGCCGCCTTGTGCACCGCGCCCGTCATCACGCCGGCCAGCCGCGAACCGCCGGTGACGCCGGCGCGGGCATAGCGGGAGTCTCCCAGCTTCACCACGACGTTCTCAGCTGGCACGCCCACCACTTCGGCGGCGGTCTGCGCCAGGATCGTATAGGTGCCCTGCCCCATGTCGATGCTCGAGCTTTCGACCTCGACCGAGCCGTCGGCGAGAATGCGCACCATCGCCTCGCCATAGGCACGCCGCACCGGATAGGTGCCGGCGGCTACACCCCAGCCGATCAGCTGATTGCCGTCGCGCATCGAGCGCGGCTCGGGCGCACGTTTCGACCAGCCGAAGGCCTCGGCACCGGCAGCGAAGGCCTCGCGCAGCTGCCGTGTCGACCACGGCTTGTTCGCCTCCGGATCCTGTTCGGCATAGTTCCTGAGCCGGATTTCCAGCGGGTCGATGCCGACCTCGTAAGCCAGTTCGTCGATCGCGCTTTCGATGCCGAAGGCGCTCGGATTCTCGCCCGGCGCGCGCAACGCGCCCGGCACAACCGTATTCACCCGCACGACATTCTGCCGCGACGAGAAATTCGGCGTCGCATACATGATCGAGGTGACCGAACCGAGCGGCTCGACCCACATGCCATCGACCGAGGTCTCGTTGACGCCGCGATGCACGATCGACTGGATCCGTCCCTCTGCGTCGGCGCCGAGCGCCACCGTCTGGCGCGTCGCCGCCCGTCCGCCATAGGCGGTGAAGGTCTGCGGCCTGGTCACCGCGAGCTTCACAGGCCGTCCCAGCATTTTGGCGGCCATCGCCGCCACCGCGCCGTAGCCATAGGCGAACGCCTTGGAGCCGAAGCCGCCGCCGATATAGGGCGAGACCAGGCGCACATTCTCGAACGGCACGCCGAACCATTCGGCATAGGTCCGCGCCATGCCGTCGAGCCATTGGCTGGGCTCCCACACCGTCAGCTGGTCGCCCTGCCAATGCGCGATCAGGCCGTGCGGCTCCATCGGCGTCTGGTATTCGCGCGGCGTGTTGTAGGCGGCGCAGACCCGCACCGGGGCGGCGGCGAAAGCCGCTTGCGCATCGCCCCATTCCTTGGTCATCGTGTCGATCGGAATGCCGTCGCCGGCCTTTGGATCGTCGAGATCGACGATGGCCGGGGTCTCGTCATAGGCGACCTTGACCAGTGCTGCGGCCGCAACCGCCTGCTCGAAGCTCTCGGCTACCACCGCCGCGACATGCTGGCCGCTGAAGGTGACGTCGCGCGCCAGCGGGCAATAGGGGATATCCGGCGGCGGCGTGCCCAGCCAGTCCGTTGCGGTATTGAGGCGCAACCCATTGTCCGGCGTCAGCACCAGAAGCACGCCCGGCGAGGCTTGAGCCGCGGCCGTGTCGATCGAACGCACCTTGCCGGCCGCAATCGTACTCTCGACGAGGACGGCGTGGCTGAGCCCATCGAGCTGCTGCTCGACCGCGTATTTTGCGGCGCCGGTGATCTTGGCCGGGCCATCGACGCGCGACAGCCGCCCGCCCACTGCTTCCGCGAAGATGGCGCCGTCCGATGCGTCGCCCCTCTTCGAATCACCCCTCTTCGAATCACCCCTCTTCGAATCACTTTGTCTTGATCTGACGTCATGAACGGTCATGCCGTCTCTCCCATCTTGAGGATGGCGCGGGCGACGACGCGCGGCGCCAGTTCGATCTTGTAATGGTTGGCGCCGTGGTCGACGGCACCCTCGATGGCGAGCAGGCTGGCGCGCCGGACCGTGTCGGGCTCCAGCAGCTTGCCTTTCAGCGCCTCTTCCACGGCGCGAGCGCGCCACGGCTTGGTGGCGACGCCGCCAAGCGCCACGCGCAGGTCACGGATCGTCCTTCCGTCGGCCTCGAACTCGATGCCGACGGCAGCACTCGCGGCGGCGAATTCGTAGGATTGCCGGTCGCGGACCTTCAGATAGGTCGAACGTCCTGCTGCGGCGGAAGCAGGAATGCTGATCGCGGTGATCATCTCGCCTGGCTCGATCGCATGTTCCCTTTCGGGCGTGGCGCCCGGCAGGAGAAAAAAGTCGTCGACCGCGACCTGGCGGTCGCCGAGATGAACGATCGCGTCGAAGGCAACGAGCGCTGTCGCCAGATCGCCGGGATAGGTGGCGATGCAGGCTTCGCTGGTGCCGAGCACGGCATGGCCGCGGGTGACGCCGCCGATCGCCGAGCACCCGCTGCCGGGCGTGCGCTTGTTGCAGGCCGGAAAATTCGCCGGATCGCGGAAATACGGACAGCGCGTGCGCTGCATCAGATTGCCGCCGATGGTCGCCATGTTGCGGAGCTGCGCCGAGGCCGCCTGCCACAGCGCATCCGAGACGGCGGGGAACCGGCTTTTTATCTCGGCATGGTCGGCGACGCTGCTCATCCTTGCCAGCGCTCCGATCATGGCGCCCCGGTCGTCGACCGTGATCCCATCCAGTCCCTTGAGATGGGTGATGTCGACCACGATTTCGGGTTCGGTGACGCCGCATTTGGCGAGATCGATGAGCGTCGTGCCGCCGGCGAGCAGCATGGCGCCGGGCAGCGCCGCCGCCTGGCGTGCCGCATCGATGGAATTGGCGCGCAGATAGGAAAAATCCCTCATGACGCGGTCTCCATGGATGACGCAATCTCCAATGCAGCCTGGCGCACGGCGGCGACAATGTGCGGATAGGCGCCACAACGGCAGAGATTGCCAGCCATATATTCGCGGATCTCGTCATCCGAGCCGGCATGGCCCTCGCGGATACAGGCGACAGCCGACAAGATCTGGCCCGGCGTGCAGTAACCGCACTGGAAGGCGTCCTGTTCGAGGAAGGCTGCCTGCACCGCGTGCAGCGTGCCGTCGCCGTCGGCAAGCCCTTCGATTGATGTGATCGCCCTGCCCTCGGCCTGGGCGGCGAGCGTCAGGCAGGCCAGCACACGCTGGCCGTCGATATGGACGGTGCAGGCGCCGCACTGGCCCTGGTCGCAGCCTTTCTTGGTCCCGGTCAGACCGAGATGATCGCGCAAGGCGTCGAGCAGCGTGACGCGCGGCTCGACCTCCAGTTCATGAAGATGTCCGTTGATTTGAAGTTGGATGGGAATTCGGGTTTTGCTTGTCATGGGGCGTCTGGCTCCAGTTGCTTGACGCGGAGGGGGATGATCTGGTGCCCGGCCGGCGAGCGGCAAGGGCGGGGAAGATCGGGGAAACCGGCGGCGCGCATAATCTCCCGCCTTGAGGGGGGAGATCACGCTCTCGCCGGCTTGCAAGTTCTCAACACGTGACATACCGGTCCCCTGGTTATATGATAAAGGTGCTCCACTAAAACGGAGGCGCCTCCGTTTATTACGTGGGGGCTGAACCTGTCGGGTTCAAGCCCCGTATTTGCAGTGGAGAAAATTTTGGCTTCGCAGCCGCCCGCAACCACCAAAGATGAGCCCGACGCGACAGCGGCAAAACCGCTGCGCGCCGATGCGCAGCGCAACCGCGACGCGCTGGTCGAGGCAGCAGCAGCGGCCTTTGCCACGCATGGCGCCGATGCCTCGCTGGAGGAGATCGCGCGCCAGGCCGGCGTCGGCATCGGCACGCTCTACCGGCATTTTCCGACGCGCGAGCATCTGGTCGAGGTGGTCTACCGGCGCGAAGTGGAAAGCCTGTGCGCGGCCGCCGACGAGCTCGCTCTTCACCACCCGCCCGACGTTGCGCTCGAACAGTGGATGCAGCGCTTCGTCGACTACATCGCCACCAAGCGCGGGCTGGCGACGAGCCTGCGTATCCTGCTCAACACCAATTCAACCCTGTTCTCGGACATGTCCGGCCGGGTGACACTTGCCTTGCGGCAGCTGATCGAAGCGGCGGTGGCCGACGGCTCGATCCGCAGCGACGTCGACGCCTCCGACGTTCTGCATGCGCTGGGCGGCATCTATTCGGCGCCCGATACCGAGGACTGGCGCGACCGCTCGCGCCGGCTGGTCTCGCTGCTGATGGACGGGTTGAGGTTTGGGGCTGGCAAGTCCGCGAAGGGCGGCGGGTCTACGAACATGTAGGTGTTGAAGCGGAATGGGTTTAATTCTGCGGTCTCGGGCTTCCGCGAGCTGGCAAACGCATGGATTTCAGCACCTTCTCAGGCCAAGGCTATTTCAAATCATCGGCCGATGAGCTTCGGACCCTCTGATCAGAAGTCTGGCACCCTGGCTCCGCACCGGTGCGCGGAATGCCAGCGGAGCAAGAACGAGTAACTCCGTCCTGAATTGCGTCAGACGCGAAATCCTATGCGAACAAGCCGACTGCTCGATCGTAAAAATGGTCGAGAGCGCAGCGCCTGGCGGCAATCCGGGCGGCTTCAAGCAATTCCTCGCGACCCGAGGCGCCGTCCTTGTAGGTTGCGATGACCACGCGCGCGATCATTTCGGCGTCCTCGTTGTCAAGCTCCGCTTCGCCGGACCGCAAAATTTCCCGAACCACACCCCTCAAGAGATCCAGTTCAATGGTTGAAAAGACGCCCATCTGGGGCGCGGATGTGCACTCCACTGCCATCTGAATTCCTCCCGTCGTCACGATATCAAACACGTGAGAGATTACAACTAAAGTATTAGGCGGGCGCTTCGGAGATCGTTCGGCACCCGAACACCGCTGCACCTTGCTATGCCGCATTTGCCCGAAGTGCCGCGAAATGCTTTTGTCACGTTGGGCTAACAGAAATGGTGCCATCTCATTGCCGAAGCGTCCGCAGACAACGATCGACGTCGAGGAGATGGACGGTCGCTGGTATATTAAAGTGAACGTCGAGGGTCGCGATAGGCGCGCCCTTGGCCCCTTCAAATCACGTGAAGATGCACGGGTAATAGCGAACGAGCAGCGCGATCGATTGAGGGATGAAGGCAAATATTAGCGTTTGAGGCGGTTGCCGGACGCAACGCCTTACTGAAACACGTTGCGCCGCATGACGTGCAAACGTCGCTAATGGGATCAGACCGGCTATCGGTGGAGTACTCATGAAGAAGACTATCGTTAGGGTTGTCTGTGCCATCGGCCAGGCGGGGCAGCTCGGCCTCAAAGGCGGCCTCCCATGGGAAGGCAACCGGTCGCCGGAGTTCGTCGCCGACGTTGCACGGTTTTTCGACGTCACGAGAGGACACGTCTTGCTCGCCGGCCCCAAGACGATCGCGAGCGTTCCGGATTTTGCTCGCGCGGATCGGGAACTTGTCGTCGTTCGCTCCAGCATGGATCCCGAGGACACGCTCCAGCGCTTTGCCGGCCGTGTCGTCTTCATCGGCGGCGGTCCACCAGTCTGGGACGCCTACGCGCGCTTCGTCAGCCACTGGGATGTCACGCGGCTGCCCTATGACGGGCCGGCGGACCGCTGGTTCGATGCAAGATGGCTTACGGGGGGTGGCGAAGTCGCCAGAAATCACCACGACCAATGAAGACACGGCTCGTTTCGATCCGGGGAACATTTAGACCACGTCGCGACCCAAGTTCCAGTCCGCATTTTCTGCGACTTTTGACCCTAGGGTGATTGCGATGCCCCGACGCCCGGTTCCGAAACGGCCCAAAGGGTCATTCCGGATGTTGACGCCCGCTACGAACATGTAGGTACTGAAGCTGAATGGTATTAATCTGCGCGGTCTCGGGCTTCAGCAAGCTGGCAAACGCATGGATTTCAGCACCTTCTTAGGGCAAGGCTATTTCCTCATCGGCGGCCTCATCCTGTTTGGTGCCGGGCTTCTGATCCTTTCGCTGATCGTCAATGCTCGTGTGGCACACAATGTGCGCCACGACATACGCCATCGTGAAAAGCTGTTGGAATATTATCGCAATATCTTTTCCCAGCTCGGCGTGATCCTGATCGGAATTGGCGTTTCTCTGTTCATCTTCTTTTTTCAGCAGAATTATCAGGACCAGCGCAAACGCGAAACGGAGCTCCAGCTGGTTCTCGCCAAACTGGCCGCGCGCATTGCTCGCGGCGCCGCAGTCGTCGAATACCTTGGCGAATTCGATGCGCTGCTGGATGATGGCGGACCCTACATCGATCCGGAACTCGGTGGAACGAACGCCGCGATCAGCGCACACGGGGCGGAACTCGGCAAGCAGGTCGCTGAGATCCTTTTGGTTGAGCGCGACGTTGAGGTTCAAGCGTTCGAGATCCTGAACCTATCGCGCGATTTCGAAGCGTCGTTCGTCGTCAACGAACTCGATCCCGCGCTGTGGTTCAACATCGTGCGGGATGAGAGCGAGATCCAATATGCCACCACGCAGCTCGCCCTCGACTACAAGGACTTGCAGGATGCGATCGGCGGCGAACCGATCGCGGTTGCGATCGCAAATCCTGAAAAGGCGGCAAAGATCAAGCAGGAGGTGCTCGACATCTTTTATGATGCTGACCTCTTGCGCCAGCGCAGCAGGAGACTTCTCGGCCGTGCATGCTGGCTTTTCAGCGAGGGGCGCAGCTTCGTCAAGCTTGGACCGGTCAACGAGATCGAGGCCGATGCCAGGTCGCACCAGGAATGGATCGATCGGTCGAAACGCTTCCTGACGCAGTTGAAGTCTGGAAGCGGCGATTGTTTCAAATTGCTCCAGTTCAGCCCGGCGCCCTGAGTCGAGAACGCGCCGGCAAAAGGCCCGCCGCCCCGCCGCTCTAGGACTCAGACTCCGTCAGCTGGCTGCCGCCGATGGTCGACATGGGTGGAATGTTGCCATTCGTCTCGTCGATCGGGAACGAGAAAGTGGTTGATCCGGACCGAACTGCAAGAGTGTCCCGACACGGGCGCACGCCAGTTCGGGTAGATTTGGGACTCGGTCCTGCGGCGCCTGGCCTAATCGCTGCTGATGCAGAACCGGATGACCATTCCGATCCAAGGCTCTATAACAGGCCGACAGAATTGCGATGATCAAGGGGAGACGATGCGCTACATACGTCCGCTTTCAATGGAAGATGCCGTTGGCCAGTTGGCCGGCTCGTCCGGCACGGCCGCCATTCTCGCCGGAGGCAGCGACCTCCTGGTGAGGATGAAAGGCGGCTTTATCGAGCCCGACCTGATCCTCGACATCAAGGCGATCGATGGGCTCAGTGAAATCAGGGAAACGGCGGAGGGCTTCAACATCGGTGCGGCGGTCTCCTGCGCCTTGATGGGGGAGAGCGCGGCCTTGAAGGGGGAATGGCCGGGCATCGTCGAGGCGGCCAAGCTGATCGGCTCCAAGCAGGTGCAGGGTCGCTGCACCATCGTCGGCAATCTTTGCAACGCTTCGCCGGCGGCCGACAGCGTGCCGGCGCTGGTAGCCGCAGGCGCCAGGGCATTGATTGCCGGGCCGGGCGGCAAGCGCACGGTTCCCGTGGAGGCCGTGCCGACCGCACCGGGCAAGACCTCGCTCGCCAAGGGCGAGATCATCGAGGCCATCCTGCTCGACAAGCGCCCGCCGCGCTCTGGCGATGCCTATCTGCGGTTCATTCCGCGCACTGAAATGGATATTGCCGTTGTCAGCGCCGGGGTGAACCTGACGCTCGATGAGCAAGGTGTCGTCAAATCGGCCCGCGTGGCGCTGGGCGCCGTGGCGCCGACGGTGCTGCTGGTGGAAGAGGCCGCCGAGGCCCTCATCGGCAGGAAGCTGGACGAAGCCGCGCTGGAGCGGCTCGCCAAGGTCTGCTCGGGCGCCTGCCGCCCTATCGACGACAAGCGGGGCACCGTCGAGTTCAGAAGAAAAGTTGCGGGTGTGCTGGCCAGGCGGGCCGCCACGACCGCCTATGCACGTGCAGGAGGCAAATGATGGCTGGTGTAGCAGTCTCAACGACAATCAACGGCGACAATGTCGAGTACCTTTGCCAACCGGACGAGACGCTGCTCGACGTCCTGCGCGACCGCCTCGGGCTGACAGGCGCCAAGGAAGGCTGCGGCACCGGCGACTGCGGCGCCTGCAGCATCATCCTCGACGACCGGCTGGTGTGCTCGTGCCTGGTGCTCGGCGCGGAAGCTGAAGGCCGGCGCATCGAGACCGTCGAAGGCATGGCGCATGGCGACACGCTGCATCCGCTGCAGCAGAAGTTCCTCGAGCACGCAGCATTGCAATGCGGCATCTGCACGCCGGGCTTCCTGATCGCGGCGAAGGACCTTTTGGCCAAGAACCCCGACCCGACCGAGGAGGAAATCCGCTTCGGCCTCGCCGGGAACCTCTGCCGCTGCACCGGCTATGACAAGATCGTGCGCGCCGTCCAGGACGCCGCAAACGTGATGAAGGGAGCATGACGATGAATTTCGATCCACGTTTCTCCGGACGCAATTTCACCTCGGTCGGCACCCGCCCCATCCGTCCCGACGGCGTCGACAAGGTCACGGGCCGCGCGCGCTACGGCGCGGACTTCAACATGGCCGGCCAGCTGGTCGGGCGTGTTCTGAGAAGCCCGCACGCCCACGCCACGATCAGGAAGATCGACACCTCGAAGGCGGAGAAGCTCCCCGGCGTGAAGGCGGTGATCACCTCAACCGACCTGCCCGACCTCACCGATGGCGATTCCGCCATGTACGACATCCTCGACAACTGCATGGCGCGCAAGAAAGCGCTCTATGACGGCCATGCGGTGGCCGCGGTCGCCGCGGTCGACGCCCGCACCGCAAGGCAGGCTCTGAAGCTGATCGAGGTCGACTATGAAGTGCTGCCGCATGTGACCGATGTCGACGAGGCGATGAAGCACTCAGCGCCCGTACTCAACGACACCATCTTCACCGAAGGCGTCGAGGAAAAGCCCACCAAGCCGTCCAACGTCACCAAGCGCACCCAGTACGGCCATGGCGACGTTCATGAGGGTTTTGGGCAGGCCGATTTCATTGTCGAACGCTCCTTCAAGACCGAGCAGACGCACCAGGGCTATATCGAGCCGCATGCCTGCGTAGCGAGCGTCAGCTCCGACGGCACCGCCGACCTCTGGGTCTGTACGCAAGGCCATTTCGTCTACCGCCAGCACTGCGCCCAACTGCTTGGCATGGAAGCTTCCAAGCTGCGCGTCACCTCGTCGGAGATCGGCGGCGGCTTCGGCGGCAAGACCCATGTCTGGGCCGAGCCGGTGGCGCTGGCGCTGTCGCGCAAGGCCGGACGGCCGGTCAAGCTGGTGATGGCTCGCGACGAGGTGTTTCGCGCCTCCGGCCCAACCAGTGCCACCTCGATCGACGTCAGAATCGGCGCCCGCAAGGACGGCACGATCACCGCGGCCGAGGCGACGCTGCGCTATTCCTGCGGCCCCTATGCCGGCATGTGGGCCGAGCTCGGCGCCATGACCGCGTTCGCCTGCTACAAACTCGATAACGTCAAGACGGTCGGCTACGAAGTGCTGGTCAACCGGCCGAAGACGGCGGCCTATCGCGCGCCGTCGGCGCCGATGGCGGCGTTTGCAGTGGAAAGTGCCGTCGACGAGCTGGCCAAGGAGATCGGCATGGATCCGGTCGAGTTCCGGATCAGGAACGCCGCGCAGGAAGGCACCAGATCGTCCTACGGCCCGGTATACGGTCCGATCGGCATCGGCCCGACGCTGGAAGCGGCAAAGAACCATCCGCACATGAAGGCACCGCTGGGCAAGAACCAGGGCCGCGGCATGGCTTGCGGCTTCTGGTTCAACTTCGGCGGCCAGACCTGCACCGACCTCAACATCGGCATGGACGGCTCGGTCTCGCTTGCCGTCGGCACGGTCGATGTGGGTGGTTCCCGCGCGTCGCTGTCGCTGGTGGCGGCGGAGGAACTCGGCATCGCCTATGAGCAGGTCAAGGCGGTGGTGGCCGACACCTCCAGCCTCGGCTACAACGATATGACGGACGGCAGCCGCGGCACCTTCTCCTCCTCCATGGCGACGATCTCGGCCGCCCGCAACGCCATCAAGATCCTGCGGGAACGCGCCGCGCAGATGTGGGACATTCCCGTCGACGACGTGGTCTGGGAAAAGGGCCACGCCATCGCCAAAGGCGAGAAGTACGGTAACCTTGCGGCGCTGTCGCTGAAGGAGATCGCGGCCGCGTCGGGAAAAACGGGCGGGCCGATCGCTGGCCACAGCGAGCTCGTCGCCGACGGCGCCGGCGTCTCCTTCGCCACCCATATCTGCGATATCGAGGTCGATCCGGAGACCGGCGCCACGAGGGTCCTGCGCTACACAGTCGTGCAAGATGCCGGCAAGGCGGTGCACCCGACCTATGTCGAGGGGCAGTACCAGGGGGGTGCTGCGCAAGGCATCGGCTGGGCGCTCAACGAAGAGTACATCTACGGCAAGGACGGGCGGCTGCAGAACCCCGGCTTCCTCGACTACCGCATCCCGGTCTGCTCGGACCTGCCGATGATCGACACGCAGATCCTGGAGATCCCCAATCCCAACCATCCTTACGGGGTACGTGGCGTCGGCGAGACCTCGATCGTGCCGCCGCTGGCGGCGATCGCCAATGCGGTGTCGAACGCCGCAGGCGTGCGGATGACGCATATCCCGATGTCGCCGCCGCGCATCCTGGCGGCGATCGAGGCGGAACGGGGAGGCTGATGGTCGAAGTAACGCTCTGGGGATCGCTCGGCGCTGTCGCCGGAGGCAAGAGCAAGGTCGAGATCGAGGCGAAGGATATTCGGGAGCTGTTCAGGAAGCTGGCTGAGCAGTATCCCGGCTTCGAGCCCTACATCGACCGCGGCATCGCAGTCGCTATCGACGGGGTTATCTATCGCGACACCTGGTCGAAGGAATTGCCACAAGGCGCTGAGATTTTTCTGCTGCCGCGGCTGGCTGGGGGATGACTGGACAACCATCTCACGGCCAAGCCCCAGCCTGGCTTGGAGATTGGCCGAAAACGCCCCTCCACTTCGTCATCCTAGGGCGGAGCAAGGAGCGAAGCGACGCGGCGCAGACCCTGGGATCCATTCCGTGACATCAGCCGAAGAATGCAGCGGCTCAGAACCGAACGCTGCCACCCGGTTCCGCGAAAAAGCTCGAACCACTCCGGATTGGTCTTCTCGATCAGCTCGATCATCCATTGGCGGCCAGCGCTTCAGCGACTTCTCGCGCTGGATGGCATCACGAATATCGAAATGTTCCTCGTACCAGACCAGACGCTGCACGCCGTAGCGGCTGGTGAAGCGCGAGCCCTGGCCGGATTTGTGCTCCGGCATGCGGCGGCCGAGATCGTTGGTGACGCCGATGTAGATCGTGCCGCGCTTCTGGCTCGCGGTCATATAGGCATAGCCGGTCATGGTTGAAGGGTAGCTGGCACCGTTGCGGATGCAAGTGTCGTTCTGGGCCGCTGCATTCTTGGGCTGATGTCACGGAATGGATCCCAGGGTCTGCGCCGCGTCGCTTCGCTCCTTGCTCCGCCCTAGGATGACGAAGGCGCAGGGGCTTACGGCTAATCGCCAGCGTCAGAGATGGCGGCTGGAGGCCGGCCGACAGCGACCGTCCACAGTCGCTTTCAGGCTCAGTCTAAGGACCAAATCCTCTCTGCAGAGGAACTAGTCTCCGACGCGCCGCAGCGTGCCAAGATTGTTATCGTCGAGAAACTCTATGGTCATGGCCGACGCCTTGCCGTTGGGGCCGATGTCAAAGCCTACGGCCGATGGCCTGTCCGGCGTCTCGGCGTCGGGGAAGGTCAGGAAGAGGTCGCCGTCGAAATGCTTCAATGAATAGGACCGGGCGCCGGCCGGCCCGATCTTGAGCACAAGAGCGTCCCCCGCACTCGACACGATCGCATCGCCGATGAAGTCGTTGGAGTAACTGCCGGCATAGGCACCGGCCGGCCCGGATGGCCTTGCCGGAGACGGTGGCGCGGCATAGGTGGCCTTGGCCGCCGCGATTGCCGGGCCGAACAGGCTCGCATAGGTATCGTCCCATGCCTTGATCCAATCCTTCTCGACCGTTCCGTCGAAGACGAGATCGGCGAAGCTGTCGGAAAGACCTTCCGGCACGCCTGTCGAAAAGGCGTTGGCGATGATGACGATGCCAAGCTTCTCCTCCGGGAAAAGTGTCACCAGGGTACGGGCGCCGACGCTGAAGGCTCCGGCATGACCCCAGCTCAGGCCATGCCGGCCGAATTCGACATTCCAGCCGAGACCGTAGAAGGATTCGCCGCCTGAGACGGGGTTCTTGCCGCGCGCCATCAGCGGAACATGCGTCTGGTTTAGGGCGTCGGCTTTAATGAGTGTCTCGCCGGCATAGACGCCATTGCCAAGCACGAGGCGCCATTGCGAGAGATCGCGTGCCGTGGAACTGACGCCGCCCGCGGGGGCCTGCGCATCCGGATCGCGCTTCACCTTCGCGGCCCAGACGCCGTCGATCTTGACGTGGAGCGCGGCGCGATTGACGTGCTCGATGAACTCCGCATGACGGTCGAGGTCATTCCAAGCGGGCTGTAGAGCTTCTGCTCGGCGACCTCCTCCCAGGACTTGCCTGTCGGCTTCGCGGCCGCGGTGGCACCCTCGGTCAGTCCGAAATTGCTGTAGGAGTAGCCGGCGCGAAAGCTCGACGATGGCGACACGAACCGCAGGCGACGCAGGATCTCCGCGCGGTCGTAGCCAATGTCCTCGAGGTCGTCGCCGGCGGTGCCGGGAACTCCGCTGCGGTGCGAAAACAGGTCGCGGACCGTGAGTTCGCTGGTCGGATAGGGCTCGGACAGCCGGAAGGCCGGATCGAGATCGACGATTTTCGCATCCCAGGAAACGATGCGCTCGCTGACCAGCGCAGCCACGATGGTGGCCGAGACCGGCTTGGAGAGGGAGGCGATCTGGAACACCGTGTCCGCGTCGACGGCCTCCGGCTTGCCGGCCTCGCGATGCCCGAACCCCTTGAGGAAGATCACCTCGTCGTCATGGACGACCCCGATGGCGAGACCGGGCACCCCACCATATGCGACGACGCCTTCGGCGAGCGCCTCGAGCTTCGACAGGGCTGCCGCGATCCGGTCGGGCGTAATGGTGTCTGCCGACGCCGCATGCGGCGAAAGCACCATGACGGCGATGAAGGCCCGCATCCCCCAACGGCGGAAATTCTGACCCAGCCCCACGCTCGAGCTCCTCCCCTGCAAGCACTGGTCACACTACAGGCCGGCGCAGGAAAGGCCAACCCTCGCCTGCGCGGTAGAGCAAAGTCCCCTGCGCGACCCAAGCGGCCACCCCTGGGAGCCAACCGGTCAACGGTATCGAACCGACCATCGCTCAGCGGCGACGACGGTCATGAAGAACCCGATCGACAACAGCGATGAGAGCACGATGGCGGCGTAGAGCCGGTCGGACTGATAGTTGAAGGTCGCCTGGATGATCAGCGCGCCGAGACCCTTGTCGGAGCCGATCCATTCGCCGACGATCGCGCCGATCACCGCGGTCGCCGAGGCGATCCGCAGCGAGGCGAAAAGCATTGGCAGCGCACGCGGCAGGCGCAGGCGCCAGAATACTTCCCAACGCGTCGCCGACAGCACGCGAAACAGCTCGTGCTCGCTGGCGCTCGCCGATTCCAGGCCCCGGATCATGTTGATCAGCGTCGGAAAGAAACAGATCACCGCCGCGATCACGATCTTGGGCAGCATGCCGAGGCCGAAGATGAGGATGACGACCGGGGCCAGCGCAAGGACCGGGATCGTATTGAAGAACAGCACGACCGGAAAATAGGCAGCCTGAAGCGTACGGCTGTGCACGAAGACGACCGCCAGCAGCACTGCGGCGAGGTTGCCGAGCACGAAGCCGGAGAGCGCCTCGATGGCCGTCGGCCAGAGGTTCGACAGGAGAAGCGATCCGTTCCTGGCAAACACGCCCGCGATCGCGGTCGGCGTCGGAACGATGTATGCCGGCACGCCGGCGAGCGGCAGCAGGACCTGCCATGCGAGAATGAGCGAGCCGGCGCCGAGGATCGGCAGCACGGTCTGTGCGAACGGCGAAAGCGGGCCGCGGTTCACGAGGCCGCTCCAAGAGCGGAGCGCATCCTGGCCATTGCCGCGACGATCGCCGGATCCTCGCGCGAGCATCTGTTGTCCGGCCCCTTCAGCGGACGCAGATCGTGGTCGGCGACGATCCGTCCCGGATGGGCCGCAAGCACGATCACGCGCTGTCCGAGGTAGACGGCTTCGGCAATGGAATGTGTGACGAACAGCACGGTAGTCCCGGTCCGCCGCCAAAGGTTCAGCAGTTCGTCGTTGAGGCGATCGCGGGTGATCTCGTCGAGCGCGCCAAACGGCTCGTCCATCAGAAGCAGACGTGGCTCGCCAAGCAGCGCCCGGGCGATCGCCAGCCTTTGGCGCTGTCCGCCGGAAAGCTGATGCGGCAGGCGCTCGCTGAGCGCCGACAGGCCGACGAGTTCGAGCAGCTCGTCGGCCCGGTCGTCGATCATGCGCGACAGGCTGCGGCGGCCCACCTGGATCGGCAGCCGCACATTCTCGCGCGCCGTGCGCCACGGCAAAAGGGTCGAGTCCTGGAAGACGAAGCCCACGCCGCGGCCGGAGCGCACCGCCGACGGCGTTTCGCCCATCACCCGTATCGTGCCCGCAAGTGGCGCCAGCAGATCGGCGACAACCCGCAGAAACGTCGACTTTCCGCACCCCGAAGGCCCAAGGATCGACAGGAACGTCCCGGCCTCGACTGTCAGGTCGAGACCGGAGATCACCGTCACGGCCGAGCGCCGGCCGGGATAGCCGACGTCGAGACCGGAGGTTTCGATGGCCGGCGCGGCCATCAAGAGGCGGGCGCGCCGAGCTTCGGCCGTTCAGCCGCACTGAGTTCGAGAACCTTCGTCGTATAGACGTCCTCGGCCTTCGGCCTGCCGTTCGGATACTGGCCAATCTGGTCAAGCAGCGCGATCTGGCTCTCGATCGAGGCAGGATCGAACGTGCCCCATCCATCCTTTTTCGTGTTGTCGTCGAACGACAGTTTCAGCACCAGGGGGATCGTCTTCTTTTCCCAGCCTGCGTCGATCTCGGGATAGGCCGCGACGAGCTTGTCGACCGCCTGCTCGGGATTGGCGTGGACCCAGCCCCACCCCTTGGCGACCGCGCCGATGAATTTCGCCAGGGTCTCGGAATCGGATTCGATGGCGCTGTCAGTCGCGAAGTAGACGTTGGCATAGGACGCCAGGCCGAGCTCCGACAACAGCAGATCGATGCGATCGTCGCCGACGACGCTGAGCGCCTGCGTGTTGGTGATCCAGCCACCGATCGCATCCACGTCGCCACGAACCAGCGGCGCCTTGTCAAACCCGACATTGACGATGGTGACCTCGGAAGGGTCGATCTTGTTCTTCGCGAGCATCGCGTCGATGGCGAAGCGCGCGGTCGGCTGCGTGCCGATCCGCATTCCCTTCAGATCCGCCACCGACCGGATCGGCTTCTCCGGTTTCGACGTCAGCGCATAGGGTCCGGTGCGATAGCCGCAGGCGATGATCTTCACCGGAACGCCGCTCGCCCGCGCGGCATAGAGTTGAGGCGATTCGGAGAATTGGCCGAGTTGGGCGGCACCCGATACCACCGGCGGCACGGTGGCGGCGTTCGGTCCGCCAGGGCTGAACTCGACCTCGAGCCCGGCTTCCCTGAAGTAGCCATCGGCGACGGCCGCCACGTCGCCGATCTGGCCGTTCGACATCAGCCAGTCATACTGGACGACGAGCTTGGCGGCTGCCGAGGCGCTGGCGCCGAACAGCTGAAGTCCCGGCCCGAAAGCCACCAGGCTGGCGGCGCCGGCCTTCAGGATCGATCTGCGATTCCACTGCGATGTGTTCCCACTCATCTTCTTGCTCCTTTGTTGGACTGTTTGCATGCGGCGCGGTCCTTCTTGCGAGGCCGTCGCGATCGGATCACCCTTGCGTGTCGTGATAGTCGCCCGGTCCCGCGCCGGTCCAGGCGTAGAGTTCCCACAGCGTCCCGTCCGGGTCGTGGAAGTAGGCGCAGCGCGCGTTCCAGACATAGTCGCCGGGCGGCCCGACGAATGGCACTCCCTTATCCGACAGTTCGGCATAGAGCCGGTCGACCTCGCCAGCGCTTTCAAGTTCCATGGCGACGCATGCTTTGTGCGCATGCTTCGGTGAGCGGACATTCGAAACACCGCAGTGGCGATTGATGTGATCCAGCTCCCATGCGGCGAGCGTCACGCGTTCGGAATGAAAATCGACAAAGCCCTCGGCGCGGCGTCTGATCCGGTAGCCGAGCTTCTGCGTATAGAAGTCGATGGTGCGGTCGATATCCTCGACAAGCATGCAGATATCGGTGATTGCCTTGGTCTGCCCGAGCGACATGGTCATTTGCCTCGATTGATCTTCGCGGTGAGTTCGACGCCGACGCGCGATGCCGCGCCTTCGATGTGCCGGCGCATCGCCTCGCCGGCTGCCTGCGGATCATGCGCGGCGAGCGCGTCGTAGATTCGCACGTGCTCGGCGACGTTGACCTCGACCAGGTCGTGGAGCGGATTGGTGAGGCGGGCATAGTGGATCGACTGGCGGATCTGCTCGCAGACGAAGGAAATGAAGGTGTAGATATAACTATTGCCGGTGGCCCGGGCGATCGCCCGATGGAAAAGCAGATCAGCCTCGATGCTGCCATCCTCCCAGCGCTCCTCGCCACCCATGCGGTCCAGCGCAGACTTGATGGCGTCAAGATCGTCGGATGCGCAACGCGCTGCGGCGAGCGTGGCGGATTCGGTCTCCAGGATGCTGCGCAGCTCGAAGAGCTGCTCCATGTTGCGCTGGTCTTTCAGCGCTTCGCGGTCGATCCGGATGGCTGTCCGCTGTTCCGGCGCCATGACGAATGCGCCTATGCCCTGCCGCGCCTCGATCATGCCGTCGGCGCGAAGCTGGGCAATCGCTTCCCTGACAACATTGCGGCTGACGCCGAACTTGTCGGCGAGCTGGCTCTCGGTGGGAAGCCGGGCTCCCGGGATGATGTCGCCGCCCTCGATCTCGCGGCTCAGATGCGACGCGACGCGATGCGGAAGCGCCTCCACGCTGCCGATGATGGACGAACGCTGCTTCATGCGGCTTCTCCTACAAATCGCCCGGACCAGGCATGAGACACGCGGGATTGAACAGGCCTGCCGGATCGAAAGCTGCTTTGATCGCGGTATGAAGCTGCCGCTCGCGCTGTGACAGGCCGGCCCAGAACACCTGACTGCGGCTCCGACCGACGCCATGCTCGGCGCTGAACGAGCCGCCGAGCGCGCCGACCAGTTCATAGAGTCGGGTCAAAACCGCCTGAGCTACGATCCTCGCTTCGCCGGGGTCGCAATCGATGGGAGGCAGCACGTTGAAATGGATGTTTCCGTCACCCGCGTGGCCATAGGTCAGGGATGTCCAGCCTGGCCACTCGCGCACGATGCACGCGCGTGCTTGCTCGATCAGCTTCGGCACCTGGCTGAGGCGAACCGAGAGGTCGGTGCGGACATGAAAGCCACGCCGCGCCTGCCCCTCGACCAGCCCCTCACGGATGGCCCAGAATGTGGCAGCCTGCGAGCGGCTTTGCGCGACGACGCCGTCCTTGATCAGGTCGCTCTCAAGGGCGCGCGCCAGCATCGTTTCAAGAAGTCCGCCGGCGTCTATCCCTGGCCCACAGGCGAGTTCGACGATCGCATGAACCGGACATTCTTGTGTCAATGGCGAGCGCAGGTTCGGATCGATGAGATGGGCCAGCGGCAGGCACTCCTCGCCGATGACCTCAAACGCGCTGAGAAGGTCGGAGCAGAAATGCCGCGCCATGCGGAACAGTTCGCACGCCTGACGGAAGCTGCCCAGTCCGACATAGGCGGTCTCGACCTGCGTCGGCCGGGGCGAAAGCCTCACCTCGACCCCCGTGACGACCCCGAGCGTGCCCTCCGAGCCGATCATCAATTGCTTCAGGCTGTAGCCGCGATTGTCCTTGCGCAGCCCGTTCATGCCGCTCCACAGCGTGCCGTCCGGCAGGACCGTCTCAAGCCCGAGCACCAGATCACGCGTCATGCCGTAGCGCAGCACATTGATGCCGCCGGCATTGGTCGCGACATTGCCGCCGATCGTGCACGATCCCTGCGCACCAAGTGCGAGAGGGAAGATCATGTCGGATGCTTCAGCGGCGTCCTTGACGTCCTGCAGCACCGCACCGGCATCAGCCTGCAGCGTGAAGTCGAGCGGATCGACGCGGCGTATCCGATTGAGACGCTCAAGCGACAGCACTGCGAACTCCGAATTGTCTGGAATCGCGCCGGCGGCAAGTCCGGTATTGCCACCCTGCACGACGATAGCGACACCGCTCTGCGAACACCATCTCACAAACGCCTGGACGTCTTCCACGGATCCTGGACGCACGATGAAGCGGGCGCTTCCGCGCCTGTCGCGGCTCCAATCGAGGAGGTAGCGCTCTGCCAGCGGCGATCGTCCGTCTATCAGCGCATTACCCGCCAACTGCGCAGGCAGCTCAACAATTGCGCCGGAAGCTTCGCGTTGAAGAGATGGATAAACCGAAGTCATGGGTCCGATCATACGGTCATCCTACAACTTCGCAAGTCCCGTTCTCTCGGTGGGTCGTCATTACTTCGGCGCCGAACTCCGCGGCCCACCCCGCAATCGACGCCGCGCCTGAACTGTTCCCCCTCGAGACCCTGGATAGTCGGAACCGAAGCTCGTTCCATCGAAGCCGGCGCAGTGGCGATCTGCTCGGGGGTCCACCTGCCCCCCTCTAACAAGGGATGCCGGTCTCCTTCGAATACGTATTGTGTCGAATACATTTCGCTGATTAGCTGTCTTGCATAAGTCCGGGACAAGATTGGCAAATGTTGTCCGGGGAGGACCGCGATGCCGGTGCTTGAGGTTCGCCACGTTTCCAAGAATTTCGGGGCCATCCAGGCCCTGAGCGACGTCAGCTTCCAGGTGGAGCGAGGCGAAGTCGTGGGTCTGATGGGGGACAACGGCGCCGGCAAGTCCACCGTGGTCAAGACCGTGGCTGGCAATTTCCCGCCGAGCGACGGCGAAATTGTCGTGGACGGCGAGGTTTGCCATTTCCATAAACCCGTCCAGGCCCGCGCCAAGGGGATCGAAGTCGTTTATCAAGACCTGGCGCTTGCCGATAACCTAACGGCCGCGCAGAACGTCTTCCTGGGCCGCGAGATCAAGAAAGGTTTCTGGCCGATCAGGGTGCTTGACAAGCAGGCGATGATCGACCGCTCGGCAGCGCTGTTTAGGGAATTAAAATCGGAAACCAGGCCCCGCGATCTGGTCAAGAAGATGTCCGGTGGGCAGCGCCAGGCGGTAGCCATTGCGCGAACCCGGCTTTCAAACGCCAAGCTGGTGTTGATGGACGAACCGACCGCCGCCATCTCCGTCCGCCAGGTGGCCGAAGTGCTCGAATTGATCCGGCGCCTGAAAGCGCAAGGCGTCGGTGTCATGCTGATCAGCCACCGCATGCCTGACGTTTTTGCCGTAGCGGATCGCATCATCGTGCTCAGGCGAGGTTCGAAGGTTGCCGACAAGGACACCGGCAACACATCGCCCGAGGAAATCACTGGACTGATAACGGGGGCCATCCGTGGCGAATAGTGTTCAGGAGCCGGTTATGGTTCAGGAGTCAGCCGAGAAAGCCGGCCAGCCGGCGATGTCGGACTTCGTCCCGACCAAGGAACAGACAGCTTTCCAACGCGTGATTTCAAGTCAGCCCTTCTGGGTGACGATCGCGCTGATCGCACTCGTCATTTTGATGACGGCGATGGAGCCGAGCTTCGGCACTTCCGAAAACGTCGCCAATGTGACGCGCAATCTTGCACCTTTCGGCATCATGGCGCTCGGCATGACGGTCGTCATCATCACCGGTGGCATCGATCTGTCGGTCGGCTCGATCATGGGCCTCGTGGTCATCGTCGCCGGCCTGTTCCTCACCTGGCATTATCCCTGGTACATCGCCTTCGCCATGGGCCTTTTTTCCGGTCTGGCCTGCGGCGCGGTCAACGGATTTTTTGTCGCCTACGTCGGAATGCCGTCCTTTGTCGTCACCCTCGGCATGCTGTCCGTCGCGCGCTCGCTGGCGGTAGTGTTCTCGGCCAACCAGATGCTTTACCAGTTCGGGCCCGATGCTCCGATCGTGAAGGCGATAGGTCAGGCGAAATGGCCGCGGCATGGACCCGAGGACTGGGCGCCGCACTGGATACCGGAACTGTCGTCGCAGTTCTGGACCATGGTGATCCTGGCGCTGATTGTCGGCTTCGTGTTCAATTTCACTGCCTGGGCCCGGCATCTGTTCGCCATCGGCGGCAATGAGGAGGCGGCACGGCTCACCGGCGTTCCGGTCGACTGGATTAAATTCCAGGCTTACCTTTTCTCGGCCTTCACCGCCTCGGTCGCCTCGCTCCTGCTCCTCGGCTACAACGGCTCGGCCATCAATGCGATGGGCCAAGGCTATGAGCTGCGCGTCATTGCGGCGACAGTCATTGGCGGCGCCAGCCTGATGGGCGGCGCCGGCACGGCCTTCGGTGCAGTCATCGGTTCGGCGTTCCTCGAAGTGATCAGGAATGCGCTGCTGATGGCCGGCATCGATTCAAACTGGCAAGGTGCCTTCGTCGGCGCCTTCATCGTTCTTGCGGTTCTTTTGGGCATGCAAACCGGCGGCAAATCGATCCTCGCCGCGTCGCTGGCAGTCCTGATGCCCAAAAAAAGCCGCTAGAAACCCGCCGGCGGGAGGCCTGCGGGACATCACACCAAGGAGGAGAACTTCACATGAAGAAACATCTGCTGACGGCGGCTGTCGCGCTTGGCGCCATGGTGCTCGCCGTTTCCGGTGCCGAGGCGAAATACACCTTCGCCCTGGTGCCGAAGAACATGAACAATCCTTTCTTCGATCAGGCACGCGACGGCTGCAAGAAGGCCGAAGCCGAATCGAATGGTGCCCTGGAGTGCATGTATATTGGCCCCGGCGAGCACGGCGGCGGCGACGAGCAGGTACAGATCGTGCAGGATCTCGTGGCCAAGAGGGTGGACGGCATCGCCGTGTCGCCATCGAACGCTGCGGCGATGGCGGTTGCGCTGCAGGCCGCCAAGGACGCGGGCATCCCGGTCCTCACCTGGGACTCCGACCTGCTGCCCGAGAACAAGGATCTGCGCGTCGCCTATATCGGCACGCACAATTATGAGATCGGCGCGAACCTCGCCAAGCTTGCCATGCAGATCAAGCCCAAAGGCGGCACGATCTGTATCCAGTCGGGCGGCGCGGCGGCAGCCAACCACAATGAGCGCATGCAAGGCATTCGCGACACGCTTTCGGGGACCAAGTCGGCTGCCTCGCCCGGCGACCGCCTGACTGGACAGAACGGCTGGACCGAAATCGAAGGCTGCCCACTCTACACCGACGATGACTTCCCGCGCTCGGTGCAGCAGTTCGAGGACATCATGGCGAAAAACCCGAACCTCGATGCGTTCATCCCAACCGGCGGCTTCCCGCAGTTCATCCCCGATGCCAACCGCGCCGCGGTCGCACCGTACAAGGACAAGATCGCCTCGAAGGCCCTGGCCCTGGTCGTCGCCGACACGCTTCCCGTGCAGATCGACCAGATGAAGGAAGGTTTCTCGCTTGGCCAGGTCGGCCAGCGGCCGTTCGAAATGGGCTACAAGACGATGATGGCGCTGAAGGAAATGAAGGACGGCAAAGCTCCGCCGGCCGACCCGACCTACACCGGCCTTGACATTTGCACTCCGGAGACAGCGGATACCTGCATCGCCAAATAGCGCTATTGGGCGGGAGGAAACTCCCGCCCTTTTCCTAGGGGATATCAATGTCGGAATTGTTCTCGCTCAACGGCCGTGTCGCGTTGGTCACGGGTGCTTCGCGTGGTCTCGGCTTCGCCATGGCCAAGGCACTTGTGGAAAACGGCGCGACAGTGATCGTCAATGCCCGCGATCCGGCCGCCCTCGCCGCGTCGGCTGAAAGGATCGGTGCCGAAGCCCTGCCGTTCGATGTCACCGACGCAGCGATCTCAAGGGCGTCGCTCGAAGGAATCGTCGAACGCCACGGCCGCCTCGATATTCTGGTCAACAACGCCGGCATCCAGCATCGAAGTCAGTTGGTCGAATGGCAGGACGAGGATTTCGACCATGTGATTGCCGTCAATCTTTCGGCCTGCTTCCGCATGATGCGCGACGCGGTGCGCCTGATGCTGCCAAACAAGTTCGGGCGCATAATAAACACCGGATCGGTTGCAGCGATACTTGGCCGTCCCACCATTCACGCCTATGTGGCGGCAAAGGCGGGTCTGCACGGGCTGACACGCTCCACTGCCGCTGAGCTGGGCCGTCACGGCATCACCGTCAACGCGATCGCCCCTGGCTATTTCGCCACCGAACTCAACACCGCGCTTATGAGCGACGAGGCCTTCACCAAATGGGTCGAGACACGAACCCCGGCGGGCCGCTGGGCCCAGCCTGAGGAGCTGGGCGGAGCCGTGGTGTTTCTCGCCTCCGACGCTGCCGCCTACGTCAACGGCCATGTTCTGGCCGTTGACGGTGGGCTTTCGGTTTCCCTCTGACCGGCGATGTGCCTTCCGGAAAATTTCGGCCGGGCAATCTCAACGAAGTCGACGAAAACGATGAACTTGGCCTGCGGCGTCAGCATTGACGTTATCGGCGCCCTTGCACTACTCTCTGAAGGCTTTGTTGACCTGTTCAGTCAACGGGTTGAGCAGATAAGCCAGGGCAGTTTTCTCGCCCGACTGAATGAAAGCCTCAGCAGGCATACCGGGGCGGATCGGATCATGGGCATCTAGCCCCGCTAGGTCAGCAGAATTGAGCACAATGTCGACTTCGAAGAACTGAAGACGGGACTGGGCATCAGTCGAGATGTCGGCGCCGATCATAGCGACCTGTCCGTTCACCTCTGGCGTGGTTTTCTGATTGAATGACAACAGGCGGACCCGCACGGGTTGGCCGACCCAGATCGCGTTGATGTCACGAGGACGGACCCGTGCACGGAGAACCAGCGGATCCGACTCTGGAACAATGAGCATTAGCGTCTCGCCCGGACCGACCACTCCGCCGACCGTGTGAATGGCTAGCTCATGCACGAATCCCGACTGCGGCGCGATTACATCGATCCGGTCAATGCGCTCCTGCGCAGCTTGGCGCTGCTCGCGAAGTGATCCGACCTTTGTTCTTACTTCCGCAATCGCAGTCAGCACTTCGGAGCGCCAGTCGTCGTCGACTTGTATTGCTCTAAGTCCCACTTCGCTGACAGCTCCTCTCAGTTTCGCGATTTCGGCAACGAGCCGGCCAATATCGCCCTCTACGTCTGCCTTTTCACGTTCAAGGTCCAAGACGCGGTTCCTCTGAACCAATCCATCCTTTAGCAGACCCTGCATTGTCTCGAGCTCGGCAGCCGCGATCGCCAGCTGCCGTTTTCTGCCTTCGAGTTGGGCTTCCATGCCGCTGATCTGATTTTTGATTTGATTGACCTGTTCAGCAAGTTGACGCTTTTTCCCTGCAACAACTTCCAAGCGCGACGCAATAAGCTTTTGCTGACTGTCAAATATACGCTCAAGTTCAGATTTCGGCATCAACTTTACAAGTTCTGAAGGAAACTCCAACACGGAATGTCCGTCGCGTTCCGCTTCGAGTCTCTTTAGTTCGGCTTCCAATTCGGCCAACTGTGCAATAATGATTGCCAGCCGCGCACGGGGCTCAGATGGGTCAAGCCTCATGATCGCATCGCCTGCATGCACCCGTTGGCCATTCTCCACGTTCAGTTCAAGGACAATTCCTCCCTCGAGATGCTGCACCTTTTTCGCGTTTGAGCGAACAACGATTTGGCCTGGCGCGATCACCGCACCCGAAATGCTTGCGGTCGCGGCCCAGCCGCCGAGAACGAGAACGAGAGTTGCTACGACCGCAATTCCGGCTCGTTGTGTCCGTCTGAGCGAAATAGAAAAATTGCTTTCGCGGTCGTCACTCATTGCCGGCCCTCATCACGGCAACATTGTTACCTTGGTGCGGCTCCGGTACGACCGCCCGGGTGACTTGTCGAAGGACCTCGTCTTTCGGGCCGAAGGCGACCTGTTTGCCGCTGCGCAGATAAAGCAGCATGTTGACTGCATTGATTGCGCTTGGGCGGTGGGCGATCACAATGATTGTTGCGCCGCGGTCGCGGGTCGCTTTGATCGCCTCCGAAAGGGCTTGGTCGCCCTCGGCGTCTAGGTTCGAATTAGGCTCATCGAGAACAACAAGTGCAGGATCACCATAGAGTGCGCGGGCCAGCGCGATTCTTTGGCGCTCTCCCGCGGACAGCGCCACGCCGCCCTGGCCGACCAGGGTCCCATATCCATTGGAGAATGATAAGATCAGTTCGTGAACACCGGCGAGCTTGGCGGCGTGAAGAACGGCTTTCGCATCTGCATTCGGCTCGAATCGCGAGATGTTTCTGGCTACCGAACCTGGAAACAACACCGCATCCTGCGGCAAGTAGCCGAGTTGGCGCCCGAGAATATCGCGGTTCCACTGGTCGTGCGTCGAACCGCTTATCCGGATTTCGCCTCTGACGAGAGGCGCAATTCCAAGTATAGCGTGTGCAAGCGTCGTCTTGCCCGCGCCCGAGGGTCCGATGATGCCAAGGCCGTCACCCGGATTCACATTGAAGGAGATGCCGGCGAGCAGCGGTTCCTTCCGTGAGGAAGCCACACAGACAATATCCGAAACCGACACCGTTCCATTGAGGGGGGGAAGCTCCATTGGATCCGACGCCGTTACTTGGGTGGCATTGAGCAACTGGGCGACCCTGCGGGACGAACGCACCACCACCAGCACGCTACGCCAATGGACGATGGCCTGCTCGATAGGTGAAAGCGCGCGCGCCAGCAGTATGGACGCGGCAACCATCACTCCGCCGCTGATTTCCTGGCCGATGGCTAGATAGGCCCCGATGGCCAGTACGCCCGACTGTGACAGGAGTCGTGTCGCTTTCGACATCGCCGACAGGGTTCCGAGCCTGTCGGAAAGTCCGTTCGACAGAAGTACCGCTTCTTCGACCTTCAATTCCCAGAGCGACCGCAGATTGGATTCCATGCCTAGCGCGACGGCAGGCGCAGCCTGACGTCGGCTTTCTTCTGCGAGGCGCTGGGCTGACTCGGCGGCGGTGGAGGCTGCGAGTTGCGGTCCGCGGGTAAGCCATTCATTTGCAACTGCAAAACAAGCAAGCACCGATGCAGCGCCCACCGCGAACCATCCAAGCCATATGTGCAGCAGAAAAATCACGCCGATATAAAGCGGCACAAACGGCGCATCGAAAAACATCGCCGGTCCCGGACCAGAGATCCAGCTGCGAATGGCCTCAAGATCGCGGATCGACGGGCCAGCGTTTCCCGCGCCCCGCCATGCATCCGATTGAACTGCAGAAAAGACCGGTCCACGCAGAATTTCGTCAAGGCGCCCGGCAAGGCGGGCAAGAACGCGCGATCGCATTGCGTCAAGCGTCCCCATGAATGCGAAAAGCACGACGACCAGGATTACAAGTGCTACCAGCGTTTGAACACTGCCGCTGGAAAGCACTCGGTCATAGACCTGCAGCATGAACAAAGGGCCGGTCATCAGTAGAAGATTGACCACGCAACTGAACAGGGCAAGTGCGCAGATGGGCTTGCGCACTTGCTGGCGTAACGTCCTAAGAGTCCGTTTGGGAATTAGTTCAATTGCTGTTGCGCATCAAAAGACTGCCCACGGCGACGTGGATAATGGCTTCGGA
>NZ_NPKJ01000053.1 GCF_002284575.1 Mesorhizobium temperatum
TTCAAGCCCCTTTCGCAGCCGCCGACCTTCCCGCTTGACATCCCCAAGACGCAAATGTGTGCGCACGCTAGCCCACAAGGGAGAAGGAGAAGAGTGCTCAAGCCGCCTTGTCGCGGACCTGGTAATCCTTGACCGCGGCGAAGCGGATCGCCTTCCAGCGCTCGGCCTCGTAGTTGAGCGAAAAGGCGTGCTGGGCCAGGAACACAGGGTCGTTGTCGAGGTCGCGGGCAATGTCGCCGCGATGCGCCTCGATGAAGCGATGCGCCTCGGTCTTGTCGTCGGCCGATATCCAGCGGCAGACGGCAAAGCGCGACATCTCGAAATCGACGGGCAGTGTGTATTCGAAGTTCAGCCGCTCCTTCAGCACGTCGAGCTGCAGCGCACCGACGACACCGACGATTGCCGGTGAACCGTCCTCCGGCGAGAACAATTGCACGACGCCTTCCTCGGCCATCTGGTGCAGCGCTTCCTTCAGCTTTTTGGCCTTCATCGCGTCGCCGAGACGGACGCGGCGCAGGATTTCCGGTGCGAAATTCGGCACCCCGCGGAACAGTATCTCCTCGCCCTCGGTCAGCGTGTCGCCGATGCGCAGCGTGCCATGGTTGGGGATGCCGACGACGTCGCCGGCAAAAGCCTCGTCGGCGGTGACGCGGGTGCGGGCGAAGAAGAATTGTGGCGCCGACAGGCTCATCGGTTTTCCCGTGCGCACCAGCTTGGCCTTCATGCCGCGCTCGAGCTTGCCCGAGCAGACACGGACGAAGGCGATGCGGTCGCGGTGGTTGGGATCCATGTTGGCCTGGATCTTGAAGACGAACGAGGTCATCTTGTCCTCGGTCGCCTCGACCTTGCGGGTGTCGGCCTCCTGCGCGCGCGGCGGCGGCCCGTAGGCGCCAAGCGCCTCGATCAGGTCGCGCACGCCATAATTGCGCAGCGCCGAACCGAAGTAGACCGGCGTCAGATGGCCCTCGCGAAACGCGTCGATGTCGAGCGGACGGCAGGCCTCGCGCGCCAGTTCCAGCTCCTCGATGAAGGCTTCGCGCTCGTTCTCCGGCAACAGGCCGGCAACGCGGTTGGAATCCGGACCGTTGACAGGCGTGCGTTCCTTCTCCGCGTCGCCCTTTCGCACGGCGTTCAGCGCCAGGTGGTAGGTGCCTGAAAAGGTTTTGCCGCGGCCGATCGGCCAGGTGATCGGCGCGGTGTCCAGCGCCAGCTTCTGCTCGATCTCGTCGAGGATCTCGAACGGATCGCGGCTTTCGCGGTCCATCTTGTTGACGAAGGTGATGATCGGGATATCGCGCAGCCGGCAGACCTCGAACAGTTTTAGCGTGCGCGGCTCGATGCCCTTGGCGGCGTCGATGACCATGACCGCCGCGTCGACCGCCGACAGCGTGCGATAGGTATCGTCGGCGAAATCCTCGTGGCCGGGCGTGTCGAGCAAATTGAAGACGTTGTCCTCATACTCGAATGTCATCACCGAGGTGACGACCGAAATGCCGCGCTCGCGCTCGATCTTCATCCAGTCCGACCGGGTCTGGATGCGATCCTTCTTGGCCTTGACCTCGCCGGCAAGCTGGATGGCGCCGCCGAACAGCAGCAGCTTTTCGGTCAGCGTCGTCTTGCCGGCGTCCGGATGCGCGATGATCGCGAAAGTGCGGCGGCGCGCCACCGCGTTCGTGATGTCTTCAGCCAATTTATGGAATCCCATGTGGTGCGCGGGCTTCTAGCAGCGCTTTTGTACCCTGTCGAACAGTTTTGGGCAGTTGCCGGTCTTGAGATAGGGTTGCCGCAACGACATCAGAAGACCCGATTCGACAAAGGACCATCGATGAGCGCAGCCAAGCAAGTCATCGTCGTCGGCGCCGGCATCATCGGCGCGTCCATCGCCTGGTATCTGGCGAAGGCTGGCGCGAAGGTGACGGTCATTGCCGACAGCGGCGCCGGCGGCGTCGCGACGCCGAATTCCTTTGCCTGGATCAATGCCAGTTGGGGCAATCCAGAAGCGTATTTCCGGCTGCGCACCCGTTCGATGGCCGAATGGACGCGGCTTGCGCATGACGTGCCCGGCATTCCGTTGGAATGGTGCGGCGGCCTGTGCTGGGACCTGCCGCCGGCCAAGTTGGAGGCCTATGCCGTCGAGCATTCTGCCTGGGGCTACGGCATCGAGCGCGTCGACCGCGTGGGAGCCGCACGTATAGAGCCCAATTTGACCGAGCTTCCCGATTTCGCCCTTCATGTCGCAGAGGAGGGCGTGGCCGAGCCGGTCCCGGCCACGCAGACGCTGCTGGCCGACGCCGAGCGACGCGGCGCGCGGGTGATGACCGGCACGACAGTCACCGCGCTGATACAGACCAATGGCAGGATTACCGGCGTGGATACGTCAGGCGGACGGATTGCCGCCGACGAGGTGGTGATCGCAGCCGGCGCCGGCTCTCCGGCAATTGCGGCGACGGCCGGGTTAAAACTGCCGATCGAGACGCCGCCCGGCCTGATCGTCCATTCATGCCCGTACGAAAAGCTGCTCAACGGCCTGGTGATCGGCGACCGGCTGCACATGCGCCAGACTGCCGAGGGCCGCATCATCGCCGGTTCGGATTTCGGCGGCGCCGATCCGGGCATGGATGCCGAAGCCACAGCCCGCGAGCTGTATGCGTCGATGAAAACCATGCTGCGCGGTGCCGACCGGCTGGAACTGGATTTTCACACCGTCGGCTATCGGCCGACGCCGATCGACGGCTTTCCGATCATCGGACGGGCTCAAGGCGTGAGCGGCCTCTATGTCGCGGTCATGCATTCCGGCATCACGCTGGCGCCTGCCGTCGGCCTGTTCGCCGGCCGGGAAATCCTCGACGGGGAGCGCGATCCGCTGCTTGAGCCCTATGGGCTGGGACGGTTTTCTCAGCAGCCCGAGTAGGCAAATCGCATCGGGCACCCTCACCCAGCCTCCACTTTGCTCGGCCGACCATTCCGGGGCGAGCCACGTCTCTCCCCCGTCCTTCGGCCCCCGAGGGGAGAGGAGTTCGCCAGCGCCGGCGTAAGCTTCTTCTCTCCAACGGGAGAAGAGGCTGCGAAGCGGCCGGATGGGGCGTAGCGATAGCTAGCGATCGGCTGCTGGTTCGAATTCAATTCGTGAATGATCTGAAGCTGAAATCGAATGAGATTTGCGTCGCTTCTGCTTCACTAGTTCCTATTGACTTTATCAGGATGTTTACTTTGTAACTGGCATTTTTCCACGTGGCTGGCAGGCAACTAGGTAGCAGATGATCATCCGGGTACTTAGAAAAATCTTTGGCAAGCGCAAGGCAGACCAGGCGTCGCGCGAATTCGCTGCCGGGCTAGTACGTGGCATCGTGGAGAACGAAGTCGCAACCTTCGAGATGCTGGCTGAGGCGAGAAACAGCAAGGAACCCTATGTGTTGCTCACTCCCGTCGTACCGCTCCCGGCACAGCAAAGCGCCGGATGGTTTGGCGGCATGCCTTGCTTGCCCGACGACGTTGCTTGGCCAGAGATCGAGGGCGAACCTCTTCGTTTCGTATGTCAGATAGACCTGTCCGCCTTGCCCCAGAATATCTGGTCTGGCCTCGGTCCCAGGAAAGGCTGGCTTGCTGTTTTCCTTCATGCCGAAGAAACGGCTCATGCCAAAGAAACGGCTCCCAAGGTGCTCCACGTCGATGGAGAACTGAGATGGCGCGACGGACCTGGGCAGGCGGATGCGGTCTGGTTCCGGCGGCGATCATCCAAAGGCATACCGCCGGTGCAAGCCCATTCGCCGAAGTGGCCAATCATGATCACCGGGCACGTTGGCCAACCTCCTCCGCCCACGGGATGGCGCAAGGGTAAGGCGCCCGGCTTTCCCGATCCCCGCCATGCTCAGTTTCCGGACCTATCCCACGCGGCCTTTCATCCGTTCAACGAAGCGACGCTCGCGGCGCTTCTCAATGTCATTGAGGACCAGTTCAGCTTAGGGAGGACACACATAGACGGCCTGCTCAAAAGGAAACACCGCGACGGGGATAGAACGGAACTGGAGAGCATACAGCTAGAAGCGTCCCGGTCGATGGGGCGGTTTTCACATCAGGGATTTGCTCATACCCTTCACAAAGGACTTCCAGCGCGCACCGATCCAAGACTTGCTGGCGCAGATCGCGGACATACCTTTCTGCTATGTACGCTATTTGAAAGATGACGAAGATGGCTATGCCTTTTTCAGTTCTTCGACCTTGAGACTGTGCGAGAAGCCGGTCGGGCAATGGTGGTACACCTATGCTGACCAGCTTTATCGGCATGCCGTCTGCGCTTACACACACGCTCCCGAGACGCTTCATCCCGAATTGCGCTCTCGCATGGAAATGACCTGGCAATTCGATGCCCTGCACGAACGGGGCGCTATGGGGCATGCCCCGGTTGGCCATGTCTACACGCCTCACGGGCCGGCGACACCGAATGCGGTTTTGTTGGAGCTTCGGACAAGCGATATGGTTGGATGGATCTGGGGCGACATGTATTCCATCGTCCTATTCATCAGTCGCGATGACTTGGCGAACGGCAATTTCGACAATGTAACGTTCGAAATTACGAACTAGGTGCGCTTAATTGGAATTGCGCCGCCGAGGTCGATCGAGGTCGGCGCTGGCACGGCGCGACCCACTGCTTGCGTCCTACGCTTGGCCGCTTCGCTCAATAGCCCGGCGGGCGGCGGAAGCCGCCGGTGAGTGGCGCCATGGCCGCTGCGATGCCAAGCAGCCGTGACTCCGACCAGCGTTTGCCAACCAACTGCAGGCCAATGGGCAGGCCGTCGCGGTCCTGCCCGCAGGGCAGCGACAGTGCCGGGTGGCCGCTATAGTTGAACACCGCGCCATAGGCCGGCAGCATCCAGTAGCTCTGCTCCTTGTCATCGACCTTGATCGGTGTTCCCGGCTCGCAATGCGGAAAGGCCGTGGTCATAGCAACGGGGCACAGCAAGGCATCGCAACCTTCGAAAAACCGGTCCCAGGCAAGGATTGACTGGTCGCGGCGGGCGAGCGCCTCGAACCAGCGCGAGACCGGTGTCGGTTCTTCTGGCGGCTCTGGCTGCGCAGCCTCCAGCATCATGCCGATCAGCGCACCGCCTTGCGTCAGATCGTCATGCAGGTCGAGCGTCGGCAGTCTTGCTTCCTCGACGGTCGCGCCTGCAGATTTGAGTTGCTCGGCCAGACTTTCGACCGCGGCCCTGATCTCGCCGGCCACCGGAAAACCCGGAAAGGCCGGCGCGAAAGCGATGCGCAGGGTCTTGAGATCAACCTCCGGCATATCTTCGATGGGCACCGGCGCAAGATCGGTGTCGCTGCCATCCGGTCCTGCAATAATCCCCAGGATCAGCGTCAGATCTTCGACGTTGCGGGTCAGCGGACCGATGCAGGACATCAGCCGCACGCTGCGCGGCGTACCGGCGGGATCGGGAAAGGCGCCGGCTAAGGAGACGCGGTGCTCGGTCGGCTTGAGGCCGTAGACGCCGCAGAAGGCTGCAGGCAGCCGGATCGAATCCTGCATGTCGGTGCCGATCTCGAATGGTGTCATGCCCGTACAGATCGCCGCCGCGGCACCGCCGCTTGAACCGCCTGCGGTGCGCGAGAGATCCCATGGATTACTGGTGCGGCCGAACAGCGGATTGTTCGACTGCCAGTCGGCCAGCATCGTTGCGACGTTTGTCTTGCCGACCAGCACGCCGCCGGCCGCCTTCAACCTGAGAACGACCGGGCTGTCCTTTCTCGCCACATAGTCGGCAAAGGGCGGGAAGCCGACCGTGGTCTTCATCCCCAGTGTTTCGTGCGTGTCTTTCAGCGTGAACGGCACGCCGTGCAGCGGCCCGAGAGCGTCGCCGCGCGCCTGCGCTTCGTCGGCTTTCTTCGCTCGAGCGCGAGCCCCTTCCCTGTCGAGCGTGACGACGGCGTTGACCGCCTCATTTTGCCTGTCGATCTCAGCCAAATGCGCGTCCAGCGCTTCCACGGCGGAAATCTTGCGGTCGCGGATCGCGGCGGCGAGTTCGATAGTCGAGGAAACGACGAGGTCCATGACCAATGCTCCGGCTTGCTAGCGGCGCCAGCCTCACCAAATGGCGGGCTACGGCGCGTCTTCAAGCCGAGTTGAGCATTCGAGGACAGGTGGTGCTTGATCGGAATTGCGCTGCGAGGGTCTGCTGAGGGGGCGCTGTCCCGCGATGTTGCCGCAATAGCGAGGAATCTACACGGCCAGCGCCAGTCTTACCGGTTCCGGCGCAAACGGACGAATGCTGATGCCGTCTCTGGTAATGGTGACGAAGCTAGAGGGCGGGATCGGCTGCCAGTCGCCGCCATCACGGTCGAAAGGCTCCGACATAAGGCATCGCCCGCCGCCATTGCGGAAGACGGAGGTGTAGAGCGTCGGCGCGTGGGCATCGGTCGCATAGCGCACCGCATGGAGCGATTCGCCGTCCGACAAGGCGGCGGTAAGTCTCAGCGCCGGTTCGAAGCCGGCGCGCCGCGAGGCGTCGATCACCCGCGCCGTAGCGCGCGACACCGCGCCTTGCGGATCGCCCGCCAGACCCTCGTCGATCATCAGGAGAAAGAAAAGTTCAGAATCGGTGGTGCCCTCGCGCCGATCGAAGACATCGTCGGAGAGCGCGTTTTCCAGCGCGCGGCGGATTTTTTCGAAGCCGCCGATCTGGCCGTTGTGCATGAACGACCAGCGGCCTGATATGAAGGGATGACAGTTCATGCGGCTGGTGGCGCCGCCGGTCGAGGCGCGCACATGGGCAAGGAACAGGCTGGACCTGATCTGGCGGCACAGGCTCTTCAGATTGGGATCGGACCAGGCCGGCAGGATGTCGCGATAGAGACCCGGTTCGGGCCGGTCGCCGTACCAGGCGAGACCAAAGCCATCGCCATTGGTCGGCGACTTGGCTTCCTGGGCGCAATGGCTCTGGGCGATCAGCGAATGGCAGGGTGCCGTGACGATGTCTTCGAGAAAGACCGCTTCGCCAAGGTAGGCCGCCCACCGGCACATCGCTTAATCTTCCCTCAGGCGCGATCCATGAGAGCCGCAGGCTCCTTGATTGCGTGTGTGCCTCTGTTGTGCGTGCGCTCATAGAGCTCGCGAACGATTCGGCTGGCCGTAGTCTCAAACAGAAACGGCAAGAAAGCGTGAATGAGCGCGGCGAACGCTGCCATGAACAGGCGCGAGCAGAACCACGCCGCGAAGGCCATATGGCTGAAATAGGTCTCGCCGACCTTGGCCGGGTGAGAGGTAAAGAGCCTTGCAAGCCGTGTCGTCATGGTAATGCCTCCTACCGGGATAAGCCCCCGATGCTGAGTATTCTGGCACGAGCTTTTGGTTCATTGGTCCCAAATCATCCTTGTGTTTGGCCAATTATTGGGACAAACATCCCACATGCCGCTGGAAATCGATGAGATCGACCGAAGATTGCTGGCCGAGCTGCAACGCGACGGCACATTGTCGGTCGACCAATTGTCGGAAAGAGTGTCGCTGTCGCGCAACGCCTGCTGGCGCCGGGTGAAGCGGCTGGAAGAAGACGGCGTCATCACCGGCCGGGTGGCGCTGGTCGATGCCGACAAACTTGGACTCGGCCTCTCGGTGTTCATCCTGGTCCGGACCTCCAACCACGATCCGGACTGGCTGCAAAAATTCCGGGCGGCTGTGACCGGTTTTCCCGAGATCACCGGCGTCTACCGCATGTCCGGCGACCTCGATTATGTCTTGCGTGCCCGCGTCGCCGACGTGAAGGCTTATGACCGGCTCTATCAGCGGCTGATCGCCAAGGTGGCGCTGTCAGACGTTTCGGCCTCCTTCGTCATGGAGGAGATCAAGGAGACGACGGTCGTTCCCATCGAACTGCGCTGAAGCGGAACTGCGCTGAAAGAAAGCCGTTGATAGCGTAGCCGCCGAGTTGACCGAATCGGCGTTGACAGCGATAGGATCAGCCTCATGCGCGCAGCCCTCTACACTTCCTCCGTCATCGGTCCGGCCGTCGGCTTCGTCAGGCTGCCGCATGGCGAAGGCCTGCCGCTTCCCGCCTATGAAAGCTCGGGCGCCGCCGGCATGGATCTGCGCGCCGCGGTGCCGGACGACCGGCCGCTGCTGATCCTCCCGGGAAAACGCGCGCTGGTGCCGACCGGGCTGATCCTGGAGATCCCGGAGGGCGTAGAGGGCCAAGTCCGGCCGCGTTCAGGCCTCGCCTTCAAGCACGGCCTCACCTGTCTCAACACACCGGGCACCATCGACAGCGACTATCGCGGCGAGGTCAAGGTGCTGTTGATCAATCTCGGCGACGAGGATTTCGCGGTGACGCGCGGCATGCGGATCGCCCAGATCGTCTTCGCCCCGGTGACGCGGGCGACGGTCGAGGAGCGCACCTTGGCCGGCGGAACGACGCGCGGCTCCGGCGGCTTCGGATCGACCGGCACGGCCTGATGTTCCTACCCAAACTCGTCATCTTCGATTGCGACGGGGTTCTGGTCGACACCGAGAACCTGGCCAATCGGCGCCTTGCCGAATGGCTCAGCGCCGCCGGCTACCCGGCAAGTTTCGAACATTGCCGTAAGAATTTCTCCGGCCGCTCCATGGTCTCGGTGCAGAAGGAAGTCGAGGCGACCGGCGTCAGCCTCGGTGCCGATTTCGTCGAGCGTTGGAATGCCGGCCTGCCGGACCTGTTCGCGCATGGCGTCGAAGCCGTCCCCTATGTCAGGCAGTTCATCGAAGCCGTGCACGCGGCCGGCATCGCAACTTGCGTCGCTTCATCGGCACGGGTGTCGAAAATGCACATCACGCTCGGCCAGACCGGGCTGCTGCCGCTGTTCGAGCATGCGCTGTTCAGCTCGACCATGGTCTCGCGCGGCAAGCCGTTTCCCGACCTGTTCCTGCATGCGGCAAGCACGATGGGCTTCGCGCCCGCCGACTGCATCGTCATCGAGGACAGCGTCGCCGGGACATTAGCCGGCATTGCCGCCGGCATGCGCGTTTATTCCTATCACGGCGACCCGCATTCCGACCGCGACGGCCTGACCGAGGCCGGCGGCATCCTGTTCGAGGACATGCGCGAACTTGCCGGGCTGGTGCCGATCCACTGATCTGATATTCGAGCTTGTTATTCCGGCTGTACGCCTCGGTCGTCCGTGCTAGCTTGCAAAACGCTCGACAGTGCGAGGCGCCCAACGCATGAATCCCATCCTGCTTCGCTTCGTCCTCGCCTGTTTGCTGCTGCCGTGCCTGTCGACTGCGGCCGGCGCACAAGGCGTCAGCTTCCCGGACCTTGGCAGCGCCGTTCCCGGCCACAAGGACACGACCTATCTCGACCTCGCCAGGATGGTCATTCCCGATCTGGCGGCGGACAAGGACGGCTTCTGCCGGGGCTCCATGCCAATCCAGATGCGCCACATCGAGGGCCCGGATAGCGGAGGCTCGCCGCCCGAAACGTCGGGCTTTTCCGATGCTGGCGTGCTCAACTTCAAGGCCAGCGGCAAGGATCGGCTGGCCATGCTTTTCGACCTCGGCAGCTCCTCCGACAGCGCCGAGGGTTTTGCGGTGCTGGCGCTCTACGATCTTGCCGGCAAGCCGAGACTGCTCGACGCTGTCAATGTCGCCGTCGACCGGAGCACCTATTTCCGCGATCCGGGCAAACTGCAGATAGGGCCCAGCGATGACGCTATCATCACCCTGAGCACGCATTTCAATTCGAGCCAGGGCTATGTGAGCACGCCGCTGATCCTGGTCCGCGACGACAGGTTGGAGTTGATCGACATGATCTATACGTTCGACGAGTCCCTGTGCGCCTACAGGCGCACGCAGGAGTTGGCGTTTCAGACCGTTGCGGACGGCCAGCCCTATGCGGCCATCAAGGCGACGGTGACCGATGCCACCGTGCCGAATGGCGAAAGCTGCGACGATCCGGCGCCCGAGGCTTCCTCGCGCGACATCTGCGTCACCTATCATTGGGACGGGACCGCATACGTCAAGGGGTCCGACGCACTGGACAAATTGGCAGGAGAGAACGCCAATCGCTTCTGAACCAATCGCATTCGTTTGCCCGGCGGGCAGCGGCGGGATAAAATGCGCTTCGCACTCTGGGGAGCATCCATGGACAAGGGCAAAATCTTTCGCGATCTGCACAGCTCGATCTTCGTCATGCCCAACCCCTGGGACGTCGGCACGACGAAACTGCTGGCCTCCTTCGGTTTCAAGGCGTTGGCGACGACCAGCGCCGGCTTTGCCTTTTCGCGCGGCCTGCCTGACGGCGCCGTGACCTTCGAGGCGATGATCCACCACTGCCGCGACGTGGCGGCGGCGACCGGCCTGCCGATCTCGGCCGATCTCGAGAAGGGCAAGGGCGACAGCGCGACAAGTGCCGCCGAGACTGTCTTCGCGGCCGAAGCGGCGGGCCTCGCCGGCTGCTCGATCGAGGACCACACCGGCGAGCCCGACAAGCCGATCTATGATTTTTCGCATGCAGTCGAGCGCGTCGCCGCTGCAGCGGAAGCGGCACGGGCTCTGAAGCGCGATTTCGTCTTCACCGCGCGGGCCGAGAATTTTCTGTGGGGCAAGCCCGACATTGACGACACCATCAAGCGGTTGCAGGCCTTCGAGAAGGCCGGCGCCGACGTGCTCTATGCGCCGGGCATCGGCGACATCGAGACGGTGCGAACCGTCTGCTCGGCGCTGACCAAGCCGGTCAACGTCATGGTGAGGCCCGGCTTCACCATCGCCGATCTTGCCCTGGCAGGGGTCAAGCGCATTTCGCTCGGGCCCTGGCTGACCAATTACGCCTTCGGCATGCTGGAGACGGCGGCGCGCGAGATCCAGCAGGACGGCACCTTCGGCTTCACCCGGACCGCCATGCCGTTCGGCAAGCTGCAGGCGTTGTTTGCCGAACCCAACGCATGACGCTCGCCGTCGTCGACATGCACACCGGTGGCGAGCCGCTGCGGATCGTCACCGGCGGTTATCCCAAGATCCCTGCAGGCACCATTCTCGAAAAACGCGCCTATGTGCGCGATCACCTCGACCATCTCAGGAGGATCCTGATGTTCGAGCCGCGCGGCCATTACGACATGTATGGCGCGCTGCTGGTGGAACCCGACCTGCCCGGCGCCGACCTCGCCGTGCTGTTCATGCACAATGAGGGCTATTCGACTATGTGCGGCCACGCCATCGTCGCGCTCGGCCGCTATGCCGTCGACGAGGGGCTGGTGGCGCGGCAGGAGCCGGTGACGACAGTCAACATCGAAGCGCCGTGCGGGCTGGTCGTCGCCTCGGTCGAGGTGCAGGACGGCAAGGCAGGTGCTGTGTCGTTCGAAAGCGTGCCTGCCTTTTTGTTCGCCCGCGACCAGGAGATCGAATTACCGGGCTTCGGGGCGATCGGCTTCGACATCGCCTATGGCGGCGCCTTCTATGCGCTCGCCGATTGCAGCCAGTTCGGGCTGGAATTCGGCAAAAACCGCGTGCGCGATTTCGTCGATGCGGCGACGGCGCTGACCGGGAAACTGAAGGCCGAGTTCCCGCTGTCGCATCCCGACCATGCCGACCTTGCCTTTCTCTACGGCACCATCCTGACCGACGGACAGGACGTATTCTCCGATAGCCCGACCAAGAACATCTGTGTCTTCGCCGAGGCCCAGGTCGACCGCTCGCCGACCGGATCCGGCGTCACAGCGCGGCTGGCGGCAATGCATGCCAAGGGCGAAATCGCCGGCCAGACGCGGCTGTTCGAGAGTATCGCCGGCTCGCGCTTTTCCGGCAGCGTGGCGAGGACCGCGAAAGCTGGGCCGCATGACGCCATCATCGCCCGCGTCGGTGGCCGCGCCTTCTACTGCGGCCGGGCCGAATTCATCGTCGAACCCGACGACGAGCTGGGACGCGGTTTTCTCTTACGCTAGCGCCGGCCCAAAAAACGGAACGGAGCGTAACGTTTGGCTACGCACCGGACACCGCCATTCGCACGCCGGCATCACCTGAGCATCAGCACTCCTAAGCCGCTTCCCGCGCTGAGATCGCCTTGTGCAAATGCACCATCATGGCGGCGGCGAACAGCGGCGTCAGAAGGTTGAGCAGCGGCACGGCGAGGAAGGCAGCAACAACCAGCCCGGCGAGGAACACCGTGACGGCATGTTTTTTGCGCAACGCCCGTGCCTCGGCCTCCGGGCGAAAGCGCATGGCGGCGAATTCGAAAAATTCGCGTCCCAGCAGATAGCCGTTGACGATGAAGAAGGCGGCGATGTTGATGCCCGGCACCAGCAGAAGCAGCAAGGCCACGATGTTGCCGAGGATGACGACGCCGAAGAATCTTATCGCCAGCACCATCGAGCGCAGTGCCGGCATGGCGCGGCCGGGCGGGTCATTGGGATAGTCGGTGCGCTCGACCACTTCGGCGACGTCGTCGAGAAACAGGCCGGCGATGATCGCCGTCACCGGCGCGATCAGCAGCGCCAGACCCAGCGCAAGACCGATCCCGGCGACGATGACGCCCAGCCATCCGGCCCAGGACGGCAGGCCGGGCAGCCATGCGTCAATCCATGGCCAGGCCAGCCATTCGAACAGGCCCTCGATGGCGAACCACAGCGCGGCGAGCGCCAGCAAGGTCAGGCCCAGCGTTTTCACGAACACCGAGCGGAATTCGGGCGAGAACAACCGGCTGGCGGCGGCGCGGGCGGCGTTGGAGATCACGGCGTTTCCAATTCCAGGGCTGGTATCTTCGAGGCAGGCGGAGACAGGACAAAGCACGCACAGCGCGATGCAGTGCATCTGCCGTTCGACCAGATTAATAGATCCCGACCCTAGGCAAAGCCGCATCAAATCGCTAGACCCGCCCGCGGCCGGCGTGCCAGAAGGCCGGTGGTTTTTCGCGGAGACATCATTGATGCCGAACTATGACGTGCTTTGTATCGGTAATGCCATCGTCGACATCATCGCGCAGTGCGACGAGGCATTCCTGGAGACGAATGGCATCATCAAGGGCGCGATGAACCTGATCGACACGAGGCGCGCCGAGTTGCTCTACAGCCGCATGGGCCCGGCGATCGAAGCCTCCGGCGGCAGCGCCGGCAACACGGCGGCGGGTGTCGCCAGCTTCGGCGGACGCGCCGCCTTCTTCGGCAAGGTCTCGAACGACACGCTCGGCGAAATCTACGCGCATGACATGCATGCGCAGGGCGTCGCCTTCGACACCAGGCCGCTCAATGGCGAACCGCCGACTGCGCGCTCGATGATCTTCGTCACGCCCGACGGCGAGCGCTCGATGAACACCTATCTCGGCGCCTGCGTCGAGCTCGGGCCGGAAGATGTCGAGGCCGACAAGGCGTCGGGCGCCGCCATCACCTATTTCGAGGGCTATCTATGGGACCCGCCGCGCGCCAAGGAAGCGTTCCGGCAGACGGCGAAGCTCGCCCATGCCGCCGGGCGCGAAGTGTCGATGACATTGTCGGATTCGTTCTGCGTCGACCGCTACCGCGAGGAGTTTCTGGACCTAATGCGCTCGGGCACCGTCGACATCGTCTTTGCCAACAGCCACGAGATCAAGGCGCTCTACCAGACCGCCTCGTTCGACGAGGCGCTGGCCCAGATCCGCAAGGACTGCAAGATCGCCGCCGTCACCCGGTCGGAAATGGGCTCGGTCATCGTGCGCGGCGACGAGACCGTCACCGTCGACGCGACCAAAATCCGGGAGCTGGTCGACACCACCGGCGCCGGCGACCTCTATGCCGCCGGCTTCCTCTACGGCTACACGCAAGGGCGCAGCCTGAAGCATTGCGGCGACCTCGGCTCGCTGGCGGCCGGGCTGGTCATCCAGCAGATCGGGCCAAGGCCTCGGCAGAATTTGCGCCACGAGGCTGAGCAGGCAGGGCTGCTGTAGGGAGGCGGCACCTCTTCCTTCTCCCCTTGTGGGAGAAGGTGGATCGGCGCGCAGCGCCGAGACGGTTGAGGGGTGTTGGAAGAAATGAGGCGTCGGCGTTCCCTGGAACACCCCTCATCCGACCGAGCTTCGCTCGGCCACCTTCTCCCACAAGGGGAGAAGGAAGAGGCGCTCGCTGCTGCCCCGCTCCTCACGCCCCCGCCGTGTACGCGGCGATGGCCGCCATGTTGACGATATCGCTGTCCTTGGCGTTGAGCGAGACGATCTGAACCGGCTTGTCCAAGCCGACCAGCAGCGGGCCGATGACGGTCGAGCCGCCGAGTTCCTGCAGCATTTTGGTCGAGATCGAGGCCGAGTGGAAAGCCGGCATGATCAGCACATTCGCCGGACCGGTGAGCCGAATGAACGGGTATTGCGCCATGGCACGCGCGTTGAGCGCCACATCGGCGGCCATCTCGCCGTCATACTCGAAATCGACGCGCCGCTTGTCGAGGATGCGCACCGCTTCCTGGACGCGCTCGGAGCGCTCACCCTGCGGATGGCCGAAGGTGGAATAGGCAAGCATGGCGAGCCTTGGCTCATAGCCCATGCGGCGGGCAAAGCCGGCGGCTTCCTCAGCGATGTCGGCGATCTGTTCGGCATTCGGCATATCGTGCACGGCGGTGTCGGCGACGATCACCGTTCGGCCCCGCGCCAGCACGATCGAGGCGCCGATGACGCGGTGGCCGGGCTTGGCGTCGATGACACGGCGGATGTCGTCGAGCGCCGTGGAATAGTTGCGGGTGACGCCGGTGACGATGCCGTCGGCGTCGCCCAGCGCCACCATGCAGGCGGCGAAATGGTTGCGGTCGTTGTTGATCAGGCGCTGGCAATCGCGGAACAGGAAGCCCTTGCGCTGCATGCGCTCGTAGAGATAGTCGGTGTAGACGCCGTTGCGGCGCGACAGCCGCGCATTGATGATCTCGATGCCTTGCTTGTTCAGCTCGATGCCGGCGTTCCTGGCGTTCTCCTTGATGATGTCGTCGCGGCCGAGCAGGATGGCGGTGCCGAGCCGCTGGTTCACATAGGAGACGGCGGCGCGCATCACCTGCTCCTCCTCGCCCTCGGCGAAGACGATGCGCTTGGGCTGGCGGCGCACGCGGTCGTAGATGCGCTGCAGCGTCGAGGCGATCGGATCGCGGCGGGCGGAAAGCTCCTGCGCGTAGCGGTCGAGGTCGAGGATCGGCTTGCGCGCGACGCCGGACTCCATCGCTGCCTTGGCGACCGCGATCGGAATGGCCGAGATCAGGCGCGGATCGAACGGCACCGGGATGATGTAGTTGGGGCCGAATTTCGGCCGCATGCCCTGGTAGGCGGCGGCGACGTCGTCGGGCACGTCCTGGCGCGCCAGTTCGGCGAGCGCACGCGCCGCGGCGATCTTCATGTCGTCATTGATGGTGGTGGCCCGCACGTCCAGTGCGCCACGGAAGATGTAGGGGAAGCCGAGCACGTTGTTGACCTGGTTCGGATAGTCCGAACGCCCTGTGGCCATGATGGCATCGGTGCGGATTTCGGCGACTTCCTCCGGCGTGATCTCGGGATCGGGATTGGCCATGGCAAAGATGATCGGCTTCTCGGCCATCGACTTCACCATCTTGGTGGTCAGCGCGCCCTTGGCGGACAGGCCGAGGAACACGTCGGCACCGTCCAGCGCCTCGGCCAGCGAGCGCGCGTCGGTCTTGACGGCATGCGCCGACTTCCACTGGTTCATGCCTTCGGTGCGGCCCTGGAAGACGACGCCCTTGGTGTCGCACAGGATGATGTTTTCGGGCGCAAAGCCCATCGCCTTCATCAGTTCGATGCAGGCGACGCCGGCCGCGCCCGCGCCATTGCAGACCATTTTCGTGGTCTTCATGTCGCGGCCCGTGATTTCGAGCGCGTTGATCAGGCCGGCGGCCGAAATGATGGCGGTGCCGTGCTGGTCGTCATGGAAGACCGGTATGTCCATCAGTTCGCGCAGCCGCTGCTCGATGATGAAACATTCCGGCGCCTTGATGTCTTCGAGGTTGATGCCGCCGAAGGAGGGGCCGAGGAAACGCACGCAATTGATGAACTCTTCGGCATCCTCGGTGTCGACCTCGAGATCGATGGAATCGACATCGGCGAAGCGCTTGAACAGCACCGCCTTGCCTTCCATCACCGGCTTGGCGGCCAGTGCGCCGAGATTGCCGAGGCCGAGGATGGCGGTGCCGTTGGAAATGACGGCGACCATGTTGCCGCGCGCCGTGTAGTCGAAGGCGCGGCTGGGATCCTCGGCGATGGCAAGCACCGGAACCGCGACGCCCGGCGAATAGGCGAGGCTGAGATCGCGCTGGGTGGCCATCGGCTTGGTGGCGACGATCTCCAGCTTGCCGGGGCGGCCCATGGCGTGGAATTCCAGCGCCTCCTGCGCACTGACGGAGGGTCCGGGGTTTTCGGTTTTCCTGGCCATGATGCTTTCGATTTCCTCGCCCGTGCGGCAACTCGTTGAGACGGGTGCAATGCTTTCTTTTGTGGAACGTTCGGGATTAAGGCTACACTTCGCCGCTGTAAACCGCCAAGCAGATGGCTCGGGATATTTTGGAAGCAGCTTCTTGAACGACGAAACGCCCATTCGCAGCGATAGCGCTACGCCGGCCTTTGCGCCGGCGACGCCGATGATGGAGCAGTATATCGAGATCAAGGCGGCAAACCCGGACTCGCTGCTGTTCTACCGCATGGGCGATTTCTACGAGCTGTTCTTCGACGACGCCGAGAAGGCGAGCCGGGCGCTCGGCATCGTCCTGACCAAGCGCGGCAAGCACCAGGGCCTCGACATCCCGATGTGCGGCGTGCCGGTGCATGCCGCCGACGACTATCTGCAGAAGCTGATCGGACAGGGGTTCCGTGTCGCCGTCTGCGAGCAGATCGAGGATCCCGCCGAGGCGAAGAAACGCGGCGGCAAGTCGGTGGTGCGCCGCGACGTGGTGCGGCTGGTGACGCCCGGCACCATCACCGAGGACAAGTTGCTGGCGCCGTCGGAATCGAGTTTCTTGATGGCACTTGGCCGGGTCAAAGGCGGAGCGGAACCAAGAGGCGGGGAGCGCGGCAGCGCGACAGGGAGCCAAGGAAGTTTTGCGCTGGCCTGGATCGAGATCTCGACCGGCGCCTTCCGCGTTGCCGAGACCACCGCCGACCGGCTGCTCGCCGATGTCTTTCGCGTCGACCCGCGCGAACTGATCGTCGCCGAGCCGGTGTTTTACGACGCCGAGCTGAAACCTGTGTTCGATGTGCTCGGCCGGGTCGCCAATCCGCAACCGCCGAGCCTGTTCGACTCGGCGTCGGCAGCCGGGCGCATCGCCCGTTTCTTCGAGGTCGCGACGCCGGACAGTTTCGGCACGTTTTCCCGCGCCGAACTGTCGGCGATCTCAGGCGCCATCGCCTATGTCGAAAAAACGCAGAAGGCCGAGCGGCCGCCGCTGTCGCGGCCCGAGCGCGAGGAGCAGGGTTCGACGCTGTTCATCGATCCGGCGACACGCGCCAATCTGGAACTGTTGCGCACCCTGTCCGGCAGCCGCGAGGGTTCGCTGTTCAAGGCGATCGACCGCACTGTGACCGGCGGCGGCGCGCGACTGCTCGCCGACCGGCTGATGGCGCCGCTGACCGACCCGGCAGCAATTGGCGCAAGGCTGGATTCGGTATCGTTCTTCCGGTCCGAGACACGACTGTGCCAAGCGGTGCGGACGAGCCTGAAGAGCGTTGCCGACATGCCCCGCGCCCTATCGCGGCTGGCGCTCAACCGCGGCGGTCCGCGCGATCTCGGCGCGCTGCGTGCCGGGTTCGAGGCAGCCGGCACTATTGCCGAACTGTTTGGGGCGACCACCCTGCCGCAAGAACTGGCGGCGGCGCTGGCGGCGATCGAGGCGCTGCCACGCCCGCTGGCCGAGCATCTGACGCAGGCGCTCAGTGACGAGCTGCCGCTGCTTAAACGCGATGGCGGCTTTGTCCGTTCCAGCTACAATGTTGAACTCGATGAGATGCGAGCGCTGCGCGACGAATCGCGCAAGGTCATCGCCGGGCTGGAGCGCTCGCTGATCGACGAAACCGGCATCCGCTCGCTGAAAATCCGGCACAACAATGTGCTTGGCTACTACATCGAAGTCACCGCCAACCACCATGCGATCATGACGAGCAGCGATGGGGCGAAGGCGCGCTTCATCCATCGCCAGACCATGGCTAATGCCATGCGCTTCACCACGACCGAGCTGGCCGAGCTGGAATCCAAGATCGCCAATGCCGCCGACCGGGCGCTGGCGATCGAGCTTGCCGCTTTCGACAGGCTGACGGCGGAAGCGGTCAGCCAGTCGGACAAGATCCGCGCCGGCGCCGATGCGCTCGCCGTGCTCGACGTGTCGTCTGCACTTGCCTTGCTTTCCGAAAGCGAGGCCTGGTGCCGGCCCATCGTGGACGCGAGCCTCGCCTTTGCCATTTCGGGCGGGCGGCATCCGGTGGTGGAACAGTCGCTGCGGCGTTCGGGCGAAGGACCGTTCGTCGCCAATGATTGCGATTTATCGCCGGAAGGCAATACTAAAAACGGCGCGATCTGGCTGCTGACCGGCCCCAATATGGGCGGCAAATCGACCTTCCTCAGGCAGAACGCGCTGATCGCCATCCTCGCCCAGACCGGCTCCTTCGTGCCGGCGACATCAGCGCATATCGGCGTGGTCGACCGGCTGTTTTCACGTGTCGGTGCCTCGGACGATCTGGCACGCGGCCGCTCGACCTTCATGGTCGAGATGGTCGAAACGGCGGCGATCCTCAACCAGGCCGGCGAACGCGCGCTGGTGATCCTCGACGAGATCGGCCGCGGCACCGCCACCTTCGACGGCCTGTCGATCGCCTGGGCAGCGGTCGAGTATCTGCACGAGAAAAACCGCTGCCGGGCGATTTTCGCCACCCATTTCCACGAGATGACGGCGCTGGCCAGCAAACTCGCTCGACTGCACAATGTCACCATGCGGGTCAAGGAATGGGAGGGCGACGTGGTCTTCCTGCACGAGGTCGGCAAGGGTGCCGCCGACCGCTCCTATGGCGTGCAGGTGGCGCGTCTGGCCGGCCTGCCGGAAGCGGTGGTCGGGCGGGCCAGGGAAGTGCTGCACCAGCTGGAAGCGGGCGAGGTTTCGGGCAAGGCCAACCGGCTGGTCGACGATCTGCCGCTGTTTTCGGTGGCGCTGAAACGGGAAGCGCAAAAGCCGGCAAAGAGCGATGGGCTGAGCGCGGCGCTAGGGGAGATCAATCCCGACGAGATGACGCCACGGGAAGCGCTGGAGGCGTTGTATCGGCTGAAGGGGATGGCGGGGAAGTAGCTGGCTTCGTCCGATAGCGCAGGGAACGCGACCTTAGGTCCTGCGCCAAACCCTCAAATCATCTGCAACCCGCGCTTGCGGGTCGGTGGCGGGAAGGCACGGTCGATGTCGGCGAAATCTTCCGAGGTGAGCTCGATGTCCAACGCAGCGACATTCTGGCGGACATGCTCTTGCCTGCCGGCCTTTGGAATGGCGATGAGGCCGTCCTGTGCCATCACCCAGGCCAGCGCCAGCTGAGCCGCCGTCGCATTGTGGCGGGCGGCGATGGCTTCGAGCCTGGCGTTGCGCGCCAGTACGCCCTGATCGACCGGCGAATAGGCCATCAGCGGAATGCCGCGCTGCCGGCTCCAAGGCGCAAGGTCGAATTCGGGGCCGCGCTGGGACAAATTGTAGAGGATCTGGTTGGTCTGGACGCTGCCGCCGGCCGGCAGGCTGATCAGTTCCTGCATCTCATGGGTGTCGAAATTGCTGACGCCCCAGTGGCGGATCTTGCCGGCCTTTTTCAACGCCTCGAAGGCCTCGACCGTTTCCGCCAGAGGCACGCTGCCGGGCCAGTGCAGCAGATAGAGATCGATCCGGTCGGTGCGCAGATGCCTAAGGCTTCTGTCGCAGGCCGCCGGCACGCCGGTGCGCGAGGCGTTGGACGGCAGCACCTTGGAGACCAGGAACACCTCGTCGCGCAGCCCGGCAATGGCATCCGCCACCACCTCCTCGGCCCCGCCACTGGCATACATTTCGGCGGTGTCGATCAGCATCATGCCGAGATCGAGCCCGAGCTTCAGCGCGTTGATCTCATCGGCGCGGCGGCGGACGTCCTCACCCATCTTCCAGGTGCCCTGACCGAGCACCGGAACGGCTTCGCCCGAGGGCAATGTGGTGGTTCTTATCGTTGACGGCATGGCGCGCTCCAGTCGAGCCGGATGGCACCACACCTTTCGGGAGAAATCCAGGCGAATGTCCTGCCCTGGATTTCCCGCAGACTGCCTGATGCTACTTCACCGGATGGGCGGCCAGCCAATCCTGCATCTGCTTGATCTCGGTTTCCTGCGCGGCGATCACCGCTTCGGCCATTTTGCGCATTTCCGGATCCTTGCCATTGGCAAGCTCGATCTTGGCCATGTCGATGGCGGCCTGGTGATGCGGGATCATGCCGCGGGCGAAATCGACATCGGCATTGCCAGAATATTCTATCGCCATCATGTCGGTGTGCATCTTGTCCATCGCCGCCTTGTAGCCATCGGTCGAGGGACTTTGCGCGCCCATCGCGCCCATGTCGTGCGCCCCCATGTCATGTTTCGTCTCCTGGGCTTGCGACGGAATGCTTTCGAGGAAAACGGCAAGCAGCATCCCCGCTGCCATCAGCAGCAGCACGATCTTCTTGGCCAAGGTCAATTCATTGTCTCCTTTTTGAACGAAATTCTATCTGGGGGCTTGGCTCATAGTTTCAACGTCCTGAGCCGCAACGCGTTGGTGATGACCGAAACCGAGGACAGGCTCATCGCCGCCGCCGCCAGCATCGGCGACAACAGCGCGCCGGTGAGCGGATAGAGCACGCCGGCGGCGACCGGCACGCCGAGCACGTTGTAGAGGAAGGCGAAGAACAGGTTCTGGCGGACGTTGCGGATCGTCGCCTGGGCGAGCGTGCGGGCCCGGACGATGCCGTTGAGGTCGCCCTTGACCAGCGTGATCCCGGCGCTTTCGACCGCGACATCGGCGCCGGTTCCCATGGCGATGCCGACATCGGCGGCGGCCAGCGCCGGCGCGTCGTTGACGCCGTCGCCGGCCATGGCGACGCCCGCGCCCCTGGCGCGCAACTCATCGACCAGCGCGCTTTTCTGTTCCGGCAGCAGGCCGGCACGCACCTCGTCGATGCCGAGTTTGCTTGCGATGGCTTTCGCCGTGCGTTCGTTATCGCCGGTCGCCATGATGATCTTCAGGCCGCGGTCGTGCAGCGCCTTGATCGCCTCTGATGTCGTCGCCTTTATGGGGTCGGCGACGGCGACGATGCCGGCCAATTTGTTGCCGACGGCGACGAACATCGCGGTCTTGCCGTCGGCCTGCAGCGCCTCGGCGCTGGTCGAGATGGATGCGATATCGATGCCGAGATCGGCCATCATCGCCGCGTTGCCGAGCGCGACCTTCTTTCCCGACACCGTGCCGGAAACGCCCTTGCCGGTGACCGCCTCGAAACCGCCGGCGTCGGGAATTTTCACCCCGCGCTCACTGGCACCTTCGACGATCGCCTCGGCCAGCGGATGCTCCGAGCCTTTTTCCAGGCCCGCGGCAAGGGCCAGCAGATCATCTTGCGTCATGCCCTCGGCTGCAACGACGTCGGTCACTCTCGGCCGGCCTTCGGTCAAGGTGCCGGTCTTGTCGACGATCAGCGTGTCGACCGAGGCAAAGCGTTCGAGCGCCTCGGCGTCCTTGATCAGCACGCCGGCATGCGCGCCGCGCCCTGTGGCGGTCATGATCGACATCGGCGTGGCAAGACCCAGCGCACAAGGACAGGCGATGATCAGCACCGAGACCGCCGAGACGATGGCAAAGACCAGGCTGGGTTGCGGCCCGACGATCGCCCAGGCGATGAACGCAACGATCGCAACCACGACGACGGCCGGGACGAAATAGAACGAGACGCGGTCGGCCAGGCCCTGGATCGGTGCGCGCGAACGCTGCGCCTTGGCGACGAGCTCGACGATCCGCGCCAGCGTGGTTTCGGCGCCGATCCTCTCGGCGCGCATGATCAGCGAACCGTTCTTGTTGAGCGTGCCGCCGGTGAGCGGGTCGCCTTCAGTCTTTTCGACCGGCAGCGGCTCGCCTGATAGCATCGATTCGTCGATGGAAGAGCGGCCTTCCAGCACGATGCCATCGACCGGCACGGCGTCGCCGGGACGGATGCGCAGGCGATCGCCGGCCTTGACGGTGTCGAGCGGCACGTCGTTTTCGGAACCGTCCTGACCAACCAGCCGCGCCGTCTTCGGCGCGAGGTCGAGCAGCGCGCGGATCGCCGAGCCGGTTTTTTCACGGGCGCGCAATTCCAGCACCTGGCCGAGGAAAACCAGCGCAACGATGACGGCGGCCGCCTCGAAATAGACCGGCACCGTGCCCTCATGACCGCGGAACTGGTGCGGGAATATATCCGGGAACAGCGTGGCGACGACGCTGTAGAGATAGGCCGCACCAACACCAAGCGAAATCAACGTCCACATGTTTGGGCTGCGGTTGAGAACCGAATCCCAGCCGCGGTGGAAGAAGGGAAAAGCGGCCCACAATACAACCGGGCTCGCCAGCGCCAATTCCACCCAGATCTTCGCCGAATCCTCGATGAAGGCGCTGACCGTCATGCCAAGCATCGGCGCCATCGCGAATATCAGCAATGGCACGGACAATACGGCACTCACCCAGAAGCGCCTGGTGAAATCGACCAGTTCCGGGTTCGGCCCCTCATCGCCGGTCGGCACGCCCATTGGTTCCAGGGCCATGCCGCAGATTGGGCAGGCGCCTGGCTTGTCGCGGACGATTTCCGGATGCATCGGGCAGGTGTATTGCGTGCCTTTCGGCATCGGCTGCGGCTCCGACCTGTCGCCAAGATACTTTGCCGGCTCTGCCTCGAATTTCACCTTGCAGCCGGCCGAGCAGAAATAGAAGCCCTGGCCTTCATGCCGGGCAAAGTGCTTCGCGGTGGCACGGTCGACACGCATGCCGCAGACCGGGTCGGTGGCGGTAAGGTAGTTTCCAGGCCCGGCCGTGAATTTCGAACGGCAGCGCTCGCTGCAGAAGTGATAGATATGGCCGCCATGCTCGGCTGTGGGCTTGCCGGCGGCCGGATCGACGGTCATGCCGCAGACCGGGTCGCGAGTAACGGCGTCCGCGACGGACGGAGCAGCTTTCGCCGAGCAGCAGCCGCCATGCGCGTGATGGTCGTGGTCAGAATGGGTCATGCGGAAAGGCCTCTCTGTCTCGATCTTGAAACGGAGGTAGTGCTTCCAGTGACTGGAAGGTCAAGGGCCAATTTCGACTGGACGGCCTGGGCGGAAAAATCCGCATCCAAACCGCACCCCATGCTACGGGCGCTGCCACTTTTGGGCTTGGCAACATCGTCCAGCAAGACCATCTATCAGCCTGTTCCGGCGCTGTGCGTCCAGGATCAGTTCCTGGGCGGCAAGGCGATCGGATTGCCAAGCCTGCTCAACTCGGAGCGGAGCGACCGGTGGGTTGCAATCGGCATGGTCAAAAGGCACAAGAAGACGGCATCTGCCGGCGGCGGCAGGAGGCGATCATCGCGTTGGACTACCGTGGAGAGCGTGTCCGTCCGCCCCATACCCAGCGCCGCGAAAACGCGCTATAGACGCCGCCGAAACGGCGAGGCCGAACGGCACTTATGGCAAAAATCTCTCTAAAGCTCGATGAACTGATCGACGGCGAAGCCTTGCGCCGCGAGATGACCGAGTTGACCGCGGCCGCGGCAGGCGACGGCTCCGACAAGGCTGTGCGCACCGGTGTTCTCCAGCTTCTCAAGGGCAGGCTAGCCGCTGGCCGCAGGATCGCCGAAGGCATGCTGATGGACGATGGCAGCGGCACCGCCTGCGCCGCCCGGCTGTCGCATCTCATGGACGAGATCATCCGCGCGCTCTACGATTTCGCCGCCACCCATGTCTATCGCGTCAAAAACCCGTCATCGGCCGAACGCATGGCCGTTGTCGCGGTCGGCGGCTATGGCCGCGGCACGCTGGCGCCGGGGTCCGACATCGATCTCCTCTTCCTGCTGCCCTACAAGCAGACGCCATGGGGCGAGCAGATCGTCGAATACATGCTCTACATGCTGTGGGATCTGGGGCTGAAGGTCGGCCACGCCACGCGCAACATCGACGAATGCCTGCGGCTGTCGCGCACTGACATCACCATCCGCACCTCGATCCTGGAGGCGCGTTTCCTGTGGGGCGAGCAGAAGCTCTATGACGAGCTCTTGCAGCGTTTCGACCGCGAGGTGGTGCGCACGACCGGGCCCGAATATGTGCAGGCCAAGCTTTCCGAACGCGACGAACGCCATGCCAAGGCAGGCGAAAGCCGCTATCTGGTCGAACCCAACGTCAAGGACGGCAAGGGCGGCCTGCGCGACCTGCAGACCTTGTTCTGGATCGGCAAGTATTTCTACCGGGTGCGCACCGGCGAAGAGCTGGTCGACAAGGGCGTCTTCACCGGCACCGAATACCGGGAGTTCCAGAAGGCCGAGGATTTCCTGTGGGCGGTGCGCTGCCACATGCATTTCCTCACCGGCAAGGCCGAGGAACGGCTGCATTTCGACATCCAGCGCGAGATCGCCGAGCGGCTGGGCTACACCACACATCCGGGCCTGTCGGCGGTCGAGCGCTTCATGAAGCATTACTTCCTCGTCGCCAAGGATGTCGGAGATCTGACCCGCATCTTCTGCGCTGCGCTCGAGGAAGAGCAGGCCAAGCATGTGCCGGGCTTCAACCGTATCTTCCTCACCTTCTCGCGCCGCAAGCGCAAGCTTGCCGGAACGTCCGATTTCATTATCGACAACCATCGCATCAACATCGCCGACGACCTGGTGTTCGAGCGCGATCCGGTCAATCTCTTGAGGCTGTTCTGGTTCGCCGACAAGCACGGGCTGGAATTTCACCCCGATGCGCTGAAGCTGCTGACCCGTTCGCTCGGCCTCGTCGGCAAGGCGCTCAGGCGCGACGAGGAAGCCAACCGGCTGTTCCTCGACATATTGACGGCGGACCGCAATGCCGAACTCAATCTCAGGCGCATGAACGAGGCGGGACTGCTGGCAAAGCTGATCCCGGATTTCGGCAAGATCGTCGCCATGATGCAGTTCTCGATGTATCACCACTATACGGTGGACGAGCACCTGATCCGCTGCATCGGCGTGCTGGCCGAGATCGAGCGTGGCGACGGTGAAAAGATCCACCCGCTTGCCCACACGCTGATGCCGGGGCTGAAGAAAAGCCGCGAGGCGCTCTACGTCGCGGTGCTTTTGCACGACATCGCCAAGGGACGGGCCGACGATCATTCCGAAGCGGGTGCCCGGATCGCGCGGCGGATCTGCCCGCATATGGGCCTGTCGGCGGCCGACACCGAAACGGTTGCTTGGCTGGTCGAGAACCATCTCGTCATGTCGATGACGGCGCAGACCCGCGATCTCAACGATCGCAAGACGATCGAGGATTTCGCCGCGATCGTGCAGTCGGTCGAACGGCTGAAGCTACTGCTCGTCCTCACCATCTGCGACATCAGGGGCGTCGGGCCTGGCGTCTGGAATGGCTGGAAGGGGCAGTTGCTGCGCACGCTCTACTACGAGACCGAATTGCTGTTGACCGGCGGGTTTTCGGAAGTGTCGCGTGCCAAGCGAACGGCTGCGGCACGCGAGCGGCTGGCCGAGGCGCTTGCCGATTGGCCCGAAAAAGCCCGCAAGCGCTATGTCAGCCTGCATTACGAGAACTATCTGCTGACGGTCGATCTCGCCGACCAGCTTCGCCACGCCGAATTCATCCGCGAGGCGGATGCGGCGGGCAAGAAGCTCGCCACGATGATCAAGACCCATCAGTTCGAGGCGGTGACCGAGATCACCGTGCTGGCGCAGGACCATCCGCGCCTGCTGTCGGTCATTGCCGGCGCTTGTGTGGCGGCCGGCGGCAACATCGTCGATGCGCAGATCTTCACCACCGCCGATGGCCGCGCGCTGGACACCATCCTGATCTCGAGGGAGTTCGACCGCGACGAGGACGAGCGCCGCCGCGCCGAGCGCGTCGGCCGCCTGATCGAGGATGTGCTGTCGGGCAAGAGCTGGCTGCCGGAGATGATCGAAAAGCGGACCAAGCCGCGGCGCGGCGCGAAGGTCTTCCGCATCCCGCCGCGCGCCGAAATCCGCAACACGCTGTCGAACCGGTTCTCGGTGATCGAGGTCGAGGGGCTGGACCGGCCGGGCCTGCTGTCAGAGATCACCGGGGCGTTGTCCGACCTGTCGCTCGACATCGCGTCGGCACACATCACCACCTTCGGCGAAAAGGTCATCGACACCTTCTATGTCACCGACTTGACCGGCCAGAAGGTCGACAGTCCGACGCGCATGGCGGCCATCCAAAACAGGCTGATCGCGGTCCTCGAAGGCACCGTGCCCGAGCGCGGCGGCAAGGCCAAGGCCGCGGCCGAGTGACAACCACCATTTATTTGTCCCAATCCTGCAGGCAGTCTCCAGACGCATGAGCCTTGTCAAAAAGTTCGCGACGGTCGCTTCGGGCACGCTGATGAGCCGTGCGCTCGGCTTCGGCCGTGAGATGCTGATGGCGGCCGCACTCGGCACCGGGCCGATCGCCGACGCCTTCAACGCCGCCTTTCAGTTCCCCAACACCTTCCGCCGGCTGTTTGCCGAAGGCGCGTTCAATGCCGCCTTCGTGCCGCTGTTCGCCAAGGAGATCGAGACCCACGGCACCGACGGCGCCAAGCGCTTTTCGGAAGAGGTGTTCGGGGTGCTGTTCACGGCGCTGCTGGCGCTGACCATCGCCATGGAACTGGCGATGCCGCTGATCGTGCGCTATCTGGTGGCGCCGGGCTTTGCCGACACGCCGGGAAAGTTCGAAATGACGGTCCGGCTTGCGACCATCATGTTTCCCTACCTGATCTGCATGTCGCTCGGCGCCATGATGGCCGGCATGCTGAATTCGCTGCGCCGCTATTTCGCCGCCGCGGTGGCGCCAGTGTTCCTCAACATCATCCTGATCGGCGTGCTCGCCTATGCCTGGCACAAGGGATCGGACGCACGCACCGTCGGCTTCACGCTGGCCTGGGGCGTGCTGGCGGCGGGGCTGGTGCAGTTGGCGATCGTCTGGGTGGCGGTGCGCCACGCCGGCATCTCGATCGGCTTTCGCCGGCCAAAGATGACGCCCAGCGTCAAGCGGCTGCTGATCCTGGCGCTGCCGGCGGCAATCACCGGCGGCATTACCCAGATCAACCAGCTGATCGGCACGGCGATCGCCTCGGCGCAGGACAGTGCGGTGTCGTCGCTCGCCTATGCCGACCGCATCTACCAGCTGCCGCTCGGTGTCGTCGGCGTCGCCGTCGCCATCGTGCTTCTGCCCGAACTGTCGCGGGCGCTGAAGTCAGGCAATCTGATCGAGGCGGCCAGTCTGCAGAACCGGTCGGTGGAGTTCACGCTGTTCCTGACCTTGCCGGCGGCGGCGGCACTGCTGGTCATGTCGGAGCCGATCGTGGGGCTGGTCTATGAACGCGGGGCATTTGCCGCCAACAACTCGACGCCGATCGTGGCGGCAATCCTGGCGATCTTCGGCTTGGGTTTGCCGGCCTTCGTGCTGATCAAGGCGTTCACCCCCGGCTATTTCGCCCGCGAGGACACGCGCACGCCGATGATCTTCGCCGCCATCTCGGTGGCTGTGAACATCACCACCGCGCTGACGCTGTTTCCGTCGATGGGCGCGCCGGGCATCGCCGTCGCCTCGGCTGTCGCCGGCTGGGCCAATGCGCTGATGCTGCTCGGCGTGCTGATCCGGCGCGGCCATTGGGGCCGTGACGTGCCGCTCATGAGACGCATCCCACGGCTGGTGCTGTCGGCGGCGGTGATGGGGGCGGCGCTCTATGTTGCCGAGCACTGGTTTGCCGTCCAACTTGCCTCGGGCTCGCCGCTGGCAATCAAGGCTACGACGCTTCTCGCGCTGGTAGCCGGCGGGGCGTTGCTTTATTTCATCACCGCCTTCGCCACCGGCGGCGCCGATTTCGGCATGATCCGGCGCAATATCAGGCGGAAGGGCTCCCCTTCGATTAGGGAATAGTCTCCAGATCCGTAAACCGGAACTCGTCCGCCGTCGAAAGCATCGGAACGGCGTAGTGGCGCGCGCAAGCGTAGTGAAAGCAATCCGCAAGGTTGAGGCGATTTGGCCCGGATCGAAATCGCATGGCTGCATCCAACGACAGCGAGACTGCGGCTGACGGATCGGGCAGGTCACGAACCGCGATATCTCGTTGCTCCAGGAATGCGATGACCAGACGCCTGCTGTCGTCGAGGGAAATCGCGAACTTGTCCGGGCGCGCAAGAGCCACCGCCGCTTCCCATACGGCTATCGCGGACGTGAACCGTTCTGCAGCTGTAACCACGGCGTCGGAGCAGCGTTCAGCTTCGTTCTCATCGCTCAGGATGGCGATTATCGCGGCCGCATCGATGAACATCAGCTCTCCCCGGACATTTCATCGAAGACCGAGCGAGGGAGAGGCCTGCGCGCCTTGTCGTTCAGCTTGATGCCGATTTCCGCGCGAAGACGGGCGGCAGTTTGGCGAGGCGTCTCGCGGTTGCGCCGGCGCTCCAGAGCTTCACGCATGGCGATCACAATCGCCTCGGTGATGCCGACGCCCTCGAGCTTGGCGAAAGCACGCGTCAGATTGTCCGCCTCCTTGTTGTTGATATTGATCGTCATCGGTTTTGCCTCATTGGTGTAGGTGACATTATGTAGCTATCTACATTGCCTCGTCAACGTCGGGCGAAACGGATGCCTCGGCGCTAAGTCAATTTTGTTCTCGCTTTGTGCCGGCAGTTATGCTATCAACCTCGTCACGGTGCTGATTTGCGCCGACGACCCGCCGCAAGGCGGGCTTTTGTTTCTGGTCGGCGCTATCCTCCCTCTTGCGGCGCCTTACTCAGCCGAGGCCAGGCGCTGCGCCGCCCATCCTACAGCCTCTTGATCCGCTCCCCGCTCTCGTTCATAAGCGCGCCGTCGAAAGACTTTCGCCGCGCGCGAAACGGCCCTCCACAAGCCAGGGAAATCCCATGACTGACTCCAATCAGCCCGTCTTCAATCAGCCTGCCTTCAATCAGCCTGCCTTCAAGCCACTCGTCTTTTCCGGCGTCCAGCCGACCGGCAATCTGCATCTCGGCAATTATCTCGGCGCCATCAAGAAATTCGTCGCCCTGCAGGACACCTCCGATTGCATCTATTGCGTCGTCGACCTGCATTCGCTGACCGCGCAGCTCGTCCATGACGATCTCAGGGACCAGACGCGCTCGATCACCGCAGCGTTTCTCGCCTCCGGCATCGACCCGAAGAAGCACATCGTCTTCAACCAGTCGCGGGTCATGCAGCACGCCGAGCTCGCCTGGATCTTCAACTGCGTCGCCCGCATCGGCTGGATGAACCGGATGACGCAGTTCAAGGACAAGGCCGGCAAGGATCGCGAGAACGCCTCGCTTGGGCTGCTTGCCTATCCGAGCCTGATGGCGGCCGATATTCTCGTCTATCGCGCCACCCATGTGCCGGTCGGCGATGACCAGAAGCAGCATCTGGAGCTGACACGCGACATCGCGCAAAAATTCAACAACGACTTTTCGGACCGCATCGCCGGCCTTGGCGTCGGCGTCGAGATGAAGGTCGGCGAGGAGACGGTCAACGGCTATTTCCCGCTGACCGAACCGATCATCGGCGGACCGGCGGCGCGCATCATGTCGCTGCGCGACGGCTCGAAGAAGATGTCGAAGTCGGACCCGTCGGACCTGTCGCGCATCAACCTGACCGACGATGCCGACACCATCTCGAAGAAGATCCGCAAGGCCAAGACCGACCCCGAGGCGCTGCCCGGGGAATTGGACGGCCTGGCCGGCCGGCCGGAAGCCGAAAACCTCGTCGGCATCTATGCAGGTCTTGCCGAGATATCGAAGGAGGCGGTGCTGAAAGAGTTCGGTGGCCAGCAATTTTCGGTGTTCAAGCCGGCGCTGGCCGACCTTGCCGTGGAAAAGCTGGCGCCGGTCGCCATTGAAATGCGCCGCATTTCCGATGACCGCGCCTTTGTCGACGCGGTGCTCAGGGATGGCGGCGAGCGGGCCGGCGCCTTGGCCGAGGCGACGATGAAGACCGTGCGCGACATCATCGGCCTGCTGCAAAGCTGAACCTTAAAGCGCCGCGCGTCCATTTGGACGCGCAAGGACGTTCCAACGCACCCGACATCGCTACATCCGCCGGTCGCTTGCGGCCGGGCTGTGGCGGTGGCAGATTGCGACCGAAACCATCGAACAGGGTGAATATGGTCTCCAAACGCCTCAGCCGAGAAGCCGGCCATCGCCGCAAGTTCCTGGCGATCATCGACGACACGCCCGAATGCGAGCGGGCCGTCGTCTACGCCTCGAAACGCGCGCAGAGCACCAACGGCGTGCTGGTGCTGCTCTATGTGATCGAGCCCGACGATTTCCAGCATTGGCTGGGTGTCGAGAAGATCATGCGCGAGGAGGCCACCGCCACCGCGCGGGCGGCGCTTGATGCGTACGCGAACAAGGTGCGCCAGAAACTCGGAATCGAGCCGGAACTGGTGGTGCGCGAAGGCAAGCCGACCGAAGAGATCCACAAATTGATCGAGGAAGACCAGGATATTGCCATCCTCGTGCTGGCGGCTGGCGCCGGCAAGGAGGGGCCGGGTCCGCTGGTCGGCGCGGTCGCCGGCAAGGGCGCCGCCTTCCCGATCCCGGTGACGGTGGTGCCGCAGAACCTGTCCGACGAAGAAATCGACAGCCTGGCCTAAGGTAAGTTGATATTCAGGTGATGCCGGCCTGCGAACTGCGGTTTCCTGCGCTTCCGGTGCTCACGTACCCAAAAGTATGCTCCGCTCCGGTTCTCGGAAACCGTCATTTTCGGCGCGGCCTGACCTGAATCTCAACACACCTCAAAGTATGTTGCAGAAGACCGCAAAAACATTCTCCCAGCCAGCCGTTCCGGCGATAGCTTTCGCTTGAATGTCCTGCCGATAAGGCCTATTTAGAATTATTCCAAACTATCTGCCCGAATGGGCACGGAGACATCTATGTTCATCCAGACCGAATCGACGCCAAATCCGGCGACATTGAAGTTCCTGCCCGGCAAGGAAGTGCTTGTCGAAGGCACCGCCGATTTCCGCGATGCCGACAGCGCCGCTACGGCTTCGCCGCTGGCCGGCCGGCTGTTCGAGATCCCCGGCGTCACCGGCGTCTTCTTCGGCTATGATTTCGTCACCGTGACCAAGGACGGCCCCGACTGGCAGCATCTGAAGCCGGCGATCCTCGGCGCCATCATGGAACACTTCATGTCCGGCGCGCCGGTGATGGCCAAGGCCGGCCCCGCCGCCGAGACCAGCCAGACCGGCGAATTCTACGACAAGGCCGACGAGGAACTGGTCATCACCATCAAGGAACTGCTCGACACTCGGGTGCGCCCGGCCGTCGCCCAGGACGGTGGCGACATCACCTTCCGCGGCTTCGAGAACGGCACCGTGTTCCTGCACATGAAGGGCGCCTGCGCCGGCTGCCCGTCATCGACGGCGACGCTGAAGCACGGCATCCAGAACCTGCTCCGGCATTTTGTGCCCGAGGTGCAGCAGGTCGAACAGGTCTCTTAAAGCGCCAAAAAACGTCAATTCGCCTTTCGCGATAACAAAAAACCGGGCCAAAGTGCCCGGTTTTCTGTCTGCGACGTCCATTTGTTGCCTAGACGGTCCGCGTATGAAAGTTTTTATAAGACGATGACTTTGGCGCCGACGGAGGTGCGGTCGTAAAGGTCGATGATATCCTGGTTCATCAGGCGGATGCAGCCCGACGACATCGCCTTGCCGATCGAGTTCCACTCCGGGCTGCCATGCAGGCGGTAGCCCGAATCGCCGCCCTTGTTGAACAGATACAGGGCGCGCGCGCCGAGTGGGTTCGTCAATCCGGGATCCATGCCGCCGGCAAATTTTGCGAGTTCCGGCTGGCGCTTGATCATCGCCGAAGGCGGCGTCCAGGTCGGCCATTCGCGCTTCACCGCGATACGGGCGGTGCCGCGCCATTCAAAACCCTCGCGACCGACGCCGATGCCGTAACGCATCGCCTCGCCGCCGCCCATGACGTAATAGAGAAACTTGTTCTGCGTATCGACGACGATGGTGCCCGGCTTTTCATCGGTGTCGTAGCTAACGACCTGCCGGCGGTACTTGAACGGCACCTTTTCGATCGGAATGCGCGGCAGTTGATAGCCCGCATCGGTCATCGGGCCATAGTTGTTGGTGAAGATCTGCGAGCCGATGGTGCTGCAACCAGCAATAGCCGTCGACAGCGCAAGTGCCGCGACGATTGCGAATGACTTCATGCGCATGAAAAGGTCCGATGCCCCGCCCAAAAGATAGCGGCACGAGACGGCCGCTTTGTCGCCATCATTCATGCTGGCATTTGCTTTGCTTGCCAAGCGCGCGATGCCTATATGCGCAGGCTTACATGCCGGTAAGTCCGCAACTGTGGCTTTTCGGCAACGGCCTTCATAAGATTATGTAGGAAATTCAATGGGGCGGTCCGCCAGCCCGCCAGAAGTCGAGGAACTCATCATGAATGTCGGAGATGCCGCCCACCGTTCCGGCCTGCCGGCCAAGACCATTCGCTACTATGAGGAGATCGGCCTGATCCGTCCCGCACGCGCCGGCAACGGCTACCGCGACTATTCGGGCGACGACATCCACCGGCTGACGTTTTTGCGCCGCGCGCGCAATCTCGGCTTTTCGATCGACGACTGCCGCCAGCTGATGGCGCTCTACCACGACCACAGCCGCGCCAGCCACGACGTGCGCGAGATCGCCGCCGCGCATGTAACGGCAATCGAGGAGAAGGTGCGCGAGCTGCAGTCGATGCGTTCGACCTTGCAGAAGCTGATCCATGCCTGCCACGGCGATGACAGGCCGGACTGCCCGATTTTGGATGATATTGCGGGGGCTGCACTGCCAGGTGATAAAGTCGGTTCCGCACAGATGTGAAGGTTGCGCGGCGCTGCGCCAAGGCGTGCCGGTTGCGATCGAGATGGCGGACGCGGACGGAAGGGCCTGACCTTTCAAAGGGTAATCGCCGCAGACAGACTACGCCGTCAGCGCGAAGGGACCAAGCGCTAGCTCCGGTGGGGCTGTTCGTGCCGCCATATCTTGTAGGCTGAGATCACCAGAATTGCCGCCAGCAGCGGGAGCAGGATTCGCTCGGGGATGACTCCAAGCAACCGCCCACCGATATATGTCCCGACAATCGAACCGGCAGCCATGGCCAGCAAGAACGCCTTGTTCCTGCCGATGACCGAAAAGCTTTGGTCGCGGCTGTAGCGCGTGAAGCCGACCAGCATCGTCGGCAGGCTTACCGCCAGCGACAGAGAGCCCGCCAGCTTGATGTCGGCACCGTACACAAGGACAAGTGTCGGGATGAGCAGTTCACCGCCTGCCACGCCGAGCAGGGATGCCACGACGCCGATGGCAAATCCTGCAATGATCCCGGCAACGATCAATGCGGCTCCAGTGACCGATTGCAATCCTGCAGCATCAGGATCACGGCCGAAAACCAGGACAATCGCGACAAGGATCAGCAACGCGGCTATCACCTTGTGAAGCGTTGCGGAGTTGAGGCGCGTTGCCCATCCTGCCCCAAACCAAGCGCCTAGAAGACTACCAGCCAAGAGATTGACTATGATCGGCCATTGTGCGGCTACCGAGTCTAGCGGCACCGTGGTGGCCCGGAATGGCAGCGCTGTAGCGACGACAACCAAGCTGGCGGCCTTATTCAAAATCACGGCTTCAAGGGCGGCAAATCGAAACAAACCGATCAGGAACGGCAGACGAAACTCTGCACCGCCAAGGCCGATCAAGCCGCCAAGCGAACCAACACCAGTTCCAACTGCAAATGCACCAAGGCCACGACGCTCAATCATTGAACCGATATGCCGTGGCGAGACCGGGAATGCTAGCCGTTTTCCAGGTTGGGGTTGGTCAGCTATGCAAGGCAGGGTCAACGGCTGATGAAGCTACAGTGCCGATCAAGAGGAGCCGTCGACCCGCTCGGCAATGGCGAATGCCTGTAGGTTCCTTGCCTTGCCGTGGTCTTCTTCGGCGTTGGCGATAATCGAGAAGAACGCCGCACGGGCGATGTCCTTCTTTGACGCGTTCGGGTGTTCCTTCCTGGCCGCTTTGATCAATTGCTTGGGTGCCATGTCAGGCGTCACGACCCGCATCAGGGTGTCGGCAATCGTCTGCATCTCGTCCGCATTCATCATCCACACTCCTTAGAGCCACCCGCATTCGCACAGTATCTCATATTCCTAATGTGTGGGAACGTCCGTTTGGGAACCAACCGAGATTGCCCGTAAAAATCCATACCGATGTGCATCAAAAAAAGCTGGGTTCAAACCGTGAACAAAATCTGGCATGGTGCGGCCATGCCAATCATCTCGCCTTTACCCCTCAATCCCCTGAACGACGGTCGCCAGTCGGAACGCGCCATGCTGGTCAGGCGCGGCGTGCAGCGGCTGCTCAAGGAAATGGGCGCGCATGTACTGCCCGAACTGTCGCTGGCGACCGGGCGCCGCGCCGACCTCGTCGCGCTGACCCGGCAGGGCGACATCTGGATCATCGAGATCAAATCCTCGATCGAGGATTTCAGGGTCGACCGCAAATGGCCGGACTACCGGCTGCATTCCGACCGATTCTTCTTCGCCACGCATCCCGGCGTGCCCTCGGAGATCTTTCCGCAGGAATGCGGTTTTATCCTTTCCGACGGCTACGGCGCCGAAATCCTGCGCGATGCGCCCGAGCACCGCATGGCGGCGGCGACGCGCAAGGCGCTGATGCTGAGGATCGCGCGGACCGGTGCATCGCGGCTGCTCGCGGCGGAACTCGCCGGTGTGGCGGTGCCAGCGCTGGAAGGCGAGAGCGAGTAGAGGTGTTTTGGATCTCCTTGTAACCTTCGACGTTTGCGCCGCCCCTCATCTGCCTGCCGGCATCTTCTCCCCGTATAGTGACGGGGAGAAGGGGCTGGCCGTAACCTCGGCAGACTTTCCGCAACGCTGGAGATTGGCGAAATCCTTTGCGAAGCGTCTTTCTCCCCGTCACTAAACGGGGAGAAATGCCCGGCAGGGCAATGAGGGGCGGCGCGACGTTTGTCGGCTGCCTCCAAACGGTGCTAATCGACCAGCTCTACTCTTCGTCCTCGTCCGCCCCATTCGCAGCCGGCGCCATCAGCAGCACGGCGGCGCCGAGGATCGCGGCGATGAAAGATCCGGCAAGGATGCCGACCTTGACCGCGTCCTGCAGCTCGACATTGCTGGCGAAGGCGAGCAGGCCGATGAACAGGCTCATGGTGAAGCCGATACCGCAGAGCAGCGAAATGCCGATCATGTGCAGCCAGCCGGCATTGACCGGCAGGTCGGCAAAGCCGAGCCGGATGGCAAGCGCGGAAGAACCGAACACGCCGACTAGTTTGCCGGCGACGAGGCCGGCGGCGACGCCCAGCGTCAGCGGCTCGATCAGGGTGGCTGGGCTCAGGCCGGCGAGCGAAACGCCGGCATTGGCGAAGCCGAAGATCGGGACGACGACGAAGGGCACTATTCTGTGCAGACCGTGCTCGAGCCGATGCAGCGGCGAATGGTCTGAATCTTGGCTGATGCCGGGGGTGATTTTCAAAGGTATGGTCAGGGCCAGCGCCACGCCGGCGAGCGTGGCGTGGACGCCCGATTTCAGCACCAGCACCCACAGGACGACACCAAGCAACAGATAGGGCAGCAGCGTCAGCACCTTCATGCGGTTGAGAACGACGAGCAGAGCGATGACGGCGAAGGCAGCGCCGAGATAGGCGAGCGACAGGCCGCTCGTGTAGAACATCGCGATGATGATCACCGCGCCAAGGTCGTCGATGATGGCGAGCGCGGTGAGGAATACCTTCAGCGACCCCGGCACGCGGCTGCCGAGCAGCGACAGCACGCCAAGCGCAAACGCGATGTCGGTGGCGGTCGGGATCGCCCAGCCGGACAGAGCGGCTGGATTGTCGCGGTTGATGGCGACATAGACAAGTGCCGGCACCAGCATGCCGCCGGCAGCGGCGATGCCGGGCAGGGCGCGCCGCGGCCAAGTCGAGAGCTGGCCGTCCAGCATCTCGCGCTTGATCTCCAGGCCGACGAGCAGGAAGAACACGGCCATCAGGCCGTCATTGATCCAGTGCGATACGCTGAGTGGTCCCAGATAGGCGTGAAGGACATCGAAATAGGTTTCGGCCAGCGGCGAATTGGCGACTACCAGCGCCAATGCCGCGGCTGCCATCAGGACGATGCCGCCTGCCGCCTCGCTGGCTAGGAATTCGCGAAAAATGGAGATCGGCCGCGGCTTCTGGTCCTGCATGTCGTCTCCGTCCTATCGGCCGGCAGGGGCCGGTGTCGCCTCGTGCGATGATGCGCAACCGCCGATGGCAGGGCAAGTCTCTACAGCGCCGCGCAACCTTTGGGGCGCGCAAAGGATGCTGTAGCACTTTGATTTTGCTCATGATCCCCAGCGAAAACCGATTCCGGTTTTTGCTGCACGAACCTTCGGCTCGGTCAGGCGTCAGCGCGGCGCGCGCTTGGCGAGTATCCGCTGCAGCGTACGGCGATGCATGTTGAGGCGACGCGCGGTCTCGGAGACGTTGCGGTCGCACATTTCGTAGACGCGCTGGATGTGCTCCCAGCGCACGCGGTCGGCCGACATCGGATTTTCGGGCGGTGCGGCGCGTTCACCCGCCGTGCGGGTAAGAGCCGCGAAAACGTCGTCGGCATCGGCTGGTTTCGACAGATAGTCGATGGCTCCCAGCTTCACCGCCGTCACCGCGGTGGCGATGTTGCCGTAGCCGGTGAGGATGATGGCGCGGGCGTCGTCGCGCTTCTCGCGGATGGCGGCGACGACGTCGAGGCCGTTGCCGTCGGCGAGCCGCATGTCGACCACGGCGTAGGCGGGCGGATTGGCGCGCGCCTTGGCCACCGCCTCCTCGACGCTCTCGGCCGTCTCGACCACGAAGCCCCTGGCTTCCATGGCGCGGGCAAGGCGCGTGAGGAACGGCTTGTCGTCGTCGACGATCAACAGCGAGGTGTCCTCGCCTTCAACCATTGCGCCAATCGGTTCGTCGCCGTTCATCGTCTTGAAGTTCCTGCTGCCTGATTTTTACGCAAATATAGTTTTGGAGCGCTATTGTCCAATTCAAGCCGTGTCAAACATGGTGGCCGAAGCCGATTCAGGATTGAGGAAGACGCTGCGCGGCCACGATATCTGCACGACGGCCCCCTCGCCCGGTTCGTTTGAATTGCGGAAATCGAGTGTGGCGCCAGAGCGTTCAAGCAAGGTCTTGGCTATGAAAAGCCCCAGTCCCAGGCCGCCCCCGGCCTCGGTGCCCTGACGCGTCGACATGTAAGGCTCGCCGATGCGGTCGATGATTTCGGGAGGGAAACCCGGCCCGTCGTCGATGATCGAGAAGGTAACAGTGGCCTCGTTCCAGCTCCAGCGCACGGTGACGGTCTTGCGGGCAAAATCGACGGCATTTTCGACCAGATTGCCGAGGCCGTAGATGACGCCGGGATTGCGCCGCCCTACCGGTTCGGGGCCGATGCGCTCGCCGGGGCGAAGCTTGATCGAGATGCCGAAATCGCGGTGCGGGGCCGTCATCTCCTCGACCAGTGAAGTTAGCGGCATGCGGGAGAGATGCGCCTCGCCCTCGGAAGACAGGCTAGTCAGGCGCTTGAGGATTTCGCGGCAACGCTCACTCTGCGAGCGCAGCAGCGTCACGTCCTCGCTGTATTTCGGATCGTTGCGGAGCGCCTTCTCCATCTCCTTGGCGACGAGCGTGATGGTGGCAAGCGGCGTGCCGAGTTCATGCGCGGCGGCGGCGGCAAGGCCGTCCAGCGCCGACAAATGCTGCTCGCGCTGCAGCACCAGCTCGGTGGCGGCAAGCGCGTTGGCGAGCAGCCGGGCTTCCTCGGCCACGCGGAAGGCATAGATTGCGGTGAAGGCGATCGAGGAAAACACCGCCATCCAGATGCCGGCGACATAGATGAACGGCATCTCCAGCGGCGTGCCCTCGTACCAGGGCAGCGGCAGATGGAAGAAGACCAGCAGGCTCGCCGCCACCATCACCAGCGCGCCGAGGATGGCGGTCAGGCGCAGCGGCAGCGACGTCGCCGAGATGACCACGGGCACGGTCACCAGCACTGAAAACGGATTGGTGAGGCCGCCGGTCAGATAGAGCAGGCCGGCAAGCTGCAGGCTGTCGATGGTCAGGATGGCAAAAGCCGGCAGCGGGGTCAGCCGATGCGCCGCCGGATAACGGAAGGTCAGCAACAGGTTCATCCAGGCCGAACAGGCGATCAGCGCGAAGCAGGAACTGACGGGCAGCGGGAACTTCAGCCCATAGGCAACGACGATAACCGCCAGGCTCTGGCCGACGATGGCAAGCCAGCGCAGCCTGATCAGCGTGTTGAGGCGCAGCCGCTGGCTTTGCTGGAAGTCGGGTGCCCGCAGGATGTTTATCATGGTCAAGGATTATAGCCGGAAAAGGATAAAGGCTAGGTCCCCCGCGGTTTGGCGCGGCTGGTGGCGGTGGCGAGAAGCGGGTTCTCCGGCCAGACATGCTTTGGGTAGCGGCCACGCATGTCGGCCCGCACATCGGCCCACGAGCCGCGCCAGAAGCCGGGCAGGTCGCGGGTCGTCTGGATCGGCCGGTGCGCCGGCGACAAAAGCTCGAGCGTCAGCGGCACGGTGCCGTTGGCGATCGCGGGATGCCGGTCGAGACCGAACAGCTCCTGCACGCGGATCGCCAGCACCGGCCATTCACCGTCATAGCGGATCGGCACGCGGCTGCCGGACGGAGCGTCGAAATGGGTCGGCGCCAGTGCCTCGATCCTGCGCTGGAGATCGTGCGGCACCAATGCCATGAGGCCGGCCGAGAGCACGCCCGGATCGATCGCGGCAAAGAACGCTGCGCCGGAGAGGTACGGCAGCAGCCAATCGTCGAGGCGGTCGATGAGCGCCGCGTCGGAAACGTCGGGCCAGGGCGCGCCGAGGCCGCGATGCAGCCAGCCGAGCCGTTGGCGCAACGTTTCGGCCTCCTTGCCCCACGGCAAAAGCGACAGGCCGTGTTCGCGCAAGGCGTCAAGGATGGCGCGATCCGCGTCGACGCCGGCCGGCGCCGGCAGCATGCGTTCGGACAGAGTGATGGCGCCGAGGCGAACGGTTTCACGCACACGCACCGCGCGCCTGTCGCGGTCGAAACCGGTTTCGCGGCTGGTCTCGATCTTGTCGGCAAGCGAATTGCGAATGTCGGCCTCGTCTATCGCCGCTGCTGCCGTGATGCGGGCATTCTGCGCCTTGCCCTGCAGATCGGCGACGACGAGCCAGGTTTCGCCCGCCAGCGGATCGGCGGCGTCGAGCATGGCGCCCGAACCGTTGGCCAGCACGAAACGGCCGCGCTCGCCGCGCGCCTTGGCGACGCGGTCCGGCCAGGCATGGATGAGGAGGGCGCCGGCCCTACCCTCCCCCTCGAGGGGGTCCGAAGGACGGGCGAGACCCGTGGCTCGCCCCGGCACGTCGATCCGCGAAGCGGAGCGGGGTCGGGTCGGGTCGGGCACGCCATCGGCGACCCCACCCCGTCTCCCTCGCTTCGCTGCGCTCGGCTCGCTCGCCGACCCTCCCCGCGAGGGGGAGGGTGAGGCCTGTTTCGCCAGCCGCTCGGCGAGCTGCCGTGCGGTGGTGGCGCGCGGCGATCTTTCGGATCGGAACCGCATCAGCCGCCGTTCGAGGTCGGCGCCGTCGCCGCCAAGGCCACGCTCGGTGAGCAGCACGGCGAGCATGGCCGCCTCGAACGCCTGGCCGGTCTTTGCCGCCTCGGCGACCATGTGAGCGAGCCGCACCGGCAGTGCCAGCCTGCGCATCGCAGCACCCGATTCCGTCAGGCGCCCTGCCTCGTCGACGGCGTCGAGCGCACGCAGCAGCGCCCTTGCCTCGTTGAGCGCCGGGGCCGGCGGTGGGTCGAGGAAAGAAAGGCGCGTTGGATCGGCAACGCCGAAAGCGGCGCAATCGAGCATCAACCCCGAAAGGTCCGCCTCAAGGATTTCCGGCGGGGTGAAGGCGGGAAGTGCCGCCGTCTGCTCGGCCCGCCACAGCCGGATGGCGACGCCCGGCTGCGTGCGGCCGGCGCGGCCGGCGCGCTGGTCGGCGGAGGCTTTGCTGACACGCACCGTCTCCAGCCGCGTCAGGCCGCTGGCCGGCTCGTAGCGCGGCAGACGCGACAGGCCGGAATCGATGACGACGCGCACACCGTCGATGGTGATCGAGGTCTCGGCGATCGACGTCGCCAGCACCACCTTGCGGCGGCCGGACGGCGCCGGCTTGATCGCGGCGTCCTGCGCCTTGCCGTCGAGCATGCCGTAGAGCGGCACGATGTCGGTGTCGGCACTGACACGGCCTTGCAGCCGCTCGGCGGTGCGCTCGATCTCGCGCTGGCCGGGCAGGAAGGCGAGCACGCTGCCGCTCTCATCGGCAAGGGCGGCGCGGATCGCCTTGGCCATGGCGTCCTCGATGGCGACGCCGGCCGGCCGGTCGTCGTAGCGGATGTCGACGGGAAAGGCGCGGCCCTCGCTCTCGATCACCGTGGCGCCGGAAAGCAGCCGCGCGACGCACGCCCCGTCGAGCGTCGCCGACATGACCAGCAATCGCAGATCGGGCCTCAGCGCACCTTGCACGTCGAGTGCCAGCGCCAGACCAAAATCGCCGTCGAGCGAGCGCTCGTGGAACTCGTCGAAGAATACCGCCAAGACACCGGGCAGCTCCGGATCGTCGAGGATCATCCGCGACAGCACGCCTTCGGTGACGACGAGGATTTTCGTCCTCGCAGAAGTGCGATTTTCCATGCGCATGGCATAGCCGACCGTTTCGCCCGGCTCCTCGCCGAGCAGTTCGGCCATGCGGCGGGCAGCGGCGCGGGCAGCGAGCCGGCGCGGTTCGAGCAGAATGATCTTTCCCGTGCCGAGCCATGCTGCTTCGAGCAGCGCCAGCGGCACCAGCGTCGTCTTGCCGGCGCCGGGCGGCGCCACCAGCACGGCGCTGTTGCCATGACCGAGCGCTTCGCTGAGCGCCGGCAGCACGGCGGAGACCGGAAGCTCGGGCAAGGGTTTTCTGGTCATTGTTCCAAGGATGCATCCATCCAATTGCGGCGGATCCGCAGCGCCCGCATATCAGCGGTGGCGGTCGCCGCGCAACCGGCAACGGGCCAACTCAAAGCCGGGTCCGCGAGAACGGGTTCCAGCGCACCGTGCCGAGCCTCACCTCCTCGCGCACCATCGTCACAAGGCCCGAGCCGCCAATGACGGCGAGGCCGACAAGCGACAGAAGATCTGGCGACAGAAGATCTGGCGACAGAAGGTCCGGATATTCCTGGAGAACGCGCCCAGGATCACCGCCCCGAGGATCTGCGAATAATGCGTTGGCGCGATCCGCTCAGGCTTTTGACAACGGCATCGTTGCATGAACGGCTTGCATAGGCGAGCAGAGCGAGCAGAATTCCGTTCGTCCCGTTATTCCAGTTCCAGGGAGAGAGCAGAGTGAAGATACTGGCACTCGGTGCGCATCCGGACGATGTCGAGATCTTCATGTTCGGTACGATGGCGGCCTATGCCGCACAAGGCGCAGAATTGGCTTTTGCGATAGCCACGGATGGCGCCAAGGGCGGGAAGGGCGATCCGGGATCACTCGCCCGCGCCCGCCGCGAGGAAGCGGCTGTGGCGGCGGACCTGCTTGGCGCAACACCGCACTTCCTCGATTTTCCGGACGGCGCGCTGGTTGCCGATGCCGCGCTGATCGCGGCGCTGAAGACGCTGATCGGGGATATCAGGCCGGATCTGGCGATCACCCATGCGCCGAACGACTATCATGGCGACCACCGTGCGCTGTCGGACGGCGTGCGCATCGCGGCGTCCTTCGCTGTCCCGGTGCTGCATGCCGATACGCTCGGCGGCACCGGTTTTTCGCCGACGCACTATGTCGATATCTCCGGGCATTTCGAGCTCAAGGCGATGGCGATCCGGGCGCATCAGTCGCAGGACCCCGAACGTTTCGTCGACGCGGCGCGCACGCAGAACGCGTTTCGCGCCGGCCAGTGCAACGGCGCGGCCGGTTCCTTCGCTGAGGCCTTCCGCTTCGAACCGATCTTCCCCTTCGCCGATATCCGCGCCCTGCTGCCGCCCGCCCCAGTGATCCGGCCGGTGACGGTGAGCACCAAAACGGTCAAATGAGCCGGCACCCGCGCGCCGAACGATCTGACACGCGCCTTTCCTGAACCAGCGACCGATGCGCTATGCTGCAGCGCAGCGACGAATTCGCTTGCCTTGTTTAGTAAAAATTGCATCACTAAACAAATTACTAAACATCGGCCGTTCAACCGCGTCGTTATGTTTAGACCCCTGAGGAGGGGGTTGAGGTTTTTGAAACCGTCATCCGGGCGCGTTTCGCAAATGGGAGGAAGGCATGAAATCGACCTTGAAACTGACGTTGGGACTGACATCGGCGATGTTTGCGTCGACCGCCGTTTCGAATGTCGCGCAGGCTGAAGATCTGACGCTTTGCTGGGCAGCCTGGGACCCGGCCAACGCGCTTGTCGAATTGTCAAAGGATTTCACCAAGGAAACCGGCATCGGCATGAAATTCGAATTCGTGCCGTGGACCAACTATGCCGATCGCTTCCTCAACGAACTGAATTCCAAGGGCAAGCTGTGCGACCTGATCATCGGCGACAGCCAGTGGATCGGCGGCTCGGCCGAGAACGGCCACTACGTCAAGCTGAACGACTTCTTCGACAAGGAGAAGATCAGCATGGACGACTTCGTGCCGGCGACCGTCGTCGGCTACTCCGAATGGCCGAAGAACTCGCCGAATTACTGGGCGCTGCCGGCCATGGGCGACGTCGTCGGCTGGACCTATCGCAAAGACTGGTTCTCCAAGCCGGAACTGCAGAAGGAATTCAAGGAAAAGTACGGCTGGGATCTCGCAGCGCCGACGACCTTCGACCAGCTGAAGCAGATCGCCGAGTTTTTCCAGAAGCGCGAGATCGACGGCAAGACGGTCTATGGCGCATCGATCTATACCGAGCGCGGCTCCGAAGGCATCACCATGGGCGCCATGGACGGGCTCTACAGCTTCGGTTTCAAATATGAGAATCCCGACAAGCCCTACGAGATGGACGGCTTCGTCAACTCCGAGAAATCGGTGAAGGGTCTGGAGTTCTACAAGGCGCTCTATGACTGCTGCACGCCTCCCGGAGCCTCGAACAGCTACATGGGCGAAGGCGTCGACGCGTTCAAATCCGGCCAGGTGGCGATGCACATGAACTTCGCCTTTACCTGGCCAGGCCTGCAGAAGGACGAAAATGTCGGCGGCGACAAGATTGGTTATTTCGCCAATCCCAAGGGCCCCGACGGCGATCAATTCGCCCAGCTTGGCGGCCAGGGCATCTCGGTGGTCTCTTACTCGGACAAGCAGGAGGCCGCGCTCAAATACATCAAGTGGTTCGCCAACAAGGACGTGCAGGCCAAATGGTGGTCGCTCGGCGGCTTTTCCTGCCTCAACGCAGTCGTCAAAGATCCAGGCTTCCCGGCCAGCCAGCCTTACGCGCAGACCTTCCTCGACTCCATGGCCATCGTGAAGGATTTTTGGGCAGAGCCCAGCTATGCGCCGCTGCTGCAGGCGTCGCAGAAGCGCTTCCATGATTACGTCGTCGCCGGTCAGGGGTCGGCCAAGGACGCGCTCGATGGCCTGGTCAAGGACTGGACCGAGGTCTTCCAGGACGATGGCAAGATGTAATTGGGGCAAGACCTAACCGGCTCCTCCCGAGCCACGACCGCGTGTCCCGTGCCACCCTTGGCACGGGACACAGTTCAGATAAATTCCATTGTCGAGACGACCCACGTGACCGAAGCGGGACTGACCATGCTCAATCGGACTGCGGACAGCGTTGCCCGGGCTACGCCTGAGCCGTTGGCCCGCAAGGTCCGGGGCATCAGCGACAAGGGCCTCGCCTGGCTGTTCATCTCGCCGACGATCCTGTTGCTGCTCGCCATCAATATCTTCCCGCTGTTCTGGGCGATCTATCTGTCCTTCACCAACTACCGCGCCAATCGCCCCAACGAGGTGGTCAGGAATGTCGGCCTTGCCAACTACAAGCGCATCCTCGGCGACCAGGATATCTGGATCGCCATGCAGACGACGGCGCATTTCGTGTTCTGGACCATTCTGCTGCAGACGCTGATCGGTTTTACCCTCGCCTGGCTGATCGACCGGAAGTTTCGCGGCCACGCCTTCTGGACGACCATCATTCTCGTGCCGATGATGCTGTCGCCGGCAGTCGTCGGCAATTTCTGGCGCTTCCTCTACGAGCCGCAGATCGGTCTGTTCGCCTATGCCATCTCGTTCGTCACCGGCATTCCGGCAACGCAGATCGGCATGCTCTCCAACGTGTCGCTGGCGCCGTGGTCGATCGTCATCGTCGATACCTGGATGTGGACCCCTTACGTGATGCTGATTTGTCTCGCCGGCCTGCGCTCGATCCCCGAATACATCTACGAGGCAGCCGAGGTCGACCGTGCCTCCAACTGGCGGCAGTTCTGGTCGATCACGCTGCCGATGGCGCTGCCCTTCATCATGCTGGCGGTGCTGTTTCGCGGTATCGAGAACTTCAAGATGTTCGACATGGTCAACCTGCTCACCGGCGGCGGACCGGGATCGACCACCGAGGTCGCCTCGATCACGCTGAAGCGGCAGGCCTTCGAAAGCTGGCGAACGGGCTATTCCTCAGCCTTCGCCATCATCCTGTTCGTTGCGGTATTTGGGCTGGCCAACATCTACGTCAAGGCGCTCAACAAGGTGAAGCAGAGATGAGCCTGACGTCAGCCCATTCGGTCGTCGCACCCTCGGCCACGTCGAAGCGCGTCGCCGGCACGATCATCGTGCTTTACGCACTGATCTCGATCGTGCCGCTGCTGTGGATCTTCGCCACCAGCTTCAAGACACCGCCGGACTCGATCGCCTATCCGCCCAAGATCCTGTTCCAGCCGAGCCTCGAGGGCTACTGCAATTTGTTCTCGACCCGCACCCGGCAGACGCCGGAATACATCAACTCGCTGGGACCGGCGACGGGCGTCTGCGATGAGACAGTGCGCAAGCGCAACATGGTGATCGCCGGCCCGTCCAACTTCATGCCGCGCTTCATCAATTCGCTGATCATCGCCTTCGGCTCGACCTTCTGCGCGGTGTTCCTCGGCACGTTGTCGGCCTATGGCTTCTCGCGCTTCAAGGTGCCGCTGGCCGACGACCTCCTGTTCTTCATCCTGTCGACACGGATGATGCCGCCGATCGCGGTCGCTATTCCCATCTACCTGATGTACCGCGAGCTTGGCCTGTCGGACACCGCGCTCGGAATGATCCTGCTCTACACGGCGGTCAATGTGTCGCTTGCGGTGTGGCTGCTGAAGGGCTTCATCGACGAGATCCCGCGCGAATACGAGGAAGCGGCGATGATCGACGGCTATACGCGGCTGCAGGCCTTCTGGCGCACCGTGCTGCCGCAGGCGACCACCGGCATTGCCGCGACGGCAATCTTCTGCCTGATCTTTGCCTGGAACGAATATGCGTTCGCCGCCCTTTTGACCTCGGGCACGGCGCAGACCGCACCGCCCTTCATCCCGACCATCATCGGCGAAGGCGGCCAGGACTGGCCGGCGGTCGCCGCTGGAACGACGATCTTCCTGGTGCCGATCCTGGTGTTCACCATCCTGCTTCGCAAGCAGTTGCTGCGCGGCATCACCTTCGGCGCGGTGCGCAAATGAGCAACACGGCGACTCAGCAGCAGATATGGAAGCGGCGCCGCGGCAGCGCCCCTTCTCCCCGTAAACGGGGAGAAGATGCCGGCAGGCAGATGAGGGGCAGCGCAAGCTTTCCAGATTTTGGCGCCGCCCCTCTTCCGGCCCTTCGGGCCACCTTCTCCCCGTGTAGTGACGGGGAGAAGGGGTCGCGGAGTTTGTCATCATGACCCGTCGTACCCATACCAAACGCTCGCCCTGGCCGCGCGCCCTCCGTCGCGGACTGATGGAGAATATCGCTACCGCGATCATCGCCATTGGCTTCCTGATGCTGTTCCAGCCCTTCGCGCTGTCGCTCTACACTTATTCGTTCATCACCATGCTCGCCGGCACGGCGATGTTCATCATCGTCTCGAAATTTCCGGAGTAGACGATGGCGGAGATCAGGGTCGAGCATCTGAGAAAGGCATTCGGCGATTTCGTCGCCGTGCAGGATTCCAACTTCGTCGTCGGGGATGGCGAGTTCTTCGTCATGCTGGGGCCGTCGGGTTGCGGCAAGACGACGACGTTGCGCATGATTGCCGGGCTCGAACTGCCGACCGGCGGCAAGATCCTGCTCGGTGGCGAGGACGTCACCATGCGGCGTGCCCGCGAGCGCGACATCGCCTTCGTCTTCCAGCTGTTCGCGCTCTATCCGCACATGAACGTGCGCAAGAACATCGGTTTCCCGCTGTTGGCGCAAGGCATGCCCGGCATCGAAATCCGCCAGCGCGTCGAAGAGACGGCGAAGCTGTTGCGCATCGACCATCTGCTCAACAAATCGGTCTCCGGCCTTGCCGGCGGCGATCGCCAGCGCGTGGCGCTCGGCCGCGCCATCGTGCGGCGGCCAAAATGCTTCCTGATGGACGAGCCGCTCGGCACGCTCGACACCGAATTCCGCGATCTCATGGTCCATGAGCTGCGCGAACTGCACAACCGCATCCATGCCACCACCGTCTACGTCACGCATGACCAGATGGAAGCGATGTCGATGGCCGACAAGATCGCGGTTATGAACCACGGCGTCATCGAACAGTTCGGCACGCCGCGCGAAATCTACGACCGGCCGGCGACCATGTTCGTCGCCGATTTCATCGGCTCGCCGCCGATGAACTTTCTCGGCTTCGGCGGCGGGCTTTCAAAGGGTGCCAGGGAGATCGTGGTGCAAGGTGCCAAAGTGGCGGTGCCGGAGGTGCGCGAGGACATCGCGCCGGCCGACATGGCGCTCGGCATCCGACCGGAACACATCCGCTTCGACGACGCGTCGAAGCTGCGCGGCGCCATCTATGGCACCGAATATCTCGGCACCACGCAGATCGTTGCGGTGGAGACATCCGGCGGCATCATCAAGGCGCGGGTGCCGGCCGAAATCCGGCTCAATGCGGGCGACCATGTCGGCCTGGCGCTGAGCAGCGCACGGCTGTCGCTGTTCGAGAAGGGCTCTGGCCGCGCGGTGCGAACCGCAATCCATGACGGGGCTTCCCAGGGAAGAGCGCATCATGGCTGACGTGCAGATCAAAGGCGTGACCAAGAGCTTCGGCGAACATGTCGCCGTTGACACTCTCGATCTGCACGTCGCCGATGGCGAATTCGTCGTGCTGCTCGGCCCGACCGGCGCCGGCAAGACGACCACGCTGCGGCTGATCGCCGGATTGGAACGGCCGGATATGGGCTCGATCCATATCGGCGGCCGCGATGCGACAATGTTGTCGCCGGCCGAGCGCGACACGGCCTTCGTCTTCCAGCAATATTCGCTCTATCCGCATCTGTCGGTCTACGACAACCTGGCCTTTCCGCTGCGCTCGCCAGCGCGGCGGCTGGGCGAGGACGCGGTGCGCCGCCGCGTCGAGGAGGTGGCCAAGATGGTGCGTATCCACCACAAGCTGAACAACCGCTCCACCAAGCTTTCCGGCGGCGAGATGCAGCGCGTCGCCATCGGGCGCGCCCTGGTACGCAAGCCCTCGATCTATCTGATGGACGAGCCGCTGTCGTCGCTCGATGCCAAGCTGCGCGCCGACCTCCGGCTCGAGCTCAAGCGCATCCAGGCCGAGCTCGGCGCCACCATGCTTTATGTCACGCACGACCAGATCGAAGCGATGACGATGGCCGATCGCATCGGCATTCTCGCCGACGGCGTGCTGGTGCAGATCGGCACGCCACGCACCATCTACTCGGAGCCGGCAAACCTTCATGTCGCCGCAAGGCTCGGCCAGCCGGCGATCAATCTGTTGCCGACCGGCCTGCTGCCGGATGGCGATATGCCGGCGGGAACCAAAACGATCGGCGCGCGTACAGAACATCTGTCGATCGGCAAGGCATCCAATGGCCCCGCCGACGGCGTTGTTAACTGGGTCGAACATTTGGGCGACCAGAAACACCTGCATGTGACGGTGGGGAGCAGAAAGCTGGTGACGCTGACCGACCCCGACATCCAATTGGAAAAGGGCGACCGGGTGATTATCCGCTACCGGGCGCCGCTGTTCTTCGACCAGGCCGGCAATAGGATTGCAAACCGATGAGCGCTGAGACGATGGTCAAGACTGGGACGATGGTCAAGGTTGACCTGAAGACGCTGATATCCGTCACCGCCGACACGATTGCCGCCCACGCGGACGAGCTGACCGCGCTCGACCAGGCGATCGGCGACGGCGACCATGGGCTGAACATGAAGCGCGGCTTCGAGGCAGTGCGGGCGGAGGCCGAGGGGTTTGCTGCAAAGCCATTGCCGGAGGCGCTGAAGGCGATCGGCACCAAGCTGGTGATGACGGTGGGCGGGGCATCGGGACCGCTGTTCGGGACGCTGTTCATGGCGCTCGGCAAGGAGATTTCCGCAGAGCCGGATCGCGCCAATCTGGCTATGGCTTTCGGCAAGGCAATCGAGGCGGTGGCAGCCAGGGGCAAGTCGCAGGTCGGGCAAAAGACCATGCTCGACGTGCTGCAGCCAGTGCATGAGGCGCTGTTGCAGGGAAAGACGGCAGCGGAAATCGCCGATGTCGTGGACCGTGCAGCCGATGCCACCGTGCCGATGAAGGCATTGCGCGGACGCGCTTCGTTCCTTGGCGACCGCTCGATCGGCCATATGGATGCCGGCGGGCGCTCGGTCGCGCTTCTGGTGCGAGCTGTCGTCGAAAGCATCGAGGGGCACGCATGAGCAATGTCGGCATCGTCATCGTATCGCATTCACCGCTGGTCGCCGAGGGCACGGCCGACATGGTGCGCCAGATGGTCGGCGACGAAGTGCCGCTTGCATGGTGCGGCGGAAACGGCCATGGCGGGCTGGGAACCAATGTCGAGGCGATCATAGGCGCGATCGACAAGGCCTGGTCGGAGGCAGGTGTCGCCATACTTGTCGATCTCGGCGGCGCCGAGACCAACAGCGAGATGGCGGTCGAGATGATCGGCGAGCCGCGCGCGCACAAGATCATCGTCTGCAATGCGCCGATCGTCGAGGGCGCGGTGATGGCGGCGACGGAGGCGTCCGGCGGCGCCTCGCTAAGGGAAGTGGTGGCGACGGCACACGAATTGTCGCCATCGTGAATGAACAGGAATTTTGACTCAATGTCCGCATCCGCCGAAGCCACCGTTCTGATCACCCATGAGGTCGGCCTGCATGCGCGCCCTTCGGTGAAGTTCACCAAGCTCGCCAAGAGATTTTCGGCTGAGGTCGAAGTGGCGCTCGCCGCCAACGGGCCGTGGCTCGACGCCAAGAGCATCGTCAAGGTGATGGCGGCCAAGGCGCCGAAAGGCACGGTGCTGCATATCCGAGCGAGGGGTGACGGCGCCGGCGAGGCGGTCGGCGCGCTGGTCGAGCTGGTGCGGCGCGATTTCGACGAGGGCGTGGACCATGCCCGAACCGCTTAGGCTGCAGGGGATTTCGGCTTCGGCCGGCTATGCCGAAGGGCCGCTGTTCAACCTCGATCCGGTTGTCGCGCGCTATGGCCGTAAGGCGACCGCCGCGGACGAGAGGCTGGCGCTCGAAACGGCAATCAAGGCAGCGACAGGCCGGCTCGCTAAGCTGATCGAAGCGACCAAAGGCGACGCCGCCGACATTCTCGAATTCCAGCTCGCCATGCTGGAGGACGATGCGCTGACCGGCCCGGCCTTTGCCGCGATTGCCGCCGGCCAGCCGGCCGATGTGGCATGGCGGCAGGCGCTCGACGCCGAAATTGTGGGCTACGAAACGTCAGACCAGGACTATTTCCGGGCGCGCGCCGCCGACATGCGCGACATACGTGATCAGGTGCTGCGCGCGTTGACCGCGGACAGCGAGGCTGCCGCGCCGGCAGGAGCTATCTTCTACGGCGAGGACATCGCGCCGACGCGCTTTCTCGAAACCGACTGGAGTTCCGGCGGCGGCATTGCGCTGAAAGCGGGCAGTGCCGCCAGCCACGTCGCCATGCTGGCGCGTTCGCGCGGCGTGCCGATGATCGTGGGACTTGGGGCAGTCGGGCTCGGTGCTTCGCCGGCTCATCTTGCCGGCGTCGCCCTGCTCGATGCCGAGCATGGCGGCATCGTCTTGGCGCCATCAAGGGCAGAGTTCGAGGCGTTCCGGCGATCGTCGTCGTCTTTCGCGGCGCGTCGCGACAGGGCGGAAACTTTTTTGGCCCGGCCGGCGGTGACGAAAGCCGGCACGGCGGTGCGGGTGCAGGTCAACATCGCCGATCCGTCCGATGTCGACAACATCGATGTCTCGACCTGCGACGGCGTCGGGCTGATGCGAACCGAGTTCCTGTTCGGCAAAACGCTGCCGGACGAGGAAACCCAGTATCGCACCTACCGCAAGGTGCTCGAATGGGCTGAAGGCAGACCGGTGACCATTCGCACCGTCGACGCCGGCGGCGACAAGCCGGTGCCAGGCTTCACCGTGGCGGAAACTAATCCCTTCCTTGGCCTGCGCGGCATCAGGCTGTCGCTGGCAAGACCGGAGGTTTTTCGGCTGCAGATCAGGGCGCTGCTGCGCGCCGCCGTGCATGGCAATCTGAAGGTGATGTTCCCGATGGTCTCCGTTAGGGACGAATATGAACGTGCCGCCGCGCTCTTCGCGGAAGAGCAGGCCGCGCTTTCCACGTGCGGCGTCGCGCAAAAAATGCCGCCGCTTGGCATCATGGTCGAGGTGCCGTCGGTGGCGATCGCTCCTGAGGCTTTTACCGAGGTCGCCTTCTTTTCGATCGGCTCGAACGACCTGACGCAGTATGTGATGGCGGCGGCGCGCGACAACGCGTTGGTTGCGCATCTCAATTCGATCAGGCATCCGGCCGTGCTTCGGCTGATCGCCTCGGTTGCGGCGTTCGGCCGCGTGCAAAGGATTCCGGTCAGCCTATGCGGCGACGCCGGCGGCGATCCGGCGGCAATCCCGGCGCTGATTGAGACCGGCCTGCGCGACCTTTCCGTGGTTCCCGCCCAGCTCGCAATGGCCAAGGCGGCCATTGCGGACGTTTCGATCTAGGCACCGGCATGGCCGACAAGACACCTGAAGCCGGCTCCGAAGAGGCGATCCGCGCCTATAAGACGATCCTGTCGCAGGTCCTCGACCAGCGCCCGTCCGGGATGCGCCAGCGCCTCGCCGACGCGTTGGGCAAGCATCGCAGCTTCGTCACCCAGATTTCCAGCCCGGCCTATTCGATCCCGATCCCGTCAAAACATTTGCCGGCTATTTTCTCCGTCTGCCATTTCAGCCCGGCCGAACGCGACCATTTTCTAGCCGCCTACCATCAGGCGCATCCCGGGAAAATGTCGGTGGCATCAGGCATGCGCAAGACGCGGCATGTCTCGCTGATCGTTCCCGATTTCGGCGACGACAAGCAGAATGCGGCGCTCGATCGGGCGGTCAACGATTTCATCCAGAAGATCACCAGCATCGCCGGCAAGGGCGGGACATAGTCGCGCCAAGTTCAGCTATTTCGGGAGGAGACGGCCATGAAGAAGTTTCTAAATTCTGTGGACACGGTGCTGACCGAAAGCCTCGATGGCTTCGTTGCCGCCCATGCCGACATACTGGCGCTTGGCGACGAGCATAAATTCGTGCGCCGCAGGACACTCAAGCCCGGCAAGGTGGCGCTGATCTCCGGCGGCGGCTCTGGCCACGAACCGCTGCATGGCGGGCTGGTCGGGCATGGCATGCTGGATGCCGCCTGCCCCGGCCAGGTGTTCACCTCGCCGACGCCGGACCAGATGCTGGCGGCCGCGGAAGCGGTCAACACCGGTGCCGGCTGCCTGTTCATCGTCAAGAACTACGAGGGCGATGTAATGAATTTCGAGATGGCCGCCGAAATGTCGGAGGGCGTGATGCAAGTGGTGACCAATGACGACGTCGCGGTCGAGAACTCCTCCTACACCACTGGCCGGCGCGGCGTTGCCGGCACGCTGGTGGTCGAGAAGATCCTCGGTGCCGCGGCCGAGCAAGGCATGGCACTGAAGCCGTTGAAGGCGCTCGGCGAGCGCGTCAATGGCGCAACGCGCTCTATGGGCGTTGCGCTGACCAGTTGCACCGTACCGGCCGCCGGCAAGCCGACCTTCGATATCGGCGACGGCGAGATGGAATTCGGCGTCGGCATCCATGGCGAACCCGGCCGCCGCCGCGACGCGTTGAAGAGCGCCGACGCCATCGCCGAGGAGATCTGCGCGGCGATATCAGGCGATCTCGGTGACAGGGCAAAAGGCCCGGCGCTGCTTTTCGTCAACGGCTTTGGCGGCACGCCGCTGATGGAGCTCTACCTGATGTACAACAGTGCCCGGAAAATCTTCGAGAAAAACGGCGTGACGGTCACTCGCTCACTGGTCGGGTCCTATGTGACATCGCTCGACATGGCCGGCTGTTCGATCACGCTGACCATGCTCGACGACGAGACGATCGCATTGTGGGACGCGCCGGTACATACGGCTGCGCTACGCCGGGGGATGTAGCACGGCCAAGGCCGCGCTGCGGCTTACGACAAGAAGGGGCCGTCAAGCAAAGCCCGCTTCGGTCTGCGAAGCGGCCTTTGCAAGGAAACCCAAAGACAGTCGGTGACAACACTGTCATGCGCTATGCCGAGCATTGTCAGGCCAGTGTGGTGGAGTTAGGCACAATGTTGCTTTTGCTTTACCTTTGGTAAGGTAAGAAAATCCGGCGGGTTTTTGGAGGCAGAACATGCGTTACAATTGGGATCGGGCGCCGACCGGTTTCGAACGTCACAGAAAGGCGCTGGCCGCCGCTTTGCTGATCGCCGGCGGTGTCGGCTTCATGCTCGCGGCGCTGCCGCTTTAGAACCGCATTTGAGCGCAAGCAGGCGCTTTTCAACGCACCTGGCCGGTCACGGCGATAAAGCGGCGGTCCCGTCCTTCAAATCCCTGACTGAAGCGTTGCACGAGCACGGCAAGCACAGCCGGTTTGCCGTCCGGGGTGAATGCATAGGATTCCGACAGGCTGTAGGAAGTCGGACAATTCCTCGAGCCGGGTACGGCCTTGTCCTCATGCAGCAGTTTGAACGGCTTGCCATCCTGTCCCTGCAGCGTCAGGCGGAAACCGAGCCCCTTGCCGGTCGCGGCGCCTTGCTGCGTCTCGTCGAAGCTTGACGAGCAATCCGTCGTGTTGTCGGCCAGGATCTGGTCTAACTGGATGCTAGAGATGCCAAGCTCGTCATAGCTCGGCGAAAGCGATTTCTGCGAAACCTGCTCGAGGCGCGCAATGTCTTGGTAAGCGACCATGTCGTCGGGAAAGGTGAACCTGTCCACAGCCGTCCGCTCGCCGCGCGGCGCGATGGCATATCGGGCGAGGATCGGCGCCGCCTGCGCGGCAGCCTGTGCCCTCGCCTGATCGACAGTGAGCGTCGCCTCCTCGGTTTCGTCGACGATGCGGATCGGCTTACCACCGACGAATTCATCGGTGCGTGTGTCGATGATGTCGATCTCCGACCAGCCCGAATCCGAAGCGCCGGCATCGAGCGTGCCGTATTGTTCGAAGGCGAAGTAGCTACCGTCCGGCGAAAAGCCGATAATGCGCCGTGCCGCCGCATCGCCGGCCTGAACGGCGGAAGCGACCACCAACAGCATCGCCGCCAAAACGGCAGATCCAACCTTGCACCGCAACTTCATTGCGACTTGCCCCCAATTATGACCCAGACTGCAATTATGACCCGAGACCATGGGGCCGGGCATTTGCGACCAAGGCGAGAACGCCAAACGACGAAATTGCACATGCTTGCAAAAACAGCATACGCTATTTCAAAGGCAGCAAACATTCCTGGGGAGTAAGCTGGATGGCGTCACGCTACCACGAGGTCTATGACGGCTGGAAACGCGACCCGGAAAAATTCTGGGCGGATGCGGCCAAAGCCATCGACTGGTTCTCACCGTTCGACACGGTCTTCGATCCGAATGCCGGCGTCTATGGGCGCTGGTTTGGCGGCGCCTCCTGCAACACCTGCTTCAACGCCGTCGACCGCCATGTGGCGGGTGGCCGCGCCGATCAGACCGCGCTGATCCATGACAGCGCGATTTCAGGCACGATCAGGAAATTCACCTATGCCGAACTGAAACGCGAGGTGATCGCGCTGACGTCGGTGCTGAAGAACCGCGGCGTCCAAAAAGGCGATCGAGTCATCATCTACATGCCGATGGTGCCGGAAGCGGCCTTCGCCATGCTTGCCTGCGCCCGGATCGGCGCCGTGCATTCGGTCGTTTTCGGCGGCTTTGCCTCGCACGAGCTCGCCACGCGCATCGACGACGCCAGGCCGAAGCTGATCATTTCCGCCTCTTGCGGCCTGGAGCCCGGGCGCGTCGTTGCCTACAAGCCGCTGCTCGACACGGCGATCGAGATGTCGCGGCACAAACCCGAGGCCTGCCTCATCCTGCAGCGCGACCAACTGCGCTGCGAGCTCAGGGAAAACCATGACATCGACTATGCCGACGCCGTCGCCCGCGAGCGGGCCGCGGGCGCCAATGTCGACTGCGTTCCGGTGCTCGCCACCGATCCGCTCTACATCATCTACACGTCCGGAACGACCGGCCAGCCCAAGGGCATCGTGCGCGACAATGGCGGCCACATGGTTGCGCTGAAATGGTCGATGGAGAACGAGTTCGGCGTCAAGCCGGGCGAGGTGTTCTGGGCGGCTTCCGACGTCGGCTGGGTGGTCGGCCATTCCTACATCGTCTACGGCCCGCTGCTGCATGGCTGCACAACCGTCCTGTTCGAGGGCAAGCCGGTCGGCACGCCCGACGCCGGCACCTACTGGCGGGTGATCGCCGAGCACGGAGTCGTCGCGCTGTTCACCGCGCCGACCGCCTTCCGCGCCATCAAGGGACAGGACCCCAAGGGCGAATTCGTTCCGAAATACGACCTGTCGAAGTTCCGCACGCTGTTCCTCGCCGGCGAGCGCGCCGATCCGGAAACCATCAAATGGGCGGAGCAGAAACTGAACGTGCCGGTGATCGACCATTGGTGGCAGACCGAGACCGGCTCGCCGATGACGATCAACCCAGCCGGATTGGGCCTGCTGCCGGTGAAATATGGCTCGCCCGGCGTGCCGATGCCCGGCTACGACATTCGCGTGCTCGACGATGCCGGGCACGAAGTCCCGCGCGGCACGTTGGGCAATGTCGTCGTCAAGCTGCCGCTGCCGGCCGGCTGCCTGCCGACGCTGTGGAATGCCGATGACCGGTTTCGCCAAGCCTATCTCGACGAATTCCCCGGCTTCTACAAAACGGCGGATGCCGGCATGATGGACGAGGACGGTTATTTGTTCGTCATGGCCCGGACCGACGACATCATCAATGTCGCCGGCCACCGGCTGTCGACCGGCGCCATGGAGGAGGTGCTGGCCGCGCATCCCGACGTCGCCGAATGCGCCGTCATCGGCATCGCCGATGCGATGAAGGGCCAGGTTCCGCTCGGCTTCGTGGTGCTGAATGCGGGTGTCGCGCGTGACAGCGGCGCCATCGAAACCGAGGTGGTCACCCTGGTGCGCGAGCGGATCGGCCCGGTCGCCGCCCTCAAGACGGTGGTGACGATCAAACGCCTGCCGAAGACGCGCTCCGGCAAGATCCTGCGCGGCACCATGCAGAAGATTGCCGACAAAGAGGAATGGACGATGCCGGCGACCATCGACGACCCGGCCATTCTCGACGAGATCACTGCGGCGCTCAAAGGGCGCGGCATCGGGTTTTAGTTGCTTTCGGAGCGCGGCAGGCGGATCGCGGCGTCGGACGAATTCACGAATTCATCTTGCACTGCAATCGTCTGTTGTGCAATGCAGCAATAGCCCTTAAACTTTGCGTGGGGGGCCATTCCGAAGGCACGGCATGGCTCAGCAAAAAACCACATTCGGCGGCATCGACATCCTGCGTTTTCTCGCCGCCGTCCTCGTGATGTTCTACCACTACGGCTTCTGGGTGTGGGCGTTCCCGGAGGGCGTTTCGGCGCGCGCGACGGGCGGCATCCCGCCGCATCCGGAAATAGGCGGGCTGGTCCAATTCGGATGGGTCGGCGTCCAGATATTCTTCGTCATCAGCGGCTTCGTCATCGCCTTCAGCGCCGAGCATTCGACACCGCTGCGGTTTTTCGAGGCAAGGGTGAAACGATTGGCGCCGGCCGTCTGGATCTGCGCGCCAGTCACCGTGATGGTGCTGCTTTTCGTCGATCTCAGTTGGCCGACGGACGCTGTCGCCAGGCTCATGCGCACCGCCTTGTTCGTTCCGTTCAACCCCTGGGTCGACAGCGTCTACTGGACGCTCGGCATCGAGATCGCCTTTTATGCCGTAGTCTGGATCCTGCTGCGGCTCGGCCGCTTCGATTTGATGGAAGCGGTGGCAGTTGCGCTCGGCGCGATCAGCACGCTTTTCTGGTGCCTGTATTATCCATTCGACTGGTCGGACCTTGCCGAGGCGCGCTGGCTCGACCTGCTCCTGGTGCATCACGGATGTTTTTTCGCGACAGGTGTGCTGCTCTGGCTGATGCGTTTCAAGGCAGTGACGCCCGCCCGCCTTGTCTTCTGCGCCTTGTTCCTGGCCGGCGGCGTGCTGCAGATCATCAGTGCTGTCGACGTCCGCAGCATCAAGGTCGAAGCCGCGATGCCCTACGCGCCGCCGATCGTCCTGTTTCTCGCTGCCATGGCGCTGATGGCATGGTCGTTACGGCTCGACCTGTCCTGGCGCGGCTGGCGTCGGATCGGGCTGATGACCTACCCTCTCTATCTGATCCATAATGTCGTCGGCGCGGCTATTCTCGGGGCCTTGATGCGCGCGGGAGTGCCATACCTGCTTTCGGTGGTCATCGTCGGCGCGACCATGATCGCCGCGAGCTGGCTGATTGCGATCGAGGCCGAACCGCGAATCCGGCTTCTGCTCGACCACACCATCTTCCGCTATCGTCTCAAGGCTGCGTAACCGCGCCGGCGTGTCACGCAGGTTCCTGGCTGCAAAGTCCTGCTGTGAACGTGCAGCGCGAAAATTGGTGCCCAGGCTTTTTGCGCGGCATGACGACGCGACTTCCCAAGCGGGAATTATTTTCTATCGTGGATCATCTTCTGCAGTGGTGAGCCCTCTTTCCAACCGTGTCGACCCGGCGCGGTTCGGCGACCTCTCGGGTCAAGCGAGGAGATCGACCAGCACCAGAAGCGACATTCCCGCCGACCATGTCAGCTTCATGCGCAAGGCTGCCGATCATGGTCTGTTCGAGGGCATTCATGCGCCAGCATCAGGCTCGGTATCGGTCTCGCCGCGCAGGACGACGGCGCTGTGCTCAACATTCGTTCTTGTATATCGCCTCAGGTGTTTGCCTTCGTCCGCGCTTCCGATTTTTCCAGATAGTAGCTCGAATATCTGTCGAAGAATTTTTCCGAGCCGCCGATCGATCCATACTTCGCCAGCTTCTTCAAATCGACTTTGTTCAAGACGACGCCGACGATCTTGTTGGCGATATAGGATTCCGAGCTCAGTATGGATTGCACCATCGCACGCGGCGTGCGCCCCCACTCGGTCACGAGCACGAAGCCGTCGGCAAGCGGGGCAAAGGCCTTGGCGTCGACCACCGGTCCGAGCGGCGGCAGGTCGACGATGATGTATTCGAAGGTTTCCTTGGCGTTGTCGATGAAACGCCGCATTCCGGCCGACGACAGAAGCTCGCTAGTGTGCGAGAAATGACCGCGCGGGACGGCCGGGACGATCGCCAGCTTCGTCTGCCGGTCGATCTTGCCGACGGACTGCCAGGTCTGCCCACTCACCACCGCTTCCATAAGGCCTTGCTCGGCCTCCATGCCAAGGCTGCGGCTGAGGCCGGGGTTGCGCAGGTCGCCGTCCACCAGCAGGGTTTTCGACCCGTTGGCGGCAAGCAATCCGGCTAGGTTCGCCGCCACGGTCGACTTGCCCTCGCCGGGAAGGACCGAGACGACGCCAATGACCCGGCTGCCTTGCCCTTCCATCACGACGTCGAAGGCAATCTTGGCGCTGCGGAGCGTTTCGGAAAACATCGATGCTGGAGCGTCGATGCTCACCCGCATGCGCGCGCGCCTTTCAGCGGTCGACGGTGATTGAGCGGTTTTGACGTCCGCCTGACCGTCATCGCGCCTGTCGTCCTTGACGACCTTGCTGCCGATGATCGGCAGATAGCCGAGGAATTTGAGGCCGACGCGATCGCGAACGTCTTCGCCGGTCCTGAAGAACCGTTCCCTGAATTCATTCAGGCCGCCAACCCCGGCTCCCATCATCACGCCAAGAACAAGCGAAAGTCCCAGCACTATGGACATGCGCGGGGTTGCCGCGGACTTCGGCAGCGTCGCGTCGGAGATGACGCGGATCTTGCCGACCGGGAAGGATTGCTGCTGGGACGCTTCCTCGTAGCGGCCAAGGAACGTCTGATAGAGCGTCGACAGCGCGGTTGCCTTCTGCTCCAATTCGCGCAGCTTGACCTGCGACTGGTTGTCGATGGAACTCTTGCCAGCCGCTAACGCGACATTTGCGCGGAGCGCCGTCTCGCGTGCGAGAGCGACTTCGTATTCGTTGCGGTAGCTTTCGGTCAATTGCTTCAGCTCGCCGAAAATCTGCGCCGAAATGTCGGCCTTTTCCTTGGCAAGTGCGACCGCCTGGGGATGCTCAGCCCCGAAATTGGCTTCGATATCCTGCTGCCGCTTGGCGACGGTGAGATAGCGGGTCTTGAGCGTTGAAATGACCGAGTTGCTCGGCTGGTCGGCGGATATGGCGGCGTCCCTGAATGCGTTGTCCGAACCGCTTTCGACGATCGACTTGTATTGCTGGTAGCGGGCGCTGGCGCGGGCGGTATCGGCCTGCGCCTCAATGAGCTGGCCATTGAGGTCCGACAGTTGCTTGTCACTGATCAACTGGCCGTCATCGACGGCCAGCCCATGTTCGGCCCTGAACTTCTCGACGGCGAGCGCCGCTGTCTGGGAACTTTCGCGAAGCTCCGTCAGCCGGCCCTGCAGCCAGACCGCCGCCCGCTCGGTCGCATCGAAGCTCGCATCGAGTTGATCCGCGAGATAGGCGTCGGCATAGGCTTTGGTGACCGCGGTCGCAAGTGAGGGGTCCGTCGCCTGGTAGGCGATGGAGATCACATAGCTTCGACCAATGCGCTCGGCTTGCACCTCGTTTTGCAGTTTGAGGATAGCGTAGTCGCGGCGTGACGACGCAATCATCGCGTCACGCGTCGCCGGATCAAGCTGAGTAACGTCGGTAGTACCCACGGCGGGACTGGGACGGAAATACCGGACCACGCCGCGCACAAAATCGGCAGCTTTCGACACGGCCGACGTCGGAGGGTCCATGAAAGCGTCGTTCTGATCGAGCTTCTGCTTGTCGACGACCACCGCCGCCAGCCTCGCCGAGTGGAGAATTTCAATCTGGCTGAGAATGGCGGAGTCGGTCTGCATGCTCACCGACGCCGCCGAGACCTCGTCAACGACCTTGTTCAAGCCTTCATCGATCAGCACGCGGCTCATTGCCATGTAGGTGGGAGGCGTGGTCTGCAAATAGAGCACGCCCAGAAAAAGTCCGATGGCGGCGCATGCCGCAACAACCTTTGCCTGCCTTGCTGCCATGCCGAGCAAGCGCTCGACATCGATAAAGTCTTCGGCGCTGACTGCGTCCGAACTCGGCAATGGCTTCCTCTTGTCGAGAGGAAAATTGGCATAATTCATCTTCAGTCCAATTCTAGTTTGTACCTAGAGCGGCGGTCTCTCAAGTCGAACTGTGCCGCCGCTCTGTTTTTGTCGAACATCGGATTTTCCCAAAACCGGTCTCCACTTTGGGTCCGATGCTCAAGTTGCAGACGCTAGAGCAAAATCGAGAGCATCAGCATATATACGACGCAAGCTTCATGCCAGACACCGCGAGACCTGAGCAGCAAAACATATCGGCGTGTCTTGCGTCATCATCCATTTGCTAATGCTCCCAAATAATGGGCTTTATGCGGCTTCCACCCGGCGCTCATGCGACCGGACGAACTCCTGAAGCATCTCGAAGATCGACCCCTTCATGTCGTCACGCGCCAGCGCGAATGCGACATTGGCCTGGATGAACCCCTCCTTCGAGCCGCAGTCGAACATTCGACCGTTGAAGGGCTGGGCGAAGAAAGCCTGGCTCTGCGCAAGGCGGACCATGGCGTCGGTCAGCTGAATCTCGTTGCCGGCGCCGCGCTGCTGATTGCCGAGCAGCGCGAAGATCTCGGGCTGCAGGATGTAGCGGCCGTTGATGTAGTAGTTCGACGGCGCATTGGCCGGAGCCGGCTTTTCGACCATGGCGGTGACCTCGAAACCCGAGCCGACATCCGCGCCGCAGCCGACAATGCCATATTTGCTGGTCTCGGTCGGGTCGCAGCGCTCGACGGCGATAACGTTTCCACCGGTCTGCGCATAGAGGTCGGTAATTTCGGCGAGACATCCGCGCCCGCCGAAGGACACCATGTCCGGCAACAGCAATGCAAAAGGCTCATCGCCGATGACCTCCCGGGCGCACCATACCGCATGGCCGAGACCTTGCGGCGACTGCTGCCGGATGAAGCTCGTCGCACCAGCCACGGGAAGCAGGCTTTCGAGCGCCTGAAGCTGCGCCGTCTTGCCGGTCTGCTCCAAGGTCCCGATCAGTTCGGGATGCAGATCGAAATAATCCTCAATGACCGCCTTGTTGCGGCCCGTCACGAAGACAATGTGCTCGATGCCGGCTTCGAACGCCTCGTCCACCGCGTATTGCACGACAGGCCTGTCGACGACCGGCAGCATTTCCTTCGGCATCGATTTGGTCGCCGGCAGGAATCGCGTTCCGAGCCCCGCTACCGGTATGACTGCCTTCCTGACTTTCTTCATTGCATATTCCTTCTGAGGAGATCACTTCAACCTGTCGCAGGCCGCCAAACTGTTTTCAGCTGCCTGCACCCTTCACCTCCCCCGCACCCGCGGCAAATTGCGCCGCCACCCTTCGCAGCCGAACGGCGATCGGCATGCCCATATGCCGAACCGCCGCCGGATCGCTGAGCACCGTCCACACCGCCTTGAGGGGGGATCGGGCCTTGATATGCTGGACCAACGAAAGGAAAGACGCCGCCTTGCGCAGGCTGCGCGTGCGCCTCGCGAAAGCGGCCTCGGCGGCTGCGTCCATCGAATGGGTCCTGGCGAAAACGAGGTCGGCCTTGCGCATCGCCTCGACGTGATGGAGTTCAAGCACGCGGGAAATGGAGCCGGTCCGGATATGGTAGACATAGCCGGTCGTCGGCTCGACCACGCATTTGCCGCCCTTGGCCAGAGCACTGGCCAGCAGGATGTAATCTTCGCCGATGATCAGGCCTTCGTCATAGCGAAGCCCGTTTTCGCTCAGGAAGCGTCGCTGGAAGATCGGTTTGAGATAGCCGAGATTGAACCTGGATTCGAAGACCACGTTGCCGGCGATATAGTCCGCCAGCGAGATTTCACCGAGCCCCTCCAGGTAGTCGGCCGGGAACATCGTCTCTTCGGCAACGCCGTCCTCGCGAACGACCTGGAGATTGTCGACCGCGATCTCGGCGCCCGCTTTCTCCGCACGGTCAATCATGGTGCAGATTCGCCCGGGATAGACGGCGTCGTCGGAATCGAGGACCGCGACCCACCTGCCGCGGGCAAGCTCAAGGCCGGCATTCCTGGCGCCGCCGGGACCACGGTTTTGCTCAAGTGCGACAACGCGTACGATGTCTTCGGGGTAGGATCGCGCCAGATCGAGCGTCCGGTCGCGTGACTGGTCGTCGACGACGATGATTTCGACGCTGACATCGCGCTGGGCGATGGCGCTGGCGATCGCCCGCTCGATGGTCAGCTCCGCATTGTAGGCGGCAATGACAAAGGTGACGTCAGGCTGCATGCTTGCCCCCTTCCTGCGGCGAGGGCAGGCCGTACTGGCGGATTTCACGCACACCGACGAGACCGCTCACGACGCCGACATGCATGACGCCGCGAAGCACGCTGCGGTTCCTGCGCACGGGATTGATGGCGACCGGGATTGCCGATGCGAAACAAAAGACCGCCTTTGCCGAGGCAAGACCAACTTGCCTCACCAGCGCGAGCCCATTCGCGTCGCGCCCCAGAAGGTGCCCATGCGTTTGCCCGGCGCGGAACCGGCGGCGGCTGAGCCAGTCGAATGCGGCCCTGGCGCGCGGCACCACTTCGTCGACCCAGGCCTGCGGCGAAAAGGCGATGCGGCCGCCGGCCTTGACCATGTGATCGAAGAATTCGGTGTCCTCGCCGCCGGTCTGGCCACGCGCCAGGCTGAACCGTCGGCCGCGGAGGCAGTCGGCGCCCATCCTGAGCAGGACATTGCAAGTATAGCCGGTGCGGATCTCGCCGCGCACCCAGACGGGCAGGGTCGAGTGAAAATCGCCGCGGCGCATCCAGTCGGGCGCGTCCGGCCGATAGCGCGCCCGCACCGGCCCGAGCACGGCGGCGGCGCCACTCACCTCCGCCGTCGCCACCAGTTCGGCGAGCCATCTGGACGATGCCGTTTCGTCGTCGTCGAGGAAGGCGACGAGATCTGACGTGCTGGCATCGAGGCAGGCGTTGCGGGCGATCGAGATGTTGCGCGCCGGGCAATGATGGTAGCTGATCGGCAACTCCAACGTCTCCGCCAACGTCGCCACCAACAGCTCTGCCGTCGGGCCGTCATCATTATCGGCCACGATGACGCGGATGTCGTATCCCGAAGGCACGTCAAGGGCGGCTATCGAGCGAAGCGTGTCAGCAAGCTCCGGCCGCCGAAAGGTGCAGACGCAGATGTCGATGCTGCGGTTTTTTTCGGCCACACCCATCACGCCGCCCTACGCTGTGATCGGGGTCCAAGCAGTTGCAGCCAGAAGCCGACGGACCAGCCGAAATGCATGACCATCGCCGAAATCCCGGCAAGCGCACTGTCCGGAGTGCGCTGGCTGATCGCGGTCCACGCGCCATAGCCGAGGCAGACCGACGCCCACACCAGCAGCGGCGTGATCGCCAGCCAATGGACGAAGGAAAAAGCCGCGAGAAGGACGACTGGGAACACCAGAAGCGGTACCATCTGCCGGACTTTCGGTATCATGCGGTGCTTGAGAATGTTCTTTGCCCGGCCGCGGCCATAGCCGAGATACTGGAAATAGAGGTCGGCGAGCGACGAGCGCGGGTAATAGATCATTTGCGTCTTGCCGCTCATCCAGATCCGGTAACCGGCCTTGCGCAGCCGGTAGTCGAGTTCCGCATCCTCGTTGTGGCTGAACGTCTCGTCATAGCCGCCCACCGCCTTGAAGGCCGATATTCGCATCAGCGCATGGTGGCCGTGATCGACCCACTCTCCCACTGAGAGATGCCGGTGCTTGGAGCCGCCAGTGCCGAGCTTGGAATTCTGTGCAGCCGCCACCGCTTTCTGCACCATTCCGCTGCCGCTGGTCAGCATGGAGACGACGACCGAATCCGCGCCGGTGATCCGCGCCTCCTCGACCAGCCGATCGCAATAATCCGGGGGATAGCCGCCATGCGCGTCGATGCGAATGACATATTCAGCCCCTTCGCCATAACTGGCCACGGCGAGATTGATCGCCGCACTCTGGAGGCGCTTTTCGTTGTGAAGAAGGATGATCCGCGGATCCTTCCCGGCGATCTCCTCGACGATCGCCCTTGTGCCGTCCGTGCTGCCGCCATCGGCAACGATGATCCGGGCACCGAGCCTCTCGGCCGCCGGGCGAAGCTCATGAACAAGCGCGCCGATGTGAGCCGCTTCGTTCAGGCACGGAATCACGATCAGGCCGGACGGAAGAATTTTGGTCTGCATCATCGGCCCATGTCCATCCAACGCCATCCTAAGCCAGTGCCTTGGCAGCATATGAATCGGGCACGGCCGTCAACCCGCGAAGCTTCTCGACGAGCGCCCGGCAATCGCTGCGGTCGTGGCTCCAGGTTCGCGGATTGCGGGCAAGAACACGCGCCCGCAATTTCCCGAAACGATGCTCCTCCAGTTCGCCCAGGGCGGCTTCGAGTGCCTCGGGAGTGGCTTGAGGCAAAAGAACGCCGATCCCCTGCCGGTCGAGGAACCGGCCAGTTTCGGTGTTGCCCATCGAGATCGGCACGGCGCCGAAGCGGCAGCCCTCGTAGAGGCGGTTGGGCAGCAGCCATTCGGAATTCAGCCCCTGCTCGAAAAAATCGATGGCCCAGGAAAAATGAACCTCACGGTAGATCGTAGCCATATCCTCGGGATTACGATAGGGCCCACCGAACGAGAGCCAGGGCTCGGATTCAACGAAACCGTGAAAATCCGGAAATTCGGAAAGCGCCGGACGGCCTCTGAGGATGATTTCGAAGCGGCCCTCGAGCCGCCGGGAAAATTCGGCCAGAAGCTCCAGGGAGCGGCGGCATCGGAGTGCGCCGAACCAGCCGATCCGCCAAGGCGGAGGGATGGGGGCCTCCACCGCTGTGCGATCATCCAGCGAAACCGCGGCAAGCTCGAAATATTTGTTTTCGAGCAGTTCGACCGGCGCAGCAAGCTGCCCGAATGGCTTGAAATAGTTGGCGATGAAGGCCGGCGAACTGGTGACCAGCAGCTTTACATCCCTGGCCAGATAGCGTTCCGCGCCGCGCATGGCCCTGCCCAGAAAATCGTCGCGAAGCATCAGACGATGGATGTCGAGACACTCATAGACGATCGGCACCGTTGCCTGGAACGCCGATCTGGCACGCCGGGCAAGCGCCAGCATTTCCAGATTGCGTGCGACGATGAGGTCGGGTCTTGGCATCGAACCTAGTTTCGAACCGATCGAGACCGCCGCCTTTGTGACTGCTGCCAGACGCTGGCCGAATCGGCCGTCGCGCGTCGCGCCAAGATCGATCGGCCGCAAGCCCTCGACATCGGCGATCGGGCTTACAGTCCGACGGAAGCCCGCCAGTGTGACCTGGGCGCCGCCTGCCTTGAGCATTATGATCCGCCGGCGCACTGCCGGATCGGAGACGTCGTGTACCAAGTACAAGACATGCAGCATGAAAACTCGACCGCTGTTGGCCCGCCCGTAAAAACCCTAGTACAGCTTTTGCTGCATCGCAACATTTTTGGTGCAGCGAGGCAGGAATCCATGTTTTTTGTTGCGCTGCAAAATTAATGCCGTAGTTTGATGATGGCATCGGGCATGGGTCGGATATTGGGACCGGCACAAAAATCAGGGATCCTGAATTTGCAAGCCAATGCATTCGATCCGCCAGAGGGCTCTCTCCGCAGATCGGTCGGACGCGGCGCTATCGTCACGGCTTTGGCGCAATCGGTGCGGGTTGCGACGCAGGTCGCCTCCGTCATCGTGCTGTCGCGCCTGCTGTCGCCGCACGACTTCGGTGTGGTGGCAATGTGTGCGCCGGTGCTTGCCTTCATCGCGCTGTTCCAGGACTTCGGCCTAACCCAGGCGACGATCCAGAAAAGCGGAATCAAGCATGAAGAGATCAATTACCTCTTCTGGATCAATGTCGCGGTCAGCGTGTTACTCGCTTGCGTACTCGCCGGCGCGGCGCCTCTGGTCGCCGCCTTCTACGGCGAGCCGCGGGTGGCAGATCTGGTGGCCGCGCTCGGGTTGCAGATCATAGCCTATGGGCTCGGCGCCCAGCATCTGGCGCTGCTGACACGCCGCATGCAGTTCGCCCGCCTGGCCATCATCGACGTCGCAAGTGCGATCGCCGGCCTCGTCGTGTCGATCGCCTGGACTTTCGTCGACCGTTCCTACTGGGCGCTTTTTGCTGGCACGCTGACAGCAGCCGTGCTGCCCACGATTTGCTTCTGGGCAAGCTCGCGATGGCGCCCCAGCCTGCCGCGCAAGGTTGGCGGTATCAGCGAGCTGATCAATTTCGGCGCCGGCATCACCGGATTCAACTTCGCCAACTTCTTTGCCCGAAATCTCGACAATGTGCTGATCGGAAAATACTGGGGCGAAGCGCAGCTTGGGCTCTATGACCGCGCCTACAAGCTGCTTCTGTTTCCGCTGAGCCAGATCACCAACCCGCTGTCGAAAGTCATGGTGCCGGCACTTTCCAGGCTGAAGGACGAGCCGGACCGCTACCGCAGCGCCTATCTTCGCGTCATGCCGCTGATCTTGCTGGTTGCACTTCCAAGTGTCGCCTTCGCCACCGCCATGGCCGACGTGCTGATACCGTTCGTGCTCGGCGAGCAGTGGCGGCAGAGTTCCAGCATCTTCCTGGCGCTCGGTTTTGCCGGGCTGCTGCAGCCGCTCAACAACCCGGCGGGATGGCTTTTCATCAGCCAGGGCCGCTCGGGCGATTTTATGCGCTGGGGCATCGTAACAGCCTTGACCTCGGTGCTGGCCTTCGTCGTCGGCCTGCCCTATGGCGCGCTGGGCGTGGCGATCGCCTATGCAGTCAGCGAGTATCTCAGAACGCCTTTCCTGTGGCTCTATATCGGCAAGACCGGGCCGCTGCGGGCAAGCCATATTCTTCGCGCGGCAACGCCCTTCGTGCTTGGTGCACATCTGGCGCTTGCCGCCATCTGGTTCGCCAAGCCGCTGCTGCCGCAACAGCACATCCTCGCCATGGCGAGCGCGGTGGTGCTATCCTACATGATCACCATCGTGGTCGCCCTAGCGTTTGCTTCCGGCCGCGAGGCGTTGCGGGAGGCACTGAAGCTCCTGCCGGCACGGGCGCCCACGGCGGCACCAAGCGAGGCGAAGTAACTTGCACGGACATCCATACGAGGACCAGGCCTGATCCCATGCACTACCGATCGATCTCCGACATGAACGATGCCATTGTCAGGAACCTTCACCGGTTGCCGCGCGATATCGACCTGGTGGTCGGCGTTCCCCGAAGCGGCATTCTCGCCGCCACGCTGCTCAGCCTGACGGCGAACATCCCGATGACCGATCTGGACAGTTTCCTTGCCGGAAAGATCTATACTTCGGGGGTCACCAAACGCCGGGCCGCGCTCGACCGGCAGGCTTCCGACATGCGCAAGGTTCTGGTGATCGACGACAGCGTCAGCGGCGGCGCCGCCATGCGCGAGGCACGCAGCCGCGTAGAGGCCGCCGGCATCAAGGCGGACTTCACCTTCGCCGCGGTGTTCGGCCTGCTGCCACAGCACGTGGAAACCGACATCGTCTTGGAAGTCGTGCCGCATCCAAGGATGTTCCAGTGGAATTTCATGCACCACAAATTCCTCGCGCAATGCTGCGTCGACATCGACGGCGTGCTCTGCCTGGATCCGACCGAAGCGGAAAACGACGACGGCCCGGCCTATGAAAAATTCCTGAGCGAAGCACTGCCTCTCTTTGGCCCGACCCGCAAGATCGGCTGGCTCGTTACCAGCCGGCTCGAGAGATACCGCGCGCTTACCGAAGCATGGCTCGCAAAGCACGGCATCGAATACGACAAGCTGATCATGCTTGACCTGCCGAGCAAGGCGGAACGGCAACGGCTTGGCGTGCATGGCAGTTTCAAGGCCGATTTCTACCGCAAATCCGATGCCATCCTGTTCATCGAAAGCGAGCACCAGCAGGCGCTAAAAATCGCCAAGCTTTCCGGCAAACCGGTGCTGTGCGTGGAAACGCATGTGATAAATTATCCCGATACGTTGTCGCTTCCGGCACTTCGACAGGCGGCACGCAACCTTCCGGACAGATTGCAGGAGATCAGTTCGCCCGACGGGCGCAAGACGGCGATCAAGACCGTCGCGCGCACGCTGCTTGGCGAACGCGGCTACGAGACGCTCAAGAGCCGGGTCAAACGACCGGCCTGAACCTGGCTTCGGGACTTAAAGCGCGTCACGTGACGCGCGTTAAGGTTTGTTTTATGCAGTCGTTGTCGCAAAACCGCTACGCATTTTTGGGCGACATGCATTAGGCGGCTTGCCGCGAAGGCTGTCGTGTCGCCCTCTCTAGCATCGAGAAGAAGGTCGCGAACTGACCCGCCGGATCGAGTTCCGGGCGCTCGGAGAATGCACGCGCCGCCGCGGAAAGCCGCCGATATTCCTGGCTGTCGGTCCACAGACGCCTGACCACTGCCACCCAGTCGGCGAGTGGGGCGTCGTAGTCCAGCACCACGCCACCGGAGCCGACCGCTTCGGGCAGGCCACCACGACGCGAGCCGACGACGGGAATGCCGCTGCAATGCGCTTCCGACGCCACCCGGCCCCAGGCCTCTTCCCATTTGCTGGGTGCGAGCAGGATTTTCGTGCGGCCATAGACCGTCTTCATATCGCTGGTCCGGCTCTCCAGCGTGACGTTGCCGAGCGGCGCGATCGTCTGCTCGATCCGGGCCCGATGATCGTCATCGAGCTTCCAGCTTTCGACGAACAGGAATGGGATTTCGGAGCAGGCGGCGGCGATGCGCACCGCAAGCTCGAAACCTTTTTCCTCATAGGGGTTGATCAGCGTGACAAACGCACCCGTCGTCGGCGTGCTGTAGAGTGCGGGATTGATGGTCGGCGGTATAACCGTCGAATCGATATCGAATTTTGCCTTGTAGGAGCGCGCCGTGAACTCGGAATTGGCGATGTAAAGCGCCGAATGCAGCTCGCGCAGATCGCCGCCCAATTCATGAAACTCGACATTCCTCAGATACACGACCAGCGGTACGCCTTCGGCCTGCAGCGCCTTGCCGATCGGAACCGACTTGTGGCACTGGACCACGGCGACGTCCGGCCTCAGCTTTTCGACGGCAAAACCCGCCGCCTCCCAGGGAAACCAAGCCCGCACGACCGGATAGCCCGGATAGCTGTCGATGACCGCGCGCTGCCTCAGAAGCTTCATCTTGGCGCGCGCCTTGTAGCCGAAGACGCCCTGGCCGAACAGCGCGGCGAGCACCGACGCCTCATGTCCGCGCTCGAGCAGTTGCTCGGCAAGATGATGAGTGCTGGACTGGACACCGCCGCTGAACTGGGGCGTGTAACCGTTGCCGCCTGCAAAAAGCACTTTCATGGTTTCGGCTCCTGTCGCATTCTCAAGTTTACGGACGATGACGGATCGCTTGTTTACGGATGACTGCAACCCGCCTTCAGGCACCCTGCTGCATCTCTAGATTGGCGAACGGATTGGTGCATGGCTGCCATCCGGTGAATCGGATCGGGTCGGTTGGCGAACTGCGCCGGGCGTAGTCGGTCAGCATATGGAACTCGGCAATCACCCAGCGGTCGAAATGCCCCAGATCCTCCTTTTTCCGTTCGGGCAGCAACCGGCGGGCGGCGCCCAATTTCAGCGCCTCAAGCAGAGTGACGGCATCGCCCAGCTTTTCGTTTGGAAATATCCAGGGATTCCGCTTCTGGAACTCCAAAACGAACTGCTGCATATGCTCGATGCGCATGTTCAGCCTGCCGAAATATCTTTCGAGCGTGACGCGCACCAGGTCCTCGTCCGAAAGCGAGGAAACGGCGGCGTAGGCGATGCCGGTCGAAGCAACTCCGCCAGCCATGATGGCCAGTGCCGCGCGTCGCGAAACCTTGATCATCCGGCCATTTCCTTTCCCGCTATCCGGCTCGCCGCCCGCAAGGAGAGGGCTGCCGCGGTCAGGCTCGGGTTCGCACAGGAGCAGCTTGGAAATGTGCTCGAGCCGACGACAACAAGGTTCCTGAGCCGATGGTGGATCATGTCGCGGTCGACAACCGAATCCGCCGGGCTCACGCCCATCCTCAACGTGCCCTGGACGTGCGACTCGGTCCGCCGGATGCCGCGATCGAAAATCTCTTCGACCGGCAGCGGAGCCAGAAGCGCCGGCAATTTCTCCTTTGCCCGCGCCATGCCCTTGACGGCGTAGTCGGATGCCCCCTTGAAACTGATGAAGGCGTTTTCATCCTCGTCAAGGATCACGAGATTTTCCGGTTCAAGCAGGTTTTCTGTGACAATGATGAGGGGAAGCGTCTGACGGACACGTCCCTTTTCCGGGCGCATCCCATGCTGCCAGCGGTTTTCGAAATAAACCAATGCCGCCGCATGCTGTGACCTGTGGGAGCCGTCATAAAGGCCGAAATTCAGGCCGGTGGTGATGGTGCTTCCGTCGAAATTGTCGACACCGTCGAGATAGGCCTCGAAATTCCATCCGTAGGATTCGTGTAGGCCGCGGCCGACGAATTCGCCCGACAGGCCGGACCGCAGCATGATCGCCGGGCTCTGTATGGCATTGGCGCCCAGAATGAAAAGGTCGCCGCTGACCGAATATTCCTTGCCGTCATGCACGAAAGTGACCGACCGCACGGATCCGCCGACGTGGTCGAGCCGACGCACTTCAGCACCAAGGCAGACCGAAACGTCGGGGTGCTCGAAGACGTGCATCAGGCCGTTGTTGGCGGTGAACTTCGCGTCGACCGGGCATAACCCGCATCGCAAATTGGCGCAGCACGAAGACCGCTGCGCGGTCGGCACCCGCGCCCTTGCCGTCGGCACGACAAAATGCTGGTCCGGCTGCGCCGCTTTCATCATCCGGTCCGGCGTCGACATGCGATGCGGTGGCTGTGGAAACGGCCTGGAACGCGGCATCATCGCCGCCATGTCGGGGTCACCTGAAATCGACATGACGTCCTCTGCATCGCAGTAGAACGGCTCGAGCTCGTCATAGCTGATCGGCCAGTCGTTGCCGACGCCGTAGAGGCTCTTCAGCCTGAAATCGTTTGGATGAAAGCGCGGCGTCTGCGCGAACCAGCAATTCGTTCCGCCACCCAATCCGATGGTGTAGTTCCACGGCTTGTCGGAGTTTGTCTTGTAGGTCGTTTCTTCGTCGATGTCGGTGTTGGCGTCCTGGTCGAGCTGCCATTCATGCGTGTTGTGCCGGCCCCACTCCAGAACCAGAACGCGTGCCTTTCGCCGCTTGGCGAACTCATGCAGGAAGAAGGCCGAACCGAAACCGGAACCGATGACGACAAGATCGAAATGTTCGTCAGCGATCTGTTCGGGCCTGATGCCCAGCACCATCAGATAAGCCCCCCTGTTGATAGGAGCGTGTTCATCGAGGCCCTCGTGACCGTCCTTGATGTCCGAGCCGGTCTTGCCACCGGCCTTTCCCGCATGGTCTCACGCCGCCATCCTGCCGATGCTGTGGTATTCGATGCCATGGCGCGCAATGACCTTCGGATCGTAGAGGTTTCGGCCATCGAAGATGATGGGCGTGGACAGCGCATCCCTCATCGCGTCGAAAGAAGGCGCCCGGAAGCTCTTCCACTCAGTGGCAATCAGGAGCGCATCGGCACCGCGCAGCGCTGCCTCCTTGGTCCCGCACAAGAGCAGATCTTCTCGCTGCCCGTAGATGGCCTGGCATTCCTGCATCGCCTCGGGATCGTAGGCCTGTATTTTGGCACCGGCCTTCCACAGCGCTTCCATCAAGACTCGCGCCGGCGCCTCGCGCATGTCGTCCGTATCGGGCTTGAAGGCCAAGCCCCACAGCGCAAAGGTCCTGCGGTTCAGATTTCCTTCGAAACGGCGGTTCACCTTGTCGAACAGGACCGACTTCTGCTCGTTGTTGCGCTCCTCGACAGCGCGCAGCAACTTGGCATCGAATTTGACGCCTTCCGCCGTCTTGATCAGGGCCCGCACATCCTTGGGAAAGCACGAGCCGCCATAGCCGAGGCCTGGATAGATGAAGTGGTAGCCGATGCGCGGATCGCTGCCGATGCCCCTGCGGACCTCCTCGATGTCGGCGCCCAGCTCCTCGGCCAGATTGGCCATTTCGTTCATGAAGCTGATCTTGGTCGCCAGCATGCAATTGGCCGCGTATTTGGTGAGTTCGGCGCTGCGCACATCCATCACGATCATCTTCTCGTGGTTGCGGCTGAACGGGGCGTAAAGTTCACGCATCACCGCCTCGGTGCTTTCGCTGCTGGTGCCGACGATGATGCGGTCGGGCTTTGTGCAGTCGGCCACCGCGGAGCCTTCCTTGAGGAATTCCGGATTGGAGGCCACGTCGAAAGTCAGATCCTCGCGACCCCGCGCCTTCAGCGTCGCGGCGATCCTCGCCTTTATTTTTTCACAGGTGCCGACCGGCACGGTCGATTTGCCAACGACGATCTTGGGTGTGTCCATCTCCCGGCCGATGGCCTCGGCGACGGCCAGCACATATTTTAGGTCGGCCGAACCATCCTCTCCCGGAGGGGTGCCGACAGCGATCATCTGGATCTCGCCATGCCTGACCGCCACTGCGGCATCAGTGGTGAACTTGATGCGGCCGGCCGCGTGGTTCTCCTTGACGAGATTTTCGAGCCCGGGCTCGAAAATCGGGATGAGGCCCTGGTTGAGCCGCTCCACCTTTTTCACGTCGATGTCGACGCACACCACCTGGTGTCCGAATTCGGCAAGCACAGCCGCCTGCACGAGACCGACATAGCCAATTCCAAAGACCGTCAAATTCATTCGGGTTTATTCCTGTTCAATGCTTCGGACCGTTTTTTTAGCCGGCCGGTTCAGATTAGCCTTTACTTTACTTTATGCTGCATGCCAGCGACTCCGGAAACTGGCATGGCTGGCCGAGTGCTGTGAATGCGACGCGATCCACTTGCAAGGTGAGCTTGCGGCCCGGATCCGAAAACGGTCCCAGCCATTCCGTCATCGTGTCGCTGCCCCAGAGGCTGAAGAATATCTTTTGCGCATGGCTGGGCAGCTTTGCCGGATCGGTGATCGTGTTCACCAGTTGGCCATTGACGTACCAGCGCAGCCGGTCCTTCTCCCAGACGAAGGCGTAGTCGTTGAAAGCCTTGTCGGTGCCGCCAGCTACATCCACCACTTTCTCGTTGTTGCCCTTGCCTGATATGTAGGCGTTGACCTGCACCTTGGACGTGTCCTTGGTCAGCACCTCGAAGTCGATTTCATCCCACGGCTGCTTATCGGTGGGGCCGATATATGTGAAGAAGGAGGCGTTGATGCCGGAGCCCGAATCGGTTTTCATCCGCGCCTCATAGGTGCCATAGCCGAAGCGCTTCTTGGTCTGGATCTCGCCGCAGGCAAAGTCGCGATCCTTCACCTTCTGCTTTTCGAAACTAAGCGTCAGCACGCCTTCGGAAAGCTTGACTTGGCGTTTGGACCAGATGCAGTTCTGATACTTGCCGTTCGCCCAGCCGTCGGCAATGTACCAACGCGCACGGTCGAAGCTGGTGAAATCATCGACGAACGATGGCGCAGTCGGGATGTCCTGCGAACGGGAAGGGGTCGGGCCTGCAATCAGGCTGCCGATTGCGACCAGCAGAAACGCGCCGCCCGAACATAGCTGCCTCAGGTTCCCTTGCCCGATCGTGCGCGTGAACGGCCTGTCGCCGGTTGCTGGGGTGGACGTGCTTTTCGGATCCGCATTCATACCAAACTCACCTTTGTGCTGTGCGCCCCCAACCCAAAGTCGACGTTCAAACCATGACGAAACGAGATGATCTTGACCGCCTGCCAATACCTTCCTTGTGTTGCCTGTTTTTTTGTCCAGTGCAGCTTTTTGCTGTGGCACCAAACCTCTTGCCTGTGGCGCCACCCAGGATCCCCGAAGTTCACCCCGTGCCGGCAGCCGGCTTGGCGAAATCAGCCTTGGTGGTCGAGCTACGCTCGACGCTTTCGTCGAAGATTGCATCCAGCGAATGACGGAGATCCTTCATTAATTCGTTCTGGCGCGCGAGCGCCGCGATGCGCCGCTCGCAATTCAGGATCGACTTCGTCAGTTCGCTGACCTCGGCGGATCTACTGGAGGAGGCCGCCCCATTCTCCATCGCCTCGACCAGGAAGGCCGCGTTGGTGGCCTTCGTCCGATAGCGATTCTCAAGGCCGTTTTTCTCCGCCTCGACCTCGGCTGCGATCTGATCAAGCAGCTTTGCCAGGCGGTCAAGGCGCGAGATGTCGGTCTGCCTGTCTCGGGCCGGATCCCTTGATCTAAAGCCGAATATCGAGGCCATCCGCTTAGTTTCCTGTCATGGTCGGCCTGGCGCTCATGGTCGGCCTGAGGCCACCCCCGCGCCCATCCGGGCCAACAAAACCTTGTCGCATCGTCCAGCTCCTCTGACAGGGGCCGATTCAAACAGCCAACCAAAATTGCTGCACCGCAACATACATGCCATCCCCAAGGCGAGTAGGCAACCACCTAGTGTGGCGAATCGGAAATTCGCATCACATTGGGGCGGGGTAAGGGCCTGTTGACAGGATCGGCATGGCACGGGCTGCGGACAAGCTTAAGTCTCGCCGGCCGGGCTGGTTGCGGCCATGAGAAAGCGCAACGGCGGCACAGGCTGCTTTGAGCCAAAGCCGGCGCGGCGAAACAGCGCATCCAGCTTGTCGGCGGCCACGCCGCGAACGATGGGGAAAAGGTTGGATTGGCTGGCCAGGGCGTAGGCCGCAGCCGATGTCAGCCCCTGCTCATTCTTCACGTCGAGGAAGTTTCGCAACCGGTATTTGTCGCGTACCTGCCGTTCGTGCCTTCTGAGCACGGCCTTAGAACCTTCCGGCAAACTGTCGATCGCCAGCAGCGCCAGATCCGCGTCGGCCAGACGCTTGAGATCCTGCGTCTTGTGCCGGCCGCTCAGGGAATCCGCGCGGACGATCGCGCCATAGCCGCAGGACCTGATGACCTTGAAGCGCGCCCCGCAAGCCACCGCGCGCGCGTAGAGTTCATAGTCTTCGCCCAGCCGCAGGTTTTCGTCATAGTGCAGCCCATGCCGGTCGAGAAAAGCACGGCTGATCACCGGCTTGAGGAAACCCAACTCACCTCTCTGCACACGGCGACTGGAGATGTTGCCTTCGATGAAACGCTCGAAATCGAGGAACTCCGGATCGGGCGAGAACCGCGGAGCGGTGATTTTCGAGACATCAGTTGCCGCGTCGTCCCTGATCATCATGATATTGTCCGCAGCGAAATCCCAATCGGCGCTGGCGAACAATTCGCGAAATCTGCCCGCAAGAAAAAAATCGTCGGCGTCCAGAATGCTGATGAACGGCGATTTGGAACTGGCGATCGCGGCGTTGCGGGCGAAGGAGGGGCCGCCGTTGACGTCAAGCCGGATTACGGAAAGCCTGCCGCTGCCATCGTCGGCCGCCCGAGCGACTTTCGCGGTATCGTCGGTAGAGGCGTCGTCGACGACGACGACTTCCGCCACCTCCGGCTCGCGCAATGCCGATGCGATGGCAACCGGGATTGTCCGCGCCGCGTTGCGGGCAGCGATGATCACGCAGACCTGGGGTTCTGTCATCAATTCGCCTCTCGACTGCACGGTAGCTCCGATTCCTCGCCCTTCCCCGTTGAATGTCCAATGCAGCCCTCATTCTCAACGACTGCCGGCTGTTTGAAAAAGCGTCAGCCGGCGCTTATGCTGCAGGTGCGAAGCAAAGCATCGTCAAAATCATTCGCCCCGTCCAGTCTTTCCTTTCGGTGTCGCCTCGGCGCAAATCTATGGGCGATGAAATGCCAGCGGATAGACGGGCCGCTTCGCACACCGTCCCTGCTCATTCTGGATGGATGGAGCCGTCAGCGCACTCGAATCGCTGATCATCAGGTCGATCGACAGAGTTGAGGCAGTATTAGCTAGGGGCTGAACCAGAGGATCAGGCTGAAGGAAAAATCCGGAAGCCGGTTGTCCAGGATGTTGTCAGGCGAGCAGTCCGCCAGGAATCCGACTGACGCTGCCTGTCGTCAGGTCAGTGGAGGCTTCTCCTGGCACTGAACTTCTCGCCATCGGCCGTTTCGGCCGAACTCAGCTTTCGATCGGCATCGCGAATCTTATCAGCCGACGTCGGGGGATTTCTGACAACCATGACGAAAACCAACAGAAAGTAGCCCAGCTGGATAACAATGGCGCAGGCTATAGTGCGAAACAGCGTTGTGCCTAGCGAAGCGCCGTCGAGATAAGACCAGGCGGCCACGATCGCCAGGGCGAAAATCATGCCGACAATGAATTTTGGTAGCGACATACCCGACAGCCCGTCAACCTGCTCGGGCAAAAATCGATGATTGACCCACCCCGAGCCTCCCTTCGCCATGCGAGCTGTTGAGGCCGCTCGCTTTTTGGCCGGTTGCTTCCGGCCTTCCCACGCTGTCCATACTCTGACAGAAACAATTTGCAACTCTATTAAGGTGTGCAATAGCGGGCAAGGCCAACCGCAAATTATTTTGGATAAGTTCGCGGGATCGAGTCTGCCATGTTGCGATGCACACGTCGGCATCACGGCCAATCACCCGGTATGGACTCACTTCAGTAAAAGCCGAAATATTAACCAGTATTTTACTTTAAACGCTCCCTATACTTTACAAAACTGAAGCACGATAACACTCGAGGATGCGACACAAAGAGCGATTCGCCCAAAATCAGCCTCAAAAAGGCACTAGATTTTTCACGGCTGCCCATAATTTGTCACAAACTCGTCATAAAGTTCAAACTTTGTGCAGGATCGGTTTATTATTTAGTCAATTCATGACGTGATTATTTCAGGCGCTCAAGAAATTGTGTGTTGCGATGCAGCATTTTTTTGATATCGTGCGGCGAACCATCCGTTCAACGTATGGAGTTTACGCATGAGGGACGTAGCCAAGCCGGCCGACGCGGAATTTTCGCAGGCCGGTATCGATTTTCAACCAATCGGCGGCCTGCTCAAACGCAGCTTCGATATTGCCGGTTCACTGATTGGCCTGGTTGCTCTCAGTCCGCTGTTTGTGATGGTCGCGCTGCTTGTCAAATTTTCTGACGGCGGGCCGATTTTCTACGGTCACAGCCGGATCGGTCGGGGAGGACGGATTTTCCCGTGCCTCAAGTTTCGGACTATGGTACAGAATGGCGAACAGGTGCTGGCTGCATATCTTGCCGCCAACCCGGATGCCAACGCCGAATGGATAGCGACCCGCAAGCTCAAGAACGATCCGCGCGTCACGCGCGTCGGGGCCGTGCTGAGGAAGCTCAGCCTCGACGAATTGCCGCAGATCATCAACATCCTTCAGGGCGACATGAGCCTTGTCGGTCCTCGCCCCGTCGTGCGCGACGAGCTCGAAATCTACGGCAGTTCGGCTGTTTATTACCTGAAATCGCGCCCCGGCCTCACCGGACTCTGGCAGGTCAGCGGCCGCAACGACGTTTCCTATGACAGCCGCGTCGCATTCGATCGCCACTATGTCGAGAACTGGTCACTGTTTGAGGACATTCGCATCATCATCAAGACCGTGCCTGCCGTCTGGATGTCGCGGGGCTGCTACTGACCGGCCGGGACCCGGTCTCTGTGCAGGAGCGACTGTCCTGACGCCAGGCATTCTGCAGCAAGCTTCATCGGGCGGGGCAAAAGCGGATCGGAAAACGTTCAGTTGAAAACAGACATCTTCGAAATCTCCTGCGCCGGCACCGTCAGCAATCGCATGCGACGGATGCGGCTTATGACCACTTGCCTCGCGCTGGCGCTCGCCGTTCCCCAACTCGCCGCCGCCGACGAGTACCGCCTTGGATCACAAGACAAGCTGACCATCCGTGTGGCCGAATGGCAAACTGTTGAAGGCACGTTCCGCGACTGGACGGCCGTCAACGGAGAGTACACAATTGGGCCTTCCGGAACATTGTCAGTGCCGTTCGTCGGCGAAATGCCGGCATCCGGCAAGACGACATCGGAGATCGCGGCAGCGATCGGCCAGGCGCTCCAGCGCAAGCTCGCTCTGGCGGACCGGCCGGAAGCCTCCGTCGAAATGGCGCAGTACAGGCCGTTCTACATTTCCGGGGAGGTCCAGACGCCGGGCCAGTATCCTTACGTGCCGGACCTGACCGTCCTGAGGGCGATGAGCATCGCCGGCGGTGTCCGGCGGAGCCCAGAAGGACAGCGGTACGACCGCGACATGATCAACGCCAAGGGCGATTTTGACGTTCTCCAAGACCAACGGGTCCGACTGATCGTCAGGCGCGCCCGCATCGAAGCGGAGATCGCGGACAAGCCGACATTCGACGTGCCGAAGGAGTTGGCCGACGATCCGAAGCTGGCAAGCATCGTTGCCGACGAGATGGCGATCCTGACAGCCGACCAAAAGAAGCTCAAACTGCGCCTTCAGGCGCTCGACGACTTGAAGAAGCTGCTGCAGAGCGAGATCGACTCGTTGCAGAAAAAGATCGTCAACCAGCAGCGGCAGGTCGACCTAGCAAAAGAACAGCTCAGCGGCATCGGTTCGCTGGCGCAGAAAGGCCTTGTCGTCAACACGCGCGTTCTGAATTCGCAACAGACGATCGCCGACCTGGAAGGCCAGATCCTGGATTACGACACGGCCATCCTCACCGCCAGGCAGGCGATCAGCAAAGCCACCCAAGATGCCATCGACCTGGAAAACACCCAGAATGCGGGCCTCGCCGCCGACCGGCAACAGGTAGAAGCCGACCTCAGTGCAACGATGCTCAAGATGAACATGCAAACAGGCCTGATGGCCGAAGCCATGTCGGGGAACCCGGCACTGCAACGCTATCGCGACGGCGAAGAGCCAGCAATGACGTTTAGCTTGGTTCGGATGGTCGACGGCAAGACCAGCGAAATCACCGCCAGCGAAGACACGCCCGTACTGCCCGGGGACGTAATCAAGGTGAAGCTGGTGCCGATGGCTAGCCAATAGGCCTTCGAGCGATCGGCCGATCCGATCACGCCGAACAGATCGACTGGATCGGCGAAGAGTTCGACTCGGACAAGTTCGACCTTGAACTCGCCAACACTGTGCTCGCCGCCCCGACAAGCCGGCCTACCGCCAACCTCGGGACGTGAGTAATTGCAGCGCAAGGAGATGTTGTGCTTTAGTTGCAACTTAAATCCGAGGAGGACTTTGTCGTGCACAGTGAAAGGGACGAAATCGTCAGTCGAGAAAGAGAATTTCACAATCTCAGATTCAGTCAGGAGGAGGATCCAAGAGGAAGTCTGGACAAGTGGTATCGGACAATTCGTCACGGCGCTGAACGTCAAGACGAGCAAATAAAACGGCTTTCGAAAAACGCAGACGTGCTCGAGTACGGTTGCTCCGATGGGGGGTGGTCCCTGCATTCCCTGCACCTGCCCGACCTTTGCCGATCTCTGACGGGGATCGATATTTCGGATGTAGCAGTAAACAAGGCGAACGAACGGGCGAGCGCGCTTGGAAGCACGACCGCTACATTCCTGGCGATGAATGCGGAAGCCATGTCCTTCGAGGACAACAAGTTCGACCTGGTGTATGGACGCGGGATCATCCATCACCTGGACCTGGACCGGTGCTTTTCCGATGTGGTCCGTGTCTTGAAGCCGAACGGCGTGGCGTCCTTCTACGAGCCGATGGGACACAATCCTCTCCTGAATGCCTTCAGAAGGCGGACACCCCTTATCCGCACCGCTGATGAACATCCCTTGTTAATTTCGGACTTCGCGTTGGCCCGCCGCTATTTCAGCAATGTCCAGGTGGACTATTTCGGCCTGTGCTCCGTAGGAAGCGCGCTGATGCCGCAAAGCATCTCGGAAACTGTCTACACAGTTGGCAAAGCTGTCGATTCGGTAGTTCTGACGCTTCCCTTCGTGAAGCGGTTCGCATGGTATGCGCTCCTAACCCTTAGGGCCTGATCAATAGGTGCAAACCCAACTCTGGCGAGAGTGGAAGGAGCAAGTGCCTCTCACCACCGCTTCAGAAGCTGCCTGGGTGATGATTGTTTGGCCTGAGCGCTGTTAGGCGGCGTCTTCGTCCGAAATTCAATTCAATACAATAATCCTGCCTAGGGTCGAAATCGAGGATCATCGCGTAATTGGATCTGGGTCCGTGGTCGCGCCCCACGAAGCGTGGCTGCGGGAAATCCCTGCCCGAATAATCCGCGAATTTGTGGCGTCCCAGGGTTACATTCGTTTTGATACTAATCTTAGCAAACGAACATCAAGACGATATTTGGCGCTTTGCTTAGCCCCTTGCGGTTTCTGGTTCCGCGAGGTTGGCTGCGGCCCACCGGGGACGGGCGACAGGCACCCTCACCAGCTTGAAGTAGCTGTAGTATAGGAGGAAAGAGCCCATGATATAGGGGTTGAAGGTATCGATCTCGACGAAGGACCGGATGAACAGAAGCACCATCACGCCGGCAAGAATCACGGACTCGGCTTGCCATGTCCTGAATATCAACGCCGATATATGGCCCCACAGTGGGCGCACGATGATCAGCGACATCAGCGTTGCCCCGACATAACCAAGCTCGACGAGCGCTTCGATATAGGTGTTGTGGAAGTGGAAGCCGCTTCGGGTCGTGATGTAGAATTCGTTCCAAAGCCGCTCAGCTTCGGCGAAACCCTGTACCCAATAGGCCGCGTAGCCGACGCCGAGGATCGGCGCTTGCTGCGCCGCATCCCAGCCCTGCTCCCAGAGATAGGTCCGTCCGGTGAGCGTGGAATCCTTTCCGAAGGTGCCAAGGACGAAATCCAGAAGTCCCGCAAAGGCAACCACGGTGACCGCGACCAGCCCAAATGCACCGACCAGGAAAATCACCCGTCGGTAGCGGAGCGAAAGCTTCTTGGCCATGGCAAGCAGAGCCACCAGAGCGAGAGCTGCCGGTATCGAAGCCGTCGAGGTGGCGGAATGCGCCATGACCAGCAGATAGGCCGACAGGACGAGGACCGGCGCCGTCAGGAAGAGGCTTGTCCGGCCGCGTCTGAGGAAGACCAGGAAGACAATGCAAAAATAGATGCCGAGCGATGCGACAAAGCCGATCTGGTTTTTGGAGCTGAATGCGCCGACGAAATTGTACGTCCCGTCGAGCATATCATAGGAATAACTCCCGACCTTGAGCGAATAAAGTAGAACGACAAAAATCCCAATCAGTGAGCCAATCGTCAACGTTCGGACGCTGACGGTGCGCGCTGCAATGTAGGCGCAGGCGATATGGGAGCAATACTGGATTGCCGTCCTCAACGTGATGCCGGGGGCATCCGACCAGAACACCGAGAGGCAGACGTAGAATGCAAACGCCAGCGGGAGCCACGCGCTGGAGGCATGTCGCAACAGCCGCCGGTAGTCTACCAGGATCAGGGGAAGCCAGACCGCATAGTAGGCCAGGATCAGGATCTGGCCGAAAACGGAGGAGTAGGAGAACGCCCAAACGGAGATGGCAACAGCAAATGTGCCGTAGACCGTGCTCTTCTCCGGGTCGACCAACAGAGATTTTGGAATCTTCATCTCGGTAGCGAATTCCCGTCCATGCAGTTCAATGCCGATTCGCCGCCGCGCCTCCATGCGCGAATGCTTTCATTGTGCAGCGCAATATAACCCATCCCCCGCAACCTGTCACCCAAATGAGGCAAAAACAGCCATAAGGCGCCCCCGGGACGGCGGTAAAAGACCACGACAGGCCGTGCGGCAAGAACCCGAGCATCCCGGCGCACGGCTGGGATCGCTGTCGGCGCCGTCAAAAACCATCGCCGCCGCATTTATGAGAGACTCGGCATCACCACCGCGCGGAACTGTTTTTGCAGTTCTTTCAGCACCGGACCGAAAAATAGCAGCCGGCTTTCGTTGCATCCGTTGCAATGAATAAGGCCCTCCGCGTACGCTATCTCGGGGACAACCAGACGATGGCCACACGAACAATTGGCAGACGCTGGTCCCCCGATCTGCTGGGTTGGAGCAAAACGGATGGACAAACCTCGAATCTTCCTGGGCTCATCGGGGAAGCAGAAAAAACTGCTGCAGGCGCTGACACGCGGTCTTGAAGACATCGCGCATGTGGAACCCTGGACGACGTCCTTCAATCCGGGGACAACCACCCTGGGGCGCCTGCTCGAACTTACGCGTGAAGTCGACTTCGCCGCTTTCGTGTTCGCTCAGGACGATTGGACCAGTGTGAGCCAGCCGGCATCGTCTGCGGCGGCATCCGCTCAAGCTTCTCCACGAGACAATGTGGTTTTCGAGGCCGGCCTTTTCGGCGGAGTCCTTGGAATGCGCCGGACGTTCATCCTCCATGCCAATGGCTCCAAGCTTCCAAGCGATCTCCTCGGCCTCACCTCCGTAAGGTATGGCGAGGCGACGACCGGCGCGGAGATGAGGGCGATCAACCAAAAGCTTCGGAATGCGATCGAGAATGAAAGTCGCGTCGCCCGCATAGAGGGCTCCTGGTGGCAGTTTTCCCTGACGGAGCGCTCCGCGAGGGAGCCGTCCGCCGTGAGCCTCTTGCGTATCTCGCGAGGCCGCGATGGTGCGCTGGAGTTGGCCGGCCGCTCATGGCAAGAGAATGGCAGTCTGTCAGCCAGATACTGGAGCGAGGCGGTAAAGGAGAGAAAGGAGCCTGCCGGCATCTTCTATTTTTGGAATGGAGAACGGCCCTTGGATGCGAACGCGTCGCAGTTGTACGGGACGGGAGAGATCCGGCTGGAGTCCGCCGATCGCGCGTCCGGGTATTTCACGACGCGCGCGGACACGAACCCCGAGGTGAATGCGCGCACGTCCGGGGTCTACCTGCGCGCCGATCCGGAGGACTTAAGCATCCTGGACGGACGCGACAATCAGCGGCGCGTGGAGTTGATCGCGGAGCGGCTGAGCCATTGGAAGTCGATCAAGAGCGTCTGAACTGCGCCCATGGGAGTCGCTCGGACGGCCCTGCCGCCGCGACCGCGGTCCCAGTATCATATGGAGAGGTTAGCAGCCAGGAAGGGCTTCTCAACCGCCTGCTACTGGCCCACCACGAAGCTGTTCGTCCCAGGCTCCGGCTTGAACTTCTCTGTCGTTGACTTCACATTCGCCGCCGATTGGGAGGACGAGCACATGACGATGAGTTTTGCGGGACGGTTTGCCGGACGTTCGGCCGTGATCACCGGTGGCGCCTCAGGCATCGGCCTGGCTGTCGCGCAAAGAATCGTTGAAGAGGGCGGACGCGTTTGCGTCTGGGATCGCGACTCCACCCAGATCGAGCAGGCCAAGGCTGTCATTGCCGACCTGCACGGCGTGACTGTCGACGTCGCCGATCCCGTGGCGGTCGAACAGGCCGCCCGGCAGACGATCGATGCCCTTGGCGCGGTCGATATCCTGGTCACCAGTGCGGCCATCACCGGACCGAACATGACGACCTGGGACTATTCGGTGGAGGATTGGCGCCGGGTCATCGACATCAACATCAACGGCGTCTTCTACTGCAACAAGGCGCTGGTTCCGCACATGCTCGAACGCAATTACGGCAGGATCGTCAACATCGCTTCGATCGCCGGCAAGGAGGGAAACCCGAATGCCTCTGCCTACAGCACCTCGAAGGCGGCGGTGATCGGCCTGACCAAGTCGCTGGGCAAGGAACTGGCCAAGACCAAGGTGACGGTGAACTGCGTCACGCCGGCGGCCGTGCGCACCGCGATCTTCCAGCAGATGAGCCAGCAGCACATCGATTTCATGCTGTCGAAGATACCGATGGCGCGGTTTGGCGAGGTCGAGGAGGTGGCGGCGCTGATCTCGTGGATCGCTTCCGAGGAATGCTCTTTCACGACGGCTGCCGTTTTCGACGTTTCCGGCGGCCGGGCGACCTATTGAAGCAACTGGGGCGCGATCCAGACTGGAGTTAACGTCGCTTGCTTAGGGTCGAACCCCCACTGTCCGACGAAGATCTGCTCGACCGCTTCCAGCGCGCCGCCTTCGGCTACTTTCTGGAAAGCGTGAATCCGGAGAACGGGCTGGTCGCCGACACCTCGCGGCCAAATTGGCCGGCAAGCATCGCGGTCGTCGGCTTCGCCCTGTCCTGCTATCCGGTCGGGGTCGAGCGCGGCTGGATGACGCGAGACGCGGCCGTGAAGCTGACGCTTGCCGCACTGCGCTTCTTCTGGAACAGCCGGCAAGGCAATGGCGACGACGTCAGCGGCCACAAGGGTTTCTATTACCATTTCCTCGACATGCGGACCGGCCTGCGCGCCTGGCGATGCGAATTGTCGATGGTGGACACTGCGCTTTTGATGGCCGGCGTGCTCGTGGCTGGCGCCTATTTCACAGGCGACAATGACGAAGAAACCGAAATCCGCGACCTGGCGGAAGTGCTCTACCGGCGCGTCGACTGGCGATGGGCGCAAGGCAGCAATTCGACCTTGCGGCAGGGCTGGAAGCCCAAGAGTGGCTTTCTGCGTTATGGCTGGGAAGGCTATAACGAAGCGACGATGCTCTACGTTCTGGCAATGGCCGCCCCCGACAAGCCAGCCTCGAACGACAGCTATGCCGGCTGGACGGCGACATATCAGTGGGAAAACATCTACGGCTACGACGTGCTCTACGGCGGCCCGCTGTTCATGCACCAGTTCTCGCATGCCTGGATTGACTTCGACGGCATCCGGGATGCGTTCATGCGGGAGAAGAACTCGGACTATTTCGAAAACAGCCGCCGCGCGACCTACCTTCACCGGGACTATGCGCGGCACAACCCCTCTGGCTACGGCGGCTACGGCGACGGACTTTGGGGCCTTTCGGCGGGTGACGGACCCGGCAACTTCCGCGCGCGGATCGAGCGGCGGCCGCGCAAATTTTCCGGCTATGCGGCGCGCGGCGCACCGTTCGGCCCCGACGATGGAACGATAGCGCCGTGGTCGTATCTCGCATCGCTGCCCTTCGCGCCGGAAATCTGCCTGCCGGCGCTGCGCCATCTCAGAGAACGCCACCCTGAGGTGGTCGACGGTTTCAGGATGCCGAGCGGCTTCAACCCGACGCTGGCGAACCGGCGGAAGTTCGGGCCGAGCGGCTGGATATCGGATGCGCATTACGGATTGGATCAGGGCATCGTCGTGCTGATGATCGAAAACCACCGCTCGCGCCTGATCTGGGACCTGATGCGGTCGAGCCCGCATATCCGTCGCGGCCTGTGCAAGGCCGGGTTCAGCGGCGGCTGGCTGTCGCAGCCGACGAGCCCTCCCCCCAAGGACCCCTGCTGAATGACGGCTACCGCCCAGCTGTTGCTGTCGTGCCGGGCACGAAGACGTTCGCCTTCCCAGCAACTCGCGCTTGCTGGGAGGGACGTTTTCGTCTGCCTTGATTTACTTAGCCGGCGAACGTGTAGGCGGTCTTCACCGTGGTGTAGAATTCCGCTGCGTAGCGGCCCTGCTCGCGCGGGCCGTAGCTCGATCCTTTGCGGCCGCCGAAAGGCACATGGAAGTCGACGCCCGCCGTCGGCAGATTGACCATCACCATGCCGGCCTCGGAGTTGCGCTTGAAATGCGTGGCGTGCTTGAGGCTCGCTGTGCAGATGCCCGACGTCAGCCCGAACGGCGTGTCGTTGGCCACCGCCAACGCCTCGTCATAGTCCTTGACGCGGATGACGTTGGCGACCGGTCCGAAAATCTCCTCGCGTGAAATGCGCATGGCGTTGGTGGCTTGCGTAAACAGCGCCGGCTGCAGGTAAAAGCCGCGGGTGTCGCGATCGAGCCGCTCGCCACCGAATGCGAGATCGGCGCCTTCCTGGCGACCGATGGCGATATAGTCCTCGTCCTGCTTCAACTGGCTCTGGTCGACCACCGGTCCGATCTGGGTTTTGGCATCGAGAGCGTCGCCGACGACCAGCTTGCCCAGGCGATCCTTCATCGCGTCGACGAAGCGATCATGGATGCCATCCGTCACCACCAGGCGGGACGATGCCGTGCAGCGCTGGCCGGTCGAGAAGTATGCGCCATTGATCGCGCAGTCGACGGCGACGCCAAGATCTGCATCGTCGAGCACGACTAGCGGGTTCTTGCCACCCATTTCGAGCTGGAACTTGCGCATGTGCTCGACGCTGGCAGCAGCGACGCGCTTGCCAGTGCCGACCGAGCCTGTGAAGGTGATGGCGTTGAGATCAGGGCTGTCGAGCATGGCCTGGCCGACCACAGAACCCTTGCCCATCACGAGATTGAGCACACCCTTAGGCAGACCGGCGCGGTGCAATATATCGACAATGGTCCAGGCGCTCTCCGGAACCAGCTCGGCCGGTTTGAAGACAATGGTATTGCCATAGGCCAGGGCGGGAGCGATTTTCCACGCCGGGATGGCGATCGGGAAATTCCACGGCGTTATGATGCCGACGACGCCGACCGCCTCCCGCGTGATCTCGACACCGACGCCGGGCCGCACACTCGGAACCAGCTCGCCAGACAGGCGAAGCGTCTCACCAGCGAAGAAATCGAAGATCTGGGCGGCCCGCACGGTCTCGCCGATGCCCTCGACCAGCGTCTTGCCTTCCTCGCGCGCCAACGCCCGGCCGATTTCATCTTTCCGCGCTGTGATCTCGTCCGACGCCTTCCTCAACACCGCATGGCGTGCCAGCAGGCCCGATCGGGACCATGCCGGAAATGCCGCTTTCGCCGCCGCGATGGCTTGCCGGGCCTGCTCGGCGCGCCCCGACGCATATTCGCCGACCACGTCGTCGAGATTGGACGGGTTGATGTTGCGGGAGCCGGCATCGCCCACCCACTCGCCATCGATGAGATTCTTTCGAAACGGGATCATATCGCTGTCTTCCTTGTCGTCGTTCGATTGCCGTCTATCTGGACCACCGGCCGCCACACCGCAAGGCCGCGGGCGGCAAAGTTCTCCTCTTCGACAGGCATGTGATAAGCAGGTTTCGGAAAAGTGTCCCACGGTTTTCCGATAGAAACCTGCGACAAACCTATGCAGGCGAAGCCCCGCAAGCCTGCTTAGGTGTCGATGTGGTAAACCATGATTCTAGTATGGTGCGACGCGGATCGCACCAGGAGGAAACTGCCATGTCCGACAGCGCGTTGCCGCTGGTGATCAGCGCGCCCGAGCCACGCACGCTCGACCTGATTTTCACGCCCGAGGCACTGGCGAGATTCCGCGCCAAATACCGTATCGTCGAAACGTCGCCCGAAGGCGTCGCGGCTCTGCCGGCCGACGTGCTCGCCGAGGCGCGCTACATTGTCGGCCAGCCGCCGATCGCGCCGGAGACGCTCGAAGGGATGACGGCGCTGCGCTGCGTCTTCAATGTCGAGAGCAACCTCATCAACAACATGCCGTATGAGACACTGTTTTCGCGCGGCATTCATGTCGTCACCACCGGCCTGGTCTTCGCCGAGCCGGTGGCTGAGCTCGGCCTTGCCATGGCGCTCAACCTCGCCCGCGACATCGTCGACGCCGATCTCGCCTTCCGGCAGGGCAAGGAGCTGTGGGGCGGCGACGGCAACCGGACGGCGCGACTTCTCTCCGGCGCGGATGTCGGTATCATCGGCTTCGGCGATCTCGGCCGCGCGCTCAACCGGCTGCTATCGGGCTTCCGCACGCGGACCAAGGTCTTCGATCCGTGGCTGCCGCCGTCGATCCTTATCGAGAACGGCGTCGAGCCCGCTACGCTCGACACGGTTTTGTCGACCAGCGATTTCGTCTTCGTCGTCGCTTCGGTGACGAGCGAAAACCAGGGTTTTCTCGGCGCTGAGACCTTTGCCAGGATGCGCAAAGGAGCCGCGTTCATCTTGCTCAGCCGCGCCGGCGTGGTCGATTTTCCGGCGCTGATGGACGCCGTTCGCAGCGGCCACATCGTCGCCGCCAGCGACGTGTTTCCGGAAGAGCCGCTGGCGCAGGACCATCCCGTGCGCACCTTGCCCGGCTTCCTGCGCTCCGCCCATCGGGCCGGCGCGCTCGACGTCGCCTTCAAGCGCATGGGCGACATGGTGCTGGAAGACATGGACCTGATCGACCGCGGCCTGCCGCCGATGCGTTCGAAGCGGGCCGAACGCGAAACCGTTTCGCGCATGCGTTCGAAGCCTGTCCACAAGAATTAAGCCGTTAAAGCCAGCGCCTGCGCGGGTTCTCAGATGGTGAACGACCACAACACGCAGGCCAGAGTCGCAGCAGCGAAGACGACAAAGAACAGGCTTCTCAGCAGGATATTGCGGCGCAGCTCATTCATGAAGAGATGGCATCCGACGACGGCGGCGACAAACAGGAAGCGCCAATTCAGCAGTGCCGGCAAGATATTGCTTCGATCGAAAGCCCATCTGGCGGCGAGGCCGCCAATGATAGCCGCGAACAACACGATGACTGTCCAGAAGATCGCATCCGCTGCGTTCGTCAGGACGACGCCGGCGGCCCGAATCGGCAGGATCATCATCAGCAGCGCGCTGAAGAAATACACTGAAGCAAGCGGGATGAACGTCCCGGCATCGGCGACGTCGTCCAGGCGTTTTGCGCCGATCGCACCATAGGGATAGCCATGCCTGGCCACCGCCAGGCTGAGAGCCATCAGCAGAGCCGTCAAAATGGCGACCAATGCGAATGAAGTGAGGGCTTTGCTCATAAGGGTCCTGTTCGGAACGAATCGAATGAGGACGTTGGTAGCCCATGGTTTGTAAATTGCTGGTAAGCGTCGAGGCCCGGCGTGACAGAGTTTCTCGACCCATTCACTCTGCCGCTTGAAGTTTTCGTGCCTCGATGATGGTCCTGATCTCGGCGCGGCAGGAGCCGCAATTGGTGCCGGCATGCAAAGCCGCGCCGATCGCTTCGACGCTGGTGCAGCCGCCGCGCACCGCTTCCGCGATCTGATTGGCGCCAACCCCGAAGCAGGAGCATACGATGGCACCACGGTCGACGCGATTGCCGCCGGGCCGCCCAGCCACGATCGCCAGCCGCCCGCGCCGATCGGCGTGATCCGCACGCAACTGCTCCACCGCCCAGCTGCGCGACACCGCGACCGGCTTTGGCGCAAGATAGAGCGCGCCAGCCAGCCGGCTGCCGGCGAAGCGGGCGAAGCGATAGTGCCCGCCGGCGACATCATGATAGGCGAGCGTCTCACCTTGCACGTCCGCCCCGAGAAGTGAAGTCGCGAAAACCGGCCAGTCCCGGTCTGCCTTCAACGCAAACTCGAGGCGCCAGCCAGCGGCGCAGCGGGCGAGACTCCAATAGTCGGCGTCGATCGCGGCCGGCCGTTCGGCAAGCACCGCGAAGCCAAAGGCGACAGCAGCGAAGCGCTCTACGCGGGCGGCAACGTTCTTCGAGGCCGGCTGGCCTGAAATCGCATCGGTTATGGGCGCCACCAGCGCATCGACGCGGGCGCGCGCGGAGAACTGGTCCGTCCAGTGCATCGGCACGAAGACCGATCCCGGGCGCTGCCGCGCTGTCACCAGCGCGCGAACCAGCACCTCACCATGCGCGGTCGAGACGCGCGCGATGTCGGCGTCGCCGATGCCGAAGTGCTGCGCATCCGACGGGTGGATTTCGGCGAAGGGCTCGGCCAGGTGCTGCGACAGCCGCGGGCTCTTGCCGGTCCGCGTCATGGTGTGCCAGTGGTCGCGAACCCGCCCGGTGTTGAGGATCAGCGGATAGTCCGGGCTGGTGCGGGTTTGTGCCGTTGGGCGGACGGAGATGAAGCGTGCCTTGCGGTCGGGGGTGTAATAGCCGCCGTTCGCGAAGAAGCGAACGGGCTGGCGTCCGATCGTGCCGCCCCCCTCTGGCCTGCCGGCAATCTCCCCCTCAAGGGGGGAGATTGGCAGTTCCACCGACGGCGCTCTTTCTGCGACTTTGACAACTAGCGAAGGCCACGATGACGACTGATCTCCCCCCCTGAGGGGGAGATGGCCGGCAGGCCAGAGGGGGGTGCCTTGGCTCGGCGCCGGCCATTGGAATGGCGGCAACTCCTCATAGGTCTCTGCATCGATATCGCCATATGCGCCAATGTCGAAGTCGCGGGCGCCGTCATTCTCGAATGCCGACAGCGCGGCATGTTCAGCAAAAATCTCCGACGGCGACGGATGCGAAAACGCTTCGCCAAAACCCATCCGCTTGGCCACTTCGGCGATGATCCACCAGTCGGCTCTTGCCTCGCCGGGCACCGGCAAAAAGGCGCGCTGGCGCGAGATGCGGCGTTCCGAATTGGTGACGGTGCCGTCCTTCTCGCCCCATGCGGCAGCCGGCAACCGGACATGGGCGTGGCGGATCGTGTCGGTCTTGGCCAGCACGTCCGACACCACGACAAACGGGCAGGCCTTGATCGCCGCCTCGACGACATCGGCATCCGGCATCGAATCGACCGGGTTGGTCGCCATGATCCACAGCGCCTTGATGCGCCCGTCGGCTACCGCCTGAAACATCTCGACCGCCTTCAGGCCGGGCTTTTCGGCGACGGTCGGCGCACTCCAGAAACGCTGCACGCGGTCGCGGTGCTCGGGGTTTTCGATTTCCATATGGGCGGCCAGCATGTTGGCAAGGCCGCCGACCTCACGGCCGCCCATGGCGTTGGGCTGGCCGGTCACCGAAAACGGCCCGGCGCCGGGCTTGCCGATGCGGCCGGTGGCGAGATGACAGTTAATGATGGCGTTGACCTTGTCGGTGCCCGAGGACGACTGGTTCACGCCCTGGCTGTAGACGGTCACCGTCTTCGCCGTCGCGGCGAACAGGCTATAGAAGCTGACAAGCTCGTCCTCGCCGAGGCCCGTGGCTGCGGCAACGCCGGCAAGGTCGAGCGCGGAGGCGGCAAAAAGAGCTTGCCCGAAGCCGGTCGTGTGCGCCGTGACATAGGTGCGGTCTAGCGCGTTGTGCTGGCCGAGATAGGCGAGCAGCCCTGTGAACAGCGCAACGTCACCATCCGGCGCGATCGCCAGATGCATGTCGGCGATGTCTGCAGTCATGGTGCGGCGCGGATCGATCAGCACCACCTTCATCTCCGGCCGCTTTTCCCGGGCACCTGCAATGCGCTGGTAAAGCACCGGATGGCACCAGGCGAGATTGGAGCCGACCAGCACGATCAGGTCGGCAAGCTCCAGATCCTCGTAGCCGCCCGGCACCGTGTCGGAGCCGAAGGCACGGCGGTGTCCGGCAACCGATGAGGCCATGCACAGGCGCGAATTGGTGTCGATGTTGGCCGAGCCGATGAAGCCTTTCATCAACTTGTTGGCGACGTAATAGTCCTCGGACAGCAACTGGCCGGAGACGTAGAAGGCCACCGCGTCGGGGCCGTGCTCGGCGATGGTTCTCGAGAAGGTCGAGGCGACGAGGTCGAGCGCTTCGTCCCAGTCGGTGCGGTGACCGTGGATCTCCGGATAGAGCAACCTGCCGTCGAGGTCGATCGTCTCGGCCAGCGCCGAGCCCTTGGAACAGAGCCGGCCGAAATTCGCCGGATGGTCAGGGTCGCCGCGAACGGTTACCTCCCCGTTCGCGGCGACCTTCGCCAGCACGCCGCAGCCCACCCCGCAATAGGGGCAGGTGGTCCTCACCTCGCGCGCTTCGTCGATCTTCATGCTCAGGCCGCGCGACTGGCCAGCGCTTCCAGCGCAATGAACAGACGCTCGCCCTCGATCCGCACCGGAATGGTGCGCACCGAACCTTCGTCGGCGCCGAGCGCCTTGCCGGTCTCCAGCGAGATCACCCAGTTGTGCAGGGGACAGGTTACGGCCGCGCCATGGACGATCCCCTGGCTGAGCGGTCCGCCCTTATGCGGGCAATGGTCTTCGATGGCGAAAACCTGGTCCTCCGCCGTGCGGAAGACGGCGATCTTGCCTTGGGGCGTGGCGACGCAGCGCGCGCCGCGGCGCGGAATGTCTGATATCGAGCCGATTGATACCCAGTTCATCATGATTACTCCGCCGCCTGCGCGAAGCCGACCGAAGCCATCGGCCGGAATTCGTGCTTGTCCTTGCCGGAAACGCGTTCCGACCACGGATCGACCTGCGCGAATTTCTGCGAAAAGACGAAGCGGTCGAAATAGGCCTTGCGCTTCTCGCCATCGTCCATGATCTGGCGCTTGATTTCGGCGATGCCGATGCGCTTGGCCCATTTATAGATGCGCTCGAGATAGCGGCCCTGTTCGCGATACATCTGCGTCAGCGCCACGATATGCTCCAGCGCCTCGTCTTCTGTCTTGACCAAGCCGAGCACCTCGGTGCCCTTGATGTCGAGGCCGGCGGCCCCGGCGAAATGGATCTCGTAGCCAGAATCGACGCAGATCACGCCGACATCCTTGCAGGTTGCTTCCGCACAGTTTCTTGGGCAGCCCGATACCGCCATCTTGACCTTGGCGGGCGTCCACGACCCCCACATGAATTTCTCGATGCGGACGCCGAATCCCGTCGAATCCTGTGTACCGAAGCGGCACCAGTCCGACCCAACGCAGGTCTTCACCGTGCGCAGCCCCTTGGCATAGGCATGGCCGGAGACGAAGCCGGCCTGACCAAGATCGGCCCACACCGCCGGCAGGTCTTCCTTGCGGATCCCCAGCATGTCGATGCGCTGCCCGCCGGTGACCTTGACCATCGGGATCTCGAACTTGTCGACGACGTCGGCAATGGCGCGCAGTTCGGCGGCATTGGTGACGCCACCCCACATGCGCGGCACCACCGAATAGGTGCCGTCCTTCTGGATGTTGGCGTGGACGCGCTCGTTGATGAAGCGCGACTGGTAGTCGTCGGCATACTCGTCCGGCCAGTCGCAGACGAGATAATAGTTCAGCGCCGGCCGGCATTTGGCGCAGCCGCAGGAGGTCTTCCATTCCAGCTCCTGCATGACGGCGGGAATGGTCTTCAGGCCCTTGGCCTTGATCAGCCGACGCACCTCGTCATGGCCGAGGGTGGTGCAGGAGCACATCGGCTGCACGGCGGCGGGGTTGTACGTGTCGCCGAGGGTCAGCACCATCAGCTTCTCGACCAGCCCGGTGCAGGAGCCACAGGAGGCGGACGCCTTGGTGTGGGCGCGCACATCGTCCAGCGACGTCAGGCCCTTCCCCGTAATCGCGCCAGTGATCTTTCCCTTGCAAACGCCGTTACAGCCGCAGATTTCCGCATCATCCGGCAAGGCTGCAACGGCCGCCATAGGGTCCAGGGGGGCACCCCCCTGGTATGACTGGCCGAAGATAAGCGTGTCGCGCATCTCCGATATGTCGGTCTGCTTCTTTTTAAGGTCGTTGAACCAGGCGCCGTCGGCCGTCTCGCCATAGAGTACGGTGCCAATGATGCGGTCGTCCTTCAGCACAAGCCGCTTGTAGACACCGGCCGAAGCATCGCGCAGCACGATTTCCTGGCGGTCGTCGCCATCGGCGAAATCGCCGAGCGAGAACAGCTCGATGCCGGTGACCTTGAGCTTGGTCGGCGTGTCCGAATGGACGAAGGCAGCAGCCTCGTCGCCGGCCAGTTGGCTGGCAGTGACGCGCGCCATCTCATAGAGCGGCGCGACCAGGCCATAGACCTGGCCACTGACCTCGGCGCACTCACCGAGCGCATAGATGTCGGGATCGTTGCTACGCATGCCGGCATCGACGACGATGCCGCGATTGACGGCAATGCCGGCCTCCTTGGCGATTGCGGCGTTCGGCCGGATGCCCACCGCCATGACCACCAGCGTCGCCGGAATGATGGTTCCGTCGGCAAGTTCCACCTGCTCGACCTTGCCGTTGCCCGTGATCGCCTGGGTGTTGGCCTTGGTGATGACCTTGATGCCGCGTTCTTCAACCGCGCGCTGCAGGAGATAGCCGGCGGCGGGATCGAGCTGGCGCTCCATCAACGTCGGCATGACATGCAGCACGGTGACGTCCATGCCTTGCGCGTTGAGGCCGGCCGCTGCCTCCAGCCCGAGCAGGCCGCCGCCAATGACCACAGCCTTGGCCCGCGACTGGGCGGCAAGCATCATGGCCCGGACGTCGTCCAGATCGCGATAGGTGAGCACGCCCGGCAGGTTGTGGCCGGGCACCGGGATGATGAACGGCACCGAGCCGGTGGCGATGACCAGCTTGTCGTAGGGCTCGGTTACGCCATGATCAGAGGTGACGGTCTTTGCCGTCCGGTCGATGGCGACGATCTTGTGGCCCTTGTAGAGGGTGATGCCGTGCTTGATGTACCAGCCGTCGCCATGGATGATGATCTCCTCATAGGCCTTTTCGCCCGACAGAACCGGCGACAGCATGATGCGGTCGTAGTTCACGCGCGGCTCGGCGTTGAAGATGGTGACCTGGTAGCGCCCAGGCGCCTTTTCCAGGAGATGCTCCAGCATGCGCCCGGGGGCCATGCCGTTGCCGATGATGACGAGTTTCTCGGTCATGTCCTGATCCACTCCGGTCTCACTCAGCCGCGTAGGAAAGGCCTGAAGCTTCGGCAGACGCCGTGCGCTCCATCCGCCGGATGGAAAAATGCATCCAGGCAAAGCAGGTGGCGACGATGCCGAAGAGCAGCATGAAGCAGCTCGACCAGACGCCGGTGAGGTCGTTGAGTGCGCCGAAGGCGATTGGCAGGATAAAGCCGCCGAGCCCGCCAATCATGCCGACAACGCCGCCGACCGCGCCGACACTCTGCGGGTAGTAAGCCGGGATGTGCTTGTAGACGGCGGCCTTGCCAAGGCTCATGAAGAAGCCGAGCACGCAGGCAACGGCTATGAAGGCGAGCGGGCCGATCTCGAAATGGAAGGCGATCGGCCCGCTGATGCCGCGCACGATGTAGTCTGCCGAGGGGAGAGACAGAACGAGAGTGGCGACGGCACTGACAGCGAAGGTCCAGTAGAGCACGGTGCGGGCGCCGATCCGGTCGGAAAGCACGCCGCCATAGGCGCGGAAAATACTTGCCGGAATTGAATAGGCCGCGCCGATCATGCCGGCGGTCGCAAGCCCGAAGCCGTAGACGCCGACCAGGTAGCGGGGCAGCCACAGCGACAGCGCCACGAATGCACCGAAGGCGAAGAAATAATAGAAGGCGAAGCGCCAGACCTGCAGGTTCTTGAGCGGCGCGAATTCCTGCAAGAAGCTTCTCGCGGGCGCTGCCTTGCCGGCGCGGCGCTCGCGGATGACCGGATCGTCGCCGGTCGTGAACCAGAAGACGGCGGCCATGACGACGAGTGCTGCCGCCCAGATCAGCGCGACCGACTGCCAGCCCCAGGAGAGAAGCACGAACGGTGCCAGGAACTTGGTGACCGCGGCGCCGACATTGCCGACACCGAAAATGCCAAGCGCCGTGCCCTGCTTGCCGGCCGGGAAGAAGCGCGAGACATAGGCGACACCGACGGCGAAGGAACCGCCGGCGAACCCAACGCCTAGCGCGGCGACCAGCATCTGTCCGTAGGTGTGCGCAAAAGCGAGCAGGAAGGTCGCGACCGCCGCCGCAAGCATGGTCGCGGTGTATACCAGCCGTCCGCCAAAACGGTCGGTCCAGACACCGAGCACCATGCGCACGAGCGAACCGGTGAGGATCGGCGTGCCGACCAGCAGGCCGAACTCCGTCTCGTTCAGCCCAAGGTCCTGCTTTATGCGCACGCCGATGATTGAAAAGATCGTCCACACCGCGAAGCAGACGGTGAAGGCGATGGTGGACATCACAAGCGCCTGCCGGGGAGCACTGTCCTGGCTGGGCTCGGCTGGGAGATTTGCGGTCAATGTCTGGCTCCGGTTTGCAGCGTGGGAGGCACCGCGGATGTTTGGGGGTGAATGATCAGCGGCGCGGCATCGGTGCGTGCAACGAGACCGGGCTCGCCACGGTCAGGTCCTTGCTGGCCAGAAAATCGCGGCGCGTGAAGTCCGCGAGGGACGCGCCAGTTCCGATCCGTTTCGTCATCGTCGTCTCCGGTTGGGCGCCGCTTGGGACCAGCGCCGTCGATCGCGTAAAAACAAAAAAGCCGCCGGCCAGGTCTTCGCGCGTCCGTCCATCCGGGATCGCGTATTGACCTGAGCGGCAGCTTTGCCTGTGGCGCCCGCCATTGGACGCCGTGTCACTTGGCCCTTGCGGACCTACATTCTGAAAAGCAGGAAGCGTGCCAATTCGACAGCGCTCTAGATTATCGAATGAAATCAATGTGAACCGCAGCCGCGCGATTTTTGACCAAGCCCGGCAGCGGATCAAAGATTAGTCAGAATGCCTTGCACAGCAGCATAATATTTGTGCAATGCGGTAGATTGCCCATTGCCGATGCAGATTGCCAATTGTCGAAGATGACGCGTTTTTCGGTCATGGCCTTACTCCGCGGCTTCGACGAAGCGGTGGCGTTCGTAGAGGAACTTCAGCACCGCCTCGCGGCAGCGCAGGAAGGTCCGGTCGGAGGAAAGCTCGATGCGCCGGCGCGGCCGGGCCAACGGCACGGGAAGCACCTCGCCGATGGTTGCCGCCGGGCCGTTGGTCATCATCACAATGCGGTCGGACAACAGCACCGCCTCATCGACGTCGTGGGTGATCATGATCGTCGTCGAGCCAAGCCTCGAATGGATATCCATCACCGCATCCTGCAGATGGGCGCGCGTCAGCGCGTCGAGCGCGCCGAACGGCTCGTCGAGCAGCAGGATCTTGGGCTCCATGGCCAACGCCCGGGCGATGCCGACGCGCTGCTTCATGCCGCCCGAAATCTCGGCCGGACGCTTGTCCCTGGCATGCGCCATCTGCACAAGATCGAGATTGCGCATGATCCAGTCATGCCGCTCGGCCCGGCTCCTGGTACGGCCGAAGACTTTCGACACCGCCAGGTTGATGTTTTCGAAGACGGTGAGCCATGGCAAAAGGCTGTGGTTCTGGAACACCACGGCGCGTTCAGGACCGGGGCTGTCGACCTCCTTGTCTTCGAGCAAAACGGCGCCGGCGGACACTCTCGTCAGCCCGGCGATCAGGTTGAGCAGGGTTGACTTGCCGCAGCCGGAATGGCCGATGATCGAGACGAACTCGCCCTTGTCGATGGTCAGCCGGATGTCCTTCAGCACCTCGCTGACCTGGCCGCCGCGGGCGAAGGATTTGTCGATATGATCGAGTTTCAGATAGGCCGTCATCGCCCCCTCCTCACTTTGCCGTTGTGCCGCGGGTGACGAAGGCGCCGATCGCCGCGACCAGGCGATCGAGGCAAAAGCCGGTGACGCCGATATAGGCGAGCGCAACGATGATGTCGGGCAGCCGCGACGAGTTCCAGGCATCCCAAATGAAGAAGCCGATTCCGACGCCACCGGTCAGCATTTCGGCGGCGACGATGGCAAGCCAGGACAGGCCGATGCCGATACGCAGGCCGGTGAAGATGTAAGGTGCCGCGGCCGGTACCATGATCTTCACGAAGAACTCGAGCTGGTTCAGCCTGAGGATGCGGGAGACGTTGCGGTAGTCCTCTGGAATGTTGCGAACGCCGACAGCGGTGTTGATGATCACCGGCCAGATCGAGGTGATGAAGATGACGAAGATCGCCGATGGGCTGGAATCGCGGAAAGCGGCCAGCGACAGCGGCAGCCAGGCGAGCGGCGGCACGGTGCGCAGGATCTGGAACACAGGGTCGAGCCCGCGCATCGCCCAGATCGACTGGCCGACCAGCGCGCCGAGCGCGACGCCGACGATTGCAGCCAGGCCAAAGCCGATGGCGACGCGCTGCAGCGAGATCAGCACCCGCCAGGCCAGTCCAATATCCTGCGGACCATAGTCGAAGAACGGATGCGCGATCAGATCGTAGGCCTCGTTCCACACCTGGCTAGGTGGCGGCAAGCTGGCATTGGGCGAAGAGCAGGCGATCTGCCAGACGACGAGCATGACGACGATGACGATGGTGGGCGGCACCAGCGTGCTCGCCAGCTTGCCGGCGATCGCGGCGGGGTCGAAGCGGCGCCTCACCTTGGCGGTGAAAGCTATGACCTCTGCGGGCTTGGCGGGCACGGGGAACGCCTTCACCTTGGTGTCCTCGATGGCTTGGACAGACATGTTCGCAAAAAGCTCCTTGAGTAGTACTTGCAGTGACAAGCGGCGGCGCTTGTCGTCGACGTCAGGCCGACGCCTTGATCTCAAGGCTGTCGAGATAGGCGGACGGGTTGGCCGGATCGAAAATCTTGCCGTCGAAGAAGGTCTCGACGCCGCGCGATGAAGACGCCGGGATATCGGCCGCAGCGACGCCAAGATCCTTCGCCGCCTCGCGCCACAGATCTTCGCGGTTGACCTGATCGACCAGCGCCTTGATTTCGGTGGTCGGTGCGAATTTGCCCCAGCGGATGTTCTCGGCGAGGAACCAGCTGTCGTGGCTCTTGAAAGGGTAGGACACGCCGCCCTTCCAGAACTTCATGTAGAGATCGGTACCGGTGGCAACGCGGCCATTGCCGTAGTTGATGTCGCCCTTGAGGCGGCCGATGATGTCAGCGGTCGGCACGTTCATCCATTGCCGCTTACCAATGATGGCGGCCATCTCGTCCTTGTTTTCCAAGGCTTCGCACCATTGCTGGGCTTCCATGACGGCCATCAGGATCGCCTTGGTGGCGTTCGGGTATTTGTCGATGAAGGCGGCGCGCAGGCCGAGCGCCTTTTCCGGATGGCCTTTCCAGAGTTCGCCTGTGGTGGCGGCGGTGAAGCCGACGCCCTGGCGGACGAGTTGCTCGTTCCACGGCTCGCCGACGCAGAACACGTCCATATTGCCGACCTTCATGTTGGCGACCATCTGCGGCGGCGGCACGACGATGGTCGAGACATCCTTGTCGGGATCGATGCCGCCGGCAGCCAGCCAGTAGCGCAACCAGAGATCATGGGTGCCGCCCGGGAAGGTCATGGCGGCCTTCACCTCCTTGCCTTCGGCCTTCTTGGCCGCGAAGGCGTCCTTCAGCTTGGAAGCATCGAGGCCGACGCCGGTACCGGCATATTCCTGCGCGACGGAAATTGCCTGGCAGTCGTAGTTGAGGCGCGCCACGAGCGCCATCGGCATCGGCTGGTTGTTCTGCGTCACCTTGCCGGTGTGCATCAGGTAAGGCATCGGCGTCAGAATATGGGCGCCGTCGATGCCGTTGGCTTCGCCGCCGAGCATCAGATTGTCGCGTGTCGCGCCCCAGGAGGCCTGCTTGAGCACCTCGACATCGGGCATGCCGAATTTTTCGAACAGGCCCTTCTCCTTGGCGATCATCAGCGGCGCTGCATCGGTCAGCGCGATGAAGCCGAGCTTGGCGCCGGTGACTTCAGGCGCTGCCGGCGCCGCATAGGCACCGGACGGCAGCAGCGCGCGTGCCGCCGCCAGCGTTGCCGCGGTGGCCGCGCTCATCATCAGGAAATCGCGGCGCGTTACGCCCGTGAGGGCGGATTGGGTTTTGATGCGTTTCGTCATCGTCATCTCCGTTGGGCGCGGCTTGGGATCTGCGCCGTCGATTGCGTGTTCGACCAAAACAAAAAAGCCGCCGGCCAGGCCGCCGCATCCGTTGATCCGGATCGCGTGTTGACCTGAGCGGCAGCTTTGCCTGTGGCGCCCGCCATTGGACGCCGTATTCAATGGCCCTAAAGGCCTATGGATTACTATGCAGGAACCGTGCCAGTTTGAAGAAACGGTAGATTCAGCAATGAAAACAATCGAGAGAGCGGGCGTAACGGCTGGAGCGCCGGATTGTCGATGCTCATGCGACAGTCACGTTCATTGTGCAGCGGCACAAAAATTGTGCAGTGCACGATAGTGCGCAAGGAATGCTCAACCCGTCGGCATCGCCCAGTCGCGGATGGCGAGATAGTCGTCGATCCTGTCCGGATCGAAGATGCGGCCGTCGAAGAAACCATCCGGACCAAGGACGAGGCTGGCGCCCGCCGAGCCGACCGGCGTGGCAGCGGTCAGGGCCCCCTCGACCTTGGCATTGGCTCCCGGCAGAGCGACGCCGAGCGGCTTCAGCGCTGCGCGATAGAGGTCGGGTCGGTAGGTGTCGCGCGCGAGCGCCATGTGGGCAGCGCTGTGCTTGACCTGCCCCCAACGGACCATCTGCGTGTAGAACCACAGCGCATGGCTCTTCCACGGAAAATTCGCCGCCTTGCCGAAAGGAAGAAAGAAGTCCTCGACGCTCAATTCCGCGACCCCGCCCAGCGCAAGATGTCCGGTCAGGATCGGCATCAGCAGCGCCGGCGAAACGCCGAGGAAGGAAGGCTGCGCCATCAGGGCGGCCAGTTCACCGCGGTTTGCTGGATCCTGGCACCAGCGCGCAGAATGATGCAGCGCACGCAGCAGGGCCGAAAGGGCCTCCGGGTGTTTTTCGGCCCAGGCCTTGCGCACGCCGACGACTTTCTCGGGGCTGGTCTTCCAGATAGCGGCCTTCACCGTGGCGATATGGCCGGTGCCGGCGACGACCGAGGCGCTGTTCCAGGGTTCGCCGACGCAGTAGCCGTCGATCCTGCCGGCGGCGAGTGCGTCGGCCATGAAGGGCGGCGGCACGATGACGATTTCTATTTCGCGCGACGGATCGATGCCGCAGGCCGCGAGCCAGTAGCGCAGTTCGTAATTATGCCCCGAGTGCGGATGCACGACCGCAAAGCGCATCGGCTCGCGACCGGCATTTGCCCGTTCACGGATCAGCACTCCCAGGGCCTTGCCGGCTCGCGCCGGATCGAGGTCGGGCAAGGCGCCGTGCGCGGCCATGCCCGTCCAGAGCGTGTTCGAAACCGTTACGCAGTTGCCGCCCAGTCCCAGCGAGAACGGCACGATCGTGTCGGAGGCGAGCGGGGTGAGCCCCAGATTACAGGCGATCGGCATCGGTCCCAGCATATGCGCCAGGTCGAAATGCCCGATCGCAATACGATCGCGTATGTTGGCCCAGGACGTTTCGCGACTGAGCGTCAGGTCGACGCCTTCGCGCGCGGCAAAGCCGATCTCCCTCGCTGCGACAAGAACGGCACTGTCGAAGAGCGGTATGAAACCGGCATTGATCTGGTGTTCGGCCGCCATGCTCAACTCTCTCCGGGATCCAGAAGGCCTGCCGCCGTCACCAGGCTCTGCGCGATCTCGCTGATCTTGCGGTTCTGGTTCATGGCGGTCTTGCGCAAAAGCGTATAGGCGGCGTCCTCCGACAGGCCGCGCGACCTCATCAGGATGCCCTTGGCACGGTCGATGACCTTGCGGTCCTCCAATTCACTGCGGGCTTCTTCCAGTTCGCGCGCCATTCGCGAGAATGCGTTGAAGCGGCTGATCGCCATGTCGAGAATCGGCTTGACGCGCTCCTGGCGCAGCCCGTCGACGACATAGGCGGAGACCCCTGCTTCCACCGCAGCTTCGATCGAAGCCTGATCCGACCGATCGACGAACATGGCGATCGGCCGCTTCACGACGCGCGAAAGCTGGAACATATTTTCAAGCATGTCGCGGTTGGGGTTTTCGAGGTCGATGACGATTACGTCCGGTTCGATCTCGGCGATCCGCCGCGCTATTCCGGCGACATCGTGAACGACCGTGACCTGCTCATGCCCGGCCTCCCGCAATCCCGCCTCAATGATGGAGGCGCGGATGTGGTTTTCGTCGATCACCAGGACGGTGAGGGATTTCCGGATCATGCCGCATTTTGCGCACGCCGCGCGATTGTGCAATGCGGCATGGTGAGAATTGACGCAGTTATCGCTTCGGGGACTGCCACATGTTCGCAGAGCTGACCCGCTAAGCTTCTTTAAATACCATTTATAGGGTCTACTTTGCTTTTGTATCGCCTGCGCTATTTTTCAGTTTGCGAACCTTGTCTCGCTGGCTAGAAGATTGGAGGTTTCCATGGATCGGCGATCATTTTTGACAGGAATGTTTGGCATTGCTGGGGCAGCAGTCCTTGCGAGCGCAGTTCGGCCAATCAACGCGGTCGCCGGCGTACCGGGCGCCAGAAGCGGCATTCTCGATGAACTCGACGCGCCGGATACGGAAGCCTTCGAGGATGAAGATACTCAAGCGGAGCCGGTCCGCCATTGGCGCTGGCACCGCAGGCGGCGGCGCAGGCGGCGCGCTTGGAGAAGGATCTGCCGTCGTTACTGGCGAAATGGCTATCGGCGCGTCCGGTGCCGTCGCAGGCGTGTTTGGGTCTGGGATTGGTATTATTAGCAGCTAGTGTGCTGAAAACCCCGGTGGTTGCCGGGGTTTTCGCTTCAGACTCGCCGAATACAGCGAAATTATTTCAGGGGACCCGCCCGGTTTTGTCGGGCCTGCCAGTGATAGGCAGGTCTAAAGAGACTGATTTCCTAGGGGAAAACTGGTGGAGCCAATCGGAATCGAACCGACGACCTCTTGAATGCCATTCAAGCGCTCTCCCAACTGAGCTATGGCCCCACTTCCGGCAGTCTACCGGCGCCGTTGCCGGCGAAGAGATCCGGCGCGGGTTGAGACCGCGCCGTTAGTGCAGCGGCTTCTAACCCCGCCTTCCGTCAATATCAAGCCTTCAAGAGCCGCTTTTTATTAAGACGCCGCGAAAGTCGGCAGGCGCTTGCGCCAGAGGCCGGATCAGACTTCGTCGTCGTCGTCGCCGACGCCGATCATGTCGGCGACGTCGTCGTCTTCTTCCTCTTCGTCGGCGAGGAAAGTATCGTCGTCGTCATCGCCGAGGTCCACATCGTCCTCGTCATCGCCGAGATCGGGAAGATCGTCGGGTTTCGCATCCTCGTCCGCCTCTTCGAGCGAGACGACCTCGACGCCCTCTCCCTCCTCGGCGTCCACTTCCTTCTCGGCAACTTCCTCTTCCTCCTCAAGGGCGGCGATCTTGCCTTCCTCGAAATAGGAACGTGGATAGCTCTTGCCAGTATAGGGCGAGACGATCGGATCCTTGTTCAGGTCGTAGAATTTTTGACCCGTTTCGGGGTCGATGCGTTTGGTGCCAAGTTCGGGTTTTGCCACAGCAAGCCTCGTCGATGAAAGTTTGGTCCCCATAACCACAGTTTGCGGCGCTGTCAAAGCCTAAAGCCAGCCTCATAAATCGCCGCGTTGAGCGACCTCTTGCAAGGGGATGACCATTTCCGTCCGCCGTGATACGAGACCGCCCAAACCAAAAGAAAAAGGCCGGCCACCGGCGTTTTCAGCCAGGGAAAAGCCATGTCGCATACTGCCGTCCCGAAACCGGCCACCGCCCGCAAATCGCCAGCGCTTTCCGGCGCGGCGCGGGTACCCGGCGACAAGTCGATCTCGCACCGCTCGTTCATGTTCGGCGGCCTCGCCTCCGGCGAAACCCGCATCACCGGCCTGCTGGAAGGCGAGGACGTGATGCGCACGGGCGCCGCGATGAAGGCGATGGGCGCAAATATAGAGAAGCGCGGCGCCGAGTGGGTGATCCGCGGCACCGGCAACGGCGCGCTGCTGCAGCCGGAAGGCCCGCTCGATTTCGGCAATGCCGGCACCGGTTCGCGCCTCACCATGGGCCTGGTCGGCACCTACGACATGGAGACGACCTTCATCGGCGACGCTTCGCTGTCCGGCCGGCCGATGGGCCGCGTGCTCGAGCCGCTGCGCCAGATGGGCGTGCAGGTGCTGAAGGCGACGCCCGGCGACCGCATGCCGATCACACTGCACGGGCCCAAGCACGCAGCACCCATCACCTACCGCGTGCCGATGGCCTCTGCGCAGGTGAAGTCGGCGGTGCTGCTCGCCGGGCTGAACACGCCCGGCGTCACCACCGTCATCGAGCCGGTGATGACGCGCGACCACACCGAAAAGATGCTGAAGGGATTCGGTGCCAATCTGTCGGTCGAGACCGACGAGCGCGGCGTGCGCCACATCTTCATCGAGGGCCAGGGCAAGCTCACCGGCCAGACGATCGCTGTGCCGGGCGACCCATCCTCAGCCGGCTTCCCGCTGGTGGCCGCACTCATCGTGCCGGGCTCGGACATTACAATTGAAAACGTGCTGATGAACCCGACCCGCACCGGTCTGCTTTTGACGCTGCAGGAAATGGGCGCCCGGATCGACATAGTCGACCCGCGCAATGAAGGCGGCGAGGATGTCGCCGATCTGCGCGTACGCTATTCCGAGTTGAAGGGCGTCACCGTGCCGCCCGAACGGGCGCCGACGATGATCGACGAGTATCCGGTGCTTGCTGTCGCGGCCAGCTTCGCCGAGGGCGAGACGCTGATGCAGGGGCTGGAAGAGTTGCGGGTGAAGGAATCCGACCGGCTGTCGGCAGTCGCGAACGGGCTGAAGGTCAACGGCGTCGACTGCACCGAAGGCGAGGCCTCGCTGGCGGTGCGTGGGAAACCGGGCGGCAAGGGGCTCGGTCAACACCCTAATGGACAGAGCACCATCGTCCAGACTCATCTCGACCACCGCATTGCCATGAGCTTTCTGGTGATGGGACTGGCAACGGAAAAGCCAGTGACCATCGACGACCAGGCGATGATTGCGACCAGCTTTCCGGAGTTCATGGGGCTTATGAAGGGGCTGGGGGCGGAGATTGAGTAACAGTTGATGGCAATCAATAGCCTTAGAGCGTGGGACCAAATTGGAACGTCGGCGGGACAGCGCCCCCCTCTGTCCTGCCGGACATCTCCCCCACAAGGGGGGAGATTGGCGGCTTGGCCGCTCCGCTCAACCCTGCAACTTAGACAATTGGCGAAAGCCGCGATGACGGCCGATCTCCCCCCAAGTGGGGGAGATGTCCGGCAGGACAGAGGGGGGCGCGAAGGATCGCCACGCCTGTCTGGATCATTGCAATTTTCGGTTACGGTGGGCGGCGAATGACTTCGACCTTCACCATCGCCATCGACGGGCCGGCAGGCGCCGGCAAAGGTACCCTTGCACGGCGGCTGGCCGACCACTACCGGCTGAACCTGCTCGACACCGGCCTCACCTATCGCGCGGTGGCCCATGCGCTGCTTCGGATCGGCCTGCCGCTCGACAATGTCTCGGCCGCCGAAACCGCGGCGCGGCAGGTCGACCTGGCCAAGCTCGACCGGTCGGTGCTGTCGGCGCATGCGGTCGGCGAGGCGGCTTCGAAAGTGGCTGTCATCCCGTCGGTGCGACGCATATTGGTCGAAAAGCAGCGCGAATTCGCCAAGGCGCCGCCCGGCGCGGTGCTTGACGGCCGCGATATCGGCACCGTCGTCTGTCCCGACGCCGACATCAAGCTCTATGTGACGGCCAGCGCCGAAGTGCGGGCAGAGCGGCGGCTGGCCGAGATCGAGAGCATCGGCGGCACCGCCAATTTCAACGAGATCCTGGCCGATATCCTGCGCCGCGACGAGCGCGACATGGGTCGCGCCGACTCGCCGCTGAAGCCTGCCGCCGATGCGCACTTGCTCGACACGTCGGAAATGGCTATAGAAGCCGCGTTTCTTGCGGCCAAGGCGATCATCGACGACGTTCTGGCCAAGAGAAACAAAGCCTGAGCCGGGTTTTTCCTCCGTTGCCGATTGCCGGCGGCGAAAAGATACCCATATCGGGCACGAACCAGCCTGCCAGCATTTTTCATGCGCCGGAATTGCCGCTTAGGCGGCCAAGGGCTTTTTTGAAGCCCGGAACGCCGGCAGGCCAACGCAACGCTAACCCACGGCGCCCGCCCCGCTTGAGATGCGGGGCATCCAGGAGAAACTATGTCAGTTGCAAATCCCACTCGCGATGATTTCGCGAGCCTGCTCGAAGAATCTTTTTCCGCCGGTCATTCCGGCGAAGGCCAAGTCGTCAAGGGCACGATCACCGCGATCGAAAAGGACATGGCCATCATCGATGTCGGCCTCAAGGTCGAAGGCCGCGTGCCGCTGAAGGAATTCGGCGTCAAGGGCAAGGAGTCGACGCTCAAGGTCGGCGACACGGTCGAAGTCTATGTCGAGCGCATCGAGAACGCGCTTGGCGAAGCGATGCTTTCCCGTGAAAAGGCCCGCCGCGAAGAGAGCTGGGTCCGTCTCGAAGAGAAGTTCACCAAGGGCGAGCGCGTCGAAGGCGTCATCTTCAACCAGGTCAAGGGCGGCTTCACCGTCGATCTCGACGGCGCCGTGGCCTTCCTGCCGCGCAGCCAGGTCGACATCCGCCCGATACGCGACGTCTCGCCGCTGATGCACAATCCGCAGCCTTTCGAGATCCTCAAGATGGATCGCCGCCGCGGCAACATCGTGGTGTCGCGCCGCACCGTGCTCGAGGAAAGCCGCGCCGAACAGCGTTCGGAAATCGTGCAGAACCTCGAAGAAGGCCAGGTGGTCGAAGGCGTCGTCAAGAACATCACCGACTATGGTGCGTTCGTCGACCTCGGCGGCATCGACGGCCTGCTGCATGTCACCGACATGGCATGGCGCCGCGTCAACCATCCGACCGAAATTCTCAACATCGGCCAGACGGTCAAGGTGCAGATCATCCGCATCAACCAGGAAACCCACCGCATCTCGCTCGGCATGAAGCAGCTCGAGAGCGATCCGTGGTCCGAGATCGGAACGAAATTCCCGATCGGCAAGAAGATCAAGGGCACCGTCACCAACATCACCGACTACGGCGCGTTCGTCGAGCTGGAGCCGGGCATCGAGGGCCTCATCCACGTTTCGGAAATGTCGTGGACGAAGAAGAACGTGCATCCCGGCAAGATCCTGTCGACGACGCAGGAAGTCGACGTGGTGGTGCTCGAGGTCGATCCGGCCAAGCGCCGCATTTCGCTCGGCCTCAAGCAGACGCTTGAGAACCCGTGGCAGGCTTTCGCCAGCAGCCATCCGGTCGGCAGCCAGGTCGAGGGCGAGGTCAAGAACAAGACCGAGTTCGGCCTGTTCATCGGCCTCGAAGGCGATGTCGACGGCATGGTCCATCTTTCCGACCTCGACTGGACCCGTCCGGGCGAGCAGGTGATCGAGGAGTACAATCGCGGCGACATGGTCAAGGCGCAGGTGCTCGACGTCGACATCGACAAGGAGCGCATCTCGCTCGGCATCAAGCAGCTGGCCAAGGACACGGCCGGCGAGGCGGCGACTTCAGGCGAACTGCGCAAGAACGCGGTCGTCACCTGCGAGGTCACCGGCGTCAAGGATGGCGGTCTGGAAGTGCGGCTGGTCGAGAGCGGCATCGAGACCTTCATCAAGCGCTCCGATCTCAGCCGTGACCGCGACGAGCAGCGCCCCGAGCGCTTCACGGTCGGCCAGAAGGTCGACGCCCGCGTCATCGCCTTCGACAAGAAGACCCGCAAGCTGCAGGTCTCGATCAAGGCGCTGGAAATCGCCGAGGAGAAGGAAGCGGTTGCCCAGTACGGCTCGACCGACTCCGGCGCTTCGCTGGGCGACATCCTGGGTGCCGCGCTGAAGAAGCAGGGCAGCTAGGTCCACTAACGCCGCGCCTCGCGCGGCCTGTTAAAAAAACCCCGCCGGAGCGATCCGGCGGGGTTTTTGTTTTGACCATGGTCAGAGCATCGTAACCCAAACGTGGCAAACCGATTTTGGGAAATCCGCGCTCTAAAACAAAGAGATAAATCAGGCCCTGCCGTAAAGCGGCACCAGCGTGCCGCTCATCGCCAGATTGGCCGGCGAAGCGAGGTAAGCAATGGCCTCCGCGGCCGCTTCGAGGCTAACCCATTTGCCGAAATCGGCGGCCGGCATGTCAGCCCGGGTGGCCGGCGTGTCGAGGGTCGAAGGCGCGACCGCGTTGACCAGAATGCCTTTGCCCTTGAGTTCTTCCGCCATCGCCACCGTCATTGCCGCGACCGCCGCCTTGCTGGCGGCATAGGCGACCATGCCGGAACCGCGCCGCAGGTCGAGCCCGGCGCGCGCCGTGACATTGACGATGCGGCCCGACACGGAAGATTCCAGCATCGAGCGGATCGCCGCGCGGCAGCACAGGAAGGTGGTGCGGGCGTTGGTGTCCATCATTTCGGTAAAGGACGCGGGCTCGATCTTCTCGACCGGCGCGGCGGTGAAGCCGCCGGCCAGATGGATGGATGCCCACAAATCCGTAACACTGGCGTAGAACGCATCGACCTTGGCGGGGTCGGCGAGATCGACATTGTGCGCCAGCATGACGCGCTCATGTGCCGGGAAGGGAAAATGCGCGGGCGCGGCGGCATGGGCATTGGGCACATGGCAGACCGCGCCCTGCTCCAGCAGTTTGCCGACAACCGCGCCACCGAGCGCCCCGGTGCCGCCGGTCACCACAACATGCCTGCCGTCCAGTGTATCCGTCATCTTCGACCGCTCCAGTCACTCATATGCCGCTGCTCGCCGCTGCCGAAGGTCGCGCCTTTCGCGGGATCACTCAACCGAAATCTCGATGACGCGGCGTCGTTTGCGCGCCTCGAGCCGGCGGCTATCCGACGAGGATCGCATCCCCAGGCAGACGCTGCCACAGCACTCAATCGACAGTGATTTCGATGACATACGGCAGTCCGGTCGCCCGCGCGCGCTGGAGTGCGTCTGCCAGATGACCGATGCCGGCGAGCCGCTCGGCGGCAATGCCATAGGCTTCGGCCAGCTTGCAGAAATCAGGCGGCGCCGGCGAGACGCCGACCGGCTCGACGCCGACATCGAGCATCGAGGTTTCGATTTCGCGATAGCCGCGATTGTTCCAGACGACGAAGATCACCGGCGCCGCAGCGTCGAGCGCGGCGCCCAGTTCGGGCAGGGTGAACTGGAAACCACCGTCGCCGGTGAGACAAACGACCGGCGCATCAGGCACGGCAAGGGCCGCACCGATCGCCGCCGGCGGACCATAGCCCAGCGCGCCGAAGCCGGTGGCGGCGTTGAACCAGCCGCCCGGTCGGTCGTGATCGTAATAGAGGTTGGCGGCATAGACCGGCTGGGTCGAATCGCCGACGATGATCGAGCCCGGCAACGCATCGCGGATCGCCTCGACGGCGCGTGTTTGCGCCTGGAGGCTCGGGCTGATTTCGGCGAAGGCCGCTTGCCTTGTTGCAGCGGCGCGAGCCGGACCGTCGTCCGATGGCGGCTGGCCCTTGCCGATTTCGGCAAGCAGCGCCTCGAGTGCTACGCCGCAATCGGCGTGGATCGAAATCCGGGCCGGCCGGCGGGCAAGCTGGTCGGCGCCGATGTCGATGCGGATCAGACTGGCCGGCAGGACAAAGCCGCCGTCGCCATACCCATCATAGTCGGTCGGGCCGAATTCGGTGCCGGCGGCAATTACCAGATCTGCGTCGGCCATCAGTGCACGCACCGCCTTCAGACTGGGGCTCGCCGGCACGGCAAGCGGATGGCGATGCAGCAGGCCGCGGGCATTGGCCGTCTGGACAACCGGCGCTCCCAGCCTTTGCGCAAGGCGCTGCAACGGCGCTTCGGCTCTCTTGGCGCCGCCGCCGGCAAGGATCAGCGGGCGGCGGGCAGCCGCGCAAAGCCTTGCCGCCTCTGCTATCGCCGCCGCATCCGGTTCGGGCGGCGCGACATTCGTCAGCAAAGCCGCGATGCTGTCGGCCGGCTTGACCATGACGTCGGTCGGGATCTCGATATGGACCGGACCGGGACGCGATGACGAAAACAGGGCGAAGGCGCGGGCAAGAACGCCCGGCAGTTCGTCGGCGTCGCTGACACGGTGCGAGAACAGCGCGACCTTCTCCATCATGCCGCGCTGGTCGGGCAGTTCGTGCAGGTGGCCAAGGCCCTTGCCCAGCGTCGGCGTGGCGTTGACGCCCGAGATCACCAGCATCGGAACCGAATCGGCACGGGCCTGGCCCATGGCGGTGATGGTGTTGGTCAGCCCCGGTCCGGTGATGACGAAGGCGACGCCCGGCCTGCCGCTGGCGCGCGCATACCCGTCGGCCATGAAGCCGGCGCCCTGCTCATGACGCGGGGTGACGTGGCGGATCTTCGACCGCGCCAACCCGCGATAGAGTTCGACCGTATGCACACCGGGAATGCCGAAGACCGTGTCGACATCATGGGCTTCGAGCAAAGTGATGAGCGCTTCGCCGACTGTCGTCATTGTCTGAGCACCGGACGTGTGAGGCAAGTCGGGCCGCCCTCGCAGGCGATGCACAGCGCGTCCGCCTCGAAGGTCGAAACCCTGCAGCCGGCGGTCGCCATGGCCGCCGCCGTCTTCGGGAAGCCGGCAACGGCGATCACCTCGCGCGGCGCGGTCGGCAGCACATTGAGGCTGAGACCGTTGGAGGCGAAGAACTCCCCGGCGTCGCCCTCGACCAGGCGAATGCCTCGCGCCCGCAGCATCTGGTAGAAGGCAGCCGGTAAAAGCGGTGCATAGACCAGCGCCAGATCGTCGGCGAGCGGACTGATCACCGACATCAGATGCAGGCAGGCCTCCTCGCCATGCCAGAGCGGCAGGTCGTAGCCATAGACCTGGATACCCTTGGGGGTGAGCAGGTTGGCGAGTTGCTGGATGCCGTCCTGGTTGGTGCGCACGCCGCGGCCGACGGCCAGCGTCCGTGAACCCACCCAGACGCAATCGCCGCCCTCGACCTGTCCGGGATGCTCGATGCGGCCGAGGATAGGCACGCCCATGCGCCTGTAGGCCGCCTCGTGCAGGCCGGGCTCGGCCCGGCGCAGCGCCTTGCCCATGGCAAGGATGATGGCGCCGTGGTCGGTCATCAACGAAGGATCGTGCGTGAAGACGGAATCGGCAAGCCCGTCATCGACGTCGGTCAGCCATTCGATCTCGGCGCCGGATGCCAAAACCAGCGTCGTCAGCGCCTCATACTGGGCAGCGGCTTTTTGCGGATCGAAGCCGGGGCCATAGTGCCATTCCGATGCTCTGGCGCGGGGCATGGCGCTTGCGGCGGACCGCATCAGCACGCGCTGCAGGGTCCCTGCCATGGACTGCGACCCGTATGCTTTACCCACCAAGTGCTCCTGAAATATCCCATCCAGCCAATAGCCACTCAGCATGCCGTGATCAATGGTCCAAAAAGCATGGTTGACGGAGGCAAGCGGAACGGTCCATCTTGAGAATGAGAAGTCTGTCCAGTGATGGTAATGGGTAATAAATTCCAGCAGCGACGGGTCCAGCCGCTTCGTGAGGCACCCCAAAGGTGATAGCCCAAGGCACGGCTCCCGCCCTGAAGTATACGGCGCAGAACGACGCCGCCGAAGCCATCCATGTCGAGAACCTGCATAAAAGATTCGGCGAACTGCATGTGCTGAAAGGCGTTTCGCTGTCGGCGCGCGACGGTGAGGTCATCGCCATCATCGGCGGCAGCGGCTCGGGCAAGTCGACGCTGCTGCGCTGCATCAATTGCCTGGAGAACCCGACCAGCGGAATCGTCCGCGTCAATGGCGAGGAGATCCGGATGAAGGCCGACAGTCACGGCCACACCGTTCCCGCCGACCGCAAGCAGATCGAGCGCATCCGTTCCAAGCTCGGCATGGTCTTCCAGAATTTCAATTTGTGGAGCCACATGACGCTGATCGAGAACGTCATCGAGGTTCCGGTGCATGTTCTGGGCGTCAAGCGCGACGTGGCCATCGCGGAGGCCGAAAAGCTGCTCGCCCGCGTCGGCCTGGCCGAAAAGCGCGATGTCTATCCGGCCTATCTGTCGGGCGGCCAGCAGCAGCGCGCGGCTATCGCCCGGGCGCTGGCCATCAATCCGCGCGTCATGCTGTTCGACGAGCCGACCTCGGCGCTCGACCCGGAACTGATCGGCGAAGTGCTGAAGGTGATCGGCGATCTGGCGCGCGAGGGCCGCACCATGGTGCTGGTGACCCACGAGATGAAGTTCGCCCGCGAAGTCGCGACGCATGTCGTCTACCTCTACAACGGACTGGTCGAGGAAGAAGGGCCGCCGGAGCAGATCTTCGGCGCGCCCAAATCCGAAAGGCTGAAGCAATTCATCCGCAACATCGGTTAAGCCGAGGCGGATGGAAAAACGGGAACAACAACAAACTGGGAGTTATTGAAATGAACACCGTCCTTAAGACATTGGCCGCAGCGCTATTGCTCGGTGTCGCTGCGATGGGCATCGCCAAGGCCGAGCCGGTCAAGATCGGTGTCGCTGCCGAACCCTATCCGCCGTTCACCTCGCCGGATGCTTCCGGCAAATGGGTCGGCTGGGAGATCGAATTCATCGACGCGGTCTGCGCCGAGCAGAAGCTCGATTGCGTTATCACCCCGGTTGCCTGGGACGGCATCATCCCGGCGCTGACGACCAAGAAGATCGATGTGATCGCCAGCTCCATGTCGATCACCGACGAGCGCAAGAAGACGATCGACTTCTCCGACAAATATTACAACACCCCGACCGCCATTATCGGGCCGAAGGACCAGAAGTTCGGCGCCACCCCGGAAGATCTCAAGGGCAAGATCATCGGCGTGCAAGTCTCGACCGTGCATGCCGACTACGTCAAGAAGCACTTCACCGAAGCAGCGGAGATCAAGGAATACCAGACCCAGGACGAAGCCAATCAGGATCTTGCCGCCGGCCGTCTCGATGCGGTGCAGGCCGATTCCATCGCGCTCGACGCCTTCCTGAAATCGGATCAGGGCAAGCAATGCTGCGATATGAAGGGCACGGTCGCGCCGGATCTGGCAATCCTCGGGCCTGGCGTCGGCGCCGGCGTCCGCAAGGAAGACACCGAGCTGAAGGAGAAGATCAACGCCGGCATCAAGGCGATCCGTGCCAACGGCAAATATGACGAGATTTCGAAAAAATACTTCGATTTCGACATCTATGGCGACGACACACAGTCGAACTGACGGCGTGCATCCCTGAGCGAATAACCACGCGGCGCAGACAGCGCGCCGTGTGGCTTCGTCGAACTCTACCCATGCGAGCTTTCCGCTGACGGCATCGCCGGCGGTATTGGCGCCAGCAATTCGGGGGCGACGCTGATCGACGCATTTCTTCCGGCCTCTGTGGCCCGCATCATCGAACTGCTTTCGCCGACGCCGCCTGGCTGGGGCGGAACGCTTCTGGTCGGACTGCTCCACTCGGTCGAGATCGCTGCCGGTGCTTTCGGTCTCGGCCTCGTGATCGGGATTTGCGGTGCGTATGGCAAGCTCTATGGCGGGCCCGTGGTGCGCGATCTGCTGGCAGTTTATACAACGATCGTCCGCGCCGTGCCGGAGCTGGTGCTGATCTTGCTGCTTTATTATGCCGGCACCGATTTGATCAACCAGCTGCTGACGGCAATGGGATATCAGCGCATCGACATCAGCGGGCTGGTGGCCGGCATTGCCGTGCTCGGCTTCGTCCAGGGCGCCTACTCGACCGAGGTGATGCGCGGCGCGATCCTTGCCATTCCGCAGGGCCAGATCGAAGCCGCGCGCGCCTATGGCATGTCTCCCGGCCTGCTGCTGCGACGCATCACGCTGCCGGCGATGCTGCCCTTCGCCATACCCGGCCTTGCCAATCTCTGGCTGATCGCCACCAAGGACACCGCCCTGCTGGCGGTCGTCGGCTTCTTCGAGCTGACATTGGCCACGCGGCAAGCGGCGGGCGTAACCAAAGCCTATCTTACATTCTTCCTCGCCGCAGGCGTGATCTATCTTCTGTTGACGCTGGTCTCCAATCTGATCATCGGCCGCATCGAACTCCGGGCTCGGCGCGGCATGCCCTCCCTCAAGGAGGCGCGTTGATGGCTGGCGAAGCGATCATCATCAATGTTGCCCGAGCGTCGCTGTGGCTGCAGCCGCACCGCATCGTGCTGATCCTGATCGCGCTGGCGCTGGTTCTCGCGGCCGCCTTCTTCATGCGCTGGGACTGGCTGCCGCAATATTACGAGATGGCGCTTGTTGGCATCTGGCGCACGCTCTGGATCCTCGCCGTCACCTGCACACTGGGCTTCCTGCTCGCCGTGCCGCTCGGGCTGGCGCAGGCTGCCGGCCCTTTCTGGCTCGCGGCGCCTGCAAAGGCCTTCTGCACCGTCATCAGGGGAACGCCGCTGCTGCTGCAGCTCTGGCTGCTCTACTATGGGCTCGGCTCGCTGTTTCCGCAGTATCCATGGATTCGCGAGTCCTGGATGTGGCCGTATCTCAGGCAAGCCTGGCCCTACGGCGTCCTGGCGCTGACCCTGTCCTTCGCCGGCTACGAGGGGGAAGTGATGCGGGGTGCCTTTGCCGGGGTGCCGAAAGGGCAGTTGGAAGCGGCGCGTGCGTTCGGCATGAGCCGCTGGAAGATCCTCCGGCGGATCTGGCTGCCGCAAGCCTTCTACCGGGCGCTGCCGACGCTGACCGGCGAAACCGTGCTGCAGCTGAAATCGACGCCGCTGGTGGCGACCATCAGCGTGATCGACATATTCGCCGTCTCTTCCAAGGTGAGGCAGAGCACTTTCCTCACCTATGAACCCTTGCTGCTCCTGGCGTTGATCTATATGGCGATCACCGGCATCCTGGTCTTCGCCCTTGGCAAGATCGAGGCGCGGATCCCGAACAAGATCGGGTAGTGAGTGGCGAGTAGTAAGTAGTAAGCAGCTCACTGCCTCCCCATTCACTACGGACTACTCACTACTTACTCTCACTACAGACTACTCACTACTCACTCAGGAACGGCTAAGATGCAACTCAGTCTCGACCAGGCGACAGGGCTGTGCCGGATGGCGGCGCTCGGCGCCGGCGCCAATGAGGAAGCGGCGCGGTCGCTCGCAGCCTCCATCGTAGCGGCCGAGGCGGAAGGTCTGTCGACGGTCGGACTGTCGCATTTCATCGACTATCTCGAAGCGCTGGAGGCCGGCCGCATCGACGGCAACGCCGAACCGGTCATCACCAGGCCGGCTTTGGCGATCTATCTGTCCGACGCGCGCGGCGGTCTGGCGCATACCGGTTTCGACCGCACGATCGACGATCTCGCCAAGGCGGCGCGCCTGTTCGGCGTTGCCATCTTTTCGCAGAAGAACGCCTATACATGCGGCGCGCTCGGCTATTTCACCGGGCGGCTGGCCGCGCAGGGACTGGTGTCCTTCGCCGCGACCAATGGACCGGCCGTGCTTGCCGGCTCGGGCTCGGTCAAGCCGGTCTACTGTACCAACCCAATGTCCTTCGCCGCGCCCGCCGCCGATGGAGCGCCGCTGGTGATCGACCAGTCGTCGAGCGCCACTGCCTTCGTCAACATCCGCAAGGCGGCCGAGGACGGCAAGAAAATTCCAGAAGGCTGGGCACTGGACGCGAGCGGCAACCCGACCACCGATCCCGCCGCCGCCATGAAAGGCGCAATGCTTGCCTTCGGCGGCCAACGCGGCGCCAATATCGCGCTGATGGTCGAAGTGCTGGCGGCGGGCCTGTCTGGCGCCAACTGGTCGCTCGATGCGCCATGGTTCAGTGGCGGACCGGACAGTCCCGGAACCGGCCTCTTCGTGCTGGCCGTCGAGCCCAAGCTGCTCGATCCGGATTTCGAGAAGCGCATGAAAGACCAGCTCGAACGGTTGCGCCGTCGCTACGGCGTGCATGTGCCCGGCCGTGCCCGGGCCGAAGCGGCGGAGAAGGCCGCGGCGCGAGGCATAACGGCGCCCAAGGCCGTGGTGCAGCGCATTTCGGAATTCGCCGCCCGGTATTCTTCCTAAAAAGTTTGGCTGCGATTTTTTTCGCCGTCGCTGAACCTTTTTGCGCGGTGCCGCGACCAATGCCTGTCCGGGGTGGGGTTTGCCCGGGCGGTGACATCCGGTCGAATGTCCAGGGCTGGGGCGGGCGTTTCACACCGTCCTGATACCGTCTCAGGTCAGGCCGCCTCGTCGGACCCTGACTCGGACTTGGAAGTCACCCGGAAAACCCCGCTTCGGCGGGGTTTTCTGCGGCCTCTCGCATCTGGTCAGTTAACATGCCTCTTCTAGTCAACTTTTGTTCATTTGACTCTAACCAAGGTGGTCGGGTGTTTGCGCGGAGCAGCAAAAAGAGGAGCCCCAATGTCCGCAAGCACCGACAATTCCAGCAGAAGCCTTTTCGTCCCGGCCCTTGGCAGCCTTTATGCGGCGCTGAACACCGCCACCGAAACCATCCTGCGTGCCGTGGCCGGCATCTTCCTACCGTCCACGGCTCGCGTAAGATCACCGATCCGTTTGGCGCCGCCGAGATGGTCGAGGGCCTCGGCTTCTATCCGGGCGCATTTTGGTCCCTGCTCTTGGCATGCACCGAGTTCTTCGGCGGCATTTTCATCGCAATAGGCCTCTTGACCCGCCCGGCCGCCTTCGCCGGAATGTTCGTGCTTCTGGTCACGGTCTGGTTCCACTGGCTCACCATGGGCGAGGGCTTTTCGGGCGCCGAAAAATCGCTGCTGTGGGCGGCGATCCTGTTCTTCTTCGTCATTCGCGGCGGCAACCGACAATCGGTCGACGCACGCATCGGCAGGGCGTTCTAACGCGGTCGAAAACAGGGGTCCCCGGCGACTTATCGTCGCTTTGCCTTTGGCGCGAAACGGACTAAGAAACGGCTTCAGTCAAGCACCAGTAAATCTGGAACTGCGCCGGAGCCAGCAATGACCGAAATCCTGCAGACCCCAAAGCTCGTCGTCGTGTTCGGCGGCTCCGGCTTTGTCGGCCGCCATGTCGTCCGAGCGCTGGCCAGGCGCGGCTACCGCATCAGGGTCGCCTGCCGCCGGCCCGATCTCGCTGGCCATCTGCAGCCGCTCGGCAATGTCGGACAGATCCAGCCGGTGCAGGCCAATGTTCGCGTGCGCTGGTCGGTCGACCGCGCCGTGCAGGGCGCCGATCATGTCGTCAACCTGGTGGCCATCCTGCATGAGAGCGGCCGGCAGAAATTCACGTCCGTCCACGAATTCGGTGCACGCGCGGTCGCCGAAGCGGCGCGCGCCGTCGGCGCCGGCCTCACCCATATCTCGGCGCTGGGCGCCGATCTGAACGCGCAATCGGACTATGCGCGCACCAAGGCGCTCGGCGAAAAGGCGGTTCTGGAAACGATCAGCGATGCCGTCATCTTGCGGCCGTCGATCAATTTCGGGCCGGAGGACAGCTTCTTCAACCGCTTCGCCAACATGGCGCGCTATTCGCCGGTCCTGCCGCTGATCGGCGGCGGGCAGACCAAATTCCAGCCGGTCTATGTCGGCGATGTCGCCGAGGCGGTGGCGCGCTCGGTCGACGGCAAAGTCCAGGGCGGCCGGATCTATGAGCTTGGCGGACCGCAGGTGCTCACCTTCAAGGAATGCATGCAGGAAATGCTCGCCATGATCGACCGCAAGCGGCTTCTGGTGTCGGTGCCGTGGTGGGTGGCGAACATGCAGGCGTCGATCCTCGGGCTTTTGCCCAATCCGCTGCTGACCAAGGATCAGGTCCTGCAATTGCGCGAGCATAACATCGTGTCGGAAGCGGCAACCAGGGAAAACAGGACGCTCGCCGGCCTCGATATCCAGCCGCAGTCGATCGGCAGCATCCTGCCGAGCTATCTCTGGCGCTACCGCGCCTCGGGCCAGTTCCAGCGCAAGACCGCGGCCTAGCCAATCAGGCGCTCACTAAAGGCGCCGCGTGACCTGCATCGGCAGGCCGCCCTGCGGTTGCGTCGTCAGTTTCTGCACCGGCCACGGCCTGGTCTCGGCGGTGGTATCGAAGCGGAAGCGCGACAGCATGATCGCCAACGCGATGATCGCCTCCTGCATGGCAAAGCTGGCGCCGATGCAGACGCGAGGACCGGCGCCGAACGGCAAATACTGGAAACGGTCGATCTTCTCGCGATTCCCTGGATGAAAGCGTTCGGGCATGAAGGCGTCGGGCCTGTCCCACAGCTTGCGATGGCGGTGGACGACCCAGGGCATGACCAGCACCGCGGCGCGCCTCGGTATGTAGAGGCCGTTCCAGGTTTCGGGCTCGATAGGCTCGCGGTTGATCGACGGCGCCGGCGGATAGAGCCTGAGCGCCTCGTCGAAGGCGGCGCGGGTGAACGGCATGGCGTCGAGCCACTTTGTCGGGTCGGGCTCGCGCGCCAGCACCGCATCGATTTCGCGCTCGATCTTTTCGCGCTCCCAAGGCGCTTCGGCCAGGCAGTAGAGCGTCCAGCCAAGTGCCCGCGCCGTGGTCTCGTGACCGGCGCCGATGAAGGTGATGATGTTGTCCTCGACCTCGGCGCGTGTCAGCCCGTCCGGTCCCTCCGCCTTGAGCAAAAGCGTGAGAAAATCCTGCGGCACCCTGTCCGGATCGCGCTTGAGCCGCTCTTCGCGCATCTTGACTGTGTCGGTAACGATCTTGCGGAAATAGGCCATGGTCTTGCGGCCGCGGATGCGGGTCAGGCGCGGCAGCCAGTCAGGCGCCCGCAACAGGTCGAGCGGATCAACCCGGCCCATGGTCTCGAATAGCCGGTCGATCTCCTTGGCGAAGCTGCCCGGCTCGCCTGATATCTCGCCGGAAAACAGCGTCTCGGCCAGGATGTCAAAAGTAAGCAGCGTCATGTCGTGAGCGATGTCCGATGTACCGCCGCCCTCGTAGCGCGTGACGAACTCCCGCGTGCGCCTCAGCATCGGCTCGGCAAAACCGAATATGTGGCGCGGCGTGAACACCGGCGCCATCGCCTTGCGTGAACGCCTCCAGACCTCACCCTCGGCGGTCAGCAGGCCGTCGCGCAGGATCGGCCGCAGGATCATCTGGCGCACCGTCGCCATCTTGTAATTTTTGGCATTGTCGACCAGCACGTGGCGAATGAGGCCGGGGTCGTTGGCGATGACCAGCGGCCCGCCGATGCCGGTCACCGATATCCAGGGCTGGTTGTAGGTCGGCTCGCCCCACAGTTCGAGCGGATTGCGATAGACGATGCGGATCATCTCGAGCGTCGACGGCGGCGAGGTACGCGGCTTCGGCGCCGGCGGGACGAAGGGGGCGGGCTGACTGTCCATGGCGTGCTCCGCTGGTCACCTCAATGTAGTGGCTGGCAAGGCAAGCGTCCATGTCGCCGGCTCTCCGGAATGTGGCCGGGCACTGGAAGTGCCTGATCGTCGGAACAGGTCGGCCCTCTGTTGTTGCCGCCGCTCTGTTCCAAGTCCGGCTCCACTTTTTGGGTCCGATGCCCTGGCCGGTCAGGCGCGCTCTTCTTCCATTCGGAAACGCTTGCAAACCTTGGAAAAACCGCCTTTTGCACCTATATCTTGGACATCAAGGACGCGCGATTCGGAGCCGATTTTTTGCGCTGGACGTGCGGCATCAATCAGACAGGTTTTCATGAGCGATCAGATCGACAACGCCAACGGCGCTGAGGCCGAGTACGGCGCCGATTCCATCAAAGTTTTGAAGGGGTTGGATGCCGTCCGCAAGCGGCCTGGCATGTATATAGGCGATACCGACGACGGCTCGGGCCTGCATCACATGGTCTACGAGGTGGTCGACAACGCCATCGACGAGGCGCTGGCCGGCCATGCCGACCTCGTTACTGTAACGCTCAACCCGGACGGTTCGGTGACGGTCATCGACAATGGCCGCGGCATTCCGACCGATATCCACACCGGCGAAGGCATCTCGGCGGCCGAAGTGATCATGACGCAGCTGCATGCCGGCGGCAAGTTCGACCAGAATTCCTACAAGGTGTCTGGCGGCCTGCACGGCGTCGGCGTCTCGGTGGTCAATGCGCTTTCGGCCTGGCTGAAGCTGAAGATCCGCCGTAACGGTCAGATCTACGAGATGAGCTTCACGCATGGCAATGCCGACGCGCCGCTGAGGGTCACCGGCACCTATGAACAGCGCAAGGTTGCCGGCACCTATGAGGGGCGCAGCGGCAGCGAAATCACTTTCTTTCCGTCGGCCGAGACGTTCACCATGGTCGAGTTCGACTTCGGCACGCTGGAGCACCGGCTGCGCGAACTCGCCTTCCTGAATTCCGGCGTGCGCATCGTTCTGACCGATGCCCGCCATGCCGACGTCGTGCGCCATGAACTGCACTATGATGGCGGGCTCGAGGAGTTCGTCAAATATCTCGACCGCGTCAAGAAACCGCTGATAGACAAGCCGATTGCGATCAAAGCCGAGCGCGACGGTATCACCGTCGAGGTCGCCATGTGGTGGAACGACAGCTACCACGAGAACGTGCTGGCCTTCACCAACAACATTCCGCAACGCGACGGCGGCACGCATCTTGCCGGTTTCCGCGGCGCGCTGACGCGCCAGATAACCGGCTATGGCGAATCCTCGGGCCTCACCAAGAAGGAGAAGGTGGCGCTGATCGGCGACGATTGCCGCGAGGGGCTGACGGCGGTGCTGTCGGTCAAGGTTCCCGATCCGAAATTCTCGTCGCAGACCAAGGACAAGCTGGTCTCATCCGAAGTTCGCCCGGTGGTGGAAGGGCTCGTCAACGAAGCGCTCGGCACCTGGCTCGAAGAGCACCCGACCGAGGGCAAGGTGGTCATCGACAAGGTCATCCAGGCGGCAGCGGCGCGCGAAGCCGCGCGCAAGGCGCGCGACATCACCCGCAAGAGCTCGCTCGGCGTCACCTCGCTGCCCGGCAAGCTGGCCGACTGCCAGGAACGCGATCCGGCGAAGTCCGAAATCTTCATCGTCGAGGGCGACAGCGCCGGCGGCTCGGCCAAGGGCGGCCGTTCGCGCCAGAACCAGGCCATTCTTCCCCTGCGCGGCAAGATCCTCAATGTCGAGCGGGCTCGCTTCGACCGCATGCTCGGCTCCGACATGATCGGTACGCTGATCACCGCGCTCGGCACCTCGATCGGCAAGGACGAGTTCAACGCCGACAAATTGCGCTATCACAAGATCATCCTGATGACCGACGCCGACGTCGACGGCGCCCATATCCGCACCTTGCTTCTGACCTTCTTCTTCCGGCAGATGCCGGAGCTGATCGAGCGCGGCCATCTCTATATCGCCCAGCCGCCGCTCTACAAGGTGACGCGCGGCAAGAGCTCGCAATACCTCAAGGACGAAAGCGCCTTCGAGGAATTTTTGATCGGCTCGGGGCTGGAGGAGGCGTCGCTTGCGCTCAGCACCGGCGAGGTGCGGGCCGGACAGGACCTGCGCAGCGCCATCGACGATGCGCTGGCGGTGCGCCAGCTCATCAACGGGCTGCACACGCGCTACAACAGAGGCGTGGTCGAGCAGGCGGCGATCGCCGGCGCGCTCAACCCGGACGTTTTCGCCGATCTCGGCCGGGCCAACGCCATGGCCGAGCGTGTCGCCCGGCGTCTCGACATCATTGCCGAGGACACCGAACGCGGCTGGACCGGCCGCATGTCGACCTCGAACGAAGGCATCGGCGGCTATGTGTTCGAGCGCACGGTGCGCAGCGTCAAGGAGTTCGCGCATCTCGATCTCGCGCTGATCAATTCGGCCGACGCCCGCCAGCTCGACCGCTATGCGCCGCGCCTCGCAGAAATCTATGGCGAGCCGCCGGTGCTGCGCCGCAAGGATGTGTCGGAAACCATCTCGGGACCGCTGGCGCTGCTCAACGCCGTGTTTGCCACCGGCCGCAAGGGCCTGACCATGCAGCGCTACAAGGGCCTCGGCGAGATGAATGCCGAGCAGCTCTGGGAAACCACGCTCGACCCGAATGTGCGCTCGCTGCTGCAGGTCAAGGTCACCGATGCCACCGATGCGGACAGTCTATTCTCGCGGCTGATGGGCGACGAAGTTGAGCCCCGACGCGAGTTCATCCAGGACAATGCGCTGTCGGTCGCCAATCTGGATATCTGAGGCCCAATCCGGTTGGCGTGCTCCGGCGCGCCAATCCGTTTTCGTGCTTTGGGTCGTTTCTATACTGTGCGGCCTATCGTCGGCACCGCCTGACTTGGCTCCAGTTTGCGGCCGAGGTCGACGGCGTCGCGCAGCACGCCAATATGCGAGCGCGGCGACGTGCCGGCGGCTGCGGCGACCTCGACGCCGATCGCCTTCAGCGACCAGTAGAGCCTGTGCGTGAAGATGCGGCCAAGCGAACTGCGCAGCTCGACCTGGATGTTCTCGACGCCGGGGCCGAAATTTTCCGCCATCGGGCCGGAGATCGGGTCGCCCGTCAGCCAGCCATTGCCCCTGTCGAAGATGTTGGTCCAGCGCGTCGCGGCAAACACCGCACCATGATGCACCGCCCGCTGCGGCTTGCCCGAACGGCTGCGCCCTTCCTGATAGAGGACGGTTCCACCGGCCGCCGTCTCGGCGATCGGCGGACATGCCGAGAACAGCCGCTCAGCGATGCCGCGCCTGAATTCAGCGAGGTTGTAGGTCACCAGAAATTCGCTGTGGGTGAGCGGACTGCCGAGCGTGACGAAATCGCTGATCTTCCAAGGCAATGGGTGATCGGCGTCCCTGGCGCGGAGCTGCCGATAGAGCTCCCATTGGGCGCGCCGGAATCCGGAAAAATCATCCAATTTGTCGGGCCACGCAGAACCATCGGCGTTGAGCGTGGCCTTGTCGACGGCGCGGATCGCTTTCAGTCTCGCCTTGTCGCGGACCGCTTCCAGCTTTCGAGGCCTGAAATCGGCCCACAATATCTGCAGCAGATCGTAGGCGATGATCGATCCCAGGCTGTGTGAGACCAGCACGATCCGGTCATAGCCATCGTCCATCATGAGGCGCTTCAGCAGCGTCAGGCCGCGGTCGCGGACAAGCGCGCGCTTCTCGACCATTGCCGCTTCAGCACGCACGTAGGCGGCCACATCGCCGAAATAAGGCAGGCCAAACCGGTCCACCGACCAGATGACGAACGAGGCCAGGATCGTGACGAGCGTACCTGTGGTCCAGGAAATATACCCTTGCGATGCCGACGTCGCGAGCAGGAGCGCTGCGCACAAGACTGTTGTGACGACCAGAAGCGTGACGACATAAAGCCCGCGGGCATCGCGCGGGATGTCAGCGGGCTTGCGCCAAAGCAGATTCGTTACCCAGGCCGCAAGCCGGCCCCGCGTTGTGCCCTGCGTAATGTCGGCCCAGTAAAGCTCGTAGAAATCGGTGCGGCGGCTATCGACATCGTAAGGGGTGGTGATCCGGCGAAGCTCGTGCGAGTTCGTCCGGCTGTCAGGCGTGATCCAGCTCTGGTTGATCTTCTCACCGTCGGGGTCGGCCGGATCAGTGACACGGGCATAAAACGGCGCGCGGGCGGGATCATGACTCCAGACAGCCTGAACAAATTCCCTCAGCGTGCCCATGGGCCGCTGTTCGCCCATGCCATGCACAATTACCACGGCCTGGCTGAGCTTGCGCGGCGCCTTTCCGGAGGCCGGCGGACTGATCTTGGCCGGCGACGCAACAGGATGAGAGTCGGACACCAGTGCCTCCGTTGGTGCAAATCCCGTGTCCAATCGGGACAGAATTCACCCATCGTAGCTCTGAAACCGACATGAGAGCAAAGGACGCCTGATGCTCAGGGCCAAGAAAAAAGCCCGGCGCAGAGCCGGGCTTTTTTTCGAGCAACTAACGGTATATCGGCGCCAGTAACCCGGATCAGTGATCCATGGCCTTGACGATCTCTTCAGTCATCTTCTTGGCGTCGCCGAGCAGCATCATGGTGCCGTCCTTGTAGAACAGCGTGTTGTCGATGCCGGCATAGCCGGAGCCGAGCGAGCGCTTAACGAACAGGCAGGTCCGGGCCTTGTCGACGTCGAGGATCGGCATGCCGTAGATCGGCGACGACTTGTCGTCCCGCGCGGAAGGGTTGGTGACGTCGTTGGCGCCGATGACATAGGCGACGTCGGCCTGCGCGAATTCGGAGTTGATATCCTCCAGCTCGAACACTTCGTCGTAAGGCACATTGGCTTCGGCCAGGAGCACGTTCATGTGGCCGGGCATGCGGCCGGCGACCGGATGAATGGCGTATTTGACGTCGACGCCGGCGGCCTTGAGCTTGTCGGCCATCTCGCGCAGCGCGTGCTGCGCCTGGGCGACCGCCATGCCGTAGCCCGGCACGATGATGACTTTCTGCGCGTTCATCATCAGATAGGCGGCATCGTCGGCCGAACCCTGCTTGACCGTGCGCTCGATGCCGTCGTCAGCAGTGGCGGAAGTCTCGCCGCCGAAGCCGCCGAGGATGACCGAGATGAATGACCGGTTCATGCCCTTGCACATGATGTAGGACAGGATCGCGCCGGACGAGCCGACCAGCGCGCCGGTGATGATCAGCGCCAGATTGCCGAGCGTGAAGCCGAGTGCCGCAGCCGCCCAACCCGAATAGGAATTCAGCATCGAGACGACGACCGGCATGTCGGCCCCGCCGATCGGGATGATGAGCAGGACGCCAAGAACAAGCGATGCCGCCACGATCAGCCAGAACACCAGCTTCGACTCGGTGGTGACCAGCAGCACGATCAGCACGATCAGCGCGATGCCGAGGGCCGCGTTGATCAAGTGACGGCCGCCGATCATGATCGGCTTGCCCGACATGCGGCCATCGAGCTTGAGGAAGGCGATGACCGAGCCGGTGAAGGTGATGGCGCCGATGGCGACACCGAGGCTCATCTCGATCAGCGCCTGGGCGTGGATGTCGGCGACCGTGCCGATGCCGAAGCTTTCCGGCGCATAGACGGCGGCAGCCGCCACCATGACGGCGGCAAGGCCGACGAGCGAGTGGAAGGCGGCGACCAGCTGCGGCATCGAGGTCATGGCGATGCGCCGTGCGGTGATCGCGCCGACCGAGCCGCCGATCAAAAGACCCAACACGATGAGGCCGAAGCCTCCGGCCGAAGGGGTCGCCAGCGCCAGCGTAGTGACAATGGCGATGCCCATGCCGATCATGCCGTACATGTTGCCCTGACGGCTGGTGGTCGGGTGCGACAGGCCGCGCAATGCCAGGATGAACAGGATGCCGGAGACCAGATAGAGGAAGGAGGCGAAGTTGGCGTTCATGTCGCTCTACTTGTCCTTCTTCTTGTACATCGCCAGCATGCGCTGGGTGACGAGGAAGCCGCCGAAGATGTTGACCGAGACCAGCATCAGCGCGACGAAACCGAAGCCGGTGGCGATGCCGGACGCCGAGATGCCGACGGCAAGCAGCGCGCCGACGACGATGACCGAGGAAATGGCGTTGGTGACCGCCATCAGCGGCGTGTGCAGCGCCGGCGTCACCGACCAGACGACGTAATAGCCGACGAAGATCGCCAGGACGAAAATCGCAAATCGGAAGACGAACGGATCGATCGCCCCGCCGGACAGCGCGTGCGCAGCATCACCGGCCGCATCGGTGCCGCCTGGAGCAGTGGCCAGATCCTGCACCGCGAGCCGGACGGCGGCGGTCGCCTGGTCGAGCTGGTCGAGGGCTTTCTGCATGGTCTGGTCCATCACGCGATCCCTTTCGACTTATTAGCGGGCGATTTGGGTGTGGCAGCTTTCTTGGATGCGGCAGCTTTCTTTGGCAGGGCTGGTTTTTTTGCAGCGGCGGGCTTCGCAGGCGCAGCCGAGGCGATCATCACCGCCGGCTTGCCGGCGAAGGCCGGATGCACGACCTGGCCACCATCGGTCAGCATCGTCGCCTTGACCAATTCGTCGTCGCGGTTGATGGCAAGCGTCTTCGTGGTCTTGTCGACCAACGTCTCGAGGAACGCAAAGAGGTTCCTGGCATAGAGCAGCGAGGCGGAGGCCGCGACGCGGCCCGGCACGTTGAGATGGCCGACGATTTTCACCCCGTTGGCCGTGGTCACCACCTGCCCCGGCACAGCGCCCTCGACATTGCCGCCGCGCTCGACTGCCAGGTCGACGATCACCGAGCCCGGCTTCATCGAGGCGACCATCGCGGTCGAAACGAGCTTCGGCGCCGGACGGCCGGGAATCAGCGCCGTGGTGATGACGATGTCCTGCTTGGCGATGTGCTCGGCGGTCAGTGCCGCTTGCTTGGCCTGGTATTCCCTAGACATTTCCTTGGCGTAGCCGCCAGCCGTCTCGGCCGCCTTGAACTCCTCGTCCTCGACCGCCAGGAACTTTGCCCCCAGCGAGGCGACCTGTTCCTTGGCGGCGGGGCGCACGTCGGTGGCGGTGACGACGGCGCCAAGCCGTCTTGCCGTCGCAATGGCCTGCAGGCCGGCGACGCCGACGCCCATGATGAAGGCTTTCGCCGCCGGCACCGTGCCCGCGGCCGTCATCATCATCGGCAGCGCCCGGTCATATTCGGCAGCCGCGTCGATCACTGCCTGATAGCCGGCGAGGTTCGCCTGGCTGGACAGGACATCCATCGATTGGGCGCGCGTGATGCGCGGCATGAACTCCATCGAGAAGGCGGTGACGCCGGCCCTTGCCAGAGCATCGACGGCAGCATCGTTGCCATAGGGATCCATGATGGCGATGACGGCAGTGCCCGGGCGATAGGCCTTCAGCTCCGCCCCATCAGGCCGGCGCACCTTCAGCACCACATCAGCCTTGGCGACGTCGCCGGACTTGCCGATCACAGCGCCGGCCTTGGCGAACTCCTCGTCGGGAATGCGCGATGCCGTGCCGGCGCCGCCTTCGACGATCACGTCGAACCCCAGCCCCGCCAGCCGCTTCACCGTGTCGGGCGAGGCAGCAACGCGCGGCTCGTTCGCATCGAGCTCACGAGGGATAAAAACCGTCTGTCCCACCGCATGATCCTTTCGGCTGGAACCTGTCTGCGCAGGACGCCGGCCGGACTTCCGGCGATGTCACGGGCAAGGGGTTTTGAAGAATTTACCGGAGAATGAAAGCGCCGACGGCGATGATCAGTGCGAACAGGACAAATCCCGAGAAGAAGCCGCCTGCAAAGAAGCCGAAGGCCATTGCCAGAAGCACGGCGAGGCAAAACAGCGATCCGTATTTCGCGAGCCTAAGGAAGCCGGCATAGGTGCGGTCGTGCTCGGCATAGTCCATCTTCGCGCCTAGTTCGACAGGACCGGTCGGCGAGTGATCAGCCATAGGAATACCCCTTCGAAGACATCTTTCAGGCACATAGCGAAAAGCCAGGCCGAGGGCAATGGCGCTATTGCCGCATCGCCGGAGACATCAGCCTCAAAGGAAACTTGAAGCTGCCAAATGCAGGGAGGATGTTCCTGAGGCGACCGCGGCTGCCGTCTTGCGCTTCCTTGCGGCTGACGCTTGTCACATCAGCCGGCAAGCTGTGGAAACAGCCCAAGCAGGCCGACGACGATCAGGTATAGCGCGACGATGTAGTTGAGGAGCCGCGGCATCACCAGGATCAGCACGCCGGCAATCAGCGAGATCAGTGGAGTGAGTGCGAGCGTGGAAATGGTCATGTCGGGTTCCTTTCGGTAAGATTGCCGTCAACGCTATGCAGGTCGTCATTCATGCGCCACCGGCGCGCTTGCCAGAACGCCGAAGCGGCCGGAAAGCTCCATGGCCAGGCTGCAAACTTGCCGAATGTCTTGCCTTGGTTTTGGCGCATGTCGTCGTCCCAAAACCGCTGCCCACTTTTGGGCGCCATGCATCAGGCGGCTTCGCGAAAATACTTGGCTGTGGGCAGGATGGTCAGCGGCGCGAGTTCACCAAGATTAGGCATGTCGAACAGCATGCGCTGCTCCATCGGCGTCGAACGGAAAAAAGGGAACCGGGAGAGGGACCGCTCGCGGATCGCGTTGACGTCGGCACGGTAGAGCACGACCTTATTGTACACGCCGGGATAGGCGCGGGCCTCGCTGATCTTCTCGGAATAGTAGATCCGCTTGTAGAAGCCGGCGTGGTCCTCGCGAATGGTCGACAGGCAGTAAGGCGCGTTGAAATGGAAACACGCCATGCCGGCGAGCCGCAATGTGAGATAGGGAATTTGCGGATAGACGCGTGACCAGTCGGGGTCGGAGGCGAACCGGCTGGGACAGATGAAGCTCAGTCCCTTGGCCAGCATCGGCATGACGATATCGCCGAAAGCCTTCGTGGAAGGCGACATCGGCGTCGCCGGCGTGACGTGGTGAATGCGCAGCGTGCTGACGAGTTCCTGGTCGATGTAGACGCCGAAACGAAAGACATTCGGCGCCTCGTCGAGCTCGTCGTGAATGGTATGGTTCTCGCTATCGGGCACCATATCGTTGGAGCGATACGACTTGTAGCGCAGGCGGTAGATGTCCTCGAGGTCTTCGCCCTTGTCGCAGCGACGGTATTCCGTCCGCTCGAGCATCGCCGAGACATTCCTGGCAAAGCTGGTCATAGTGTCGGACGCATCACTCCCGTCCGCACCCGCCGCCTGGCGAGGCGAAATCAACTCAACAACCATGAACTCAATCCCCGTACAACCGCCGCGATCAACCCTACGGCAGGGTCGTAAGATGTAAAGCTGAAAACAAGATAGAGATCGTTTACCAGCTATTAAGGTTAATAATTGTAAATATTATACCAAAGTACGAGATTCCTCCCATGGAAATCAGCCACAGAGATCAGCGATGCGTCGCCTTCCTGGCCGTCTTGATGTCCTTGGCGAAGGGCCAGACCGTGCTTGACATGGTCTCGATGCCGGACGCGCTGAGCGCCGAGCCGAACAGGAATCCTTGAACCAGGTCCGGCTTCACCTGCAAGGCCAGGATCTTGAGCTGCTCGAAAGTCTCGACGCCCTCGACCGTCACCGAAAGCCCCAGCGGCCGTGACAGATTGACGATGCCCTTGAGCAGTTCGAGCGAACGGCTGTTCTGGGTGACGTCCATCAGGAACGATCGGTCGATCTTGATCTTGTCGAGCGGCAGTTTGTGGAGATAGCTCAGGCTCGAATAGCCGGTGCCGAAATCGTCGAGCGCGATCCGCACGCCAAGCCGCTTCAATTCCTCGATATACTGACGCGTCAGCGACTTGTCGTCGAGCAGCGCCGTCTCGGTGACCTCGATCTCCAGGCGACCGGCGGCGAGACCGGAGCTGGCGAGCGCATCGCGAACCTTCTCGATTACGTCGCGGTTGCGGAAGTCCTTGGCCGAGAGATTGACCGAGACACTGGTCTGTGCGGGCCATTTGGCGCATTCGGTGCACGCCGCATGCAGGACGAAGGTGCTGATCTCGGAAATGATGCCCATTTCTTCCGCCAGTGGAATGAAGATGCTGGGCGAAATTGGTCCAAGATCGGGGTGGTCCCAACGGCACAGCGCCTCGCAACTGGCTATGCGCATCGTGCTCATCGTCACGATCGGCTGGTAGACCACCCGCAACCCCTTGCTTTCCACCGCGGTGCGCAGATCCGCCTTCATCAGCTGACGGTTGCGGAAAGCGGCATCTATCGATGCTTCGAACAACCGCCAAGTGTTCTTGCCGAGTTCCTTGGCCTTGTAGAGCGCGAGGTCCGCCTTGACGATCATGGCGTCGACATCGGTGTCCCTGACCCGCGACAGCACCGCGCCACCGCTCGCCTGGATGCGCAGTCCATGACCGGCGACGTCGACCTCGCCCTGCAGGTCAATGAAAATCTCGTCGATTTGGCTGATCAGATGGCTCTCGTCCTCGACGCGGTCGAAGAAGATCATGAACTCGTCGCCACCGAAACGGCTGACGGTGACGCCTGGTCCGGCGACCGCCGCCAGCCGTTCAGCGACGGCGTAGATCAATCCATCGCCGACCGGGTGGCCAAGCGTGTCGTTGACGCTCTTGAAGTCGTCGAGGTCGAGCACGGCGAGCCCGCAGAGACGCTCGAGGTCGCCGGATGCCATCGCCTCTCCGATCAGCTCTTGGAAATAGGCGCGGTTGGGCAGACCGGTGAGGCTGTCGTAACGCGCCATGAAGCGTATCTTGTCTTCCGCCTCGACGCGGGCCGTCACATCCTCGAAGGTGACGACGCCCAGTTCCTGGCTGCCTTCGCGCGCCGAGAACTCATAGTGCTGACCGTTCGCAAGCGAGACGAGAACCTTGCGATCGCGGCCCTCGCGCAGAGCGCGCGTAAGCTGGGCTTCGATGTAGCGGCAGTCCTTCAGCGCCAGCATGCCGCCGGCAACGCCGCGCATCAGCAGACCGTGGATCGATCGCCCGAGCAGCGCGTCGGGCGACTTGAGCGACATCAAATGCGCGGCTTCGGCGTTGGCCACCGCCACCCGGCCGTCCGGGCCGAGCATGACAAGGCCATGCGACATGGTGTTCAGCGCCCGATTGAAGCGCTGGGCGAGGCGGTTCGCCTTCTTTTCCTCCGACACCGCCGCAAAAAGCACATCGCGCACCGTGTTGGCGAATTTGCGGATCGCGAACAGGAATGGCGCTGACAGCAGGCCAAGGAGAACATGATAGATATCGCCGCGCAGCAGGAAGCCCAGCGAGATGGGCCAGGTCAATGCAAGGGTCAGGATGATCACCATGCGCGGCGAGCCGTAGTTGCGGCCGGCAATGGACGTCGCGGTCGCCAGCGTCAGGCAAACGGAGGCGATCTCGGCGAAATCGTCGCGCGCAAAGTAGATGCCGAGCAGGCAGAAAGCCCCGAGCGTAAGCCCATGCATGGAGCCGTAGAATATGTAATCGTTTTCGCGCTTGTGCGCTTCCTCCCAGGTCGTCGGTGATGGCAAGTTGTTGTATTTTTGGAAGTTTCTCATGCGGAATATGCCGACGAGAACCATCGCGATCGCAACAACCAGGTAACGCGGATCGCCGTTCTTCCACCAGACAAGGCCGATCAGGAAGGTTTGCGCGAGAATGCCGATCGAAAGCGTCACCCCGTCGCGAAACAGAGTTTCCACGAACGGGATATAGACGTCGACAGGAATCTCGTTTTTTCTTTTTAGATTCACGCCTGAATCCCAACCCTGGGGAGCCAAGCTGTGTCACATTAGCCTTAAGAAAGATTTAGAGGGGCCGTCTGGGGCCTCACCGTCAGGTCGGTTGACCCAGGGGAAGCTATCCTTCAGGTAAACAAGGCGTATCGATCACTCGGCGGCCTGGAGTTTTGGCCGAACCGGCGTCTTTGCCAGGCGATCGAGCAGCCTTAGGCGCTCGCCAGCGGCCTTTTCGGCACTGGCCTGCCTGACGTAACCATAGCCGCGAATGAGCGCCGGCACCGAGGCAAGTGCTGCCGCGGCCTCGACCTTGCCCGGCGCCAGCGCGCCGGCGACAAGCTCCAGGTCGGCCTCGTATTGCGCAAGAAGCTGCCGTTCCATACGCCTTTCGGTGCTGTAGCAGAACACGTCGAAGACCGTGCCGCGCAAGCCTTTCATCGCTGCCAGCAGGCGGAATCCCTTCATCATCCAAGGACCGAAACTCGACTTCCTCGGTTTGCCGTCCTTGCCGCGCCAGCCCATGATCGGCGGCGCGAGATGGAATTCGAGTTTGTCGTAGCTCTGGAACTGCTTCCCCAGCTCAGCGGCGAAGGAGCCATCGGTGTAGAGCCTTGCCACCTCGTATTCGTCCTTGATCGCCATCAGCTTGAACAGGTTCCTCGCGGCTGCCTCGGTCACAGCAGTCGAACCGGGCACCGCACTGGCTTCGGCCCTGCGCAGCGCGGCCAGTCTGTCGGCGTAGCGCTTGGCATAGGCGGCGTTCTGATAGCCGGTGAGGAAGGCGACCCGGCGGGCGATGATGTCGTCCAGCGTCACGGCGACAGCGGCGTTCTGTGCAGCCATTCCCGGCTGGACAACGAGGTCCCGCACGAAATCCGGCTGGTGGGCGGCGCGGCGGCCCCAGCGGAAGGCTGAGACGTTCATCGCCACGGCCTGGCCGTTGAGCTCGATCGCCTTTTCGACTGCCTCGGCTGACAGCGGCAAGCCGTCATGCTGGAAGGCGAAGCCGAGCATGAACATGTTGGCGCCGAGCGAACTGCCGAACAACGCGGTGGCGGTGCGGGTGGCATCGAAGAAATGCGCCTTGTCGTCGCCGGCGGCAGTGCGGATCGCCTTTTTCAGTCGCTCGACAGGCAGGGAGAAATCCGCCGAACGGGTGAACTCGCCGGGCATGATCTCGGCGGTGTTGGCGAGGAAGATCGTGTGGCCCTCACGCGCCGCGGCAAGCACCTTTTGGGCGCCCGACACGACAAGGTCGCAGCCAAGCACAAGGTCTGCCTTCCCCGCCGAAACGCGGATGGCATGGATATCGCCCGGGCTGCGCGCGATGCGGACATGGGTGAACACCGAACCGCCCTTCTGGGCAAGGCCGGCCATGTCGATCATGCCGCAGCCCTTGTCTTCGAGATGGGCCGCCATGCCGAGCACCGCTCCGATGGTGACGACGCCGGTGCCGCCGACGCCGTCGATGATCGCCGCCCAGCCTTGTTCGCCGAGCGGGAATTCGGCGGGCGCCGGCACGCCGTCGAGCGGATCGGTCGTGCCGGCAATACCCTCGGCCTTCTTGATCTTGGCGCCATGCACCGTGACGAAGGATGGACAGAAGCCGTTGATGCAGGAGAAATCCTTGTTGCAGCTCGACTGGTCGATCCTGCGCTTGCGGCCGAATTCGGTCTCGACCGGCTGGATCGAGACGCAATTCGACTGCACCCCGCAATCGCCGCAGCCTTCGCAGACCAGTTCGTTGATGAAGACGCGCTTGTCGGGATCGGGGAAGGTGCCACGCTTGCGGCGGCGGCGCTTTTCGGCGGCGCAGGTCTGGTCGTAGATCAGCACGGATGTGCCCCTGACCGTGCGCAATTCGCGCTGGACGAGGTCGAGACCGTCGCGGTGATGGATGGTGGCGCCGGCGGGGAATTCGACCTTGCCGGTATATTTGTCCGGCTCGTCGGTGACGATGGCGATCCGCTCGACGCCCTCGGCCCGCACCTGCCTGGCGATCATGTCCACGGTCAGGCCACCCTCGTGCGGCTGGCCGCCGGTCATGGCGACGGCGTCGTTGTAGAGGATCTTGTAGGTGATGTTGGCGTCGGTCGACAGCGCGAAGCGGATCGCCAGCGCACCAGAGTGGTTATAGGTGCCGTCGCCGAGATTCTGGAAGATGTGGTCGCGCTTCGAGAACGGCGCCTGGCCGACCCATTGCGCGCCCTCGCCGCCCATGGCGGTGAAACCAACGGTGTTGCGGTCCATCCACAGCGCCATGAAATGGCAACCGATGCCGGCGGCGGCGAGGGAGCCGTCGGGCACCTTGGTCGAGGAATTGTGCGGGCAGCCGGAGCAGAAGAAGGGGGTGCGCGAGGCGACGTCTGACGTGTCGGCGAGCATCGCCTGGAACTGGCGAAGTTTCGCCACTCGTGCGGCAATCTCGTCCGACGGACCGATCGTTCGCAAGATTCTCTCGCCGAGCGCGATTGCGATGTCATTGGGGTCGAGCGCGCCCTTGGCCGGGAACAGCCCGTCGCCGCGCTCGTCCTTCTTGCCGACGATGACCGGCTGCATGGCGGTGCCGTAAAGGTTCTCGCGCAGTTGCACCTCGATCAGCGAACGTTTCTCCTCGACGACGACTATGGTCTCGAGACCGCGAGCGAAATCGGCGATGTGCTGCAGGTCGAGCGGCCACGGGCAACCGACCTTGAACAGCCTGATACCGATGCGGTTGGCGGCGGCCTCGTCGACGCCGATGTCTTCCAGCGCCTGGCGAACGTCGAGGTAGCTTTTGCCGATGGTGACGATGCCAAGCTTCGGGGCACGTCCACCGGAATAAACGATCCGGTTCAGCCCGTTGGCGTGGATAAAAGCCGAAGCGGCGGCGCGCTTGTATTCATGCAGCCGCTCCTCCTGGCCGAGCATGTCGATCTCGTTGCGAATGTTGAGGCCGCCGGGCGGCATCTCGAATTCCGGGGTGACGATATCAAGCCGTTCGAGCGCGGCATCGACCGAAGCCGTCGATTCAATGTTGTCCTTGACGCATTTGATCGCCGCCCAGGTGCCGGCGAAACGCGACATGGCAAAGCCGTAGAGCCCATAGTCGATGATCTCCTGGACCCCGGCCGGATTGAGGATCGGCACCATAGTGTCGACGAACAGGAATTCGGTGGCGTGCGCGTTGGTTGAGGATTCGGCCATGTGGTCGTCGCCCATCAGGGCAAGCACGCCGCCATATCTAGACGAGCCGGCGAGGTTGGCATGGCGGAACACGTCGCCGGATCGGTCGACGCCCGGTCCCTTGCCGTACCAGACCGAAAAGACGCCGTCATGCGTGCCCTCGCCCAGCAATTCGGCCTGCTGCGATCCCCAGCAGGCCGTGGCCGCGAGTTCCTCGTTGAGGCCGGGCTGAAAGACGATGTCCGACTGGGCGAGCTGCTTCCTGGCCTTCCAAAGCTGCATGTCGAGGCCGCCGAGCGGCGAGCCGCGATAGCCGGAAACGAAGCCGGCAGTGTTCAGGCCAGCCCGGCGGTCGCGCGCGCGCTGCATCAGCAGCATGCGGATGACCGCCTGCGCGCCGGAAAGGAAGATGCGCTCCTTCCCCAGGTCGAACTTGTCGTCGAGCGCGACATCATACAGCGTCATCAGGCATTTCCTGTGCGGCCACGGCTAGAGGTGCGCAGCCAACGTCGGAGTCGAGTGCCTACAGTCTTTCTTCCCTTGCCGGGGAGGTCAAACAAAATCGAAGATGCCAGACAAAGGCGCAACAAATGATCCGTGCGCGGCCGTGTGGCGCCACGAAACGCCTGTCGGGGAGGATGGCCGAGCACGAAAATTCCGGCGGCGGGCAGTGACGCTGGTGACGCATCATGCAGCCTTTGGGCAACTGGGCTTCGGTTCGCCGGGCAGCTTGCCGTCGACATGGCCGGCCAGGTCCTTGTTAAGCTCGTAGACTGGCCCGACCACGAGAGGCCGGTCGGGCAGGATCGACTGGTCGAGCGAGGACGTCAGTGTCGTCTCGAAACTCTGCAGCAATTTGCCGCTGGAATCCTCGATGCGGATCGACACCGCATAGGGCTTGTCCTTGACGACGCAGGTGAGCGGCGGGCTGGTCAGCGTCACATGCGGCAGCTTCGGCCATATTTTCTGGGTGACGATGATCGGATCACCACCGGCCGGGTTCTGGAAGGAGACCACGGCGACCTGTCCCTCACCCACCGGCCGCAGCGGATTGAGGGTGATGACATAGGTGGCGATGCCCAGCCGGTAGTTGAACTCGAACAGCTTCCCGGAAATGGCGAACAGCTGGTCCTTGCCGGAGTCACGGCAGGCGCCGAGCGCGGCCACCGCGAACAACGCCGCGACGACAATCATCGCGCGCGAGTATCTTTTAGACATTGGTGATCTCCCTCGCCGCGGTCCGGCGGCGATAGTATCGGTTTGCCTTCTGTCGGTTGCCGCACACCGCCATGTCGCACCAGAGGCGGCTGGAATTGCGGCTTTTGTCGACAAACAGCCAGCTGCAGTTCGGACATATCCTCAGCCTGGCGATTGTGTCGCCGCGCAGCAGCGACAGCGCCGAGACCGCAAGCGCCGCCTCGAAGGCAATCGGCGTCGCCGGATTGCCGAACGGTTTTCCGGGCCTCCCGATTTCGGTGCGGCTTTGGGCGAGTCCGTCGGCGCAGGCTGCAAGGAATTCAGGCATGTCTCCGGTGGCGATCGCACCTTTCGAAACCGCGCGGCGAAACAGCCGATCGGTCGTCTCCCTGATCGACAGCACCACCGGCGCGATCTTTTCAGGCGCCGGCGCTACGAGCGGCCTGCCGCCGAGCTCGTCGGCGCGAAACCCGCTCGCCGCTTCGGCAAAGCGGGCGATCTCGGCCGGATCTTTGAGCCGGTCGAAGGTTTTCTCCGGATCGTTCCGCAAGACGACGGTGTTCGCCGTGTCGAGCGCAAGCATGCCACCGGTGAAGCGGTGCGGAGTCCAGGATACTGCCATATGGCGAATCTAACCGATAAATCGCATTTGACAAGTTAGATTCCGGGTGCAACGCTCGTCACGGAGGCAATCGCCATTGCCTTGTCTTGAGAATGTCGTTCGTCCCAAACCGCTGCGCCCCGATTGCGGGGCATGCATCGAGGACATTGCATGCTCTATTTCTTCCAGCAGGTTCTGAACGGGCTGCATTCGGGCGCGCTCTACGCATTGCTTGCCTTCGGCTACGTGCTGACCAACGGCATCCTGCACCGCACCAATCTTGCCTATGGGGCGCTGTTCGCCTTTTGCGGGCATACGATGATCCTCACCGCGGCGTTCGGCTATCAGGCGCTGTGGCTGACGCTGTTTGCATCCGTCGCGCTCGGCGTAGCTGCGGCGTTCCTTTATGCGGCGCTGCTCAGCCGTGTCTTGTCGCGAAGCATCTTCGAACCGTTGGCCGACCGCTCGCCCAACGCCATCGTGGTGACGACGCTCGGCATATTGCTGGCCCTGTCGGAAGCCAGCCGTATCGCCGCCGACACCCATGATCTGTGGCTGCCGCCAATGCTGGCCCAGCCCATCATTTTTGCACGGGGGGCCAATTTCAATGCCACGCTGACGCTCATCCAGTTGCTCGACTGCGCTGTCGTCGCGGCAACTATCGGGCTCGCCGCCTGGGCGTTTGCCCAATCAAGCTTCGGCCGGCGCTGGCGCGCCGTGTCCGACGATCCCAGGGCGGCAGCGATGTGCGGCGTCGATGTTCGCGCGGTGCTTCGGCGTGCGGTGCTTTTCGGCGGCCTTTGCGCGGCACTGGCCGGCGTGCTCGCCGCCTTCTACTACGGCAACATCAGCTTCGGCACAGGGTTGGTCTACGGGCTGAAAATCCTGTTTGTGACGGCGGTGGGCGGCTATCTCTCGCCGTTGCGGGCAGCACTTGGCGCTGCCGCTTTCGGCATGGCCGAATCGCTGTGGGCCGGCTATTTTCCGCTCGAATGGCGCGATGGCTGGATGTATCTGTTCCTCGTCGCCATGCTGGTGCTGATCGGCACCGGCCGCGATCAGGGCAAGATCGCCTGAGTGTACCAAGCCTGGGTAGACCTTGGTTGCATGACGTCTACAGCGCGTACGTCCTCTCTCGGACGCGCAAAGGACGCTGTAGCACTTTGATTTTGCGCATGATCCCCAGCGAAAATCGATTCCGATTTTCGGGGTCATGCGCCGGGTCAGGCGGCTGTTTCGCCCCCTTCCTCATCTCAAAAGCCCCTTCCTCACTTCACAAGATTGTTTTAGTCGGTCTGCCCTGTGTTGACCCGCCGGGCCACGCACGGCATACCGTTGGGCCACATCGAGGCGGCGGAAAAACAAGCGGGAATTGGCGCGCCGCTGATACTTTAAGTCACGCATCGTGCGTTCCGAAAATCGACACCGATTTTCGGGCGGATGCGTAAAGGGAGGAATGCATGGCAGGGCTGCTCGCTCTATCCAGAACCATTGACCGGGTGAACGAATTCATCGGCAAATGGGTGTCGTGGCTGATCCTGCTGGCAATCCTGGTCAGCGCCGCCAATGCCGTCATCCGCAAGACGTTCGACATGTCGTCGAACGCCTGGCTGGAACTGCAGTGGTATCTGTTCGGCGCCGCCTTCATGCTGGCCGCCGCCTACACGCTGAAGCAGAACGACCATATCCGCATCGACATCGTCTACGGCATGTTCTCGCGCCGCGTGCAGCACTGGATAGACCTTCTCGGTCACCTTTTTTTCCTGATGCCGTTCGTGACGCTGATGGTGATCTATTTCGTTCCCTATGTGTCGCTGTCGTTTCGCAGTGGCGAAATGTCGAACAATTCCGGCGGGCTGATCATCTGGCCGGCAAAGGCAATCCTGCTGGCCGGCTTTTTCCTGCTCGCGCTCCAGGGCATCTCCGAGATCATCAAGAAGATCGCCATCATGCGCGGCGACATGGACGATCCGACGCCGTTCATATCGGTGCATGAGCAGGCCGAGCTCGAAGCGAAGGCGCTCGCCGAAGAGGTGCGCTCGTGATCGAGTTCATCGCCCAGAACATGGCGCCGATCATGTTCGCCTCGCTGGTCATCTTCCTGCTGATCGGCTATCCGGTCGCCTTCTCGCTCGCCGCCAACGGCCTGGTCTTCTTCTTCATCGGGGTTGTGCTGTCACCCTATTCGGGCGGATCGATCAACCTCGCCTGGCCACTTCTCTATGCGCTTCCGGAAAATTTCTATGGGAGCCGGGTGATGTCGAACGACACGCTGCTGGCCATCCCGTTCTTCACCTTCATGGGCATCGTGCTCGAACGATCGGGCATGGCCGAAGACCTGCTCGACACGATCGGCCAATTGTTCGGACCGATCCGCGGCGGCCTCGCCTATGCCGTGATCTTCGTCGGCGCGCTGCTTGCCGCCACCACGGGTGTGGTGGCTGCCTCTGTCATCGCCATGGGCCTGATCTCGCTGCCGATCATGCTGCGCTACGGCTATGACCGCCGTGTAGCGTCCGGCGTCATCGCCGCGTCGGGCACGCTCGCCCAGATCATTCCGCCCTCGCTGGTGCTGATCGTTTTGGCCGATCAGCTCGGCCGCTCGGTCGGCGACATGTATGCGGGCGCGCTGATCCCGGGGCTGGTTCTGACCGGCCTTTACACGATGTACATCGTAATCATGTCGATCGTCCGGCCGAAGTCGATGCCGGCGCTGCCGTTGGAGGCCCGCACGCTCGGCCACGGTGTCCTGTCGCTGCTGTTCGCGGTATTGGCGGCAGTCGTGGTTTCCTACGCGGCGTATCGCTATCTTGCGCCCTCGCAGGGCCAAAACGCCGATATTCTCGGTGCCACCATCGGCGTGATCCTCATCTATGTCGTGGCAATCGCCGACCAGCGCCTGAAGATCAACATGATGTCGCGGCTGGCGCAGCAGGTGATCATCGTGCTGATCCCGCCGCTGGCGCTGATCTTCCTGGTGTTGGGCACCATCTTCCTGGGCATCGCCACACCGACTGAGGGCGGCGCCATGGGCGCTGTCGGCGCGCTGATCATGGCGGCGATGAAGGGACGGCTGTCGCTGGACGTGGTCAAGCAGGCGCTGGCGGCGACGACGCGGCTGTCGTCCTTCGTGCTGTTCATCCTGATCGGGGCGCGGGTGTTCTCGCTCACCTTCTACGGCGTCAATGGCCAGATCTGGGTCGAACACCTCCTGACATCGCTGCCGGGCGGCGAAGTCGGGTTCCTGATCGGCGTCAACATCCTCGTCTTCTTGCTCGCCTTCTTCCTCGATTTTTTCGAGCTCGCCTTCATCATCGTGCCGCTTTTGGCGCCGGCCGCCGACAAGCTCGGCATCGACCTGATCTGGTTCGGCGTGCTGCTCGGCGTCAACATGCAGACCAGCTTCATGCATCCACCCTTCGGCTTCGCGCTGTTCTACCTGCGCTCGGTCGCCGCCCGGGTGCCCTATCTCGATCGCCTCACCGGCAAGAAGATCGCGCCGGTGACCACCGGCCAGATCTATTGGGGCGCGGTTCCCTTCGTTTGCATTCAGGTCATCATGATCGGCCTGACCATCGCCTTCCCGCAAATGGTGATGCACTACAAGGGCACGGCAGTGGACCCGGGCACGATCGATTACCAGGTACCGGAAACGCCGAGCCTGTCGCCGCTCGGCGCACCGCCGGCGGATGGCGGCACGGCGCCGACCGCGCCTGCACCGGATCTGTCGCAACCGCCGAATTTCGGTGAAACGCCGCCTGCCAAGCCAGCAGCGCCAGCACCCGATCTGTCCCAACCACCGAGTTTCAATTGATGCCGGAGGCGTAACAGAGATGAAAGCGGTGCGGCTGGAGGGCGTGGGCAGCATTGCCCTGCGCGAGGTCGGAAGACCGTCCGCCGGACCGGACGATCTCCTGGTGCGGATCGAGGCATGCGGCGTCTGCGGCACCGACCGGCATCTTTTCCATGGCGAATTTCCCTGTACGCCGCCGGTGACGCTCGGGCATGAATTCTCAGGGATCGTCGAGGCGATTGGAACCGCTGTGTCCGGCTTTTCCGTCGGCGATCGCGTTACCGGCGATCCCAACATCGCCTGCGGGCGCTGTCCGCACTGCCATGCCGGTCGCATTAATCTCTGCCATGATCTGGTTGCCATCGGCATCCGCCGCGACGGCGGCTTCGCCGAATATGTCGTGCTGCCTCAGAAGCAGGCCTTCCCCCTCCCGAAGGACCTGAAGCCGACGCATGGCGCGTTCTGCGAGCCGCTTGGCTGCTGCCTGCATGGCATGGACCTGGCGCAGATCAGACCCGGCTCCTCGGTCGCCGTGCTTGGCGGCGGCGTGATCGGCCTGCTCACCGTGCAACTGGCGAGGCTTGCCGGCGCGACGACAATCATGCTGTCGACGCGCCAGGCCTCGCGGCGTGCCCTTGCCAGAGAATTGGGTGCGACGGCAACGGTCGACCCCAGCGCTTGCGATATCATCGACACGGTCGGTCCGTCGGGCCTGATGCCGGGCGGCGTCGATGTGGTGTTCGAATGCGCTGGCGTAAGAGAGACGGTCGAGCAATCGATGCGGCTGGCCAGGGCCGGTGGCACAATCGTCGTCGTCGGCGTGACACCTCAAGGCATGAAGGCCGAGTTCGAACCTTTCGACCTGTTGTTCCGGGAATTGAAGGTGCTCGGCTCGTTCCTCAATCCGTTTACGCATCGCCGGGCCGCCGATCTCATCGCCTCGGGTGCGATCGAGATCGACAAGCTCATCTCACGGCAGGTGACGCTGGAGGAGGCGGCTGCGGTGATCGCCAATCCGCCTGCGCCAGGCGAAGTCAAGGTGCTGGTGGTGCCGCGCTGATCAGGCAAATCGAAGTGTGACGGCGCCACGCGTCCGAGCGCGTGGCGCCGTAACTGTTGTCAGAGCTTGCCGGTGCGCTGCTGGACCATCATGAAGGTGTCGTAATTGTACTCGGCCACCTGCGCCCAGAGATAGTGCTCCTTGCGGAAGGCCTTGATCGAGTCCCATATCTTCTTGAACGGCGCGTTCGAAGCTTCCATCTCGGCATAGACCTCGTTCGCCTTTTCGAAGCAGGCTGCCAAGATTTCCGGGCTGAACGGGCGCAATTTGGCGCCCCCGGACACCAGCCGCCTCACAGCCGCCGGATTCAGATGGTCGTATTTCTGCAGCATGTTGGCGTCGGCGGCCTGCGCGGCGGTGTGCACCAGCGCCTTGTAGGCCGGTGAAAGCTCTTCGTATTTCGCCTTGTTGAACATCAAATGGACGGTCGGCCCGCCTTCCCACCAGCCGGGATAATAATAATTGGGCGCGACCTTATAGAAGCCGAGCTTCTCATCGTCATAAGGGCCGACCCACTCGGCAGCGTCTATGGTGCCTTTTTCCAGCGCCGGATAGATGTCGCCGCCGGCGATCTGCTGCGGCACCACGCCGAGCCTTTCCACCACTTTGCCGGCAAAGCCACCGATGCGCATCTTGAGGCCCGAAAGGTCGGCGACGGTGTTGATCTCCTTGCGGAACCAGCCGCCCATCTGCACGCCGGTATTGCCGCCCGGCAAGCCAAAAAGGCCCTGCGTGGCGAGAAACTCGTTGAACAGGTCGATGCCGCCTCCGTGATAATGCCAGGCATTGATGCCGCGCGCGTTGAGCGAGAACGGAACCGCGGCACCCAGCGCCCATGTCGGGTCCTTGCCCCAATAATAATATGCCACCGTATGGCAGGCCTCGACGGTGCCGGCGGTGGTGGCGTCCGCGGCCTGCAGGCCGGGCACGAGTTCACCGGCGGCGAAGACCTGGACCTGGAAGTTGCCGTCGGTTGACTCCGAAAGCATCTTGGAAAAGACCTCGGCGCCGCCGTAGATCGTGTCGAGGGATTTCGGGAAGGACGACGCCAGGCGCCATGTCACTTTCGGATTGGATTGGGCGATAGCCGGCGCGGCAAGCGCTGCTGTGGCCGCCGCGGCGCCCACACCGGTCGCGCCGGCTTTGCGGATGAATGATCGACGATCCATGAAGTCCTCCCTATTGGATCAATAGACCGACGTTCGGGAAATGCTCTGTGTCCCGGATCGGCTTCGCGGCAGACAATACACGGGCAAGAAGTCGAGTCCAGCCATGGCAGCCGGTTTCGCCGGCGGCGTTCCCGCGAAATTCGCGGCGCGAACGCACCTCTTGCAACTTAAGTCTAACGCCGTTTCCTTGGACCATGCGACACGCCGAACTTGTCATGGCAAAGCGCCTTCGGATCGCCTATTTTAAAGGCAGAACATAGCCCTGTACTGAATGGAACCCGGATCAAAAATGCAGCAGCCGCTCGTCGCCATATCGACCGACGTCCGCCAGTTCGACAACTACACCTGGCATGCCGCTCCGCAGCAATATCTGGAGGCGGCGCTTTCGGGAGCCGGCGTGTTCCCGGTGCTGGTGCCGTCCTTCGGCGACCGGCTCGATTTCGATGAACTCCTGTCATCGGTCGACGGCGTGATGATCACCGGCTCGAAATCCAATGTGCATCCCTCGCTCTATGGCGGCGATGCCAGCGAGGCCAACGGCCCATACGATCCGGCCCGCGACGCCACGACGCTGCCGTTGATCCGCAAGGCAGTGGAGCGCGGCGTGCCGTTGCTCGCCATCTGCCGCGGCATCCAGGAGATGAATGTGGCGCTGGGTGGCACGCTGGCCACGGAAATCCAGGAGCGCGAGGGATCGCTGGACCATCGCGCGCCGGCGAGCGATAATCAGGACGAACGCTTCGCCATCCGCCAGACCATTTCGATCAAGCCCGCAAGCTGCCTCGCCGGCGTGTTCGGGGCGGGCGACATCATGGTCAACTCGGTGCATCGCCAGGCGATCGACCGGCTCGGCCCGAAGTTGCAGATAGAGGCCGTCGCCACCGACGGCGCGGTCGAGGCGGTTTCGGTGCGGGACGCCCGTGCCTTCGCTGTGGGCGTCCAATGGCATCCCGAATACTGGGTCAAGTCGGACAGCGTTTCGGCAAAGATCTTCCGCGCCTTCGGCGACGCGGTGCGCCTGCACGCCGCGGCGAAATCCGGCGCGCGCACCGCCGCGGAATAGAATAGTTCAGCGATCGGACGTCAACGTCAATCGCTGCTGGCCGCCAGCGACAGCAGCGGCAGGGCCGGTGCATAGGATTCATAATCGTGGCCATCGGCGACGCCGAAAGTGACGATCGGATCGATGCCGTTCGCGCTGAAGGTGACCGTGCCGTCATCCTGCTCACGCCAGAATTTCGCGCGCTCGATGCCGGGCAAAACCTGGCGGCAATTCGCAGTGACCGTCAACAGCGACAGGCCATGCGAAACCTCAGTCCCGCGTTTGACCGCGCAAGACGCTTCGTCGCCGTTGGCCACCAGCCTGTAGTCGCCGGGCGCCTGCGTTGGCTCATCGGCTGTGCGGCCTTCGCCGCTGCCGCCGTGAAACAGCTGAACGCTGCCGAACAGGGCGGCAACGGCCATCAGTGCAGCAAGTGCTTTCATCCTGTATTCTCCGCGTGGTGGCGATAGATAAAGAATGATTTCAAAGCGTTAAGCCGACGTTAATCAATAGGAAAGGTTGCCGCTCAGCTGCGCGCCTTGACCTTTTCCGTTTCCGGTACCGGCGTCAGCGCCCTCCGTTCCGAAAACCAGGAAACCAGATTGTCGACGCATAGATCGGCCATGGCGCGGCGGGTATGATCTGAAGCCGAGCCGACATGCGGCAAAAGCGAGGTGTTGGGGGCGGCGAGCAGCGCCGGCGGCACGTTCGGCTCGTCGGCGAAGACGTCGAGCCCGGCAGCGGCGATAGTGCCGCCGGCAAGGGCTGTGGCAAGTGCTGCCTCGTCCACCGTGCTGCCGCGGCCGATGTTGACGAAGACGCCATTCGGGCCGAGCGCCGACAGGATCTCGGCATTGACCGCCTTTTCCGTCGAGGCGCCGCCGGGCGCCACCGAGATCAGCGTATCCACCGCCTCGGCGAGGCCTTTCAGCGTACCGTGGTATTCGTAGGACAGGCCTTCGACCTGGCGCCGGTTGTGATAGGCGATCGGCAGCCCGAAGGCCTCCAGCCGGCGCGCAACGGCAAGGCCGATGCGGCCCATGCCGAAAATACCGACACGACGGCCGCGCAAGGTCAGCCGGCTCAAGCGATAGTTGCCATTGCGCGCCCAACTGCCGTCGCGCAGCCAGGTCTCGGCGCGCGGCAACTCGCGGATGGTGTTGATCAAAAGACCGATCGCCGTGTCGGCGACCTCCTCGGTCAGCACGTCAGGCGTGTTGGTGACCATGACGCCGCGCTGTGCTGCGTGACGGGCATCGACCGAATCATAGCCGACGCCGAAATTGGCTATGATCTCGAGATTCGGCAGCGCGTCGATGAGGGCTGCATTAATCCCGCCAAAGGCGGCAATGCCGCGCACCGACCGGCGCAGCTCGTCGGTGACCAGCGACGCATCAGGCCGTTCGATCCACACGCGACTGAACATCCTATCTATGCGGCCGACCGCATGATCGTTGAATTGGCCCGGCACCAGAATGGCGACTGCTTGCTGCTGTTCGGTTTTTGTCATGCACGTTCCACCGGTTTGCCGGTCGACTGGCGCACATGCAGTTCCGGCTTGATCAGTTCCTGCGACGGCCGCACCATCTGCCCATTGAGCTTGTCGAGCAGCGCGCTTGCGGCGCGGCGGCCGACCTCGCGCTGGCCGTTCCAGACGGTGGTCAGCGCCGGCGTGGCGATCGCAGCTTCCTCGAGATCGTCATAGCCGGTGACGGAGATGTCAATGCCCGGCACCAGCCCGGCGCGCGCGATGCCGTTCATCAGGCCGATGGCGACGAGGTCATTCCAGCAGCAGGCGGCGGTCGGCTTGTCCTTCAATGCCAAGAACTGCCCCGCCGCTTCGAAACCGGCCTGTTTGGTGCGCGGGCCGGCAATGCGCCAGGACGGCCTGACCTCCAGCCCGGCCGCCTCCATGGCGTTGACATAGCCCTGGTAGCGGTCGCGGCCGGTCGAGGTTTGGTCGGTGCCGCCGACCATGGCGATGCGCTTGTGGCCGAGCGAGATCAGATGGTTGGTGGCAAGCCCGGTGCCGTAGGCATCGTCGCCGCGAAACACCGGCACGTCGGCGCCTTCGACGGTGCGTGCGATCAGCACCGCCGGCAGGCCGTTTTCCTCGGCCATCAAGATGTCTTCGGGCGGCGTGCCGATGGCCGGCGACATGATGACGCCATCGGCGCCGAGCTGCAGCAGCGTGTCGATGAAGGTGCGCTGCTTTTCGAGCTGGTCGTAGTGGTTCGACAGGATGAAGGTCTGCCGGCTGCGATCGAGCTCGCTTTCGATCGAGCGCAGTATCTCGGCGAAAAAGGGATTCATGATGTCGTGAACGACGACGCCGACGATGCCCGAACGCGAGGTGCGCAGGCTGGCGGCGCGGCGATTGTAGATATAGCCGATGGCGCGGGCATGTTCCTTGATGCGGTCGCGGGTGCCGCCGGCAACCAGCGGGCTGTCGCGCAGGGCCAGCGAGACCGTGGCCGTGGACACGCCGAGCGCATCCGCGATCGTCGAAAGCTTGATCTTCTGTGCCAGCGCCTTGCGCTCCCCCGACGATCTAGAGCTGATCCATGATCTCCAGCGAAAACCGGATTCCCACTTTTCGGGATCATGATCTAAACAGTTTAAACGCGGCCTTATGCCACCCTTCCGGAACAAATCAAAGTTTTTTTGCCAGCGCTTCCACCTCGACGTCGAGAGCGGCGCGGTTGCGCACACGAAGCCGGTGCTCGCGATCAACGATATAAAGGCCGCTGGCGACGATGACGGCAGCGCCGACGAGCGTCCAGCGGTCGGGAAACTGGTTGAAGACAATCCAGCCGGCAATGATCATCCCGATGATTTGCGAATACCGAGACGATAGCCTGCACCAGGAGCCAATGGCAGACGGCGCCGAACACGCTAAGCATCAGAAGGATGAACCAGCCGCCACAGGCTCAGGGATGCATGCGGGCGCCCTTGGTGATCTTGTCGACAAGCTTCTTTTCGGCGCGCAGCGCGATGCCGACGACCTTGGCGTCGTCGGGTGCGAATTCGGCAAAGACGGCGCGGTTCGCCGCGTCGTGGCCGGTCGAAAACATCTCGTCGACGTAGAGCGAGGTCGTCACACCGCGCTCCAGCGCCCGTCGGTGGATCGCACTGAGCGTCGGGCGATCGGCCGAAAGCACGATGACCGGCTGGATCGAAAGCGGATTGTAGATGTTGCCGGCGCGGTCGCGATAGGGTTTGCCGATGATGTCGCTATACTGCGCGACGATACCGCTGGTCAGGAAGGCGGTGACATTGAGCTTTTGCCAGACGGGAAGGTCGTCCTGCAGCACGATTGCAAATTTCGTGGCGAACATGAGACATTTACCATTCAAGTTTGTGAAATGAAGCGATGTCACACGGTCTAGATGGCGAGGCCTTTCAGGGTCTTGGACGTTTGTGCGTTGACACGGCTGAGAACTGTGTCATCTCGGCCCCCGATTGCGTCGGAATGGAGCGTATCGAGGCCCGGTTCCACGGCAGCGCGTTCGATCTCCATCGTCATGATACCTACGCCATCGGCGTGACGCTGCATGGCGTCCAGACCTTCCGTTATCGCGGCGCGACGCATCACAGCCTGCCCGGCCAGATTATCGTGCTCCATCCCGACGAATTGCACGACGGCGGTGCCGGCACCGAAGACGGCTTGCGTTACAGGATGCTCTATCTGGAGCCGTCCATCGTGCTGGACTGCCTCGATACGATAGGCGCATCGCTGCCTTTCGTCAGGGAAGCCGTGGTGACGGATCCTGTCTTCCGCACGAGGCTGCTTTTGGCGCTGGGGCCGTTGGACCAGAAGCTGGACGACCTCTTTGTCGCCGACTTCATTGCGCAATTGATGCAAAGCTTGGCACGGCATGCAGGCCTGCAGGCGAAACCGATCCCAAGGACAGCATGGCGGGCTGCCAACCTGGCACGCGACTATCTGGAAGACAATGTTTTCCGTATCGTCCGTTCCGAAGAGCTGGAGGCGATCACCGGGCTGGATCGCTATGCCCTATCGCGGCATTTCCGTGCCGCCTTCTCCACCAGCCCGCATCGCTTTCTCTTGATGCGCCGGCTTCAACGAGCACGCCGCATGATCGAGGCGGGCGAGCCATTGGCGCAGATCGCGATAGCGGCCGGTTTCAGCGACCAAAGTCATTTTAACAGGCACTTCAAGAAGGCGTTCGGTGTCACGCCGGGCCGCTGGTCGGCATTGGTCCATGGATCGTCGGCAGCCGCTGCCTGATGGCGTCAGCCGCGGATCATTCGTCGGCGTCGATCTCATCATCGACGAGAACCATCTCGCCGTTCGAGAGGTTCGCCTCGACGCGGGCGAGCAGCTTGAACAGCGCCTTCTGGTCCTTTTTGTCGAGCCCCTTCAGCGCCTGCTTCTCGGTCTTCTTCACCGATTTCTCGATGGCGTGAATGATTTCGCGGCCAGTGTCGGTCAGAAAGATATGGGCCTGGCGGGCATCGGCGGCAGAGGCACGCTTTTCCAGAAAGCCCTGCGCCTGCAGCCGATTGATCGTCTTGGTGATGGTCGGCGGGCGCACACCGAGGCGGCCGGCGAGATTGCCGGGCGTCTGCCCGTCCTCCCGGTCAAGGGCCAGCATGATCTGGTCCTGGCCGGCGTAGAAGCCGTGCGTCAGAAGCCGCGCGGCCAGTGCCGTACGCGCCAGCCGCGCCGCCGAATGCAGCCGGCTCATTGTCGCAGTCTTGTCCGCCTTGGCCATGGTCATCCCTCTTCGGGCCGAACCGGTGCGGACAGCATAGAGGCAACCGCCCGGTTGGCAATCGACGATCAATCAGATCCGGCTTGGCAAAATAGCTTTGCCGGCAAGCAATGCGATGCCCGCCGTGGCTAATGCCAGAAGTTTATTTCAGTTAGATGACAAACGACTTTTCAGTGCAGGTGGAAGCTTTCCGCAGGAGCGACGCACACGCGAAACGAGGCTCATGCAGCCTTTACTGCGACGATCATCAGGGCCTGATAGGCGTCCGCCACCTCGCGCAGTGCCGCCTGCGACAGCGGCCCGGCGCGCCGCGCGATGCCGTCCCTGGTATTCGACGTATCCCGCCTGCCGGACCGGTCGGTGTAGGGCGCGACAGTGGTGAATATCTGCTCGCTCAGGCTGTCGGGGAAAAACAGCTGGCCGGTCATCACCGAATTGTCATCGGGGAAGACCTTGAAGTGGATGTGGGTGGTGCGGCCGCGATACCAGCCGGGATAGATGGTGGTGAACGAGACGATGCCGGTGTCATCCGCCTTCTGCCACCCGCGCAGAAAACTCTGGCCTGACGTATCGACATCCTGGCCGTCGCCTTGTCCCGGATAGCCCGAATAATGGCCTTGCGCGTCGCAATGCCAGATGTCGACGCGCGCGCCGGCAAGCGGCCGGCAGGCCGCGTCGACCACCTGCAGCCGCACATTGAGGGCAATGCCCGCTTTGCCTTCGGTGATATCGGCGCGTTCGAGCTTCGGGTCGAAATAGAACGGCCCCTCGGTCGCTTCCGGCGTGATCGCGCAGACGCCGGCACCGCTATCGAACAGGGCAAGCCCGGCATAGGGCGAGGCCTGCTGAGCCATCGCGATGCCCGGCAGAAAGACGCCGCCGCCCGCACTGACGGCAATGAGGCCGAGCGCCTGACGCCGGCTCAAAGGCAAGGAGGACGGTTTGTCGGACATCCGGCACCTCTTCTGGTTCTTTCGAGCAAGCTGCCTTGTTCTTAATCTAGGCAGTGAGACCCGCCAGCGCCAATGAAAGTCCAGCGATGTTGGGAAGTTCGGCAATGTTGGCGACCTGTTTGGCCCATCGGTTTGCCGCGTGCAAAAGCACGGCGCACATCCTATATGGAACCAACAATCCCTTTTCGAGGCCCAACATGAGCGATGCACAGACGACGCAGATCCCCGTAACCGTTCTCACCGGCTATCTCGGCGCCGGCAAGACGACACTGCTCAACCGCATCCTTTCGCAAAACCACGGCAAGCGCTACGCCGTCATCGTCAATGAATTCGGCGAGATCGGCATCGACAACGAGCTGATCGTGGAATCCGACGAGGAAATCTATGAGATGAACAATGGCTGCGTCTGCTGCACTGTGCGCGGCGACCTGATCCGCGTCGTCGAAGGCCTGATGCGCCGGCCAGGCCGCTTCGACGCCATCGTGGTCGAGACGACCGGCCTCGCCGATCCGGTGCCGGTGGCGCAGACCTTCTTCATGGACGACGATGTGCGCTCCAAGACCAGGCTCGACGCGGTGGTGGTGCTGGTCGACGCCAAGCACCTGCCGTTGCGGCTGAAGGATTCCCGCGAAGCCGAGGACCAGATCGCCTTTGCCGACGTCGTCGTGCTCAACAAGACCGATCTCGTCATGCCGGAGGAACTAAGCAAGGTCGAGGCGACGATCCGCGCGATCAACCCGGCGGCCAAGATCCATCGCACCACTCGCGCCGGCCTGGCGCTGTCCGAGGTGCTCGACCGCGGCGCCTTCGATCTTTCGCGGGCGCTGGAGAACGACCCGCATTTCCTCGATGCGCATGACGACCACGATCATCATCACGACCATCAAGAGCATGACGGGCATCATCACCATGACGGGCACGACCACCATCATCACGCACACGCTTCCGATATCCATGACGTGACGGTGCAGTCGGTGTCGCTGCGCGGCGGCGAGATGGACCCGAAGAAGTTCTTCCCGTGGATCGAGAAGATCACTCAGATGGAAGGCCCAAACATCCTGCGGCTGAAGGGCATCATTGCGCTCAAGGGCGATGACGAGCGCTATGTTATCCAGGGCGTGCACATGATCATCGAGGGCGACCACCAGCGCGCCTGGAAGGACGGCGAGAAGCACGAGAGCCGGCTGGTGTTCATCGGCCGCGAGCTCGATGCCGAGCGGCTGAAGAAGAGTTTTGACGCCTGCCAGGCCGCTTGATTTCCAAGCCTTATAACGCTAGCGCTGCCGCTTCTTTCCTTCTCCCCTTGCGGGAGAAGGTGGCCGAGCGAAGCTCGGTCGGATGAGGGTGTTCCAGCTTGGCAACGACGGCACTCCGTCCAGCACCCCTCAACCGTCTTGGCGCTGCGCGCCAATCCACCTTCTCCCACAAGGGGAGAAGGAGAGCTGCACCTACCCGCGCTGGCGGCTCCCGCGCGGGGGTAGACGACCGGCCGAAATCTCGAATGGAATAGTCTCTCATGCCCACAGTCGCCCCGCTTGATCTCGATGGCCATTGCGTCGCCGCCGTCTTCCTTGGCGACGTACCGCATTTCGCACTGGCCGACGGCACAATCCATCGGCTGGACCATGGCCACAAGACCGCGCAGACTAATGACGGGCTGCTCGCCGCCTTCCACGATGCGGCCAACGACCGGCTGATCACCGGCGGCGAGGACGGCAAGATTTTTTCCGTTACCGCCGGCGGCAATGCGGCAGAATTGGCAAGCGCCGGGAAAAAATGGATCACCAGCGTCGCGGCTGGACCACAAGGCGCCGTCGCCTATGCCTCCGGCAAGATCGCCTTTGTGCGCTTTGCCGACGGCAAGACTAAGGAATTCATGCATCCGCGTTCGGTCGAGGGGCTGGCGTTCTCGCCCAAGGGCATGCGCTTTGGTGTCGCCCGCTACAATGGCGCGACGCTGCATTTCCCGGCGGCGGACGGGAAGCCGGTCGAGCTGGAGTGGGCCGGCGCCCATACCGGCATCACCTTCTCGCCCGATGGCGCCTTCCTCGTCACCACCATGCAGGAGAACGCGCTGCATGGCTGGAAGCTGGCCGACGGCAAGCATATGCGCATGAGCGGCTATCCCGGCAAAGTCAAAAGCCTGTCGTGGAGCGCCAAGGGAAAATGGCTGGCCAGTTCCGGCGCGCCGGCGGCGATCGTCTGGCCTTTTTCGGGCAAGGACGGGCCGATGGGCAAGGCGCCGCTGGAGCTCGGTACGCGCGGCAACGCCATGGTGACCTCGGTCGCCTGCCATCCAAGCCAGGATGTCGTCGCCGTCGGCTATGACGACGGCATGGTGATGGCGGTGCGTTTCGCTGACGCCAAGGAGGTGCTTCTGCGCCGACCGGGCAAGGGCGCCATCACCTCGATGATGTGGGACAAGGAGGAACGCCGCGTCGCCTTCGGCAGTGCCGCCGGCGACTGCGGCGTCATCGATATCTCCGCATAACCGGGAGTTCTCTACTCGGCCCCGCAGGAGACTTTGCCGGTCAACGCGGCAGGCATGCCATCGCCACCCGTGTCGGCCGTGCCCTCATAGATGGCGAGCGAATAGCGCCCGTCATAGGTGCCTTCTTCACTGGACTTGGTCACGATCGTCAGTTCGACAGAGCTGTAGGTGTTTGCGACCTCGTGCTCGCGATAGACGAGCAGCCGCAATTCCTTGCCGTCGAGCCAGTATTGCGTGAGGTTGGAATCCTCGAACACTGTCTTGCGCAAATCGTCGCCGACGGTTCTGCCGAGAATTTCGAGATCGCCCCGGAAATTGAACGTTGGACCGCCCATACCTCTGGTGACGCCGGCTTCGACCTGGAATTTTACCGCTGCATCCTCGGCCGAGCACCAGATGCCGCCGGTGGCGAAGGCCGAGCCGGCCGATAACAGCAGCGTTGTTACACAGAAGATCGTCCGCATCTTTCTTCCCCAAGCCACAAACCCTATCCGCATTGATGCTGGAGGATGCCCTCAGGTCAAGCGCCCGTCCTCTTCACCGTGGCCGCTGAACCAATGCAGGGCAGCTGTGCGGCCGATTGCGGTTCCGGACGCCGATTGGCAAAGTGACGGATGAGAGGGACCTTCATGCATACAATCGACCATTTAAAGACTTCCATCGGCGGCATCAGCGCCGCCTGCATCGCCGATTTGCGCGAGACCGAGGCCGAAGCCTTCCGCAAGGCAAGGCCGAAATCGGCAGCCAAGGTCGGCAACGGTCTGCCGGGCTTCTTCGGCGGCGTGCCGATGCACTGGATGAACGATTGGCCGACGCCGTTTCCGATCCTGGTCGACAGCGCCAGAGGCGCCACCATCACCGATATCGACGGCAACCGGCTCGACGATTTCTGCCTCGGCGACACCGGCTCGATGTTCGGCCATTCGCCGCCGCCGGTCGCGCGCGACATCCGCCGGCAGGCCGGACGCGGCCTCACCTACATGCTGCCTTCCGAAGATGCGGTGGCGATCGGCCCGTTGCTGCAACAGCGCTTCGGCCTGCCGTTCTGGCAGATCGCGACGACGGCGACCGATGCCAATCGCTTTGCGCTGCGCGTCGCCCGCACCATCACCGGCCGGGAAAAGATCCTGGTCTTCAACGGCTGCTATCACGGCTCGGTCGACGAGACGATGGTGCGGCTGGTCGACGGCAGACCGGCCAACCGGCCGGGACTGGCCGGCGAATTCCGCGACCTGACCCGGACGACCGATGTCATCGAGTTCAACGATGTGCCGGCACTCGAGGCCGTGCTCCGGGATAAGGATATCGCCTGCGTCATCACCGAGCCAGTGCTGACCAATTCCTGCATGGTGCTACCGGACCCTGGCTTCCACGAGGCGCTGCGGCGTCTCACCCGCGCGGCCGGCACCCTGCTGCTGATCGACGAGACGCACACGATTTCGACCGGTCCGGGCGGCTACACCGGAAGACACGGCTTGGAGCCGGACCTGTTCGTGCTCGGCAAGCCGATCGCCGGCGGTGTGCCGGCCAGTGTGTGGGGCATGAGCGAAGACGTCGCCACCCGCTATGCCGACTATATCAGGACCAAGGAACCAGGCTATTCCGGCATGGGTACGACGCTCTCGGCCAATCCGCTGCAATTTGCGGCAATGCGCGCCACGCTCGAAGAAGTGATGACCGACGAGAATTATGCCCATATGGACCATCTGGCGCGGCGGCTCGACGCAGAGCTGACCGCCATCGTCGACCGCTACCGCCTGCCTTGGCATGTTGCCCGAGTCGGCGCGCGCGTCGAGTTCATCTGCGCACCCGGCCCGCTGAGGAATGGCGGCGAGGCGGAAACAGCGCACGCGCCCGACCTCGAAGCGGCGATCCATGTTGCGCTGGTCAATCGCGGCGTGCTGATCGCGCCGTTCCACAATATGATGCTGATCTCGCCGGCGACCAGCGCCACCCAGGTCAACCGCCTGATCACCGCCTTCGGCGCGGTTGCGGCAAGGCTCGCGGCATGAGACAAGCTTGCACATGAGAGAAGCGCACAAGCTAACTTTGAACGCCATCATCGCCTCCCCTTCGGGCTCGACGCCGGCCGAGGCGCAAACGTTTCTCGACGCTCATCCCGAGATCGAAGCGTTCGACATCGTGCTGACCGACGCCAATGGCGTCGGGCGTGGCAAGATCGTGCGCCGGCACGAACTGATGAGCATCTTCGAGGGCGGCCGGCACATGCCGATCTCGATCCTCGGCCTCGACATTACCGGCGAGGACGTGCACGAGACCGGGCTGATCTGGACGACCGGCGACGGCGACCTGCGGGCATGGCCGATCCCCGGTACGCTGGTGCCGCTGTTCGGCACACAGCCGCCGCGCGGCCAGGTGCTGATGGCGATGTACCATCTCGACGGTCAGCCGATGTCCTCCGATCCGCGGCTGGCACTCGCCCGTCAGGTGGAAATACTGGCGGCAAAGGGCCTGCATCCGGCTGGCGCCTTCGAGCTCGAATTCTTCCTGCTCGCCAACGAGCGCGACGCCGACGGCAAGGTGCAGCCGGCGCACGCGGTGCTCGACGGCCGACGCTCGGCCAAGACCGAGGTCTATTCCGTCGACCATCTGCACGGCATGGAGCCACTGTTTTCCGACATCTATGCCGCGGCCAAGGTGCAAGGCATCCCGGCCGAGACGGTCATTTCCGAATATGCGCCCGGCCAGTACGAGCTGACGCTGAACTACCGCCAGGACGTGATCCGCGCCGCCGACGACCTCGTGATGTTGAAGCGGCTGGTGCGGGCACAGGCGCGCCGCCACGGCGTCACCGCTTGCTTCATGGCCAAGCCGATCGAGAAATATGCCGGCTCCGGCATGCATTTCCATGTCTCGCTGCAGGACAAGGCCGGCAAGAACGTCTTCACTGAGGCCAGCGGCGAGTCTTGGTCCTTGCCGCTGCTGCGCGGACTGGGCGGCCTCATTCAGACCATGGCCGAATCGATGCTGGTGTTTGCGCCGCATGCCAATTCATGGCGGCGTTTTGTTTCGCAATCCTATGCGCCGGTGGCGCCGACCTGGGGCGTCAACAACCGCTCGGTGGCATTGCGCGTGCCGGCAGGCGATGCGAAAAACCGGCGCATCGAGCACCGGCCGTCGGGCGTCGACGCCAACCCTTATCTGGTGGCGGCAACTGTGCTGGCCGGCATCACTAAGGGCCTCGACGAAGGCCTCGATCCCGGCCCCGAAACCACCGGCAATGGCTACGAATCGGCAATCACGCGCACCACCATGCCGGTGGACTGGCGCGCGGCGATCGAGGCGGCAAGGGCCTCGACATTCCTCAAAGGGGCACTGGGGGAAGACCTGCACCGGACATTCGTGGCAATCAAGCAAGCCGAATATCTGCGGGTGGCGCGCACGGTCAGCGAGTTGGATTATCACCTCTATCTGCACGAGGTGTGAGGCGATCGCATCGCCGGTCATTCTCCGGGGTCCGGGCTATTTGAAGGAACCTTTCCGGGGTTTCGCTCATTCCGCATCTGATCGCAGCAGCGGACAAGGCCGCATCAGCCATGATTGCCAAGATGCAGACAACTCCCGCGCCGCACCACGCCAAGGTGCAGGCAAGACGCTGGCCCAACCGTGAATTGCCTGAGACGGCGGAAGACGATGGCGCAAGCACCATCCCTGAACTCAGCGAAGTGGCGAAAGCCTGCCGTCGCTGTCCGCTGTGGCGCAACGCGACGCAGACCGTGTTCGGCGAAGGGCCTGATAAGGCCAAGGTGATCTTCGTCGGTGAACAGCCCGGCGACCAGGAGGATCTGGCCGGCAAACCTTTCGTCGGGCCGGCCGGTAAGGTCTTCGACGCCATCCTGGACGACGCCGGCGTCGATCGGCTGAAAGTCTATGTCACCAATGCGGTCAAGCATTTCAAATTCGAGCCGCGCGGCAAGCGGCGCATCCACTCCAAGCCGAATGCCGGCGAAGTGCAGGCCTGCCGCTGGTGGCTCGACAAGGAGCTCGATCTGATAAAGCCCAATCTGGCGGTGGCGCTCGGCGCAACGGCTGCGCAGTCTCTGCTCGGCAAAGTTGTTCCGATCATGAAGATGCGCGGCGCGGTCGTGGAGCGCGAGGATGGCTTGCGTGTGTTCGTCACAATCCACCCGTCCTTTATCCTGCGCATCCGCGAGCCGGCGGACAAACAGGCCGAACGCGAGCGGTTCCTGAAGGATATGAAGGCGGTGAAGACGCTGATGGCTGCCTGAGCCTATCTGATCAATATGGCCCTCAAATCATTGACGTTCGTCCCGGTCGGGCCGGGCACGAAGAGATCGCCGACGGCGTTGAATGCCGTCCAGGCATTGTTGCCGGCAAGCATCGCTTTGGCATCGACGCCCACGGTCCGCATCCGCGAAACCGTCGAACCGTCGGCGAAGGTGCCGGCATTGTCCTCCGAACCGTCGATGCCATCGGTGTCAGCGGCCAGTGCATTAATGCCATCCATACCGCTGATGCCGATGGCGAAGGCGAGCAGAAACTCGCTGTTGCGGCCGCCCTTGCCTTTCGCCCGCAAGGTGACCGTCGTCTCGCCGCCCGACAGGATCAGCACCGGCTTTGGGAATGGCCGGTTGCGCGTCGCCACCTCGCGCGCGATCGCGGCGTGGACACCGCCGACCTCGCGCGCCTCGCCCTCAATAGAATCGGAGAGGATGACCGCCTCGATACCTTGGCGCCTGGCTTCGGCTGCGGCCGCGTCCAGCGATACGCCGGCCGAGGCGATCAGATGCACTTCGTTGCGCGAAAAACGCGGATCATCGACGCGCGGCGCATCGGCGGCCGGCGAATTGATATGCGCCATCACCGAAGCCGGCAGCTTCATGCCATAGGCGGCGATCGATGCCAGCGCCTCTTGGCGGTTGCCGGAATCGGGAACGGTCGGACCGGAAGCAACCAGCGCCGGATTGTCGCCCGGAATATCGGAGACCACTAGCGACACCACCTTTGCCGGATAGGCAGCTGCCGCCAGCCTGCCGCCCTTGATCGTGGAAACATGCTTGCGGATGGTGTTCATGGCGGCGATCGGTGCGCCGGAGGCAAGCAGCGCCTCGTTGACGGCGATCTCGTCGGCCAGCGTCAGACTTTCGGCAGGCGACGGCAGCAGCGCCGAGCCGCCGCCTGAGATGAGCGCCACGACCAGATCGTCCGCGGTCAGGCCCTGCACCTTTTCGAGTAGCCGGCGCGAGGCCTCGAGACCGGCGGCATCCGGCACCGGGTGCGCCGCCTCGATGATCTCGATGCGCTGGCAGGTCGCGCCATAGCCGTAACGGGTGACGACCAGCCCTTCTATCGGCCCGTCCCACACCCTTTCGAAGGCCGCCGCCATTTGCGCCGAGCCCTTGCCTGCGCCGATGACGATGGTGCGCCCTTTCGGCGTTGCCGGCAGATGATCCCTGATGGTCCTCTGGGGATCGGCGGCGGCGACGGCGGCATTGAAGATGGCGGTGAGGAAGGGCCTGGGATCGAGCGCGGTCATTTTGCTTCCGGCGGTAGTGCCAGCTCACGCCCGTCGACGCCGAGATGGCTGCACAGCGCGTCGACGACGACGCCGTGATCCTCACGCTCCGGCAGGCCCGAGACCGCGATCACACCGATCACGCCGGCACCTTTGACCGTTATGGGAAAGCCACCACCGGCCAGCACATAGTCTGATATGTCGAGCCCCTCACCGGGTTTGAAGCTGCGGTCGGGGCGCTGTTGCTCCAGCACCAGGCGGTAGGTGCTTCTCAAAAACCGCCGCACGACGTTGGTCTTGCGCCGCGCCCAGTCCGGATTGGAGGCATTCGAGCCTGGCATCGCCGCGTAGAACAGTGGCCGGTCGAAGGTTCTGATATCGACGATGATCGGCAGGTTCTCGGCTAGTGCCCGGTCGCGGATCGCCGAGCCGATCTTGAAGGCGACAGCCTCGTCGAAGACGGGGAAGACAAGCGTGGCTTCCTGTTTCTTGATCAGAGCGATGTCGTCCGCAGCAGCCATATCGTTCCCCTATCAACTCGCACGCTTTGACCGATGGCTGCCGCCGGGTCAAGCCTCGGATGCTTCACGCGGATCCGTCTCCAGCGCCAGATCGACCGCGGCCTCGGCATGAAGAACCGTTACGTCGAAGGCTGGTACAGGATAGTCGTCCGTGTCGAGCAGAAGCGGCAGTTCGGTGCAGCCGACGATGATCGCTTCCGCGCCCTGGGCCTGGAGATCACGCGCCATTTGCAGGAGCGCCGCCTTGGAGGCGTCCTCGACGGCGCCCAAGGTCAACTCGTCAACGATGATCCGGTGCAGAGCGATGCGCTGCTCCTGTGGCGGCGTGATCACATCGAGGCCATGACGGTCCCGGAGCCGATGCCTGAAGAAATCCATCTCCATCGTGTATCGGGTTCCCAAAAGTCCAACGCGCGAGAAGCCCCCGTTGCGGATCGCAACTGCAGTCGGATCGGCCAGATGGAGCAGCGGAATACCGATTGCGGCCTCAACCTGATCGGCAACCGAGTGCGGGGTTACCGCTGTGATTATCACGAAGTCTGCCCCGGCTCTTTCCAGGCACCGGGCGGCTTCGGCAACTCTCTCACTGACCCTGTCCCATCGACCCATGGAAGCCATGGTGTTGAGTTCGTCGAAATCGAGCGTGAACAGCACGGATCGCGCATTGTGATGGCCGCCGAGGCGGCGGTGTGCAGCCGCATTCAGCAGACGGTAATACAGGGCGCTGGACTCCCAGCTCATTCCTCCGACCATTCCGATCAGCTTGGGCTGGCGCACTGTCATGATTGAACCCACCGATTACTTCATGGCCCGACGTTAAGTCCCAGATCGCTTTTCATCACCCGCCCGGCGACATAGACCTCGCGCACGGCGCGGTCGTCGCCCAGCGTTTGCAGCAGAAACAGCTCCTCCGCCAGCGTGTCCGCCGTCTCCATCCGCAGCCGCATGGCCGGCGTGGCGCGGGCGTCGAGGACGATGATATCGGCATCGCTGCCTTGGTCCAGCGTGCCGATTCTTTCCACGACCGACAGCGCCTCGGCATTGCCGCGGGTGAGCTGCCAGAACGACTGGAACGGGTTGAGCTTTTCGCCGTTCAGCGCGATCACCTTATAACCCTCGTCCATGGTGCGCAGCATCGAGTAATTGGTGCCGCCGCCGACATCGGTGGCGGCGGCGATTCGGAGGGCTTTGTAACGCGTGCGGTAGCGCTGGTAATTGAACAAGCCCGAGCCGAGAAACAGGTTCGAGGTCGGGCAGAACACCGCCACTGAACCTGAGTCCGAAAGCGCATCCGCCTCGCGTTCCGACAGATGGATACAGTGGCCGAACAGGCTTTTGCGCCCGAGCAGCCCATAGCGCTCGTAAACATCGGTATAGTCGCGTGCCTGCGGGTAGAGTTGCAGCGTAAAGGCGATCTCGGCGTGGTTTTCCGACAGATGCGTCTGCATGTGCAGATCAGGATATTCGCGGCAGAGCGCGCCCGCCATTTCCAACTGTTCGGGCGAGGAGGTGATGGCGAAGCGCGGCGTGATGGCATAGTGCTGGCGCCCCTTGCCATGCCACTCCTTAATCAGCGCCTTGCTGTCGTCATAGCCCGACTGCGCTGTGTCGAGCACGCCCTCCGGCGCGTTTCGGTCCATCATCACCTTGCCGGCGATGTTGAGCATGTTGCGGTCATGCGACTCGGCGAAGAACGCTTCGGCCGACCCCTTGTGGACCGAGCAATAGGCGGCGACTGTCGTCGTGCCATGACGCACCATCTCGTCGAGGAACAGCCTGGCGATGCGGCGGCCATGCTGGGCGTTCTGGAATTTGGTTTCCTCGGGAAAGGTGTAAGTGTTCAGCCAGTCTAGCAGCTCGGCGCCGTAGGAAGCGATAACCTGCATCTGCGGAAAATGCGCATGCGCGTCAATGAAGCCCGGCAGCAGCAGGTGCGGGCGGTGGTCGATCTTTTTTACGCCTTCATCAGCTTTTTTCTCGACGTCGGCATAGGCGCCTGCGGCAACGATCCGGCCGTCGCGGAGCAGCAGGCCGCCGTCATCCTCGTAGCGCCAGGCGCAATGGTCGTCGACGGTCTCAGGCCAGCGCAGGAAGGACAGCGTGCGGCCGCGCAGGAGCGTGCTGGTCATGCTTATTTCTCCGCCTCCTCGAACCATGCCACCAGCAGCGCCCGCTCATTGTCGGTGATATGGGTGACGTTGGCGGGCGGCATCGCGTGGCTGCGGCCAGCCTGCAGGTAGATCTCGCGGGCTTGCTCGGCGATACCGGCGTCCGTGTCGAGCATCACACCTTTCGGCGCGTGATAGATGCCCTCGTAGGATGGCTCCTGCGCATGACACATCGAGCAGCGGCCAAGCACCGTGTCGCGCACTGCGGGAAAGTGCGCCGAGGCGACATAGACCTGTGCCGCCGAGGACGCCTTGACTTCGCCGGTCAGCACTTTCGGCACCGTTGACAGCCAGATAATGATGACGAACAGGACAGCGGCAGCCAGCCAGGTCCAGGTCGGGTTACCCTTGCGCGCATGCATCGTGTTGAAATAGTGCCGGATCAACACGCCGATGGTGAAAACCAGCGAGGCGATTACCCAGTTGAACTCGGTGCCGAACGCCAGCGGGTAGTGGTTCGACAGCATCAGGAACAGAACGGGCAGCGTCAGGTAATTGTTGTGCAGCGAGCGCTGCTTGGCGATCTTGCCGTATTTCGGGTCGGGCTTGCGGCCGGCGATCAGGTCGGCGACGACGATCTTCTGGTTCGGAATGATGACCATGAAGACATTGGCCGACATGATCGTCGCGGTGATGGCGCCAAGATGCAGGAAAGCGGCGCGGCCGGTGAACAGATGGGTAAGACCCCAGGCGATGAACACCAGCACGCCATAGAGCACCAGCATCAGGCCGGTGTCGCTCCTGCCAAGCGGCGAACGGCATAAGAGATCGTAGACCACCCAGCCAACGCCGATCGTCGCCAGCGACAGCAAGATGCCTGTAGGCACCGACATGGCGAGCACATTGGGATCGATCAGGAAGAGATCCGCCCCGGCATAGTAGACGACGCACAGCATGGCAAAGCCGGACAGCCAGGTGGCGTAGGATTCCCATTTGAACCAGGTCAGGTGCTCGGGCATTTCGGCCGGAGCCACCAGATATTTCTGGATGTGGTAGAAGCCGCCGCCATGCACCTGCCATTCCTCGCCGAAGGCGCCGAAAGGCATGCCCGGACGCTGGCGCAAGCCAAGATCGAGCGCGACGAAATAGAAGGACGAGCCGATCCAGGCTATGCTGGTGACGACATGCAGCCAGCGCACGGCGAAACTCAGCCAGTCCCAGAAAATCGCGAAATCCATCATTGAAAAGTCGTCCCTGCCGATCGGGTGACTTTACGGACTGGAGCGCAAACGGAAAGGGCCGAGCTGCACGATGACTTTCAAAAAAAATTGGAAAATACTAGGGTTACCCCTACGCAGCCGCATGAGAGCCCTAAAGCCGCATGGCCTATCTCGACAACATCGCCGTCTTCGTCCGCGTCGTCGAGCTCGGCAATCTGTCGGCGGCGGGCCGCGACATGCGCATCTCGCCGGCGGTCGCTTCCAACCGCATCAAGGAACTCGAGAAGCACCTTGGTGTCAGGCTGTTCAACCGCACGACGCGGCAATTGATGCCGACCGAGCACGGCACCGTGTTCTACTCCGGCGCCAAGCAGGTGCTGGAAGCCATTACCGAGGCGGAAGCCGCGGTCAGCGCCTTGTCCGGCCAGCCGCGTGGCACCATCAAGGTGACAGCGCCGCTTGGCCTCGGCCGGCGGCTGGTGGCGTCGGGAATCCCCGATTTCCACGACAAATACCCAGACATCGAGGTGCGGCTGAGGCTTTCAGACCACAATGTCGACATCATGAAGGAAGGCATCGATGTCGCCTTCCGGCTGGGCATCATCGAGGATTCCAGCCTTAGGATGCGCGGCATCATGGAGTGCGAACGGGTGCTGGTGGCGGCGCCGAAATATCTGGAGGCGCGCGGTGAGCCGACCGAGCCGCAGGAACTGATCGGCAAGAAGCACGACTGCCTGATGCTGCGCTACGCCGGCGCACGCGAATACGTCTGGACGCTGCAGACGGCCGACGGCCCGCGGAAATTCGAAGTGCATGGGCCTTATGACACGGACGATGGCGACGTGCTGACCGGCTGGGCGCTTTCCGGCCGCGGCATCATCAATAAGCCGCGCTTCGAGGTCGAGCCGTTCATCCGCGACCGGCGGCTGAAGGTGATCCTGCCCGACACGCCGCCGACGCCGGTGCAGTTCGCCGCCGTCTACCCGCACAAGAAGCTGCAGGACCCGAAGGTGCGGCTGCTGCTCGACTTCATGGCCGAGCGCTGCCAACGGCTGATCAAGGATATTCTGGCCGGCAAGTGACGGCTTGCTGGACCAGCGCAACCGGTTGCCATCCCTGGAGGTGGCGAACATAGTTCTGGTAGAACTTTCGCCTTGCAAGGACTATCGATGGGCACCGGCCCCACAATGCATCTCGCCGTTTCCTTGTTGCCGGGAAATGCTCCTTCCAACGAGCCGCTAGCCGGCGGCGCGGATTTCAGCCTTCTGGCTCGGTTCGTGCAAAAGGCCGAAGCGGCCGGGCTGGACATGGTGCTGCTTGCCGATTCAGCGCCGGTTTCAGGCGGCGACGCACCAAACCGGCAACTGCCCTTCGAAGCGACGACCCTGCTGGCGGCGCTGGCGACGGTGACCAGCAGGATCGGCCTGGTCGCCGCGGCGTCGACGGTCGCCCACCAGCCCTACAATCTGGCGCGCCGTTTCGCATCGCTCGATAATATCAGCCATGGCCGTGCCGGCTGGCACGCGACGATGACGCCGGATCTGCGCGAGGCGGCCAATTTCAGCCGGCCGGAAGGGTTTTCCGGCGATGATTTTCGCCGACGCGCGGAGGAATTCATCGGTATCGTTCACGGCTTGTGGCGCGGCTGGGATGCGGATGCCCTGCTGTTCGACAAAAGCGATGGCCGCTTCTTCGATCCCGAAAAGATGCACCTGCTCGACCACAAGGGCGAGTTTTTCTCTGTGCGCGGGCCGCTGAACGTTGCACGCTCGCCGCAGGACACACCGGCGCTCGTCGTATCTGGTCTGTCGGAGCCGGACATGGACATCGGCGCCCGCGTCGCCGATGTCATCCTGCTGGACGAGCCATCGGTCGCGGGCGCGAAGGCCGACGATCTGAAGCGCCGCGCGCTGGCGTTCGGGCGCGGTCCGGGCGCGATAAAGGTGCTGATGAACGTCGCGCCGGGTGCTGAAATCGCCGCGGGGCCGGACCTAATCGCGGACAGGTTGGAAGAGCTTTTCCGGTCAAAAAGCTGCGACGGTTTCAACATACTCATGCCGCCGGTGCTGTCTGTGCTCGACGACTTAGTCGATCACGTGCTGCCGGAGCTTCGTCGCCGCGGCCTTGTTCAGCCGGATTATCGCAATGCCACGCTGCGCTCCCATCTCGGACTTACCGGGGAGGAGGGACAATGACCGCTCGTCAGATGAAGCTCGGTGCCTTTCTGTGGGCGACAGGCCACCACATCGCCGCCTGGCGCCACCCAAGAGCGCATGTGACAGCGGGCGTCGACATCGAGCACTACATCCAGCTGGCGCGGACGGCGGAGGCGGCGAAATTCGACCTACTGTTTTGCGAGGACGCCGCCGGCGTGCGCGAGGCCAATGTCAACATTGCCAGCCAAACGTCACGCTCGATCGGCTTCGAACCGATCAGCCTACTTTCGGCTCTTGCGGTCCAGACAAGCCGCATCGGTCTCGTATCCACGGCGTCGACGAGCTACAACGAGCCTTACGGGCTGGCGCGAACCTTCTTGTCGCTCGACCATCTGAGCGGCGGGCGCGCCGGCTGGAACTTGGTCACCTCGGCCAGCCACATCGAGGCGGCCAATTTCGGCTCGACCGGCCTGCGCCCGCATGCCGACCGTTATGAGCGCGCGCGTGAATTCGCTGCCGTGGTTACCGCACTCTGGCGAGGCAAGCTCGACGGGGTTTCCGGACCTGGCCACGACGGCAGAAGCTTTTCGGTGCGCGACCCACTCGACCTGCCGCGCTCGCCGCAAGGCGCACCGGTCATGGTTCAGGCCGGAGCATCGGAGGAGGGCAGGGATCTTGCCGCGCGAACCGCTAACGTCGCGTTCACGGCGGCACAGACATTCGAGGAGGCGAAGGCATTCTACGACGATCTCAAGCGGCGTCTGACGGCCTATGGGCGTGAGCCTGATGACATCAAGATCATGCCCGGCGTCGCACCAGTCGTGGCGGAAACCGAGGCTGAAGCACAGGAAAAATACGAGGAATTGCAGGAGTTGATCCCCGACGATGTCGGCGTGGCGCTGCTTTCCAGCTATCTCAGCATTTCCGATCTGTGGCGCTACCCCATCGATGGACCGTTGCCGGAGCTGCCGGCCAGCGAAGGCATGCAGAGCCGGCAAGCCCTCGTTATCGAGCAGTCGCGCCGGGACAACCTCTCCATCCGGCAGCTTGCGCGTCATTTCGCCGGCGCGCGCGGCCATTGGCGCGTCGTCGGCACGCCGGTCCAGATCGCCGACGAGCTCGAGGCACGGTTCGAGGGCGGCGCGGCTGACGGTTTCAACGTCATGCCATCTTATTTTCCTGGTGAGCTCGATGCCTTTGCCACGCTTGTCGTGCCGGAGCTGCAGCGGCGCGGCCTGTTCCGCAAGGACTATGAAGGCACCACGCTGCGCGACCATCTGGGCCTGAAGCGGCCGATCTGAGCAGCACGCTATGGAAGCGCGCCTGCACGAAAAATGCAGCTCGGCGGGATATTAGCCGTCAGCCGGCCATTGCCTTGCCACGAGAGGCGGGGTGCGGAGCGGCTCGCGCGCCAGCATGGGCGGCCAGCGCCGTCATGATCTCGGCTGCGGCGAGTGCCGCGATCACTTGCGGACGCTTGTCCTTAACCGTTTCGCCGCCGATCGGCGAGACGAGGCGGGCAAATTCCGCCTCGCTGCCGTCCGCCGACTTCAGGAACCAGCTCCTGAACGTCGCCTTCTTGGTCTTCGAGCCGATCATGCCGACATAGGCGGCATCCCGGCGTTTCAGTGCCTCGGCGACGATCAGGAAATCCAGTGCGTGGTCATGGGTAAGGACGACGAAGGCGGCGCCAACAGGCGCATTCCGCACCATCGACTCCGGCATAGGCGTCAGACAGGTTTCGACCGTGTCCGGCATGCTGTCCAGCGCCTCGGCCCGCGTCTCGACAACGACAACACGTACCGGCAGCAAGGCCACCGCCGAAGCCAGTGCATGGCCGACATGGCCGCCGCCGAAGATGTAGACATGCGGCAGCTGCGCCTGCTCGGCGTCCGCCGCCGCGACAAGCTCGGCTTCGAGGGCCTTATCGACCAACCGAATCGACACCTCGACCCTGCCGCCACAGCACTGGCCAATTTCTGGCCCGAGCGGGATGTCGAGCGTGGCGCGGACAACCCTCCCCCTTGAGGGGAGGGTGGCGGCGAAGCCGTCGGGTGGGGTCGCCGCGGCAGTGCTCGACGCTTTGGCCGTGCCTTCTGAGACGACCCCCTCTGGCCGCTCCGCGGCCATCTCCCCCTCAAGGGGGGAGAAAAGCAGTTGCCGCGCCTTATCGATTGCCATGTATTCGAGCTGGCCGCCGCCGATCGTGCCAAAAATCGCCGCGCCCGAGACGAGCATGAAGGCGCCTTTGTCGCGTGGGGTCGAGCCTTTTGTCCCGGCAACCTCGACCAGGGCGACCCGACCGGCACCGGCAAGAAAGGCTTTCAGGCTTTGCACTTTCGAGGTCATGTTTCGCTTTCCATCGGGAAATATAGAGTTTTCGACTCGGATTGCACGCTTTCAGGGATTTCCGAGGCCGGGCTCAGGTGCCGGTCTTGGCTTCCCGCTTCAGCCGTTCGATCGCCATCAGCACCCGCTCCGGCGTCGCCGGCGGGTCGAGGCGCGGGCAAATCCGGTGGTCGGCAACGCTTGCCACCGCATCGGACAACGCATGCAGCACCGACATGCCGAGCGGGAGCGGCGGCTCGCCGACCGCCTTCGAGCGGTGCACCGTCGGCTCGTGTGCCTCAGGCCAGTCGGCCAGCGTCACGTTGAAGATCTTCGGCCGGTCCGAGGCGAGCGGAATCTTGTAGGTCGACGGCGCATGGGTGCGTAGCCGGCCCTTGTCGTCCCACCACAGTTCCTCCGTCGTCAGCCAGCCCATGCCCTGGATGAAGCCGCCCTCGACCTGGCCGAGGTCTATGGCGCGGTTCAGCGAGCGGCCGGTCTCGTGCAGGATGTCTGTGCGCTCGACCATGTATTCGCCTGTCAGCGTATCGACCGAGACTTCCGAGCAGGCGGCGCCATAGGCGAAATAATAGAAGGGACGGCCCTCGCCCTTGTCGCGATTCCAATGGATTTTCGGCGTCTTGTAGAAGCCCGCCGCCGAAAGCTGGATGCGCGCCATGTAGGCCTGCCTGACGAGATCGGCGAAGGCGATCTCCTGGTTGCCGATACGCACCCGGTTGGGCAGGAACAGCACCTGATCGCGCGCCACCTGGTATTTTTCGGCTGCGAAGTCGGTCAACCGCTCCTTAATCTGCCGGGCCGCGTTTTGCGCCGCCATACCGTTGAGGTCGGAACCGGACGATGCGGCGGTCGCCGAGGTGTTCGGGACCTTGCCGGTTGTCGTCGCGGTGATCTTTACCTGGTCGAGGTCGATCTGGAATTCTTCCGCCACCACCTGCGCCACCTTGACGTAGAGCCCCTGCCCCATCTCGGTGCCGCCATGGTTCAGATGCACCGAACCGTCGGTGTAGACATGCACCAGCGCGCCGGCCTGATTGTAGTGGGTGGCGGTGAACGAGATGCCGAACTTGACCGGCGTCAGCGCCAATCCACGCTTGATGAAGCGACTGTTGGCGTTGAAGGATTCGATGGTGCGGCGGCGCCTTGCATAGTCGCAACTTGCCTCCAGGTCGGCGACGATGCGGTGGACGATGTTGTCCTCGACCGTCTGGTGGTAGGGCGTGACGTTGCGGTCGCTGGCGCCATAAAAGTTCTTCTTGCGAATCTCGAGCGGGTCCTTGCCGACGGCAAAGGCGACCTCTTCGATGACACGCTCGGCGCCGACCATGCCTTGCGGCCCGCCGAAGCCGCGGAAGGCGGTGTTCGACACGGTGTTGGTGTAAAGCGGCGCCGACTGAGCATGAACCGCTGGCCAGAAATAGGTGTTGTCGCAATGGAACAGCGCACGGTCGGTGACCGGGCCTGAAAGGTCCGCCGAGAAGCCGCAACGCGCCGCGAACATAAAGTCGACGCCGAGAATATTGCCCTCGTCGTCGAAGCCGACCTCATAATCGACGAGGAAGTCGTGGCGCTTGCCGGTGGCGATCATGTCGTCGTCACGGTCGGGCCGGATTTTCACGGCGCGATGATGTTTCTTCGCGGCGATAGCGGCCAATACTGCAAACTGGTTGCCCTGCGTTTCCTTGCCGCCGAAAGCGCCGCCCATCCGGCGGATCTCGACCGTGACGGCATGGCTCGGCACGCCGAGCGCATGGCTGACCATGTGCTGGATTTCACTCGGATGCTGGGTCGAGGAATAAATGGTGACGTCCTGATCCTCGCCGGGAATGGCCATGGCGATCTGGCCTTCGAGATAAAAATGGTCCTGGCCCCCGATGCGCATTTTTCCCTTCAGCCGGCGCGGCGCCGCGTTGATCGCAGCCGCGGCATCGCCGCGCCTCAGGGTCAGCGGCGGCGTGACCAGCTTGTCCTTCCTGGGATCGAGGACGCCGATGTCGGTGACGAAGGGCAATTCCTTGTATTCGACCTTGGCCAGCCTTGTCGCTCGCCGCGCCTGCTCGCGGGTTTCGGCGATGACGCAGAAGATCGGCTGGCCGAAGAACTGCACCTCGCCGTCGGCCAGCACCGGTTCGTCGTGACGGCCGGTCGGCGAAATGTCGTTTTCGCCCGGCACATCCTTTGCCGTCAGCACGTCGACGACACCGGGCGCTGCGCGCACCGCGGATAGGTCCATGCTGGTGATGGTGGCGTGCGTGGCCGTCGAAAGCCCGAGGCAGCCATGCAGCGTGCCTGATGATTCCGGCATGTCGTCGATATAGACGGCCGTGCCGCGGACATGCTTGTGCGCGGAATCATGGCGCTGGTCGGTGGCAACGCCACCAGCGATTTTCTGTGCCCTGAGGTTGGGAGCGTGGCGGGTCATGGCGCGCCTCTCCTCCCTTCTCCCCGTCCACGGGGAGAAGGTGGCCCGAAGGGCCGGATGAGGGGCAGCGTTGACGTTGACGAGCTTGCGAATATCGATCGAGGACGGCGCCGCCCCTGATCTGCCTGCCGGCATCTTCTCCCCGTAAACGGGGAGAAGGACGCTACTCGTGATCGTTCGGCTGTCTGTTTGCCTGAGGTAATATACAAGCTCATCACGCCGCCTCGTGGCGCGATATCTGGATCGGCGCCTTGGTGCCGCTGGTCTCGGCGAAGAAGCGCAACAGCAGGTTCCGTGCCGCCAACGCCCGGTATTCGGCGCTCGCCCGCATGTCGGTCAGCGGGGTGAAATCCCTGGCATATTCGGCCATCGCCGCCTCGACTGTCGCCTCGGTCCAAGGCCTGCCGAGCAACGCCCTTTCCACGCCGAAAGCCCGCTTCGGCGTTGCCGCCATGCCGCCATAGGCGATGCGGATATCCGCCACCGTGCCATCCCTGGCCAGCGTCAGCAGGAACGCGCCAAGTGCTGCGGTGATGTCCTCGTCACGGCGCTTGGTGATCTTGTAGACGGCGAATTTCATGTCTCGGCCCGGCACCGGGACATGCACGGTCTCGACGAATTCGCCCGCCTGCCGGTCCTGCTTGCCATAGGCGATGAAGAAATCTTCGAGCGGTATCGTCCGCCGCTTGTTGCCCCGGCGCAGCGTCAGCCGCGCACCGAGTGCGATCAGCGGCGGCGGCGTGTCGCCGATCGGCGAGCCGTTGGCGATGTTGCCGCCGATCGTGCCCATATTGCGCACCTGATCGCCGCCGATGCGATCGAACAGCGGGCCCAGCGCCGGGATGCGTTTCGCCAGCGTCGAGAACGCCTCGGTGTAGGTGACACCAGCACCGATCGAAATGATGCCCTTGTCTTCGGAAACCGCGCAGAGCCCGTCGAGATTGCCGATGAAGATCGCCGGCGAAATCTCGCGCATATGCTTGGTCACCCACAGGCCGACATCGGTCGAACCGGCAACGATGGTAGCGCCCGGCTCCTTATCGAGCACGGCGGCGAGATCGTCTGTATTCGCGGGCACGATCAGCCGCTGCTTGCCGGCACCGATCTCGATACGCGACCCGTCTTTCATGGCCGCAAGCTTGGCCGTGATGGCCTCGCGCTCCGCCGCCAGCGGGTCCTTCGCCGCCTTGCCGTAGCTGGAGATGGCGCGCGCGGCGCGGACGATCGCCTCGTAGCCGGTGCAGCGGCACAGATTGCCCTGCAGCGCCTTTTCGATGGCTGCATCCGAAGGCTCAGGCGACCGCATCCACAGGGCGTAAAGCGACATGACGAAGCCCGGCGTGCAGAAGCCGCATTGCGAGCCGTGGAAATCGACCATCGCCTGCTGCACCGGATGCAGCCTATCGCCGTCACCGCGCAGATGCTCGACGGTCACGACATGAGTGCCATCGAGCGAGCCGAGGAAGCGGATGCAGGCATTGACGCTTTCATAGACCAGCCGGCCGGCCGAGAGCCTTCCGACCAGCACCGTGCAAGCGCCGCAATCACCCTCGGCGCAGCCTTCCTTGGTGCCGCGCAGCGAGCGCTCGAGCCGTAGCCAGTCGAGCAAAGTCTCGTCGGGCGCCACCCTGGTCAGCGCAACATTCTCGCCATTGAGGATAAAGCGTATCTCATTGCGTGTTTTGAGCCTCGTCATGTCTCAACTCCCCCGGTAGGTCGAATAGCCGTAGGGCGATATGAGCAGTGGCACATGATAGTGCACCGGCTCGGCCATGCCGAAGCGGATCGGCACGCTGTCGAGGAAGGCCGGTTCCGGCAGCCTCAATCCCTGGCGGCGCAGATAGTCGCCGGCCGCGAAGACCAGCTCGTATTCGCCGGTGCGGAATTCCGCGTCGGCAAGCAGCGGCGCGTCACAGCGGCCGTCGGCATTGGTGACCGCCGTCTTCAGATGCGTCCGCATGTCGTCGTTGATGCGGTACAGCTCGATCGACAGACCTGCCGCCGGCCTGCCGGTCGCGGTGTCGAGGACATGAGTCGTCAGACGTCCGCCTTCGGCTTTCGACGTTTCCGCCACTGGCTGCTCCCATTCCCGGTACACACGAACATGTTTGACGAATTGTGCGCCAATTAAAGGCGATGCATAAGTCCCGGTCGAGCGGAGTGCTGCAAAAACACTTTCAAAATTTTCGGGGGAATGCGCAAGCGGCCCTTTCGATTATCCTGATCACACCATTCGGCAGGAGCGACAATGCGTTACGAACGAGACATGCGCGGCTACGGCGCCAATCCGCCGGATCCGAAATGGCCTGGCGGGGCGCATGTGGCGGTGCAGTTCGTCGTCAATTACGAGGAGGGCGGCGAGAACTGCGTCCTGCACGGCGACAAGGCTTCGGAAGCCTTCCTGTCCGAGATCGTCGGCGCTGCACCCTGGCCCGGGCAGCGCCACTGGAACATGGAATCGATCTACGAATATGGCGCGCGCGCCGGCTTCTGGCGGTTGCTGCGCCTGTTCACCGAGGCTGAGGTGCCGGTCACCTGCTACGGCGTCGCCACAGCGCTGGCGCGTTCGCCCGACCAGGTCGCCGCGATGCAGGAGGCCGGCTGGGAAATCGCCTCGCACGGGCTGAAATGGATCGACTATCGCGACCATACGCCGGAGGATGAGCGCCGCGACATGGAAAAGGCTGTTAGCCTGCACTACGAGGTGACAGGGGCACGGCCGACCGGCTGGTACACCGGCCGCACGTCGATCAACACCGTGCGGCTGGCGGCGGAAGAAGGCGGCTTCGACTATGTGTCGGACACCTATGACGACGAACTGCCTTACTGGTTCGAGCATAATGGGCCGGACGGGTCGGCAAAGCCGCAGCTCATCATCCCCTACACGCTCGACGCTAACGACATGCGTTTCGCCACGCCGCAGGGCTTCAACTCGGGCGACCAGTTCTTCGCCTATCTCAGGGATAGTTTCGACACGCTCTATGCCGAGGGCAAGGCAGGACGGCCGCGCATGATGAATATCGGCCTACACTGCCGTCTCGTCGGCCGGCCGGGCCGGGTCGCGGCGCTCAAGCGCTTCGTCGAGTACGTCAAATCGCACGACAAGGTCTGGCTGGCACGGCGCATCGACATCGCCAGGCACTGGCAAGGGACCCATCCGTTCCGGCCGCCGGCGCTGCGCCCGTCGAAAATGGAATTCGAGGCTTTCGTCCAGGCTTTCGGCGGCGTGTTCGAGCATTCGCCGTGGATCGCCGAGCGCGCCTACAAGCTGGAACTCGGCCCGGCGCATGACAGTGCCGGCGGCCTCCATAATGCATTGTGCCGTATCTTTCGCAGCGCCAGCGAGGCCGAGCGGCTCTCCGTGCTCAACGCCCATCCCGACCTTGCCGGCAAATTGGCGCAGGCCAAGCGGCTGACGGCGGAATCGGCCAGGGAACAGGCTTCCGCCGGGCTCGACGCGCTGACCGACAAGGAGCGCGAGCTGTTCTCAAAACTCAATGCCGCCTACGTCACTTCCTTTGGCTTTCCCTTCATTGTCGCGGTGAAAGGCAAGACCAAGGCGGAAATCCTGGTGGAGTTCGAGGCGCGCATCGGCAATAGCCACGACGTTGAATTCGACACCGCCTGCAAACAGGTCGAGCGCATCGCACTGCTCCGCCTCAAGGACATGCTTCCGCAATAAGCTTTGGCTTCCGCAATAGGCTCTGAACTGATGGATACGATGAAAATGGCCGACCGAACCTATTACGCGCCGCATGGCGGCCACCCCGGCCAGACCGAGCTGCTGACCGGCCGCGCCGTCTTCACCGAGTCCTATGCCGTCATTCCAAGGGGCGTGATGCAGGACATCGTCACCAGCGCCCTGCCGTTCTGGGACAAGACCCGCGTCTGGGTACTGTCGCGCCCGCTGTCGGGGTTTGCCGAGACGTTCTCGCAATACATCGTCGAGGTCGCGCCCGGCGGCGGCAGCGACCGGCCGGAACCGGATGCCGGCGCCGAGGGCGCCTTGTTCGTGATCGAGGGCGAGCTGACCGTTTTGCTGGCCGGCAAGAAGCATGTCCTGCAGCCGGGCGGCTTTGCTTTCCTGCCGCCGGCCAGCGGATGGACCGTTCGCAACGAGAGCGGCGCTGCTGTCCGCTTCCACTGGATCCGCAAGGCTTACGACGCCGTCGAAGGTATTGATGTTCCGCAAGCCTTCTTTGCCAACGAACAGGACATTGCGCCCACGCCGATGCCCGGCACCGAAGGCCGCTGGGCGACGACGAGATTCGTCGATCCGGCCGACATGCGCCACGACATGCATGTCACCATCGTTACACTCGAGCCGGGCGCGGTCATCCCCTTCGCCGAGACGCATGTCATGGAGCACGGGCTCTACGTGCTGGAGGGCAAGGCGGTCTATCGCCTCAATCAGGACTGGGTCGAAGTCGAGGCCGGCGACTATATGTGGCTGCGCGCCTTCTGCCCGCAGGCCTGCTATGCCGGCGGTCCAGGCCAGTTCCGCTACCTGCTCTACAAGGACGTCAACCGGCATGCCAAGCTTGGCGGCGCCGGCGTCGCGAGGCGCGCACCATGAGCCGCATCGTGGCGCGCCCGCTGACCCGCGAGAACTTCGCCGAATTCGGTGACGTCATCGATATGGGCGGCGACAACCACTACCCGATCAATGGCGGCAAGGCCGAGCGCTACCACGACCTCGCCACCGCCGAAGCGCAAGGGCCGAATGCACGCGTGCTGATCTCCATGGTGCGCGGCACGCCTTACGATTTTCCGCTGAAGCTCACCATGGTCGAGCGCCATCCGTTCGGCAGCCAGGCTTTCATCCCGCTGTCGCCACGGCCGTTCCTGGTCATCGTTTGCCATGATGGCGACGACGGTCCGGGCGAGCCGCACGCCTTCATCACCGCACCCGGACAAGGGGTGAACTATCCGCGCAATCGGTGGCACGGCGTGCTGATGCCGATCGGCGAGTCCCAGGATTTTCTCGTCGTCGATCGCGGTGGCGACGGCTCCAACCTCGAAGAGTGCCATTTCTCGCACGCTTACGAGATCCATCTCCCCGACGGAACCGCCTGATGGCCGACGTCTCGCTGATCGACCGACTGCTCGACGTCATCGAGCATGACATCGTGCCGAAGACGGCCGAAGGCGTCTCCCAGGGCAACAAGCTGTTCGGCGCGGCGATCCTGCGCAAGGACGACCGCTCACTGGTGCTCGCCGAGACCAACAACGAGACGGAAAACCCGCTCTGGCATGGCGAAGTGCACTGCCTGAAGCGGTTCTACGAAATGCCTAAGGCCGAGCGCGTTGACACCAAGGACGCCATTTTTCTCGCCACGCACGAACCCTGCTCGCTCTGCCTGTCGGCCATCACCTGGACCGGCTTCGACAATTTCTACTATCTGTTTTCGCATGAGGATTCGCGCGACAGCTTCGCCATCCCGCACGACCTGAATATCCTGAAGGAGGTCTTCACCCTCGACCCCGGCGGCTACAATGCCGAGAACGCCTACTGGAAGAGCTTTTCGATCCGCAGAATGGTGCGATCGCTGCCCGAGGCCGAGCGCCAGCGGCTGGAAACGCGGATCGGCAAAATCTCCGCACGCTATGACGAATTGTCCGGCGCCTATCAGGCGAGCAAGGACGAAAACGACATTCCGCTGAGCTGAATGCTGCAAAGTTCAACGCTTGAATTGCCCCCTTTATGGTGGCATATAGTGTTATGGAGAAACGCAGACCCACTTACGATCTTGATGCAATCAAGGCCGAGGGTTCTGTCGACACGCTGGCAATCACGACGTCCGCCTTGCGGGATGCCATTGGGCTAGGCTTTGATCGCGCCGGTATAGTCGAGGTGATCGGCAGCATCACGCGAAAAATGTTTGTAAAGTCAATGACGACATTCGCGGATCATCGTGTCTGGCAAGATGTCTATCACGTGCCGGCGCGCGACTTGGTTCTCTACGTGAAATTTCAGGCGGACGTGGTGACCGAATTCACAGTCATGTCGTTCAAGGAAAAGTGACTATGGCGACGAAAGAAAATAATGAAACGAATACCATGATCTCTCCCGAAACAGGAGAAACGCTGACGCGTGGAGTGCGTCCGTTCACCGTCAGCTATAAGGGCGAGAGCATGACCGTCGACCTGCCGGGATACTACCCGCCGTCGGGGAGCGAAGGCGTCCATGTCGGAGATGACATGACTGTCGTCGACGCAGCGCTCCGCATCCTCAAAGAAAAGATCGACGGCGTTCCGGCACCGGCCACCATCCGTCGCGTGCGCACCAAGCTCAAACTGTCGCAGCGCGAGGCGGGATCCCTGTTCAAGGTCGGCGAGAACGCCTTCGACAAATACGAGCGGGGTTTGATTGAGCCGAGTGGCCCGACCATTCAGTTGATGACGCTGTTGGAAAAACATCCCGAACTGCTGGACGAGTTGCGATAGCCGCGCTCCCTGACAGGTCGCATATTTTTCTGCTCCAGTCGCGAATGGCGATTGAAAGTCCCATCGCTGCGGGGCGTTATACCCGCATGAAAACCGTCACTGAATTTCCCCGCAAGGTCGTCGAATTTCCGGACATGGGGATCGTCATGCCGGATGGCTGCCGGCTGTCGGCGCGGGTATGGATGCCGGCCGATGCTGCCGACGATCCGGTGCCGGCGATCCTCGAGCATCTGCCCTACCGCAAGCGCGACGGCACCATCTTTCGCGATCAGCTGACGCATCCCTATTTCGCCGGCCACGGCTACGCCTCGATCCGCGTCGACATGCGCGGGAACGGCGATTCCGAAGGGCTGATGGACGACGAATATTCCGAGCAGGAATTGCAGGACGCCTGCGACGTGATCGCCTGGGCGGCGGCCCAGCCCTGGTGCAACGGCAATGTCGGCATGATGGGCATCTCCTGGGGCGGCTTCAATTGCCTGCAGGTTGCGGCCAAGCAGCCGCCGGCGCTGAAGGCCGTCATCAGCCTGTGCTCGACCGTCGATCGCTATGCCGACGACATCCACTACAAAGGCGGCTGCCTGCTGATCGAGAATTTCGGCTGGGCCTCGACCATGCTGTCCTATTCGTCGCGGCCGCCGGATCCGCTGCTGGCCGGCGACAATCGCTGGCGTGACCTGTGGCTGACCCGGCTGGAGAACCAGCCCTTCCTGGCGCCGCTCTGGCTGCAGCACCAGCACCGCGACGCCTATTGGAAGCGCGGTTCGATCTGCGAGGACTATTCCGCCATCCAAGCCGCCGTGCTGTCGATCGGCGGCTGGCATGACGGCTATCGCAACACCATTTCCCACCTCGCCGCCAACATCGAGGCGCCGGTCAAAGGCATCGTCGGCCCGTGGATCCACAAATACCCGCATTATGCGGCGCCTGAACCGCGCATCGGCTTCCTGCAGGAGGCGTTGCGCTGGTGGGACCGCTGGCTAAAGGGCACCGACACCGGCGTCGTTGCCGATCCTGCCTACCGCGCCTATGTCATGGATAGCGTCCGCCCCGCGCGCTGGCATCCCGAGCGGCCGGGGCGCTGGGTCGCGGAACCGGTGTGGCCGTCGCCTGAGATCAAAACGCAGGACATCGAGTTGATCCCAGAAGGCCGCAAGCCGATCATCGTCGCTTCGCCGCAAAGCTGCGGCCTTGCCGGTGGCGAATATTTTCCCTTCACTTTCGGCCCGGAACTGCCCGGAGATCAGTGCCCCGACGATGCGCTGTCGGTGTGTTTCGACCAGCCGGTGCTCACCGAAGCGATCGACATTGTCGGCGCGCCGGAGGTGCTGGTCAGGGTCTCGTCGGACCGGCCTCAAGCGAACATCGCGATCCGGCTGTGCGACGTGCACCCCGACGGCGCGTCCGAGCTGATCTCCTACGGCGTACTCAACCTGACGCACCGCAATTCGCACGAATTCCCCGAGGCGCTGGTGCCGGGCGAAACTGTCGGCGCCCGGGTGGTGCTCGACCAATGTGCCTATCGCGTACCATCAGGCCACCGCCTGCGTATTGCCTTTTCGAACGCCTACTGGCCGATGATCTGGCCATCGCCGGAACCGGTCCGGCTCGACCTGTCGGCGGCAACGCTAAAGCTGCCGCTGCGCCCCCTGGCGAAAGGCGACGAAGTCACGTTCCCCACGCCGGAGGCAGCCGCGCCCTGGGCGACGGAGACACTCCGCGCTGCCAATTCCGAGCGTCATGTCAATTGCGATGAAAAGACCGGAATGATCACGCTTTCCATTGTCGACGATTTCGGCGAGGTGCGCGACCTGGAGCATGGCCTTGCCAATGGCAGCATCGCCCGAGAGACATGGGCGATCCATCCTGACAATCCGCTGTCAGCCTCGGGCAAGACGCATTGGACGCAGACGCTGTCGCGAAATGGATGGTCGGTGCGCACCGAAACCTTCGCCGAGATGCGGTCCGACGCGCAAAACTTCATGGTTAACGCCAGAATCGAAGCCTATGAAGGCGAGAAACTGGTTTTCGAGCGTAATTTCGAGGACAAAATCCCGCGCGCTCTGCTTTGAGCGCTTATGCGGATTGGTCCAATTGCGACGTACGATTTACGCCACGGCATGTCGCATTCGGTCTTGCTTACGGCGTTCCCTTGCGGTCATTATTCTCCTCACAAGAAACGATAAAAAACGACCATAAGGTCGAACCAACAGAGTGAGGAACTCAACATGTCGAACGAACTGGAATTTCTTAGCCGGCGCGTCGCATCCGGCAAACTGAGCCGTCGTGATTTTCTCGGCCGGGCGGCAGCGCTCGGCGTCACCGCGACCTTCGCCAACTCGCTGCTTTCAAGTGCGGTGCGCGCCGCGGGTCCGGTCAAGGGCGGCACGCTGAAGGCCGGCCTGGTCGGCGGCGAATCCACCAACAGCCTCGACCCGGCGCTGATGATGACGCAGGTGCCGTTCGCTTTCGCCAAATGCTGGGGCGAAATGATCGTCGAGCTTTCCCCGGAAGGCACTCTCGAGAACCGCATCGCCGAGGAGATCGGCGCGTCGGACGACGGCAAGACCTGGACGCTGAAAATTCGTGACGGCGTCGAATTCCACAATGGCAAGACGGTGACCGCCGAGGACGTGGCCGCCACCCTCGAACGCCATTCGGACGAGAAGTCGAAGTCCGGCGCGCTCGGCTACATGAAGGGCATCGAAAGCATCAAGGCCAGCGGCAAGGAAGTCGTGCTGACGCTGAAGGAGGCCAATGCCGACCTTCCCTATCTGCTCAGCGACTACCACCTGATCGTCCAGCCAAACGGCGGCAAGGACAAGCCCGATGCCGGCATTGGCGCCGGACCGTACAAGATCGTGACCAACGAGCCCGGCGTGCGCCATGGCGGCGAGCGCTTCGCCAATTACTGGCAGGGCGACAAGATGGGCCATGCCGACCAGATCGAAGTCATCGTCATCAACGACGCCACGGCGCGCACGTCAGCCCTGCAGGGCGGCCAGGTCAATATGATCAACCGCGTCGAGCCGAAGATCGTCGACCTGATCAAGCGCCTGCCCGGCGTCACCATCCGCAACCATGCCGGCCCCGGCCACTACGTCTTCATCATGCACTGCAACACGGCGCCTTTCGACAACAACGATCTGCGCATGGCGCTGAAGCTGGCGATCGACCGCGAGGAGATGCTCGACAAGATCCTCAGGGGCTACGGCTCGCTCGGCAATGACTTCCCGATCAACGCGTCCTATCCGCTGTTTTCCGACGATATCGAGCAGCGCAAATACGATCCCGACAAGGCCAAGTTCCACTACAAGAAGTCAGGCCATGACGGTGCCATCCTGCTCAGGACGTCGGATGTCGCCTTCCCCGGCGCCGTCGATGCCGCGCAGCTCTATCAGCAGAGCGCGGCCAAGGCCGGCATCACGCTGGAAATCAAGCGTGAGCCGGGCGACGGCTACTGGTCGGAAGTCTGGAACAAGCAGCCCTTCTCCGCTTCCTACTGGGGCGGCCGCTCGACGCAGGACCAGATGTATTCGACCGCTTACCTGTCGACGGCGGACTGGAACGACACGCGTTTCCTGCGTCCGGATTTCGACAAGATGGTGCTGGCGGCGCGTGCCGAGCTCGACGAGGCCAAGCGCAAGGCGATGTATCGCGACATGGCGATGCTCGTTCGCGACGAGGGCGGTCTCATCCTGCCGATGTTCAACCAGTTCATCGACGCGACGGGCGCCAAGGTCGCCGGCTGGGTCGACGATCCGCATCAGGAGCTGATGAACGGGTACGCTCTGGCAAAGTGCTGGCTCGAAGCCTGAGCCCGGGCCTTGCGGATATGTCCTCACCCATCGTGAAACTGGTGGCCCAGCGCATTGCGCTGGGCATCCTGCTGCTGTTGGCCGTATCGGTCCTGATCTTCGCCGGCACCCAAATCCTGCCCGGCGATGTCGCGCAAGCCATTCTCGGACAGTCGGCGACACCGGAATCGCTCGCCAATCTGCGCGAGCAGCTCGGCCTCAACGATCCGGCCTTTATCCGCTATTTCCGCTGGCTCGGCGGCGTCGTGACCGGCGACCTCGGCACCGCGATGTCGAGCGGGCAGGATATTGCGACGTCGATCAAGGGGCGGTTGTGGAACACGCTGTTCCTCGCCTTCTGGGCGGCGGTCGTGGCCGTGCCGCTGGCGATCATCCTCGGCCTGATTGCGGTGCGTTACCGCAATGGCTGGGTCGACAAGCTGATCTCCGGACTGGCGCTTGCCTCGACGTCGTTTCCCGAATTCTTCATCGGCTACGTGCTGGTCTATTTCTTCGCCGTGAAGTACCAGATCTTTCCCGGCATCTCGACCGTCTATGACGGAATGCCTTTCGGCGAGCGCATGCAGGCGATCATGCTGCCGGCGGCAGCACTGACGCTGGTGGTGCTCGCCCACATGATGCGCATGACTCGCGCCGCGATCCTCAACGTCATGCAGTCGGCCTATGTGGAAACCGCCGAGCTCAAGGGGCTTTCGGCATTTTCCGTCATCCGCAGGCATGCCTTCCCCAATGCGATTGCGCCGATCATCAACGTCGTCATGCTCAACCTCGCCTACCTCATCGTCGGCGTCGTCGTGGTCGAAGTGATCTTCGTCTACCCGGGCATGGGCCAATATCTCGTCGACCACGTCACCAAGCGCGACGTGCCGGTGGTGCAGGCGGTCGGCCTGATCTTCGCCGTCGTTTATATCAGCCTCAACATCATTGCGGACATAGCGGCGATCGTCGCCAATCCGCGTCTCAGACACCCGAAATAAGGGGAGCGGGCATGCTTGACATAAAACGCATCCCTATTCCCGCGCTGATCGGCCTGGTGCTGACTGCGCTGTTCGTGCTGGCGGCGATCTTCGCGCCCTGGATCGCGCCGTATGGCAATGGCGAGATCGTCGGCGATGTCTGGGGACCGATGTCGGCGACACATTGGCTGGGCACCGACAATCTCGGCCGCGACCTCCTTTCGCGCATGATCTACGGCGCCCGCGTCACGCTGTTCATCGCGGTTCTGGCCACCGCGCTGTCCTTCTCGCTCGGCGCCATCCTCGGCTTCTCGGCGGCGGTTTTCGGCGGCTGGTTCGACACGCTTATGTCGCGCCTCGTCGATCTCCTGATGTCGATCCCGACGCTGATCATGGGCCTCGTCGTGCTCTCGGTGCTGCCAACCAATCTGGTGACGCTGATCCTGGTCATGGGCATTCTCGACTCGACCCGCGTCTACCGCCTGTCGCGGGCGGTCGCCGTCGACATCAACGTCATGGATTTCGTCGAGGCGGCCAAGCTGCGCGGCGAAGGCAGCGTGTGGATCATCTTCCGCGAGATCTTGCCCAATGCGTTGTCGCCGCTGGTTTCGGAACTCGGCCTGCGCTTCATCTATGCGGTGCTGTTCCTGTCGACGCTGTCCTTCCTCGGCCTCGGCGTGCAGCCGCCTAGCGCCGATTGGGGCGGCATGGTCAAGGAAAACAAGGACGGCATCGTCTTCGGCATCGCGGCGGCACTCATCCCTGCCGCGGCGATCGCGATGCTGGCGATTTCGGTCAACCTTGTCGCTGACTGGGTGCTCAACCGCACGACAAGCCTGAAGGGAGGGCGCGGGTGATGGCTGACCAGCGAGCAAAGTCCGTGCTGCTCGATATCCGCAATCTGCGCATCGAGGCAACGGTGTTCCCGCCGGGCGAGGCACCGAAGAACATCGTGCTTGTCCACGACGTCTCGCTGACGCTTGAGAAAGGCAAGGTGCTCGGCCTGATCGGCGAGTCCGGCGCCGGCAAGTCGACCATCGGCCTGGCGTCGATGGGCTATGGCCGCGGCGGCGTGCGCATCACCGGCGGCGAGGTCATCCTGAACGGCCGCGACATCCTCAAGGGCGGCAAGGAGGGCTTTCGCAAGCTGCGCGGCCGCGAGGTCTGCTATGTCGCGCAATCGGCTGCTGCCGCGTTCAACCCGGCGCACAGATTGATGGACCAAGTGGTCGAGGCGACGCTGCTGCACGGCACGGCGACACGGGCCGCGGCCGAAAAACGCGCCGTCGCGCTGTTCAAGAAACTCAGCCTGCCGAACCCCGAAAGCATCGGCGAGCGCTTTCCACACCAGGTGTCCGGCGGCCAGCTGCAGCGTGTGATGACGGCGATGGCGCTGTGTTCCGAGCCCGACTTGATCGTCTTCGACGAGCCGACCACTGCGCTCGACGTGACGACGCAAATCGACGTGCTGGCGGCGATCAAGGACGCCATCCGCGACACGCACGTCGCGGCGCTGTACATCACCCATGACCTTGCCGTCGTCGCCCAGGTCTCGGATGAGATCATGGTGCTGCGCCATGGCCGGCTCGTCGAATGGGGCGGCACCCGCCAGATCATCAAGGAACCGCGCCAGGAATACACCAATGCGCTGGTCTCGGTGCATGAGATCGAACACCAGGAACAGAAGCCCGGCACGACGCCGTTCCTGTCGGTCAAGAACATCACCGCCGCCTATGGCCGCAGCCATATCAAGGTGCTGAAGAACGTCTCGGTCGACATTTATCCGGGCCAGACGCTGGCTGTGGTCGGCGAGTCCGGTTCGGGCAAGTCGACGCTGGCGCGCGCCATCACCGGCCTTCTGCCACCCGAAGAGGGCACCGTCACCTTCGATGGACGTCCGCTCGCCAACCGCCTTGCCGATCGGCCGAAAGAGGATCTCCGGCAACTACAGATGATCTACCAGATGGCCGACGTGGCGATGAATCCGCGCCAGACCGTCGGCACCATCATCGGCCGGCCGCTCGAATTCTATTTCGGTCTGCGTGGAAGGCAACGTGACGCCCGCGTCGCCGAGCTGCTCGACAAGATCGAGATGGGCAAGGGTTTCATCGACCGCTACCCGGCCGAGCTTTCCGGCGGCCAGAAGCAGCGCGTCTGCATCGCCCGCTCGCTTGCGGCCAAGCCGAAGCTGATCATCTGCGACGAGGTGACCTCGGCGCTCGACCCGCTGGTGGCCAACGGCATCCTGAAGCTGCTGCTCGAGCTGCAGAAAGAGGAAAACGTCGCCTATCTGTTCATCACCCACGACCTCGCCACGGTAAAGTCGATCGCCGATTCGATCGCGGTGATGTATCGCGGCGAGGTGGTGCGCTACGGCGCGAAGAGCCAGGTGCTGGCACCGCCGTTCGACGCCTACACCGACCTTTTGTTGTCCTCGGTCCCCGAGATGGAGATCGGCTGGCTGGAGAAGGCGATCAAGGGACGGCGCATGGCCAGCGCGGGCAATTAGACACACCGGTGGCGCTGAAGACAAAACTTCTGCTGATCATCCTCGACGGCGTGCCTTACCGCAACTGGCGCCGGCTGATGGGCAACCTCGAAGGCTGGGTGCAATCGGGCGAAGCGCGGATCTGGAAGATGCGCTCCGTGCTGCCGTCGACTTCGGCCTGCTGCTATGCCTCGATCCACACCGGCGTGGCGCCGCAGGTGCATGGGATATTGTCCAATGAGAACCGGTTCCGCGTCGAGCAGCCGGACATCTTCTCCGAGGTCAGCAGGGCCGGCGGCAAGACAGGTGCGGTCACCCATTCCTACTGGTCCGAATTCTTCCGGGCCTCTCCGTTCGATCTGGTCGAGGACATGGAGTTCGACGAGCCGGGCGGGCCGATCACCCATGGCCGGTTCCACACCATGACCGGCTACAATGCCAGGAACTAGATGACGCCGAGCGACGTCGACCTGTTCGCGACGCTGACGTTGCTGACCAGACGCCACGGCATCGACTACGGCATCCTGCACACCTGCACGCTGGATTCGATGGGCCACCGCTTCGGCCACAACTGCCATGAGATGGACCATGCCGTCTACGCGATGGACGGCATGCTGGCCGCCTTCCTGCCGAGGTGGCGGGAATCCGGCTACGAGGTGATCGTCACCGCCGATCACGGCCAGACAGATCGCGGCCATCATGGCGGCCATGACGACGAGATGCAGGATTTTGCTCTGTATTATTTCGGACAGGGCAAGGGTCCGGAGGCCGATACGCTGCTCGACCAGCTGCAGCTTGCGCCGACTGTGCTTGCGCGTCTCGGCGTGCCGGTGCCCGCGACAATGAAGGCCATGCCGTTCCTCGACTGAACGGGGTTCCCCTTCTCCCCTTGTGGGAGAAGGTGGATCGGCGCGCAGCGCCGAGCCGGATGAGGGGTGTTGGGAGAAACTCGGCTTAAAAATATTTAGGGATTTGGCGTCTTTATTCCTTCCGTGTAGCGATCCGTCCAACACCCCTCATCCGACCGAGCTTCGCTCGGCCACCTTCTCCCACAAGGGGGAGAAGGAAAGCCCACTCTGGCAACCTCTCCGCTCTTCGGTTAGCCTCCGCAAAAATCCGGGCGGAAAGCGGTGAACCTTTTTGGGCCGATCAGCGACAGAGCAGACAGGGGCCAGGCGGCTCGACCGGCTATGACGGCAGCGACGGAGACCGATCGCGCGCTTGTCGGCCGGGTCGCGAAGGGCGACCGTGCCGCCGTGCGGCTCCTGTTCATGCGCCACCACGCGCGGGTCTATCGCTTCGTGGTGCGCCAGACCGGATCGGAAATGATGGCCGACGATATCGCCAACGAGGTGTTTCTCGAACTGTGGCGCCAGGCGCCCGGCTTCGAGGGGCGCTCGGAAGTCTCGACATGGCTGCTCGGCATCGCCCGCTTCAAGGCGCTGTCGTCGCTGCGCAAGAAGAAGGAAGACTGGATCGACGACGATGACGCGGCCCAGATCGCCGACGGCGCCGACACACCGGAAGTCGTCACCATGAAGGAAGACAAGGGCGCCGCCTTGCGGCGCTTTGTCGATGCCTTGCCGGAAGAACACCGAACGGTGATCGACCTTGCCTATTACCACGGACAGTCGGTGACCGAGATCGGCGAAGTGCTTGGCATTCCGGTTGCCACGGTCAAGACCAGGATGTTCTACGCCCGCAAGAAACTCGGCGAGGCCCTCAAGGCCGCCGGTTACGACAGGGGGTGGCCATGAGCGCCGCTGAAAAGATGTCGCGCCGCGATGAAATGGAGACGCTGCTGCCGTTCTATCTGAACGGCTCGCTGGAAGGTGCAGAGCTCGAAGCCGTCGAGGAATGGCTGGCGACCGACCCGGCAGCGCTTGCCGCACTCGGCGAGGCCGAAGCCGAATTCTCCAGCACCGCTGCATCCAACGAGGCGATCCGTCCGCCGGCCGATGCGCTCGGCCGCTTCGCCCGGGCGCTCGACGCCGAGGCCGGCCCGGTGCGCGCGCCGGCGTCGTCGTCCTGGCTGGCACAAGCGTGGGGCCGCTTCACGGCGGTGCCCGCCGGCGTCGCCTGGGCTGCGGCCGCGGCTCTGCTGGCGCTTGTGGTCGTGCAGTCGTTTGAGCAGACCTACGGCGTGGACAGCGATTTCGAAATTGCCGGCCAGCAAGGCGATCTGGCGAAAATGCCGTTCGCGCTGGTGAAGTTCAAGCCGGATGCGAAGATGGCCGACATTGTCGCTTTTCTTGGCGAACACCAGCTGAAGATTGCCGGCGGCCCGACCGCCGAGGGCGTGTTCCGCCTTGGCATCCCGGCTACGACCGCAGCCGACTATGAAAAGGTGCTCGGCCTTATTGCCGCTCAGCCTTTTGCGGGGGCTGTGGTCGAGGGAAGGAAACCGGTCGATGGCGGCTAAGGCGGTCATCCGCTTTGCGGCGCTGGCGGCGATGATGATCGCCGCTGCGCCTGCCTTGGCGCAGACCAATGATCCGAACCTCAGCCAGACGGAAATCGATTGCCTCAACCGAGGGACGACGGCGGCCGACTGCATCAAGCGCGACACAGAAGATGGCAGCGGCGAAAGGCCCGGCGCAGGTCCTGCCGCGACTGGTGCAGTGTTTCTTCCCGCGCTGATCGTCGACCTGTTCCCCAATCCGGTCGGCGACGGCCAGGCGCCGCTGCCGACGCCCGATCCACGCCGCGATCCGGCCAGCGGTGCGTTGCCGCCGCCGGTCCCGCCCGCCGGTGCGGCAGCGATACAGGCCGCCGCGGCGGGCGGTCCAATCGTTTCGCCCACCGATCTCGTCGCGGCCGAACCGCCGCGCGCCGTCGTCGGTGATTTCGTGCCCGACGAGGTGCTGGTGACGGTGGATGGCGACGCCGTCCAGCAGATCGCAGCTTCATTTGGCCTCGAGGTGCGCTCGCAGCGCCAGTCTCAGCTGCTCGGCACCACGCTGGTGCGCTTCGGCATTCCCGACGGCCGGCCGGTCGGAGTCGTGCTGGCGCAGCTTGCCGCCGACGGCCGCACCTTGCGGCGCGAGCCCAACCATATCTACTCGCTGCAGCAGGCAGCCACCATCGTCAATTATGCCTTCGAGCGCATCGCGCTCGATTCGAGAGAGGCGAGCGGCGAGAACGTGCGCGTCGCCGTCATCGACACCGCCATCGACGACACAAATCCGGCGCTCTCCGGCGTCATCGCCGATCAGTTCGACGCCATGCCCGACGTGCCGATCGAGGCGCGCGATCATGGCACCTCGATCGACGGCCTGATCGCCGGCGTCGGTGCGCTCAAAGGCATGGCGCCGGGCGCCAGGATCTACCACGCCCGCGCCTTCGAGGGCGGCAAGTCGACCATGGACGTCATCCTTGCGGCGCTCGACTGGGCGGCGGAGCAGGATGTCCGCATCATCAATATGAGCTTCGTCGGCCCGAAGAACGACCTGCTCGGCGTCGCCTGCCGCAATGCGCGGGCGCTCGGCATCGTGCTGGTCGCCGCAGCCGGCAACAACGGGCCGAAGGCGCCTTACGGCTACCCGGCCGCCTTCGACGGCGTCATCGCGGTGACCGCCACCGATGCGAAGGACGGGCTGATGCAGCAGGCCAATCGCGGCGCCTACGTCTTCCTCTCCGCTCCCGGCGTCGAGATGGTGGCACCGAGCGGCGCCGGTTCGGACGTGGTCACCGGCACCTCGTTTGCCGCAGCAATCGTGACCGGTGCGGTCGCCAATCTGCTGCATACCGCGCCCGACCGTTCCGCCGACTGGGTCGCGAAAGCGCTGGCCGCCACGGCAAGGGATCTCGGCCCCAAGGGACGAGACAATGATTTCGGCTATGGGCTGCTGGACATTAAGGCGGCCGCGACGGCGAAGAAATAGTCTCGTGCTTGAAGCATCTGCTTCTATGCACTTCGTTTTCCCACCCGCTACATATTTGAGCAACACGTATCGAGATCAAACTCAATCAGGTTGCCGCAAATGGCCGAGATGGGTGGAAACTTGCCGTATGCGCGCCTGTTGGAACGACGTGATTGCGGCAAGGAGCGGACGTCGCCCCGCCTATGCGGCTTGCTCACTCTAGCGTCGGGGCGGTCCGCAGACCGTTGAATCGAAATCGCTACGAAGCCCACGGGCAGACCTTAGCCTCCCGCGCTGAGCATTTCGATGATTGTTAAATCCAAAGAATCACCACAGGACGGTGGCCGTCGAGCGAGTTTTCAGCAGCCCATTTCCGCAGCCTATTAATGTGCAACTTGGGAAGCTGCCGACATCAATTCCTCGGGATTCGGCGCTCTGAAGGTGTTGAGGCCATCCTCCAGAACTTCAGTGAAGTTCCAGCGTACGATGCCCGCCCGGTCGATTAGGAACTGACCGACAAGCTGCCCCTGGCGGGAAGCCACCATCGCCTGCTGATCGGCTTCCGTAATCTCATATCCTTCCTTCTTGTTGAGGAACTCGTTCATTGCCATGACGTCCATAGGCTCGGGCAACTCGCCCGGGAGGTGGATCCGTATCGCCATGACCGTGTCCATCCCAACCTCGCGCAAGCCGAAAGCACGGTGCGAGGCCCGCTCCGGGTCGGATGCGGCGAGAAGATCGGGTGCCGGGTGGTAACGGAAATAGAGCCGCGCCCGCTCGACCGGCGTATTGACCACCGCCAGGCATTCGACGCCTTTCTCACGCAGGGCCGGCTTGAGTTGCGCCATCGCCGCGACATGGCGCCGGCAGAACGGACAGTGCAGGCCTCGGAACAAACCGATCAACAACGGGCTACGGCCTCGAAAATCATCGAGCGCGATCTTGCCTTCGCGTGAGATCGCATTGAGCACAACATTCGGTGCCCGGTCGCCCGGCTGCAGCGGGCGGTCAACACTACTCGTGGACATAGACAACCTCCTCGCCCCGCATCAGTCAGGGAAAGCAGCACACCCAGCGTTTCGGAGGCGATCAAGTGCTGGGGCGAAAGCTTCCTGTGCCAAGGCAATAGTTTTCGACCTCTGCCATATTGCCGAGGTCGAGATTGCGCGCGTTGCAAGCCCATCATAACACGAAAAGCATCTGCGGGTCGCCGCCAAATGTGGTGAATGACCTCACGCGAGCGCACTCCCGAATGCTCTTGCGCTGAAGGTCAAGTTCCCGACCTCGATTTGGAGGTTCAAGTCTGCAACGCCCAAGGTCGTCAACGGGTCGAACTCGGTCACTCAGAATGATTGGGTTTTGACCCTTATGCTGGGGCTCCGGTGACCGATCCCCTGATCACCAGATCGACCGGCCAGACTTCACCGCGGGCGCCCTCCTCCAATCCGGAAATCCGTGCAGCCAGCCGCTCGGCGATGCGCGCGCCGGCCAAACGGATCGACGAACGCGTCGTCGACAACGGCACCGAAAAATTCTCCGGCTTCAGCCAGGGGAAGACGTCGTCATGGGCGATCAGCGACAGGTCGCCCGGAATGGTCAGGCCGAGATCGCGCACCGCGCGCACGACGCCGAGCGCCATGATCAGGCTGGAGCAGGCGATCGCCGTCGGCGCATCGCTTTGCTCAAGCAAGCGCCTGGCGGCGCGGTAGCCGTTCTCCTCGGTCATGGCGAGGGAACAGACATGGCCTTCGCCAAGCACCAAGCCGCTCGCCGCCAGCGCCCGGCGCACGCCACGCTCGCGGTGAATGGCGAAGGTCTCGCGGTCGTCGCCGTTGATCAGCGCCAGCCGCCGGTGACCGAGCTGGACGAGCAGCCGTGCCGCTTCGTGGAAGGCGCCCTCATTGTCGATGTCTGTGAAGGGGTAGTCGAAATCCAGGCCTTCGCTGCGGCCATGGACGATGAAGGGGATGCCGAGCGTGCTGACCAGCGCCACCCGCCGATCGGCCGGCCTCGGCGACGAGATATAGACGGCGTCGACCTGCCGGTTGGCGACGATGCGCCGATAGGTGGTCTCCTGGTCGTCGGCATCGGCCGGGGACAGCACCAGGTCGAGTTCGTGCGAACGGGCGTAGTCGCCGAGACCGGAAAGGAATTCGACGAAATGCGGGTCGATGTCGACGGCCGCCCCGGTCGGCAAGACATAGCCGATCATCCCGGTCTTGCCGGTGGCCAGCCGGCGCGCGCTCGGGTTGGGACGGTAGCCGTGGCGCTTGGCGGCGTCGATCACCCGCCGGCGCGTTTCCTCGTTGACTTCCGGGTAGCCGTTCAGCGCGCGGCTTACCGTTGTCTGCGAAAGTGCCAGCATGTGGGAGAGCTGTTTGAGGTTCACTGGAGGCCTCCAAGCCTCAAAGCGCTTTTAACCATGGATTGCCGGCCGCCACTGGCAGCGCTGCTGCATGTAAAGACCATAAGCACCGTTTCTGACCAGTTTAAAGCAAAATTTACTGCTGCATCGCTCAAAAAGCATGCTGCAGCGCACTTTATATGCTCAAAAATCGCGGGAACTAAATCGATTAGCCTCCTCGCCCTCTTGACTCCTGATCAATTTCATGGCGTGATCGAAAAAACCAAAGCGCTTTGGAAGGCTCTTCGAAAGGTTGCGGTTCCTTTCCGACTGAGTCACAGTCCTGCAGCGTCGGCGGACGGAATGGAGGTTTCGTTCGAGTGTTCGTGACCACTGGGAGGAATACCGATGAAGAAAATGCTTCTGCTGGGCGCCGCGTTTGTCACGCTCGTCCTGGGCGCGCCGGCGCAAGCCGAACTGAAGTTCAAGCCGGGCGAGGACCCCCGCTTCAACTGGGCGAACTACGAAGAACTCAATAAGGTCGACCTCAAGGGCGAGACGCTGTCGATCTTCGGACCATGGCGCGGCGAGGACGAAGCCCTCATCCGCACCGTTCTCGACTATTTCTCGGAGGCCACCGGCGCCCAGATCAAATACTCCTCGTCGGAAAATTACGAACAGCAGATCGTCATCGACACGCAGGCCGGCAGCCCGCCCAACATCGCCGTGCTGCCGCAGCCGGGCCTGATCCAGGACCTGGCGTCCAAGGGCCTGCTGACGCCGCTCGGCGACGACACCGCCAACTGGATCAAGGACAATTACGGCGCCGGCCAGTCATGGGTCGATCTCGGCACCTTCAAGGACAAGGACGGCAAGCCGGGCTTCTTCGCCTTCCCCTACAAGGCCGACGTGAAATCGCTGGTCTGGTACTCGCCGGACAATTTCGAGGAAGCCGATTACGAGGTACCGAAGACGCAGGAAGAGCTCGCCGAGCTCGAAAAGAAGATCATCGCCGACGGCGGCACGCCATGGTGCATCGGGCTCGGTTCGGGCGGCGCCACCGGCTGGCCGGCGACCGACTGGGTCGAGGACATCATGCTGCGCACCCAGACGCCCGAGACCTACGACAAGTGGGTGAAGAACGAGATACCGTTCAGCGATCCGGCGGTGGTCAACGCCATCGACATTTTCGGCAAGATCGCGACCGACGACAAGATGGTCGACGGCGGCGCCAAGGCTGTGGCGGCGACCGATTTCCGCGACAGCCCGAAGGGCCTCTTCTCGGTGCCGCCGAAATGCTATTTGCACCATCAGGCGTCGTTCATCCCGACCTTCTTCCCCGAAGGCACCGAGATCGGCCAGGACGCCGACTTCTTCTACTTCCCACCTTACGCTTCCAAGCCCGACCTCGGCACCCCGGTGCTCGGCGCCGGCACGCTGGCCATGATCACCAAGGACTCCAAGGCCGCGCGCGCCTTCATCGAATTCCTGAAGATGCCGCTCGCCCATGAGATCTGGATGGCCCAGGGCGGTTTCGTGACGCCGCTCAAATCGGTCAACAAGGACGCCTATGCCAGCGACGCGCTGAAGAAGCAGGGCGAGATCCTTGCCGAAGCCTCGACCTTCCGCTTCGACGGCTCCGACCTGATGCCGGGCAAGATCGGCGCCGGCGCCTTCTGGACCGGCATGATCGATCTCGTCGGCGGCAAGTCCGCCCAGGATGTCGCCACCGACATCCAGAAGAGCTGGGACGCGATCAAGTAGGCGGCCCCGGCTGAACGTGCGGACTACCGATCCTGAATGGATCCGGGCCTCAAGGCCGGATCCGACCGGCGGCCCGCGTTGCGCAATTTTTACGAGCACATTCCGGCATGACGCGCGACCAGCAAGAGTAGAACCCTGCCTTGCATCCGGTCGCGTTCCAAACAACTGAATCGGCCCATGATTCCCGTAGCCAAAGCCATTCTCGACTGGCGGATCATGCGCAGAGGGAGGGACCCGTGGCGGCTCAGATTTTCTCGGCCATAACAGTCATCATCGTCGGCGTCGGCGGCTGCGTCGCCTATTTCTGGGGCGCCAACAAGCTGGTGGACATCATGTTCCCGTCGCGCGGCGTTGCAGGTGCTGCGGCCATCGACAATCTGCGCCGGCAGGGGATGATCCGGCCGTGGCTGTTCGTCGGCCCGGCCATGATCATCCTCACCATCTACCTGATCTACCCGGTCGTGGAGACGCTGAGGCTGTCATTCCTCGATCGCGGTGGCGCCAATTTCGTCGGCTTCGCCAACTATGAATGGGCGTTCGGCGACCGCGAGTTCCGCAACTCCATCCTCAACAACATCATCTGGTTGGCGGTCGTGCCTGCCGCCTGCACCTTCCTCGGGCTGATCATCGCCGTCCTCACCGACAAGATCTGGTGGGGCACCATCGCCAAGAGCCTCATCTTCCTGCCGCTGGCCATCTCGTTTGTCGGCGCCAGCGTCATCTGGAAATTCATCTACGAGTATCGCGGCGCGGGCCAGACGCAGATCGGCCTGCTCAACGCCATCATCCAGTATTTCGGCGGCCACCCGCAGGTCTGGATATCGCTGCCGTTCTGGAACAATTTCTTCCTGATGATCATCCTGATCTGGATCCAGACCGGCTTTGCCATGGTCATCCTGTCCTCTGCCTTGCGGGGTATCCCCGAAGAGACGCTGGAAGCGGCCGTGATCGACGGCGCCAATCCGTTCCAGATCTTCTGGAAGATCATGGTGCCGCAGATCTGGGGCACGATCGCCGTCGTCTGGACCACCATCACCATCCTGGTGCTGAAGGTTTTCGACATCGTGCTGACCATGACCAACGGCCAATGGAACAGCCAGGTGCTGGCCAACCTGATGTTCGACTGGATGTTCCGCGGCGGCGGCGATTTCGGCCGCGGTGCCACCATCGCCATCATCATCATGATCGCGGTCATTCCGATCATGGTCTGGAACATCCGCCAGGCCAACAAAGAGACGGGAGGACATTGATATGGCCGTGGCGACCGGAAAGTCCTTTGCCAGCCGTTTCGGCGTCCATATCGCTGTCTTCATCTTCGTCGCGATCTGGACCGTGCCGACGCTCGGCATTCTCGTCTCATCGCTGCGCGACAAGGATCAGATCATCGCCTCGGGCTGGTGGAACTCGTTCGCCAGTTCCACCCAGACGGAAGCGGGCCGGCTGCCACCCGCCTCGGCGCAAGTCGAGAAGGACGGCAAGTTCGTCCTCGAGGGCAACATCTTCGGCGACGATCCGGCCCGCGACATCAGCGCCTTCGGCGTCAAGTCGTCGGCGCCGACGCAGTATCCCGCCGGCACGACAGCCGATCTCGGCGACGGCGAGACCTTGCAGCTCAACGCCGACGGCAGTTTCGTCATGACCTCAACCAAGCCCTTCGAGGGCGAGCGCGGCCAGCGCGTCTACTACGCCTCGTCGGCGCCGCCGAAATTCACCACCGACAATTACAATACGGTGCTGTTTTCGGAAGGCATCGGCCGCTCCTTCATGAATTCGCTGACCGTCACCATTCCGGCGACGGTCATCCCGATCCTGATCGCGGCATTCGCGGCCTATGCGCTGGCCTGGATGCGCTTTCCCGGCCGGGCGTTGCTCATCGCGGTCATCATCGGCCTCTTGGTCGTGCCGCTGCAGATGTCGCTGATCCCGCTGCTGAAGCTCTACAACGGCGTCGGCAGCTTCTTCGGCGTGCCCTCGAAAACCTATCTCGGCATCTGGCTGGCGCATACCGGCTTCGGCCTGCCCTTCGCCATCTATCTCCTGAGAAGCTACATTGCCGGCCTGCCGCGCGAAATCATGGAATCGGCGCGCATCGACGGCGCCAGTGATTTCGAGATCTTCGTCAAGATCGTGCTGCCGCTGTCGTTCCCGGTGCTGGCCTCCTTCGCCATCTTCCAGTTTCTGTGGGTGTGGAACGATCTGCTGGTCGCGATGGTTTTCCTCGGCACCGAGGGCGACCAGATCGTGCTGACGGCCAAGCTCAACGCGTTGCTCGGCTCGCGCGGCGGCGACTGGGAGATCCTGACGACATCGGCTTTCATCACCATTGTCGTGCCGCTGATCGTGTTCTTCTCGCTGCAGCGCTATTTCGTCCGCGGGCTGCTCGCCGGCTCGGTGAAGGGAGGTTGAGATCATGCAATCCGCTGTGAAAGCAACCTTGAGCCCCGACGTCGCCGTCGACCGCGACTGGTGGCGAGGTGCCGTGATCTACCAGATCTATCCGCGCAGCTATCAGGACTCCAACGGCGACGGCATCGGCGACCTCAGGGGCATCATCCGCAGGCTCCCCTATATCGCGGCGCTCGGCGTCGATGCCATCTGGATCTCGCCGTTCTTCAAGTCACCGATGAAGGATTTCGGCTACGACGTATCAGACTATTGCGACGTCGATCCGATGTTCGGCACGCTGGCCGATTTCGATGCCTTGACCGCCGAGGCGCACAGGCTCGGACTCAAGGTAATGATCGACGAGGTGCTGTCGCATACCGCCGACATCCATCCGTGGTTTAGGGAAAGCCGCTCGAGCCGCACCAACCCTAAGGCGGACTGGTATGTCTGGGCCGACGCCAAGCCCGACGGCACGCCACCCAACAACTGGCTGTCGATCTTCGGCGGCTCGGCCTGGCAGTGGGACACCAGCCGCCAGCAATATTACCTGCATAATTTCCTGGCCGAGCAGCCCGATCTCAACTTCCACAGCCGCGCGGTCCAGGATGCGCTGCTCGATGTCACCCGCTTCTGGCTGGAGCGCGGCGTCGACGGCTTCCGCCTCGACACCATCAACTTCTACTTCCACAGCCAGGGGCTGGAGGACAATCCGCCGCTGCCGCCCGAACAGCGCAACGACCAGACTGCTCCTTCCGTCAACCCTTACAACTACCAGGACCACCTCTACGACAAGAGCCGCCCCGAAAACCTCGGCTTCCTCGAACGCTTCCGTGCCCTGCTCGACGAATATCCGGCGACGGCCGCGGTCGGCGAAGTCGGCGATTCGCAGCGCGGGCTGGAGGTGGTGGCGGCGTATACTGCCGGCAGCAAGCGCGTGCACATGTGCTATTCGTTCGACTTCCTGGCGCCCGAAAAGATCAGCGCGGCAAAGGTGCGTTCGGTGCTGGAAGCCTTCGGCAAGGTCGCCAGCGACGGCTGGTCGTGCTGGGCCTTCTCCAACCATGACGTGATGCGCACTGCCTCGCGCTGGGCGGCGGGCGAGGCTGACCGGACCGCTTATCTCAAGGTGATCTCGGCGCTGCTGATGTCGCTGCGCGGCTCGGTCTGCATCTATCAGGGCGAGGAACTTGGTCTTGGCGAAGCGGAATTACAATTCGAGGATCTGCGGGACCCCTACGGCATCCGCTTCTGGCCGGAATTCAAGGGTCGCGACGGCTGCCGCACGCCGATGGTCTGGAATGGCGCCGACAGCAATGGCGGCTTCTCCAAGGCAAAGCCATGGCTGCCCGTGCCCGCCAAGCACCTTTCGCAAGCGGTCGATGTGCAGCAGGGCGACAACAGCTCGCTGCTCGAACATTACCGGCGCTTTCTTGCCTTCCGCCGTCTGCATCCGGCGCTGGCCAAGGGCGATATCGACTTCATCGAAAGCCAGGGCGATACGGTCGCCTTCACGCGTCGCGAGGGCAATGAGCAGATCGTCTGCGTCTTCAATCTCGGCAGCCGACCGGCCGAAATCGATCTCGGCGGACGCTCGCTGCAACCCTTGCCGGGGCACGGGTTTTCGGGACAGACTGGCGTCGGCTCTATCCGCCTCGGCGGCTACGGCGCCTGGTTCGGGCGTATCAGCTAAATTTGCAATTCACTGGAGGGTATCATGGCCGATGTCACGCTAAGGCAAGTGAAGAAATCATACGGCAATCTCAACATTCTCCACGGAATCGACCTCGACATAAAATCGGGCGAGTTCATCGTCTTCGTCGGCCCTTCCGGCTGTGGCAAGTCGACCTTGCTGCGGTCCATCGCCGGGCTGGAGGAAATCACCTCCGGCGAGCTTAAGATCGACGGCGAGGTGGTCAACGACGTGCCACCGTCGAAGCGCGGCATCGCCATGGTGTTCCAGTCCTATGCGCTCTATCCGCACATGACCGTCTACGACAACATGGCGTTCTCGATGAAGATCGGCAAGGAGAGCAAGGCCGAGATCGACAAGCGGGTGCGCCAAGCGGCGGAAATCCTGCAGCTGACCAAATATCTCGACCGCCTGCCGAAGGCGATGTCGGGCGGCCAGCGTCAGCGCGTCGCCATCGGCCGCGCCATCGTGCGCAACCCTAAGGTCTTCCTGTTCGACGAGCCGCTGTCGAACCTCGACGCGGCACTGCGCGTCGCCACCCGCATCGAGATCGCCAAGCTCAAGGAGTCGATGCCCGCTACAACGATGATCTACGTCACCCACGACCAGGTCGAGGCGATGACGCTGGCCGACCGCATCGTCGTGCTCAAGGAGGGCCATATCGAACAGGTCGGCACGCCGATGGAGCTCTACAAGAGACCCGGCAATCTGTTCGTCGCCCAGTTCATCGGCTCGCCGGCCATGAACATCCTGCCGGCGACGATCGACAAATCAGGCGACCCGACCATCGTCAGTCATGTCGGCGGGCGCAAGGCGACGGTGCCGATCGCCACGCCAGCGTCAGTGAAGGGCGCTTCGGTGAGCTTCGGCGTGCGGCCGGAGGATCTGATGATCGCCACCGGCGCGGATTATCTTTTCGAGGGGACAGTGGACTATGTCGAGCAGCTCGGCGAGGTCCAGCTCGTCTATGTCGACATCGGCCGCGCCGACCTGCCGCTGGTGACCAAGCTGCCCGGCAATGTCGAGGTCAAGCGGGGTGCTGCGCTGCGGTTGAATGCCGATGCCGGCGACCTGCATATTTTCGATGCCGACGGACATTCCTTCACACTCCACAAGGTTGAAGCAAAGGCAGCCTGAGGGCGGCAGCCTGATTGCTGGAGACAGGCAGTTTGGCGAAGGCAAAAAACAAGAGCGGCGGGCAAAGCCCGCCGCTCTTGTGCATTCGTCGCTGTTAGCGGCCGAACAAGTTCCGGTCGCTGCCCTGCGGGGCGGACTTCTGTACGTCGCCCGAGGAATTGAGCAGCTTGTAGACCGGCGAGCCGGTATTGCGTACCGAAGACGTCTGCGTGTTGTCGACGTTGACGGTCGCCTGCTTGTTGATGTCGGTTCCGCCAACGGTGTCGTTGCCGGCATAGGCGCTGCCGGCAGCAATCAAAAGTGCGGCAGCGGTAAGAACGATCTTCTTCATTTCAGTACTCCTGGATTTTCGCATTCCACCAGCGCGGCCGGCCTGGTCTTGATAAAAGACAATGCCGCGGCCGCTGCTGGGATCGACATTAGTTGTTGCCGAAAAGATTACGGTCGCTGCCGTTGACGGGCTTCTCGTCAGCCGGAACCGGATTCTGCGCCGAAGCCGAATTCTGAATCGAAGCCGTGTACGAGCTGTTGTCGACCGCAGCGGCCGGCTGGTTGGCGCCGTTCGATCCAAAATTGTCGCTGCCGGCAAAAGCGCTGCCGGAGATGGCCAGAATGGCGGCGGTGGCAAGAATGATCTTCTTCATTTCTAGTACTCCTGAATTTTTCAGATCCCGAGCGGCGGACCTGGCCGCCGCTCTGTCTTCTCGTTTGACCATGATCTTTCCCGAAAACCGGTTTCCACTTTTCGGGATCATGGTCTGGGATCAGCTGTTAATTGTTGCCGAAAAGATTGCGGTCGGCGCCCTGGTCGACGGGCTTTTCAGCGTGAGCCGGCTTCTGAATGGAAGCCGTGTACGAGCTGTCGACCGCTGCGGCCGGCTGGTTGGCGCCGTTGGACCCATAATGGTCGCTGCCAGCGGCAAAGGCGCTGCCGGTGATGGTCAGAACGGCGACGGCAGTAAGAGCAATCTTTTTCATTTTTAGTACTCCAGTATCTTAGTTTTCCGTCCGTCTAGCGGCGTGTCTTGGGAGGAATTCGCGTCGTTCGGACAGCCCCGATGTGGGAAGGCCATCCGGCAGATTCCAATCACGAAGTTGTTCCGTGTGGACCAAGAATCTACATCTTGAAATTGTACCAGAGGCTTCTACCGGCATCGTTTTACGTTTTGTTTTCAGATGCTTATGCCAAAGGCGCCATTCGACTATTTGACGGATTGCCGGACCTGCGTTCACAGCGTCATGCACGCATTGTCAACAGAAACGAACCGTTCGGTTCGATTTTAGAAGCGGCTTAAAAAGCCGGTGCTGAGTTGTTGTCGAATCGTTAACCATTTCGGCGCCCTGCAATGGTCAAATCCGGCATGCTTTCAGAACCGGCAGCGCTCGCAGCCGGGTGCAATTTCATCCCCCTTCAAATCCCGGCCCACAGGTTTCGCTGGCCGTGTCGCGCCGCATGGATACGATGTCGCTTTCATGCCGACAGTCAGCCGGCCGTCATGATTAGATCACGCCATCTCAGGTGCCGCTTGGTGACGACGAAGCGGAGAATTGGGAAGCCGGTCAGAACCCGGCGCTGCCCCCGCAACGGTGGTGGAGTTCAAGTCGCAACGGGAGACCACTGGGCCACAAGCCTGGGAAGGTGTCGCGATGAGTCCGCAAGGACACTCCAGAGCCCGGAAACCAGCCCGAGATTTCTAGACTCGACTGATCGCGGTGGGCGGTCAAGAGGTGGATAGTGCATGCCCGGCCCTGTCGCCGGCCTGCAAGCGATCCTTCCTCCATCACCACCAGGTCAGTCCTTAGCTATGGGGACAGGACATGGATGCGCGCAACGACATGCTGAGGCTCTTGCACCGCCGCAGGGAAGGCTACTCGCTGGAGCAGCCCTTCTATACCGATCCCGATTTCTTCAAGCTCGACATGGAGCTGATCTGGTATCGCGACTGGCTGTTCATCGGCCACGATTGCGAGTTGCCGAAGCCGGGCAGCTACATCACCGCCCAGATCGGCGACTATCCGGTCGTGCTGGTTCGCGACCAGCAAGGCAAGATCAATGCGTTCCACAATTCCTGCCGGCATCGCGGCAGCCGCGTCTGCAACGCCGACAAAGGCACGGCGGCGAAGCTCGTCTGCCCCTACCACCAGTGGACCTATGAGCTGGACGGCCGGCTTTTGTTCGCAAGGCAAATGGCGGATGGCTTCGACAAAAGCCAGTTCGGTCTGAAGCCGGTGGCTTGCGAAAGCCTCAGTGGCTACATCTTCATCTGCCTGGCCAAGGAGCCGGCGGATTTCGCGCCGATGCGCGCCATGATCGAGCCTTACCTCCTGCCGCACCGGCTGCGCGAGGCAAAGGTCGCCTTCGAATCGACCATCGTCGAGAAGGGCAACTGGAAGCTCGTCTGGGAAAACAACCGCGAGTGCTACCATTGCGCCGGCAACCATCCCGAGCTGTGCAAGACATTCCCTGAAGCGCCGACCGTGACCGGCGTGCAGGGCGCCGACAGCGATCCGGAGATGCTCGCGCACTGGGCGAAATGCGAGGCGGCGGGCCTGCCGAGCAAGTTCCGCATCGATCCGGCCGGGCAGTATCGCGCCACCCGCGCGCCGCTGCTGCGCGACGCCGTCAGCTATACGATGACGGGAAGACGCGCGCTGAAGAAGAACCTTTCCGACAGCGTTTCGACCGACCGTATCGGGTCGCTGCTGCTCTACCACTATCCGACGACCTGGAACCACATCCTCGGCGATCATGCCGTCACCTTCCGCGTGCTGCCGATCAGCGCCACGGAAACGGCCGTCACCACCAAATGGCTTGTCCACAAGGACGCGGTCGAAGGCGTCGATTACGATCTCGCCGAACTCACCCATGTCTGGACCGAGACCAACGACCAGGACCGCCGCATCGTCGAGGAAAACGCCTTCGGCATCCTGTCGCCGGCCTATGAGCCCGGCCCTTATTCGGAATTGCATGAGGGCGGCGTCATTCAGTTCGTCGAATGGTACGCCTCCTTCATCGGGCCGCGCCTTGCCGAGGACGGCCGGCCGGCATTGCGCAGCGTCGCCTGAGCGAGGTCAAGGGGATGAATGCGATGACGGACCTCGGCCTCTACCGCCATCTCGACGAGATGGCGCCCTGGAACGACAGGCTTCAGGTGCTGGAAGTGATCGGCGTCAGCGACGAGGCGCCTGACGTGAAGACCTTCACCTTCCGCTCTGACAACCAGACCTGGTTCCGCTACAGACCGGGGCAGTTCGTGACGCTGGAACTGCCGACGACCGACGGCCCGCTCATGCGGACCTATACGCTGTCGTCCTCGCCATCGCGGCCGTTCTCGATCGCGGTGACGGTGAAAGCGCAGGCCGGCAGCCTCGGCACGCGCTGGATGTTCGACACTCTGAAGCCCGGTGTTCACGTGAAGGCCTATGGGCCGACGGGCGACTTTTCGCTGCACAGCCATCCCGCGGCCAAGTATCTGTTCATTTCGGCCGGCTCCGGCGTGACGCCGATGATGTCGATGCTGCGCTGGCTGAATGACTGCGCGCCATGGACCGATGTCGGCTTCGTCAACTGCGCGCGAAAGCCCGAGGAGATCATCTTCCGCAAGGAGCTCGAGCTGCTCGGCAGCCGCATGCCGGGCCTGACGCTCGGCTTCATGATCGAGGAGCGGTCCAGCCGCGAGGGCTGGTTCGGCCATATGGGCCGGATCGACGCGATACGGCTGCCACTGCTGGCGCCCGATTTTCGCGAGCGCGAAATTTTCTGCTGCGGCCCCGACCCGTTCATGCGCGCCGTGCGGCAGATGCTGGAAGCCGCCGGCTTCGACATGGCCAACTATCATCAGGAAAGCTTTGCGGCCCCAGGGGTGGAGGAAACACCGGCCCCGTTCGGTTCGCCGGCAGAGGGTGGGCCGGCAGAGGGCGGGGTCGAGATACCTACTGAGGCCGCAACGCCGATCCGCTTTTCGCTTTCGGATGTCGATGCCGACTGCGTTGCCGGCCAGACCGTGCTGCAGACGGCGCGCGCTTCAGGCGTACGAATTCCCGCAGCCTGCGAGTTCGGCCTGTGCGGAACCTGCAAGGTGAAAAAGGTCTCGGGCACAGTCGAGATGAGCCACAATGGCGGCATCCTCGATCACGAGATCGACGACGGCTTCATCCTTGCTTGCTGTTCGAAGCCGCTGACGGCGATCGAGATCGACGCCTAACCGGCGGGGGGCTTAAACCCCGTAGCGCTCGGTGCGGATGAGGCTTCCCGGAACGCCGGCATCGATCAGCGCCTGAGCGGCGGCCGACACGAAGGCATTCGAGCCGCAGACAAAGGCGAACCTTGGCGGCGCGGGCAGCCGCACCATCGATTGCTCCATCATCGCGGCATCGACCCGCCGCGAATAGTCCGCCGGGCGCCGGGCCGGCTCGCGAGTCAGCGCCAACACCAGATCGAAGCCGTCCCGGCGATCGTGGAAGTCGATCAGCTCGTCGCGAAAGATCACCTCGTCCCAGACCCGTGCGGAAAATACCAGTGCCACGGGCACCGCCGATCTGCGCGCGGCGCGATGGCGGATCATCGCCATCAGCGGAACCACGCCCGACCCACCGCCGACCAGCAGAAGCGGGCCGCCGTCGCTGTCGGACCAGACGAAGTGGCCGCCGAGCGGTCCGCGCAACTCGAACTCGTCGCCGACCGCGGCGATATCGTGGAAGAAGGGTGAGACCTCGCCGTCATCGAGCCTTTCGATCGCCAGTTCGATCGTCTCGCCGGCTTCCGGCGCCGAGGCGATGGAGTAGGAGCGGCGCGCCTGATAGCCGTCCGGCGCCGTCAGCCTGACATCGACATGCTGCCCGGCACGATAGGCGAACGGCCGCGACGGCTGGAGGAAAAAACTGGTGACGCGCGGCGTGCGCTTTTCGATGCGGCTGATGGTGACCGTCTGCCAGGGCGACTGCGCCGCCGGCCCGTCGCTCATGGATCGCCCGTATAGCGCTGCTCACGCCACGGGTCGCCATAGATGTGATAGCCGCGCAGTTCCCAGAAGCCCGGCTCGTCGCGCTCGGTGAACTGCAGCCCGTTCAGCCATTTGGCCGACTTCCAGAAATAGAGATGCGGAACCAGCAGCCGCGCCGGGCCGCCATGGTCCGGCGTGATCGGCTTGCCTTCGTAAAGCAGTGCCACCATCGCCTTGCCGGCGGTGAGATCCTTTGTCGGCACGTTGGTGGCGTAGCCGTCGAAGGACAGCGCCAGCGTGAAGGGGCTCGGTGGCTCGATGCCGGCATCCGCCAGAAAATCGTCGACCAGCACGCCCTGCCACGCCGTGTCGAACTTGGTCCATGCGGTGACGCAATGGATGTCGCGGGTCATCTTGGTCAAAGGCAGCGCGTTGAACTCTGTCCAGCTCCATTTCTTGATCGGCCGCGGTCCGTGCTTGAGCGTGAAAGACCAGTCCTCGGTGCGCACGCGCGGCGTCGGCCCGGCCGACAGCACCGGGAACCCTTGCTCGAGATACTGCCCCGGCGGGATACGCGCATCCGTATCCGTCGGGGGCTTTCGTCCTGAAGAGAAGCCGCGGGTGACCATCGGGAAATCCGTTTATATCAGGCCGTCTGTCAGCCTTCACCAGTCTTCTCGAAGATGCTCTGGCGGGCAACCAGAATTTTGGCTGCAACCTCGCGGCAATGCGCCCGCTTCAGCCATTGGCGAAGGGCACGGCGACGAACATCTGCGCGTCGCCGCGTTCGACAAGCAGGAGCACGGACTTCTTGCCGGATTTCCCGGCCTGCGCAATCGCCTGGTCCGCCTGCCTGGCGTTGCGCACCGGCGCCTGATTGACGGCGACGATGATGTCGCCGGGCTGGATACCGGAAGCCGAGGCCGTCCTGTCAGGATTGACGCTCTCGACCAGCGCGCCGCGCTGGTCGGGCGTCAGATTCATCGCTTGTCGGACATCAGGAGTGACGTCCATCAGGCCGAGGCCGATCGCAGGAGCACGAAGGCCCTGCTGTGCGGATGGTGTGTCTGAGTCGCCCACCGATGCCGTCTGCACATCGTCTCCATTGCCTCGCCTGGCAGGCAGCCGACCGGATCGACAGCCCCCGCATCTAGGGCGGCGATCGAGGTTTCCAGATGATATTACGAAGATTTAATTTAACGGGTGGGTGTCGCCCGCTCGCCAGATGCATGGCTGGATCCGAGCCCTTGATGAAGGGAATAGCGCCGACCCTGAAACAAAAAACCCGCCTTGCGGCGGGTTGTTGGCGCGATCTGCACCATGTGAAAATCTATACCATAGTTGCCGGCACAAAGCAAGAACAAAATTGCTGACAGGGATCACGAGCTCGCATTTCTTCCCGCCTCTGTCCTGCCGGCCATCGAAGCCTCTTATGCGCCGATCCCGTCTGTCCGCCTGAGATAGCCGCTGGCGATTTCGCGCATCCGTTTGGCGTCGAAGCTTGGGCCATGGCCGCCATGGCCGATGCGGATCGGCAGATCGAGCAGCCGCTGCATGGTGCGGCGATAGGCTGATCGGTCGGAGTCCGGCAGGTCGTCGATCAGCATCGCGTCATAGATGGCGTCGCCGGCGAAGAACAGGCCGTCGGTCTCATCGAACAGCGCGATCGAATCGGGCGAATGGCCGGGCAGATGCAGCACGCGGAATTGCCGGTCGCCGAGATCGATCAGATCGCCCTCGTCAAGCGTCCGCGTCAGCGGCGCCGGCGGAATCTTGTAGTCGGCTGCTTTCCAGCCCGGCGCCGGCAGCTTCGAGACGGCGCCGTCGAGATCGTGGAACATGTGGGCGTAGGTGACCGCCTCATCCATGCTGTCGAAATACGCGGTGCTGTAGCTCGGCCCTGCCCGCAACGGGAATTCGTGCAGTGAGCCGACATGGTCGAGATGGATGTGGGTGGCGACGACGAGCAGCTGCTTGCCATCAGGCGTGTCGATCTCCGGCGCCAGCGGGCGGATGCCCATGCCGGTGTCGACAAGCAGGTCGACGTCGCGGCCGCGCAGATGCCAGATGTTGGCGCGTACGAAATCATGCACGAACGGCTCGGTCAGTACCGTTGTCTGGGCGTCGATGATGGTCTTGCTGAACCAGTCATCCATCAGGCAAAGGCCGGCATCAGACGAACGGTTTTCCAACCTTATATTTTTCGGGGACCAGCCGCTTCAGATAGGCCATTCCCGCATCGGAGAGCTGGTTGATATCAGGCAGCATGAAATCGTCTGGCATGTGGCGCGTCTTGCCGGCGACGTTTTTCAGCGGCACCTTGTTCAGCACGGTTTTCTTGCCGTCAAATTGCAGCGCCACCGAGCCGCCGCCCTGCTCGGCGACAGCGACCGCAAAGACGCCGGCATCAAAGGCTTCCTGTGCATCCACGGCGTTGATGGCGCCGACATAGCCGCGCGGCATGTAGCCGAGCGCATCGACCCGCGCCCGCTTGCCCGGCAATCCTTCGGCCAGCGCGCGCTCGAGGGCGGCCGGCAGGTCGCTGCCTGACAGCTTGACGTTGCCATGCGCATCGCGCTCCAGTTTCTCCGGCGGCACAAGGCTTTCGACCAGCGCCTTGCCGTCGGCGGTGCTGACGCCTTCGGACACGGCGACGATGCAGCGCTTGTGGCGGTCGAGCGTGGCGCGAACATCGTCGATGAAGGCCGCGGCCGAGAAAGGACGCTCCGGCACATAGACGAGATGCGGGCCGCTGTCGGGATCAAGCTGCCATGCGGCGGCGGCGGCGGTGAGGAAACCGGCATGCCGCCCCATGACGATGCCGACATAGATGCCGGGCAGAGCACGGAAGTCGAGGTCGACCGAGAGAAAGGCGCCGGCGACGAACTCGGCTGCCGAAATGAAGCCGGGCGTGTGGTCGTTCTCCTCGAGATCGTTGTCGATGGTTTTCGGCGCATGGACGAAAGCCATCTTGCCGCCAGCGGCGTCGGTCAGGATCTGCTGCGTGCCCGACGTGTCGTTGCCGCCGATATAGATGAAGGCGTCGGCGCCGGCCTTCTTCAGGCCGTTGAGGATGATCTCGCAATAGGCGTCATCCGGCTTGTCGCGGGTCGAGCCAAGCGCGGCGCTCGGCGTTGCCGCAATCAGCCGCAGCCGATCCTCCGGAATGGCTGAGAGATCGACATAGTTGCCGTCACGAATGCCGCGCACACCATGGATCGAGCCCAGGACCTTGGCGCCGGGATGCCGCTTGCGGATTTCGAGCGCGGCACCCACCATCGTTTGGTTGATGACGGCGGTCGGACCGCCGCCTTGCGCGATCACAAAAGTTCCGGACATGCTTCACGTCTCCCGAGCAGTGGCTTTGCAGGCACATTCGCCTGTCTTGCGAGATCACGCAACGGGAGAGTCGAGCGGCCGCGCCGGCCACGCTATCAGGTCAGACGACAACCGGGAGAGTCAGACGACGACGACCGGGTTCTTCCTCGAGACGCGGCTGTAGAGGTCTATGATGTCCTGGTTGATCAGGCGAACGCAGCCCGACGACATCGCCTGGCCGATGCTCCACCATTCGGGCGAGCCGTGGATGCGGTAGCCGGTGTCCTGGCCGTTCTGGTAGATGTACAGCGCGCGCGCGCCGAGCGGGTTGTCGAGGCCGCCGGGCTGCCCGGCCTGCCATTTCACCAGTTCCGGCTTGCGGGCGATCATCTCGGCCGGCGGCCTCCAGGTCGGCCATTCCTTGCCGTACTGGATGTTGGCGCGGCCGGACCAGCGGAAGCCTTCCTTGCCGATGCCGACGCCGTAACGGATCGCGTCACCGCCGGGCTGCACCAGATAGAGCAGCCGCTCCTGCGAATGGACGACGATGGTGCCGGGCTGCTCGCCGGTCGGGTCGACGACGATCTGGCGGCGGAACTCCGGCTTGACCTTGAGGTAGGGCACTTCCGGCAGCGTGAAGCCGCCGTCGGTGACGGAGGCATACATCACACCAGGGCTGGTGATGTTCTTGTCGACGCTGATGCTCGGGCGGATGGGGGTGATCGCGCCGGTTGTGACGCCGTCGAGTTGCAGCGCCGACAGGTCGAGCGTCTGGCTGCAGCCTGCGACGCCGAGTAGCGCCAGCGCACCGGCGCCGGACAACACCGTGCGGCGGGAAAGCTGGTTTTCGGAAATTTCGATGTCGATGGCGTCGCCGTCGTACGGCGGCGTCAGACCTTGCGGCAACTCACGCATCTACCCAAACCCTACGCTGTCGGCGGGAAACACGGTCCGGCCGGATAGGATGCATTTTCACCAATCATGGTTGAAAAAGCGTGAAGACATCTTGCCCTACCTTAACTTCCTGGCCGAGCCGTCGCGCCGCACATTTTCGATGCAGCCCCTTTACATCTTTGCGAGCCCAAGGATTTATCCTCTTCTTTGAGCTCAAGGAGACGAACATGTCCTTCGAAAACTGGGCCGCCTTTGCCGCCGCCTCGACGATCCTTCTTGTCATTCCCGGTCCGACCATCCTTCTGGTCGTGTCCTATGCGCTCGGCCAGGGCTGGCGCACCGCGCTGCCGATGGCGGTCGGCGTGGCGTTTGGCGATTTTACGGCGATGACGCTGTCGATGCTGGGCATCGGCGCACTGCTGGCGGCGTCGGCCACCGTGTTCACCGTGCTGAAGGTGATCGGCGCCGGCTATCTGATCTATCTCGGCATAATGCTGTTTCGCGCCGGTGGCACGCTCAAGGCCGAGCCGCGCCTGGACGCGGTGTCCTCGGCCAAGATGATGGCGCATGCCTGGCTGGTCACCGCGCTCAACCCGAAAAGCATCACCTTCTTCGTCGCCTTCCTGCCGCAGTTCCTCGACCGGCACGCCGATTTCTGGACGCAGATGCTGATCTTCGAAACGACCTTCCTGGCGCTCGCCTTCGCCAATGCCTTCGGCTACGCGCTGATCGCGGCAAGGGCGCGCAACGTCGTGCGGAATCCCCGGGCGATCCGCATCTTCAACCGCACCGGCGGCGCGCTGCTGGTCGGCGCCGGCATCGCCACGGTAGCGATGCGCTCGGGCAATTGAGGACATGACATGGCAGTCAGGGATGCATTCGGCCTGACATTTTCGGGTGCGACCGAGGCCGCGTTCTCGTCCTACAGCCAGGCTGTGCGCGAGCTGCAATGCTTCATCGGCGATCCGGCCGGCTCGGTCGACCGCGCCATCGCCGACGACCCCGGCTTCGTCATGGCGCATGTGTTCAAGGGCTATCTCTTCGGCCTCGCCACCGAGCGCGAGGCGACAGCCGTGGCCAGGACATGCCACGAGGCGGCGCTGCCGCTTGCGGCGACGACGCGCGAACAGGCGCATGTCGCAGCGCTCGGTCATCTTGCCGCAGGACGCTGGCATGAAGCCGCCCGTCTGCTCGAGGATATCGCCATCGAGTTTCCGCTCGATGCGCTGGCGCTGCAGACCGGGCACCAGATCGATTTCTTCACCGGCAATGCCCGCATGCTGCGCGACCGCATCGGCCGCGCGCTGCCGTCCTGGCAGAGCGGCATGCCGGGCTACCACGCCATACTCGGCATGCAGGCGTTCGGGCTGGAGGAAATGGGCGACTATGCGCGCGCCGAAAAGCTTGGCCGGATGGCAGTCGACATCGAGCCGCGCGACGGCTGGGCGCAGCACGCCGTCGCCCATGTCATGGAAATGCAGAGCCGGCAAAGGGACGGCATCGCTTGGATGCGCGCCAACCCCGAAGCGTGGACGAACGAAAGTTTTCTGCAGGTGCACAATTGGTGGCATCTGGCGCTGTTCCACTATGATCTCGGCGAGAGCGACGAGGTGCTGGCGCTCTATGACGGGCCGATCTATGGCGAACGTTCGATGCTGGTGCTCAACATGGTCGACGCGTCGGCGATCCTGTGGCGGCTGCATCTCGGCGGCGTCAATGTCGGCGCCCGCTGGACGGCACTTGCCGCCAATTGGGCCAAGGCCAGCCCCGGCAACTATGCCTTCAACGATGCCCACGCGATGATGGCCTTCGTCGGCGCCGGCCTCGAAGCGCCGGCTCGCACCTTGCTCGAAGCGCAGCGCGAGGCCATGCGCGGCAGCGACGACAACGCCGCCTTCACGCGAGACGTCGGCCATCCGCTGACGCTCGCCATCAAGGCATTCGGCGACGGCAATTATGCCGAGACGGTGCGTCTGATACGCCCCATCCGGGCGATCGCCCACCGCTTCGGTGGCAGTCACGCGCAACGCGACGTCATCGACCTGACGCTGATCGAAGCGGCGTTGCGTTCCGGCGATCATGCGCTGGCGAGGGCGCTAGCCGCGGAACGCGCGCTGGCGCGGCCAGACAGCCCGCTGTCGGCGCTGTTCTCGCGGCGCGCGACCGATTTGTCGGAGAATTGACCAGAGGCGTATCTTGTCTTAAAAACTGCCAAGTCAGATTTTTTCGAGATCCGAAAAAATTAATGGCATTGGGAGGACATCATGTATCTCGGCCTCGATCTCGGCACGTCGGGCGTCAAGGCGCTTTTGATCGATGCCGGGCAGACGATCATCGGCTCCGGCCACGCGTCGCTCGACGTGTCGCGGCCGCATCCCGGCTGGTCCGAGCAGAACCCCGCCGAGTGGATCCGCGCTTGCGAGGAAGCGATCGCGGAACTCAAGGCTTCCCATCCAGGACAGCTCGCCGCCGTCAAAGGCATAGGCCTGTCCGGCCAGATGCATGGCGCCACCTTGCTCGATGCCGGCGACCAGGTGCTGCGCCCCTGCATCCTGTGGAACGACACGCGCAGCCATGCCGAGGCGGCCAAGCTCGACGCCGATCCGCGCTTTCGCAAGCTGACCGGCAACATCGTCTTCCCCGGTTTCACCGCGCCAAAACTGGTCTGGGTGAAAAACAACGAGCCTGATATTTTCGGCAGAGTGGCAAAGGTATTGCTGCCGAAGGATTTCCTGCGGCTCTGGCTTTCCGGCGAGCATATTTCTGAGATGTCGGACTCGGCAGGCACGTCCTGGCTCGATGTCGGCAAGCGAGACTGGTCAACCGACCTGCTTTCCGCCACGTCGCTCGATGAAGGGCAGATGCCGTCGCTGGTCGAAGGCACTGAGAAGGCCGGCGCCTTGCGCAGCGAATTGGCCTCGAAATGGGGCATGCAGGCGGGCATCCCGATCGCCGGCGGCGCGGGCGACAATGCGGCGTCGGCCTGCGGCATGGGCACGGTCGCCGCCGGCCAGGCCTTCGTCTCGCTTGGCACGTCAGGCGTGCTGTTTGCCGCCAATGCGTCTTATCTGCCAAACCCGGAAAGCGCGGTGCACACGTTCTGCCACGCGCTGCCCGACACCTGGCACCAGATGGGCGTCATCCTGTCGGCAACCGATTCGCTCAACTGGCTGTCGGAGATATCAGGGAAAGGCGCCGGCGAGCTGACCGCCGAGCTCGGCGATACGCTGAAGGCGCCGACCGGCGTGTCCTTCCTGCCTTATCTCTCCGGCGAGCGCACGCCCCACAATGATTCGGCCATTCGCGGCTCGTTTACCGGGCTTGCGCATGAATCGAGCCGCGCCGTGTTGACCCAGGCCGTGCTGGAGGGCGTGGCTTTCTCCTTCCGCGACAGTCTCGAAGCCCTGGCCAAGGCCGGCACGACGCTGACGCGGGTGACGGCGATCGGCGGCGGCTCGCGCTCGCGCTACTGGCTGAAGGCAATCGCCACCGCGCTCGGCCTGCCCGTCGACATCCCGGCCGACGGCGATTTCGGCGCTGCCTTCGGTGCGGCCCGGCTCGGCATGATCGCGGCGACGGGCGCCGATCCGCTCAGAGTGTGCACGACGCCGGCCACCGATGCCACCATCGAACCGGTCGCCGCGCTAAGCAACGCCTATGCGGATGCTTATCAGCGCTATCGCTTGCTTTACCCAGCCATCAAGGCCGCCACCGCGTGAGTGGTTTCCCACCCCCGCCGAGGCCTGAGATGATCTCACTGTGCCGGAACCTTGTCGAGAAAGCCGGTGACGCTTTTCAGGCGGCCATTCTCGATGACACCGACGTCGGTGCCTTCGATGACGGAATCCCTGCCTTCCGGTCCGAGATTCCACGAGAAGCGGATCGTGTCGCCAAACCCGTCCGGCTTGCCCTTCAGCGAAAACCGGAAGCCGGCAAAACGCTGCTGGACGCCATCGATCAGTGCGGCGACGCCATCATGGCCGTCGCCCTGCATGATCGGGTCGCGATAGCTGACGTCTTCGGTGAACGCCGCCTTGAGCAAGGCAGTCCGGCGCGCGGCGTCGCCCTCGTTCCAGGCGGCGATGTAGTTTTCGGCGATCGTGTTGAGGTCGGTCATGGTCTGTCTCCGTTGTTGAGTGGCTTTGACATGACCGTTTTCATCCAGCGCCGGCGCGAAACCAATTACGTCTGAGGTAATCAGGACAGAACCATGCGAGAGGACAGACAATCATGACCAGCGGCTTTTTCGGCGACATCCAAAAGATCAAATATAAGGGGCCGGATTCGACCAATCCACTGGCCTACCGCTTCTACAATCCCGATGAAATTGTCGCCGGCAAGCGGCTGGAAGACCATCTGCGCTTTGCTGTCGCCTATTGGCATTCGTTCGCCTGGCCGGGCGGCGATCCGTTCGGCGGCCAGACGTTCGATCGGCCGTGGTTTGCCAAGGCCGGCGGGGTCGACACGATGGAACTGGCCAAGCTCAAGGCCGATGTCGCCTTCGAGATGTTTGCGCTGCTTGGCGCCCCCTACTTCTGCTTCCACGATGCCGATGTGCGGCCGGAAGGAAAAGATTTTTCCGAAAGTGCCGCGCGCCTCGACGAGATCGCCGATTACTTTGCGGCGAAGATGAAGCAGACCGGGGTCAAGCTGCTTTGGGGCACGGCCAACCTGTTCTCCAACCGCCGCTTCATGTCGGGCGCCGCCACCAATCCCGACCCGGACGTCTTTGCCTATGCGGCAGCAACGGTAAAACACTGCATCGACGTCACCAAACGGCTGAAGGGCGAGAACTATGTGCTGTGGGGCGGCCGCGAGGGCTATGAGACCCTGCTCAACACCGACCTTGCCCGCGAGCAGGAGCAGGCCGGCCGCTTCCTCAACCTGGTCGTCGACTACAAGCACCGCATCGGCTTCAAGGGCACCATCCTGATCGAGCCGAAGCCGCAGGAGCCGACAAAACACCAGTATGACTATGATGTCGCCACGGTCTACGGCTTCCTGAAGCGCTTCGGGCTGGAGAAGGAGGTCAAGCTCAATATCGAGCAGGGCCATGCGATCCTGGCCGGCCATTCCTTCGAGCATGAATTGGCGCTGGCCAATGCGCTCGGCATTTTCGGCTCGATCGACATGAACCGCAACGACTACCAGTCGGGCTGGGACACCGACCAGTTCCCCAACAATGTGCCGGAGATGGCGCTGGCCTACTACCAGGTCCTGCAGGCCGGCGGCTTCAGAAGCGGCGGCACCAATTTCGATGCCAAGCTCCGCCGACAATCGCTCGATCCGCAGGATCTGCTGATTGGCCATATCGGCGGCATGGATTGCTGTGCACGCGGCCTCAAGGCCGCCGCGCGCATGGTCGAGGACAAGGCGCTGTCCGCCCCACTCGCCGAGCGCTATGCCGGATGGAACTCTGCCGAGGCCAAGGCGATGCTTGCCGGCAAGCGGACGCTGGAGGAGATCACCGAGCGCGTCGTTAAGAAGACGATCGAGCCGCAGCCGAGATCCGGCCGCCAGGAACTGCTCGAGAATATCGTCAACCGGTACGTCTGAGGTGTCGCGTCGGCGGCTCTTGAACGACCCGCCGGCCCGGAACAGCTTTGCGCGAGGGCGGAACCGACGACAAGGTTTTGCCTCGCGCCGCCCCTCAATCGCCTCGCTCTTGCCTTCAAACAGCCGTCACGAATCCCGTATAGTGTGGTTCGTGGCGGGAACAGAAAGAAGGAGGCGAAACGATATGCAGCACGAACGCGAAATCGACGCCCTGCTCTCATCTGGCGAGGCTGGATCGATCATCGACCGGCTAATGGCGCTGCCGCATCCAAAACATGGTGCGCGGAGTGCAAACGAATGGGATCGCGCGGTCGCCAGCCGCTTTGAGACCCATCTTGCGAGACAGATGCGCTCGCAGATCGACGGCAAAAGCGGCCGCCAGGACGCTGCCTAATCCCGACTATCCCCTACGCAGCCTGACCGGCGCTTCGCCGAAAGCTCTTGAAAACGCCCTGGAAAATGCCGCGGCGGACGAGAACCCCGTTCGCCCGGCAATATCGGCCATGGCCACGCGCGTGTCGACCACCAGCCGGCGCGCGGCACCCAGCCGCAGCCTGAGATAATAGGCGCCCGGCGTCTCGCCGATCGACTTGCGAAAGATGCTTTCCAGCGTTCTTGCGGTCACCCCGGCACGCCTCGCCACCGCGGCGATGGTCAAGGGCTGGTCGATATGGGTTTCCATCAGCCGGATGGCTTGCGCCAGCCGCGGATCGTAGCCGTCGAGGCGGCCGAGCGAGACCAGCGGCTGCGCGTCGGTCGCCGCCCGCGCCTGATCGTAGATGAAGACGCTTGCCACATCGAGCGCGACGGCCATGCCGAGCCGCGTACGGATCAGATGCAGCATCAGGTCGAAGGTCGGCGAAGCGCCGCCGGAGGTGAAGACCGGCCCGTCGATGACGTAGCGGTCGGGGCGCACATCGACGCCTGGAAAGGCCGAGGAAAAATCCTCCATGTCCTCCCAATGGGTGGTGGCGCTGCGCCCTTCCAGCAGGCCGGCACGGGCCACCAGCCAAGTGCCGGCCTCGACGCCGCCGCAGGCGCGTGCGGCGCGTGCCGCACGGCGCAGGCCGGAAAGCAGTGCCGACGTGGCATAGTTCTGCGTGCCGAAGCCGGCGACCACGACAAGCATGTCGGTCGTATCCGCCGCGTCGAAGCGGCCGCTGACCGCAACTGGCAGGTCGCATGTGGTGACCGGCGCTTCGCCGGTCACCGAAACCAGCCTGAAATCGAACAGCGTCTCGCCGGCAATACGGTTGGCGGCGCGCAGCGGATCGACGGCCGATGCCACGCACATGATCGACGACCCGGAAAACACCAGCAGCGTCACCTTGAGCGGCGAGCGCTCGGCGCGAAAGATCGACGGCTTTTCGCTTTTCATCATACGGCCTTCGTAAAACGCAAAACAGTTTCCGGCAAGTCAGGCATTGTTGCCGTCTGGTCGATCGGGCCCATGTTTGATTGAGGCCGTGTTGGTCGGGACCGTCTGTGCCGATTGGGAGGAAAATCCATGCCGCTTGCAATGAACCGTGAGGTTTTCATTACCTGTGCCGTGACCGGGTCCGGCAGCTCGCAAGATCGCAGTCCGCATGTGCCGCGTTCGCCCAAGCAGATCGCCGATTCGGCCATCGATGCGGCAAAGGCAGGTGCGGCGATCGTCCACTGCCATGTGCGCGACCCCGAGACCGGCAAGCCGCGCCGCGACGTGCACCTTTATCGCGAAGTAACCGAGCGCATCCGTGCGGCAGACGTCGACGTGGTGCTGAACCTGACTGCCGGCATGGGCGGCGACATGGTGTTCGGTTCGCCGGAAAACCCGCTGCCGCTGAACGAAAAAAGCACCGACATGGGTGGCGCGAGCAACCGCGTGGAACATGTGCGCCAGTGCCTGCCGGAAATCTGCACGCTCGACTGCGGCACGATGAATTTCGCCGAAGCCGACTATGTCATGACCAACACGCCCGGCATGCTGCGCGCCATGGGCGGCATGATGACGGCGCTCGGCATCAAGCCGGAGATCGAGGCCTTCGACACCGGCCATCTGTGGTTTGCCAAGCAATTGGTCGAGGAAAAGGTGCTGGATGCGGATGCTCTCGTGCAATTGTGCATGGGCGTGCCATGGGGGGCGCCGGATGATCTCAACACCTTCATGGCGATGGTCAACAATGTGCCGTCGAGCTGGAACTGGTCGGCGTTTTCCATCGGCCGCAACCAGATGGCCTATGCCGCCGCCGCGGTGCTGGCCGGCGGCAATGTCCGCGTCGGCCTCGAGGACAATCTCTGGCTCGACAAGGGCGTGCTGGCGACCAATGCGCAGCTGGTCGAGCGGGCGGTCAGCATCGTGTCGAATATGGGCGCAAGGGTGATCGGCCCGGATGAGGTGCGCAAGAAGCTCAACCTGACGAAGCGCGCGCCGCTTTGAACAAGGGATCGGCAGGGAGGAGCCGCCGATGAAGACCGTGAAATTCATCGCTATGAAGGACGGCGACCGCGACGATTACGCCTTCCTCACCGAGCACGAGATCGACTATGCGGCGAAGACCGGCGAACGGCTGCTTGACGCGCTTGTCCAGCTCGACGAAGGGCTGTCCGGCTACAAGATCACCCGGCTCGGCCATTCGCTGCAGGCGGCGACGCGCGCCTGGCGCGATGGCGCCGACACGGACTGGATTGCCTGCGCGCTGCTGCACGACATCGGCGACATCTACGCGCCGTACAATCACGATGAATATGCAGCTTCGATCTTAAAACCTTTCGTGCGCGAGCAATGCACCTGGGTGGTGGAAAAGCACGGCGACTTCCAGCGTCTCTATTACGCCCACCATCTCGGCGGCAATCCCCATGCGCGCGACCGTTTCGCCGGCGATCTTTATTTCGACGATTGCGACCAGTTCTGCGAGCGCTGGGACCAGTCGAGCTTCGATCCGGATTACGAGACGTTGCCGATCGACTTCTTCCGGCCCTTCGTGCTCGAAGTGTTCGCGCGCAGGGCCTATGACCCCACCGTGATCCGCGCCGGCGAACGCGTGCCCCTCATCGATTCCAGAGTAGCCAGGACAAGAACCGGAGCCTCCGCATGAGCATCATCACCAAGGCGGCTGCCATCGGCGGCGGCGTCATCGGCGCCGGTTGGGTGGCGCGGCTGCTCTTGAACGGCATCGACGTGTCGATTTTCGATCCCGACCCCGAAGCCGCGCGCAAGGTCGGCGAAGTGATGAAAGGCGCGCGCCGCGCGTACAAGCAGATGCTGCCCGACGGGCTGCCCAAGGAAGGCAAACTGACCCTTGCCAAGACCATCGCCGATGCTGTCGCCGATGCCGATTTCATCCAGGAAAGCGTGCCGGAGCGGCTCGACCTGAAACATCGCGTGCTGGCTGAGATCGACCTGTATGCGCCGGCCAACGCCATTGTCGGCTCCTCGACCTCCGGCATCAAGCCGACCGACATGCAGGTGGCGATGAAGAAGCATCCGGAGCGGCTGGTCGTCGGCCATCCGTTCAACCCGGTCTACCTCTTGCCGCTGGTCGAGATCGTCGGCGGCGAACAGACCTTTCCCGAGGCGATCGAAGTCGCCAAGGAGATGTACGCCTCGATCGGCATGAAGCCGGTGGTGATCCGCAAGGAGATCGAGGCGTTTGTCGGCGACCGCCTGCTGGAGGCGGCGTGGCGCGAGGCGCTGTGGCTGATCAAGGACGGCATCTGCACGGTCGAGGAACTCGACGACATCATGCGCTACGGCTTCGGCCTGCGCTGGGCGCAGATGGGCATGTTCCAGGTCTACCGCGTCGCCGGCGGCGAGGCCGGCATGCGCCATTTTATGGCGCAGTTCGGGCCGTGCCTGAAATGGCCGTGGACCAAGCTGATGGATGTGCCGGAGTTCAACGACGAACTGGTCGACCTGATCGCCACCCAGTCGGACGACCAGGCGCATGGGCTGTCGATCCGCGAGCTCGAAAAGATCCGCGACGACAATCTGGTCGCCATCATGGATGCGTTGTCGAAGCAGAACAAAGGCAAGGGCTGGGGCGCCGGCGCCTTGCACAAGGACTATACCAAGCAGCTCGCCAAGCTTGCGGCGAAGAAGCCCGCCGCCTCCAAGGCGGCCGAAAAGGCCAAGGCTGAAAAGCCGAAGAAAAAGAAGAAAGGCTAATACTATGGATTTTGGCCTCTCCGAGGAACAGAAACTCATCGTCGAGACCACGCGCGCCTTCGTCGAGAACGAGCTCTACCCGCATGAGCGCGAGGTCGAGCGGACCGGCGTGCTGCGCCGCGAGCTGATCGAGGAGATCAAGGCCAAGGCGATCGAAGCCGGGCTCTACGCCGCCAACATGCCTACGGAAGTCGGCGGCGCCGGGCTCGATACGGTGACCTGGCTGCTTTACGAAAAGGAGCTCGGCCGCGCCAATTACGCGCTGCATTGGACTTGCGTGGCGCGGCCCTCCAACATCCTCTTGGCCGGCACGCCAGAGCAGCGCGAAAAGTATCTCTATCCCTGCATTCGCGGCGAGAAATGGGACTGCCTGGCGATGACCGAGCCGGGCGCCGGCTCCGATCTGCGCGGCATGAAGGCGACCGCCGTGCAGGACGGCGACGACTGGGTGCTGAACGGCACCAAGCATTTCATCAGCCATGCCGACCTTGCCGATTTCGCTATTTGTTTCATGGCCTCGGGTGAAGAGGAGACGCCGCGCGGCAAGCGCAAGAAGATCACCGCCTTCTTCGTCGATAAGGGCACCAAGGGTTTTACGGTGCGTGACGGCTACCGCAACGTCTCGCACCGCGGCTACACCAACGCAATCCTTGAGTTCGACGATTGCCGGCTGCCCGGAGCCCAAGTGCTCGGCGAGGTTCACAAGGGCTTCGACGTCGCCAATTCATGGCTTGGCGCAACCCGGCTGCAGGTCGGCGCGACCTGTCTCGGCCGGGCCGAGCGGGCGCTTGGCCATGCCATCGAATACGCCGCGCAGCGCCAGCAGTTCGGCCAGCAGATCGGCAAATTCCAGGGCGTGTCGTTCAAGCTCGCCGACATGGCGACCGAACTGAAGGCCGCCGACCTGATGGTGTTCGAAGCCGGCTGGAAGTACGATCAAGGCACCGTCACCGATCAGGACATGGCCATGGCCAAGCTGAAGGCCACCGAAATGCTCGCCTTCGTCGCCGATGAAGCAATCCAGATCCATGGCGGCATGGGGCTGATGGACGATCTGCCGCTGGAGCGCATCTGGCGCGACGCCCGCGTCGAGCGCATCTGGGAAGGTACTTCGGAAATCCAGCGCCACATCATCTCGCGGGCGCTGCTGCGCCCGTTCGGGGGCTGATCGATGCACAGACTTGAACGCCTTCTGCATCCGCGAACGATCGCCGTTTTCGGCGGCGCGCAGGCGGCTGCCGTCGTCGCGCAGTCGATCAAGATGGGCTTTGCCGGCGAGATCTGGCCGGTGCACCCGAGCAAAGACGAAGTCGCCGGCCGCAAGGCCTACCGTTCGGTAGCCGATCTACCAGGCGCCCCCGACGCCGCCTTTGTCGGCGTCAACCGGCATTTGACCATCGAGGTGGTCAAGGCGCTGGCTGAACGCGGCGCCGGCGGCGCCGTCTGCTTTGCCGCCGGCTTCCTCGAGACCGAGGCCTATGACGAGGACGGCGAGCGGCTGCAGGCCGAGCTGGTCGCTGCGGCGGGCCAGATGCCGATCATCGGGCCGAACTGTTACGGCCTGATCAATTATGCCGACGGCGCGCTTTTATGGCCCGACCAGCATGGCGGCATCAGGCTGGCCGAGGGCGGCCGTGGCGTCGCCATCATCACCCAGTCGTCGAACATCGCCATCAACATGACGATGCAGAAGCGCGGCCTGCCGATCGCCTTTCTGATGACCGCCGGCAACCAGGCGCAGACCGGCCTTTCCGAAATGGCGCTCGGCCTGATCGAGGACGACCGCGTCACCGCGCTTGGCCTGCACATCGAGGCCTTCGATTCGGTAGCCGGCTTCGAAAGGCTGGCCGCGCGGGCACGGCAACTGAAGAAGCCTGTTATCGCCATGAAGGTCGGCCGCTCCGAGCAGGCGCGGCAAGCGACCGTCTCGCATACGGCATCGCTGGCCGGGTCGGATGCCGCCTCGGGGGCGTTCCTGAAGCGGCTCGGCATCGCCCGCGTCGATTCGATTCCGGCCTTCATCGAGGCACTCAAGCTCCTGCATGTCACCGGACCCCTGCCCGGCTACCGGCTGTCGTCGATGAGCTGTTCGGGCGGCGAAGCGTCTGTCATGGCCGACAGCGCCGAAGGCCGCTGGGTGAACTTCCCAGCGCTGACCGACACGCACCGCACGCACGTCAAATCGACGCTCGGGCCGCTGGTTGCGGTGGCCAACCCGCTCGACTACCACACCTTCATCTGGAACAACGAGCCGGCGATGACCGCCACCTTCACCGCTATGGTCTCGGGCGGCTTCGACCTCAACATGCTGGTGCTCGATTTTCCGCGCCCCGACCGCTGCTCGGATACCGACTGGTGGACAACTCTGCGTGCCTTCGAGTCGGCGCTGAAGACCAACAACGCGCAGGGCGCGATCGTCTCGTCGCTGCCGGAGAACCTGCCCGAGGAATACACCGCCGGGCTGATGGCGCGCGGCATGGTGCCGTTGTTCGGCATTTCCGAGGCCATGGACGCCGCCCAGGCGGCAGCCTTCATCGGCTGGGCCTGGCGCGAACCGCAAGCGCAGCCGATCGACACCTCCGCGTCCGGGGCACCGGCCGGCGACCATGTCACACCTGATGAGGCCAAGGCGAAAGCGCAGTTGATCGACGCCGGGCTTCCCGTGCCCAGGGGCGAACGCGCTGGCAATGCGGTCGAGGCGGTGATCTCCTCAATGGCGCTTGGCTTTCCGGTGGCGCTGAAGGCTTTGGGCGTCACTCACAAATCCGAGCTCGGCGCGGTGCGGCTCAACCTCAGGGATGCCGAATCCGTCAGCACCGCCGCTCATGATCTCGCCCCACTCGGCACCGGCCTCTATGTCGAGCGCATGGTGCGCGACGGCGTCGCCGAACTGCTCGTCGGCTTCACCCGCGACCCGATGTTCGGCGCGGTGATGACGCTGGGCACCGGCGGCGTGCTGGTCGAGCTGCTGCGCGACAGCGTCACGCTGATGCTGCCGGCGACACGCGACGACATCGAGGCGGCGCTGCGCGGGCTCAAATTGTTCCCGCTGCTCGAAGGCTATCGCGGCCGGCCCAAGGCCGATGTCGCGGCGGCCATCGAGGCGATATCAGGCATTGCCGCCTTCGTGCAGCAAAATGCCGGCGAGATCGAGGAGCTCGACATCAACCCGCTGATCGTCTGCACCGAGGGCAATGGCGCCTGGATCGCCGACGCGCTGCTGGTGCTGGGAGAGAACAAGAATGTCTGACGTCATCACCACCCGCCGCGAGGGCACCATCCTCGAAGTCATGCTTGACCGGCCCAAGGCCAATGCCATCGACCTGAAAACGTCGCGGCTGATGGGCGAGACGTTCAAGGCGTTCCGCGACGATCCGGATCTGCGAGTCGCCATCGTCAAGACCGCCGGCGACAAGTTTTTCTGCGCCGGCTGGGACCTCAAGGCCGCGGCCGGTGGCGATGCGGTCGACGGCGACTATGGCGTCGGCGGGTTCGGCGGACTGCAGGAATTGCGCGACCTCAACAAGCCGGTGATCGCCTGCGTCAGCGGCATGGCGGTCGGCGGCGGCTTCGAGCTGGCGCTGTCCTGCGACCTTATCTACGCGTCGGATCATTCCTCCTTCGCGCTGCCGGAAATCCGCGCCGGTACGCTGGCCGACGCGGCAACGATCAAGCTGCCGAAACGCATTCCCTATCACGTCGCCATGGACCTTCTGCTCACCGGCCGCTGGATGGATGTCGCGGAGGCGCATCGCTGGGGACTGGTCAATGAGGTGCTGTCCAAGGACAGGCTCGAGGACCGCGTCTGGGAGATCGCACGGCTGCTGGCCGGCGGGCCGCCGCTGGTCTTTGCCGCGATCAAGGAGACGGCGCGGGTCGCCGAATCGCTGACCTTCCAGGACGCTATGAACCGGGTGACGCGCCGCCAATTGCCGACGGTTGACGCACTGTACGGCTCGGAGGACAATCTCGAGGGGTTTCGCGCCTTTGCCGAAAAGCGCGACCCGGTGTGGAAGGGGAAATGAAGGTATTGTTGAAATGACGGCACTCCGTCACACCCCCCTCTGCCCTGCCGGGCATCTCCCCCTCAAGGGGAGAGATCGGATGTCGCTTCGGTTTTCGCCAATCTCCAACGTTGCACGATGGGCTGCAAGGCCGAAGCTGCCAATCTCCCCCCTTGAGGGGGAGATGTCCGGCAGGACACAGGGGGGTGTCCAGGCGAATTCGTTGCGATCCGGTCAGCGCCCATGACCGACTACAAAAAGCTCATCGACGCCGAGACATGGGCCTTCATCGAGCGGACCAATTCCTACTATCCGCCTGATACGATCGACTTCACGATCGATCAGCAGCGCGACATCTACGACCGCATGTGCCGGGAGTTCTCTGCCGGCTATCCCCAGGGCGTTACGGCGGAGACCACCGCCATTGCCACGCCCTCGCATCCCATCCCGATCCGCGTCTACCGCACACCGGCGCCGGAAGCGGCGGCGATGGTGCTTTATTTCCACGGCGGCGGTTTTATTCTTGGCGGGCTCGACAGCCATGACGACCTCTGTGCCGAGCTTTGCAGCCGCACCGGCTATGAGGTGGTTTCGGTCGATTACCGGCTGGCGCCGGAACATCTTCATCCGGCCGCCTTCGACGATGCCATCAGCGCCTTCGAATGGGCGGCGACGACCTATAAGCGCCCGATCCTACTTTGCGGCGACAGCGCCGGCGGCAACCTCGCCGCCGCGGTCAGCCATGCGACGCGCGGCCATGCACGAAGGCCGATCGGCCAGGTGCTGATCTATCCCGGCCTTGGCGGCGACCGCTCGCAAGGGTCTTATGTGACTCATGCCGAGGCGCCGATGCTGACCGTGCGCGACCTCGATTTCTACACGAATATCAGGACCGGCGGCGAGGATCGCACCGGCGATCTCACGCTGTCGCCGCTGGCCGACGCCGATTTCGCCAATTTACCGCCGACCGTGCTGATCACCGCGCAATGCGACCCGCTGTCGTCAGATGGCGAGGCCTATCGCGACCGCGTCGTTGCGGCAGACGGCCACGCCTTCTGGCTCGAGGAGCCGGGGCTGGTGCATGGTTATCTCAGAGCCCGGCATACGGTCGGCCGTGCGCGGTCAAGCTTTACCCGCATCGTCGACGCGGTGGCGGTTTTGGGAAGGCGCGAGTGGATCTGGTGAGGGGTCTACCCCACCCCGCGTGACGCCGCGCGGCCGGCGCTGCGGCCCGGAAAGGATGCAGCCGCCGAGAAACGTGCCTTCCAGCGCCGCGTACCATGAGCGAATCGACGAGGAAGGTGCCGCCGAGCGACTGGCCCGGCTCCTGGTCGACGACGACGACCTTCTAGGCGGCCTCGGCAGTTCCGCCGCGGCGACGAGGCCGGCAGGCCGGCGCCGACAATGATCGCATTCGCAACGTCAGCCATTCTCTCCTCCCCGGGCGCTCCTCCCCGGCTTTGGCGATTTTGTTCAGACCGTCTCCCAGCCTTCCTTCTCGCCGGCGCGGAAGATGGCGTCGATGACCTTCTGGTTGAGCACGGACTCTTCCAGCGTGAAGACGCGGTCGGTGCCGCCCTGTGCCGCCCGCGCGAAGGCCTCGACCTCCAGCCGGTATTGCTGCATGCCGGGGAAGCGGAACACTTGCGCCTCGCTGTGGTTCTGGTTGTGCAGCTCGATGCGATGATGGTCATAGATCCCGGCGTTGAACGGCGAAAGCACCTCGATGAAGCCCTTCTCGCCATGGAACACCATCACCTGCCGCGCCGCCATCTGCGTCGACAAATAGAACGACAGTTCGAAGTCGCCGAAATCGGCGCGGATCGAGGAGTAGATATCGGTGCCGAATGTCTTGTCGCGTTCGATCGTCGCCTGGACGCGCAGCGGCTCCTTGCCCGTCGAAAAGCGCGTCGACACCGTCGGGTAGACGCCGATGTCGGGCAGCGCGCCGCCGCCGAGGTCGAGCTGGTTGCGCATGTTCTTGGGATCGACATTGTAGTAGGAAAACGCGCCCTGGACATGGCGCAGCCGGCCGATGGCGCCGTTGGCGATCAGCTCGCGCACCTTGATCCATTGCGGGTGGTAGACGACCATGAAGGCTTCGCAGACCAGCACGTTTTTGGCGTCGCGCAGCTTGATCAGCGGCGGAATGTCCTTGGCATCGAGCGCCAGCGGCTTTTCGACCAGAACATGCTTGCCGGCCTCGATCGCCTTGGCAGTCCATTCGACATGCTGCGCGGTCGGCAGCGGGATGTAGACGCCGTCGACGTCCCCGGATGCGAGCAGCTCACTATAGGAACCGAAGGCATGGGGCGCGCCGAAACGATCGGCCAGGGCACGGGCTTTCGACTTGTCGCGGCTGGCGATCGCCGACAGCACGCCGTTCTCCGCCTCGACCATTGCAGGCAAAAGATGCTCGCGGCCGATCTTGGCCGTCGACAAAACACCCCATCGGAACATCAGGCTTCTCCCTCTTTGAATTGCAGCCGTCGAGGTTTGCCCGAAATCAAGAGAAAAGCCAATGCGGAGCATGGCGGTGAACAAGTACCCGCAGCTTGGGTTCCTCTCCCCCGCTTTGCGGAGGCGAGGAACCCAAGCCCTGCGAGCCAGCGCACAGGAAGCAAGTGGCGCCGACATCGACAATTCGACGGCACCAACACTGGCGAACAGCAGAATCGCGGAAGAACCGCTCAGCGGCGCCTGCCGGTCAGCGTCATGTCGAAGTCGACGACGTTCGAATAGATCGGCGTGCCGACATCCATGCCGTAGCGCGACCGCAGCACCTTGCCGGTGACATGGAATCTTATTGTGCCGGCCTTGAGGCCGGCGAGCTCGGCTGTGAACTTTTCCGGAAAAGTCTTGCCGCGCGCCGTCAGCCGGCCGGTGACGAGGGCTGACGTGTCGCCAGTGCGTTTCACGCTGGTCGAGCGGAACTGGATTTCCGGGCTGTTGGCGGCGTCGAACACCGCGTCGGAGCGAAGGAAGGCGTCGACGCGGCGCTGACCGGTACCGACGCTTTCGGGAAAGATGGTAATATTGACCTGGGAGCGCCCGACATTGCTGCTGTCGATGCGGATGCTGCCCTTGAAGCGAGCGAAGGCACCGGCGAGCCCACCGCCGCCGGCCTTGCCGACGGAGAAACGGATGCTGGAACCGGCCGGGCTGATCGTGTAGCTGCCGGCAGCGTCGCTGAGCGCGACCGCAGCGAAAACAGGCATGGCAAGGCAAGCGGCTACCGCCGCAAATCCGAAGATGCGCGCAACCATGGGCGTGATCCTTTTTTGGAGGCAACGCTTTTTTAGCGCCCTCGCCCCATCAACGAATGAGCCGCCCACCCTATTCCGCGTTGTGGTCCGACGAAGGCGTGATCATGCGCGTCAGCACCGCGTCCTTCAGCCAGAAATGATGGCGCAGCGCCGCAGCGAAATGCAAGGCGACAAGCCCGATACCGGCATAGGCGAGATACCAGTGCGCCGAGGTCCAGAAGCTTTCCGCCGAGTCCGATTCCGCGAGTGGCAGGTCCGGCATGACGAACAGGTTGAAGGGCACGCTCGGGATCTCCAGCATCGATACCGACACCAGCGCCCAGCCGGACAGAGGCAGCGCGAGCTGAAACGCGTAGAGCGCGAAATGGACGAGCGGCGCCACGCGGCGCTCGAAGCGTCCGACCGAGCGTGGCAGCGCCGGCACCGTATTGCCGAGCCGCCAGGCAATGCGCAGGATGACCAGGCCGAGCAGCAGAAAGCCGAACGATTTGTGCAGCTGGATCAGCTCGAAGGCGGTGCGCTGGCTGGACACCCGCATCATGACGAAGCCGAGCGCGAACTGGCCGATGAAGATCGCCGCGATCAGCCAGTGAAGGACGATCGCCGCCCAGCCGTAGCGGGTCGTGCTGTTTGTGATCAATGCGGGCATCGTCAGCAAACGATGGCGGCCCTGGCTTTCTTCCGCTGCCGACAGTCTATCCCGTCGTCTTGAAGAAATCGACGAAGGCCCGCAGCGCCGGCCGCATCTGGCGGCGGCTTGGATAGTAGATGAAGAAACCGTCGAACGGCGGGCACCAGTCCTCCAGCACGCGAATGAGTTTGCCGGCGGCCAGCGCCTCGCGAACATAATCCTCGAACAGGAAGGCGAGCCCGGCGCCGTCGACCGCAGCGTTGGCGATCAGGTGGTCCTCGTCGAGGATCAGTGGCCCTTGCACCGCCAGCTCGATCTCCTCGCCGTCCTTCTCGAATTCCCAGCGGTAGAGAATGCCGCTGGAGAAGCGGAAGCGGAGGCAACGGTGACCGACGAGATCGTGCGGATGGCTTGGTCTGGGCATGGTCGCGAAATAGGATGGCGCGCCGACGACGGCGCCGCGAAGGTTTGGCCCGATGCGCACCGCGATCATGTCGCGCTGCAGGCTCTCGCCCAGCCGCACGCCGGCGTCGAAGCCGCCTTCGACTACGTCGGTGAAGCGGTCTTCGATGACGATCTCCAGCACGATGTCCGGATAGGCCGATGCAAAGGCGCCGAGCCGCGGCGTCAGCGCCAGATGGGCTGCGGTGCGCGGCACGGTCAGCCTGAGGATGCCGGCCGGCCGGTCGCGCGCCTCGACCGCCGATTCCAGCGCCAGATCGATTTCCGACAGCGCCGGCCTCAACCGCTCGAGCAGCTGCGCGCCTGCCTCGGTCGGGGCGACGCTGCGCGTGCTGCGCGCCAGCAGACGCACGCCAAGACGCGCTTCCAAGCTTGAAACCGCGTGGCTGACTGCGGAGGGCGCAATGCCAAGCTCCTTGGCCGCACCGCGAAAGCTGCCGCACTGGGCGACGGTTGCCAGCACCGCAAGTTGGGAGAGATGCGTTCGCTTCATTGATCTATCTTTTAGAACAGCCCGTGCGAGTAAGAGCCGATTATCGAACGCGGTGCAAGGCGCTATCTCTACCGCATCACAACAAGGAGACGCGTGATGCAAACTCGCAAGCTTGGAAATGAACTTGACGTCTATCCGATCGGCCTCGGCTGCATGGGGATGAGCTTCGGCTATGGCGGCCAGCCGGAGGCGGACGCGATTGCCACGCTGCAACGCGCCGTCGAGATCGGCGTCAATTTCTTCGACACGGCCGAGGTCTATGGCCCCTACGAGAATGAGATCCTGCTCGGCAAGGCGCTGAAGCCGGTGCGCGATCATGTGACGATCGCAACGAAATTCGGCTTCAAGATTCTGGAAGAAGGAAACGGCACCGAGCGCATGGCCGGTGTCGACAGCCGCCCCGAACACGTCAGGGCGGTCGCCGAGGCATCGTTGAAGCGATTGGACACCGAGGTGATCGACCTCTACTACCAGCATCGCGTCGATCCGAACGTGCCGATCGAGGACACGGTCGGCGCCATGGCCGAGCTGGTGCGCGAGGGCAAGGTGCGCGCGCTCGGCCTTTCGGAGGCGAGTGCCGCGACCATCCGCCGGGCGCATGCCGTGCATCCGATATCAGCCGTGCAGAGCGAGTATTCGCTGTGGAGCCGCGATCCGGAAGAAGAGGTGTTTGCCGTCTGCCGCGAGCTCGGCATCGGCTTTGTCCCCTACAGCCCGCTCGGCCGCGGTCTGCTGACCGGCACGATAGGCAAGCCCGAGGTTCTCGGCGCCGGCGACTGGCGCCGTGGATTGCCGCGCTTCCAGGCCGATGCCATGGCCGCCAATGCGGCTGTTATCGCCACGCTGGAGACAATGGCGGCGGAGAAGGGCGTGACGTCGGCGCAACTGGCGCTGGCCTGGGTGCTGCACCAGGGCGATTTCATCGTGCCGATCCCCGGCGCGCGAAAAATCCGCCATCTCGAGCAGAATGCGGCAGCGGCACAGATTGCGCTGAGCCAGGCGGAAGTGGCGGCGATCGGCGACGCGCTGTCGCCGGAGAAGGTCGTCGGCAAGCGCTACACCGAAGAGCTGCTGGCGCTGGTCAACGGATAACAGCGGCTATGAAATCGCTTCAGCTTGAGTTGTCCATTCTGGGGGCGAGCCGTTTCTCTCGCCAGCGTTAGGTCTCGCGCGGCTCTGCCTTCTCCCCTTGTGGGAGAAGGTGTCGCCGTAGGCGACGGATGAGGGGTGTTCCAGCTTGGCAAAAGCCGCGCTCCGTCCAACACCCCTCTTCCGTCTTGGCGCTACGCGCCAATCCACCTTCTCCCACAACGGGAGAAGGCAAGACGGCGCGGTGCCCCTTCTTGGTTTGCAACTCACGCCCGCAGCACGCCGCCGGTCTGCTTATGCACATTCTCGACGATGCGCTTTGCCAGCGCCTCGAAATCCTCGTCGGTCAGCGTTTTTTCGACCGGCTGGATCGACACTTCGATGGCGATCGATTTCTTGGCCGCGCCGAGTGACGCACCTTCGAACACGTCGAAGACCGAGACGTTGGTGATCAGCTTCCTGTCGGCGGCAAGGGCTGCGCGGGTCAGCGTGCCGGCTTCGACCGCCTTGTCGACGACGAAGGCGAAATCGCGCTTGACCGCCTGGAACGCGGACAGTTCCAGTCTCGGTTTTGTCCGCGTCGGCTTGGCCTTCGGCTCGGGCACGGCATCGACGAAAACCTCGAAGCCGCAGAGCGGCCCGGAGACGTCCAGTTCCTCCAGCGTCTTCGGATGGAATTCGCCGAACGTGCCGAGAACGACCTTCGGCCCGAGCTTGATCGTGCCGGAACGGCCGGGATGATACCAGGCCGGGCCGCCAGCCTCGATCTGCAGCCGGTCGACCGGCGCGCCGCAGGCTTCAAGTGCTGCGATCGCGTCGGCTTTGGCGTCGAACACGCCGACCGAACCGGCATTGCCGGCCCAATGACGGCCGGAACCGTCGAGCTTGGCCGTGCCCCGCCGCACGCCGGCGGCGACGCGCCGCTGCTGGTCGGCCGCATCGCCCTCATAGGTGCCGGACACTTCGAACAGCGCGACATCGCCGATGCCCTTGTCGGCATTGCGCTGCGCGGCGGCGATCAGGCCCGGCAGCAGCGACGGCCGCATGTCGGACATGTCGGCAGCGATCGGGTTGGCGAGCTTGAGTGCTGTCTGGCCGCCGCCGAACAGTTCGGCATGTTTTGCCGGAATGAACGACCAGGTGACCGCCTCCATCATGCCGCGCACCGCCAGCGCCCGCTTGGCGGCGCGGGTGCGGACCTGCAAGACAGTCAGGATCTTGGCGTTGACGGCATCATGCGCGCCGAGCGGCTGCGGTGCGATATTGTCGACGCCATGGATGCGCATGACTTCCTCGACCAGATCGGCCTTGCCGTCGACATCCGGCCGCCAGGACGGAACCGCCACATTGACGACATCGCCCGCGCCTTCCGGCTTGAAGCCGAGCCGGGCAAGAATGTCGAGGCTTGTCGAGCGCGGCACCTCGATGCCAGTCAGCCGCTTCACTTCCGACAGCGGGAAGGAAACGATCTTCGGCGTGTGACCGGCATAGCCGACGACTTCGGTTTCGGTCGGCGTCCCACCGCACAAATCCAGCACCAGCTTTGTCGCCAGCTCCACGCCTGGCACCATGAATTCAGGGTCGACGCCGCGCTCGAAGCGGTAGCGCGCATCGCTGATGATGCCGAGCGTGCGGCCGGTGCGCGCGGTGGTGATCGGATCCCAAAGGGCCGATTCGATCAGCACGTCGGTGGTGTTCTCGTCGCAGCCCGAATGCTCGCCGCCCATGATGCCGGCGATCGATTCGACGCTGTCCTGGTCTGCGATCACGCACATGTCAGGCGACAGCGTGTATTCGCGGCCGTCGAGCGCCAGCACCTTTTCGCCATCGCGCGCCCGGCGCACGACGAGGTTGCCGGCGACCTTGCTGGCGTCGAACACATGCAAGGGCCGGCCACGGTCGAAGGTGACGTAATTGGTGATGTCGACCAGCGTGCTGATCGGCCGAAGACCAATGGCGATCAGCCTTTGCTGCAGCCATTTCGGCGACGGGCGGTTTTTCACGCCGCGCACCAGGCGCAGCGCAAAACCGGGGCAGAGCTCCGGCGCCTCGATCGTCACCTTCACCGGGCACATGCCGCTGCCGGCATGCGGCATGATGGCCCCGCCGACGAGGCGGCCAAGCCCGCTTGCCGCGAGATCTCTGGCAATGCCGTACACGCTGGTCGCATCCGGCCGGTTCGGCGTCAAATTGATCTCGATCAGCGGATCGTCGAGATGCGCATAGGCGGCGAAGCTGCTGCCGACCGGCGCATCCTCCGGCAGGTCGATGATGCCGTCATGCTCTTCCGAAAGTTCCAGCTCACGCTCGGAGCACATCATGCCATGGCTTTCGACGCCCCTGATCTTGCCGACCGTCAGCGTCACGTCGATGCCGGGAATATAGACGCCGGGTGCTGCAAAGGCGCCGATCAGGCCCGCGCGGGCGTTCGGCGCTCCACACACGACTTGCACAGGGGCCTTGCCGTCGCCGGTATCGACCGTCAGCACGCGCAGCCGGTCGGCATCGGGATGCTGCTCCGCCGTCAGCACCCTGGCGATGACGAAGGGCTTCAGGCTCGATCTGTCGTCGACATGCTCGACTTCGAGGCCGATCGAGGTCAGCCGCTCGACGATCTCGGCCAGCGAGGCGTCGGTCTCGAGATGATCCTTGAGCCAGGAGAGGGTGAATTTCATGACTGTGTTCCGTCTGGTCTGGGCACGCTGGTCTTCAGATGTCTCGGCAAGTCATCCGGCATGTGCACGAAGGGAAGCTGCTCGCGCACATGGGCGTGGTGCGTCGGCTTGAAATAGGCCGGCATGTCCATGGCGCCGAGCATGAAATAGATGTGGTCGGCCAGCCGCTCGTCGACATAGGCGATCGGCGAGCCGCAGACGCCGCAAAAGGAGCGCGTCACCGGGCCGTTCTCGAACATCTTCAGCGCCTTTCCCGTGAAGGTGACCTGCTCAGTCAGGAAGCCGACAAAGGCCGACACCGGCGCGCCGCTGGCCCGCCGGCAATCGCCGCAATGACAATAGCTGACATGGTGCGGTTCGGCCGAAGCCTCGAACCGCACGGTGCCGCAGCGGCAGCCGCCGGCGTGGGCCGCTGTCATGCGCTCAAGCCCCCGAATAGCGTCGGCATGTCGAGCGGCCGGAATCCGTAATGCGACAGCCAGCGCACATCGGCGTCGAAGAAGGCGCGCAGGTCCGGCATGCCGTATTTCAGCATGGCGATGCGATCGATGCCCATGCCCCAGGCAAAGCCCTGATATTCGTCGGGATCGAGCCCGCCATATCTAAGCACATTGGGGTGGACCATGCCGCAGCCGAGGATCTCCATCCAGTCGGAGCCTTCGCCGAAGCGCACCTCGCCCGGCCGCGAACGGTCGCACTGGATGTCGACCTCCATGCTGGGTTCGGTGAACGGGAAGAAGCTCGGCCGGAAGCGCATCTTGACCTGCGGCACCTCGAAGAAGGCCTTGCAGAACTCCTCCAGCACCCATTTCATGTTGGCGACGTTGGCTGATCTGTCGATCACCAGCCCTTCGACCTGATGAAACATCGGCGAGTGCGTGGCATCGGAATCCTGCCGGTAGGTTTTTCCGGGAATGACGATGCGGATCGGCGGCTTCTGCACCTCCATGGTGCGGATCTGCACCGGCGACGTGTGGGTGCGCAAAAGTTTGCGCTCGCCCTTCTCGTCCGGCTGGAAGAAGAAGGTGTCGTGCATCTCGCGCGCCGGATGGCCTTCCGGGAAATTCAGCGCGGTGAAATTGTAATAATCGGTCTCGATATCGGGGCCTTCGGCGATGGCAAAGCCGAGATCGCCGAAGATCGCGGCGATCTCGTCGCTGACCTGGCTGATCGGATGGATGCGGCCGCGCTCGGCCGGCGATTGCCGCGCCGGCAATGTGACGTCGACCTTTTCCGCCGCGAGCCGTGCCGCGATCGCCACGTCCTTCAACTCGGCGCGCCGCGCAGTAAGCGCCTCGGTGATGCGGTTCTTGAGGCCATTGACCTCGGGGCCAAAAATTTGACGCTGTTCCTGCGACATCCCTCCCAGCGACTTCAACAACTCCGAGACAGAGCCCTTCTTGCCCAGCGCCGAGATGCGAACGGCTTCGATCTCGTGCTCATCCGCCGCACCGGCAATCTCCGCCATCAACGCAGATTCGAGGGCGTCAATATTCCGGTCGTTTAAGGTGATGTTCATCGCAGCTACCAGTTCAAAGATTAAGTCATCGATGACTTACATCGGATCACATAGAAAAACCCGCGCCAGCCCTGCCAGCGCGGGTTTCCCAAATCAAGTGTCGAAGTGCTTGGGAAGGCGCTGGTTAGGCTACAGCGCTTTCAAAAGCGTTCGGCGTGGTGTTCTTGAGGTATTCGAGCGCGACCTTGGCCTTGGCCACAAGGGCGGCAAATGCCTGCGGCTCGTGGATGGCCATGTCCGACAGGACCTTGCGATCGATCTCGATGCCGGCCTTGTTGAGACCGTCGATGAAGCGGCCATAGGTCAGGCCATGCTCGTGGGTCGCGGCATTGATGCGCTGGATCCACAGAGCGCGGAACGAACGCTTGCGGTTCTTGCGGTCGCGGTAGGCATACTGCAGCGACTTTTCCACCGCCTGCTTGGCGATGCGAATGGTGTTCTTGCGGCGGCCATAAAAACCCTTGGCGGCTTTCAGGACCTTCTTGTGCTTGGCGTGCGAGGTGACGCCTCTTTTTACGCGTGCCATGTCATGATCTCCTTAAAACGTTGTCCAGACCGAATGCCTTAGAGGCCGTTCGGCAGAAAATTCTTGATGACCTTCTTGCCATCCGGTTCAGCCAGAACCATCGTGCCGCGGGCATTTCGAATGAACTTGTTGGAACGCTTGATCATGCCGTGACGCTTGCCGGCCGCAGCCGACAGGACTTTACCCGTACCTGTGATCTTGAACCGCTTCTTGGCGGCTGACTTGGTCTTCATCTTGGGCATTTTGCTACTCCGTTATGTGCGCATCATCGCGCTTTTTGTTCGCTTCAGGCCGACCAAAGCCCGAAAAGCAAATGAAACCGCCACGGCATGCCCTGCCGGGCGGTTTTTGGGAACGGCGGTGCTATACGTCAAAGCGGGCCGGCGCGCAACACCTGCAAGGATGCGACGCTCTGTCCAGTGTCAGGTATTCCCATGACCTTATCCGAACTGGCGGTCAGCGCAGCAAAACCGGTTCCCACTTTGGCCGTCGCAGACCTTCGGTTCGGGATCTTGCCTATGGGAGACGGAAAAGCACCGGCAGTATGCCCGATAGTTGGGCGCCGTCGATCGATTCGAAAAACGGCAGGGCAACGAGGAATACCAGTCCGTCCAGCAGCGTCGTCCGCAGCAGGCGCGGCTTGAAGCTGCCGGTATCGCCTTCCTGATACAGCGAAAGCTTCGGGAAGAAGCGCGGCACCCGCGCCATATAGGCCTGGAATGGAGTTCCTAAGGCCTCCTTCAGGAACTTCTCTTCGCGCAGGATGACGACATGAAAGGCGGCGGCGCAAATCACCGCGAAGCCGATCGCCGCAGTGATCGAGCCCATCTGCGCGCCGACGCCGGCGGCAGCTATCGAGGAGAAGACATAGAGCGGATTGCGGGTGATCGAATAGGGTCCGCCGGTAACCACCTCGGAGGATTTGCGTCCGCCGATATAGAGCGTCGACCACAAGCGCCCGACAATGCCGAGAAAGATCAGCAGGACGCCGACCATTTCGATCGTTTCGTGCGGCACGCTTTCGGGAGGAAAAGCAGACTGGCCAAACAGCAGCGCTGCGAACATGACGACGACGAGGGCGGCAAGCACCATCCTGCGCGCGTGCTGATATCTGCCCAGCGCACGCCTGGCCTGCGCTTGTTCGGCCCGCGCCGATTTAACTTCATTAAGCATGTCGGGAATCCGATCGTCGAGAAACTTCGCCGGCGATCGCAGCTTCTGGCCAAGAAAACAGGCGTCCCGCCGATCGCCGGGACGCCTTGCAAGATGATTCAGGCGAATTTAATGCATGTCGCCCAAAAGCCCGCCCACGGGCTTGACCCGAGGGTGCGCAGCGGTTTTGGGACAACGACGCGTGCGAGGAAAAGAGGCAAGAAAGCGGGTAGCATGTCACCTCCTTTGCCTGCCCATCCCGCTCAATACAGCCAGAAGAGGACGGGAATTACCCCGCTTTCCTGTCCGGACTCGATGAGTTCGAAAAACGGTATGGAAGCCACGAACATCAAGCCGTCGCGCAGCGTATGATTGAAGATGCGCGGTGTGAAGGTGACTTCGGCCTGATCGCGATAAAGCCGGGGATTGGGAAAAAACCGCGGCACGCGTGCGATGTAGTCCTTGTACGGCTCCCCGAGCACGGTCGTCAAATGCCGTTCCTCGCGCAGCGTGACGATGTAGAACGCGGCCGCGCACAAAACCGCCGACGCCACCGAGACGATCACGCTGCCGGTCTGGGCGCCGATGCCGGCGGCCGCTACGGTGGAGAAAAAATACAGCGGGTTGCGCATCACCGAATATGGGCCGGTAGCAACCACTTCGGCCGACTTGCGGCCGCCGATATAGAGGATCGACCAGAGCCGCCCGCCGATCCCGATCAGTATCAGGGCGATCCCGTACTGCCCCTCTATGCGTTCGTGGCCTAGTTCATCGTGCGTGGAGCCGCCGAAGATCAGCAAAGCGCAAAAAGCTCCGATCAGCAGCGCCAGCAGGACGCGCCGGCGCCGCTGATAGCGGCCCATTTCGTCGAACGACTTTTCAATCGGAGAACGTGCCGCAGCGGCCATGGGACAATCCTTTCGCCGCGAGGACCGGCAACCAGAATCCTTGTCGCTGCACCTTGCGGAGAAATCATGGCGAAGACAAAAACAACAAAAGGCCGCCGAAGCGGCCTTTGCTTTTGACGGGATCGCTTTAGCGGGGCGCCAGCACCATCATCATCTGGCGGCCTTCGAGCTTTGGTTCAGCTTCGACCTTGGCGATCGGCGCCACTTCCTCGCGAACCTTGTTCAGAAGCTGCATGCCGAGTTCCATATGCGCCATTTCGCGGCCGCGAAAGCGCAATGTCAGCTTGACCTTGTCACCTTCCTCGAAAAACCGCCGGACCGCTTTCATCTTGGTCTCGTAATCATGGCTGTCGATGTTCGGGCGCATCTTGATCTCCTTGATCTCGATGACCTTCTGGTTCTTGCGCGCCTCAGCCGCCTTCTTCTGGTTGGCGTATTTCAGCTTGCCGAGATCGAGAATTTTTACGACGGGCGGCACTGCGTTGGGCGATATCTCGACCAGATCGAGCCCAGCCTCTTCGGCGAGCAGCAATGCGTCGTTGATGGAGACATCGCCATGGTTGTGACCTTCGGCGTCGATAAGTTGGACCCGGGGAACCCGGATGTCACGGTTGGAGCGCGGGCCCTCCTTGGTGGGCGCCGTTGCTTTGAAAGGTCTGCGAATGGTCGTGGTCTCCTTGAGCCGTTTCGTTCAGGGTTTTCAATTCAGATTGCGAACGCGCCAATGTGGTGAGCGCGCGGCCGGAGTCAATAGCACAGCGTTCACAGGAAATCACCCTGTTCCCTGACTTCAGCCTGTACCAAACGAAGAAAGTTGCCGAGCACTTTTCGTTGAACCGCCAGCTGTGTCAAAAGACCTGCGTGAGGAGTGAGCCATGACCGCACCGGTTTTTCTCGATGTCGACGGAACCAGCATTGCTGTCAGGCGCGCTGCGGGTGCCGCGCCAGGCATCGTCTGGCTCGGCGGCTACAAGTCGGACATGCTGGGCACCAAGGCCGAGAAGCTGGCGGAATGGGCGAGCGGGCAAGGCCGGGCATTCTTGCGCCACGACTATTCCGGTCATGGCGAATCGGGCGGCGCCTTTGCCGACGGCACCGTATCGAACTGGCTTTCGCAAAGCCTCGCCGTCTTCCACCATTTCACGCAAGGCAGGCAAATCCTGGTCGGCTCGTCGATGGGCGCATGGATAGCGCTGCGCATGGTCCAGGAATTGCGCCAAGAATTGCACAAGGAAGGCCAGAACCGCATCGCCGGCCTGGTGCTTCTGGCGCCGGCGCCGGATTTCACCGCAGAGCTGGTCGAGCCGGCGCTGACCAAAGCGCAGAAGCGCGATCTTGCCAAAAAGGGTTTTTTCGAAGAACCGTCGGACTATTCGGCCGAGCCTTACATCTACACGCGTGCGCTGATCGAGGACGGCCGCAACAACCTAACAATGACCGGGCCGATCGACACCCATTGCCCTGTTCACATTTTGCAAGGGCTGGCCGATGCCGACGTGCCGCCGAGCCATGCGCTGAAACTGGTCGGCCTGCTGCCGGCCGACGACGTCACGCTGTCGCTTATCCCCGAGGGCGACCACCGCCTGTCGCGGCCCCAGGATCTCGACATGCTGGTGCGGGCGGTCGACGCCATGGTGCGGCAGGCAGGCTAGGACATGCGCATTCGTCGCGGCCGGCTGCAGCCCTACTGGAATCCTGCCCTGTCTGCCGGCGGACGCGGATGTCGTCAGAGGGATACGTGCTGCAACTAAAAAGCATTCAGCCGTTGCGGAATGTGTAAGCATATCCGTTGATGGCTGGAGCACCGCCGAGGTGGGCGTAGAGCACCTTGGATCCCTTGGGAAAATAACCCTTCTTCACGAGATCGATCGTGCCCTGCATGGATTTTCCCTCGTAAACCGGATCCGTGATCATGCCTTCGAGGCGCGCGCAGAGACGGATTGCTTCCTTCGTCTCCTGAGAGGGGACGCCGTAGACCGGGTAGGCATAATCCTCGATCAGGACGACATCATCCTCATTGAGTTCCTTGCCGAGTTCGACCAGCGTCGCGGTGTTCTGCGCAATGTTGAGTACCTGCGCCTTGGTCTGCGCCGGGGTGCAGGATGCGTCGATGCCGATCACGTTGCGTTCGCGGCCGTCCTTGGCGAAGCCGACCATCATGCCAGCATGAGTTGAACCGGTGACGGTACAAACGACGATGTAGTCGAAGGCAAAGCCGAGTTCCTTCTCCTGCGCGCGGACCTCCTCGGCGAATCCGACATAACCCAAGCCGCCATATTTATGCACCGAAGCCCCGGCCGGAATCGGATAAGGCTTGCCACCCTTGGCCTTCACATCCGCGATCGCCTGCTCCCAGCTTTCCCTAATTCCGATATCGAAGCCCTCATCGACCATCTGGACATCAGCGCCCATAATCCGGCTCAAAAGGATGTTGCCGACGCGATCGTAGATGGCATCTTCATGGGGTACCCAGCTTTCCTGCACGAGGCGGCATTTCATGCCGATCTTCGCCGCGACGGCCGCCACCATGCGCGTATGGTTGGATTGAACGCCGCCGATCGAGACCAGCGTGTCGGCGTTTGAGGCGATCGCGTCCGGGATGATGTATTCGAGCTTGCGCAATTTGTTGCCGCCGAAGGCGAGGCCGGAATTACAATCCTCTCGCTTGGCGTAGAGATCGACCTTCCCTCCGAGGTGAGCGCCGAGCCGCTCCAGTTTCTCGATATGGGTCGGCCCGAAGGTGAGCGGATAGCGTTCGAATTTCTCGAGCATGAGAGTGCCCTCTCTTGTTCCTGTTCATTGCGATGTGATGCGGTGAACACTATCATCTTTGCCTTGAAAAGTGCTCTCAAAGATCGGACCTAAAATGTCCAAGGCATCGCCTAACAGCGCGGAATTGTCATATAGCTTCAATTTTCAACTCCAATATCGGAAGAATCTTCCATGCGAGCACCGCTTGACCGGATCGACCTGAAAATGTTGCGCCTGCTCCAGGACAACGGACGACTGACAAATGCAGAGCTGGCGCAGTCGGTCGCTGTCAGCCCGGCGACGTGCCACCGCCGCACGCAGCGCTTGTTCGATGAAGGCTACATCAGCCATGTCAGGGCGGTGGTGACACCGCAGAAGGTCGACAGAGGCGCGCTGGTGATGGTTGGCGTCGTCCTCGACCGCTCGACCCCGGAGAGTTTCGCGGATTTCGAGAAGGCCGTCGCGAAACTGAAATTCATCCTCGACTGCCATCTGGTGGCGGGCGACTTCGACTATTTTCTGAAGATCAGGGTCGGCGACATGGCGGATTTCAACCGAATTCACGGAGACCAGTTGATCGCATTGCCCGGCGTTCGCCAGACGAGAACCTTCTTCGTGATGAAAGAGGTCGTCGATAACGCACCCCTGGATTTTTGAAACGGACATCCGAAGCATCAAGTCAATGCACCGGCGCCGGACTTTCGCTGCAGAACCGTCGGCCACCTTGCTTGCGGGCCTGGTCGTGCTTTTCCTTGAAACGCTCAAAAAGCGATAATCATTTCAGATGCTTGTCCGGTTTTGGCCGACATTGTCTTGAATCGCCGTTTTTCCCTTCCCATTTCGATTCCACGCAGCCGGGATTGGCTGTCTCCAACTGAAGGATTGGGAGAAAATGAACACATCTGCATTGATCCGTCCGGCTTGGACGCCGGCGACCATCGCACTGATGGTGATCGGCTTTATGGTGTTCTGGCCGCTCGGCCTCGCCATGCTCGCCTACATCATCTGGGGCGACCGGCTTGAAGGCTTCAAGCGCGACGTCAACCGCGCGACCGACGGCATCTTCGCCGGCTGCCGCCGCGGTTCTGACAGAGCGGCGCGCTGGGGCCACGGCTCCGCCCGCACCGGCAACGTCGCTTTCGACGACTGGCGCGAAAAGGAACTCGAGCGGCTCAATGAAGAGCGCCGCAAGCTCGACGAGATGCTGAGCGAGTTCGACGAATATGCCAGGGAATTGCGTCGCGCCAAGGACCAGGAAGAGTTCGACCGCTTCATGGCGAACCGCAACAAGTCGACATCGCCCACAACCGGTGGCCCCACAACCGGCGGATCGACCGGCTCGACGGGGACCGGCAAACGGGGTGGCAAATCCACGCCAGGCTTATTGGACGAGTAAGAGCCTTGCCCCGATAAATAATCAAAAACGGCGTCGCGTCAGCGGCGCCGTTTCTTTTATGTTCTATTCGTTTTCCTCGAATCACGTATCGTCCCGCCATGTCATTCGGCTTCTTCCGCAACCTGACCAAAGCCAGGCCCGCCCCCGTCGTGGAGCGGGAGCATTGTGTTGCCGGCCGCACGCTGCCGCTCAAGATCGTCGAGAGCGACCGCGCGCGGCGGCTGACGCTGCGCATCGATTCCGGCGGCCGTGGCCTGCGCATCACCGTGCCGCCGGGCCTGCGGCGGGGCGAGGTGGAAAAATTCCTCGAACGCCATCAGGACTGGCTGGAGCAGCGGCTGGCCAAGGTGCCCAACCGGCCGCAGGTGCGGCCCGGCATCAAGATACCGGTGCGCGGCGTGCCGCATCGCATCGTTCATGAGCCTTCGAAACGCGGTACCGTCATGCTGTCGCGTGACGAACGCGGTCCGCTGATGATCGTCCATGGCGATCGCGTGCACCTGCCGCGCCGCATCGCCGATTTCCTCAAGCGCGAAGCCAAGCGCGAGATCGAGGCGCTGGTGGTCAAGCACACCGGGGCGGTCGGCAAGCGCGCCAAGGCAATCCGCTTCAAGGACACGTCGAGCCGCTGGGGATCGTGCACCTCCGACGGCAATCTGTCCTTCTCCTGGCGCATCATGATGGCGCCGCGACCGGTCATAAACTACCTCGTCGCGCATGAGGTGGCGCATCTCAAGGAGATGAACCACGGCCCGAAATTCTGGAAACTGTGCGAGCAGCTTTGCCCGGAGACCGAGCGCTGCAAGGACTGGCTCAAGCGCAATGGCGGCGCGCTGCAAGCGATCATGTTCGAGTAGAATGCTCGGCGGCAGAGAAAGAAATCCGTTCTGTAGTGATCCTTCCCACCCCCCTCTGTCCTGCCGGACATCTCCCCCGCAAGGGGGGAGATCGGTAGCTTCAATGCTTCGCGCATTTCTGCGACGGTGGAGATTTGCGCAAGCGGCTGTGCGCGTAATCTCCCTGCCAGAGGGGGTGCTGTCCCTCCAGCGTCAAGATTCCACGCTCCCGCTAGGATGTCACGGCATTGGCCGGTCAGTCATCATTCGCCGCGTTCAACTCCTCAGGACGCAGCCCTTCGTCGGTATGGCGCGGCCATGGCAAGAAGTCCTTCTTGAAGGCGTTGCTGCCGAAATAGTCGAGCGCGCGGTGCGCCTCGGCGCCGTTGAAGGCGGCCTTGTCCATCAGATGAGCGATGACCTCGCGGGCCTGCGCGATCTTTTGCCTGAGTTGGGCGACGGTTTCGTCTGCCATGCTTGTTTGCTCCCGCCTGTACTATCTGAAGTAAGGTAGCGCGTTCCGCGCTGGTGGCAAACTTGCGCTTTTTCTCGACTCTTTTGCCGTTTCGTGCCAATCCCGCGCCATGGCGCTCGACATCAAGATATGCGGACTGAAGACTGACAAGGCATTGGCCGCGGCATTGGCCGGCGGCGCCAGCCATGTCGGCTTTATTTTCTTTGCCAAAAGCCCGCGCTATATCGAGCCGGCGGAAGCCGGCCGCTTGCGCGAAGCGGCAATCGGCAAGGCCAAGGCGGTTGCCGTGACGGTCGACGCTGGCGATGCGTTTCTGGATGAAATCGTCGAAAAAATGCAGCCCGACATGCTGCAGCTGCATGGCTCGGAAACGCCGGAGCGGGTGGCCGAGATCAAGGGCCGCTATGGCCTGCCGGTGATGAAGGCGCTGCCGGTCAGCGAGGCTGCCGACCTGGAGCGGATAAGACCCTTCGTCGGCATTGCCGACCGTTTCCTGTTCGACGCCAAGCCGCCGAAGGGTTCGGAACTGCCGGGCGGCAACGGCATTGCGTTCGACTGGCGCGTTCTGGCCGGCCTTGACGCAGGCGTCGATTACATGCTTTCCGGTGGGCTCAACGCCGCCAATATCGGCGATGCCTTTCGGCTTGCCAACCCGCCCGGACTAGACATTTCCTCGGGCGTGGAAAGCGCGCCAGGCGTCAAGGATCCGGCGCTGATCGAACAGTTTTTCCGGGCCGTCAGGGCAGCACGCGACAACCGCGCCGCCTGACCGTGCTTCAAACCACAAGCTAGGAGATCGGCGATGAACAAGCCGGCGATACCCAATTCCTTCCGCACCGGACCCGACGAGCAGGGCATGTTCGGCATCTTCGGCGGTCGTTTCGTTGCCGAAACGTTGATGCCGCTGATCCTCGACCTGGAGCGGCACTGGAACGAGGTCAAGGACGATCCGGATTTCAAGGCCGAACTGACTGACCTTTCGACCCACTATGCCGGGCGGCCGTCGAAGCTTTATTTCGCCGAAGGTCTGACCAGGCATCTTCGCGAGGTTTCCTCGGCTAAGGGCCTCGGGGGCGGCGCAAAAGTCTATTTCAAGCGCGAGGATTTGAACCACACCGGCTCGCACAAGATCAACAACTGCCTCGGCCAGATCCTGCTGGCCAAGCGCATGGGCAAGAAGCGCATTATCGCCGAGACCGGCGCCGGCCAGCATGGCGTGGCGTCGGCCACGGTGGCGGCGCGTTTCGGCTTTCCGTGCGTCGTCTATATGGGCGCCACCGACGTCGCCCGGCAAAGCCCCAACGTCTTCCGGATGAAACTGCTCGGCGCCGAGGTGCGGCCGGTGACCGCTGGTCACGGCACGCTCAAGGACGCCATGAACGAAGCCCTCCGGGATTGGGTGACCAATGTCGAGGACACCTATTACCTGATCGGCACCGCCGCCGGCCCGCACCCCTATCCGGAGCTGGTGCGCGACTTCCAGTCGGTGATCGGCATTGAGGCGCGCGCCCAGATCCTCGAACAGGAAGGCCGGCTGCCGGACACCATCATCGCCGCCGTCGGCGGCGGCTCGAACGCCATCGGCCTTTTTCACCCGTTCCTCGACGACCGCAGCGTAAAGATCATCGGCATCGAGGCCGGCGGCCGCGGCCTCGATGGCATCGAGCATTGCGCCTCGATGAACGCCGGCGCGCCCGGCGTGCTGCATGGCAACCGCACCTATCTTCTGCAGAACGCCGACGGGCAGATCATGGACGGGCATTCGATCTCGGCCGGCCTCGACTATCCGGGCGTCGGGCCGGAGCATTCCTGGCTGCGCGACAGTGGCCGCGTCGACTACGTGCCAATCCTCGATGACGAGGCGCTCGAGGCGTTCCAGCTGACGACGCGCGTCGAAGGCATCATTCCGGCGCTCGAATCCGCCCATGCCATTGCGCATGCGGTGAAGATCGTGCCCGCCATGGACAAGGACCAGATCGTCATCGTCAACCTGTCCGGCCGCGGCGACAAGGATGTGCATACGGTGGCCAATATGCTGGGCATGGAGATCTGATCATGACCACCCGTATCGACCGACGCATGGCCAAGCTGAAGGCCGAAGGCCGCCCGGCGCTTGTCACCTATTTCATGAGCGGCGACCCGGACTACGACATCGCTTTGTCGATCATGAAGGCGCTGCCCAAGGCGGGCGCCGACATCATCGAAATGGGCATGCCGTTTTCTGATCCGATGGCGGACGGCCCGGCGATCCAGGCGGCCGGCCTGCGTGCGCTGAAAGGCGGCCAGACGCTGGTCAAGACGCTGAAGATGGCTTCGGAATTCCGCGCCGCCGACGATGAAACCCCGATCGTTTTGATGGGCTACTACAATCCGATCTACATCCACGGCGTCGATCGCTTCCTCACGGATGCGCTGGCCAGCGGCATAGACGGGCTGATCGTCGTCGATCTGCCGCCGGAGATGGATGAGGAATTGTGCATTCCGGCGCTGAAGGCCGGCATCAATTTTATCCGGCTGGCGACGCCGACCACCGACGACAAGCGCCTGCCCAAGGTGCTGCAGAACACCTCCGGCTTCGTCTACTACGTGTCGATGACCGGCATCACCGGCTCGGCGCTTGCCGACACCGGCAAGGTGGCGGCGGCGGTCAGGCGCATCAAGGGCCATACCGACCTGCCGGTCTGCGTCGGCTTCGGTGTCAAGACCGCCGAGCAGGCGCGCATCATCGGCGCGTCGGCCGACGGCGTCGTCGTCGGCACCGCGATCGTCAATGCCGTCGCCAATGTTCTGGGGCCGAAGGGCGAAAAGACCGCCGACCCGGCCGAGGCGGTCGCCACGCTGGTCAGTGGGCTTTCGCAAGGCGTGCGCGCGGCCCGCCTTGCTGCCGCCGAATAGCAGTCCTACCTCTTCGTCAGGACAGGAGCCGAAGCGATGAACTGGATCACCAACTACGTTCGCCCGAAGATCAATTCGATGCTCGGCCGGCGCACCGACATGCCTGAGAACCTCTGGATCAAGGATCCCGAGACCGGCGAGATGGTCTTCCACAAGGATCTGGAGCAGAACCAGTTCGTCATCCCGTCCTCCGGCCACCACATGAAGATCTCGGCCAAGGAGCGGCTGAGATTCTTCTTCGACGACGGCAAGTACGAGATGCTCGAAAACCCCAAGGTGGTGCAGGATCCGCTGAAATTCCGCGACGAGAAGCGCTACACCGACCGGCTGAAGGACGCCAAGGCCAAGACCGGGCTGGAGGACGCGATCATCAATGCGCTGGGCACCGTCGAGGGCCTGCCGGTGGTGGTGACCGTGCAGGACTTCGCCTTCATGGGTGGCTCGCTCGGCATGGCCGCCGGCGACGCCATCGTTCGTGGCTTCGAGGTCGCAGTGCAACGCAAGCGGCCGCTGATCCTGTTCGCGGCCTCCGGTGGCGCCCGCATGCAGGAAGGCATCCTGTCGCTCATGCAATTGCCGAGAACCACGATCGGCGTCGATCGACTGAAGGAAGCCGGTCTTCCCTATATTGTCGTCCTGACCAACCCGACCACCGGCGGCGTCACCGCCTCTTACGCCATGCTGGGCGACGTGCACATCGCCGAGCCCGGCGCGCTGATCGGCTTTGCCGGGCCGCGCGTCATCGAGCAGACCATCAGGGAAAAGCTGCCCGACGGCTTCCAGCGCTCCGAGTATCTGATGGAGCACGGCATGGTCGATATGGTGGTGTCGCGGCTGGAGATGCGGCAGACGATCGCTCGGCTCCTGAAAATGCTGCTCAAGCTGCCGGAAGAAGAAAAGCCGCTGGAGCCGGAAATCCTGCCGCCGATGGCGCTCCCGGCGGAAGCACGCCCGCAAGCCTGACGCGACATCCGTCGTCGCGAACCGCGATTGCGCGCCATCTGTGGCGCGCCTAGGATTCTCCCATGACCACGCTTGCCGCCGACCGCGAAATCGAAAGCCTGATGTCGCTTCATCCGAAGGGCTTCGATCTTTCGCTCGACCGCATTTCGCGGCTGCTGGAGCGGCTTGGCAATCCGCAGGACCATTTGCCGCCGGTCATCCACATCGCCGGCACCAACGGCAAGGGCTCCTGCGCCGCGTTTTCGCGGGCGCTGCTGGAAGCATCCGGCCACCGCGTCCATGTCCACACATCGCCACATCTGGTGAACTGGCATGAGCGCTACCGGCTGGCCGCCGATGGCGGCGGCAGGCTGGTCGAGGACAAGGTCTTCGCCGACGCCATCGCCCGCGTCGCCAAAGCCAATGAAGGCCAGAAGATCACCGTCTTCGAAATCCTCACCGCCGTCACCTTCCTGCTGTTTTCCGAACATCCGGCAGATGCCGTCATCATCGAGGTCGGTCTCGGCGGCCGCTTCGACGCCACCAATGTCATCAGCGAGCCGGCGGTGTCGGTGATCATGCCGGTCTCGCTCGACCACGAATCCTATCTCGGCGACCGTGTCGAACTGATCGCCGTCGAAAAGGCCGGCATCATCAAAGCCGGTTGCCCGGTGGTCATCGGCGCCCAGGAAAGCGAGACGGCGCTGCAGGTGCTTATCGAAACCGCCGAGCGGCTCGAGTGTCCCGCCTTCGTCTATGGCCAGGATTTCCTCGCCTTCGAGGAAAACGGCCGGATGGTCTATCAGGACGAAGACGGGCTGATGGACCTGTCGCCACCGCGCCTGCCGGGGCGCCATCAGTTCGCCAATGCGGCGGCGGCTATTGCGGCAGTCAAGGCGGCGGGCTTCGAGATCAGCCATCGCGTCGCCGACAAGGCGATGGCCAATGTCACCTGGCCGGGGCGGATGCAAAAATTGCCGCAAGGCAGGCTGACGGAACTGGCGCCAAAGGGCGCCGACATCTGGCTCGACGGCGGCCACAATCCAGGCGCCGGCGTGGTCGTCGCCGAGGCATTGGCCGAGCAGGAGGAAAAAAGCCCGCGGCCGCTGTTCCTGATTTCCGGCATGATCAACACCAAGGACCAGAGCGGCTATTTCCGCGCCTTCAAGGGCCTGGTGCGGCATGTCTACACGGTGCCAGTGAGCCTCAGCGAGGCCAGCGTGCCGAATGACGAACTGGCGATCCGCGCCGTCGAGGCCGGCCTGTCGGCCGAACCGGTGAGCTCCGTCGCCAATGCGCTGATGCTGCTGCGCGACACGTGGGACGGACCGCCGCCGCGCATCCTGATCAGCGGCTCGCTCTATCTGGCCGGCGCGGTGCTGGCCGAAAACGGCACGCCGCCGGTTTGAGGCGCGTGTTCACCAGGGCACGATTACGCCGGACTTCGTCAGATCACCGCGAGGAGCCAGTCATGATCAAGGTAAAGCAACTCGCTCACGTTTGCATCTTCGCGGATGACCTCGAAGCGACGCGAAGCTTCTATCGGGACGTCCTCGGCATGGACACCCAGTTCAACTTCCTGCGCGACGGCAAGATTTTGGGTTTCTACCTCAATTGCGGCAGCCGCAGCCACATCGAGGTGTTCCAGAAAGACGGGGCCAGCTATAGCGGCTTGAACCAGATCAACCACTTCTGCCTCGAAGTGGAAAACATTGACGCCGCGATCGCCCACGTAAGGTCGAAAGGCGTTGATATCACTTCAAAGAAACACGCGTGCGATGATACCTACCAGGCATGGGTTCGCGATCCTAACGACGTGAAGATAGAACTGTTTGAATATACCGAGAAAAGTGCACAGTTCGTCGGAGGCGATCGTATCGCGGATTGGTGACCGCGCCTCCAGCCTACGGCGGGCCTGAGCCGCTTTAGGGTGTGTTGATATTCAGGTGAGGCCGGCCTGCAAATGGCGGCTTCCTGCGCTTCCGGTGCTCACGTACCCAAAAGTACGCTCCGCTCCGGTTCTCAGAACCCGCCATTTTCGACTCGGCCTGAGCTGAATCTCAACACACCCTAGGTGAATTACTTCAGCTCGATCTCAATAAAGGCGTACTCGCCTTCATTAGCATTGATGACGTCATGCTCCACGCCCTCTTTGCGGAAATAGGGCGCCCCCTTCTTCATTTCGGCGAAGGATTCGCCGTCCTTGGTCAGGAGCTTGAGCTTGCCGTCCATCAGCGGCACGATGACATAATCGTGGCCATGACGGTGCCAGCCGGTGTTGTCGCCTTGGGCGAAGCGGTATTCGGTGACAATGACGCGCTCATTGTCGATGAAGACGGTGGCCTTGGCGGATCCGGTCATGTCGTTCTCCTGCTTTAAGCCAGACAAGAACATGAGGCGGCAAGTGGCGAGTGCCAGGGCGGACCAGCGCATGACCCAGAAAATCGGATTCGAATTTCTGGGTCATGCGCAAGATCAAGTCCTACAGCGTCCTTTGTGCGTCCAAGAGGACGCGCGGCGCTGTAGATGACGCCACGAAAAGCCCGGCGCGAGGCCGGGCTTGATTGCAGAGATTCAGGGTCGGATCAGGCGAGATTGCCGTTGATCCAGTGCGACAGCGCCGTCTTCGGCGCGGCGCCGACCTTCATGTCGGCCATTTCGCCGCCCTTGAAGATCATCAGCGTCGGGATCGAGCGCACGCCGAACTGCGCGGCCAGCTCGGGATTCTCGTCGATGTTGAGCTTGGCGATCTTGACCTTGCTGCCGAGTTCGATAGCGATGTCTTCCAGCGCCGGCGCAATCATCTTGCAGGGGCCGCACCATTCCGCCCAGAAGTCGACCACGACCGGCTCCTTGGCATCAAGCACATCGGTCTGGAAGTTGCTCTTGTCGACCTTGACGGTGGCCATGCGGGAGATCCTTTCGAGAGTTATTGTCGCACCAAATGTGGTGGTGGTCGTGCCCTTCTTCAAGCAGCTGTTGTGTCACGCTCCCGTGAGTCGGGCAAGGGCGTCGTCCATGACCGCTAGCGGCAGCTCGATCAAGCGCGGCGCTTCAGTGAACAGCAGCGCCGCCGAGACCTCATGCTCGGGATAAAGCGGCTGGAGCAGAGCGCGATAGAGCGCGAGCTGCAAGACATAGGCCGGTGGAACGTCCGACAGGGTTGCAGGCGCCGGCCGGTTGGTCTTGTAGTCGACGATCGACACCTTGCCTGATGTGACCGCCAGCCGGTCGATCTTGCCGGAGATCGAGCGCAATTTGCCCTTGACCTCCAGGCTGCCCATGATCGCGACTTCGGCGCGTGAATTCGACGCAAACAGCTGATCGAAACGGCTGTCGGCAAGGATCGCCGTCACCGATGCCAAGGCCTTGTCGCGCTCGGTTTCTGGCCACAGCGCCCCGGCGCGCCTGAGATAGCGTTCCGCGGCATCGCGGCGTTCGGCCTCCGCAATGCCGGGCAGCATCTGCAGCAATTTGTGCAGCGCCAGCCCTCGCATTACGGCAAAGCCAGGCTCCGCCTCGGTGTCCAGCACCGGCGAGCCGGTGTCGATCACCGCTTGCTTGGCCTCGTCGATCAGCGCTGAGGCGCCGGACGGCGACAGCGGCCGCGGCAGGTCCTCGAAGGGCGGCAAGGGCTGGAACAGGGTGTTCGGCAACGGCTCGAACTGTTGCGCCTGCCGCGCCTCTTCGGTGGCCGCCTGTGCGACCGGCGGCAGTTTTGTCGCGTGAAAGCGATGCACGGTCTCGCCGGTGGCCGGGTGCTGCCGCTCCGTGCTTTCGGGGGCGCCGACCAGGGCGCGACTGACGATCGAATGCCAGGTGCCGGCGTTCGGCGCCCGCTTGCCGTGATAGCCGCAGACAACTAGCCGGTCCTCGGCGCGGGTCATGCCGACATAGAGCAGCCGGCGGTATTCGTCGTCGGCCAATTCGCGTGCGCGGACCGAAGCGGTCCGTGAAAATCCATTGGCGACATCGTTGGCCGAGCGCCAGAGATAGCCCTTGCCGTCCCAGTGCTCGCCCGAGCCTTCGAACGGCATCAGTCTCGGCAGATGCTGGTCGCTGAACGGGGCGGAACCGCCATCGACCAGGAACACGACAGGCGCCTCCAGGCCCTTGGCGGCATGCACGGTCATGACGCGAACCTCGTCGCGGGTCTGGTCCATTTCGCGCTTGATCTCGGGGCCGGCATTTTCCAGCGTCGACAGGAAGGATTCCAGCCCCGGCAGGCCGGTCCGCTCCTCGGCCAGGCAGAAGCTCAGGAACTCGTCGAGAATGTCGCCGGCTTCCGGCCCGAGCCGCGCGATCATCTTCTGGCGCAAGCCGTCGCGGGCGAGAGCCCCGGCATAGAATTCGAACACCGGCTTGAATGCGGCTTCATCAGACCATGTGTCGAGTTGGGCAACGATTGCGGCCAAGGCAGCGCTTTCGCCGGCTTGCTGCCTGAGCGAAGCGATCAACGAGAGGCCGGACGGCCGCTCGCCGGCAAGCCCGTAAAGCGTTTCTTCGGAAACATCGAAAATCGGGCTGCGCAGCACGGCGGCAAGCGACAGATCGTCCTCAGGCTGGACAAGAAAGTGGCCGAGCGCGATCAGGTCCTTTACCGCGATATGGCCGGGCAGGCTGAGCCGGTCGGCGCCGGCGACCGGGATGTCGCGGCGCTTCAGTGCGCGCGTCAGCGCATGGACGAAACGATCGCGCTTGCGCACCAGCACCAGCACGTCGCCGGGCCGAAGCTTCTTGCCGCGGCCTTCGATGATCTCGCCGGCGCCGATCCAGCCGGCAATGGTCGCCGCCACGTTTTCGGCAACGCGCACTGCCGGCGCGTGGGCGTGGTCGACGGCTTGCATCCAGTCGTCGGGTTCGTCGACGACGTCGGCGCCGATTGACGGCCAGACCTCGACATAGCCCGGCGCATCCGTGCGGATCGCCTTGTGGGTCAGCGGGTCGGGATCGTGGCTGATGCCGCGCCGCACGGCCGGGTCGGCAAAGACACGGTCCACCGCCGCAAGCACGTCGTCGGTCGAGCGGAAGGACCAGGTCAGCTTGAGATCGGCGAAGGCGGCGTTGGCGTCGCGCACCCTTCCGGCAAACAGCAGCCTTGAGTCGGCGAAGGAGTCGGGCGCCGCTCCTTGAAAGGAATAGATCGACTGTTTTTCGTCGCCGACGGCAAACACCGTGCGGTGGACCGTGTCGCGCGCGCCGAGCCCGGCAAAGAATTCCTCGGCCAGCCGCTTCACCACCTCCCACTGGTCGGGACTGGTGTCCTGCGCCTCGTCGAGCAGGATATGGTCGATGCCTTGGTCGAGCTTGTATTGCACCCAAAGGCCGGCGTCGGGCCGCGCCAGGAGATTGACCGTTCGGGTGATGAGATCGTTGAAGTCGAGAAAGCCGCGGGCGCGCTTCAAGTGCTCGTAGCGGGCGATCAGCCAGTCGGCGATGGTCAGCGCGGCACGTGTGCCCTCCAGCATCCTGAACAAGGCCAATCGGTCGGAGATTTCGAGGATGGCATCGGCCGCTGAGAGATAGCGCTCGGCAAGATCCGGCAGCCGGTCGAGCAACGCCTTCTTGAACGTCTTTGCTGGCTCATAAGGCTCGCCATCTGCCCGCAGGAAGGCTTTTGCCAGCAATTGCAGCCGCCGAACCGGATCATTCTCGGCGAAGGCAAGATGGGCGTAGGGCAGCAAATTGTTCAGCACGATGCGGGCATCGGCGGCTTCGGCAGCGCGGGCAAAGGTGATGAAATAGTCCGGCAGGAAGCCCGGCAGCGGCCAGACGGACGCCGCCAGGCCTTCGGCGGTCTGGCCGGCGCGAAACTTGAATTCGTCGAACAGCGCCCGGAAGCCATCGCCGCCGGCCGCGCTGATGAAGGCGCGCAAACCGTCGCGCTTGCGCACGATCTCGGCCAGCAAGGCGTCGAGCCCATGTTCGCCGCCGCGTTCCAGAATGGTGGCGAAAGCCTCGGCCAGTCCCGCATCGCCGGCTGCCGTGCCCGAGATCATGTCGCGGCGGGCGGCGGCGAAGAGCGACGCCTCCATCTGCGGATCGAGCATTTCGAAATGAGCCGGTATGTTGGCTTCCAGCGGAAACTGGTGCAGCACCGATTCGCAGAAGGCGTGAATGGTCTGGATCTTCAGCCCGCCCGGCGTCTCCAGCGCCTCGGCAAACAGCCGGCGGGCGCGGCGCATGGTTTCGCGATCGGGTTGGCGACCGTCCAGCGCCTCTATGCTTGCCGCCAATTCGACGTCGCCAAGCGCCGTCCATTCCGACAGCGTCGAAAACACCCGGTTCGACATGTTGGCGGCGGCGGCGCGGGTGTAGGTCAGGCACAGTATCTTCGACGGATCGGTACCGCGCAGCAAGAGCCTGATGACGCGTTGGGCCAGCACATGGGTCTTGCCCGACCCGGCATTGGCCGACACCCAGGCGGAATTTCGTGGATCGGAAGCACTTGCCTGGCTGGCGGCGGTGTCGGTCGGGATGGGATAGGCCTTCTTCATGCCTCCCCTCCCTCGTCGTCGGCGTCGCCGCCAGCAGACCATTCGAGCACGCGGGCGAGGTGGTCGTAGTCGCCGTCGGTCTCGCCCTCGCGGAACGGCAACGCGCGCGACAAATAGCCGGTCGCCGGGTCGGCATAGTGGATCAGCAGTTTTTCGAGCCGCGCCCAGGCCTCCTCGGCGAGATCAGCGGCGGTTCGCGGCTTGCGGTTGTATTCAAGGATGGATTCCTCGAACACCTCGCCATTCGGCTTCAGCCTGATGAAGGCCAACTGCGACGGCTCGCGCGCGCCAAGCCCCTTGAAGGCGCCGCGCCTGAGCAGCGCGCCCTCGAGCGCCAGTTGCGGCGAAAGCAGCGTATGGGCCTGCGCCTTCGACGGCGAGGAGCCGGTCTTATAATCCAGAATGTCGGCCATGCCGCCGGCCAGGAGATCGACGCGATCGGCATAGCCGGACAGCGTCACGCCGGACTGGCCGACGCCGGTTTTTTCGGCGCGCTCCTCCGCGTGGCGCCGTGTCACGGCGAAGGCGCGGCCGCGCTCCCATTCGATGATGCCGGCGGCGAGCTTTTCGAAGCGCGGCCACCACACCGCCTCGACATCGGGAGGAAGGGCCGCCTCGGCAAAGCATGCGCGGCCGGCGGCGATGAGAGCGTCCAGCGCCTCCGGCACAAGCGGATCGGTGACGGTGCGCGAAAAGAGATGCAGGATGGCGTGGAACAGCGTGCCGCGCTCGGCAGCGCCCGGGTCGCGGATGACGGGATCGAGCGGCATCAGACCGAGGATCCTCCTGGCATAGACCGCGTAAGGGTCGCGGCGCAGCGTCTCGATTTCGGTGACGGAGAAATGCTGCGGCCGCACAGCCAGTGGCGGCTTCGGCTGCGGTCGCGGCGCGAAGTCTTTCCTTTCGCCGGCATCGAGCGCACGGGCCCAGGACAGGAATTCATCACCACGCCGGCGAAGCACCGCCGCATGGTCCTTGCCGATGAAGGTCAGGAGGCGTTGCAGCCAGCGCGACGGCACCGCCGGCGCGTCGCCCGAGCGGGCGGAGCGCGCAAGCACCACTTTCTTGGCCCCCATCGCCGTCTGGAAATCATGGGCGGCCAGGCCGATGCGCCGCTCGGGCGGCTCGAGATCGATGCCGGTCTTCATCAGCCGCGACATGAAGCGGTCGCTTTCCGGCTTGCGCGGCCACACGCCTTCATTGAGCCCGCCGACGACCAGCGTGTCGACGTTCTGCAACCGGGCTTCCAGCGCACCCCAGATGGCGATGTTCCTGTCGGTCCCTCGTGCCGGCTTGACTGTCTCGGGCGCGATCAGCGCCTCCATCACATCGGGCCATTCGTCCGCCGCGAAGGAGAACGACGCCGAGGCAGCGACCAGCCCGCGCAAGAGCTCGGCGAGCTTTTCGCCGGCATCGCCGGCATAGAGTTCGCTCAGGCTGCCATCCGCGGTGCGGCCCAGACTTTCGAGCGCGACGACGCTGGCCCGGGTCAATTCGGCAAGATCGGCCTCGGCTTGACTGCGAAAGGCGATCAGTGGCGCCAGCGCGGCGGCAAGGCGGATGAGCAATTCGCGGGCGGCCTCGATGTTTCGCACAGTCAGGCGGGAGAACCAGAAAGGCGGGCGGGTGCCGTTGCCCAGGCCGGTGAGACGGGCCTCGAAGAGCTCCGGCAGTGATGCGATGTCGGGGCGGCCGGTGCCGCCGCGCAGCGCCACCAGCTCGACGATCTCCACCGCATGGCGGACGCTTGTGCGTTCCAGGCCCAGGCCAAGCAGCGGGTGCTTGAGCAGCGACAGCAGGGCGACCGGGTCGCCAGGGCGGAACGCAGCCTGAAGCGCCAGCCTGAGCAGGCTGGCGGCTGGCGTGTTGATGAGCGGCGTGCCGCCCGAATCGTCGGCGACGACACCAAACCGCAAGAGCTCGACTGAGACGCGCCGCGCCAGGGCGCGGTCGCCGGTGACGAGTGCGGCGCGCTGGCCGGGCTGTTCGACGGCACGTTTGAGCGCGACGGCGATCGCCACCGCTTCGTCGCGTTCGCCGGCGGCTTCGAGAAGCGTCACGTCGGCGAAGGCGTCAATGATGTCACCGGCGGCGAAACCGGCGCGCGTCTCGGCCCACAGCTCAGTGGTTTCGGCAGGCCGCAGCGCCTCGCCGACAAGGGCGGCGCGCAGCGCGAGCGGCCTTTCGGCAATGGCGATCTCCTCGACATCGCCGCGCAGCACGCCGATCTTGCCGATCAGTTTTGCCAGGCCGTATTGCGGATGGCCGAGCAAGGCCGGCCGCGCGCCGGGCGCCGCAATTGCCTGGAATGACGGCTCATCCAGCATCAGGTCGAGGCCGGGCAGCACGACCGCGCCGCTGGGCAGGCCGGCGATCACCGCAAGCAGTTCGGCGGTGGCGGGAATAGATCCGGTGGAGCCGGCGGCGATCACAGGTCCGACTGGCGGATTGCGTTTCAACCGCGCCGCCTCCAGCCTTATCAGCGCATTGCGATGCGCGGCAGGGTTGGAGCGGTAGCGTTCTTCGAGGAGATTCGGCCAGTTTTCGGTGACGATGCTCAGGAAGTCGAGCGTCACTTGCCACCAGCCGGCGAGGTTGCCGGTCACCAGATCGGCGAGCTTGGTCCAGTCCGTACCTTCCGTCTCGATCTCGTCCATCAGCCGGGCCAGGTCGCGCGCCAGCCAGATGGCGTCGGCGGCGGAGGCCGGCACGACGATCTCCTCGTCGAAAAGTGCCGCGACATGCGCCGGCAGGCGGCGTTTCCAGGCGCGCACCAGTGGCGCCAGCAGCAGCAGCCGCTCGATCGCGGCGATCGGCGGTGCGAGGTCGATGGCGGCCGATGCGTCGGCCTCGAATGCAGCTTCGTCCTCGTCGAACTCGCCGAGCGGACGGATGACTGGCAGTATCGCCGAGCGACCACCCAGACGGTCGACGAAGACGCCGCGCAGCGCCCGCGCGGCGCGGCGCGTCGGCACGTAGATGGTGGCGTCGGCCAGCGCCAGCGGGTCGCCGTCGAAGCGGAAACTGGAAACGAGGCGCCCTGACAGCAAGGCCTCGGCCAGCGTCGGCAGAAACGGCGCTCCGGGCGGGATCGAGAAAACGCGGCGGGAGCCGCTCATTTCAACTCGGTGAGAGCGCTGGTCAACTCGGTAAGAGTGCCGGGCGACACAGCAAGAGCGGTGGCAACGGCCGCTTCTGCAAGCGAAATGGCGTCGGGCGTGCCGACGGTGATCCAATGGCCGTGCATCACCATGCCGTACAGGCGGCCGGCTGCGATGGCCGCATCGAAATAGGCGTTGAGCGAGTGTGGGCCGGCCGGCGCATCCTTGAAAAGCCTGGGATGGACGATCGCTGCGCCGGCATAGATCAGGCCTGCCGGGTCACCTTTCGAACGCCGCAAGGCGCCGTCCGGCGACATCAGGAAATCCGTGCCGCCGCTGTGTCCGGTTGCTGACTGGGGATCCGCGAGCATCAGCAGAATATCCATTTTCGCCGCGTCCCATGCAAGGGCGAGGCTGGCAAGGTTGGGCACGCCGCTGTCGATCCAGAAGGTGTCGGCGTTGACGATGTAAAAGGGAGCCCCTCCCAGTTCCGGCAAAGCATGGACGATACCGCCGGCGGAATCGAGCAGTCTTTCGCTTTCGTCGGAAATGACGACGCGCGGCGCGCGGCGCTCGGCGACGTGGGCGACGATCTGCTCGGGAAAATAATGGACGTTGACCATGGCCTTGTCGACGCCGGCACGAGCCAGGCTGTCCAGACTCCAGTCGAGCAACGTCTTGCCTGATATCTTGACCAGCGGTTTCGGCATTGTGTCGGTGATTGGCCGCATGCGCTTTCCGAGCCCGGCGGCAAGCACCATTGCGGTTTTGGGGCGTGTCGTCACAGCGGCCGTTCCTCCAGCAAGCCATGGGCTGTATAGAAATCCCGCAGGCCAGCCAGTGCTGGATGCGCCAGCGCCCGCCGAAGATAATCGCGAATGCGCGGCAGGTGCTTCAGATAATAGGGCTTGCCGTCGCGCTTTTCGAGCCGGACGAAAATGCCGAGAATCTTCGAATTGCGCTGCGCCGCCATCATCGCATAGGTCTCGACGAATTCGTCTTCGTTAAAAACGCCAGCCTTATGGCGCGCGGCGATATAGGCACCGAGCGTCCGCCGCTCGATCTCAGGCGAAATCGTAACGCGGGCATCCATGGCCAGCGAGGCGAGATCGTAGGCCGAAGGGCCGATCAGCGCGTCCTGGACATCGACGATGCCGAGGCGATCGTGACCGGTACGCTCGCCGCGCCAGATGATGTTGGGCGAATGAAAGTCGCGCAGCATGAGCGTGTATTCGCGCCCCTCCAACCGGTCGAGAACCGCATTCCATTCTTTTGTATAGCCGGCGCGCAAGGCATCGCTTGCCGGGCCGCCTGACATCGCCGGCACATACCAGTCGAGCAGCAATTCGGCTTCGATGATCATGGCGTCGCGGTCGAAAGGCGGCACGTCGTGAAACACACCGGGCGCGGCCTCGATGCGATCGGGCCACGCCTTGCCGTGCATCATGGCAAGCAGTTCGGCCGCCGCCGCGTAGCGCTCCGCCACCGGCTCGCCGCGTTTGCCGAGAAATCCCTCCGAGCCGAGATGCTCGAGCAGCAGAAAGCCTTGGTCCAGATCCTGAGCGTGGACCTCCGGGGCGCTGACGCCACCGGCCCGCAACGCCCGGTCGATGGCAACGAAGGCCGAGACCGATTGCGCAGTGTGGGCGATCACCGCATAGGGCTTGCCGTCGCGGATCGGCGGCCCGAGCACCAGCCGCGGCGAATTCATCAGCACGCGCGGCGGCAGGCCGGCCAGCGAGACGATCTCATAGGAGCGGGCCGAGGCGTCGCCGATAAAATAGCGTCTTCGCGCTTCACCCCAGCCAGCTCTTTCGAGAAACTCGCGCATGGCCAGCGATCGCGCCGCTCGCTCGACGGCGGCGCCTTGTCCCGACAATCTCGCCAGGCGTCCGTCGTCCTGATGGACCAGTTCGATCAGAACCGAAGTCTTTGGCAAATAGGCCTCTGCCCGTTCCGGCCATTCGACCATGGCAGCGCCTTGCGCCAGCGCCTCGTCGAAACCCAGTTCGTCCAGTTCGGACGCCGAGGACAGGCGATAGAGGTCGAAATGATGGACGGGAACACGCGCCTCATAGCTCTGGACGAGCGTGAAGGTCGGGCTCGGCACGTCGAGACCGGCATCGTCGGTCATTGCCCGGATCAGCGCCCGCGCCAAACTCGACTTGCCGGCGCCGAGATCGCCTTTGAGCGCCAACACGTCGCCGGGGCGCAGCGACATGGCCAGATCCTCGCCCAGCCTTGCGGTCGCAGCCTCGTCGGCGAGAAAACGCTCCAGCACCACGCCTGTCATCGAGCGCGCTACTCGGCCGCCGCGCGGATGCCGGACGGCGTATCCGGAAAGGCACAAATGACGGTGGTGCCCTTGTCCTTGCCGGTCTCAATGCGGACGCTGCCGCCATGCAGCTCGACAAAGCTCTTGACGATCGACAGACCGAGGCCGGCGCCGCGCCGGCGGCCGCCATTGGTGCGCGGTTCGAAACGCCGGAACACCGAATCGAGCAGGTCGGGCGGCATACCGGGACCATCGTCGTGAACGGAGAATTCCACGCCTTCGGCAAGCGAACGACAGGCGAGCGTGATGGTGCTCGCCTCCGGAGCGTAGTTCGCGGCATTGCTCAGCAGATTGTAGAGGATCTGGCGGATGCGGATTTCATCGCCGTGGAACGTCTTTGGCGCGGTGGCCGCGTCGATCTTGAGCCTGATCGCATGCTCCTCCAGCCGGTCGGCAACAAGCTCGGCGGCGGCGGCGATGGTCCGGTCGACGTGAACTTCGGAGATGTCGAGCTCCATGATGCCGGCATCCACGGTTGCCAGGTCGAGGATGTCGTTGACGATGGTGAGCAGGACCGCGGAAGACGAGCCGACATGCTCGACATATTCGCGCTGCTTCTGGCTCAATGGCCCGGTCGACGGCAGCGAAAGAAGCTCGGTGAAGCCGATGATATTGGTCAGCGGCGAGCGTAATTCGTAGGAAACGTGCTGCACGAACTCGTTCTTGAGCTGGTCGGATTTTTCCAGCGCCTCGTTCTTGTCCTTCAGCGCACGCTCGACATTGACGCTGTCGGTGACGTCGACGAAGGTCATCATCACCTGCCCGTTTGGCAGCGGGATCATCGCGTAGCGCAGCACGGTGCCGTTGTTCAGCTCGGTCTGGCCGTGGCGGTCGCGGCGCTCGTCGTCGAAACCGGTGATGGCGGCAACGAACCCGCGCCAGGGGCTGTCGGTGGCGCGCCGGTCGCACAAATCGCGGATCGTGGAGACGTGGACGTTGGGCCTGGCGGCGTCAGCGTCCAGCCCCCAAAGTGCTGCGAATGCCGGGTTCGACAATCTGAGCCTGCCGTCCGGGCCGAACACGGCCACGCCTTCGGCAAGATTGTCGAGCGTCTCGCCCTGGACCCGCACCGCGGTCTGATAGCGGCTTTCAAGGTCCATCTTCTCGGTCAGGTTCTCGAATACCCAGGTCACGCCGCCCTTGGGCTGCGGATTGGCGACGACGCGGATGGTCTTGCCGTCCGGCAGATGCCACCAGTGTTCCTGCGACTCGACCGCGCGATAGGCGCCAAGCAGGCTTTCCTTCCAGCGCCGCCATTCGGGCTGCTCGGCGATCTTGCCTTCGCTGCGCAGCCGGTCGAGCAACAAGGCGTTATCGGGAGCGCTGTGCAGGAAGCCGCTGTCGAGACCCCATAGTTTCTGAAACGCCTGGTTGAAAAACCGCAGCTTTTCGTCGGTATCGAAAATCGCCACGGCGGTGTTGAGCTGATCGAGCGTGTCGGCGTGGCTCCGCACGGTCCGCTCATATTCGTTACGGATGGTTTCGATGGCGCTGGTGTCGCAGGCAAGACCCGCCGAGCCGTCGGCGCCAGCGAAGTCGGTCACGGCGAACATGCGGCGGTCGCCTTCGATCACGGTGGAAAGCGCCTGCTCGAAGACGGGATGCGACTTGTGCTGTGCAGCGATTGCTTCGCGCGCCTGGCCACCCAGGAATTCCTTCGCATCGCGAACCGCTGCTTCGGCGTTTTCCGCCTCGACCGCCTTGGCATAGGCGCGGTTGACCCATTTCAGCCGCCCGTTCGCCGTGCGCAGCCATGCTGGCATGCTGAGTGCGTTGAGAAGGCCGAGCATGGTGTCATAGTCGGCGGCGAGACGCTGGTTCTCGATTTTCAGCCTGGCCTCGCTTCGCTGCGTTTCTGAAAGCGAGACGAAGCGGACGACCACGTGTGCTGCGCTCTTGCGGCCGTGCACTTCGAGCGGCGCACCGGCCTGCGATTCGATGACGAGATCGAACGGCTTCGCCTTTTCCCGCAGTCCCGCCACGGCATTTTCGAGCGCCGCCGCCGAGCGCGGCATCAGCCAACGGCCGAAGGCCAGGAAGGCGGCACGGTCTTCCGGAGCGCCGCTTTCAACCGGCAATGTCCCGACGAGCTCGGGCTTTTTGTTTTCCGAGGTCCATACGACGACACGCTGGCCGCGCAGGTTGAGCAGCGCCTCGGAGCGCTGCAGCGCAGCGTTGACGTCGGCCAGGCGGGCTCTGAGTTCGACATTCTGCGCCGAGGTGCGCGCCCGTTCGCGGATCAGGAAAATGGCCGAGACAAGTGCGGCGCCCATGACGCCGACAAACATCGCGAGTTGCATGACCTCGACGGTGCTGACCGACAGCCCGGCTTTAGACGCAGCAGCGGGTCCAGCATGTGCCGAAAGGCCAAGCAGCGGACCGACGAGCGCGGAAGAAGCAAGCAATTTTCCGACGCGGCTGCCAGCGCGCCATAAGAGGCTTCCGCCTCTGGCAGCGGAACCCATGGTCACCGAATCGTTGTGGCCGCCGGAAACGGCCTGTCCCGCGCAAGGCGGGTAATCCCCCGGCATGTCCTGGTCCTCTTCGCCGCCTGAATGCAAGACCGCCCTGATGCGGGTGTCGGCCCTCGTCCCCGGACCCGCGAATCAGCACCATAGCGCTTGCGCGAATCGGCGTGAAGAATCAATCAGCGCAAAAATAAAGCCGGGCGAAAAGTCAATCGCCCGGCATCAATATCTAGTGGTAATTTCCGCTGTGGTTAATAGCGGTAGTGTTCCGGCTTGAACGGTCCCTGCGGGGTCACGCCGATATAGGCGGCCTGTTCGCCGGACAGTTCGGTAAGCCGGGCGCCGAGCTTGTCGAGATGCAGGCGTGCGACCTTTTCATCGAGATGCTTCGGCAGGACATAGACCTGGTTCTGATACTGGCCGGGCTTGGTGTACAGCTCTATCTGGGCCAGCACCTGGTTGGTGAAGGACGCCGACATGACGAAGCTCGGGTGGCCGGTGGCGTTGCCGAGATTGAGCAGGCGACCTTCGGACAAAAGGATCATCCGCTTGCCGTCCGGGAAGGTGATCATGTCGACCTGCGGCTTGATGTTGGTCCACTTCAGGTTGCGCAGCGACGCCACCTGGATCTCGTTATCGAAGTGGCCGATATTGCCGACGATCACCATGTCCTTCATCGCCCGCATGTGGTCGATGGTGACGACATCCTTGTTGCCGGTGGTGGTGATGATGATGTCGGCGGTCGGGGCGGCATCTTCGAGCGTGACGACTTCGAAGCCGTCCATCGCCGCCTGCAATGCGCAGATCGGATCGACCTCGGTGACCTTGACGCGGGCGCCCGCGCCCTTGAGCGATGCCGAAGAGCCTTTGCCGACGTCGCCATAGCCACAGACGACCGCAACCTTGCCGGCCATCATCGTGTCGGTGCCGCGGCGAATGCCGTCGACCAGCGATTCCTTGCAGCCATATTTGTTGTCGAATTTCGACTTGGTCACGCTATCGTTGACGTTGATCGCCGGGAACGGCAGCAGGCCCTTCTTCTGCAACTGATAGAGCCGGTTGACGCCGGTGGTGGTCTCTTCGGTGACGCCGCGGATCGCTTCCTTCTGCTTGGTGAAGAAACCGGGCGATGCCGCCATACGCTTCTTGATCTGGGCAAACAGGATTTCTTCCTCCTCGCTGCCCGGATTGGAGAGCACATCCTCGCCGGCTTCGGCACGCGCGCCGATCAGGATGTACATGGTGGCATCGCCGCCATCGTCGAGGATCATGTTGGAGGTGCCGCCATCGGCCCACTGGAAGATCTTGTCGGTGTAGACCCAGTAGTCCTTGAGCGTCTCGCCCTTGACGGCGAAGACCGGAATGCCGGCCTCGGCGATGGCCGCGGCCGCATGGTCCTGGGTCGAGAAGATGTTGCAGGAGGCCCAGCGGATATCGGCGCCGAGCGCCTTCAGCGTTTCGATCAGCACCGCCGTCTGGATGGTCATGTGCAGCGAACCGGTGATGCGCGCGCCCTTGAGCGGCTGCGCCTTGCCGAATTCTTCGCGGCAGGCCATCAGGCCCGGCATTTCGGTCTCAGCGATCTCGATCTCCTTGCGGCCCCAGCCGGCAAGCGAGATGTCGGCGACCACATAGTCATTGCTACCCGTCATGGCAGTGCTCCGATGTGAATGTCTTCGGGATGCGCCCGCGCCGGAAGGCGTGTCGAAGGGCGCGAGTTGCCGGCCTGACTAGCAGATCGTCGGTCGGACGACAATGGGATATAAAGAAATCTTTATCCGTGCATGTGTTCGGAGGCGCCTCCGCGCGAAACCGGAATCGATTTTCGGAAGCACGATGCCCAAAAGACGCGCGGTGCTCTGGGCGTCAGGACTCCTCGCCGAAGCGGGAGGCGACCAGTTGCTCCAGGGCGTCGATCACCTGCTCGGCCTCCGGGCCGCTGGCGGTGACGCGGATCGAATAGCCGGGGCTCGCCGCCAGCATCATGAGGCCCATGATCGAGGTGCCGCCAACCGTGACGCCGTCCTTCTCGACCTGGACGGAGGCGTCGAAGCCGCTGGCGACCTGAACGAACTTCGCCGAGGCGCGGGCATGCAGGCCACGCTGGTTGACGATTGGAAATTCCCGGACGATGTCACCCTTCTTGGCCGACAGCGCGTTCATTTGCTGCTCAGCAGCTGACTGGCGACATTGATGTATTTGCGGCCGGCCGCCTGCGCCTCGTCCAGCGCTGCGCTCATATTGTCGCCCTTGCGAATGCTGGACAGCTTGATCAGCATCGGCAGGTTCATGCCGGCAATAACTTCGGTACGACCGGATTCCATCACCGAAATGGCGAGGTTGGAAGGCGTGCCGCCGAACATATCGGTCAAAACGATGACGCCCGCCCCGGTGTCGACACGGGCAACGGCATCGACGATGTCGCTGCGGCGCTGCTCCATATCGTCGTCGGCGCCGATCGCCACGGTCTCGAAATTGTCTTGTGGCCCGACGACATGTTCCACGGCATGGCGAAACTCAGCGGCCAGTTGACCGTGCGTTACAAGCACGAGTCCGATCATTCTTTGGTGGCTCCCGTCATCGCCGCTTCACAGCCGCATTTTATGCTCGCCGGCCATTCCAGGCGGCGGGAGCGCTATCTTGTCGACGCGGGACGCGTTGACAAGCCCAAAATTGCACGGGCCCAGGCCATTTTGACGCATTGCAGCAAAAAACCAGGAACCGGATCATACGAAAGGCGCAATTAGCAGCCGCGCCATCATGGCCAGCAAGGCGGTGGAGACATTGCGTTCGGCAAAATCGAATCGTGGCACCAGAACGCCCGCGATCGGCTCGCTGACACCTTCCTGGAAGCGTGCCATCTCGCTTGCCGGCACCAGCCGGACATGAAGGTCGATCACGCCGCTGGGCTCGAACGATAGTGGCCGCGGAACGAAACCGGGCACCTCGGCGAGGCCGGCGATGGGGGTGGGCACCCGGCAGACCAGCCGCCCCGCGTGATCGGCAGCGAGGAGCCTGTCGTCGCCGATCAGCCGTGAAAACAATCCATGCTGGCGACAATGATCGATGAGGGCGAGCGCCAGCGTCGTCTTGCCCGAGCCGGACGGTCCCGTGATAAGGACACCACGCTCGCCGATCAGGATCGCCGTGCCGTGAATGTTCTCGCCCTGCACAGTCGGATCAGGCATGATCTTGTCCGAAACTCGGTTCCCACTTTTCGCTGCCGCGGACCCATTTTTCGGGATCATGCTTTTACGCATGATCTTGTTCCGAAAACCGGTGCCCACTTTTTGGGATCATGCGTCAGCCTTCGGCCGGCAGTGTCACGACGAAGCGGGCGCCCTTGATCTCGCCGGGTTTGGTGCCCGGGATGTTCTCGGCGGTCAGCGTGCCGCCATGGGCTTCGACGATCTGCCTGCTGATCGACAGGCCGAGGCCTGAATTCTGGCCGAACGCCTCGCCGGCCGGCCGGTCGGTGTAGAACCGTTCGAAGATGCGGTCGATGTTGTCGGCCCTTATACCGGGACCATTGTCGTCGACGGTGATGATGTTGACCTTGCCGGCGCGCGCCAGAGATATGGCAATGTGGCCGCGCTCTTCAGGAACGAAGGAGCGGGCATTCTCGATCAGATTGGTGATGACCTGGCCGATCCTCAGATCATGACCGGCGACGAAGTAGCCTTTGACGCCCTGCGGCAGTTTGGCGACCTTGAACTCGATCTCGACCGTCTTCTTGTTGCGCGTCGCCGTGCGCGAAACGTCGACCAGATCCGTGATGAATTTCTTGAGATCCACGGTTCCTGCGTCTTCCCGCGCGAGCTCGGCGTCAAGACGGGAGGCGTCGGAAATGTCGGTGATGAGACGGTCCAGCCGCCTGACGTCGTGCTGGATGATCTCCATCAGCCGGCCGCGCGACGTGTCGTTCTTGGCAAGCGGTAGTGTCTCCACCGCGCTGCGCAGCGAGGTCAGCGGGTTCTTCAATTCGTGCGAGACGTCAGCCGCGAAACTTTCGATCGCCTCGATGCGGGCGTAGAGCGCATTGGTCATGTCGCGCACGGCGATCGACAGATTGCCGATCTCGTCCTGCCGGTCGGAGAAGTCCGGGATTTCCTCGCGATTCTTGACGCCGCGCCGCACCCTGACCGCCGCCGCCGACAGCCGGCGCAGCGGGTTGGCGATGGTCGAAGCGAGCAGCATCGACAAGATGGCGGTGACAAGGGCGGCGATGCCGAAGACGCGCAGGATCGCCTTGCGCTCGGCCGCGACGATCTTGTCGATGTCGCCGCCTTCCGTCGACAGCATCAGCACGCCGAGGACGGCGCGGAAGCGCTGGATCGGCACGGCGACCGAAACAATCTGCTCGCCCTGTTCGGAGATCCGCACGATGGTCGACGGGCTGCCGGTAAGCGCCTTGACCACCTCCGGAAATGCAGCGCCATTGCCGCCCGGCTGTTCATGGTAGACCGGCAGCGCGGTGTTGCGGAAGAAGTCGAAGACGAATTTCTGGATACGCTCCAGAAGATCGGGCTCTTCCTTGTCGGTCGGCGGCAGGTCGTAGCGAAGGATCTGGCCGCGCGAATAGAGATGGCGGGAATCGAGCAGCAGATTGGCGTCGCGGTCATAGATGCGGGCGCGCGTCCGTGTCGGCGAAATCAACCGCCTGAGCACCGGCGCGACGCGCTCCGGATTGATCGGAAAATCGAGATTGTCGAGCTGATCGGAGCCGGGGCCCAGGCTTTCGCCGGCCTGCAGTTCCAGCAGCTTTTCCGGATCGATGCTGATCGAATCGGTCTCGACCGTCGCCGATGCCGCGATCGCGCCGGCGATGATCTCGCCCTGGGTCATCAGGCTTTCGACGCGGGCATCGATCAGCCCGTCGCGAAACGTGTTGAGGTAGAGAATGCCGGTGACCAGGACGGCCAGGCCGGCGAGGTTGAGGAAGAGAATGCGTCGCGTCAGGCTGGAAAAGATGTGGTGGCCGAGGAAGCGGCGCATCGGCACCGTGATTCTCGACAGGAATGCCGGCAGAATCCGCGACGGGCGCCGGGCGCCCGTCCGTCTCACTCGCTCTACGTCCACTGCCATCGAATAGCAGCCCCCGCTCAGTCTTTAGTTTTGAGCATGTCGTTGTCCCAAAACCGGGACCACTTTTGGGCGACATGCATCAATTCATGCTTCGCGGAACCGATATCCGACTCCGTAAAGGGTTTCGATCATCTCAAAGTCATCATCGACGGCCTTGAACTTCTTGCGCAGCCGCTTGATGTGACTGTCGATGGTGCGGTCATCGACATAGACCTGCTCATCATAGGCCGAATCCATCAGCGCATCACGGCTTTTTACCACACCGGGACGTTGGGCCAGAGAATGCAGGATCAGGAATTCGGTGACGGTAAGCGTCACCGGCTCGCCTTTCCAGGTACAGGTGTGACGCTCCTGATCCATGACAAGCTGGCCGCGCTCGAGCGAACGGGCCTGCTGGTTGGGGGTCTTGGCCGATGCCTCGCGGGCGCTGGCACGGCGCAGCACGGCGCGAACCCGCTCGACCAGAAGACGCTGCGAGAAGGGTTTACGGATGAAGTCGTCGGCGCCCATCTTGAGGCCGAAAAGCTCATCGATCTCGTCATCCTTGGACGTCAGGAAGATCACCGGCAGGTCGGATTTCTGGCGCATCCGGCGCAGAAGCTCCATGCCGTCCATGCGCGGCATCTTGATGTCGAGGATGGCAAGATTCGGCGGGCGCGCCGCCAGGCCTTCCAGCGCCGACGCCCCATCCGTGTAGGTTTCGACGCGATACCCCTCCGATTCGAGGGCGATCGACACCGAAGTCAGAATGTTGCGGTCGTCGTCGACAAGCGCGATTGTTGCCATTTCAAGTGGCTCCCTCATGAGCTGTCCCTTCTTTGGTCGAGAAGGGGCTTTTGCAGGACAAATTAGGTACAAAATGTGGCACAGGCTTCGTCCGCTGTCACGAGCGGCATGCCGGCGGCCACGATTTCACCTCAACATGGATTGACTGTTAAAGAGCGCCAATCCTTTGGGCAACCGCCTGATTTTTTGCACATATAAACGATTTAAACAACTTTCAAAATATTTAAATCGATTAATTATTTGATATCATTTGGCTTTTCTGGTTCTCACCGTTACAGTCTCCTTGGTGGGGGCTCCGGAAATTCGCCGGCCAGGATGCTGCAAATCGAAGAAGGAACCCCTCATGTCGGAAGCCGGCAAACGCAATCCCGCATGGGCGATCGATCGGATCGGCCTAAAGACCACGGGCGCGGTGCGCTATAATTTCGGGGAGGCCGTCCTTTACGAAGAAGCGATCCGCCGCGGCGAGGCTCGGCTCACCGCGCATGGCGCGCTGGTCGCCGAGACCGGGCAGCACACCGGCCGCTCGCCCAAGGACAAATTCGTCGTGCGCGACGAGACAACCGGGCCGCATGTATGGTGGGACAACAACAAGGCGATTTCGCCCACCCAGTTCGACACGCTGCTCGCCGATTTTCGCACCCATGCGGCGGACAAGGACCTTTATGTGCAGGACCTGGTCGGCGGCGCCGACGAGGACTTGAAGCTGACGACCAGGGTCGTCACGGAGCTTGCCTGGCACTCCTTGTTCATCCGCAATCTGCTCATTCGCCCGGAAGCCGCCGAGCTCGAGCATTTCGTGCCTGACATGACGATCATCGACCTGCCGTCGTTCCGTGCCGATCCGGTTCGCCACGGCACCCGCACCGAAACGGTGATCGCCGTCGATCTCTCGCGCATGATCGTGCTGATCGGCGGCACCTCCTATGCCGGCGAAATGAAGAAGTCGGTGTTCACCGTGCTCAACTATCTGTTGCCGGCGAAGGGCGTGATGCCGATGCATTGCTCGGCCAATGAAGGCACCGGCGGAGATGCGGCGATCTTCTTCGGCCTCTCGGGAACCGGCAAGACGACGCTGTCGGCCGATCCATCGCGCACGCTGGTCGGCGACGACGAGCACGGCTGGGGTCCGCATGGCATCTTCAATTTCGAAGGCGGCTGCTATGCCAAGACGATAAAGCTTTCGGCCGACGCCGAGCCGGAGATCTTCGCCACCACCCAACGCTTCGGCACCGTGCTGGAGAATGTGGTGCTCGATGCGGGCCGCGTGCCGGATTTCGACGACGGCAGTCTCACAGAAAACACGCGCTGCGCCTATCCGCTCCACTTCATCCCCAACGCCAGCAAGACGGGCCGCGCCGGTCACCCGAAAAACATCATCATGCTGACCGCCGACGCATTCGGCGTGATGCCGCCGATCGCACGGCTGACCCCGGCGCAGGCGATGTACCATTTCCTCTCCGGCTACACCGCCAAGGTGGCTGGGACCGAAAAGGGCGTCACCGAACCTGAAGCGACGTTTTCGACCTGTTTCGGCGCACCGTTCATGCCGCGCCATCCGTCGGAATACGGCAATCTGCTGCGCGAACTGATCGCTCATCACGGTGTCGATTGCTGGCTGGTCAACACCGGCTGGACCGGCGGCGCCTATGGCACCGGCAAGCGGATGCCGATCAAGGCGACGCGGGCGCTGCTTGCCGCGGCGCTCGACGGCTCGCTGAAAGGGGCCGATTTCCGCACCGACGCCAATTTTGGTTTCGATGTGCCGGTGGCGGTTGCGGGCGTCGACCGCGCCATTCTCGATCCGAGATCGACATGGGCCGATACCTCAGCATATGACCTGCAGGCGGCGAGGCTGGTCGGCATGTTTGCCATCAATTTCGAAAAATTCGAAGCTCATGTCGACGCCATTGTGCTCGGCGCCGCGCCGCGCATGCGCGAAGCCGCGGAATAATCGCCGGCTGGATATCTGCACCTCAAGGCCCGGACGGGGATCGGGAAGGCCGACCCCCGGGGAACGGCCTTTTCTTTTTTCGTCCGCCGCGCCATGACTGCAGCATGAACGCCGACGACAAGATCATGATCGCCGAAGATGCGGTGATCCATCCGGATGACCTGCACGAGGACTTCATCCGCTCGTCCGGCCCTGGCGGCCAGAACGTCAACAAGGTCGCGACGGCGGTGCAATTGCGCTTTGATGCGGCGAATGCGCCGGGCCTGTCGGAGCGCGTCCGCGCGCGAACCATAAAGCTGGCCGGCCAGCGCGCCACCAAGGACGGCGTCATCGTCATCGAGGCCGGGCGCTTCCGCACGCAAGAGCAGAACCGGGCGGACGCCCGGGCGCGGCTTGCGGAACTGGTTGCCAAGGCCGCCGAACCGCCGCCACCGCCGCGCAAAAAGACGAGGCCGTCGAAAGGCGCGGTCGAAAGGCGGCTGAAGACCAAGGCTGGGCGCGGCACTATCAAGAAACTGCGCGGTCGGGTGGACGACGATTAGAGCGACGCGCGTCCACCTGGACGCACAAGTGCGCTCTGACATTTTTGTAACTACCCATCGTGCGAGCGATTCCGGTTTTCGAACCGATCGGTAGGCGCGACATCAATTGCGCGGCTTCCAATTCAAGGTTGTAGGTGGCAAGTTCGGTATCGCCACAGCAAGGAGACCGCAGATGGGCATGTTTGATTTCGTCAAGGGTGTCGGCAAGAAGCTCGGCTTCGGCGACGATGAGCCGGAGCCGACCGCCGATACGCTGAAGAAAGAACTCGATTCGCACGCGCTCGGCACCGACAATGTGGAAGTCGACGTCAAAGGCGATACGGCTGTCCTGAAAGGCGTGGTCAAGGATCAGTCGATCTTCGAAAAGGCGGTTATCGCCGTCGGCAACACGCTCGGCGTGTCCAAGGTGCAGGCGGATGAGTTGCAGGTCGCCGCACCCGAATCCGGCACACCCGCTGCCCCGGCCAAGGAACCGACCTTCTACACCGTCAAGAAGGGCGACAATCTCTGGAAGATCGCCGAAAAGAGCTACGGCAAGGGCAAGGGTGCGAAGAACACGATCATTTTCGAGGCCAACAAGCCGATGCTGACCCACCCGGACAAGATCTATCCGGGGCAGGTTCTGCGGATACCGGACCTCGATCAGGCCTGACCAGATCGGCGACGGCCAATCGACAACGGCGGCTTTCGGGTCGCCGTTTTCATTTGATGGTGGCATTCTGGTAGTTTGCAGACCAACGGATCAAGCGACCATGCTCGTTCTGCCCAAAGGCGTCCGCCACATGCCCGGCTATCTGTCCCGCGCGGTGCAGGAAGCGCTGGTCGAGGATGTGAGACAGGTCGTGCAGGAGGCTCCCCTGTTCGTGCCGACGATGCCGCGCACCGGCAAGGAGATGACCGTGCGCATGACCAATTGCGGTTCGCTCGGCTGGGTAACCGACAAGGAGCACGGATATCGCTACCAGCCGATGCACCCGGTGACCGGAACGCCCTGGCCGCCGATCCCCGACGTGCTGCTGCAGCTGTGGCGGGATGTATCTGCCTATCCGCATCCGCCGGAGGCTTGCCTGGTCAATTTCTATTCGCCGGACGCGAAGATGGGCCTTCATCAAGACCGCGACGAGATCGATTTCTCCGCGCCGGTCGTTTCCGTTTCCCTGGGCGACGATTGCCTGTTCAGGGTCGGCCAGAGCACGCGCGAGGGCGGCACCAAATCGTTAAGGCTGAAAAGCGGCGACGTGGTCGTGCTTGGCGACGAAGGCCGCCTCTGTTTCCACGGCGTCGACCGTATTTATCCGTCGACCTCGGCACTGCTGAAGAATGGCGGACGGATCAATCTTACGCTGAGGCGGGTGACCTATCCTGGTTAGGACGGCGGACCTTCAAGTCGCGCCGTATTAAGCATCGGATTTTCGTAAAACCGGAACCCGCTTTGGGTCATGGTCCAGGCCCGCCGCTGAACCGCCGGAAAAGATCCAGCGTTCGAGAACGACAAAGTTGACCACGGGAATGAGAATACAAGTGAGCAGTATCGGAATCGCGACGGGCAGGCCGAACTGCCCGACGAGGAGCAGCGGAAGGATATAGGCGATGGCAAGGCCGAATCCGGTCAGCACGGCGAAACGCGGCGCTTCGAATTGATGCGAGCCGGCCGACATGAACGTGAAGAACTTGTGGCCGAGATAGGAGAATATTGCCGCGACCGCATAGGCGGCGACGGAGGCTGTGGCCGGCGGCAGGTATGTTGACCCGGCACTGGCGAAGAGGCTGGCACAAAGCGCGTAGAGCACTGTGGCCGCAAGCCCCACCGAGGCGAATTTGAGAAGCCGACGCGGAGCAAGTGTTCCGCGCCAGACGGAAATGTCAGGCCGGCGCAATGCAGGCATATTGATCACCGGCTCCCGACAAATGCTCTGGAATTGGCAATCGAACGATAGCGGGCACTGCCTAAAGCGCCGTTAACCGCTTCGTTACAGCTTCCTGAGCGCCACTTCCTCGACCAGATGATTGGCGCCCTTGCGCAGGATGAGATCGGCGCGGGCTCGCGTCGGCAGGATGTTCTCGCGCAAATTCTTCAGATTGATGTTGGTCCACAGGCCTTCGGCGATGGCGCGGGCCGCTGCTTGCGAAAGTTGCGAATAGCGGTGGAAGAAGGAGTCCGGATCGCGGAAGGCGGTCTCGCGCAGCCGCATGAAGCGGGCGATGTACCATTGATGGATCAGCTCCTCTTCGGCATCGATATAGATGGCGAAGTCGAAGAAATCCGACAGGAAAGGCACGATCTTGCCGTCCTTCGGCAGCTTGCCCGGCTGCAGCACGTTGATGCCTTCGAAGATCAATATATCCGGCCGGTCGATAGTCTGGAACTCGCCGGGAACGACGTCGTAGGTCAGGTGCGAATAAACAGGCGCGCGGACATTGCGCTGCGCCGATTTGATGCCCGACAGGAAACGCAGCAATGCGCCGACATCATAGCTGTCGGGAAAGCCCTTGCGCTCCATCAGATTGTTGCGGCGCAGGATTTCGTTGGGAAGCAGGAAGCCGTCGGTGGTGATCAGATCGACCTTGGGGCTCGACGGCCAGCGCGCCAGCAATTCCTTGAGCACGCGAGCCGTGGTCGATTTGCCGACCGCGACAGAGCCGGCAATGCCGATGATGAAGGGCGTTTTGACGACATCCATCGCGTTGAAGAAGGCCTGGCGCTGCCTGAACAGAAGCTGGCTCGCCTCGACATGGGCCGACAAAAGCCGCGACAGCGAAAGATAGATGCGCTTGACCTCTTCGAGGTCGACCGGGTCGTTGAGCGAACGCAGGCGACGGACCTCGTCCTCGCCGAGCGTCATCGGCGTGTCGGCGCGGAACTGCGACCATTGCTCCGCCGAGAAAAAACGAAAGGGCGAATATTTCTCGGTGGGGGCGAGCTGGTCCATCGAGTTTCCTACCCTCCGCAGCGATCAGCCCCGGTCCTGCCGAGACGCCTTTTCGGCGATGCCCGAACGACCGGTGCGGCGTTCGAGTTCGGTCAGGACATCGGCAAGCGGAATGCCGGCGACGCCCAGAACGACAAGCCAATGATAGATGAGATCGGCGCTTTCCGAAACGAGGGCTTGTCTGTCACCGCCAACGGCCGCGATCACAGTTTCGACCGCCTCTTCGCCGAGCTTCTGCGCCGCCTTGTCGATGCCGCGTGCGAACAGCTTTGCCGTCCACGAATCCGGATCGCCGGAATGCGCGCGTTCCCTGATGATTGTCTCCAGCTCGGAGAGCGAAAACTCAGCCATGGCGCCATCTATCTGCTTGTTTAAGCATGATCTTTTCCGAAAACCGGTTGCCACTTTGCTTTAGAGCCGATCACCTGGGGTGTCCAGTCGCATCGGCAGCCCGGCGCGGGCCATATGCGCCTTGGCTTCGGCAATGCTGTAGGTGCCGAAATGGAAGATCGATGCCGCCAGCACCGCGCCGGCATGGCCGTCGCGAATGCCCTCGACCATGTGATCGAGCGTGCCGACGCCGCCGGAGGCGATGACCGGCGCACGCACGGCGTCGGCGACCGCGCGGGTGAGCGCGATGTCGTAGCCGGCCTTGGTGCCATCGCGATCCATCGACGTCAGCAGGATCTCGCCGGCGCCGCGATCGACCATCTGCTGAGCGAATTCGACCGCGTCGATGCCGGTCTTTTCGCGTCCGCCATGGGTGAAAATCTCCCAGCGGTCGGCCTCGCCTTCGGCCGATACTTTCTTGGCGTCGATGGCGACGACGATGCACTGGTTGCCGAACTTATCGGCCGCCTCGGCGACGAAATCGGGATTCTTCACCGCCGCCGTATTGATCGATACCTTGTCGGCGCCGGCCAAAAGCAGCTTTCTTATGTCGGCGACCTGGCGCACGCCGCCGCCGACGGTCAGCGGCATAAAACATTGTTCGGCCGTGCGGGCGACGATGTCGAAGATGGTCTCGCGATTTTCGGACGAAGCGGTGATGTCGAGGAAACAGAGTTCGTCGGCGCCGGCGGCGTCATAGGCCTTGGCCGCCTCGACCGGATCACCGGCATCGACCAGGTCGACGAAATTGACGCCCTTGACGACGCGGCCGTTCTTGACGTCGAGACAGGGGATGACACGGGCTTTCAGCATCAGATCCTCGCAAGCGCGGCAAGAAAATCGCCAAGCAATTGCCCGACGACAGGCGGAACCTCGCCCTTGGCGTCAAAGGCAGGATCGTAGGCAGACAGGGTGACGCCGACGATCGGGATCGACTTGGCCAGCCCGCAAACCAGGTGCCGCAGTTGCTCCGGATTTGGACCTCCCGGCCTTGCATAGCGGTTCACCTGCAGCACATCCGGATCGTGAACGTCCAGATCCAGATGCAAATGGACTTGGGCGGCGCCGGCCGCCTTGAGCTTTCCGACATTGTCGAGTGCATCGGCCCATTGGGCGCGAATGATCGGCAACGTCTCTAGAAGCCGGCTTTCATCGGGATCGAGGTCGCGTGCATCGACCAGCATGCATCGCGACGGGTCGATCGCCTGGAAGCCGGGAATCGCTGACGTCATCGGGCGCCAGCAGAGCCCCAGCGTCGTCGCCAGCGCCATGCCGTCGAGAAAGCCGTAGGCGGACGTCTCGGGCGTATTGAGATCGCCATGCTGATCGATCCAGATGATCGAATCCGCGGCGTCGCCAGCCACCGCGCCGGCGGCGGTCAGGCAATTTCCGGTGAGCACGATGGGAAAACGCTCATCGTCGCGTGCCATGTCGACCTTGGTGGCGACCGCTTTGCAAACGGCGAAGCCTGTCGCGATCTCGCGTTTCTGGGCATCGCCGACTTCGCCGATGTCCTCGACGATGACATCATGGCCGCGCAGGGCAAGTTCATCGACAAGGCCGCCGGCAATGATGGCGTCGGGGCCCTGGCCAAAGCCGGCGTGGTAAAGGCCGCTGTCATAGGGTGCGAGGATGATCGAGAGTTTCATCGCTCCCTCGCCTTCTCCGGTCCTGCCGCCAGGATCGCCAGTGCCTCGGCCGGATCGATACGCCCGTCATAAAGCGCGCGGCCGGAGATGGCGCCTTCGAGTTTTTGCGCATCGGGCATGGTCATGCGCACGATGTCGGCGATCGAGGCAAGCCCACCGGAGGCGATGACCGGGATAGACACGGCGTCGGCGAGATCGATGGTGGCGTCCCAGTTGATGCCGGTCAGCACGCCGTCGCGATCGATGTCGGTGTAGATGATGGCGGCCACGCCGGCGCCCTCGAACTTCTTCGCCAGTTCGATAACGCCGAGACTCGAGGCCTCTGCCCAGCCCTCGACCGCCACCTTGCCGCCCTTGGCGTCGATGCCGACGGCGATCCTGCCCGGGAACGCCTTGCAGGCCTGCCTGACCAGATCGGGATCGCGCACCGCCACCGTGCCGAGAATGATCCGGGCCAGCCCGCGATCGAGCCAGTCCTCGACCTGCGCCAGGGTGCGGATGCCGCCGCCGAGTTGCACCGGGTTTTTCGTCGCCTTGAGGATGGCGCCCACCGCGGCGCTGTTGACACTCTGGCCCTTGAAGGCGCCGTTAAGGTCGACGACATGCAGCCACTCAAAGCCTTGTTGCTCGAAAGCCCTGGCCTGCGCGGCCGGGTCGTCATTGTAGATCGTCGCGGTCGCCATATCGCCGTGCTTCAGGCGCACGCACTTGCCGTCCTTGAGGTCGATGGCCGGGAACAGGATCACCGTTCAGGCGCCTTCAACAATGACGAAGTGACCGGTCGAGGCGGCAAGCCTGTACTTCAATGCCTCCCGGTATTCAGGCGACTCGTAGCATTCTATCGCCCTGTCGTAGGACTCGAACTCCACCAGGACGTGGCGGTTGCCTGTCGGCCCTTCCGGGTTCGCGTAACGCCCCGCACGCACGGGAAACTTCGCACCATATTTCGCAAACGCCGCCGCGTTCGCCTCGATATATTGCTTGTAGCCCTCGGGATCGCGGACATCGATCATCGCCATCCAGTAGCCTTTCTTGCTCATTATCCTAGGGCCTCCAGCGCAGGAAATTGGTGATCAGCGCCAGGCCAAGCGCCTGGCTCTTTTCGGGATGGAACTGCGTGCCGGCGAGATTGTCGCTGACAACAGCGGCCGTCACCGGACCACCGTAATCGGCAATCGCCAGCACGTCCTCCGGCTTCTGCGCGTCGAGATGATAGGAATGGACGAAATAGGCGTGCAGCCCCTTGGCGCCGGTTGGAATGCCGGAAAACAGCGGATGCTTGCGCGTGAGCTCGATCGTGTTCCAGCCGATCTGCGGGATCTTCAGCGCCGGATCGGCCGGGGTGATCTCCTTGACGTCGCCGGCGATCCAGCCAAAACCTTTTGTAACGGTCTTTTCCAGGCCCCGCTCCGACATCAGCTGCATGCCGACGCAGATGCCGAGGAACGGCCGCCCCTTGACGGTCGCCACCTCCTCGACCGCCTCCCACATGCCGGCCACAGCGCGCAGCCCGGCCGCGCAATCGGCGTAGGCGCCGACGCCGGGCAGGACGACGCGGTCGGCGGTTCTGACACGCTCGGCATCGGCGGTCAGGTCGATGGCGGCGGCTATACCGGCTTCATGCGCGGCGCGCTCGAAGGCCTTGGTGGCCGAGCGCAGGTTGCCCGAGCCGTAGTCGATGATCGCGACCCGCATGTCAGGGTCTTCCAGGAGTGTGGTTCAACCCTAGCGCGATGCCCATATGCGCTGGCCGGGCATGGGCAGCATCCGGGACGATGCGTTGCGCGGGCGCTTGCTCATCCGAATGCGCTTCGGCTTCCAGCACATAGCGCGTATCGGCATCGTCGATCCTGCCGGCCGCGACGACGCCCCATTCATGCCAGCCACGACGGCGCAACGCGGCAATCCGCAAGGCCTGACCTTCCAGACCGACGTAGAGCGATACAAGCAGCGACAGCAGCGGGCCGGCGAGCCCAAAGTTCAATCCTTCGGCAAGCATCGAAAGGAGAGCCATGGCGACAAACGCCAGTGCTGCCTCGATCCACAACCGGTGCAAGAGCAGCCACAGCGGCGGCACGAGGAAGCCGAGCCAGGAAAACCCATCACGGACAAAGGCCGTTGTGTCAGGCTTTTCGCCGCGGCCCGGCGGTTCCATCACGACATAGATCGCCATCGCCTATCCCTTCAGAGATCCCTTGGTGGAAGGAACCGCGTCCGGCTGGCGCGGGTCGCTTTCAAGCGCGATGCGCAGCGCACGCGCCACCGCCTTGAAGCAGGTCTCGGCGATGTGGTGATTGTTGGCGCCGTAGTGGTTGGTGACATGCAGCGTGATGCCGGCATTCTGCGCCAGGGCCTGGAAGAATTCGCGCACCAGTTCGGTGTCGAACGTGCCGATCTTCGGCGACGAGAACGCAACGTTCCAGACAAGGAAAGGACGGCCGGAGACGTCGATCGCCGCGCGCGTCAGCGTCTCGTCCATGGCGAGATCGACCGAGGCATAGCGCATGATGCCGCGCCGCTCGCCCAACGCCTTGGCAAGCGCCTGGCCGAGCGCGATGCCGGTGTCCTCGACCGTGTGGTGGTCGTCTATGTGCAGATCGCCCTTGGCCTTGAGCGTCATGTCGATCAGCGAATGGCGCGACAACTGGTCCAGCATGTGGTCGAAGAAGCCGACGCCCGTCGAAATATCGGATTTTCCCGAGCCGTCGACCTGGACCGATACGGAGATGTCGGTTTCCCCAGTCTTGCGGCTGGCGGTGGCGGAACGGGGCAGCATGACCTCATCCTTGTCCAGAGTTCAGGCGTTCCAAGCGTCCACATGCTTGAAAACGAGAGCCTTCTAGCAGCATGATCCGGCGATTGCCAGTTGCCATCCCAGGGGATATCGAGCCTGGCGGATGGCCGGTTTGCAATCATCGGACCTATGCATACATATGGCCGATCAAGTCACTCGTAACGCGCCAATCGCCTTTCGGGATCGGTGCTGATCGGAGCAGAAAATGTCGAATGAACTGACCATGCACGCCACGACCATCGTGACGGTGCGCAAGGGCAGCAAGGTGGTGATCGCCGGCGACGGCCAGGTCAGTCTCGGCCAGACCATCATGAAGGGCAACGCCAAGAAGGTGCGCCGCATCGGCAAGGGCGGCAACGTCATCGCCGGGTTCGCCGGTGCCACCGCCGATGCCTTCACCCTTCTGGAGCGGCTGGAAGCCAAACTCGAACAATATCCGGATCAACTGACGCGGGCCTGCGTCGAGCTCGCCAAGGACTGGCGCACCGACCGCTATCTGCGCCGGCTGGAAGCGATGATGCTGGTCGCCGACAAGTCGGTTTCGCTGGCGCTGACCGGCACCGGCGACGTGCTCGAACCCGAACACGGTGTCATGGCGATCGGTTCGGGCGGCAACTACGCGCTGGCCGCGGCGCGCGCGCTGATGGATTCCGACAAGGATGCCGAGGAGATCGCCCGCAAGGCGATGCAGATCGCATCCGAAATTTGCGTCTACACCAACAACAACTTCGTTATCGAAACCCTCGATGCCGGCTGAGCCGGTCGCTGGCCATGATCCCGAAAAGTGGAAACCGGTTTTCGGAGGAGATCATGGCCAAACAAGAAAATAGATATGATTTTCGGCCGGTGACGGAGGCGGACCTGCCGATGATCGCGGCATGGCTCGCCGAGCCGCATGTCGCGGAGTGGTGGGATGATCCCGAGACGGAGATCGCCCAGATCCGCGAGCACATCGATAGCATTTCCGTCGAACCGCTGATCATCGAACTCGACGGCGAGCCGATCGGCTACATGCAGAGCTACGACCCGCATCTGGAGGACGGCCATCCCTATAGCGACCAGCCGTTCGGCACGCTCGGCATCGATCTGTCGATCGGCAGGCCTGAGCTTGTCGGACGCGGCCACGGCTCGGCAATTGTCCGGCAGTTCGTGGAACAACTGTTCGAGGAAGGGGCGCCGCGTGTCATTATCGACCCGGACCCGGCCAACGGACGAGCGATCCGCGCCTATGAAAAGGCCGGTTTCAGGGCTATCGATCGAAGGCAATCGGAATATGGCGACGCCGTGCTGATGGCGATCGATGCCGAAGAGGGCGATGTCGAAGAGGGCGATGCCAAAGGGGGGCAGTAACAGCATGAGCACAACCGGCGCCGACAAAACCGTCTCGGCCTACGAAGACAGCTGGCGGATGGGGCTTCTGCTCGTCCTCGGCCTGATTATATTCCAGGCCGGAGCCCTTTACGGCATGGGCCGAACGCCGATCTGTACATGCGGCTATGTCAAGCTGTGGCACGGCATCGTGCAAAGCTCGGAGAATTCCCAGCATATTTCCGACTGGTACGCATTCTCGCACCTCATCCACGGCTTCCTGTTCTATGCGCTGGCGTGGTTTCTGTTCCCGCGCTCCCCGATCGGGCTCAGGCTGGCATTTGCGGTCGTCATAGAGGGTGGCTGGGAACTTCTCGAGAACAGCCCTTTGATCATCGAGCGCTATCGCGCCGGCACAATTTCCCTGGATTACTACGGCGACAGCATCATCAATTCGGTGGCGGATACGCTGGCGATGGTGCTGGGATTTGTGATGGCGCGGAGGCTTCCTATATGGGTGATCGTGACCCTCGCCCTCATCTTCGAATTCGGTGTCGGCTACATCATCAGGGACAATCTGACACTCAACGTGATCATGCTGCTGCATCCGTTCGAGTCCATCCGGCAGTGGCAAAGTGGAATTTGGTGATATGAGCACATTCTCGCCCCGCGAAATCGTTTCGGAACTCGATCGCTTCATCATCGGCCAGAAGGACGCCAAGCGCGCCGTGGCCATCGCCTTGCGCAACCGCTGGCGCCGCCAGCAGCTCGAAGGCCAGATGCGTGAAGAGGTGATGCCGAAGAATATCCTGATGATCGGCCCGACCGGCGTCGGCAAGACCGAGATCTCGCGCCGCCTGGCACGCCTTGCGGGTGCGCCGTTCGTCAAGGTCGAGGCGACCAAGTTCACCGAGGTCGGCTATGTCGGCCGCGACGTCGAGCAGATCATCCGCGATCTGGTCGAGATCGCCATCGGGCTGGTGCGCGAGAAGATGCGCGAGGATGTCAAGGCGCGCGCCCATATCAATGCCGAGGAACGTGTGCTGGAAGCGCTCGTCGGTAAGACGGCGAGCCCGGCCACGCGCGACAGTTTCCGCAAGAAGCTGCGCGACGGCGAGCTTGACCACAAGGAGATCGAGATCGAAGTGAACGACACCGGCACCGGCGGCATGCCCGGCTTCGAGATCCCCGGCATGCCGGGCGCCAATATCGGCGTGTTGAACATCAACGACATGCTGTCGAAAGCGATGGGCGGTCAGAAGACCAAGACGCGCAAGACGACGGTGAAGGAATCCTACACGCTGCTGGTCGGCGACGAGTCCGACAAGCTGCTCGACCAGGATGAGGTGGTGCGCAGGGCGCTCGAATCGACCGAAAACGACGGCATCGTCTTCCTTGATGAGATCGACAAGATCGCCTCGCGCGAGGGCGGCATGGGCGCCGGTGTTTCCCGCGAAGGTGTGCAGCGCGACCTGCTGCCGCTTGTCGAAGGCACCACGGTCGCGACCAAATACGGACCGGTGAAGACGGACCACATCCTGTTCATCGCATCGGGCGCGTTTCACGTTGCTAAGCCGTCGGACCTGCTGCCAGAACTGCAGGGCCGTCTGCCGATCCGCGTCGAGCTGCGTGCGCTGGAGAAGGACGATTTCGTCCGCATCCTGACCGAGACCGAGGCCAGCCTGATCAAGCAGTACATCGCGCTGATGAAGACCGAGGGCGTCGATCTCGTCTTCACGGACGACGCCATCGATTCGCTGGCCGGCATCGCCGTCGATCTCAACGCCAGCGTCGAGAACATCGGCGCCAGGCGGCTGCAGACGGTGATGGAGCGTGTGCTGGACGAGATCTCCTATGACGCGCCGGACCGCCACGGCACGTCGGTGACCATCGACGCCGCCTATGTGCAAAAGCATGTCGGCGACCTGTCCAGAAACACGGATTTGTCGCGTTTCATCCTGTAGCAGGCGATCCATCCTACAAGAGATGGGCCGGGCGAGCCGGCAAGTTCTGAAACGTGTGGCCAAATGGAAGCATCTGGCCAGCTTTTGTCTTGCCGGGCGAAGGGGCTCTCGACTCCCCTTCCAGCTTTACCTAGTTTGCCCGGCAACTACAGCGCGCGCGTCCTTGGACGCGCAAGGGACGCTGTAGCACTTGATTTGGCGCATGACCCCCGAAAATCGAATCCGGGGGTCATGCGCTGTTACAGGCGGCGGCGCATGAAAAAACTGATCCTCGTCCTTCTCGGGCTGACGCTGACGACAGCCATGTTCGCCGCCGAAGCGGCGACGATGGTTCCGCCGGGCAACAGTCATGCCGAGCAGCCCAACATACCGGGCGCCTCAAGCCGGCGCACCCAGGCCACCAACACCACCTTCCAGGCAAAATACAGCAAGGTCTATGCGCTGCTGCAGCACGACGCCGGTCTGCGCGGCAAGATCAGCCAAGCGGCGGGGACCTATGGCATAGACCCGATGCATATCGTCGGCGCCATCGTCGGCGAGCACACCTACAATGTCGACGCCTACGACCGGCTGCAGACCTACTACGTCAAGGCGATCTCCTATCTGTCGAGCAAGCTGGCCTTCGCCTATGAAGGCGAGGACATCACCGATTTCGTGCAGCGGCCGCAATTCCAGGAATGCGCCGGCAAATCGGACAGTTACGCGCTCTGGGAATGCCGCGAGCAGGTGTGGAACCAGTCCTTTCGCGGCAAGACTGTCGGCGGTGAGAGCTTCCCCGACGACCGCTTCGGCGCCACCTTCTTCCAGCCCTATTATGCCGGCCAGACTTTCGGCCTCGGTCAGCTCAACCCGCTGACGGCGTTGCAGATGAGCGATCTCGTGCACCAGGTTTCCGGCCTGCCGAAGCTCGACGTCGGCGATCCGAACGCGGTCTACAAGACCATCATGGATCCGGACCTGACATTGGATTATGTCGCGGCGACGATCCGGAAATCGATCGATGCCTACCAGAGCATTGCCGGCTTCGACATATCGGGCAATCCCGGCATCACATCGACGCTCTACAATGTCGGCAATCCGGAACAGCGCGCCCATGCGCTGAAGGCCGAGAACGACCGGCGCCGCGCCGCGGGCGAACCGGAGAAGCTGCCCGAGGAAAATTACTACGGCTGGCTGGTCAACGACAAATTGCCGGAGCTGAAGGCGCTGTTTTAGTGGTGAAATCCGACTCTTGGTGCCTGACGACCACAGCCGCCCTGGGGTTGAGCTGCTGTTGGTGAAAGCCGCTACGAGCGCGTAGACGCGCCTACAAACGCCTTCATCCACGCACTGAGGCGTAAGTTTCGCGCCCCGCTTCGGAAGCGGTTCGTAAGCGCCTAATTTGTCCAGGAGGGTTTCCTGTGGTCCGCTTGAAGGCACGGCTGAAAGCGGCTTCGGAAGCATACCCCAGGCGCGTGGCGATGGCTGGGATCGTCAGGCTCGGGTCAAGGAGCAGGCGTTTTGCTTCGCGCATTCGGAATTCGAGCACATAGCGAGCCGGCGATATCCCGAGGACAAGTGAAAAACGTTCGGCAAAGGTGGATCGCGACATGGCCGCGGTTCTCGCCAATCGGGCCAGAGACCAGCTTTCCCCCGGCCTCGTATGGATTCCGAACAGGGCGGGGCCAAGTCCTCGATCGCGCAGCGCAGCGAGCCAGCCTCGGCGATGGTCATCGCTATCCCTAGCCCAATCGCGAACAATGATGCTGATGGCTGCATCGGCCACACGGGCCATTATCGTGGCCGAGCCTACGCTTTCTTCCGCCATCTCCGCCGCCATTACCTCCAGCAGCATGCCGAGTGACCGGGTACGGTTCGGTCCTGCGCGACGCACAAGTTTTGCGGGCATGGACCCGATCAGTCGATCGGCCAGCGGTTCCTCGAAATCCACGGTGCAGCAGAAAATGAGGGATCGGGCACCCCCGCCGCCGGTGTTCAGGGAATAGCTTGTGTCGGATATCTGTCTCGGGCCCAGGAGCGCGAGATCGGTCACCGCGCTATTAGGGTCGTCGGCGATGACATGCCATGCGGCAGGAGCACGACGTCGCCCTTGTCCAGCCGCTCCGGTTCAGACCCCTCGACAAGCACCCAACAGGTGCCTTCGGCCACGAAATGGAAGCGAATTCCTTTTTGGAATTGCAGGCCGATGCCCCAAGGCCGCGTTACCTCGGCCCGGCAGTAACTCGCCTCCGCTGGCCTGAGGTCACGCAGGAATTGTCCGAGAAGATAGACGACAGGATCGGCAGAATTGGATGATCGAGCATGCATCTCGGACGCAATATCATTGTTCGTCCGGCATTCCACAATAGGCTTCTTCCCTGCTACCAATAGATTCGTGGCAACGTGGCAACATTGAGGGAGATGTCGGTGCTTTTTCCAAAGCTCGTGGTGGCGATAGCCGCAGTTGTTATCCTGCCGTCTCAGACTTACGCCCTGGAGAATACATACCTGCCCGTTGAGAAGGTGCCGTATTATGAGGAAATGCCTGACCAGCCCCACCGACTGGGCCCCTTATGGGGCAAGCGCGATGTGGGTCCGGCCGGAACGCTGCTGAAAGTCCCCGGGGGATGGCAAGCACCCATACATGCACATACGGCAGACTATCAGGGCGTTGTCATCGAGGGCACCTGGAGCCACTGGGTGCCCGAAACGGGCGAGGGCAAAGGCATCGAACTGCGGCCCGGATCATATTGGACCCAGAAGGCAGACCAGATGCATGCCGATGCCTGCATGTCCGAAAAGCAGTGCGTGATCCTTCTTATCAACACCGAGCCTTATTCCACTCTTTTCAAGAGCCGGTAGCTGGACATCAACAATGCAGTGGGACCTGGACGGACAGAGGCCTAATGGCTACCAAGCGTCGGGTTGTCACCACTAGAACGACAAGCGTTCCGCCAGTTCTGGAACCGGCAGCGGCTTACGCCGCCAGCAGCGACTTCAGCTTGATCGTTTGCGAACCAAGGGCCTCAGGCGCCGGTTTTGCCCGCCTGGCGATCAGCATCTCGGCCAGCCTTATGTCGCGGGCGACCGCGTTGCCTGGACCAATCCCGCTCGCTGCGACCAGCGTGCCGTCCTGCGCCAAATGGAACAGGATGAAGGCGCCGTCGTCGAGGTCGCGGCGCACGACCTTGCTGCCCTCGTCCGACAGGCCTGATATCTGCAAGGTCAGGCCGTACTGATCCGACCAGAACCATGGCACCGCCGCGTGGGCCTCACCGGCGCCAAGCATGTTCCTGGCCGCAAGTGCGCCCTGCTCCTGCGCGTTGCGCCAGGCTTCCAGCCGCACGCGCCGGCCGCCATAGACGGCAAGCGGAAACGAGCAGCAATCGCCAGCGGCGAAGATGTCCGGATCGCTGGTGCGAAGCGCGGCATCGACAGCTATGCCGTTATCGATCGTCAGCCCCGCTTCCGCGGCAAGTCCGGTCACCGGCACGGCGCCGATGCCGATCACCGCCAGATCGGCGACGATTTCCTGTCCGCCGGCAAGCGCGATGCGCACCTCGGTGCCGTCGTCGGCGATCGCGGCGATGCCGTCGCCGCACAGGATTTTCACGCTTTCAGCTTCATGCGCCTCGTGTATGATCTTGGCGATCTCGGCCGGCACGCCGCGCATCAGGATGCGTGGCTGCGCCTCAATGACAGTGACCGTGACCCCCAGCCTGCGCGCCGCGGCGGCAAGCTCGAGGCCGATGAAGCCACCGCCAACGATGGCAATGCGGTTTCCGGCGCTGAGATGGGCGCGAATGGCCAACGCGTCGTTGAAGGTCCGGAGATAGACACAGCGCGCGCCGAGGCCGGGCAATGGCAGCCTGCGCGGTGTCGAACCAGTCGCCAGCAAGAGCTTGTCGTAAGGCAGGACCGAACCGTCCGACAGGTGCACGAGATGCGCCGCGCGGTCGATCGCCACCGCCTGAACCGAATGGATATGCCGGATCGATCTCCCGGCCAGGACCTCGTCGCTGGCGATCGCTTTGATTACGGGCGCATCGCTGGCCATCGCGTCTTTCGACAGCGGCGGCCGCTCATAGGGCAGATGCGGCTCGTCGCCGACCAGCGTCACCGGCCCGTCATAGAAGAGATCGCGCAGCGCCAAGGCAGCCCGCCCGCCGCATTCGCCGGCACCGATGATCACCATCCCCTTCGTCATCACCGTCACCCGATCTGAATGAGGATTTTGCCGGCGTCGAGCTTGACCGGATATGTCCTGAGATTGACGCAGACCGGCGCGCCCCTTGCAGCACCGGTCTTGTAGTTGAAGCGGCCATTGTGCTTCGGGCATTCGATGATGTCGTCCATCACCAGCCCGTCGGCCAGATGCACCTTCTCATGCGTGCAAAGACCGTCCGTCGCGAAATATTCGTCGTCGGGGCTGCGATAGATGGCGAAGGTGCGGCCGCCATGGTCGAACCGCATCACGTCCTCTTCGTCGATGTCTTCGGCGTCACAGGCCTCGACCCAGTCGCTCATCAGTCCTCCCGGCAGTTTTTTGCTGGCCAACTTGCCCGGCACGGGCGCATGTCATTCCGCTGCTGCCGCGACAGCATCGTTGTCGTTGTGGAATTCCTCGCGATAGGGCTTCGCGGTCGGCGGCAGCGCGCGCTTGAGGAAATAGTCCTCATTGCGCAGCTGGCGCAGGAAGGCAGGCACCATCTCGCGATAGCCGGCCAGGATCGACGGCGTCGGCGCCGGCAGATCGTGCTTGATCAGCTCATGCAGCCTCGGCAGCGCGTGATAAGGCACCATCGGGAACATGTGGTGCTCGACATGGTAGTTCATGTTCCAGTAGATGAAGCGGCTGATCGGGTTCATGTAGACCGTGCGGCTGTTGAGGCGATGGTCGATGACATTTTCGGCCAGGCCGCCATGCTGCAGCAGGCCGGTCATGACGTGATGCCAGGCGCCGTAAAGCCTGGGCAGACCGACCAGCATCAGGGGCAGGAACGAGCCGCTATAAAGTGCCAGCGCGATCGTCGCGGCATAGATCGTGGTCCAGATGCGGGCAATGCGGATCGCCTTCGGCTGCTCCTGCTCGGGAATGAAGGTCTTTTCCGCCGGGCTGATGATACCGGCCGCATTGCGCAGCATGTCGCTCATGGCATGCCAGGCATCGACAATGCCGAAGAAATTGAGCACGACGCGCAACAGGTCCGGTGGGCGCATCACCGCGATCTCCGGATCGCGGCCGACAATGATCGTATCGGTGTGATGCCGCGTATGGCTCCAGCGCCAGGTCACCGGATTGCGCATGATCATGAAGCAGGCGAACTGATAGATCGCATCATTCATCCACTGCGTCCTGAACGCGGTGCCGTGACCGCATTCGTGCCAGCGTGAATCGGTGGAAGAGCCGTAGAGGACCCCATAGACGAAGAAGAACGGCACGCACCACCACGTGCCCCAGAACCAGGCACCGCCCGCTCCGCTCAGGATCAGGGCGCCGAGCCAGATGGTGGTGTCGCGGATCGCCGGCCCGTCGGAGCGCTGCATCAGCTCCTTCATCTGCTTTCGGGGCACGTCGGTGTGATACCACTCGGCCGCGGCCAGCCCGGTCTCGACGGCAAGCTTCGCGTCGCGGCCGAGCAGGCTGTAGTCTCGCCGGGACGGCATTGCGGATAGTGTCGCTTCCATTGAGGCTGCCTCCGTCGGCATCCGTCAGAACGGGTGCCTCTGCCACAGGTGCTTATGTCGTAAGATAACGCCATGCCATGATAGGCTCAATGTCACAAAGATAGTTTCTATCATTTCCCATCAGAATGATGTAAACTTTGGCAAGCGGAGAGACAGCCATGGCAAAACGGCCGACCATCACCGATCTGGCGCGCGCCTCCGGCGTCAGCGTCGCCACCGTCGACCGGGTGCTAAACAATCGCCTGCCGGTGCGCGAGGAAACCGCACGCCGTGTCTATGAGGCTGCAACCGATATCGGCTATCACGCCGCCGGACTGATCAAGCAGCGGATGCGCCAGGAACTGCCGGAATATCGGCTCGGCTTCCTGCTGCTGAGGGGCAATGATGTCTTCTACAGCGATTTCGCGCGGGAGCTCGAACTGGCGGTGTCGCAATCGCAGCGCTTCCGCGGCGTCGCAACCATCGACTTCGCCAGTTCGCTGGCGCCCGACGAGATCGCTGCCCAGATGCGCAAGCTGGCGGCGAAATCCAGGGCCGTCGCCCTTGTCGGTCCGGACCATCCGACGCTGACGGCAGCCGTCGAGACCCTGAAGGCAAGGGGGCAACCCGTCTTCTCCCTGCTGTCCGACTTTGCCGCCGGCATCCGCGAAGGCTATGTCGGCCTCGACAACCGCAAGGTCGGCCGCACCGCGGCTTGGATGATCGCCAAGGCGGCGAGGAAACCCGGCAAGGTCGCCCTTTTTGTCGGCAGCCATCGCTTCCATGGCCATGAGCTACGCGAGATCGGCTTCAGATCATTCTTCCGCGAGCATGCGCCGGAATTCACGGTGCTGGAGACGCTGGTCAATCTGGAGGCCAACCAGGTGACCCATGATGCGATGATCGATCTTCTGGCGCGGTACCCGGATCTTGCCGGCTGCTATGTCGCCGGCGGTGGCATGGAAGGCGCGGTTTCCGCGCTACGGGCGGCCAGGCCGGCAAACATGCCGGTGGTCGTCTGCAACGAGATCAACGCCGAATCGCGCGCGGCGCTCGCCGACAACATCCTGACCATGGTGATTTCGACGCCGCTGGCAGCACTATGCCGCGAGCTTGTCGGGCTGATGGCGCATGCCATCGAGGCAGGCGCTGCCAATGCGCCGGGCCAGACCTTCCTGCCCTTCGATATCTATCTACCGGAAAACATCTAGCTTCGGGCAAAACGTCTGGGCTCAGACAATTCATCCAGGTTCAGATCGGGCACCACGATGCGTCGCAATGATGTGAACCATCAGCCTGATGGATTCTTGCAGAATATTAGCCGACCCTCAGCCGCGTTATCCGAAAATCCGGCATCCGCTTTCGGAATCTCCTTGACGCCCGCACGCAGAATGGAATAAATATTTCACCAACTAGGTATTTTGGTTCTTTCGTTCCGGAACATCTGTTTCAAGCAGAGGACTTGGCGTTCCAGTCAACGCGGAAATCGCCATCAGGAACGGAGATGGCAATCGGGAGAGATTCCCTGGGAGATCGGGGATTCCGGGTAGATCGGTGCAGCCGGACACCAATTCTGTGGAGGAGAAATAAAATGAAGAAACTGCTTTTGGGCGTCGTGTTTTCGGCGCTGATGAGTTCGTCAGCCCTCGCTGCCAAGATCGGCGTGTCGATGGCGCTGTTCGATGACAATTTTCTCACCGTGCTGCGCAACGGCATGATCGAGCAGGCCAAGGGCATGGACGGCGTGCAGCTGCAGGTCGAGGACGCGCAGAACGACGTCGCCAAGCAGCTCGACCAGATCAAGAACTTTGTCGCCTCGGGAGTCGACGCGATCATCGTCAATCCGGTCGACACCTCGGCCACCCAGGCAATGTCGGACGCCGCGGCTGCGGCCAAGGTTCCGCTGGTCTATGTCAACCGCGAGCCGGTCAATGTCGACACGCTGCCGGACAACCAGGCCTTCGTCGCCTCGAACGAGGTAGAGTCCGGCACTCTCGAAACTCAGGAAGTCTGCCGCCTGTTCAAGGAGGCCGGCAAGACCGAGGCCAATGTCTACGTGATCATGGGCGAGCTGTCGAACCAGGCCGCGGTGCAGCGCACCAAGGACATTGACGATGTAATCGCCACTCCGGAATGCAGCTTCATCAAGATCATCGACAAGCAGACGTCGAACTGGAAACGCGAGGAAGCGCAGAATCTGATGACCAACTGGCTGTCGACCGGCACGCCGTTCGATGGCGTGATCGCCAACAATGACGAAAGCGCCATCGGTGCCATCCAGGCCATGAAGGCTGCCAACATCGACATGAAGTCGGTTGTCGTCGGCGGCGTTGACGCCACCCAGGACGCGCTTGCCGCGATGCAGGCGGGCGACCTTGACGCGACCGTGTTTCAGGATGCGGCCGGCCAGGGCGCCGGGGCGCTGGACGCCGCGCTCAAGCTTTCCAAGGGCGAGGCGGTCGAACAGAAGGTCTACATCCCCTTCCAGCTGGTCACGCCGGCAAACATCGACAAGTTCCTGAAGAAGAACTGAGGCTGCGAGACCGTTTTTCGATAGGGAGCGGCGCGTCGGAGCATCGGACCGGTTTTGGGGAGATCCGATGCTCAAACAAAGGGACAGCGCCGCTCCTCCTTCCCTCATCGCCGAAAACAAGCGGCGGGAGGGCGACTGCGGCTAACGGAGGAAGCAAGATTTGGCACAGACAACCCATGGCGTCGGCGGACTCAGCTATGATGCGAAGAAGCGCACATGGCCTGCCGAATTCAACGTTTTCCTGGCGCTCATCATCCTCGTCGGCGCCTTCGAGCTGATAGGCCGGGTCTTTCTTGGCGACAGCTTCCTGTTCAACACACGCGCCAATGTCGATACGATCTTCAACGAAGCGCGCCTGCAGATCATCATCCTGCAGGTGTCGATCGTCGGCATCATCGCCATCGGCGTGACGCAGGTGATCATTTCCGGCGGCATCGACCTTTCCTCTGGTTCGATCGTCGGCGCCACGGCGATGATCGCCATGAGTTTCGCCCAGGTGGCGACGGTCAACGGCAACCCGAATCCCAAGGCGATGTTCCTCGCGCAAGGCTGGACCGACCTGCCGGTGATCGTGCCGGTGCTGGTCGCGATCGGCTGCGGCCTGCTGGCGGGCTTGGTCAACGGCTCGTTGATCGCCTACACGCGCATTCCGCCGTTCATCGCCACGCTCGGCATGATGGTCACCGCGCGCGGCATCGCCAAATGGTGGTCCAAGGGGCAGCCGATCTCGTTTCCCACCGAAAGTTTCGCCGCCATCGGCAAGGGGCTGATGCCGGTCATCATCTTCATATCGCTGGCGATTCTGTTCCAGCTGATCCTGTCATACACCAGGTACGGGAAGCACTGTTATGCCATCGGCTCCAACGAGGACGCCGCCCGCATGTCCGGCATAAATGTCCAGAACCACAAGATCCTTGTCTTCGTCATTGCCGGCATCCTCGCCTCGCTCGCCGCCGTGGTGCTGAGCTCCAAAAACCTCACCGCTCAGGCCGGCATGGGCGTGATGTACGAACTGGACGCGATCGCCATGGCGGTCATCGGCGGCGTTTCGCTGTCGGGCGGCCGCGGCTCGATCATCGGAACGGTGATCGGTGCGCTGATCTTCGGCGTCATCATCTCCGGCTTCACCTTCCTGCGCCTCGACGCCTATTACCAGGAAATGGTCAAGGGCGTGATCATCATCGGCGCAGTCGTTCTCGACCAGTGGCGCCAGCGCCTGCGGGCAATGAGGGCTTGATCATGTCAGACATCGTCCTGAAGACCGAAAACCTGACCAAATATTATGGCGGCGTGCATGCGCTCGAAAGCGCGAACTTCGAACTGCGGAAGGGCGAGCATGTCGCCATCATGGGTGACAACGGCGCGGGCAAATCGACCTTCGTGCGCCAGATCACGGCCGTCGAGCAGCGCACCAGCGGCAAGGTCTGGTTCGACGGCAAGGAAGTGAACTTCGCCGGCCCGATCGCGGCGCGCGAGGCGGGCATCGAAACGGTGTTCCAGAACCTGGCGCTTGCCGACGATCTCGACGTGCCATCGAACCTGTTTCTCGGCCGCGAAAAGGTGCTCTTCAATCTCGGGCCTTTCTCGATCCTCGATCGCAAGTTCATGCGCAAGGCGACCGAGGCAGCGTTGGTCCGCACGGCGGTCAAGATTCCCAACCTTTCCAACACCATCCGCCACATGTCGGGCGGCCAGCGCCAGTGCGTGGCGATCGCCAGAACCGCGACTTTCGCTTCCAAGCTCATCATCATGGACGAGCCGACGGCAGCACTTGGCGTGCAGGAGACGATGCAGGTTGAAAACATCATCCGCACGCTGAAGGCCAATGGCGAGCCGCTGATCCTGATCAGTCACAACATGCGCCAGGTGTTCGACCTGGTCGACCGCATCGTCGTCTTCCGGCGCGGCCGCATCGTCGCCAATCTGCGCAAGCAGGACACCGACGGCAACGATATCGTTTCATACATCACCGGCGCCAAGACCGGGGAGGCCGAACTTGCCGCCTAGGACGGATGCCGGCCGGCGGGTCATCGGCCCGTCGCCGATCAGCCGCGACAAGAAAATCTACTGCGCCTCGCCCTGAACGGTACGGTAAAGACGCACTTCCATTTCGAACAATCCTCAAAGGAAATTCCCATGCCTCTCCGCTTCGCTCTTCTCGGTGCCGGCCGCATCGGCAAGGTCCACGCCCGTGCCGTCGGCTCCAATCCGCAGGCCAGGCTGGTCGCAGTTGCCGATGCATTCGAGAAGGCGGCGACGGATCTGGCGTCTGCCTATGGCGCGGAAGTGCGCACCATCGAGGCCATCGAAAAAGCCGGGGATATCGATGCGGTCATCATCTGCACGCCGACCGACACCCATGCCGATCTGATCGAGCGGTTCGCCAAGGCCGGCAAGGCGATCTTCTGCGAGAAGCCTATCGACCTCGACGCCGGCAGAGTGGAAGAATGCCTGGCCGTGGTCGAGAAGGCCGGCGCCACATTGATGGTCGGCTTCAACCGCCGTTTCGATCCGCATTTCGCCGCCGTGCGCAAAGCGATCGACGACGGCGCCATCGGCACGGTCGAGATGGTGACCATCACGTCGCGCGATCCCGGCCCGCCGCCGCTCGACTATATCGGCCGCTCGGGCGGCATCTTCCGCGACATGACCATCCATGATTTCGACATGGCGCGCTTCCTGCTCGGCGAGGAGCCGGTGGCGGTCAGCGCCCATGCCTCGGTGCTGGTCGACAAGAAGATCGGCGAGGCCGGCGATTTCGACAGCGTCAGCGTCGTTCTCGAAACCGCCTCCGGCAAGCAGTGCATCATCTCGAATTCGCGGCGAGCCACTTATGGCTATGACCAGCGCATCGAGGTGCATGGCTCGAAAGGCATGGTTGCGGCCGAGAACCAGCGGCCGGTGTCGATCGAACTGGCCAATGAGAAAGGCTATACGCGTCCGCCGCTGCACGACTTCTTCATGACCCGCTATCTCGACGCCTATGCCAACGAGATCGCCGCCTTCATCGCGGCGGCGACGTCAGGCAAGAAGGCGGCGCCGAGCGGCAAGGACGGGCTCGTCGCGCTGAGGCTGGCCGACGCAGCGCTGAAATCGGCTAGGGAAGGCAAGACCGTCCGCCTCGACAGCTGAGCAACACCAATCACAGGAGCAGAAAGATGAACGGTTCAGCCGGTCGCAATTCCGAAACACGCGCCATCGTCACCGGCGGCGCGCAAGGCATCGGCTTCGCCGTCGCCGAGGCGCTGGCCGACGAGGGCTGCCGGGCGCTGGCGCTGGTTGGCCGTTCCAAGGAGAAAGGCGACAAGGCGGTCGCTGCGCTTGGGAAAAGCGGCGTCGACGCCATCTTCATCAGCGCCGATGTGTCAGAGGTGGCCGACTGCAAGCGGGCCGTCGAAACTGCGATCGCTCATTTCGGAACCGTCAACGCGCTGGTCAACGCCGCCGCCACCTCGGCCCGCGGTTCACTGGTCGAGACCTCCGCGGAAACGTTCGACCAGATTTTCCAGACCAATGTGCGCGGCCCCTTCTTCCTGATGCAAGGCGTGGTGGCGCACCTGCTCGACCGCAAGGCGCCCGGCTCGATCGTCAATGTGCTGTCGATGTCGGCGCATTGCGGTCAGTCGTTCCTGGCACCCTATTCGTCAAGCAAGGGCGCACTGGCAACGCTGACCAAGAATGTCGCTAATGCGTACCGCAGCAACCGCATCCGCTGCAACGCGGTGCTGCCCGGCTGGATGGATACCGAGGGCGAGGCGATCGTGCAGGCGAAATTCCACGGCGCCGGACCGGACTGGCTGGAAAAGGCCGAAGCCGCGCAGCCGATGGGCCAGTTGGTGAAGCCGGCGCAGCTTGCCCGGCTGATCACCTATATGATCAGCCCGCAGTCCGGCGTCATGACCGGGTCGCTGGTCGACTACGATCAGAACGTCGCCGGAGCGGGCGCAGAGTAGCGTGACAAGCGCCCCGGCTTCGGCTATAGGGCTGACATGATCCACCTGACCGCCTCGTTTTGGTACTTTAGCTACTGCAGCTCGCTGGCGGCGGGAGGATTGCGCTCGATCTGAAGATTGCAGCATCAACATCCGAACAGCCGCCAGACCTGGCGGCTTTTTTGTTTCAGCCGGCAGGTCTCCCAACCAGGAGCAGAAAGCCGTGTTGACCACCACAGACGATCTTCGGGTCAAGGAAATAAGGGAATTGAGTACGCCGGACCAGGTGATGCGGGAGATACCGCGCACGCTGACGGCGACGCGCACCGTTGCCGCGTCACGCAACGCCATCCACGCCGTGCTGACCGGCGCCGATGACCGGCTGATCGTCGTCGTCGGCCCATGTTCGATCCACGACCCGGCCGCTGCCGTCGACTATGCTAGCCGTCTGGCGACGCTGCGCGAGAGCCTGTCGGACCGGCTGGAGATCGTGATGCGCGTGTATTTCGAGAAGCCGCGCACGACGGTCGGCTGGAAGGGCCTGATCAACGATCCCGACCTGGACGGCAGCTTCAATATCGACAAGGGACTGAGGCTGGCCCGCAGCGTGCTCTCGGCCGTCAACAATCTCGGCCTTCCGGCGGCGACCGAATTCCTCGACATGGCCACCCCGCAATACATTGCCGACCTCGTCGCCTGGGGGGCGATCGGCGCGCGCACGACCGAGAGCCAGATCCATCGCGAACTCGCATCCGGCCTGTCCTGCCCGGTCGGCTTCAAGAATGGCACCGACGGCAATTTGCGGATCGCCGTCGAGGCCGTGAAATCCGCCGCCCAGCCGCATCATTTCATGGCGGTGACGAAGGGCGGGCGCAGCGCCATCGCGACGACCACCGGCAACGAGGACTGCCACGTCATCCTGCGCGGCGGCATTGTGCCGAACTACGACGCAACGAGCATAGCTGCCGCCTGCGCGGCACTCGGCCGGGTCGGCGTAGCCCCTCGGCTGATGATCGATGTCAGCCACGCCAACAGCAACAAGAAGCCGGAGAACCAGCCGATAGTGGCGGCTGACGTGTCGGGCCAGGTCGCGGCAGGCGACGAGCGCATCATCGGCGTCATGATCGAGAGCAACCTCGTCGCCGGCCGGCAGGACGTCATGCCCGGCAAGCCGCTGGTCTACGGCCAGAGCATCACCGATGGCTGCATCGACTGGGCAACCACCGAGTCGGTGCTGCACGGCCTTGCCGACGCCGTCGAGCGACGCCGGTCAGCGCGACGCGCCCTGATCGCCAGCCGTCCAGGAGCCGCCTGAGACAGCTGACCCCGTTGGCCGCGGAAGCGCGGCCTGCGGCCGGCTGGAAGCAGCCGTTACCGCACCGCGATCCAGCGCTGCTCCTCGAACGAACGCGCCATGGCATGCACGGTGCGCTCGATTTCGAGTCCTTCGTCGAAATCGATGATGCGCGCCGGCTGGCCGGCAAGCCGTGTCAAAAGTTCCCGGCATTCGATGATCTTGAGATCGTTGAAGCCGAGGCCGTGGCCGGGTGCCGGCAGGAAGGCGTCGTAAGGCTTGTGGTGCGGCGCCACCAGGATGGTTCGGTAGCCTTGCTCGGTTGGGCGGTCGGCGGTGAGATAGAGCTGAAACTCGTTCATCCGCTCCTGGTCGTACAGGATCGAGCCCTTCGAGCCGAAGATCTGGATGGCGATCCGGCCCTTGCGGCCCCAGGCCGAACGGTTGACCAGCAGCGTGCCGGCAATGCCGTTTTCGAGATGCATCAGCACGCTGGCGATGTCGTAGGTCTCGACCGCGCGGCGCTCGCCGGACGCGACGCGGCGATCGGCATAGGGTTTTGCCATATCGCACATGACGCGGGCGACGCGTCCGAACAGCACGGCGACCAGCGACAGCGGATGCACGGCGAAATCGTCGAGCGCACCGTAACCGGACGCCGCCTCGTGCTTCCAGAAGAATAGCGCCTCCGGGTCGGCCATGAAATCCTCGTCCATCTCGATGCGCAGATGGTTGACCTCGCCGATGATCTTCTCGTCGAGCAGCGCACCGATATGGCGGATGGCCGGGTTCTGGATGTAGTTGTAGCCGAGCGCCGCCACCTTGCCGGACTTTTTGGCCGCCGCCGCCATGGCTTGCGCGTCGGCAAAACTCGGCGCCATCGGCTTTTCGCACCACAGATGCTTGCCGGCTTCGAGGATGGCGATAGCCATTTCCGGATGGAACTGGTTCGGCGTGGTCAGCGAGACGATATCAACATCCGGATCGTCGACGACGGCGCGCCAATCGCCGGAGGCCTTGGCGAAACCGAATTCGGTAGCCCGGCGTTTGGCAAGGTCTTCATTGACCTCGCCGAGATGGACCAGTCTTGGCTTGGCTACGTCGGGAAAGACGGTGCCGACCGCGTTCCAGGCGATGGCGTGACACTTGCCCATGAAGCCTGTGCCGATAAGACCGACTCCGACCATTTCCTTGCCTCCGTCGCCAGAAAGATTTGTGTGGATGAATTAGTCCATTTTATCCAGAAATGGAACGCATGCCTCATTTTTTATGGCCTTCTTGCACAGGCTCGCTATGATGGGGCACACACGGCATCGACTGATGGGCCTGGGCGGAGCGACGATGGACGAACGGGTGCCCCGCGATTTCGAGACGCTGCGTACGACGATCCTGGAACGGCGCCATAGCCTGCCCAAGCGCATCGCGCAGATCGCTGCCTATGCGCTCGACAATCCCGACGACATTGCCTTTGGCACCGCCGCCAGCATTGCCGCCTCCGCCGGCGTTCAGCCTTCGACCTTGATCCGCTTCGCCCAGCAGCTCGGCTTCGACGGCTTCACCAGCCTGCAGCTGGTGTTCCGCGAGCGGCTGCGTGAGCGCAATTCGTCCTATGACGAAAGGCTGGCGGCATTGCGCGCCAAGGCCGAGGAAGGCGCCGGTCACCGGGCGATTTTCGACGGCTTCGTCGCCGCGGCGAGCACCTCGCTCAACGATATTTCAGGCAGGCTGAACGAAGACCATTTCGAAGATGCGATCGCCCTGCTGGCGAAGGCGGAGACGATCTATGTGCTGGCCAAGCGCCGCTCGTATCCGGTCGCCTCCTACATCGCCTATGCGCTGGGCAAGCTCAAGATCCGCAACCAGCTGATCGAATCGGCCGCCGGCCTCAACGCCGAAATGATCAGCTTTGCCTCGCCCAGGGATGCCGTCATCGCCATCAGTTTCTCACCCTATGCCCCGGCGGCCATCGAGGAGGCGCGCGTCATTTCCGAGCAAGGCGTGCCGATCGTGGCGATCACCGACAGTTCCTTTTCGCCGCTCGCCCAGTTCGCCAAAGTCTGGTTCGAGGTCGCCGAGGCCGATTTCGCCGGCTTCCGCTCGCTGTCGGCAACGATGGCGCTGGCCATGGCGCTGACCGTTGCGGTTGGCGAAAAGCGGCGCGATGCGGGCAGGAAGCGCAAGACCTAGACAGCTTTTCTCTTGTTTGACCATGATCTTTTCCGAAAACCGGGCGCCACTTTTTGCTTCGCTGACCTTCGGTTCGGGATCATGGTCTAGCACTTTTCAGCAAAGGAATGCGCGTTCCATATTGACTATGGATTGGAATTATTATTTCATATTGCCGGCGCCACGCTGCCGCTCGCGCGTGTTACCCAAGACAACAAGGCTGATGGGAGGTTCGAATGGGCGAAGCCGTGGACGCGAAACATGCGCCGCTCGACGTCATCACCATTGGCCGCGCCTCCGTCGACCTCTACGGCCAGCAGATCGGCTCGCGCCTGGAGGACATCACCTCCTTTGCCAAGTCGGTTGGCGGCTGTCCGGCCAACATTTCGGTCGGCACGGCCAGGCTCGGCCTGCGCTCGGCGCTGCTCACCCGCGTCGGCGACGAGCAGATGGGCCGCTTCATCCGCGAGCAGCTGACCCGCGAGGGCGTTTCCGTGGCCGGCCTCAGGACCGACCCGGACCGGCTGACCGCGCTGGTGCTGCTGTCGGTCGAGGACGAAGGCGTCTCGCCGATGATCTTCTACCGCTCCGACTGCGCCGACATGGCGCTGGCGGAGGAGGACATAGATGAGACGTTCATCGCTTCGGCACGTGCGATCGTCGTCACCGGTACGCATTTTTCGCGGCCCAACAGCGACGCCGCGCAGCGCAAGGCGATCCGCACTATTAAGGCCAAAGGCGGCAAGGTGGTGTTCGACATCGACTACCGCCCTAATCTCTGGGGACTCGCCGGCCATGCCGAAGGCTTCGAGCGCTACGTGAAATCCGACCGGGTCTCCGCCCAGCTGAAGACAGTGCTGCCCGACTGCGACCTGATCGTCGGCACCGAAGAAGAGATCATGATCGCCTCCGGTGCGGATGATTGCCTGAGCGCGTTGAAGACCATCCGCTCGCTGTCCAAGGCCACGATCGTCTTGAAGCGCGGCGCCATGGGCTGCATCGTCTATGACGGGCCGATCAGCGATGATCTCGAAGACGGCATCGTCGGCAAGGGCTTTCCGATCGAGGTCTACAATGTGCTCGGTGCCGGCGATGCCTTCATGTCGGGCTTCCTGCGCGGCTGGCTCGGCGAGGAAAGCCTGGAGACGGCGGCGACCTGGGCCAATGCCTGCGGCGCCTTCGCCGTGTCGCGGCTGCTCTGCGCGCCGGAATACCCGACCTTCGAGGAACTGCAGTTCTTCCTGAAGAACGGCAGCAAGCATCTGGCCTTGCGCAAGGACGAGGCGATCAACCATATCCATTGGGCGACGACGCGCCGGCGCGATATTCCCTCGCTGATGGCGCTGGCCTGCGACCACCGTATCCAGCTCGACGATGTCGCCGCGAAAGCCGGCGCCGATCCGTCGCGCATCCATGATTTCAAGGTGCTGACGGTCAAGGCGGCGGCAAAGGTTGCCGCTGGTCGCGCCGGTTACGGCATGCTGCTCGACGAAAAATACGGTCGCGAGGCGATGTTCGAATTCGCCCGCCATTCCTTCGCCTGGCTTGGCCGGCCAGTCGAATTGCCCGGATCTCGGCCGCTTCGCTTCGAATTCTCGCAGGATATCGGCTCGCAATTGATCGAGTGGCCGGTCGACCATTGCATCAAGTGCCTGTGCTTCTACCACCCCGACGACCCGGAGGCGCTGAAGACCGAGCAGCAGCAGAAGCTCAAAAGCCTGTTCGAGGCCGCGCGGAAAGTGGGGAGAGAACTTCTGATCGAAATCATCGCCGGCAAACACGGCAAGCTCGACGACACGACGATCCCGCGCGCGCTGGAGGAACTCTATGCGCTTGATATCAAGCCCGACTGGTGGAAGCTTGAACCGCAGGCCTCAGCCGGGGCTTGGGCGAAGATCGAAGCGGTGATCCTGAAGAACGATCCGTGGTGCCGCGGGATTGTGCTGCTCGGCCTGGAAGCGCCACAGGACGAGCTGGAAGCGGCCTTTGCCGCCACCGCCAAGGCGCCCATCGTCAAGGGCTTCGCCGTCGGACGCACCATCTTCATCAACGCGGCCGAACAATGGCTTGCCGGCAAGATGTCGGACGACGAGGCAGTTGCCGACATGGCGTCGCGCTTCGAGAGGCTGACCGAGGCATGGCTTGCCGCGTGCGGCCGCAAAGCAGCATAAGAAGGCGCGGCATAAGGACTGCGGAGGAAAACAACATGACCAAGACATTCCGCCTGACGATGGCGCAGGCGCTGACCCGCTTTCTTGCCTGCCAGATGACCGAGATCGACGGCAGGAAAATGCCGATCTTCGGCGGCGTCTGGGCGATCTTCGGCCATGGCAATGTCGCCGGCGTCGGCGAGGCGCTCTATCAGGTCCGCGACGAATTGCCGACCTTTCGCGCCCATAACGAACAGGCGATGGCGCATGCGGCGATCGCCTACGCCAAGGCCAATTTCCGTCGCCGGTTCATGGCGGCTACCAGTTCGATCGGCCCCGGCGCGCTCAACATGGTGACGGCGGCAGCACTTGCGCATGTAAACAGGTTGCCTGTCCTGTTTCTGCCCGGCGACGTCTTCGCCAATCGCATCCCCGACCCTGTCCTGCAGCAGGCCGAGGATTTCTCCGACGGCACGGCGACGGTCAATGACTGCTTCCGCCCGGTGTCGCGCTATTTCGACCGCATCACCCGGCCCGAGCAGATCATCCCGGCGCTGAACCGTGCGATGCAGGTGCTGACCGATCCGGCCGATTGCGGACCGGTGACGCTGGCGCTCTGCCAGGACGTGCAGGCCGAGGCCTATGATTACCCCGAGAGCTTCTTTGCCGAACGGGTCTGGACCCAGCGCCGACCGCGTCCGGACCGCCAGGAGCTGGCGGCCGCGGTGGCGGCGCTGAAGGGCGCGCAGAAGCCATTGGTGATTGCCGGCGGCGGCGTGCTTTATTCGCAGGCTTCCGGCGAACTGGCAAAGCTGGTGCAGGGCGCCGGCATACCGGTCTGCGAGACACAGGGCGGCAAATCCTCGCTGCCGGACGATCATCCGCTCAACATGGCGGCGGTCGGCGTCACCGGCACTTCGGCTGCCAACCGGCTGGCTGAAGAAGCCGATGTCGTGCTTGCCATCGGCACCAGGCTGCAGGATTTCACGACCGGCTCGTGGGCGCTGTTCAAGAATTCCGGCAAGACCATTATCGGGCTGAACGTCCAGCCTTTCGATGCGGGAAAACACCAGGCGCTGCCGCTGGTCACTGATGCGGCGGAAGGGCTCGCCGAGCTTGGCGCGGCGCTGAACGGCTGGAAAGCGCCGGCTGCCTGGACCGACAATGCGGCCAAGGGCAAGAAGGACTGGCAGGCCGAAGCCGGCAAGGTGACCGCCTCGACCAATGCCGCCTACCCGTCCGACGCGCAGGTGATCGGTGCCGTGCAGCGCGCCATGGGCTCCGGCGTGATACTGCTTCATGCCGCCGGCGGCCTGCCCGGCGAATTGCACAAGCTTTGGCAAGCCGGCGCGCCCGGCTCCTACCACGCCGAATACGGCTTCTCGACCATGGGCTACGAGATCGCAGGCGGGCTCGGCGTGAAGATGGCCAAGCCCGACGAGGAGGTCGTCGTGATGATCGGCGACGGCTCCTATCTGATGCTCAATTCCGAGATCGCGACCTCGGTCATGCTCGGCCTCAAGCTGACCATCGTGCTGCTCGATAACAGAGGCTATGGCTGCATCAACCGGCTGCAGATGGCGACCGGCGGCGCCAACTTCAACAATCTGCTGAAGGACGCACGCCACGAAGTTATGCCCGATATCGACTTCGCCGCGCATGCGGCAAGCCTTGGTGCCATCGCCGAGAAGGTTTCGTCGATCGCCGGGCTGGAAACGGCGCTGGCAAAGGCGAAGAAGAATGCAAGGACCACAGCGCTGGTCATCGACACCGATCCTCTGGTGTCGACCGATGTCGGCGGCCATTGGTGGGATGTCGCCGTGCCGGAAGTTTCTTCGCGGCCGCAGGTCAACGCCGCACGCAAAGCCTATGAAGAAAAGCGGCGGATGCAGAGTGTTGGTGATTGATGTCGGCGCTGCCCCTCACCCTTACCCTCTCCCCGTGAGGACGGGGAGAGGGGGTCGCGAACGTTGACGTTTGTCCCTTCTCCCCGTCCTTACGGGGAGAAGGTGCCGGCAGGCGGATGAGGGGCAGCGCCGACGAATGAAAATTGAAAGATCTGACATTGGAGCAACGACTTGAAAGCCAAACTGGGCATGTCCCCAATTGCATGGTGGAACGACGACCTTGCGGAACTCAGCGATGACGTGTCGCTGGAGGAATGCTTGGCGCAGTCGCGTTCGGCGGGCTTCACCGGCATGGAAATGGGCCGCCGTTTCCCCAGCGATCCGAAAATCATGCTGCCGATCCTGAAGGAGGCCGACGTGACGCTCTGCGGCGGCTGGTTCTCCGGTACGCTGGTCGACGAAGACATGGCCAGGAACAAGGATCGCATCCAGCCGATGATCGATCTGTTCAAGGCGGTGAACGCGCCTTGCATCGTTTACGGCGAGGTCGGCCGCTCCATCCAGGGTGACCGCTCGAAGCCGCTCGCCACCAAGCCAAGGCTTTCGGATGACGAGATGAAAGCCTATGCGAGGCGCCTCACCCAGTTCGGCGAATGGTGCGCCGAGCAGGGCATGCCGCTCTCGTATCACCATCATATGGCGGCGGTGGTCGAGACCGAGCCGGAGCTCGATACCTTCATGCGCTATTCGGGTGAAGGCATTCCCTTGCTGCTCGATGCCGGTCACCTGGCCTTTGCCGGCGGTGACGTTCTGCGCGCCATCGACAACCATCACCGGCGCATCAACCACGTGCATGTGAAGGATGTGCGCATGGGGGTGATTGAAAAACTGGATCGCCAGAAGCAATCCTTTCTCGATGCCGTGGCGCTTGGCGCCTTCACGGTGCCGGGAGATGGTTCGCTGGATTTCGGCGCCATTGTGGAAAGGCTGGCGAAGTACGGCTATGAAGGCTGGTTCGTGGTCGAAGCCGAGCAGGACCCGAAGAAGAATCCGCCGCTCAAGATGGCGCAAGTCGGCTACAAGGAGTTGATGCGGGTGATGACGGCCGCCGGCTACACGGTTGCAACACAGGGCTTCCCCCATGCTTGAATGCAGTATTCCCGGCGAAGGGCTGATCCGATGCGGGGGTTGATCCGATGAAGGACTCTGAGCATCCGTTCTTCCGGCCTTTGTGGCGGCGCGTTGCCATCGTCGCGGTCTGCCTGGGCTGGGCCGTGGTCGAATTTGCCACCGGCGCGCCGTTCTGGGGCACGATCGCGCTCGGCTTCGCCGGCTATGCCGTCTGGCAGTTCTTCTATCTCTACAAGCCGGCCGACGGCGGCAAGGATCCGGCCGATACCGAACCAAAGGAATGAAGCGCGATGTCGAAACTGCTGGTCAAAGCCGATAAGGGGCATGGCCGCGTCGCCCATGTGACGCCGCAAAACGCCGGCTGGACCTATGTCGGTTTCGATCTGCATCGGCTGCGGCCAGGCGAAACAGCCTCCGGACAAACCGCGAACCGTGAAGTCTGCCTGGTGTTCGTCACCGGCAAGGGCAAGGCCAAGGCCGGCGGCAAGGATCTCGGCCTGCTCGGCGAACGCATGTCGCCCTTCGAAGGCAAGCCGTGGTCGGTCTACGTACCGCAGGGCTCTGACTGGTCGGTGACCGCCGACACCGACCTCGAAGTCGCGGTCTGCTCGGCGCCGGGGCTTGGCGGCGGCCTGCCGGTCCGCGTCATTGCGCCGAAGGATCTCGGCCAGGAGGTTCGCGGCAAGGGCACCAACACGCGCTATGTCACCAACATCCTGCCGGAAGGCAAGCCGGCCGATTCATTGCTGGTGGTCGAGGTCATCACGCCGGGCGGCCATACATCGAGCTATCCGCCGCACAAGCATGACCAGGACAATCTGCCGGCCGAATCCTATCTTGAGGAGACCTATTACCACCGCCTCAATCCGCCGCAGGGCTTTGCCTTTCAGCGCGTCTACACCGATGCCGATCGGAATGGTGCTCGTTCGCTCGACGAGGCGATGGCAATCGAGGACGGCGACGTCGTGCTGGTGCCAAAGGGCTATCACCCTTGTGCCGCCTGCCATGGCTACGACCTCTACTACCTCAACGTCATGGCCGGGCCGAAGCGGACGTGGAAATTCCACAACGCGCCCGAGCACGAATGGCTGATGAAGGCCTGAGGCGCTGCCCGTCCGGGTCGGCAAACTGGCCCAAGGCGAAAAAATCGTCGGCTAATGACCCGCCTGAACAACTTTGTTATCAGGAGCGATCATCAGCTTCGTCATTTCGTCATGCAAATCGCCTATGGCAGCGGGAGTTGACGAGGACTTTCGATGCGCTACGCTATCTATTTCACACCCCGGCAGGACGAACCGCTGGCGCGGATCGCCGCCAATTGGCTCGGCCGCGACCCGTTCGGCGCTGCCACGAGGCCGGTCGAGGCCGTGGGCGAACTATCGGCGGCGGAAGTCGCCTTCCACACCGCTTCGGCGCGCCGCTACGGCTTTCATGCGACGCTTAAGGCGCCTTTCCGGCTGGCTTCGAACGAAACGGAAGGCGCGCTTCGCGCGGCACTGGACGATTTCGCCGAGACGACGCCGGTGGTGACCATCCCGCGGCTGGTCGTCAGCCAGATCGACGGCTTCTTCGCGCTGGTGCCGGAAGGACCGCTGCCGGCGCTCAACCGCTTCGCCGACGACGTGGTGCGCGACTTCGACCGTTTTCGCGCACCGCTGAGCGAGGCTGAGATCAAACGGCGCAGCCCCGATTCGCTGAAGCCGGCTGAATTCCGCAATCTCTGCCAGTGGGGTTACCCCTATGTCTTCGGGACCTTCCGGTTCCATATGACGCTGTCCGGCCGTGTCTCGTCACAGGAAAGCCCTCGCCTTCGCGCAGCAATCGACAGCCTGTTTGCGCAGGTCCTGCAACGGCCGGTGCCGGTGGACGCACTGACCCTGTTTGTCGAAACCGAACCTGGCGCCCCGTTCATGGTGCTTTCCCATCACGCGCTCGGGCGCCGCCCGGCCAGAAAAACTGCCTGAAATGGCTATTTGTTTTAACCGCATTTGTGCGACGCCAATTCACCCAATCGGTGATTCCAATTGGCTGCAAAATGCTCCAAGGACTGCCTGAAATGACCGCCGAGACCGTTCTCAACAATGCCCGCATCGTGCTTGCCGACGAGATCGTCGAAGGGTCGATCGTGCTGCGCGACGGCTTGATCGCCGGGATCGATGCCGGTGCCGGCCGGAGCGGCGAGGACATGGGCGGCGATTTCATCATTCCCGGGCTGGTGGAGCTTCACACCGACCATCTCGAAGGCCATTACGCGCCGCGGCCGAAAGTGCGCTGGAACCCGATCGCCGCGGTGCTCGCTCACGACGCGCAAGTGGCGACCGCCGGCATCACCACCGTGCTCGATGCCTTGCGTGTCGGCATGGATGACGACGCCGACATGAATTCGGCCGACATGCGCAAGCTGGCCGATGCGATCGAGGACAGCGTCCAGCAGGACCGGCTGCGGGCCGACCATTTCATCCATCTGCGCTGCGAGGTTTCGGCGCCGGATTGCCTCGCAGCCTTCGCCCATTTCGACGGCGATGACAGGATCAAGCTGGCGTCGCTGATGGACCATGCGCCGGGACAGCGCCAGTTCGTCGATTTGGAAACCTATGCCTATTACTATCAGCGCAAGCTGAAGCTGACGGACCGCGAATTCCAGCAATTCTGTGAGAAGCGGATGGCGGAGTCGGCGACGAATTCTGGGCCGAACCGCGCCTTCATCGCTGCTGCCTGCCATCAGCGCGGCATCGTGCTGGCCAGCCATGACGACGCCACGACCGGCCATGTCGACGAGGCGATCGAACAAGGCGTCCGCGTCGCCGAATTCCCGACCACCAAAGAGGCCGCAAAAGCTTCGAAGGCGGCAGGGCTCGGGGTGCTGATGGGCGCCCCGAACGTCATGCGCGGCGCCTCGCATTCGGGCAATGTTTCGGCCCGCACGCTCGCCGGCGAGGGCCTGCTCGACATATTGTCGTCCGATTACATTCCCTTTAGCCTGATCCAGTCGGCGTTTTTCCTCGGCGACGTGGTCGACGGCATTTCCTTGCCTCAGGCGGTCGCCATGGTCTCGAAGAACCCGGCCGAGGCAGTCGGCCTCTCCGACCGCGGCGTCATCGAACAGGGCCGGCGCGCCGATCTGGTTCGTGTACGTCTCGACGACCATGTCCCGGTTGTCCGCACCGTCTGGCGGCAGGGACGCCGGGTCGCATGATGGCGTCGGCGTTGATCGAGCGTGAATTGTCGCCCGCGGCGTTTCCGATCCGCGACGGGGTCTTCGTCGCCGTCGTCGGCCCGAGCGGCGCCGGCAAGGACACGGTGATCGGCTATGCCCGGTCGCTATTTGCCGACGAGACCCGGCTGGAGTTCGTCCGCCGGGTCATCACCCGGCCGAGCGACACGGCAAGCGAGGATCACGACTCGCTTGCCGATGCGGCCTTTGTCGAGGCGGAAGCGGATGGCGCCTTCGCCATCTCCTGGGAGGCGCATGGCTTGCGCTACGGCATCCCGGCTGAAGTCGACCGGTCGGTCGCCAACGGCCGCGTCGCCATCGCCAATGTCTCCCGCGCCATCATCCCGGGGCTGCGTGATCGTTATGCCAATCTGGCGATCGTCGAGATCACCGCATCGCCGGAAATCCTGGCGGAGCGGCTGGCGATGCGCGGCCGCGAGTCGCGCGGCGAAGTGCTGGCGCGGCTGGCGCGTAGCGCCAATGTGGCGTTGTCCGGACCAGGCGTCACCTCGATCGACAACAGCGGCCCGCGCGAAGCGGCCGGCGAGCGCTTTGCCGACGTGCTGCGCAAGGCGATGGCCTTCTCCGACATGTCGGGCTTAATTTAGGGCTGCGTCTTCCCTTCTCCCCTTGTGGGAGAAGGTGGATCGGCGCGCAGCGCCAAGACGGTTGAGGGGTGCTGGCCGGAGCTCGGTCGGCGTCAAGCTGGAACACCCTCATCCGGCCGAGCTGAGCCTGTCCTCGGGCTTGCCGGAGGCAAGACCCGTGGGCTCGGCCACCTTCTCCCACAACAAGGGGAGAAGGAAAAGGCGGTGCGGTTATTCCGCTGCCGCACCAGCCGTGCCCTTGCGGGTTGCCTCCAGCATCAGCCGCCGCTCCCGGTACACGCCCCATTGCTGGTCGACCAATACGCCGATGAGGATTACCCCGCCCATCACCGCGAAATTGAGCGAGGACGGGATGCCGAGCAGGTTGACGAGGTTCTGCAGTTCCTGCAGCAGGACCGTTCCGAGGATGACGCCGATCAGCGAGCCCTCGCCGCCGCGCAGCGAGAAGCCGCCGAGCACTGCCGCGGCAATGGCGTAGAGTTCGTAGAACTGGCCGTGGCTGGCCGGCGAGATCGAGCGCGTGTACATCGCGAAATAGATCGCCGACAGCGCCGTCAGCACGCCGCAGATGACATAGGCCGCCATGACGACGCGGCCGGTGCGGATGCCGGAATATTTCGCCGCCTCCTCGTTCTTGCCGATGGCGTAGAGGTAGCGGCCGAACACCGAACGGTGCAGCACCACCCACATCACGATGGCGATGACGATCAGCGCGATGAAGCTGTTTGGCACGCCATAGGATCGCCCGGCGGTCAGGAACTCGAGTTCCGGAAAGTTCTGTCCGAAGGCAAAGCCCGCCGTGCCGTCGGCAGTGTAGAACCGCGCGACGCCGCGATAGATCAAGAGGCCGCACAGCGTCACCACGAAAGGCTGCAATTTGAGCCGCGTGATCAGCCAGCCATGTGCCAGCCCGATGATGCCGCCGAGCACGAGGATTAGCGGCAGCGCCACCGGCCATGCCATGCCTCGCGTGGCGATGAAATCGACGAAGAGGACGCCGAGCAGCGCGACCACCGAGCCGACCGACAATTCGATGCCGCCGGTGATGATGACGAAAGCCTGGCCGATCGCCAGTATGCCGAACAGCCCAATCAGGTTCGAGGTGTTGGCGAGGTTGATCGGCAGCAGGAAGCGCGGATTGATGATCGCCACCACCGCTCCCACCACGAGGATTAGGATCAGCAGGCCGAGATCTTTCTTGCTCATCGTCTTCTCCCCAATGCCTGCTATTTCGGTTGCTTGCCGACGGCCAGCAGCAATACGTTTTCCTGGCTGAACTGTTCCTTGTCGAGAATGCCTGAGATCTGGCCCTCATGCATGACGGCGATGCGGTCGGAGACGCCGATCACCTCCTCCATGTCGCTGGAGATCATCAGCACGGCGACGCCGGCATCGGCCAGCGCCCGCATCAGCCCGTAGATCTCGGCCTTGGCGCCGATGTCGATGCCGCGTGTCGGCTCGTCGAGGATCATCACCCTGGGGTTCATGGCCAGCCATTTGGCCAGCACGACTTTTTGCTGGTTGCCGCCGGACAGCGTGCCGGTGCGCGTCGCCACCGAGGGCGCCTTGATGCCGAGATTGCGTTTCTGCTTCTCGGCGGTGACGGCTTCAGCGCTGGCAGAAACCAGGGACCGTCGGGCATGCGCCGGAAGATTGGGGAGCGAAATATTCTGGGCAATCGACAGATCGAGCAGGATTCCGGTCAGCTTGCGATCCTCGGGGACGAGGAAAATCCCGTTGGCCACAGCGTCGGCGGCCGAACCAAGAACCAGATCTTTTCCATCAAGCTGGAGCGCACCGCCAAGGCTCTTGTCGATGCCGAAAAGCACACGCGCCAGTTCGGTGCGGCCGGAGCCGACAAGACCCGCCAGGCCAAGAATTTCGCCATGCCTGACGCCGAGATCGACTGGCCGATCGGGATAGGCAGTGGTGCGAACGGCCTTGGCCGACAGAGCGACGGTGCCGGGCGGGCGCGCCGATTCTGCCGCCTTCTCCCTCTCCTTCAGCATGCGGCCGATCATCAGTTTGACCATCTGGTCGTGATTGATGGCGTTCTTCGGCAGCGTGCCGGCAAGCATACCGTCCCTCAGCACGACGACGCGATCGGCGACCCGCTCGACCTCGTGAAGACGGTGCGAGATGAAGATGACGCTGATGCCCTCCGCCTTCAGAGCCTTGATGACATCGAGCAGCTTGTCGGTCTCGGCAAGTGGCAGGCTCGATGTCGGCTCGTCGAGGATGACCAGCCTTGCCTCGATCGACAGCGCCTTGGCGATTTCGACCATCTGCTGCTGGGCGAGCGACAGCGTCGATACCGGCGTGTCGGCCGAAAAGTTGGCGCCCACGCGTTTGAGCAGCGGCGCCGACAGCGCGCGCAGCCTGGCGCGGTCGACAAGCCTGAACGGACCGGCGCGCAAAGGTTCACGGCCGAAAAAGATGTTGGCAGCAACGTCGAGGTTTTCGAACAGGTTGAGTTCCTGGTGGACGAAGGCGATGCCGGAACCGATGCTGGCCTCGACGGTCAGCCGGTCATGGGCGACGCCGTCGACGGTGATCGTGCCGGTGTCGGGGGTGGTCACGCCGCCGAGGATCTTCATCAGCGTCGACTTGCCGGCGCCGTTCTCGCCGACGAGGCCGATGACCTCGCCAGGCCTGACCTCCATTGAAAATCCATCCAGCGCGACCACGCCGGGATAGGTCTTGCGCACGCCCTCGAGACTGAGGAACGGGGCAGTCGTGGATACGCCGATGGATGCGTCGGAATAATTCATCACACCTGACAGCAGCCGGTGGGCCGTTTTAGCCACATCTGCAGACTGACGACCCTCGCAGGGTTCGTCAATGCGAACGGCCGGCCCGAGGCGAACCCCAAGCCGGCGCAACTGCCTTCGCCTTAATTGCCGGACATCGCCTTCAGATTGGCGGCATAGGCGTCGACATCGTCCTTGCCGATGATCTTGGTCGGGATGATGATCAGGCCGTTCTCCGGAATGCCCGATTTGTCGCCCTCGAGATAGGCGGCCATCAGCTTCATGCCCTGGTAGGCCCATTCGAAGGGCTGCTGCACGACGGTGGCGGCAACGGTGCCTTCCTTGACGCCGCCCAGGGTGATCGGATCGTCGTCGAAGCCGACGACCGTGATCTGGCCGAGCTTGCCGGCGTCGCGCAGCGCTTCATAGATGCGCGGCGTATTGTAGGAATAGAAGCCGACCATGCAGGTGACGTCGGGGCTGGCGACCAGCGCGTCCTCGACGTTCTTCTTGGCGCGGGCCTGGTCGATGTCGTCGCCACGCACGTCGATCAGCTCGATCTTGGTGCCGGCGAGCCCTTCCTTCATGCCTTCGATGCGCTCTTTGGCATTGTCGGCGCCGAGCAGGCCGACGAAGCCTAGGCATTTGCCGCCGTCAGGCATCGCCTTCTTGGCGATCTCGGCCGCCTGCTTGCCGGCGTCGATGTTGGACGAGCCGATATAAGCGATACGCTTGGTCTGTGGCGCGTCGCTGTCGGTCGTGAACAGCGCCGTCTCCGAAGCAATCTTGTTGAGCCCGTCGGTCGAAGTCTTGGGGTCGACTGCCGAAACCATGATCGCCTTGACGCCGGCCGTCACCAGATCATCCATCAGCCGCTGCTGGATGGCGACCGACGACTGCTCCGGATATTTGAGCTCCAGATTGTAGTCGGGCAGTTCGGCCTGGGCCTTCTTGACGCCGGCTTCGGCCGCCTTCCAGAAGTCGGAAGCGCCGTTGACGACGAAGGCCAGCGTCGGTTTATCCTGGGCACGGGCAATCGCCGTGATGGACAGGCCGAGAGCCAAGGCCGCGGCAGCGACGGACGCATTTCGTATCGCAGATTTCATGTTCAACCTCCCATTTGATTCAGTCATTTTCGCTGATCTGAACTTGTCGAATGCGGCTGGACGCCTCCTCCTCAAGGGGTTCTGGCAGCGAAAGAACGGCGCCATTCCAGCCGCGATTTTGGACTTTAGAGACTCATTGGCTGTTCGTATAGTCGGATTTGTCTGACATTTCCGTAATTGCGTGGCGTTGCTTTGCCGGCCCAAGAGCCGCGGATGCCGCGCCACGCGCCTGCTTCCCGTCATGGCCCGTTCGGTCCCGAGCCGGGCATGACGAATTGACAATAGAACGCTTACGACTATTAGTAAATAGTATTAGTCTCTGGTTGGAAACCTGGTGCCGCTGGCGAATGGCTGCCTGCCGTGTGGTGAGAAAGGGAGGCTTCCGAGGCCGTTTAACGGCCTTGAAATTGGGTCACATTCCCAGAAATCGATCTTCCAGAAACCGCGTATCGCTCTCTCCGCGTTGCTAGCCATTCGGCTGCCAGGATGATAATAATGATTAATCGAGTGCCTGTTTTATAAACGCGAAGCGTCGTCGGGCGCCCTACCGTCTGTAATGACGTCCAGGACGACCTCTGGTTAGCCAAGCCGGGAATTTGGAACACAATGCCATGAGCGAACCGACGGATCTGCGCGATCCTGCCCTTGAAGCCTCCCGGCGCCGAAAGCCATCGGCTAAGAACCCCAAGAGTCGCGTCACCATGACCGATATCGCCAGGGCCGCCGGCTGCTCGCAGGCAACGGTTTCGTTCGTCCTCAACAATACGCCGGGCATAAGGCTCTCGCAGCAGACCCGCAAACGGGTGATCGAGGCCGCGCGGGGTCTCGGCTATGCGCCACCAGCCTTCTCTGCTCTTCGCAGCCCTATCGCCTCGTTCGAGGGGCTGGACGGGGTGATCGGCTTCGCGGTCGATCAACTGGCGACCAGTCCCGAAGCGGTCGTCGCCATCGAAGGGGCGCGCCAGGCCTCGTGGAATGCCGGCAATGTCGTGCTGGTCGCCCAGACTTTGGGTGATTCCGTCATGGAGCCGCGCGCGATTGCGGCACTGACCAAGCGGGGTATTTCGGCGCTGATCTACATGACCATCTTCACGCGTGAGATCGTCGCGCCCGACTATCTCTACGGCCTCGATATCCCGGTCATCCTGCTCAACTGCTACACCGTCGACTACGCCTTCCCCGCCGTGGTGCCGAGCGAAATCGCCGGCGGGCAGAGCTCCACCCGTCACCTGATCAGCCATGGCCACCGCCGCATCGCCACCATCACCGGCGAGCCGTGGATGCAGGCGGCGCAGGATCGGCTGAAGGGCTACCGCCGGGCGCTGGCGACGGCCGACATCCCGTTCGATGCGGAGCTGGTGGTCGAGGGCGACTGGTCGGCGAGCGCCGGCTACGCCGCGACCGTCAAGCTTCTGGCGCTCAAGGACCGCCCAACCGCCATCTTCTGCCAGAACGACCGCACCGCGATCGGCTGCTACGAAGCGCTGAAGGAAGCCGGCCTGCACATCCCTGGGGATATTTCGGTAATCGGCTATGACGACGAGGAAATCGCCCGGCATCTGTTCCCGCCTTTGACGACGTCGATCCTGCCGCATATGGCGATGGGGCAGTGGGCGATCGAGCAGCTCGAATTGTCCGCCCCTCCCGGCCGCGGACGCTACCCCATCACCAAGCTTGAATGCCCGCTGGTCGAGCGGGAATCGGTCAGTGCTGTGGCGCCTGGGCGCACACACGGACTGACAGCCGGCTGAGCACCTCCAGACTTCCATCAATGCATACGCCGTACTGATGCCGCTCCAGGCCAGACAAGCGCCCCGCAAAGGGCGGTTGGCCCCGAAATTGTCGCCTGGCGTGGTGGATCGGGATTCTTGTATCCAGATTTCTGCGGATTGACGTACGGTTCGCTGCAGTCTGGTTGTGGCGAAATCCTGGATCCAAGGGTAAATCTGATCGGGCTCGCCGTTTCGCACCGGCTTCGAGCCCGATCTCCTCGCTGACCCGTACATGCGGATCAGCAACCCGCCAGGAGTTGTACTGCCATGAAGCTCCAGCATCGCCACGGCCCGCCGCGCGATTTCGTCGGTTACGGCCGGCGGCCGCCGCAGATCATCTGGCCGGACGGACGTCTGGTCGCAGTCAATCTCGTGGTCTGCTACGAGGAAGGGTCGGAATATTCGCTGTTCGAGGGCGACAGCCATAGCGATGGCTGGGGCGAATATCCATTGTCGGCGCCGGCCGGCATCCGCGACCTCGGCACCGAAACGCATTTCGAGTATGGCAGCCGCGTCGGCATCTGGCGCATCGCCAGGCTGCTCGAGCGACACGGCGTCCACGCCACGATCTCGAGCTGTGCCGAGGCGCTGCGGCGCAACCCGGAGGTGACGGCATGGCTGCGCCAATCGGGTCACGATCTGCTCGGCCATGGCTTGCGCTGGACCGAACAATGGACCCAGAGCCGTGACGAGGAGCGCGATCATCTGCAGCGCGCCGTCGCGCTGTTCATCGAGCTGCTCGGCGAGCGCCCGATCGGCTGGAACAGCCGTTCCTTTCCCAGCGTCAACACGCGCGACCTCCTGATCGAGGAAGGCGGCTTCCTGTATGATTCAGATCCGTGCAACGACGACTTGCCCTATTTCGTGCCCGCACAGAACGGGCGCCTTCTGATCATTCCCTATTCCAAGACCTTGAACGACAGCCGCTATCTGGTAAGCCCCGGCTATGTGACGCCCAAGGACTTCGTCGACAACGTCGAAGCCTATCTGGACTTCCTGATCAGGGAAGCCAGGGAAGAAGGTGGGCGCATGATGACGATAGGCGTCCATGCGCGATGGACCGGCCAGCCCAACCGGGCCGCGGCATTGGAAGGCATAATCGAGACGGTTCTGTCCAGGCCGGAGGCCGTCTTCATGCGCCGCAACGATATCGCCCGGTATTGGCTGTCGCTGTTTCCGGCCGAGGGCGAAGCGCCATGAGCCAACGTCCAACTCGCATGGCGAACGGCATCCTTAAGCATCGATACGGGAAGGGAATTGCTCACCCCAACGGCATAACGCCTCTGCTCCAGCATTGAGCGCCGCTCCGCTTTCTGTCAGCGAATAGACGACCTTGGTCGGCGATCCCGGATAGACTTCTCGGTTCACAAGCCCGTCAGCCTCCAGTTCGCGTAATTGCTGCGTCAGCATCTTTTCACTGATCGCCGGAATCGACTGCCTCAACCGGCCGAACCTGCGAGACGCCGTTCCAAGCTCACAAAGAATATCCACTTTCCACTTCCCTTCGATCGCCTTGATCGCGGTTGCGAAGCCGCAATTGCCCGTCGGCTTATTCATGATGCTCTCCTTACCGTTGGGTAACCACTTACCTCCAGGTGCGTATTGTGCGCGCCACTCACTCCAACATACCTCTGCCCGTGACGACAAATTGGCGCCTATTGGTATGGAGTGTTGCAATGAAGCTTTCAATCAGCGTTGTGGGGACGGGTCGTATGGGATCAGCGCTCGCCCGCGCCCTGCTTCAGTCGGGATATCGGACGACGGTCTGGAACAGGACAAAACAAAAGGCCGAACCGCTGGCCGCGCTCGGCGCCACTGTCGCGGGGTCCGTCCTGGAAGCCGTCAATGCGGCTGAGATTATCATCGTGAACGTAAGCGACTACCAGGCAAGCGCAGTTCTGCGCGACGATGCTGTTGCTTCAGCTATTCGCGGCAAGTTGATCGTGGAACTCACTTCGGGAACGCCGCATGGCGCACGCGAAGCCGCTGAATGGTTTGCTGCGCACGGAGCCAGCTATCTCGATGGCGCGATCATGGCCACGCCGGATTTCATTGGCACAGATGCCGGGACGATACTGATCTCGGGGCCAAGGCAGGCTTTCGACGCGAACGAGGAGATGTTTCGTGCGTTGGGCGGCAATGTCCAGCATGTCGGGGAAGAACCGGGACGTGCGAACGCACTTGATAGCGCGCTGCTTGCTCTCATGTGGGGCGCGCTGTTCGGAACGCTGCATGCGATCGCCGTGTGTCAGGCCGAAGAGATCGACCTCGGCGAGTTGGGACGGCAGTGGACCGCAATAGCGCCTGTTATTGACGGGCTTGTCGCCGACCTGATCAAGCGAACGGATGCTGGGCGGTTTGCCAGCGACGACGAGACGCTCTCGTCGATCTCCCCGCATTACGGCGCATTCCAGCATCTCCTGGAGCTGATGGAGGCGCGCAAGATCGACCGCTCCGTGGTCGACAGTTACGACGCAATCTTCCAACGGGCGATTGCAGCAGGCCACCTACATGATGATTTCGCGGCGTTATCGCAATTTCTGGAAAGTCCGGATAAGAGATCTCTCCGATCCGGACCGCGCGGAGGATCCCTTCTGGCTGGCTGAGCGGATTTGGTCTCCGGCCTTATTGAGGCGGACCACGCTTTGCCGTCGGCCGACGGGTTCGGGCTTTGTTGTCCGAGCGTCGGCCGGGTCAGACCAGTGATCTACATTAGGGGAATAGAATGCCTTTGACGCTTCTCATCGATTCGTATTGTGCTGCTTGGTCCGATGAGAACGCCGAGCAGCGGCGGGCGTTGCTGTTACCGATCTGGAGCGATGGCGCGACATACACGGATCCTACAGTCCATGCGACTGGCGCGGAAGAACTGCTCGCGCACATCGCAAGAGTTCTGGCCAAGCATCCCGGTGCCCGCATCCTACGGACAAGTGACGTGGATGTTCATCATGGGATCGCACGCTTTGCGTGGAAGTTTGTGATGCCTGATGGATCGTCCTTCCCTGAGGGTTTGGACATAGCCTTCCTCGACCCTGGCCAGAAGCGAATAACACGTATCATCGGCTTTTTTGGGCCGTTGGTAAGATCCCCGGTGTCATAAGCCTTCGCCATCAAGCTAATCGACCAGCGCGTGCCAGCCCGTGCGCCACCAGCCGATCGATGATCTCGGGATAGCTGACGCCGCTTGCCGCCATCGCCTTGGAATACATGCTGATATCGGTGAAACCGGGAATGGTGTTGAGCTCGTTGATGAGGACGCGCATGTCCGGCGTCACGAAGAAATCAACGCGGGCCATGCCGTCGCAGCCGACCGCCCTGAAGGCCTTTGCTGCCATCGCGCGGATACTGCCTTCGATCTCCTGCGGCAGTTCGGCCGGGACTTTCAGCGCTGCGCCGTGCTCGTCGATATATTTGGCGTCGTAGCTGTAGAAACCGTGGCTCTGTGCCGGCACGATCTCGCCGGGACGGGAAACGAAGAGGCCGCCCTCCGTATCCTCCAGCACGCTGCACTCGATCTCGCGGCCTCGAATGAATTCTTCGGCCAGCAACTTGCGGTCGTGCCTAAAGCCTTCTGTCAGCGCTGCCTTATAGTCTTTTTCAGCCGAAATCTTGCTGACGCCGACAGAGGAACCCTGCCGGGCCGGTTTGATAAAGAGCGGGAGCCCAAGTGCGCTCTGCAGTTCCGCAAAGGCCGGCGCGCCGCCGTGGTGGATTGTGACGGACCGCGCGGCGGGCAAGCCCGCCTCGTACAGCAGCCGCTTGGCAATGTCCTTGTCGAGGGCTGCGGCCGAACCAAGAATGCCGCAGCCGGCGAGCGGCACGCGCGCCACTTCCGCCAGCCCCTGCACGGAGCCGTCCTCGCCGTGGAGGCCGTGCAAGGCGGGAAACAGGATGTCGATGTCAGGCAGTTCGTGGGCCGCGCCATGGGTCGGGATCGCCATCATCCGTCCCTGTCCGCCAGGCACGAGGCAGACTCCGGTACCGCTCGACGGTTTCGCCAGCGTGCCGCCCTCGAAGCTGCTCAGCAGCCATTGTCCTTCGCGGGTGACGAAGATGGGAACGGCATCGTATTTCGCGGGTTCCAGCGCACGCAGGATATTGGTTGCCGACAGCACCGAAACGTCGTGCTCGGCGGAGCGTCCGCCAAAGAGCACGGCAATACGCAGTCTTTTCGAGGTGTCGGCCATGAGCGTCTCCAAAATGGTCTGGCAGAAATGCCGGCGGCAGGGTCCGAATCTCGGTGCGCAGCCCGATCGTTTGCCGACGAAAGCACAAAAAGCTATGTAGATGGTCGATTCGTATACTCGTATACTCGTATACGAGTTCAGAGGTGTGCCTTCAAGCCCTGTCTGAGAAGGGGTGCTTTGGTTCGGTCTCCTCCCCAGTGCTCCTCTTATTGAAGCGAGCGCAGCATGAGACCTGAATAGGGAGAGAATACGCTGCCCTCTGCTCTGCTTCGCAAATAGCTGAGGTTGCCTTAATCATAAATCTGTGTTTATCATAAGCCATGGTTTATGATTATGCAGGTATGGTCGCGCTGGCCGACCCCACGCGCAGAAAGGTATTCGAGCTTGTGGCCGAAGGGCCGCGTTCGGTGGCGAACCTCGCTCGAATCCTGCCGGTGTCTCAGCCCGCGATCTCTCATCACCTGAAGGTGCTGAGGGAGGCGCGGCTGGTCCGCGCCGAGCCTCGCGGCGCCAGCAACATATACCATGTCGACCCTCACGGTCTCGGCGAGATGCGTGCCTGGCTCGACCAGATGTGGGGGAACGCGCTCGACGCCTTCCGAAACGAGATCAACAAAGCCAAGGAGCGAAAAGAATGACGGCGATCATTAAACCAGCGCCTGTGCGCAAGTCGGTCACTGTGGACGTGCCGGTTGCCACGGCGTTTGAAGTGTTCACGAGCGGGTTTGGACGTTGGTGGCCGGCGTCCCACTCGATAGGCAAGTCCGCGCTCAGGAGCGCGACTATCGAGCCAAAGGCAGGCGGCCGCTGGTTTGAGACCGGCGAGGATGGGACGGAATGCGACTGGGGCGAAGTGCTGGCGTGGGAACCGCCAAAACGCATCGTCCTGGCTTGGCGGATTCGCGCCGACTGGCAATATGATCCGTCGCTGCTGACCGAAGTCGAGGTCAAGTTCTCCGAGGCCGGCGAGAACGCGACTCGCGTCGACCTCGAGCATCGTCAGCTTGAGAACATGGGCGCGGCCGGCGAAGCGGCGCGTGAGATTTTCGAATCCGATCGTGGCTGGAGCGGCATCCTGCAAGGTTATGTCCAGCTGATCGAGAAGCGGTAGGCTGCCAATCGATCGGCCAACGCACTTACCCTTTGAGTACGTGAAAGGTGCGCTTCAATATGCAATGCATATGCTATAGCTGAAGATCAGGAGTGCGGTCTGCCGCTTACTGAGGCAACGAAGGCGAAAGCGTATTAGTCGCAGTGTATGAGAGCCGTACCGGTGAGATGAAACGAAGCGGTCGAAGACAGGCTAGCACAAGGCCCGGCGTTCTGCTCAGCGTGAGTGCTGGCCTGCGGCTGCTCGCTTCGTTGCTCTTTTTGATCTGGACCATTCCTGCGGCAACAGCCGATCACGTCGATCTTGCCAAGGGGCAAATGAGGCTCACTGCGTCCAAACCAGTCACACACCCGACTATCATCATTGCCCGCGGCATTGCGCGCCACCTTGGTGCTGAGACTTCCCGTTTCAAAACGGGAACGCCTGCCATTGCGGGAAACGGCAAGCCCTTTTGCATAATCCCGGATTTGCGCCTGCCGCTCGAAACCGCGTCAGCCGCATCGTTTGGTATAGGGTCTGAAGACCGGCCGAAACTTTCGCCGATCCGCGCCTTCGATGCGCGCGCGCCTCCGCTTCTCCCGGCATGATCCTGGCCGAGGACCGCTGCCCCCGACTCCCAAAACTTTCACATCGCGTTCCGTTCGGGCTCTCGTCGAGTTGCTCGCCGATCGGAACGCCAAAGCTCTTGTCGGAGGCGGTTTCCGCCCGATATGGGCTGAACGGACAAGAACATGCTGCATTTTTCGCGCTGGAAGACCATTCTCATCTGGCTGACGGTCCTAGCCGGTATCCTGTACGCAGCTCCCAACTTGATTCCCGCCTCCACTTTGGCATCGCTGCCGAATTGGCTGCCAAAGCAGCAACTGACGCTGGGCCTAGACCTGCAGGGCGGCTCGCACATCCTGCTCCAGATCGATCGGCAGGACCTCGCCAACGAACGCCTCGAATCGGCACGCGACGAGGTCCGCACATCGCTGCGCGATGCCCAGATCGGCTATACCGGGCTTGCCGGCACCGCCAATTCCATCCAGGTCCGCATTCGCGACCAAGGCCAGATCGAAGCTGCGAAGACCGCACTCGAAAGATTGACGCAGCCGATCTCGACCGGCCTTTTCATGAGCGGCTCGGTGACCGAGATGGAGATGGCCGAGCCGGAACCGGGCCTGCTGCGTTTTACGCTGACCGAAGCCGGGGTCGACTACCGGATCGCCGCGGCGCTGACTCAATCGATCGAGGTGGTGGGCCGGCGCGTCAACGAACTCGGCACGACCGAGCCGATCATCCAGCGCCAGGGAACGGAGCGCATTATGGTCCAGGTGCCGGGCCTGCAGGATCCGCAGCGGCTGAAGGATATTCTCGGACAGACGGCGAAGCTGACCTTTCAGATGGTCGACCAGTCGATTCCGGTCGAGGAGGCGATCTCCGGCCGTCCGCCGGCAGGCTCGACGGTGTTGTATTCGACGGACGAGCCGCGGGTTCCCCATCTGATCGAGAACCGGATCATCGTCTCCGGCGAAAACCTCGTCGATGCACAGGCAACCTTCGACCAGCGCACCAACGAGCCGGTGGTCTCGTTTCGCTTCGACAGCCGCGGCGCCACCCGCTTTGGTCAGGCTACGCAGGCCAATGTCGGGCGCCTGTTCGCGATCATCCTCGACAACGAGGTGATCTCCGCGCCGCAGATCCGCGAACCAATCCTGGGCGGCACCGGGCAGATATCCGGCAGTTTCACGGTGGAGAGCGCGAACGACCTTGCGGTCCTGCTGCGCGCCGGCGCACTGCCTGCCGACCTAACCATAGTCGAGGAACGCACCGTCGGTCCGAGCCTCGGCAGCGATTCGATCGAGGCGGGCCAGTTCGCGTCGATCATCGCCGGGGTCCTCGTCGTCGGCTTCATGCTGTTCGCCTATGGGCGACTGGGACTGATCGCGAACATCGCGCTCCTGGCCAACGTCGCACTGATCATCGCCGTCCTGTCGGTGCTTGGGGCAACGCTGACGTTGCCTGGCATCGCCGGCATCGTGCTGACGATGGGCATGGCGGTCGATTCCAACGTCATCATCTTCGAGCGCGTCCGCGAAGAGAACCGCCAAGGGCGCTCGATCGTGCAGTCGATGGATTCCGGGTTCAAACAGGCGCTGGCGACAGTTGTCGATGCCAATGTGACGACGCTGATTGCCGCCGTCATCCTGTTCTTCCTCGGCTCAGGACCGATCAAGGGGTTTGCCGTCACCCTCGCCATCGGCATCGTCACCACCGTGTTCACGGCCTTCACGCTGACGCGCTGGCTGGTCGCATTCTGGCTTCGCCGGCAGCGCCCGAAAACGATGCCCAGCGGTGTCATGCGCCTGGTACCCGACGACACGCGGGTGCCGTTCATGGCATTCCGAAAATACGCCTTCACGCTGTCCCTGCTATTGTCGATCGCTTCGGCTGTGCTGTTCTTCACTGTCGGCATGAACTACGGCATCGACTTCCGCGGCGGTTCGAGCATCGAGGTGCAGGCGAAGGGCCCGCAGGCCGACATCGGCGACATCCGTGAGCGGCTGACGGGCCTCGAACTGGGTGAAGTGCAGGTGCAGGAGTTCGGGTCGACCCGGGACGTGCTGATCCGCATCGGCACCCAGGGGGGCGGCGACATTGCCGAACAGTCCGCCGTTGAGAAAGTGAGGAGCGCGCTCGAAACCGACTACGAGTTCCGCCGCATCGAGGTTGTCGGTCCGACAGTGTCCTCCGAACTCGCGTTCAACGGCACAATGGGCGTGCTCGCCTCGCTGCTGGCGATGCTCGTCTATATCTGGATCAGATTCGAGTGGCAGTTCGGGCTCGGCGCCATCATTTCGACGTTCCACGACGTGATTCTGATGATCGGCTTCTACGTCGTCGCCGGCATAGAGTTCAATTTGACCTCGATAGCCGCGATCCTGACCATCGTCGGCTATTCCATCAACGATACAGTTGTTGTCTATGATCGGGTCCGCGAGAATCTGCGCCGCTATAAAAGGATGCCGATTGCCGAACTGCTCGATCTGTCGATGAACCAGACACTGGCGCGAACGGTCCTGACCGGCGTGACCACGTTGTTTGCTCTGGCGGCGCTTTCGATCTGGGGCGGCGAGGTCATCCAGTCCTTCACGGTCGCGATGATCTTCGGCATCCTCGCCGGGACCTATTCCTCCATCTTCGTCGCCGGGCCGCTGCTGATCCTGTTCAAGCTTCGGCCGGGCGCCCTCAGTCCAGAGGAAGCCGCAGCGGTGAAAGAGCCGCCGGCGCGACAGGCCTTATGATGTGACGGCTCGAAGCTGATCCACGACAGCGTCGGTTTCGGCGCTGGTCGTGGCTCGACCAAGACTGAAGCGAACGGCGCCCATGCCGATCTTTTCGGGCACGCCCATGGCCGTGAGCACCGGGGAGAGCTCGACCCGGCCGGCGTGACAGGCCGAACCGGTCGACGCCGCGACGCCGCCGAGACGCGAAAGCACCTCGGCACCGATCATGCCGACGAACGAAACGCTGAGCGTGTTGGGAAGGCGGTGCTGAGGGTGCCCGTTGAGTGCGACACGGTCGCCGAAACTCTCCTGCAGTGCGTCCCAAAAGCGATCGCGCAGCACGCGGACGCGCGCCATCGGCTCCAGGTCGCCGGCGAGCGCACAGGCGGCGCCGAGGCCGACCGCGAGCAAGGCGCTCTCGGTGCCAGCGCGCCGGCCATGTTCGTGCCCGGCGCCGTGGATCAGCGGCTCGAGCCTGAGCCCGCTCCGGACATAGAGCGCACCGACACCTTTCGGCGCGTAAAGCTTGTGGCCGGCGATGGTCAGCAAATCGACGCCAAGCGTGTCGACCTTGGTTGAAATCTTGCCGACCGACTGCGCAGCGTCGGTGTGAAATCGGACGCCATGCTCTCGCGCAATAGCACCGATCTCCTCGATCGGCTGGATCGTGCCAACCTCATTGTTGGCGTGCATGACACTGATCAGGATGGTGCGCGGCGTGATGGCACGACGCACATCCTCGGGATCGACCCGGCCCGTGCTGTCGACCGGCACATAGGTCACTGCCGCGCCGAGCTGCTCGAGAAACCGGCAAGGGGCGAGAATGGCTGGATGCTCGACCGTGGTGGTAACGATGTGCTCGCCCTTGTGCCTCAGCGCGAAGAACGTGCCCTTGATCGCCAGGTTGTTGGCCTCGCTGCCGCCGCTTGTGAACACGATCTCGTCGGGTGCGCAGTCGAGCAGCGCCGCAACCTGGCTGCGGGCCTTCTCCAGCGCAGCCTTCGCCGGCATGCTCGCCCAATGCCCGCTCGATGGATTGCCGAAAGCCTCATCCAGATATGGCCGCATGGCAGCCGTAACCGAAGGATCGATCGGCGTGCTGGCGTTGTAGTCGAGATAGATCGATGTCATGCCCGGGAGCCTCCTTCGCGGTTAGTCGCCCGGCGATCAGCTTGCGCGGCTATTCCCGCATGAATGCCTGAACCTCTTCGGATGTCACTTTGCCGTCCTTGTTTGCGTCCACCTTGTCGAAGATTCGCTTATGGATGGCGGTGATCTCTTCGAAGGAAAGTGCGCTGTCACCGTCCGTGTCGGCAATGGCGAACATGATCTTCATCATGTGCCCGCGCATGCGCATCGTCGGCATTGCGCCCATCATGCCGGGCTGCATCATCTCGCCCATCATGCCCTGACCCATGCCTTGGCACATCATGCCCCGGCCCATGCCTTGGCCCATCATGCCCTGGCCCATCATGCCGGGAGGCATCATGCCGGGTTGAGCGGGCTGTGCACCTTGGTCTTGTCCCGCCATACCTCCAGGCTCGGGAGACGGCGCCGCCTGCGCGACAGTCGTATCGTGGGGATCGGCTGCGGTTGTTTGCGCGGCGGCTGTAGCCGCCGCGCCGGCGGCGACAGTGGCGGCGACAGTGGCCGCGCGCATCAGTGCAATCAACGTCATAATATGCTCCTTCCTCTCATGGGCTCGGCAGAGCTCGTTCCAACTCGCTGGCGGCTCTGCGGCCGGAGATGCTTTCAGCTCTTTCCCTACTGCCGGCAAACCGCCGGTCGCGGTCAAATTTCAATGTAAGCCAAAGGCGTGGCGAATTTGCGCCGGATCAATTGCTCGGGCAGCGATCTGCCGCCGCTGTCATGTTGCCCTCCTCGAGGACGGATGGGGCTCGGTCTCGCTCATCACAACAGCCACGACTACGCCTGAGAGAAACGTCAGCGCGGCAATCGATGCGATTGCCCATGACAGCCCGAAGCTGTCGGCGATGAGGCCGGCGGAGAGCGCTCCGATCGCGTAGCCGAGATCCCGCCAGAACCGGTAAACGCTGAGTGAGCGGGCGCGCCAGGTCGGATGCGAGGCATCGGAGACGGCTGCGATCAAGCTCGGGTAGACCATTGCCGTGCCGAGGCCGAGCAGAAGGCTGCCGACGATCCACCACTCGAACCGGCGCGTCGCCGCGGTGAGAAACAGACCGGCGGCCTGAACCCACATGCCGGCGACGATCAGGCCTTTGCGCCCCCAGCGATCGCTCAAGGAACCCGTGGCGATCTGCAAGATACCCCATGTTGCGGGATAGATCGCCTTGAGGATGCCGATGCGCTCGACGCCGAGGCCGAAGGAAGCGAAGAACAATGGGAAAATGCCCCAGCTCATGCCGTCGTTGAGATTGTTGACGAGACCGGCCTGCGAGGCGGCGAACAGGTTGCGATCCCCGAACGAGGTGAGCGCGAAGACCTCACGAAAGCTGATCGGCGCGGCCTGCTGCGCGTGGGATGAAGCCTCCAGCCGAACGTGGTCCCGTGTGTCGCGCACGAGCAGGATCGACAGTGCGGCACCTACGACGGCATAGCCGATGCCGAGATAGATCGGCACTGGCCGAAGCCCGTATTGCGAGGCGAGATAGCCGGTCAGGAATGCCGTCACCCCGACGGCGAGATAGCCGGCGAACTCGTTGAGACCGACGGCAAGGCCGCGCGACTTCGGTCCGACGAGATCGACTTTCATGATCACCGTCATCGACCAGGCGAGCCCCTGGTTGACGCCGAGCAATGCATTGGCCGCAATCACCCATTCCCAGGTCGGCGCCCAGATGATCATGAACGGCACCGGCAGGCCGAACAGCCATCCCCAAACGAGCACGCGCTTGCGGCCCCACGCGTCGGCAAGCTGGCCCGAGACCAGATTGGCCAGCGCCTTGACGACGCCGAAGCTGACGATGAAGGAGACGATGAGCGTCGTCGACGTGACGTGGAACTCCTCCGATCCGATCAGCGGCACCACCGTTCGTTCTATTCCGACCATGCCGCCGACAAAGGCGTTGATCACGACGAGCAGCGCGAATTGCGGCCAGTTCTCCCTAAGGCCGAGCCTGACGGGTGAACCCGCCTTGCCTGGAACCGATGCCGCTTCGTCCATGGCTCAGGCCGCCGCCGCAGCAAGGGCGGAATTGGCGGCCCGGAGCGCCGCGGCCTCCGGCGGAGCCGGCGGAATCTCGGCGAGCATGAAGCGAATGAACGCGGCTTCGTCCTCGATCCGGAGGGCCTCGTTGTGGCGTTTCTCGAAACCGATGGTCGACCACGGCTTGCCGCTCAGGCGTCGGCCGCAGACCGAGCCAGCATAGGCGCCGGGGAGCACCTCGACATGATCGGGAAGAGCCTTGAGCCGGCCGGCGCTGCGAAAGAGATCCTTTGCGCCTTGCTCGGCGCTGACGGCGAGTTCGGTGCGACCGAGATCGCCGGCCATCAGCGTGTGGCCGGTCAGCACGAACCACGGCTCGTCGGCACGCGTGCGGTCGCTGACGAGAAGGCAGATGTGCTCCGGGGTGTGACCCGGCGTGTGCAGGACGGTTGCGGTGACGTTGCCGAGCGAGAGGACCTCTCCGTCGCGCACGCCTTTGAACGGGAACGCAACATCCGCCTCCGCCGAGAGCACGTAGGCGGCGCCCGCCGCTTCGGCGAGCGCGCGGCCGGCAGAGAGATGGTCGGCATGAACATGCGTGTCGACGACGAAGTGGATGCGCATGCCGGCGTCTTCGGCGGCACGCAGGTAGAACTCGATGTCGCCGGCCGGATCGACGACGGCCGCAGCTGCTTTGCCGCCGCAACCGAACAGGTAGGAGACGCCGACCGGATCGGTGTGAAGGAACTGGCGAAGGATCATGGTCTTGCGCTCCTCGTTGCAAGGGGCTAGAAACATTCAATCATTCCGCTGAATGTTTCACTGAGGAGAAGTCGTGTCAAGCACCGGACCGAAACAGGCGATCTACGCGAGCCTTGCCGAAGTGGCTCTGGCACTCGGCCATCCGCATCGGCTGGAGCTTCTGGAGCACCTGGCGCAAGGGGTGCGCAGTGTCGAGGACCTCTCCGCGCGAGCCCATCTGAGTTTCGCCAACACGTCGCGCCACCTGCAGATCCTGCGGCGGGCGCGCCTCGTCGAGACGGAGCGCCGCGGCAAGCACGTGCTCTATAGCCTTGCCGGCGACGCCGAGGTGGTGGCGCTGATCAAGGCGCTCGGTCGGGTCGGCGAGCGAAACGTGGCCGAAATCGGCCGCGTCATGGCCGACTACTTCCTGGCTCGCGATGCGATGGAGCCGGTGTCGCGAGACGACCTCGTCTCGAGGCTGCATGACGGCATGATCACGGTCCTCGACGTGCGGCCAGAGGACGAGTTTGTGGTCGGACATCTTCCAGGCGCCCTCAACATCCCGCTGGCCGAGCTGGAGCGTCGTTTGGGCGAACTACCGGCGGATCGGGAAGTGATCGCCTATTGCCGCGGCCCCTATTGCGTCCTGTCGTTCGAAGCGGTCGCCGCCTTGCGGGAGCGGGGCTATCTCGTCCGTCGGCTCGAGGACGGCTATCCCGAATGGAAGGCCGCCGGCCTGCCTGTCGAAACGGCCGCCTGAAACAGGACACGCGAGGCGAGTCCCATGCATCAGAAGCCCGTATGGCCGATCGTGAACCACAAGGATCATGCTTCTCCTTCCGTGTTCCGGCCGGAGGCGCTGTTGCGCGAGGCGCGCCGGCAGAAGCGACTGCCGCTCGCCGCCGTCCCTCCGGTGTGTGTCCTCGATCCCGACGGCGACGTGGTGCGGCACCTCAAACTTGCAGGACAGAGCCGCGCACACGAGGGGTGGGCGTGTTACCACACCGAACTTCTTGCCTTCGATCTCGACGGCGTCGGAGACGTCGGCATCATCGGCTGCGCGGTGGGCGCCTCCTTTGCGGTGCTCGTTGCCGAGCAGCTCTTTGCGGCCGGCTGCCGGCTGCTCGTCAGCATCACATCCGCAGGCCTGATCACCGACAACGGACCCACGCCATACTTTGTCCTGATCGACCGCGCTCTCCGGGACGAGGGGACGAGTTATCATTATCTGCCGCCGGCAATCTTCGCGGAGGCACCAGACGCGAGGCTTATCGCTCGCATTGAAGACGCCTTGTCGGGGCTTTCCGGCATTGTCGCCCGCCGGGGCTCAACCTGGACGACCGATGCTCCTTATCGCGAAACCGAGACAGCGATCGCATCTGCGCGGGATCTGGGCGCCCTCGCCGTCGAGATGGAAGCCGCGGCTTTGTACGCGTTTGCCGCTGCAACACACCACCCCGTCGTGTGCTTTGCGCATGTGACGAATGCCATGGCGCAAACCGAGGGAGATTTTGAGAAGGGCGAGGCGAACGGAACAAAAGCAACGCTCACGGTCATCGCCACAGTTGCACGGGTTTGGCTGTCCTCCATCGAAGCCGAACAGCACGCAGAAGCAAGCGGGATATAGCGAGCCCTAGCTACCACCCTTCTGAGGCGTATACGCCCTGACCAAAACATCTATCCTCAGGTCCCGGTCTGCATGATCATGCCGCTGCCGGCGGCCGTGCCAAGGCGGCCTCGATCACTCCCTCGTAATCCTTACCGAGGCTTGTCCTGATCAGTGCCGCCAAGAGACGCGGGAAGTCACGCCGATCGACCAGCCCTGCCAGAGCGCGAGCATCGTTTCCCAACCCCAGTTGCACCGCTGCAGCAAGCGCCTTCGTGTCGGCAAAAGGATAAAGCTCGGGCCACGCGACCTGCACCTCGCGGCAGAAGATGTCAGCCCCCACATCGCCGATCCCTTTGAAGTCCTTCAGCAGTTGCCGCTCCGTCGCCGGATCGTTTCGCGCGAGCCCGCGCAACGCGCGAAGGTCGCCGCCGTATTTGCTCAGAAGCAGGTGCGCGGTGTCGCCCAGCATCCGCGACGTGCTCTCGTCGTAGCGGGCGTATCCTGCATGGTTCAGCACGCGCGTCCGATCGGCCCAGGTCGCCTCCGCCATTTTGCGCGGGGTGGTCCAGCCCTGATCGGACAGAGCTTTCGCCGCCTTGAGTGCAAGGTTCACGCTGATGCGGGCGCTGAAGAGAATCGATGCGCAGAGCCAGCGGAAGAGCGGTGAAGGCGTGTTTTTCTGGATATCGATCCCCAGTTCCGAGCAGTAAGTGCAGCCCGAGCGGTCGAGCAACGCTACCACGATCTGCTCTCTTGCTGGTTTTCGCGCCACGTTCGAGGTTCCGCACAGCTCCGCTTGTTCCAGGCGAAACGCCTGTCGCCGCTGGCGGTTCCGAGCTCCCGGCTCGGGACAGGAAACCTGCAGCACCCGCCACACACAAGCCAGCGCTAGGTGACGACCGGAACTTGCCTGGCTGAGAATGCGTTGGACCGGAAAACCCAGAGACAGTGGAGGCTGTCACCATGCGGCTATGAGCGATGCCTTCGGTGATAACGAGGCCGTTCCGGTGAAATTCACCAAGGACGGCTACAACACCTCGCCACCCTTCAGCTGGGGTGGTCTCCCGGACGGTACGCGCGAGCTCGCGCTCGTTTTTGAGGGGGTGACGCCAGCCACGCACGAGCCGTGGGTCCATTGGCTCGTCTATAAGATTCCGGCGGACGCCGAAGATCTGCCCAGCGGCTTCAAGCATGCACGCGAGCCGGAGGAGCCGATGCACGTACTGCAAGGCAGCAACGGGCTAGGCAATGTCGGCTATGACGGGCCATCGGGCACCGTCGGCCGCACCTATCGCTACCGCATTCGGCTTTTCGCGCTTGACCGCGCCATGGATCTGGAGCCTGGACTCGACTGGAAGACGTTCGAGCGCGCGATCAAAGGGCATGTGCTGGACCAGGCGGAGCTCCACGCCCGCTACGAGCGACCGGGATGATGCTGGCGGCGGCGTCAGTTGCCGGCGTCGCGGCTGTACAAACCGCTGAACCCGTCATCGCGGAACTCCAACGGGCAGGGGAATGGCGCTAGTTCGCCGGCCCTGTAGCGCTCCACTCTATCCAAGGCGCTGTTTTCCCTATGACTTCCTTCACCGGCGCGGCCGGAAACATCCGAAGCCCCTCGCGCCCAAACCAGACCGAAGCGTGACGGGTCAGTTCCTACTTCGCGGAGTTGGGAAATGCTTTTCAAGCCAGGTTCGCCACCTTGGCTCCTCCCGTTTTGCAATGCTCGCTGCATCGTCGCCAAAGAGGAAAAACCGCACGGACAGGTATGTCATCCCGCCCATCGGCAAGGCGAAGAGGTGCGCGAAGCCCGGCGCGGGCTGGTCCAGCCGGACCACCAGCTCGGGATGGTCTTGCGGCCCTGTTCGTTCGACGACGCCCTCGAATGCCTGCGTGCCCGAAGCCACGCGCCGTTGTTCAGTCGCATTCGCCAGGCCCAAGGGTTCAACCAGCTTTCGCCATGCATCAGCTAAAGGTTCAGAGGACGGGACCAAGACCTGAAAAGCCGAGCCGTGCTGCCCGGGAAAATGCGTGAGGTAGAGGCGGAGCAGGCGGAAGAAGGAGATCCATCCGTAGCTGTGGGCCTCGAACTGATCATCCCAATCATCGGAAGTCGCGAACCAGCGATGGACCACGCGAACGGTGCAAACCCCGCCGGACTTTGCCTCGACAATCCATTCCGTCGCTACCGTTCCCGGCTCACCCGGTGCTTCTGCGACAAACCGCTTGGGCGGCTCCCAAGCTGTGATGGTGGCGACTGCATCCATGCTTCCATCGGCAGCGAAATGCGAAACGGTGGTTCCTCCGATGCGGCCTTCGAGTTCGCTCGGCACGAACCATTGAGATATTCCAGGTCCCGTTGCGATCGCGTTCCAGACGTCCTCCGGTGTACCGGGGACATCCACTTGCGCCTCGACCGAGCGATTGCCGGCCGCATCTTTTTTCACTGGCATTGAACGTCCTTTCCTTGCGGATTGGCTGGTGAAGGATGCGCCGTCACGACAAGGCGATGGGACCGTCCCTGCGGCGCGGTTTCGTCGTGATAGCGTGCCGCCAGCGTGGTGATGGCCTCGGTCAATTCACGCGTGAACGAGGCGCGGTCGGCGGCGGAGCGGAAGCGGATTTCGGTGTCGATCGCCAAGGTCGCCAGGCGCTTGCCGGCATCCGTGGCGGCGCGCTGGAGGGCCCCGATCTCCCGCACCAGCCGAGCGCCGAGCGCGATGAGGTAGCTCGCCGACAGGCGGTCCGGGGTGCGGTCCGGATCGGCGCCGACCGGACCCAGTGCGCTCGTCGAGACGACATAGCTTGTGGCGCTCGCCACCATGAGCCGCTCCGTCAGGCCACCCCACTTCCGCGTGTCTGCAACTTGGACAAGCCCGTGCTCCTCCAGAGCATGCAGGTGGTAATTGATCTTCTGCCGCTTGAGACCGAGCCGTGTGGCGAGGGTAGCGGCCGAGGCGGGCTCCCGCAGTTCCGAGAGGAGCTGACTCCGAACGGGCTCCAACGCGGCGGCGGCCGCGCTCGGCCGATCTATGACTTCGATATCGAGCATACAGCCCTCACATTGACAAGCTTTCCTGTCAATGCGGTTGACGAGTATATTTGTCAAGAGCGAAAGGATCGCTTCGTCCCAATAAGCCGACGCTCCCAAACGGCATGCGACTGCAGCGAGCGACCTATCTGTCGCCAACAACGAGAAGACGACGCATCCCCCCGCCCGCAGCGGGGCAATTGCAATGACAGTGCCGTTCGTTGTAGCCATTGCGACCGCTTGATTTTGGAGGAGATGCAGCATGGACCGATTCACTGGCGGTTGCCTGTGCGGCGACGTCCGAATTGTGGCGTCGGGACTCCCATACCGGGTCGGCATTTGTCATTGTCTCGACTGCCGCAAGCATCATGGCGCCCTTTTTCACGCTTCCGCGGTGTTCCCCCAAGATGCGGTGACGATCGAAGGCGAGACGCGCGACTACGCCGGGCGGTTTTTCTGTCCCCGCTGCGGCTCGACCGTTTTCGGACGCACCGCAGACGAAATCGAAGTGAACCTGGGATCCCTGGACGCCCCTGACCAACTGATGCCAACCTACGAAAGCTGGATCATCCGTCGCGAGTCCTGGTTGCCGCCGTTTCCGCTCACGAGACGATACGAGCGTGACCGTGACGCCACGAGTCGCTTTGAGGAATAGTCGCACGAACGGTGCGAAAGCGTTGGGATGTCACGCCGGCAACGTCACTCCGGAAGACCGGCCTTGCGGAAGCCATCAACGAAATGCTCGAGCGTCGCGGCGTCGCGGAATGGCTCCGTCGCGGCCCAGTGGCGCGTGGTGAAATGCGGGTTGCCGACGAGGAACAGTTCGGCCTCTGCGCGCGCCTCGTCGAGCCGGCCCAGTTGGGCAAGGCTTGCCGCCAGGAAACGGCGTGAGCTCGTACGATAAGTCTCGTCCCTGCGCAGTGTCTCGACAGCGGCTTCGTATTCGCCGGCCGCATATTGCGCCTGGCCGAGCGCCAGATAGTACCAACTTGCCGGAAACGGGTTCAGCCGGAACGCCTTGCGAATGTGCTCAAGGCCCTCCTCGACCCGTCCGGCCAGGACCGCGATGTCGGATAATGCCGCCCAGGCATCGGCCTCGTTCGGGTCGAGCTCGATCGCCTTGGCGAATTCCGCATCCGCCTCGGCGAAGCTGCGCTCATAGGCAAGCAGGTAAGCCAAAACCCAGCGGCAGCCGGCATCGTTGGGGTCGATCGCCACGGCTTTGCGCGCCAGTTCCAAAGCAACGCTACGGGACGTTTCGGTTGGTCCGCCGGAATGCACCCATCCCATCCAGTGGTTCATGGCAAGCCAGCGATATGCCTCGGCATATTCCGGATCGAGCGAAACCGCGCGGGTGAGCATCAGATGCGCTTCGCGCGCCGTCTGCGGCGAATCATCCATCAGCTTGCGCGCCCGCACGCAGAGATCGTAAGCCTCGAGATTTTTGGGCCGATTGCGTGGCGGCGGTGCGCGCAGCCTGCCGAGCAACGCCTCGACGATCTTGCCGGTGACCTCGTCCTGAACGGCAAAAATATCTTCCAGGCTGCGATCGAAGCGTTCCGCCCACAGATGATCGCCACTCACCGCGTCGACCAGCTGGGCGTTGATGCGCACGCGCCCTGCAGCACGTCGCGCGCTCCCCTCCAGCAGGTAGTGCACGCCGAGGTCCTGTGCGATATCGCGCACGTCCATCGCCTTTCCTTTATAGGCAAAGGCCGAGTTGCGTGCGATGACGAACAGGCCGGAGATCCTGGACAGGTCGGTGATCAGGTCTTCGGTCAACCCATCCGCGAAGGATTCCTGCTCGGGATCGGTGCTGACATTAACGAAGGGCAGCACGGCTATCGATGGTTTGCCGGGCAGCGGCAAAGATTTTCGCTTCGCGCCACCGAGCTGTTCGACGGCCCCCGTGAAGCGGTAGCCGACGCGCGGAACCGTAGCGATCCATTCACCGCCGTCGGCGGCCGGACCAAGCAGCTTCCGCAGCAACGCGATCTGGACCGTGAGGTTGCCTTCCTCGACGGCCGTGCCCGGCCACGCCGCGTCCATCAACTCGGCCTTCTCAAGGATTTCGCCGGGCCGTCCAACGAGCGCGCCAAGCAGCTTTATCCCGCGGTAGCCAACGGCAACCGGGACATCGTTGCGAAGCAGCGTTCCCGCACCGGAATCAAGCACGAACGGACCAAAGGCAAAGCGCGATCCCTGCATGCGACCTATCTATAGTCCGTTTGGAAGTTTTTAGAACTATTTGGGAGGGCTTAATTACGACGCTGTTCGTATCCTGCAGAATTCAACCTCTTTCAGGTCGAGGGTCCCCGGACCTTCAAACCTATGGAGGTTGCTATGAACGATATCCTTGCATCAGCCCCGCATCAGGCAGCGCGGCGGGGAATGCCCGTGCGGCCGGCGGAAATGTCGCGTCGGCACCTGACGACCCTGCGAAGCATTGTCGCGGCCTGGGGCGAGCGGAAACGCTTTCGCTGGGAACTTGAGCAAATGTCGAAGGACAATCCTCATTTGATCGACGATATCGGTCTGACGAGACGGCAGGTCGAGGCAGAGATCGCCAAGCCCTTCTGGCGGCGATAATCCTCGTCGCCGCAAGGTCGCGAAGCCCATACCGTCATCCTCGTTCTTGGTACGCCAAAAGCACCTCGGAACGGTACTCGCTCGCGCCGGTCGCCGCGCGGACACTGACAAATAGCCGACCATAAGGAACACCGGCCACACGCTCTTCGGCAACATCCGGAACTCTCGCCGCTCGTTTGAGTTGAGCTCCATTCCAGACAGCAAAACGGAATCTTGCCATGAGCCTGCCCGCGCAACGCCGAATGCGTCTCTCCGGTGGAACCGAGCTCGCCTACGTCACTGCGGGCGATCCATCCAACCCCGCTTTGCTCCTCCTGCATGGGTTTCCCAGCTCGGCACGTTCATTCCGTGACGTGATTCCCGGACTGGCGGGCGCAACCTATGTGATCGCGCCCGACCTCCCGGGCCATGGCCAGTCCGACGTTCCACCGACACCCTCCTTCGCCGCGATCAGCGAGGCAATTTCCGAATTGCTGGCCCACCTCGTGATCGGGCGCCGCTTCATCTACATTCATGACTGGGGCGCCGCCGTGGGCCTGCAGATCGCCATGCAAGCGCCCGAGCTGGTTTCGGGCCTCATCATCCAGAACGCAAACGCGCATCGTACCGGCTTCGGCCCCCTGTGGGACGCCGCATTGAAGTTCTGGTCAGAACCGACAAAAGAGAACGAAGCGGCCGCGACCCCCGACCTGACCTTTGAATTCACGCGCGAGCAATATACCGGCGGTCTGCCGGAGGAGGTCGCCGCCACGATCAAAGGCGAGCCCTGGGTCGAGGACTGGAGGGTGATGAATCTTCCCGGCCGCATGGAGACCCACCGCGCGCTCATCGCCGATTATAAGAACCACGCCGCGCGTTTCGATGCGATCGCCGGCTATCTAGAAAAATGGCAACCGCCGGCGCTCATGCTGTGGGGTCGCCACGACCCGTGGTTCGACATCGCCGAAACGCTGTCCTGGATGCAAGATCTGCCACGTATGGAGGTTCATATTTTCGACGGCGGGCATTTCCTGCTTGAGACGCATGCCGAACCAGCACTCTTCTTCATGATGGAGTTCATCAAGCGAACACAGAAGAGACTCACGCAGTTCCCGTCGCTTTAGGCCCAACCCAAAACCAGACTTCAGCGGCGATTTCCATCCGGCGAGTCGCGAGATCAAGCAGGGACGTAGGTCAACCTGATCACGTCCTCGCCAATCCGATCATTGGTCATAAGGCGGAGCGGCGGCCGGGGTCCGGCGAAATATGGCTTGCCGTGACCAAGCACGACGGGGTGCAGGTAGATTCGATACTCATCGATCAGGCCAAGTTCGGTGAGGCTTCGCGCCAAGTCCGGGCCAGCAACTTCGATCTCCCCGTCGCGCTCGACCTTCAGCTCTCGGATCGCGCCTTCAAGATCATCCCCAACAAGCCTGGCGTTCGGGCCAACCGACTTCAACGAGCGCGAGACGACCCATTTCGGCTGGTTCCGCCACGCCGCCGCAAAGGCGTATTGCTCTGCATCCCATTCAGGATGATCGTCGTCCCAGTAACGCATGACCTCATACATTTTGCGACCGTACACACTGCCCGCCTGCCCCTGAGCCTCCTCGATGAAGTGGCGGAAGAGCGTGGCGCTTGGCGCAAACGCCATATGATCGACGTAACCGTCCAGGGATTGGTTCATTCCGAACACGAGCTTAGCCATACCCGCCTCCTTTCCTTACGCGGCACATCCGCGCGGTTCTGACTGCGTTATGCAATCGGTTGTAAGCTAGATCGACTGATGGCGATCGACAGAAGCGAGAAATCATGCCGGACCTCCTTCTGCACTACGATTGCCCGGATTGCTGCCTCTTTGAACCAGTTAAGGTTCTTTCTTACGCAAGTCCTTCACGACATCGAGAAAAGCTCGCAGTGCCGGCGGCACCGCTCGATGTCCGGGATAGTAGACCGCGACCCCATCCGGAGCGGGCATCCATGCGGTCAGGACCTTACGCAGCCGGCCATCGGACATGGCCGCTTCGGCGGCCCAATCCGCCACATAGGCGATGCCCAGACCCTCTATTGCGGCTTCGACCATCAGTTCCTCGTCATCGAGGACGATGGAGCCGTTTGCGTCGATCACGAGTTCCTGGCCGGCGCGTTCGAACTCCCATCGATAGAATTTGCCGCTGGGCATACGATGGCCGATGCAATGGTGGCGTTGCAATTCCTCGGGCGTTCCCGGGTCGCCGAAGCGATCGAGATAGGCGGGCGAGGCGACACAGATGAACGTCAACGAGCGTGCAAACGGCACGGCGATCATGTCCTTGGGGACCGATCCGAGGAGGCGCACGCCGGCATCGAACCCGCTGGACACGATATCGATGAGCCGCCCCTCGACGACGATGTCCACGGTCACGTCCGGATGGCGCTCCGCCATCTGCGGAAGAACCCAGCGAACGAGAAGCCCGGCTACCAATCGCGGTGCGTTGATGCGGACCGTGCCCGCGACATTGCCCCGGAACCCCGCGACGCTGTCAAGCGCCTCGTCCAGCGAGGCGAGCGCCGGCCGAAGGCGATCGAGCAACCGGAACCCGGCTTCTGTCGGCGAGACGCTGCGTGTGGTGCGGTTCAGAAGGCGCACGCCCATGCGTTCCTCGAGCGCACGCATCGCATGGCTCAATGTGGAAGGTGCCGTGCCGATCTCGTCCGCTGCGCGGCGGAAGCTGCGGTGTGTGGCAACGGCCACGAAGGCGGTGAGATCGTTGAGCGACGGGCGGGGCATTGATGGGGATTTTGCATCATCTTATGCCGATTTCAACGGCTAATGCGCGCAATGCGATTGCCCTATCTCCTGCCTGGATCAATTGGAGATATGAGAAATGGAAAAGACCTGGCTCATAACGGGTGTGTCGTCCGGTCTAGGCCGGCTGCTGGCGGAGAAAGCCCTGATCAGGGGAGACCGCGTCGTCGGTGCCAGCCGCAGCGAGGACGCACTTCCCGACCTGCGTGCACGCTACCCCGAACGGCTCCGCATCGTCGCAATGGACCTCAAGGACCAGAGCTCGGTCCACGCCGCGGTCGACCGCGCCTTCGCCGCATCCGCTCGGATCGACATCGTCGTCAGCAATGCTGGCTATGGCCTGCTCGGCGCGGCGGAAGAGGCTGGCGATGTGCAGGTTCGGGACATCATCGACACCAATCTCATCGGCTCGATCGCACTCATCCGGGCGGCGTTGCCGCATCTGCGCAGCCAGGGTGGCGGCCGGATTCTACAGGTATCGAGCGAGGGAGGCCAGATCGCCTATCCGGCTTTCAGCCTCTATCACGCGACCAAGTGGGGTATCGAGGGGTTCGTCGAGTCCGTGGCACAGGAGGCTGCTCCCTTCGGCATCGAGTTCACCCTTGTGGAACCTGGGCCAGCGCGGACCGGGTTTGGCGGCAATCTCGCGCGGACCAAGCCGCTCGCGGCCTATGAGGGAACACCCGCCGGTCAGATCCGCGAGGCGCTCCGTGTCTCATGGGTGATCAAGGGCGACCCCGACCGCATGACGGACGCAATGATCAGGCTTGCCGATCAGGATGGTCCGCTTCCGAAGCGGCTGGTGCTCGGTGCCGAGGCCTATGCCGGCATCCGCAAGGCACTCGGCGGGCGCATCGAGGAGCTCGATCGGCAGAAGGACATCGCCGTCGCGGCGGATTTCACGGACGAGGAGTTGGTGTGGCTGTGACCCACCGGCTCCGGCCCGCTGCTCGTGCCCACCTCTTGTCAAGACAGAAAGGAACATCAGATGCCTACACGTGACGCCATCTACCCGGCCAACCGGCACGCATTGTACGATATCCACCGCTATTCCGCAGCCATTCGGTCCGGCGATCTTCTCTTCGTGTCGGGTCAGGTCGGGAGCCGTGAGGACGGCTCACCCGAGCCCGTATTCGAGGATCAGGTTCGACGGGCCTTCGCCAATCTGCGCGCTGTCTTGGCCGCCGCCGGGTGCAGCTTCGACGACGTCGTCGACGTCACCACGTTCCACACCGACCCGGACGAACAGATCGAGACAGTTCTGGCCGTCCGGGCGGAAGAGATCGGTGCACCTCCCTACCCGAACTGGACGGCAGTGGGCGTCAATTGGCTTGCGGGCTTCGATTTCGAGATCAAGGTCATCGCTCGCATCCCTTCGACGACGAGCAGTCATCCGGCGGACAAGCGCTGATCGCTCGCCCTGCAGTTTCTGTATTGGCGATTGTACCCCGACGACGGCAGCGCGGAGCGCCCCAGCACGGGCTCGCGCGATGTCCGTCCAACGATGAATATGCGACCTTTGCCCTGGGCCAAAATACGTCATTCCGCCGCAAACGATCGAGCTTTTTCACCGCCGATCACCGCCCTTACTGGGCTTTCTCGCCTCTTGGCTATTTCGCGCGCCTCGCGCGGACGTAGTTCCAGCGGCAATTTTCGGTGTTGGCGTGGTGGAAATGGCAAAATTGGCGCCAGCGTGGATGAAACCGATAACTACATTTCCGCTGGGGCACTCTGATATTCAGCCGTCGTTTCGCATCAGCTTCCGAGAGTATCCGGAGCCTGCCAAACCACTACGATCGTTCACTCGATTACACCGCGGCGGTCCTGCAAAATACCGCGCCTCTGAATTTGCCGATCTAGCCTCAACCCGTTCAAACGGCGACATAAATCCGCTTCGCTTCATCCGCGGAGCGGAAATTTATCCACATCCGGCGCTACCCTCGCGCGGCTCCTTCCGCCGCGGTTCGGGCAGCCCGCGCCGCTCCGGCTTTCGCCTTTTCTGTCCGCTCCTGGTGCTTTTTGCCCCATTCCGCCAGCGGGGCGAGCGCCAGGTCGAGCTCGGCGCCTTCCGGCGTGACCGAATATTCGACGCGCGGCGGCACTTGGTGAAACACCTCGCGGTGGATGATGCCGTCCGCCTCCATCTCGCGCAGGTGCTGGATCAGCATCTTCTCGCTGATCTCCGGCTGCAGCCTCTTCAGTTCGCCGAAGCGGCAGGGTTGCGCCTGGTGGATCTGCCAGAGCAAAAGTGCCTTCCACTTACCGCCGATCACCGCGAGCGCGGGACCCAATCCGCAACTGTCCGGCAGTTGTCTTTGTTTTTTTTCCAAGGAACTCTCCAATTCTGAGGTTCTGGTAGGTACCTTACTTTTTTGTCTGTACTTGCGCAATCGAAAGTACCTGCCTAGCTTCGAGCAAGGACGCCGGAGCATGCAGGCAGAAGGCCAGCGGCAAGGCTTCCCCTGGGACAGTTTTCGCTCGCAAAAAGCGGCCGCTCCCGACAGTCTCAAACCGACACACCGCGGCGCCCTTCGCGCCGGGATAAGGAAGAATCATGAGCAGATTTCAGGGCAAGAAGGCCGTTGTCATCGGCGGCACACATGGAATGGGACTGGCGGTGGCGCGTGCGTTGATCGACGGCGACGCCGACGTCCTGATCACGGGGCGCAACGAAAAGAACCTCGCGGACGCCAGTCAGGCGCTTGGCGGCAGCGTCCATGCGGTCCGGTCCGATATCGCCAGCATGGGCGACATCGCCGTGCTCAGCGCGGAAGTGGGGCAGAAACTCGGCGAGATCGATTTCCTGCACGTGAACGCCGGCGTGTCGGAGCTGGAACCGTTCGACCAGGTCACCGAAGCGTCCTACGATCGCCAGTTCAACATCAACACCAGGGGCGCCTTTTTCACCACCCAGCGCCTCATACCGCTGATCAAGGAGGGCGGTGCGATCGTCTTCACCTCGTCGATCGCCGAGGATTCCGGCACCGCCGGCATGGCGGTGTATTCCGCCAGCAAGGCGGCGCTGCGCGCCTTCGGCAAGGTGCTGGCATCGGAACTCCTGCCGCGAAAAATCCGCGTCAACGTCGTGAGCCCCGGCTTCATCGACACGCCGACCATGGGCGTGGCCGGCGCCTCGGCGGAAGAGCGCGCCGCCTTCATGAAGGTCGGCGACGAGGTGACGCCGATGAAGCGCCACGGCACGCCGGAGGAGGTGGCGCGCGCCGTTTTGTTCCTCGCCTTCGACGCCACCTTCACCACCGGCGAGCGGATCAAGGTCGACGGCGGCCTCGGCCAGGACCTGTCGCCGGCCATGGGGTAATAGGAACGCCGCACGCATAGCTCGCCGCGTAACTTCACGATCGAACCGAAAAAGAAAGGAAACAAATGTCCGACGTATCCGTCATCGGCCTTGGCGCCATGGGCTCGGCGTTGGCCGCGGCGCTCCTGAAAAGCGGCCTCAGCGTCACACTGTGGAACCGTTCGCCGGCCAAGGCTGAGGCGCTCGTGGCCAAAGGCGCTGTCGCCGCCGCGAGCGTCAAGGATGCCATCGAGGCGAGCAAACTGGTGGTCGCCTGCCTGCTGGTCTACGATACCGTGTACGAGGCGTTCGAGCCGGCAAAGGATGCGCTTGCCGGCCGCACACTGGTTAACCTCACCAACGGCACGCCGGCGCAGGCGCGCGAGATGGCACAATGGGCAGCCACCCGGGGCGCCGACTACCTCGACGGCGGCATCATGGCGGTTCCGCCGATGATCGGTCAAGCCGAGGCGCTGATCCTCTACAGCGGTGCGCACGCGGCGTTCGAGGCGCACGGGAAAACGCTCGGCGCGCTGGGGGCGGCCAGATATCTCGGCGACGACGCCGGGCTGGCACCGTTGCACGACATTGCTCTGCTCACCGCCATGTACGGCCTGTTCTCGGGCGTCACGAATGCCTTCGCGCTGACCGGATCGGAAAAGGTGCCGGCAGAAAAATTCCTGCCGATGCTGACCAACTGGCTCGGGGCGGTCATGACGTGGCTGCCCGACATGGCACGGCGCATCGACAGCGGCGACTACCGCAGCGATGTCGTCTCGAACCTCGAGATGCAGGCGGCGGCCTTCGACAACTTTATCGCGGCCAGCGAGGGCCAGGGTGTCAGCTCCGAACTGATCGCGCCGATGTTTCAGCTCATAAAAAAAGCCGTCGCATCGGGCTATGGCGATGCCGACCAGGCGAGCCTGGTCGAGATGATCAGGACTAGGCCGCAGGCCGAGAGGCAGCGGGTAGCGGGCTGAGGGCGCGATCCAGCGCCAGCATCACCAGCATCATGTGGCCCATTATTTCCTGCCGCACCTGGCGCGTTCTCCCGCGTCGGCGGTCGCGAGATAGAGATCGACGAGCGTACCCAGGAGTGCGCTCAGGAAACGCAGGCGGGCGAAAGCCGAAGATTGAGCGGCTGCCACAAATGCATCGGATGCCCACCGAAGGGGGCAATGTACTGCTGTAAACGCCGAATCCCACCGAACACTGCCAACGCTACGACAACGAATTCCGTCAGTGTAGTCTGGCGAAGCGCATCGAAGGAAATCGTGGATTCGGTGGGATTGGCGCGCCAGACGAGATGAAACTGGGCACCGCTATGTTATTGAAGTGGCTATGTAATTCTAGCGATGATATCAGGTCGTTTCCGGGGCCTTTGCCTGCGCCAAGTCCTGCAGGAACTCATCCATCAATGGTCTGTCCCCGAACCGGCGGTAGGCGCGCTCTGCCTCCAGCGAGAATGTCGGGTGCGCTTCAACCAGCTTCGCCATGGTCTGCTGCGCCGCCTCAATCTCTCCGCCTCCACCCTGCAAGGCCGCCTGAATCAGAAGACAGTTCGCATCGCGCGGCGCCCTGACAAGACATTCTTCGATGACGGCTGAGGCCTCGTCGCGGCGGTCAGCGGCGTAGAGTGCCTGCCCATGGACGTAGGCATAATATTCAGGCGCCATGGGATGCAGGCGGCGCGCCCGCTCCGCATTCTCAACGGCTTCATCGTATTCACCGAACCGGACCTGCGCCTTCGCCAGAGCCATCATGCTGTCGGGATCGTTCGGATTGAGCTCGACAGCGCGCCTGGCCGCCTGCAATCCGCCTGAGTAATCACCCTGTACTGCAAGCCCGAAACTGATCACCTGATAGCCAAAGCCAAGATTGGGATCGAGGCGCACGGCCTGCCGCGCTTCGCTGAGACCAAGGTCCAGCTCGGGCGCGGCCGCCCGGCCGTCAGCCCTCTGCGCCACACTGGCGATATAGGTCAGCGCGAGACCCGCGCGGGCGGCGGCGTAGGACGGGTCCATTTCCACGGCCCGCTGATAAAGGCCGCGTGCCTCAAGAATGTCCTTCGGGTCATTGGCGCCGTGCCGGTAGCGGTTGCGGGCCTGCAGCACGAGGTCATAGGCCTGCAGGTTGTCAGTCGGGCGCTCCGCTGCCGCCGCCGCCTCGCTCCTGCCGATATAGGGCGCGATCTGGGCAACGATTTCCGTTGTCAGCTCGCTTTGGACGGTGAACACGTCTGCAACTCGCCGGTCAAAACTGCGCGACCATAAATGCGCTCCGGTTTCGACATCAATCAGCTGCGCCGAGACGCGCAGCTGGTCGCCTTCACGGCGGGCGCTGCCTTCAACCACGTAATCAACGCCAAGCTTCGCCCCGAGCTTGCGCACATCCGCATCCTGACCGCGAACGGCGTATGTGGAGTCACGCGCGATGACCTGCAGCTCGGGGTTCCGGGCGAGCGCCGTAGTCACATCCTCGGTCAGTCCGTCAGCGAAATACGACTGCTCCCCGCTGCCGCTCATCGCGGCAAAAGGCATGACCGCCACAGACGGTCTCGGGTCCTCGCGGGTTTGGTCGAGAGATAGCGCAGCCGGGATACGGCTGACCATCGCTGCCAGCGGAAGAGGCGCAATCTGTGTACCGATGAGAATGAGGACGATGGCGGCCGCACCATATGACCAGCGGGCGGCGGTGCTGCGAAGCACCTGCGGCACCTGCCGCCACGCGGACCATGACAACCCCGCGCGCCTTACGCGGTAGACATTGAGAAGTTCGGGAATGTTCTTGGCCCGCCTGCGGCCGATGCGGACGAACCTGTCCGCGCTGTTGCGGTCGGCCGCCATCACCACGGCGCCGCTGACGAATATCTGCCCCGGATCGCACATGGCCTCAAGACGGGCGGCCACATTGACGCCGTCGCCGTATACATCGCCGTCATCTTCGATGACATCGCCAAGATTGATGCCGATGCGCAGCTCGAACGGGCCCTTGTCGAAGCCTTCCTGTATGGCCAGCGCCGCATCAACCGCTTCGTTGACGCTAGGAAACATGGCGAGAAAGCCGTCTCCCGTCGTCTTGACGATGCGCCCGCCATGGCGGGCAATGGTCGGGTCAATGAGCTCATCAAAAACAGCGCGCAGCTTCGCGTAGGTGGAAGCCTCGTTTTCAGCCATCAGCAGGCTGTAGCCGACGATATCGGCGGCCATGATTGCCGCGAGCTTGCGTTCCATCAGCATTATTCCTGAGCGGCGGGCGATGCACGGACTATTACTACTGACACTTAAGGCGACGCACAGCCCAAGATTAGACCTATAATCCCGGATAGGCTTATCAACACAGTTCATAATTGCGTGATGATTGTGGCCTATACTGTTCTGACCTTCGTCTGCCATCATCTGGTTCGTCCGGAGCCGTCCGTCGCCGCACTGGCGGAGGGCGACGCCGCATTGAACGGCCTGGGTCTTGCCTGCCTGCCCGACCACGCGCTGCGCCCCTTCCTTGCTGAAGGACGGCTTCCGCAGGTGCTGGAGGACTTGGTGCCCGCCCTTTCCAGGCTACATCTCTATTATCCAAGCCGCCGCCAGCCGCGTTCGCTCTCCCGATCGAAGCGCTCCGCTGGCGAGGATAGCCCGGCAGGGCCAACAAACAAGTTCAGCGCTGCTTCGCCCTTCATCGCAATTTGGTCTGTGCCATTAAGTAGGTTGGGATGTACATTCCAATTGGCGCGCCGGACAGAATGAAACTGAGAACTCCTATGTCATTGTTGCTGCTAGGAAATTCGAGAGGCAGGGAGCGCACAGCCGCAGCCGAAAACCCACCGCCCCAGGGGAGCGAGGGGGGTGAAAACCGCTTAGTGGCTTCGGCGGGCGACGGTCAAATCCTCGCCCGCCCGGGTCCTGCTTCCCCCGCCAGAAGGGGTCGCATGCCGGCCACATGCGCTGCCAGGAAATCTATGAAGGCGCGAACTCGGCGGACGTCCCGCGCGTCCTCGCGCGTCACCAGCCAGACATCCGATTGCACGCCGGGGATCGGGCCGATGCAGCGCACCAGGTCGGGGTCGGAGTCGGCCAGAAAACAGGGCAGGATGGTGACTCCGAGCCCGGACTTCACGGCCGAAATCAGATTAGTGAGCGAGCTCGACGTCGCCACCACCTCGGCGCCGGGCGCCGCCTGTCGTAGCCAGGTCCAGCCTGGCAGAGCTGCAATCGGCCCTTCAGCGCCGATCAGGACGTGTCGGCACAGCGTGTCGACCGAGCTTGGGCAACCTCGCTCTTCGGCATAGTTGCGGCTGCAATAGGCCGCCCAAGCCATTGGCGTGAGCCGCCGGGCGACGAGTCCACTCTCCGTCGGGCGCGCCCCGGTCCGCAATGCCACGTCCGCTGCCCCTCGCGTCAGGTCCAGCCGTCTCTCGTCGACCACCAGATCCACCCTCACCTCGGGATGCAACTTGCGGAAGGCACTGAGCGCCGGGGCCATGACGGTGTTGGCGAGCCCCTCGTTCGTGGTCACGCGGATGACGCCGGAGATGCGCCGCCCCATCGCTCCGGCCTGCTCGGCGAAAGCATTCGCTTCGACCTCGACGCGCTCGGCGGTCGCGCGGAGCTCCGCTCCCGCCTCGGTGAGAACGTAGCCTGTCTGCTTCTTGTGAAAGAGCTTCATCCCGATCGCCCGCTCCAGCACGCCAATCCGCCGGGCGATCGTGGTCTGGTTGACTTTCGACGCGCGCGAGGCCGCGAGGGTGCTGCCGGTGCGGGCAACGGCTAGGAAATATCGAAGGTCGTTCCAGTCGTACACGCGAACATTCTGCAATTGAGCCGACCCATTGCGCAACAATGCTGATTGGTGACAGTGGCCGAGCGGCGTACTTTCGATGGCGCCGCTGAGACAGCCCGCCACCCTCCTGATCATGACCGGGCTGGCTGACCAGCGTGATCCACCTCCTGACGACCCGTCCCGCTCACGGCAGGCGCGCGTGAGCGCCCTTGGACTCGTCTGCGCGCCAAGCACGGAAGGAGTACGACATGTCTATCAAACTTTCGCTCATTGCCACGATGGCCGTGCTGACCGCGGTCGAAGCCGCGAACCGTGCAGTCGCCAAGACACCCTCACCGTCAACCGGCGAGATCCTGTCGAGCGCGCCCGGCGATCCGAGCCTCGCCCAAGTTCGTGCGGCGACGGATCGATTCCGCGATGTCAATGTGGCGCTCGCTGAAGGCTACGTTCGGGATCCGCTGAACTTGTGCGACACCGCCGAGATGATGGGCCGGCCTGCAGAACTCGGCGCCATGGGCATTCATTTCTTCCGCCCTGACTTGCTCGGCATAGCCGGCCCACCGAACCCGCGCGTGGAGGGCACGGGGATCCATACCGACTTTCTGCGGCCGTCGATCCTCATCTACGAGCCGCAGCCAGATGGCTCCCTTGAACTCATTGCGGTCGAGAATCTTGTTTTTGCCAAGGCTTGGAAGGCTGCGGGACATGACGCGCCTCCCTCGTTCCATGGGGTGACCTACGACACCATGATCGACGATCCCTCCACACCGGCCGACGAGGCCCACCTGTTCGAGCCGCATCATGATCGGCATGTCTGGATCTATCGGGAAAATCCGAACGGTGTGTTCGCTCCGTTCAATCCTGCCGTCACCTGCGAACACCACCGGAATGGCAGCGTGCATGCACATCACGCGCCGCTCTCTCGGTAAGCTGCCAGACAGAAATAGCCGTTCGAGAGTGAAGGAGAGGAGTCATGGCCATTCACATTCGCGTCGCAAGGCCCGCCGATTCCGAGGCGTGCGGACGCATCATCTACGAAGCCTTTCAGGGTATCGCCGAGCGCCACGGGTTCTCGCCGGACTTTCAAGCTGTCGAGACCGCGACTCAATTGGCCCAGTCGTTCATTGCCCATCCCTCGATCTTCGGCGTCGTCGCCGAAGAGGATGGGAGCGTGGTCGGCTCGAACTTTCTCGCGGAGGGAGATGCGATCCGGGGCGTCGGTCCGATCACCGTTGACCCGCGCCGGCAGGGCGGTGGTATCGGGCGCTGCCTGATGGCAGCCGTGCTCGAGCGTGGGAGCGGTGCGGCCGGCATCCGCCTGCTTCAGGACGCCTTCAACATGCGCTCCGTGTCGCTCTATGCCTCGCTCGGGTTCGACGTGCGGGAGCCGGTGCTGGTGATGACCGGTCGGCCGTCGAGCGAGCCCGGATCAGGCATAACGGTTCGCCGCATGACCGAGCGGGACCTGGACGCCTGCAACGCGCTCTGCGCCCGGATTCACGGCTTCTCTCGCGCGAGCGAACTGGCGGATGCAATGCGGCTTCTCGCGCCCATGGTGAGCGAGCGTGACGGTATCGTGACGGGGTATCTTACGGCCCCCACGTTCTGGATCGCGAATCATGGCCTCGCCGAGACCGAGGCCGACATGAGGGCCTTGATCCTGGGTACAGGCGCAGCCAATGCGGAACCCTTGTCATTTCTGCTGCCAGTTCGGCAGGCGAGGCTGTTCCGCTGGTGCCTGAGCGAGGGCCTAAAGGCGGCAAAGCCCATGACGCTCATGACTATCGGCGAATACCGGACACCGGAAGGGAGCTACATCCCTTCTGTCTTCTACTGAGATCAACGTAACCTATACAGCTCGTCTCATCGGGCGGAAGCGTAAGTTAGACGAGCATAGGTGAAGGGCGGCAGCAGACGAACCTGGAGGTAGCGATGAGCGCTTTCTTTCTCTTCCACAACAAGCAAGTGAGAAATCCGGCCGAGTTGGCCCAATACAAGACGGCTGTAGCGCCCGTCGTGGCCGCCTACGGGGGCAGGTATCGCGTCCTCGGCGGTGAACCGACGGTCGTTGAAGGCGACTGGCGCCCGAGCTTCCTCGTGATGATCGAGTTTCCCAGCCTGGAGCGGGCGACCGCCTGGTATGGCTCAGACGATTATAAGGATCTCAAGGCGATGCGCTTATCCGCCGTCGATTCCGACGGGGTCCTGATGACCGGAATTGAGGAGACATCAGCATGATCGGCGGGACTATTGTCGAAACCGTACTCTTCTCCGGCGACGAATATAGCTCTCCAGGCTCATGCAGTGTCGGTGGAGCCTGCAGTCGGCGCGGCGCCTTACGTCTCCTTCGGTGAAGACAGGGTGTCCCCCGCCCCAATGCATGAAGCGGTGTCCAGTTTCTTCCTGCTCGGTGGAAAAATGGCGCGCCCGAAGAGATTCGAACTCCTGACCCCAGATTCGTAGGCTGCAACGGTTCGTTGATTCCCTTGCATCTTTTTGCAAACCGACCGTAGACCCGAACGAAAGAGATCAAAGGTTTAGGGACGGGCTGCAAACTGGATTCCGTGCGCCGAAGGCTACCCTAGAGGCTCGGCCCCGTGGTGGTCGGGTTGCTTTCTTCGTCAGCGTAAACCAGTCCAACAAACGTCGTGCGCTCGTAGAACGTAAGCAGCCACGCTGACAGAAGCCCCGGCGTGTCGGTGACGATCTGATAGCGGTATGTCAAAATGTCGGGCTCGGCAGAAGCTTGCTGCATGTCGTCGAGGAGATATAGCGGGACCGGTTGTCTCAAAACGTCGGCGAACACCCGTCCATCGCTCACAGGGTAGTGAAGCCCATAATGCCGAGACAATCCGCGAATGACCTTACGGATGCTCTTGACGATGCGAGGGTCCTCGGCTGGGTATATTCGATGACGATTGGCCCCTGCGTCTGGAGCGGGTCGCATAATGTCAAAAAGCTGCTTCGCCCGACGACGGCCGTCACCACCTGACATGCGTGGCTGAAAGCTGCTCTCCCATATCTCGCGAACGGCGTCGTTCGCGTCACCCGCGACCAAGAGGACGTTGCGGAGGTGGGTATCTTCGTCGGCCGTTCCATTGTTGCAGGCTTCACACGCGGCAATCGTGATCCGCTGAAATCTGCTCTTTGACTTCGATGCTGGATAGAGGCATTTCGGGACCACATGCTCACGGGTAGTGTGGCCGATAGTGCCGCACAGTCCGCATGTATCCAGTACGACCGGGAGTGCCATCACTTAGGTCGGATATAGAGATTCAATTGATCCTTCACCTTGGTGGAAGGCCACGACTTCCCGACCTGTGTGAAGCCATGTCGTTCGAATATGCGGCGTGATCCGATGTTCGTCGATTGGATCGTCGCAAACAGCCCTTGCCCTTTGACGGCCGCGAAGGTGCCAAGGATGAGGAGATCGCCAAGTTTCTTTCCCCTGTTCCCCTCGGCAACGTGGAGATAGCCGACTTCGGCAAAGTAATCCGCAGGGGGAAGATCAACCCCGGCCTTCTCTTCAATGCCTCCCCAATAGCCGGGATTGTTTTTGATGGCATTGGTTCCGACTAATACGCCGTCGAGATGCAAGAAGGCGAGGAAGTGAGCGTCATCAACGAGTCCCGGTAGAGTCGCTTCGTTGACTTGGGGGTCTTGCTTGACCAATTCCACAAATGCACTCCGCTCTTCGGGCTTGAAAGTATTTGCTGGTTTTACCACTAGCTGCACAGTCATCTCAGCCCTCCGATCCGCTGCGCGGGTAAAGCACCTTGAACAGCCGCGCCTCCATCCACTCAGCCAATATTTCGACCTGTCGGATGGCCTCGGATAAGGCTTCCTCGGTCACGACAAGTTTCAAGTTCCGCCATACGTGCTGGTTGGTTTCAATAAGTCGTCTCTCATAGTCGCTAACGAAGACGGGCGCGGGGAATTTCTTCTCAAGTCCCTCACTATGACTCAGGTGCAGAAATGCGATTTGGACGGGATGGCCTGCGGCGTTGCGCGCCAGCACGATTTGTTCAAGGACATCGAAGTCTGCCGGACAGTCGCTCCAGTCAGCCTTGAGGACGGTGCCGAAGCAATCCCTGTAGCCACTCACAAAACCCTTCTTGAACGACGACCGGGAATGTTTTCCACAATCGACGTGTAGCAGCCCCTCCCATGTCGAAAAGTAGAGCTTGAGAGACTCCGACAGCATCGAAACGCACGTAGCTCCCAGAACATCCAGTGAGGTATTTGCATCGCCCCATTCGGTCAGAAACGGCGGCTCCGGGTCCTCGCTATAGGGCGGTTCATAAGGCGCTTCCTCTGCTTCAATCTTGCGGATGATTTCACGAAACGGCGCGCTTGCTGTCTCGTAATAGCGGCGGATGAATTTCGTCCGCTGTGTCAGGAACCAAAGGACATCCATGCTGTCCTCCCTTCAACGCAGATCGGCAGGAGCGGTCACGATACTAACCGCAAGGCGCTCCGCGAGAGCGATTACGCTCTGGAGAGGCTTCCGCTCCAGCAAGAGGACTGCATTACCGTTTGGAGCCTTTGCGGCGGCAAGCTGCATTGCTCGGAGAATCGCCCTGTATTTGATGCACTGATACACGCCACGCTGGATTTCTTCGGCCGGTGCACTCCGCGCTTTTACCTCAACCGCCAGCATGTTCATTCCATTGTCGAACAGGACATCAAGTCGATCGCCCGACGACAGAATTTTCTCAGTCTTGGCTTTGTTGAATTTACCGAAACTCCAAAAGAAGGTGGGGTGCTCCGCCGCCCAAGCCTTTAGCGCCTTGTGCGCCGCCGACTCTGGACCCGTGGCGAATCGCTTGGGATCGGGCGGAGGAATTGGCTTACCGCGATGCGGGTTTCCTTTTTCGAGATCACTAAATGGAATTCGAAGGTGCCTGCGAACACGGTCCCAACCGTCGAAGGCAAAAACCGCCTCAATCGCCTGTTGCGCATAGGCGTCTCTGTGTTCGCTACTTAGCCTCTTTATGGCGCGTGGAGTTTTTCCAAGAGACCGGGCCAGATATTCATCGACACCGTCGCTGGGTAAGTTGGTTCCTTGGTTGACAATGATCGCATTTAGCAGAGGGATACGTTCCCCCAGATCGTCGCTCAATGCTTCACAAATATCGCCAACCTTTCCCGCTGCGTAGCGATAGGCGATCGCGATTGCGCCCGGTTGGCCTCTAGCCACCAGAATATCGTCGAGACCACCATAAGTAATTGGTTCGCCGTCCATGGCGCGGCGGAGGAGAACGGGGAACGCTGCCCTCGCTGTAACGTCTCCCCATCTCTCCCCGTTGGCAAAGATTTGTCGCGCGCTCATCGGCCCCTCCCCAGCACACTAACTTCAGTTTAGCACATGCGGGCGTTTTGGAGTGCACCACTACGGCCAGCCGAACTCCCGCTCCCATTGGGAGAGCTTCACAAGCGCCTTGCGATAGGTGTCCTCATCTCTCACGTAAAGGAGCGGCGTCATACGTCCTAGATCGTCATCGCGGGCGTTCAAGAAGCTTTCGACGTTCCCGGCAGACAGAGTGCGCTTTGCATCGGCCGTGATCTTCTCCCGGTATAGCTGCCGCTCGGCTGCATCTTCCGCTTCGTCTTCCCGCTGCCTCACCAAATTCGAAAGAAGCTCGCGCGCCCGGCTCAATCCGACCTCGCTATCTTCTGCCGATTCAACTGGCGTCATGCCACCTAGATCGGCGCGCTTCGTATTCAGGAACTCGCCAATCGCTGGACCAGTTAGAGCCTGCTCGACATCCACGCAAAGCCGGTCACGGCGCGACTGGCGATATCGAGCTACCTCCTCCAGCCGTTCCTTACGCTGCTCTGCGGCGCGCAGTGCTCCCTCAGCACTGTGACGCTCCAATGCGGCTTCGATCGGTAGCCCGAATGTCCTTCGTGGAACTGGTCCGCTCTTGGCAAGCATGTGCGCGATAGCGTTGATGCCGCTCCCAATCTCGAATGCAAATTCAAGACCGGGCTGGAGTGCCGCCCTGAACGTCAGGCCGGAGTCGGCATGAACGGAGTCCAGCCAAGATTCGGCAGTCATGTTTCCACGCTCGGCAGCAGGAAGCTGAGCCAATATCCATTTGACGGCCTGAGTCGCCGACTCCACGACAGTGAGACGGCTTTTGTAGAGTCCCGACAGAGCCATGCCGGAACGCTGCGGGAAAAGGACGCCAGCTTTCGCGAGATGCTTTAGGTACGAGTCGACAGCCTTCCAAGGCGGAGCAAAGTTCCAGTCGAATGAGTTAGCATAGTCCGCAACGTCGCGAGGGATGCGCTTGAACTGCGGCCGTATCAGCCCTCGCTTCTCCAGATAATTTGCGATCGGGATCGCTGCGGGCGCTTGATTGCCGAGTGCGCTTTCATGGAAGACATCGATTAAAATCATCGACTGCCAGACGGCAGGTGTCACCGTGAAACAGGCGAAGCCGGGAACCTTGATGCCGACATGTTCGGCAATGCCGACTGCTTCAAGATCGGCTTTGCGAGGATATTCCGCACTGAACGATTTGAAGGTTTCGACGGCATCCTTATAGGTTAAGGTGAGCGACTTCCCTTGCGCGATAGGCTTAGCAAGCGACTCGGCGAGTTCGGCCTGACGCTGCCGTTCGATTTCCTCCCGCTTGGCCTCAGCCTTGTCGATGTTCGGATGAAACAGCCATTGGCGTTTTGCCGATCGCAACACGGCTTCGGCAATGGCTTCAGGTGTCGAGTCACGCGGCAGTTTCGACAAGTCGATTTCAATCGATGGGACGCCATGCTTGCGAAGCCGCTCGACTTTCTCGGCATCGCTGAAATGCGTCACCGCGACTTCAACGAAAAATTCGTGACCTAGTGCGCGAACGTACAGGTCAGGAATGATCCTCTCGCGATCTGTGTATTCCATCCGCAGGAATTCGGTCGCGACTTCCTGCGCTGGCAGCGTGAAGACGCGCTGCTGTTTGTCCAGCGCGAAGCGCTCCGGAAGGAACAACATCGGATTGGAACGGAAGACTTCCTTGGCGAGCAAATGCAGGGCCGTTTCTGGTCCACCGCCGCACGCCTCTCCGCCGTTGTGAGCGAAGTGCGGGACTCGGAAATCTGCCTTGGTCCGGGCGACCAATTGTCCATCGCAGGCGGGGCAGATGCACAGGCAAGCAAGCCCTCGCACCACTTCGCTGATATGCGCCAACGTGCCATCGGCGCGCTTTCCATAGACAAGCTGCGCGCTGTCTGAGCCAAAGGATTTTCGCGCTTCGTCGTGGTCGTTCACGTGCGCCCCGCTATCGAATCATGAGATGCCAAATAGGCGGGCTTCGAGATCGGCCTTCGTCGGGACCTTCCCGTCCCTGATAAACTTGATCAGCACCTTTCGCACTAGCTCAAAGGTGATCAGTAAGTCATCGCTTTCGTGTTTAGGCTTTCCGTGCACCGCAGCCGATCTCTTGTCGTACAGGGATGCGATCCGTTTTTGCTGTTCCATGCGTTCAACGCCGGGTGGGTATAAGTACGCGGCTATTAGAGCCGATACCCGAAAGCGCAACTCGGACGTAGACGGGGAAAAGATTGCTTCCAACGCGCCCCAGATCGACACGAGAGCAAGCGTCGAGCTTTCCGAAAACTGTCCGGAGTCGAGCGCATAGACGGCAAGGCGAAACTCTTCGCTCTCGCTCGTCAGTCGCAGTGCCGTATCGAAGTTCTCAACCGCCCAGTTGATACTTTCGAGGACCTTGCTCTCATCGACAAGCTGGAGCGGGAACGTCCAAGGCCGCTTATCTAGTTGGATAATGTTCGCGACCTCATCTGGCGCGTGAGCTATCGCGGGAAACGGCAAATTGGCAGAGACAAGCATGCGCACTGTTGGGCTGACCCAGAGCCTTAGCAGGAACAGAGCAGTCCATGCCATCCGAAGCCGCGCGGGATGCGAACTCGCGGCCGACGCCGGAATATATAGTTGGGCGGTTATCTCATCTCCGTCGCTGCTACGGCTGTAGCGCCACGGAGCGGGATGAGGCTTGCCTTTCTCAGCAGGCGCGAACGCCAAGATAACTGGAGCCATCACATAGGCGTACGTCCGTTCAAGCTTTATTCCGCGCGGAAAGTGGATCACGTTCTCACTCAATGTGAGACCGCTCAAGCCGAAATACGAACCTTCGCTAAAAAGGTCTGTCACAAGATCAATGCCCCACATACAGCGCTACAGCAGCGACAATATACGAGACGGCGATCATTGCGTAAGCGATTTGAAGGAGGGTCACGGCGTCATCCTTTGAACGTCAGATGACCTCCCATGTATCCCAACAAGCGATGCTGAGTCCGGCAAAAGATGTGTCAGATTCGACAAGAGTTGTGCCGAGATCGACATATCTTTTTCCGAATCCGGAACTGATAGCGGAGTGACTCCGCCAACGGCCTTGGTGCTTGCAACTCGTCCTTGGAAAAATCACGGTCAGTAACTATATATGACGCGCTAAATAAGAAACTATTTTTTATTGATATATGCATCCTCGCATTCTGTGAGATGTACTGGTTACAATCCCGTGAAGACTCCGGCTATCGCCGTTAACCTTGAGCCGTGACTCAACGAAACCTTGACAAACCCGCCAGCCTATGGTTAATGGGCGACGCTGCTGGTTCCTAGATCGGTGCTGTCAGCCTTCGGGCTGGCTGGCGCGCCGGAGAGGATGAAACTGGGCACCGCTATGTTATTGTATGTACTATATAATCCTCCGCGCGACCATGGTTTTCGTCCATCCGCTCCTAGGGTATGCAAAGATTTAGGACAAACCCGTGCCAAAGCTCGGAAAGTGTTCGCGGTAAGGGCGCCATGCGCGAAAGCAGTCCATAGACACACAGTGACACGATCAGCCGGTGTGCATGAGAGGCATTTCCTGTACCTGCTTTTTGTGCTTTCATACCGTACGGCAGTTTTTCCGCTGGCTAGTTAGTCATGCACTCGGTCCGTCACACCTATAGAGTTCTCGTGCTTGCGATCGCGTGTGGCTCGCCAACACTCGCATCGGCCTATACACTGCCCGTAGAACCCTTCGCGCCTACAAGTCGCGAAGAGTGCTACCGGTTCTACGATCAGTATCAGCCAATCCTTCAGTCGTTGAGGGATGAAGCCAGACAAGCGGGAGATGAGGCGTGGGACGTTGCTGTCCAAAGCGGCAGCGACAAGGCGCGACCGCTGTACGAAAGGGCAAACGCGCTACACTCCGAGCACTCACGGGTCCTTTCAGAGGCCGGCAACGCTCGAAACCGCTGCTTATCCAATGTAGCCGCTAGGGATCGGCAGTCCAGAGAAGAGTTCCAGTCTACACGGCAGGCGCTTCGCAGCACTCCTGGTACTTATGCATCAAACCTTGCCTTACGTGCCCCAGACGCTCTTCGGATACCAGGGGGCTCGAGTTTCGAAAGACTGTCGTCTTTGGGAAGTGCGTATGGCGCGCTCCAGGCGTCCACTCCGAGACATGATCGTTTGTCAGGCGTCGTTGGCATAGTTCTGCCCAACGGAGCAAAATTTGGCGGATGGAATGATTTTCAGACGCTTATGGTCAAGAGCGCCCTAGGCTCTGTGATCGAAATTAACAAAGCGGCGACTGCGGACTTTCAAGCAGCGATGGACAAATTCAATGAAGCGGAGGCGTTAAGACAAGCCGCAGGCTTCAGCCGGGATGTCGATTTGGCTGCAAGTCGACAGGTCCAGTTCTTCAAAGGTAACGTCTCGACAGACTTCCTTCAAAGCGATGACCTCGGTCAGATCTTTCAACAGGCACAAGCTGCTGTTGACGCTATGTACGAAGCACGGCGTGAAGAGTTTGACAACGCTGTACGTCAAGCCAAAGAAGCGCGCCAGGCACGTGCTAAAGCACAGGTAGCAGCTAGAAAGAATAATCGTCGCAACGATGCGAACCCTTCGGCTCTAACATGTGAGCAAATTCAGAACAAAGTGGACAGAGCCTTCTTCCGTCCCACAAACTGCGTGTGGGAGAGAGAAGATCATAGATATTAGGAAGTGATTCTTGTTCCCCTCATCAAGGAGTCTTCCTATGAGATTTAGATCGCTCATAACTACCGCCGTTGTTTGTCTGACGAGTGTCGCACCTACTTACGGCGATGAGACCAGCAAAACATTCGAGCAACTAGTTACTAACGCTCATCGGCTTGAAAAGCTCGAGATCGATGGCCTTTCTGAGAAAACGAAGGCTGATTTGCTTTCGTATTACGCCAATCGAGATGACGCAGAAACCGTCGCTAAGTTGCTCGCCAAGGGCATTAAGTCTGATTTGTTGAACAGTGACCGAACGACCGCCCTGTTTGTGGCCGTTGGGTCCGAAGCGACTGCTACCATCTCTTTACTCGTCCGTGCGGGAGCAGATGCGAATCTTGAAACCCAACGCGGTACGGCGAAGCAATTGGCCGAGCGCTCGGGCAACCCACTTGTCGTGGCTACCCTCAATAATCGAAAGCCGAACCCGGAGGAGCAACTGCGATTTGCCGCGCGGCAGGGCGACATAGGCACCGTGGAAAGGCTTCTGAAGTCGGGCACCAAGATTGACGAGCCCTCAGAACAGGGGATCAACGCGCTCATCGAAGCTGCGGTGGCAGGCAACACCGAAGTTGCGCGGGTGCTCATAGCTTCGGGTGCAGATTTGGATAGCTCAACGGCGGATGGACTTACTCCAGCGTCAATTGCAATAGTTTCCGGCAACATGGAGCTTGTCGCCCTCTTACTCAAGGGTGGGGCGAATGCCAATGGAACCAGCCGAGGCATGCCCTTGTTGTCAGTTGCCGCTGCAACGGGGCAAGAAAAGGCCGTGGATCTCCTGCTGTCGGCGGGCGCAGATCCTAAAATTGGTGATCCCAACGGATTGCGACCTGCAGATATTGCGAACTCCCTAGGCTTCGACTCTCTCGCGGAAAAGCTGGGCGGCGTTTCCGCACCCAAGCAAGAATACAGTCTGGCCTCAGCGATCCACAAAAATGAGGCCGCTCTCGTATACTTGGCACTCAGCAGCGGCGAAAACCCTGACCTGAAAATAGGTGATGTGCCCGCCCTAGTGTTCGCGGCAGCATACAGCACCTCAGGAGTTGTGGAAGAGCTTCTCAAAGCGGGCGCTGACCTGGCGGCGATCGGCCCCGAAGGTTCAACAGCTCTGCATGCGGCGTTCATGAACGAAAGCAAGTCAGAGCAGTTCAACATCGTTATCGCGTTACTCAAAGCGGCCTTACTTAGAAATAATGAGAACTCCACACTGCGCTTTCTAAGCGCGCGTAACAGAAAGGGTCGGTCAGCGCTTGTCTTGCTATGCGCCAACACCGGCGGGGATTTGTGGAAAGACGACATATCGTATCGGAAGTTTTTCTTCTCGGCTTTCGAATCAAATGAGGTGCGGAGGCTGATCAATAAGCCTGACGATGATGGCACCGCGCCATTTGAGGCTGCCGTCATAGGCGGTAATGTGTTCCTCGCCCGTCTCTTTAAAATCTGGACCAGGTCGGGTGACCAAAGCGGTGGTTTTCAGGAGATAGCGAGGGCGAGGAAAGATTGGGCAATGCTTGCCGCGCTCCCCAGCGACAGATCGTTGCCAGCCGGCCTTTCAATGGGCGCGGACATCGAAACGAAGAAGGAGCTTCAAACTCGGCTGAAACAATGGGGCTATTACGACGGCGAGATAGATGGAGTTTTTGGTGCTGGTTCTCGTGCGGCTCTAAAGTCATTTTTTGAAGATAGAGCCATTGAACTCAAAGGTATGGCTTCATCCCGTTCAGGGAGCAGCTACACATTTGACGACGCCAAGGACGGAGACATGTCCTTCACGCTCGACTTCAAACATGACGATGATGCTTGTATCTGGCGTATAAGAGAATGGTCTAAGTCAAATACGGGAGCGTCTTCACGCTTTGTAGGGTGCGTTGACGAAAAAGCTGACGACTGGAATGGAAATGGAATAGCCCTGGTTGAATACGACAACGGTGCCAAGTGGGTCATTGAATTGTTTGGACCTCGTGGATGGGACAATAGATCTGATCTCTGAAGGAATACCACTCTCGTCTGCAAACCTTTTTAGCCATGGTACCGGGGTAGTTAGGACGCTGGTCGCAGTCGAATAACTGTACGTTTTGAGCCGCAGCCCGTCCCGGCTGCGTCAGCTTGGTCGTGGGAAGAACGCTATAGAGCCTCTAGCTGTATGGTTCGCAAGACTAGTAAGTACATCGTTCGCTGTCGGTGCTTCCTTCAAGCTTGCGAGTTCCCGCCGGGCCCAAGCCAGGACCGCTGCGATCCCCGCAGCACCGTGGCCGGACCTAAGCCCTTGGTGATTGTCGGGATGCGTTTGACGGTCAACCTGGGCAGCGCGAACGATTTCGACCCCTATCTTGAAACCTGACAGTGTTCGAATCTCTTCCGGTGAAATGGCGCGCCCGAAGAGATTCGAACTCCTGACCCCCAGATTCGTAGTCTGGTGCTCTATCCAGCTGAGCTACGGGCGCGCAACAGGCCATGCTTTGCAGGGCCCGCGATCCGATCCTTAACGACCGGCCGCGATGTGACGTGTTCCCTAGCGACTGAATTTCCGAAAAGCAAGCCGATCCGGCAAAAGTTTTGCTGTTGTGCCTTGACGAGGATCGGGCGGGGCAGGATCAGGCCGGGCGGCGCAGGCCGTTGCGGGCCTGGTCGAGCCGGACTGGCTGGTCGGGAATGGTAACCGCGAAAGTGGTGCGGCCGCCTCTGCTTTCGACGAGCTCCACCGTGCCGCCATGGGCGCGGATCAGTTCATAGGCGATCGCCAGGCCAAGACCGGTGCCGCCGCTGCGGGCCGAGCCGCGGAACGCCGCGAACAGGTTCTCGCGCGCCTTCGGCGGCAGGCCGGGGCCGGTGTCGGTGACCGTGATGCGGCTGACGCTGCCGACGCGCTCGGCCGACACCTCCAGCCGGCGTACCACCGCACTTTCCGCGTCCGCCGCCATCGCCTGCACGGCGTTGCGGCAAAGATTGGTGAGCACGCGAAAAAGCTGATCGGAATCGGCATCCACCTCGAAAGCCAGATCGACGGCGTTGACGAATTCGATGCCGCCTTCGGTGTCGAGCAGGCCGTGGACGTCGTCGACCAGCTGGCGCAGCCTGAGCCTGCGGCGCGAGGGCGGCGGCTCCTGGGTACGGCCATAGGCGAGCACACCTTCCGAATAGGATACGGCGCGATCGAGCGCCCGCAGCAACTTCGGCGCGAAGGCCTGCACGGTCGGGTCCTTGACCTGGCGCAAGCGGTCCGACATCAGCTGCGCCGACGCCAGGATATTGCGCATGTCGTGGTTGATCTTCGACACGGCGAGGCCAAGGTCGGCGAGATGCTTCTGCTCGGAGAGCATCTTTTGCAGCCGCTCCTGCATCTGCGAGAGCTCACGCTCAGCAACCCCGATCTCGTCGGCGCGGGCGGCAGGGTGGATGATCCGCCCGGGGTCGTCCGGCGCCTCGGAAAAGGCCAGCATCGAGCGCGTCATCGTCCGGATCGGGCCGATCATGATCAGGTCTATGGCGGCATAGACCAGCATGGCGGTGAACAGCGAGATCAGCAGCGAGACGAAGGCGACGTTGCGCGAATAGATGAGCATGGCATTGCGCAGGCTGTAGTCGGGCATGATCAGCTCGAATTCCTTGTCGCTGTCGCCGACCGGGCCGAAAACGCGCAGCATCCGCTCGCCGCCGAAAAACAGCGTGTCCAAAGCGCCGGTCATGCCCTCGAACAGGCCGACATTGGCGATGTCGATATGCTCGTCGACCTGCGGCGGCATCTCAGCCACGACCAGAAGCCGCGAGACACCGCCGTCGCGCACGGCGATCGCCTTGGCGCCGATCGCCATCAGCACATCGTTCTGGGCGGCGCGGGACAGCGAGGCGGGCTCTCCCTGCACCAGCACGATCGAGACGGCCGCGGCGGTGCTCAGCCTCTCCTTCAGCCAACTCAGCCGATAGCTGGCGATCCAGGGCAGAAAGATAAGGACCTCGGCCATGAGCACGAAGACGATGGTGAGCAGCAGGAGCTTTGTCGACAATCCACGCGACAACGGCACCCTCCGGGCGGCCGCGGTCGCCCGATCGGTCCTTTCCTCCACGGATGGGATTTCACTCATGCTGCTTTTTCTTCACGATCACTTGATCAGCCAAGATTAGGCCATTGCGGCTTTTTTGCCAATTTCATCCTTCGTCCCAATACGGGATAAGACCGCCCAGACTTCGGCCATCACTTCAGCCACCGGCCTGACGGCGCCGGATGTCGGCGCCGGATTGACTTCCAAAACCCTTCTTTCTATAAGCCCGCTCACGCTCGGGCCATTCGTCCCGGCGCGGTTTCGATCGCGCCAAGCCGGCCCGGCAAAGCTCCTGTTACAGAGTGACAGAATCAAGAAGGGCCGCACCCCGCGGTATTAAAACAAATGAAGCGTACCTACCAACCGTCCAAACTCGTCCGCAAACGCCGGCACGGTTTCCGTGCCCGCATGGCCACCAAGGGTGGTCGTGGCGTCGTCGCAGCCCGCCGCAACCGCGGTCGCAAGCGGCTCAGCGCCTGAACGGAAGACGAGATCGTTGCCCGCAACCGGCAAGCCAGTGGGAGCACATCCCAAGCGGCTTCTGAAGCGCGCGGAATTCCTGGCCGTCCGGCGTGGCGAAAAGCGCCGCGGGCGGCTTTTTCTCGTCGAGGTTCTGGACCGCAGCGACGCAGAGGCGCCTCGCGTCGGCTACACGGTCACCAAGAAGGTCGGCAACGCAGTCGTCCGCAACCGCATCCGGCGGCGGCTGAGAGAAGCCGTGCGCACGCATGCCGCGGGTGACATGGAGCCTGGCAATGACTATGTCATCGTCGGGCGCGAAGATGTGCTTACCATTCCGTTCGGCCAGTTGAAGGCCGAACTCTCCCGCCGACTGCGCGGAACACGATAGGCCAAGGCTTTCGATGGAAAACAACCGGAACTTCTTCATCACCATCGCGCTGTCGGTGCTGATCCTGTCGCTTTGGCAGTATTTTTACGTGCTGCCGCACAGCGAGGCGCAACGCGAGGCGGCCCGTATCGAAGAACAGCGGCTAGCGGAGCAGAAGAAGGCGGCCGAAGGCACCAGTCCGGGCAGCAGCGGAACGCCGGTGCCGCAGCAAGGCGCCATTCCCAATGCACCGGGAACCGACGGCACGACGCCGGCCGGCCGCGAGCAGGCGCTGGCGTCGACGAAGCGCGTCAGGATCGACACGCCGAGCCTGGAGGGCTCGATCAACCTCACCGGCGCCCGTCTCGACGACCTCAAGCTCAAACACTACACGCTGACGGTCGACAAGAACTCGCCCGAGATCGAACTGCTCAACCCGGCAGCGCTACCTACGGGCTACTATGCCGAGATCGGCTTTATCGGCAGCGACAAGACCGGCACGGTGCCGGGCCCGGAAACCGTGTGGACCGTCGACGGCAATGCGACGCTGACCCCGGCGACCCCCGTCACGCTGACTTTCACCAACGACAAGGGCCTGACCTTCAAGCGCACCTTCTCCGTTGACAGCGACTACATGTTCACGGTGTCGGACGCTGTGCAGAATTCAGGTTCAGCCCCAGTCACCCTGTCGAACTACGGCCGTGTCACCCGCTTCGACAAACCTGCCGTTGCCAGCATCTATGTGCTGCATGAGGGGCTGATCGGCGTCACCGGCACGGAAGGCCTGCAGGAACACACATATTCGTCGGTCGAGGAGGACAAGCAGTTTACGCCGAGCAAGTCGACCGATGGCTGGCTGGGCATCACCGACAAATACTGGGCGGTGACGCTGGTACCGGCCGAGAAGCAGCCGTTCCAGCCGCGTTACGCCTATTTCGAGGACGGCCGCCCGCGCTACCAGGCCGACTTCCTCACCGACCCGATCACCGTTGATGCCGGCCAGTCGGCGACGGTCGAGACCGAAATCTTCGCCGGCGCCAAGGAAGTCGCCAAGGTCAACGCCTATGCAGAAGACCGCAACATCAGGCTGTTCGACCGTTTGATCGACTGGGGATGGTTCATCTGGATCACCAAGCCGATGTTCTATCTGATCGACACGATGTACAAATTCTTCGGCAATTTCGGCCTGGCCATCCTGGCCACCACCGTCGTCGTCAAGGCCGCCTTCTATCCGCTCGCCAACAAGTCCTACGCGTCGATGGCGAACATGAAGAAGGTGCAGCCCAAGATGCTCGAGATCCGCGAGAAATACGCGGACGACAAGATGAAGCAGCAACAGGCGATGATGGAGCTCTACAAGACCGAGAAGATCAATCCGCTCGCCGGCTGCTGGCCGGTGGCGCTGCAGATCCCGGTCTTCTTTGCGCTCTACAAGGTGCTCTACATCACCATCGAGATGCGGCACGCACCGTTCTTCGGCTGGATTCAGGATCTGGCGGCGCCCGACCCGACCTCGATCTTCAACCTGTTCGGCCTCATTCCGATCGCGCTACCGGATATGTTGATGATCGGCGTCTGGCCACTGATCATGGGCCTGACCATGTTCCTGCAGATGCGCATGAACCCGACGCCTCCCGACCCGACGCAGGCCATGATCTTCACCTGGATGCCGGTGGTCTTCACTTTCATGATGGCGGGTTTTCCGGCCGGCCTCGTCATCTACTGGGCCTGGAACAATCTGCTTTCGATCATTCAGCAAGGCGTGATCATGAAGCGACAGGGCGCCAAGATCGAGTTGTGGGACAATCTGGTCGCGCTGTTCCGGAAGAAACCGTCACCGGCGGAATAGCCGGCGCTCCCCTTTTGCGAATCCAGGAAAGCCCCGGTCCGACCGGGGCTTTTTTCGCACAAGCCGAGCCGCCGGCGAACGGCGAAACCAGTCGGCCCGCCGGTAGACGCCGCCGCGACACATCCCTATAAGCTCGCTGTCGTTTCAGGAGCGCTCCTTCGATGAACAGGTAAGGATGATCCGCTGCGCACGCGGTTGGTGCTGCCGGGCGGATCGCGCTATTTTGACCTGCCTGTTTTTCGTCGATGGAGCCATCTATGATCGGACCCAACCCCAACATCAAGCACCCGATCCCGATGCATACCCGCGTCGGCTTCCTGAAGGGACTGGTCACGGCGCCGAACATCGAGATCGGCGACTTCACCTATTATGACGATCCGGACTGGCCGGACAAATTCGCCGAGCGATGCGTGCTGCATCATTATCCATTGATCCGCGACCGGCTGATCATCGGCAAGTTCTGCGCCATCGCCGAGGGCGCGCGCTTCATCATGAACGGCGCCAACCATGCCATGTCCGGCTTTTCGACCTATCCGTTCAACATCTTCGGTCATGGCTGGGAAGAGGGTTTCGACCCGGCGACCTGGTCGAGGGAATTGCGTGGCGACACAGTGGTCGGCAATGATGTATGGATCGGCATGGAAGCGGCGATCCTGCCCGGCGTGACGATCGGCCATGGCGCCATCGTTGCGGCAAAGTCGGTGGTGACGCATGACGTGCCGCCCTATGCGATCGTCGCCGGCAATGCGGCCAAGGTGGTGAAGATGCGCTTCGACGACAGGACCATCCGGCGGCTTTTGGCGGCGGCGTGGTGGGATTGGCCGGTGGAAAAGATCAGCCGCAATCTCAATGCCATTCGTGGCGCCGATATTTCTCTTCTGGAGGCAGCGGTTTGAACGCGTTGAACAAGACCGTGATCGGCATCGAGCTGTTCACGCGGCCGTGGATCTTCATCCGCGGCGTGCCGGCAATGAAATTCCTGCCACCGGAAGGGCCGCCGGAGATCGCCTTCGCCGGCCGCTCGAATGTCGGAAAATCGTCGCTGATCAACGCGCTGGTCAATCAGAAGGGACTGGCGCGCACGTCCAACACGCCGGGGCGGACGCAGGAACTCAACTATTTCGTTCCGGGCGGATTTTCCGGCGAAGGCGCCGATCTGCCGCCGATGGCGCTGGTCGACATGCCGGGCTACGGCTACGCCACCGCGCCCAAAGAGAAGGTCGACGACTGGACGAAACTCGTCTTCGACTATCTCAAGGGCCGCGTCACGCTGAAGCGCGTCTACGTGCTGATCGACGCCCGCCATGGCATCAAGGCGAAGGATGACGAAGTGCTGTCGCTGCTCGACAAGGCGGCGGTGTCCTACCAGATCGTGCTGACCAAGACCGACAAGATCAAGGCGGCCGGCGTGCCGCGATTGATCGAAGAGACACTGCAGAAGATCAAGAAGCGGCCGGCCGCGTTTCCGTTCGTTCTCGCGACGTCGTCGGAAAGGAACGAGGGCCTCGAGGAATTGCGCGCGGCGATCGTGCTCGCGGCCAATGGCGGCTAGGACTTTGCCTCCAGTGCAATCGTCTGGGTGCTTTCTTCCGTGGCAAGCCTTTCGGTGCCGTAAGCCTTCAGGAACATGCCGACGCCCGACCTGACGATGTGGTCGATTTCATCCTGGCTCGGGGCTTTGGTGCGGTAGGCGAATATGCACTGGCGGAAAAGGCCAGCCAGGCACAGTTCGGTGAACTGATAGGCGGCAAGATCGACATCGTCGATCTTGAGCAGGCCGCGATCGATGGCGGCATTGAGAAAAGCAACGACCTTGTCGTGGCCGCGTTTCGGGCCGCGTTCGTAAAAACGCGCGCCAATTTCGGGCATCCTGTCGGACGCGCCGATTACCGTGCGCTGAGCCTGGATGACCTTGGCCGAGGTGATCTTGAGGGACAGCACCTTGCCGAACTTCACCAGCGTCTCGCGAAGGTCGTCGGCGCGGTCGAGCAAATCGTACATGTTCTTGAAGATCGTGCCGCGTTCTTCCTCGATCAGCGCTTCGAACAGCTCTTCCTTGTTGGCGAAATAGACATAGATCGTGCCCTTGGAAACGCCGGCCTCGCGCGTGATGTCGTTCATCGACGCCGCTTCGAAGCCTTTGTCGATGAAGACACGCCGCGCGCCTTCGATGATCTGGCTGCGCTTGACCGGGTCCTGTCCCGCCGCCGGGCGGCCGCGACGCAGGCCATCCAGCAGATCGCACTGGTCCTTGTCGGGCTCGGTCATAACGTCACACCTCGAAAAATATTCGAACCGATCGGTTCGATCGCTCTTGATATGGGCCTCTCTCCGCGCTAAGTCAATGTTCGCATCGAACCGAACGGTTCAGTCTAACTGATTTCCAGAGAGATGCCAGTTTCCAGAGAGATGCCAAGAGAGATTCCCATGTCCTCGAACGCGACCCCCACCGCCGAAGTCCGTCCATTCCCCAACGCCAAGGTCGCGCCAGCAACCGAAGCGCCGAACGCACCGACCGAGCCCGCAATAAGTCCTCCGGCCGAGGCGCCGGCGAAAAAGAAACGTTCGGCACGCTCCTTTCTGTTGCCGATCATCGCGCTTGGCTTGCTGGGCGCAGGGGCCTGGTATGGCTACGATTACTGGACCGACGGGCGCTTCATGATCTCAACCGACGATGCCTATGTCCAGGCCGACATGGCATTCATATCGCCGAAAATCTCCGGCTATGTCGATCAGGTCAAGGTGACCGAGAACCAGCAGGTCAAGGCCGGCGACCCGTTGCTGGTCGTCGACAATGGCGACTACAAAATAGCGGTCGCCCAGGCCGAGGCGCAGATCGCCACCTTGAGCAAGACGCTCCACCGGATCGACGCCCAGACCGAGGCGGCGCGCGCATCGCTCGAGCAGGCGCAGGCGCAGAAGACGGCCGACCAGGCCGCCGCCGCCAATGCGGCGCGTGTTCAAGCGCGCGCTGCCCAATTGCTCAAGACGCATGTCGGCACCCAGGCTCAACTGGATGATGCCCAGACCGCGGTCGAGCAGGCCAATGCCGCCCTTGTAGGCGCCGACGCCCAGATCGCGGCGGCTGAGGCCAATATCGGTGTGCTCCAGGCGCAGCGCGCGGAGACGGCAAGCACGCTGGCGTCGCTGCAGCTTGCCCGGGACAAGGCCGCGCGGGACCTGTCCTTCACCGTGCTGCGCGCGCCCTATGACGGTGTCGTCGGCAACCGCTCGGTCGAGCAAGGCGACCTGATCAGCCCCGGACAGAAGCTCGCCGTCATCGTGCCGATGGATAAGCTCTACATCGTCGCCAATTTCAAGGAGACCCAGCTTGCCCGGCTGGTGCCTGGCGAAAAGGTCAGGATTTCGGTCGACGCGATCGACGGCCAGGATTTCGAAGGCACGGTGTCGTCGCTGGCGCCGGCATCCGGCGCGGTGTTCTCGCTGTTGCCGCCGGAAAATGCCACCGGCAATTTCACCAAGGTCGTGCAGCGCGTCCCGGTTCGCATCGACGTGCCGGCGGATGTGCTGAAGACAGGCAAGCTGCGCGCTGGCCTCAGCGTCGTCGTCGCAGTCGACAGCCGCACCGCACCTTCTGCGTCGAAGTAAGCAGGCCCCGGAGCAACGCCATGGCGACCGCAACCCTGACCGCGGGATCGGCGCCGGCCAAGTCGGTCGATCACATCGAGCCGCGCCGCATCATCGCCTTCCTGGCGATGGTGTTCGGCATGTTCATGGCGATCCTCGATATCCAGATCGTCTCGGCCTCGCTGGCCGAAATCCAGGCGGGCTTGAGCGCAAGCTCCGACGAAATTCCGTGGGTGCAGACTGCCTATCTGATCGCCGAAGTCATCATGATCCCGCTGTCCGGTTTTCTCAGCCGGATGCTGTCGACGCGCGTGCTGTTCACCGTCTCCGCGGCTGGCTTCACCGCGGCCAGCGCGCTGGCGGCGACCGCCACCAACATCGACCAGATGATCGTCTACCGCGCCATCCAGGGCTTCATCGGCGGCGGCATGATTCCAAGCGTCTTCGCTGCCGCCTTCACCATCTTCCCGCCGTCGCGCCGCGCCATGGTGTCGCCGATGATCGGCCTGGTGGCGACGCTGGCGCCGACCATCGGCCCGACCGTCGGCGGCTACATCAGCCATGCCACGTCATGGCACTGGCTGTTTCTGATCAATGTGGTGCCCGGCATCCTGGTGACCGCCGCGGCGTGGTCGCTGATCGACTTCGACAAGCCCAATCTCAGCCTGTTCCGCAAGTTCGACTGGTGGGGCCTTGCCGGCATGGCGGCCTTCCTCGGCTCGCTGGAATATGTGCTCGAGGAAGGTCCAAACAACGACTGGCTCCAAGACCAGGCCGTGTTCGTCTGCGCCATCCTGATGACGGCCGGCGCGGTGCTGTTCTTTTGGCGCGCCTTCACCGCAGAGGAGCCGATCGTCGACCTGAAAGCCTTCACCAATGTCAACTTCGCTTTCGGCTCGCTGTTCTCCTTCGTCATCGGCATCGGCCTCTACGGCCTGACCTATCTCTATCCGGTGTACCTCGGGCGTATCCGCGGCTACGATTCCCTGATGATCGGCGAGGCGCTGTTCGTCAGCGGGCTGGCGATGTTCGCCACCGCGCCGATTTCCGGCATCCTGTCGCGCAAGATGGATCCGCGGCTGATGATGATGATCGGCTTCTTCGGCTTCGCAGCCGGCACCTGGCGCATGACCTATCTGACCGCCGACTGGGATTTCTGGGAGCTTTTGGTGCCGCAGATCCTGCGCGGCGCCTCGATGATGCTGTGCATGGTGCCGATCAACAACATTGCGCTGGGAACGCTGCCGCCTGACCGGCTGAAGAATGCATCCGGCCTGTTCAACCTCACCCGCAATCTCGGCGGCGCTGTCGGCCTTGCCGTCATCAACACCGTGCTGATCGATCGCAACGCCTTCCACTACGCAAGGATGGCTGAGCATGTGCAATGGGGCAGTGCCGAGGCGCAGACCAAGCTGCAGAACATGACGCTCGACCTCCAGCAGAATGCCGGCCTGGACGCGTCCAAGGCGGCGATCTCCAAACTGTCTGCTATGGTCCAGCAGCAGGCCTCGCTGCTGTCCTTCATGGACGTGTTCTATCTCTTGACGGCGCTGTTCGCCACGCTGGCGATCTTCACCATGGTCATCCGCAAGCCGGCCGAGCAGGCGGGCGGAGGTGGCGGACACTGATAGCGCAACTTGGCGCGTCCAAAGGACGCGCGGCGCTCTAATGCATGTCGCGCAAAAGTGCGCAGCGGTTTTGCGATAACGACATGCATAAGACAACAACCTAAAGCGCGTCGCGTGAGGCCGGTCAAACGCGAGCGCTTTAGGTCAGGCGGTGGCCGGCTTGAAGGTCAAGGCGACGCCGTTGATGCAATGACGCAAGCCGGTCGGCGGCGGGCCGTCGTCGAAGACATGCCCGAGATGACCGCCGCAGCGGCGGCAGTGGACTTCGGTTCGGGTCATGCCGAGGGACCTGTCCACGGTCATGCCGACGGCGTTGGGAATCTCCTGCCAGAAGCTCGGCCAGCCGGTGCCGGAATCGAACTTCGTCTCGGAGGAATAGAGCGGCAGGTCGCAGCCGGCGCAGGCGAAAATGCCCTTGCGGTGTTCGTTGAGCAGCGGGCTGGTGCCGGGATATTCGGTGCCTTCCTTGCGCAGCACATTGAAAGCCGCATCGGACAGGATGGCGCGCCACTCGGCCTCGGTCTTGGTGACCTCGAAGGTTTCGGTCGCGTGTGCGTCCTGCGGCCGGCCCATGCGCAGCGCTGCTGCCGTGCCTGCCAACAATGCCACAGCGGCACCGCTCCAAAGAAAATCGCGCCGGATCATCACCATTCCTCCTATGTCCCTTTGCCAAATTCGACCGTCACATGGAAATCAAAAGCTGGTGACGGCCAGTTCCCGACAACGGGCACTCCGCACCTGCCCCACGCCAACAGCGGCGGCGCGGAGTGTACGCTTGCCGATTGCGCGGGTCACGCAAGCGGAACCCGCGCACTCGGCATCGTGCCTCAGCCATATCTTCGCTGGCGACGACCCCTTCGTTACATCTTCGGCAGGAGAACCTTGTCGATGACGTGGATAACGCCGTTCGACTGCTCGACATCGGCGACCGTCACATTGGCGACATTGCCGTTCTCGTCGGTCACGGTGACCTTGCCGCCGTCGGCCTTGAGCGTCAGCTCGCAGCCGCCAGCCGTCTTGACCTTGTGCGCGCCACCATCGTCCATGGCCATCTTGGCGACGTCGGCGGCCATCGCCTTGGCACCGATGACGTGGCAGGTCAGGATATTGACCAGCTTGTCCTTGTTTTCGGGCTTGAGCAGCGTGTTGACGGTGCCGGCCGGAAGTGCTGCAAAGGCCTCGTTGGTCGGCGCGAACACGGTGAAGGGACCGGCACTCTGGAGCGTGTCGACGAGACCACCGGCCTTGACGGCCGCGACCAGCGTCGTGTGATCCTTCGAATTGACGGCGTTCTCGACGATGTTCCTGGTGGCATACATGGCGGCGCCGCCGACCATCGGATTCTGGGCATAGGCGGCGGTGGCGAGCGCGGAGACGGCGACCGTTCCGGCAAACAAAAGGGTGGCGAACTTACGCATTATTTCTATCTCCTCAGTTTATTTTCTTCCCCTCTTTGGGGCGCAAGGAGATACGGGGGATAAATGCCCGAGTTTCGCCGTTCAGGAGAAAATTTTATTTTTTGTAACGGCGAGCATGATTTTCAGGGCAGGAACCTTACAGCCTACATGCTTCCAAGCTAACGTCACCACAGGCGATAGATTTAAAATCTTCTCGAAAAGTCGGCAGACAGAGGCGATCAGATGCTCTTCAGATCGCCCGCAGCGACCACAGGGCCGGTCGGCTGGCCGGTCGGCGAACCGCCGGCCGGCTCGAGGCTGACCGCAAGAACGGCGCCCTGCGCAAGTTTTTCCTGCACGGCCCGGGATATGGTCATACGCGCGGTCTGACCGGCCGGGATGACGCCCATCGAGACCGGCGCGTTCTTGCCTTCGATCATCCACAGCTCGAAATCCTTGCCGGCGGCGCGCTCGCCGGAGACATGCGACAAGCCGACCTCGCGATGGGCAGCGTCATAGACGGCAAGATATCTGACGTCGCTGCCGTCGGCAGCCAGCGAGGCGATGAGCCGCGGCTGCTCGACCGGCGGGTTGAAGTACGGCACGGCGACATAGATCGCCAGCGCCGCGACAGCGGCGGCGGCAAGGCCGCGCCAGAAGGCAAGGCTCGACCACAGACCGGCGCGAGGCCCTGCAACGAACAGCCGGCGATCCAATGCCTCCTTGACCCTGATCGGCGGCTCTGTCTCCGGATAGGCGGCGGCCATCGGCGAAAGATGCGCCTCCCAGGCATCGACAAGGCGCGCGAAAGCGGCGTCCGCGTCGATGCGGCGTGACGCGATCTCGCGTTCGTCCGCGTCAAGCACGCCAAGAGCGTATTCGGCGGCGAACAGGTCGTCGCCCCCAGGTTCCGGTCCGTTATCCTCTGCCGGCGTCATCTTTCCAGACACTCTCTGAGCTTCAACAGGCTGCGCCGCAGCCAGGTCCGCATCGTGTTCAGCGGCACGCCATGGCGTGCGGCCAATTCGGCATAGCTTTCGCCATCCAGATAGGCGCTCCGGACGGCCGCCGCCCGGTCCTTTTCCAATTCATCGAGACAACGATAGATGCGCTCGGATTCACCGCCCGCAACAGCCGCAGCCTCTGGTCCCGGCGCCGGATCGGCCACGTCCAGCGCGGCATCGATGTAGGCGGCAGGCTCTCGCCGCGCCCTTATCCGGTCGATCGCATGATTGCGCGCAATGGCCACCAGCCAGGAAATCGGGCTTAGATCCGAGACGGCGAAACGATCCGCCTTCGTCCATATCTTGACGAAGACCTCTTGCAGCGCCTCTTCTGCCTCTCCCCGGTCCTTCAATACACGAAGGCAGACGCCAAAAAGTTTCGCGCTGGTCTGCCGGTAGAGCAGATCGAACGCAGCCCGGTCCTTCATCGAAGTCCGGATAATCAGATTGCTGATATCCTGCGGCGTCATCGGCTGCCAAATTAGGCGATTGCAATCTATTTGCAACGGCGGAAGCGTTCTGGGCAGCGAGAGCGTCGTGAACTTCGATTGCCAAGAAAAGAGCCGATTTTGTTTGAGCATCGGATTTTCTCAAAACCGGTTTCCACTTTTGGGTCCGATGCTCTAGCTTGCCAATATTTGGGGGAAGCAAGAATGTCCGTCGAACGGGCCTTGTGGGAACATGACGCAATCGGCCTGGCCGGCATGGTGCGCAAGGGAGAAATCTCGCCGCAGGAACTCGTCGATGCGGCGATCGCGCGGGCCGAGGCCACTCGCCCGGACATCAATGCCATCGCCGAGCCGCTTTACGAGGCGGCGCGGACGCGGGCGAAAACCATCGACCGCAAGCTGCCGCTGGCCGGTGTGCCCTTTGCCCTGAAGGATCTCGGCATCGCTATGAAAGGCGTGCCGACGCACGGCGGCAGCCGCATTCCGGCTTTCGTTGCCGATTTCGACTCGGTGATGACCGAACGCCATCTGGCCGCCGGCCTTGTCCCGATCGCCACCAGCACCTCGCCCGAACATGGGCTGAGGCTGATGACCGAATCCACCGCTTTCGGCATCACCCGCAATCCGTGGAATACGGCCCATACCAGCGGCGGCTCGTCCGGGGGTGCGGCGGCGCTGGTCGCGGCCGGCGTCGTGCCGGTGGCACATGCTTCGGATGGCGGTGGCTCGATCCGCGTTCCCGCCGCCTGCACCGGGCTGGTCGGGCTGAAAACCTCGCGCGGCCGTGTGCCGCTGTCGCCGCTCGTCACCGAAAGCTGGTACGGTCTGGTCGTCGACCACGCGGTTGCCCGCTCGGTCCGGGATTCGGCCTTGCTGCTCGACCTGACGCATGGACCCGATCCGCTGTCACCGTATGCGGCGCCGCCGCCGAGGGGAACTTTTGCCGCCGCGGCGGCGCGCGACCCCGGCAAGCTGAAACTGGCCGTCTATCGGAAATCGCCGCTCGGCCTGCCGATATCGGCCGAGACGCTGACGGCACTGGACATGGCTATAGCATTGGCGCGCGAAGGCGGCCATACGATCGAGGAGATCGACCTGCCCTATATCGGTCGCGACTTCATCGCCGATTTCGCCAGGACGGTGGCTGCGGCAGTCGCCGGCGCGATGCGCATTGAAGTCTTGCGCGTCGGCCGCTCCGTTTCGGGCGACGTCGAGCGCTCCACGCGTCTGATGAGCCGCTTCGGCGAGATCGTCTCGGCCGGCGAGATCTACGCCGGCCTGCAGCGGCTGCACGCCACGTCGCGCCGCCTGATCACCGAGACCGCGCCGTACGATGCCGTGCTGATGCCTGTTATCGCCCATCCGCCGCTCGCCTGCGGCGCCATGGACCCGAAGGGCGCCGATGCGTTCATAGAGGACGTGCTCGACAGGCTGCGGCTTGCCCGTCTGCTGAAATTCAAGCCGCTGTTCGGCGAGTTGATGGACAAGAGCCTGTGGTTCACCCACTGGCCGGCGATCCAGAACGTCAGCGGCCAACCGTCGATCGCGCTGCCTGTCCATGTCACCGATGCCGGCCTGCCGCTCGGCATCCAGGCCGCCGGCCGCCCCGGCGACGAGGAGACCTTGTTGTCGTTCGCCGCGCAAATGGAAAAGATTTCGGGATGGCAGGCGCGGCGGGCGCCGCTGCAGATGCCGGCATAAAAGCGGGCCGATTTAACCTGATGTGACAGCAAAGCCGTTTGCCCCCTGCTCCAATTCCCGCTAAGACGCCGCCGTTCATGCCAAGCTGGGAACCATGCCGATGACGGACCTCGCCGCCACCGCCGAAATGCAGGCCGCGCTGCTTTCGAGGGCGCTGCCCTATATGCAGCGCTACGAAAACAAGACGGTCGTGGTGAAATATGGCGGCCATGCCATGGGCGACATTGCACTCGGCAAGGCCTTCGCCCGCGACATCGCGCTGCTGAAACAATCCGGCGTCAACCCGATCGTCGTCCATGGCGGCGGGCCGCAGATCGGCGCCATGCTGAGCAAGATGGGCATCGAATCGAAGTTCGAGGGCGGCCTGCGCGTCACCGACCAGAAGACGGTCGAGATCGTCGAGATGGTGCTGGCCGGCTCGATCAACAAGGAGATCGTCGCGCTGATCAATGCCGAGGGCGAATGGGCGATCGGCTTGTGCGGCAAGGACGGCAATATGGTTTTCGCCGAAAAGGCGCGCAAGACGATGATCGACCCGGACTCCAATATCGAGCGCGTGCTCGATCTCGGCTTCGTCGGCGAGCCGATCGAGGTCGACCGCACGCTGCTCGACCTTCTGGCGCGGTCCGAAATGATCCCGGTGCTGGCGCCGGTGGCGCCGGGCCGCGACGGCCACACCTACAACATCAATGCCGACACCTTCGCCGGCGCGATTGCCGGTGCCTGCCAGGCGACACGCCTTTTGTTCCTCACCGACGTGCCCGGCGTGCTCGACAAGAACAAGAAGCTCATCGATGAGCTGACCGTGGCCGAGGCCAAGGCCTTGATCAAGGACGGCACGGTGTCGGGCGGCATGATCCCCAAGGTCGAGACCTGCATCGAGGCGATCGAGCGCGGCGTCGAGGGCGTCGTCATCCTCAACGGCAAGACGCCGCATTCCGTGCTGCTCGAACTGTTTACCGAACACGGCGCCGGCACGCTGATCGTGCCTTGAGCGCAGGCTGACAGCTTGTCGGGCTTTGTTGGGTCGGCCATTGTTGGACTCAGGCGCTCGGCGAAATCCCGATGGCGGGTTCGGCAGGCTTGCGGACCTGATGTAAGAACGTCATCGATTGCTCTTCCTCGTCCTGCGGTGCACCCCAGAACGCGGCCAGCGTCGGACCGTCGTCAAGACGGCGATCCCGCGCGAGAAAGCCCCAGACTTCGCGGAACCAGACGCGGCGGCCCATTTTTGTATACCAGCGCATCGAATGCCGTTGCTCTGGATCCTTGTGGAACAGGACACGCGTCAGGGCCTTGGGTCGGGACTGCACCGCCAGTTCGATCAGCTTGACGCTGAAGAACAGCATCCACGGCTTGAGCCGGGTCATCCGCAGCACCTGATGCTTGTAGTCCCACAGGCGGGCGTCCAGCTGGATCACCTTGCGGTCCCTGGCGATCCTGAAGAACGGCGTCCAGCGGTGCGGCGTGACATACAGCGCCTGGATCTGGTCCGGGTCGTAGGCGATGAGCTGCCGGAAGCCGCGCCAGAGATCGCGAAAACGCTCGTCCTCGAAACCGACCACCCAGGTCGCCATCGACAGGATGCCATTGAGGCGCAGCAGCCGGATCGCCTCGCGGTCAGATGAAGTGCTGCCGCCCTTGCGGATCAATGCAAGCGTCTGCTCGTCGGTGTTTTCCATGCCCAGCAGCCAACGGATGACGCCTGCCTTGCGGTAGAGATGCAGGCTGTCGGCATCGCGAACGATGTCGTCGGCGCGGGTTGAGCCGACGATCAGGACCGGCACGTTCTCGGCGATCATCGCATCGAGAAAGGCGCGCCATGCTTTTTTGGACGAGGTCGGGTTCTCGTCGGCAAGGTTGATCAGCTCGACGCCGTGCTCGCGGTGCAGCCAGGCGATCTCCTGCGCGAATTTCACGGGGTCGCGATGCCGCCATCGCGTCCAGAAGCCGCGCTGGCCGCAATAGTTGCACAGATGCGGGCAGCCTCGGGAAAACTGCATGACCACCGCGCGCTTGCCGCCCCAATAACTGTAACGACTGACATCGATCAGGTCCCAGCCGACGCGGTATTCATCAAGGTCGGCGATGGTGCCTGCCGCCTTGGTGGCAAAGGGACGGCGCAAATCGTCGCGAAAGGCGATGCCCGCCACGTCAGACAGCGGCCGGCGCCTTTGCAGCGCCTCGACCAGGGCGACGATGGTCGCCTCGCCTTCGCCGCGCACGATGAAGTCGAAGACATCCGTTTCGGCAAGGATGTCGCGCCAGTGATAGGTCGGGAACACACCGCCATAGATCACCATCGTCGCCGGGCCGCGGTGCTTGACAATTCGTGCAATCTCCAGGGCTGTCGGGTGCGCCGAGGTCGAACCGGAATGGCCGATCAGAATGCAATCGGGATGATCGCTCAACGCATCTTGCACGGCCGCGGCAAGCGGCATCGGTCCGAACTCGGCATCGACGAGCCGCACGTCATGGCCGGCGTCGATCAGCGGGCCGCCCAGTGCCAGCAGGCCGAGCGGCGGCAAATGGTCGTCGGGCACGCGGCTGCCGATTGCGGTATGCGGCGGATTGATCAGGACGATTTTCATGAAGGACCTTTTGCGATGGCGGTCCGATCATCCTGGTCGGCGATCTGGGCCTGCAGCTGGCCCGGTTCAGCAGTTTCCGTGCAGCTTTTCCGCAGAAATGCAGACGGCGAGATACAATTTCATCGCCTGAGGTGCCCAAGCGGCACGTGGCCCGGCCCCTTGATGTTCTGCAGCACGAGCTGCGTGTGGACATCGCGCACGCCGTCGAGCCGCATCAGCCGGTGCATGACAAAGGCGTTGAGCTCGTCGACCGACGGCACCATCACATGCAGCAGGAAATCGTAGTCGCCGGTCAGCGTCCAGCACGACGACACCTCGTCCATGCGCTGCACGGCGGCGATGAAGGTTTCGGGCGAACCGTCGCTGTGGGTTACCAGGCGCACCTGAATGAACACTTCGACCATCAGGCCGATGGCGCGGCGGCTGAGCACAGCGGCAAAGCCCTTGATGATGCCGGCGCTCTGAAGAGCCTCGAAGCGGCGCGCGCATGGCGTCGTCGACAGGCCGATCTCCTGGGCCAGTTCGGACACAGGCTTGCGCCCATCGCGCTGCAAGATATCGAGCATCTTGATCTCAAAATCGTCAAACTGAGGCACTTTCACTCTCCTGCAGCTTTGCTGTGGTGGCTTTTACCTCAAATCGCCTGTTCGGGCCATCATCAAAGCGGATTTGCCTCACCGGACCCGGCTAAACTTTTATAATGTTAGTCGTGATTTCCAGGGAGAACAGCCATGACGATGAGCGTTGCCGATTACGCCCGCGAATGCGCGGCCCAAGGCCTTCGCGGCGACTATTCGGTCTGCCGTGCCGATTTCACGGTGGAGCAGAGCTACAACTACACCGCCGACGAGCAGGCGGTGTGGCGTACGCTGTGCGACCGCCAGACGAAGCTGACTAAAAAGTTGGCACACCGTTCCTATCTCGACGGCGTCGCCACGCTGGGCCTGCTCGACAAGATTCCGGATTTCGGTGTCGTCAGCGAAAAGCTGCGCAAGCTTACCGGTTGGGAAATCGTCGCCGTGCCGGGCCTCATTCCCGCACCAGCCTTCTTCGTCCACCTCGCCAACCGCCGCTTTCCGGTCACCAACTGGCTGCGGACGAAACAAGAGCTCGACTACATCGTCGAGCCGGATATGTTCCACGACTTCTTCGGCCATGTGCCGGCGCTGACGCAGCCGGTCTTTGCCGATTTCATGCAGATGTATGGCGAGAAGGCCGAGCATCTGATCGCGCTCGGTGGTGACGAGATGATCAGCCGCCTCTACTGGTACACTGTCGAATACGGGCTGATCCAGGAACCAGGCCAACCGCTGAAGGCTTTCGGCGCCGGGCTGATGTCGTCCTTTGCGGAACTTCAATTCGCGATTGAAAGCAAGGACGCGCACCATGTCCCCTTCGAACTGGAAACGGTGATGCGCACCAGCTACGAGATCGACAAGTTCCAGCGCGCCTATTTCGTGCTGCCGTCCTTCGACGTTTTGCGCGATGCCTTCCAGAACGTCGCCGAAATGGCAGCGATCATCGGACGCCACAAGGGCAAGCCGGCGCTCGACCCGGCGAAACTTTAGACACTGGCAGGCTCGGACGCTCGCAGCCGATCGGCGCGGGCGTCATTGGTGGCGCACTGTGATGACGACCCCTCGGCCGGCCCGGCTGGGCCGGCCATCTACACGCCAATGAGTTTGCCGAGGTGATCGCCCAGCCGGCAGGCCAATGCGATGATTGTCGTCGTCGGGTTGCATTCGCCGGACGTGCAGAACACGGAGGAACCGCCGACATAGAGATTGTCCATGCCGTGCACCTTCGAGTTGGCGTCCACCACGCTCTTGGTCACATTCGTGCCCATACGCGTGCCGCCCATATGGTGGTGACCGGCCAGTTCCTCATTCGTCGGATAGTCCCCGCCACTGGCGAGCCAGTCGGCGATGCGCACCCGGCCGAGATCCTCCCGGACGAGCGTCTTGCCGAACAGCCTCAAGCCCTCGAGGAGCGTACGGCGCTCCAGCTCCGACTTTTTCCAGTGCAGCTCGATGCGCGGCACGCCGGCAGGATCGACATCGGTCTTCGACAACCGGATCTGGTTCGAGGCCAGCGGCGCCTGTTCCCAGGCGACATAGAGCTGGGCGGCGCAGCGCAGGTTCTGGCTGAGCTGATAAGACACCCATTCGGCCATCTCGGGCGCCGTGCAGGCGAGGTCGGCGATGACGCTTTTGATGCCGGGGTACGGTGTCTCGATCAGCCTGATGCCGAAATTCATGATTCCGAGGCGCTCCATGGCCGCCAGCGTCGGCGAGAAGAAAGCCTCGTTGGTGGCGTCGACCTCGAACTCGCTATAGTCGGCGAGGATGGCATTGCCGCCCTCGAAGGTCGGATGCTCCATCCAATAGCGGCCGAGCGCTGTCGCCTTCGGCACCACGCCGCCGTTCGAGCGCTGGTTCGACCACAGAAGCAGCCGCGAGTTTTCCAAGCCGCCGGTGCAGACGACAAAATAGTCGGCGGTGAAAGAGCCGGCATCCTGGCCGTTCGACCACAGTTTGGCGCCGGTTACCCTCTTGCCGTCGCCGGTAAGCTCGGTGGCATAGGTGCTGAGCACCACGGCCACGTTCCTGCTCCTGTCGAGTTCGTCGGCGAATTTTTCGCCGAAGCGTACGGCCGGGCTCTTGATCAGCTGCACCCAGCGAATATCGTCCGAGATCGGCACATCCGGCCGGAAGTCGGGAAGTTCCAGGATGTCCTGGACTTCGGGCAGATAAGGCTCGATGTCGGCACGGCTGATGGGCCAGCCGGTATCCGGCGCCCAGGCCTTGGGCTCGAAATCTTGGCCGTCGAGCACCCGGCACCAGCCGGCCCAGTGATTGGAGCTGCCGCCCATGAAGCGCAACCGGGTGACGTCGAGATCGAAATAGGGGTCGCCGACCGTGACGCCGCGGTAGAAATCCTGCGAATCGTCGCCGAACTCGCGAGAGCCGGCCTCCAGCACCACAACAGGAATGCCGGCCGCGCCGAGTTTCCTGGCGATCGTGGTGCCGGCTGGCCCGGAGCCGAGAATGCAGACCTTGGCGGTGAAATTCGCAGCGCGAAATGCCTCATAGCTGTCGAAGATCAAGTGAGGTCGCTCCTTTTGAGGATCCAACCATTGACCTCGATGATCGCGTCCGGATCGGTATCGGGCAGCTTGCGGAACAGCGACAGGGCCGGCAATGCGATCAGCACCTGCATGATCGTGCGGCGCGATATTTTCTTGGTGAAGAAACTCATGTTCTTGGTTAAGGAACTCATGGCACGTCTCTCGATGGGCTTCGATCCACGCATGGCGTTCCCTGAACGGCACATGCTCGCCAGGAGAAGCCAATTCCGTGCCAAACTAGCGGCACACTTTGCTTAAGCCGTGTAAGCGGCCCGGCTGAGTCCAAACAGCGTTAGGATTTCCTTAATGCGCGAGACCGCTCAGGCCGCTTCGGAAATGTCCCTGTCCAGGATGGTCAGATTGCGGCCGCGATGCTTGGCCTGGTAAAGGCAGCGGTCGGCGGCACGCATCAGATCCGATACGCCGGCATCCTCGCCGCAGGTAACACCAACGATGCTGACGGTGAGGGGTATGACCCGCTCATCGACGGGACGGAAGCGGATCAGCTCGACTTCACCGCGAATGCGTTCGGCGACGCGTTTGGCTTCCTGTTCGGTGGCGCCGACCAGAAACGCACCGAATTCCTCGCCGCCGATGCGGCCGATCACGTCGCCGCTGCGCACGCCGCGCTCGATCGCGCTTGCAATGAGGAGCAACGCCTCGTCGCCGGTCAGATGGCCGTAGCTGTCGTTGATGATCTTGAAGTGGTCGGCATCGATGATCAGCAACGCACCGCGATCGGATTTACGCCGGGAGGCCTCGAGCGCCGCAAAGAAGCTCTCGCGGTTGAGCATGCCGGTCATGTCGTCGCGGCTCACCTTTTCCGACAGGCGCCGATGCGCTGCGGCGAGCTGTGCATGAGCGCGGGCGAGGTCGCGATGGGCGCTTTTCAACCTCTCGCTCTGCCAGAAGGTGTAGGCGCTAGCGATCCAGGCAAGCGCGAGCGGGCAGACCGTGGATGTTAGCCAGATCGTGCGGTTGAACGGGAAGCCGATTGCCGGGACGATGATCAGCGTCAACAAAAGCGAGACCGCGACAGAGGCGAAAGCGACGGCGGCAGACTTCAGAAATATGCGGCTCATCGCTGGTTCCCCCTGAACCGACTCTGTGCCAGCAAGCCCTGAATGCCACCTTTCGGCGATGCTTAAAGTTTGAATCATGGCGCCATTTTCGCCACTCGCAACGCGCATAAGTTGTGGATAAAGCCTCTGCCAAAAGCACTGTTTCGTGCCATAAGGATTGCATGACCACGCTCCCGGATCCCGCCCGTTTTGCCCATGTCACCGACTGGGTGTTCGACCTCGACAACACGCTCTATCCGCACCATTCGAACCTGTTCTCGCAGATCGACGTGAAGATGACCGCCTATGTCGGAGAACTGCTGACGCTGCCACGCGACGATGCCCGCAAGCTGCAGAAGGAACTCTACCGGGAATACGGCACGACGCTGAACGGTCTGATGGCGCGCCACGGCATCGATCCCGACGATTTTCTCGAAAAGGTCCATGATATCGACTATTCCTGGCTGGTTCCCGATCCCGTTCTCGGCACCGCCATCCGCCAGCTTCCCGGCCGCAAGTTCATCTTCACCAATGGCGACCGCAGGCATGCCGAACGCACCGCGCGCCAGCTCGGCATCCTTGATCATTTCGACGACATCTTCGATATCGTCGCTGCCGGGCTGAACCCCAAGCCGGCGCGCCGCACCTACGAGAAGTTTGCGGAACTCCACGCCGTCACCGGCCACAATGCGGTGATGTTCGAGGATCTGGCCCGCAACCTGTCCGTGCCGAAATCGCTGGGCATGACCACGGTGCTGGTCGTGCCGCGCAACTTCGAGCCGACCTTCTCGGAGATCTGGGAACGTGATCCGGCCAACGAGGACGATGTGGATTTCGTCACCGACGACCTTGCCGAATTCCTCACCGCGATCGTCGACGTCACCGCTTGAGGCGGTTGCTTCGTGCAGCCGGATCGATACAGCCCGCGGCCTAAAGCTGGTAGAAGCGGCTGATGATCCCCCAGGCCTCGTCGGCGGTGTCGACGAAATCGATGATGTCCTGGTCGCCGGGGGTGATCGTGCCTTGCTCGGCGAGGAAATCGAGGTCGATCGCCCTTTTCCAGAACGCCTTGCCGAACAGGATCACCGGCACGCGCTCCATGCGGCCGGTCTGGATCAGGGTCAGCGTCTCGAAGAATTCGTCCATCGTGCCGAAGCCGCCCGGAAACACCGCGACAGCCTTGGCGCGCATGACAAAGTGCATCTTGCGGACAGCGAAATAGTGGAAGTTGAAACAGAGCTCCGGCGTCACATAGGCATTCGGCGCCTGCTCGTGCGGCAACACGATGTTGAGGCCGATCGACGGTGCGCCGACATCGTCGGCGCCGCGATTGCCGGCTTCCATGACGCCGGGTCCGCCGCCTGTCACCACGACGAATTCGCGATAATAAGAGGTGGCCGACTGCTGCGAGCAGAGGCGGGCGAATTTTCGCGCTTCCTCGTAATATTTACTGTTTTTCTCGAGGTTCTTCTTCTGCGTCTCGTTTTTGGCTGCCCAGGCTTCACCGTCCGGCTCGGGGATGCGCGCCCCGCCGAACAGGATGACGGTCGAGCGGATGCCGCGCTCGGCCAGGATCATCTCCGGCTTCAACAGTTCGAGTTGCAGTCTGACCGCGCGCAATTCGCGCCGCGTCATGAAGTCGGGATCGTTCCAGGCCAGCCGGTAGGTCTCGGCACGCGTCTGCGGCGTGTCCGGCACGCTTTTCGACCGCTCCAGATCCTCGTCCGAATGCGGCAGCGGCGTCCACCCCGCCTTTTCCATAGGAGTCATACTACCTACCCGTCCAATTATTCACTTGCGCCGTCCCGTGACGCAGCCGCGATTGACCCTCACCAAGCCTTCACATAGGGTCCGGCGACTTTCAAAACAGGTTAAGGTGCGGCCCCTTAACAGCTTGGTAATGGAGCGAATTCATGTCGAAACCCGATCTGACGAGCCTCGAAAACACCATCGAAACCGCCTTCGAGGAACGCGAGACGATTTCGACGGCAACCCGCGGCGCGACGCGCGACGCCATCCAGTCGGCGCTCGACCTGCTCGATCGGGGTATCGCCCGCGTTGCCGAGCGGCAGGCCGACGGCAAATGGCATGTCAACCAGTGGCTGAAGAAAGCGGTGCTGCTGTCGTTCCGGCTCAACCCGATGGAGATCATCAAGGGTGGTCCCGGCCAGGCCGTGTGGTGGGACAAGGTGCCGTCGAAATTCGACGGCTGGAGCGCCATCGATTTCGAGAAGGCAGGTTTCCGCGCCGTGCCGTCGTCGATCGTGCGGCGCTCCGCCTATGTCGCGCCAGGTGCCGTGCTGATGCCGTCCTTCGTCAATGTCGGCGCCTATGTCGACAGCGGCACCATGGTCGACACATGGGCCTCGGTCGGCTCCTGCGCCCAGATCGGCAAGAATGTGCATCTGTCGGGCGGCGTCGGCATCGGCGGCGTGCTGGAGCCGATGCAGGCCGGCCCCACCATCATCGAGGATAATTGCTTCATCGGCGCACGCTCCGAGGTGGTCGAAGGCTGCATCGTGCGCGAGGGCTCGGTGCTCGGCATGGGCGTCTTCATCGGTCAGTCGACCAAGATCGTCGACCGCGCCACCGGTGAGGTCTTCTACGGCGAAGTGCCGGCCAATTCCGTCGTCGTCGCCGGCTCGATGCCCGGCAAGCCGTTGCCCAATGGCGAGCCCGGTCCGAGCCTCTACTGCGCCGTCATCGTCAAGCGCGTCGATGCCAGGACCCGCTCCAAAACCTCGATCAACGAACTGCTTCGCGATTGATCCTTCGCAAAAAAACGGACGCACCCGCTTGCTCGACAGACCTCGATTTCTATGGCTTTTCTTCAGCCTTTCCGGGCGAGTGAACCCAAGTGCCTACGTTTTGGCCGGTCTTTTGCCGCTCCTGGTTCAGCTTTTCCTGCTCTACCAGTTCTCGCGAACGCCGCTAGGCACTGCCGCAAGTCAGTACTGGGCGCTCGCCTGGTGGATCGCCGTGGTTGTCTCGACATGGTCGACCTTTGCGCTAACGGCGAAGCGGTTCCATGATTTCGGCAAGCCTACCTACTACGCATTGATCTCTCTCATCGTCGGCGCCATTCTCCTTATTATTTTGGCCTTCTTCAAAAGCGATCCCGGACCCAATCGCTACGGCAAACGCACCAATGCGCCGGCCGAATCCTGAGCGCCGGTCGGGTATCTAGCCATGCGCTACCGCACGCTTGATTCGAAACTGATCATCGAAACTGCCGAGCGACTGGAAAAACGCGTCTCCGAGCGTTTTCCCGATGCAGGCTTGCGTGGCGTCGCCATCGAACTCGTGTCGCTGTCGCGTGATCTGGCCAAGGCGGCGAAGGCGCTGGAAGCGCCGATCTGGTGGCTGCGCGGCATCGTCATCGCCGCCATTGCCGCCGGCGCGCTGACGTTCCTGTTCGTCGGCACCATCCTGCCGCTCGGCCGTATCTCGGGCACCCACGATGCCATCCAGTCGGTGCAAGGCATCGAATCCCTGATCAACATGATCATCCTCGCGATGCTCGGCTTCCTGGCCCTGATCCGAACCGAGGAGCGCATCAAGCGCAAGCAGGTGTTTCGCAAGCTTCACGGCTTGCGATCGCTGATCCATGTCATCGACATGCATCAGCTGACCAAAGATCCGGCAGCGCTTTCAACCGATTTCAAGCCGACATCGCATTCACCGGCACGCATAACCGACCGTGCCGATCTCGCCCGCTACCTCGACTATTGCTCCGAAATGCTGTCGATCACCGGCAAGATCGCCGCGCTGTTCGCCCAGTCGGTCAACGACAATGTGGTCGTCGATGGTGTCAACGACATCGAAACCCTGAGCTCCAACCTGTCGCGGAAGATCTGGCAAAAGATCACCCTGATCGACGGTTCGTTGCGGTCGGCTCGTCCAGGTACCTAAGCTAATCTTAATCACCTTGGTCCAGCATGCCCGTGGAGACTGTGTCGCCCGGCACGGAGCGCTCGACTGGCACGCGACGAACCCTTGGCCAACCCGAAAACGCGCGGAAAGCGAAGTGCCGGCGCGCGGCTGTTCGCCTGGTTTTCCTCGCCGATGAGAGCGGAACCGGAAGCTGTCCGTGCGCGGCTTCTCGATACCACCTTCGACCGCAAATTCGCTGTCCTGTTCGGCACCATCAGCGTCCTGGTGCTGGCAGTCAGCGCCGCGGTCGTCACCGGCGACCGGTGGCCTTACGCCTGGATCGCGGCCGACCTCATCCTGTTTGCCGTCCGCTTCCTGCTGATGCGGGAATGTGAGCGGGCCCGCAAGCGTGGGGGAACGGGGCCGCTGGCAGGCCTCATGGCCGCCGGGGGCCCGTGGTCGGTGATTTTCGGCCTCGGCTGCTATGGCTGCGTCGTCAGCGGGCATATGGCGCTCGCCGTTTTGGCTGCCCTGAATGTCGCAGGCGTCGTCGGCGTGGTGTCGTCGCGCAACGCAGCGACTCCGCGCTACGCCATATTCGTCATGCTGGCCGTAAGCCTGCCTTTCCTGGTTGGCGCGCTGTTTTCTCCAGCGCCCGGAATGTCTATCGTCGGATTTCAAGTGCCGTTCTATGTGGCCGGCGTCATCATCGTGTTGCTTCAAAATCATGCGATCAACGCCCGCATGATCCGCGCCGAACTGGACAATCGCGATCTGGCGATCAAGGACGCCCTGACCGGCCTGCCGAACCGCATCTTCCTCCAGGAGAAACTGCGCGGCATGTGCAGCGAGCTTGCGGCGCCGGCCGCAAACGGCGGCAGGCCGTTTGCCGTGCTCAGCATGGATCTCGACGGCTTCAAACACGTCAATGACCGCTTCGGCCACGCGGTCGGCGACATGCTGCTGCGCAAGGTGGCCGAACGATTGAAACGCGCTTTCCGAGCGGGGGATGTGGTCTTTCGCATCGGCGGTGACGAATTCGTCATCCTGCTGCCCGACACATCCGAGATTGAAGCCACCTACCTGGCAAAGCGGGCCATTGAGAAGATTTCGGTGCCTTTCGACCTTGGCGTGGGCACCGCAATACCCATCGGGTTGAGCATTGGAAGCGCCTTTGCGCCTGCCGACGGCGGCGAGCCGGAACTCCTCCTCACCTGTTCCGATCACGCGCTCTACGAAGCCAAGCGCACCGGCAAGGGCCGTTACTGGGCGCATGTGCGGGCCGCGAACTGACGATCCCAGCGATCATCGGGCCTTTGTAGCCTCCGTCCATCCAATATCCAGCTAAAAGCGCGTTGCGTCAGAAGCGATTCGTGCGACGCGCTTTAAGTCTTTGTTCTTATGCATGTTGTTGTCCCAGAACCGCTGCGCACCCACGGATCAAGCCCGAGCGCATGCTTTTGGGCGACATGCGTTAGGCCTTCGACTATACGCCATGAAAACCATAATGTCGGCGGGATGGCTGGCCCTTATGTCTGGCCGTGACAGGCCTTGCGCTTTCGACTATCGCTTTTGCCCATGACGTTGCCGACCGATCCTGCTGCAAATCTCGCCGCCCTCATCCGCTGCCCCTCGGTGACGCCCATTGAGGGCGGGGCACTGAGCACACTGGAAAAAATGCTGAACCCACTCGGCTTTTCCGTCGAGCGGCCGGTATTTTCCGAGAACGGCACACCCGATATCGAAAATCTCTATGCGCGGCGCTCCGGCAACGGTCCGCACCTGATGTTCGCCGGGCATACCGACGTGGTGCCGGTCGGCGACGAGGCCTCATGGACGCATCCGCCTTTCGCCGCCGAGATCGCCAAGGGCGAGCTGTTCGGCCGCGGTGCCGTCGACATGAAGGGCGGCATCGCCTGCTTTATCGCCGCGGTGGCGCGCCATCTCGGTTCGAAAGGCGGTCTGAAAGGCTCGGTCTCGCTGCTGATCACCGGCGACGAAGAAGGGCCGGCCATCAACGGCACGACAAAGCTGCTCGAATGGGCGGCCGCCAAGGGCGAGAAATGGGATGCGTCGATCGTCGGCGAGCCGACCAATCCCGAGGCGCTGGGCGACATGATCAAGATCGGCCGGCGCGGCTCTTTGTCCGGCAGCATCATCGTCAGCGGCCGCCAGGGCCACGCGGCCTATCCGCAGCTTGCCGACAACCCGGTGCGCGGGCTGATGACGCTGGTCGACGCCTTGCTGCACCCGGTCTTCGACAAAGGCACCAAGGACTTCCAGCCGACCAATCTGGAGGTGACCTCGATCGATGTCGGCAATCCAGCCACCAATGTCATTCCGGCAAAGGCGACCGCCACCTTCAACATCCGCTTCAACGACACATGGACCGCCGACACCATCCAGGCGGAAATCCACAACCGTCTCGACAAGGCGGCGAAGCGCAAGAAATACCGGGCCGGCAAGACGACCGCAGTCGACTACGACCTCGTCTGGCGCGACCGGCCGAGCCACGTCTTCCTCACCCGCGACGACCGGCTGATCGAAGCGCTCAGCGGTTCGGTCAAGGCGGTGATCGGCAGGAAGCCAGCGCTTTCCACCTCCGGTGGTACCTCCGACGCGCGCTTCATCAAGGACTATTGTCCGGTGGTCGAGTTCGGGCTGGTCGGCAAGACCATGCACATGGTCGATGAACGCGTCGCGCTTGCCGACCTCGAGACGCTGACGCAGATCTATCAGCGCTTCATCGAAGACTGGTTCGAGCAAGGCGCATCGTAATCATGCTTTCGTCGGAGGAAACCTATGCTTCGCTGACCGGCGCCTGGCGACTGATGCTCGGCAAGGCCGACGGGCTGCGCCAGCTTGACCTTTCGGCCGACGGTTTCTGGAATTCCTTCTTCGCCATCGTCGTCGCGGCGCCGGCGCTGATCGTCGGTTGGGTCGGCCTTGCCAACGAGATCGGCGATCCGAATGCATTCGCGGGGCGCTTCAGCATGCTCATCCGTCTGGCGACGGTCGACATAGGCGCCTGGGTGTTGCCGCTCGTCGGTCTTGCCCTGGTCGCACCGCGCGCCGGCATTGGCGGACGCTTCGTCCACTATGTCGTCGCCAGCAACTGGGCGTCGGCGATCATTGCCTGGATGATGTTGCCAGCGGCGTTGATCAGGCTTTTCCTGCCGTCCACCAACGAGTTCGCCGTACTGGCGTCGCTGCTTTTGTTCGCGCTGTCGATGATCCTGACCTGGCGGATGACAAACGTCGCCATCGGCAGGGGCGCGGCTGTCGGCACCGCCGTCTTCGCCGGCATGTTCGTGGCGTCGCTGGTCGTTCTGTTCGGCCTGCAGGCGCTGCTCGGCATCGGTGCGCCGAATTAGTCGACTTCCGGATAATCTACGCCAACGAGAAAAAGCCCATCGGGCGGCGCCACCTGGCCACAGGCTGCACGGTCGCGCGCAGCGAGCGCCGCCTTCAGGTCGGCAATTGTCCAGCCGCGTTCGCCGACGCGCTTCAGCGAACCGACCATCGAGCGCACCTGATTGTGCAGGAACGACCGCGCCGAGGCTCGCACTTCGATCACGTCACCCAGCCGACTGACGTCCAGCCGATCGAGCGTTCGGACCGGGCTGTCGGCCTGGCACTGGGTCGAGCGGAACGTGGTGAAATCATGCCGCCCCAGCAGCACCTTCGCCGCCTCGTGCATGGCCTCGGCGTCGAGCCGCTTCGGCACCCACCAGATCTTGCCCTTGTCGAGTGCCGCCGGCGCGCGCCGGTTGACGATGCGGTAGAGATAGTGGCGGCCGATCGCCGAGAAACGCGCATCGAAGCTATCAGGCACGACGGCCGCCTTGAGGATGGCGATGCGCGCCTTGGCCGTTTGCAGGTGGGCATTGACGGCATCGCGCACCTTGTCATCAGGCCATGCCTTGACGAGATCGACATGCGCCACTTGACCGGTCGCATGGACGCCGGCATCGGTGCGGCCGGCGCCGCGCAGCGAGACCCGTTCGCCGCAGAATTTCTCGATCGCCTGTTCGATCGCCTGCTGCACCGAAGGCTGGTCTGCCTGGCGCTGCCAGCCGGCATAGAGGCTGCCGTCATATTCGATGTCGAGGCGAAAACGCGGCATTCCTAAGCAGGATGAGGTTAGGCGGCGAGCGCGGAGCTAAAGGCCGAGGCGTAGACCAGCTTGCCGGTCTCAGGCGCCTCGCCCCAGGCCAGCGCCTGCAGGGCTTCGCCCTGGTACTCGCTTTCGAACCTTTCGGCGCGCGCATGACTGTAGCCGAAGCGGCCATAATAAGCGGGATCGCCAAGCACAACCGCCAGCACCTCGCCGGCGTCCTTCAGGCGGATATGCGCCTCGCGGACCAGCGCACCGCCGATGCCGGTGCCATGGAATGACGGCTCGACCGCCAGAGGCGCCAGCGCCACCGCCGGAAAGCTCCTGCCGCCGCTCTGCACGAAAAGCCGCGAAAACAGGATATGGCCGACCACCTGTCCATCTTCTTCCGCCACCAGTTCGACGACGGCATCGCCGCCGCTGACCAGCGCGTCGACCAGTCCGGCCTCCGCCTGCTGGCCGAATGCGTGTTCCTCGACGAGGCGGATCGCCTCGCGGTCCCGCGGCGTTGCCGCGCGTATCGACATCATGCTCATGAGAATTTCATTCCTTCTTCGAGCTTGGCCCCGCGCAGAAATTCCTGCGCGGCAATGGGCCTTCCGCCCGCACGTTGAACTTCGACCAGCCTGATCGCGCCTGACCCGCAGGCGACCGTCAGCCGGTCGTCGAGAATTCCTCCCGGCTCGCCGGCGCCTTGCGAAAGCGTCGAGCGAAGCAGTTTCAGCCGCTCCAAGCGGCCGCCAATTTCGGTCTCGCACCATGCGCCGGGAAAGGGCGACAGGCCGCGAATATGATCGTGGACTTCGCCAGCAGGCCGCGTCCAGTCCACGCGCGTCTCCGCTTTATCGATCTTTTTGGCGTAGGTCACCCCCTCCGTCGCCTGTGCGGTAAATGTCAGGGCATCCCGTTCCATTCGTGCCAGCGCTTCCGCCATCAGCGCGGCACTAATGTGCATCAACCGATCGTGCAGTTCGCCGGCCGTCATATCGGGGCCGATGGCGCATTTTTCGACCATCGCCACCGGGCCGGTGTCCAAGCCCTCTTCCATCCGCATCACCATCATGCCTGTCTCGGTATCGCCGGCCATGATGGCGCGCTGGATAGGGGCGGCGCCGCGCCAGCGTGGCAAGAGCGACGCGTGACCATTGAGGCAGCCGAGCCGCGGCGCCTCGAGAATTGGTTTAGGCAACAGCAATCCATAGGCGACGACCACGGCGACGTCGGCCCGCAAGGCGCGGAACGCCTGCTGCTCGGCTTCGCTTTTCAGCGACACCGGCGTCCGCACCTCGATGCCCAGCCGCTCCGCCTCGCGCTCCACCGGCGACCGCGTCAGTTCCAGCCCGCGGCGACCGGCGGCGCGCGGCGGCTGGGTGTAGACGGCTTCTATCTCATGCCCGGCATCTGCGATCGCCAGCAGCGTCGGCACCGAGAATTCGGGCGTACCCATGAAGATGACGCGCAGGGGCATTTTTGTTCCGGGTCCGGTCTAGGTCTGGCCGCTAAGTCGGCTCAGTCGAAGTCGCGAACTTTGCGGGTCGGCGACCGAAGTCGCGTTTCCTTTCTGCTTCGATTTCGTTCATGACCTTGGCGAATTCATCGCCAATTGCGTTTTCAGCAGCGAAAGTCGCGCGAATAGCGTCCCATGCCGAAAGACCCGGCTCCAGCCTGGCTTGCCTTTCGGCGACCATGCCTTCGCGCAGAAGAGCGATCGCCTTGCCCGACAGGCTCTGGCCGCTCTTACGCGCCGCCTGCTCGATTTCCCGCTTCAAGGATTCGGGAATATTTCTGATCAGCATGTCGCTCATCGCGTCTCCATTTCCTGATCTGGAACAGGGCAGAGGGGCGCTGTCCCGCCAACATCTTCGAAAGGTTCAGCATCAAACTGCGCGAGTATCGCCCTATCCCACCAACTTGCCCGGCGCCTTGCTGCCTGATGGTTTGTCCCTGGCGAGCTTCTTGAACTTCTTCACCACCATGTCGCGCTTCAGCTTCGAGATGTGGTCGATGAACAGAACGCCGTTGAGATGGTCGATTTCGTGCTGCAGGCAAGTCGCCATCAACCCTTCGGCCTCGATCTCCTGCAGCTTGCCGTCGCGATCGAGATATTTCACCCGCACAGCGGCGGGTCGCTCGACCTCGGCATAGTAATCCGGGATCGACAGGCAACCTTCCTCGTAGACAGAGCGCTGATCGGCGCTCTCAAGAATCTCGGGATTGATGAAGACATGCGGCGCCGGCGTCTCGTCTTCCTTGGCGAGATCGATCACCAGCATGCGCAGCGGCTCGCCGACCTGGATCGCCGCCAGACCGATGCCCGGCGCATCATACATGGTGTCCAGCATATCGTCGGCCAGTTTGCGCAATGCGGCGTCGACGCGCTCGACCGGTTTCGAAACCTGGCGCAGGACGGGATCGGGAAGGATGATGAGCGGCTTGATCGACATGGCGTCTCACCTAAGACCTCGCACGAAAAGCGTCAACCGGGGCATTTGCAGCGTGTCGTAAGCAGATGAGTTGTCCGGATTAGGTAGCACGTGAGTTGTCCGGTTTTATCGCCAGCGCATCGAGGCTGGGGATG
>NZ_NPKJ01000022.1 GCF_002284575.1 Mesorhizobium temperatum
GCCGGCCGGTGCATCGGCTCGAATTAAACCGCGATGGGGCGCCCTACGTCGCAACCGGCCGTAGAGTTCATCTCTTGCGCGACACGATGTAGGGACGGGCCTCGTTCCCCTTGGTTGCGTGAACTTCAGTTGCAAGAATGTCGAAGCCTGCGGCACATATATACTCGCTCATCTCCGCCGCCCGGAAGACGCCGGCATAGGATGCCTTTCCGATCGCACGCATCGCGGGCAACAAGGCAAGCCGTATGAGCGGATTCATATCCCCGAGGCAGGGTGTCTTGGAGATGAATAGGCCCCCAGCTGCAAGTAAGGCATGGATGTGGCGCAGCGTCCCGGGCAGGTCGCGGACCAGATGGAGATAGTTGAACCCCAGAACTGCGTCAAACTGCCCGGCCTCAGACGCAAGCGCCTCCGCGGTCGCGGTACGAAAGAAAAGCGCTGGGTTAGCGTCGGCGGCGTTTTTGCGATCATTCCAGCGGAAATATCCGTCGCAAGATAGCTTTGCACATGGCCTGCAAGCCGGAGCGCGGTTGTTCCTGTTCCGCAGCCCAGTTCCAACACCCGGTAGTGTGGTTCCAACAGGGCGCGGGTCCGGTTCAGCGTGCGCTCATATCCGGCCTGATCCGCAATCGCAGCCGTGGCATACTTCCGTGAAGTCCGGTCCCAGAAACGGGCTCATTGGGGTAGTCCTTAGCGGAGGAATGCGCCGCAGCGCGAACGTCAGCTTCGGGGATGCGCCGGGAGTGTCAAGAAATGGCGCAACCGAGCCGACCGGGGGTATCGGGCTCGGATTTTACCGCTATGGAGCGTTCTACGTCTCAATCGGGTGGCTTTGCGACACCAACTAGCAGCAAGTCGAAGTCGGGAATGCGGGATCTTCAACCAATGGCAAAGTCCGCTTCGGGTGGAGCCTGTGTGAAAACGCGACGCGTCAGGCAAGGCGTAGAAACGCAGTTCGCAACTCGACGGAAACGCAGTTTGATCGCCAGCGACTTCGGCCTTACCGCGAACACCAGATTTGTCCGGCCGATCACGAAGCTCCGAAATGGCGCTTCCTTGACCGGATATCACAAGCCTTGACAATCTGTTGGGGATTGCCAGCGAGCCCGCAGGCTGGAACTGAACGCGATGCGCGGCATTCCAGCTATGATGGCATGAGGAACGGGAGGCGTTTTCCCATGAGCCTGCGCACTTTCCGCCGCGACACCATCACCAGGCCGGTCTTCAAATGGGCCTCACGCGTCGTGCCGCCGATCTCCGAGACCGAACGGGACGCGATCGACGCGGGCACGGTCTGGTGGGACGGCGAGCTTTTCACCGGCAATCCCGACTGGAACAAGCTGCTCGTCATGCCGCCCGCCAAGTTGTCAGCGGAGGAGCAGGCCTTCATGGATGGGCCGGTGCACGAACTCTGCGCCATGGTCGACGACTGGAAGATTAATTGGGAGGACCGCGACCTGCCCCGTGAGGTCTGGGACTTCCTGCGCGAGAAGAAATTCTTCGGAATGATCATCCCGAAGAAATACGGCGGCCTCGGCTTCTCCAACACCGCGCATTCCGAAGTCGTCCGCACCGTCTCGTCCTGTAGCGTGGTGGCCGGCGTGACGGTGATGGTGCCGAACTCGCTCGGTCCGGGCGAATTGCTGATGCACTTCGGCACAGACGAGCAGCGGCACTACTGGTTGCCCCGGCTCGCCGACGGGCGCGAGATTCCTTGTTTTGCTCTTACCTCGCCGGATGCCGGCTCGGATGCGGCGGCGATGGCCGACACTGGCATCGTCGAATATGGCGAGTGGGAGGGCGAGAAGGTTCTCGGCGTCAGGCTCAACTTCCATAAGCGCTACATCACGCTCGGCCCGATCGCCACCGTGACGGGCCTCGCGTTCAAGATGTACGATCCGAAAAACCATCTCGGCCGTGGAGAAGAACTCGGCATCACGGTTGCGCTTTTGCCGACGTCGACGCCGGGCGTAACTTACGGCGAGCGGCACATTCCGCAATTCACCCATTTCCAGAACGGCCCGCTTTACGGGAAGGACGTGTTTTTGCCTCTCGACCGGATTCTGGGAGGTGAGAAGCAGATCGGCGAAGGCTGGAAGATGCTGATGACCGCACTTGCCGCCGGCCGCGGCATTTCGCTGCCCTCGCAGTCGGCGGCGTCGGCCGCCGTATGCGCGCGCGCCACCGGAGCCTACGCGCGGGTCAGGACCCAGTTCGACCTGCCGATCGGCATGTTCGAGGGCATCCGGAAACCGCTCGCCGATCTTGCCGGCAATATTTACCTGATCGATGCTGCAAGGCGGCTCACTATTGCCGCCCTCGACGAGGGGCACAGGCCATCGGTGGTCTCGGCCATCATGAAATTCCACGCCACCGAACGCATGCGCGAGTCGGTCGAAAAGGCGATGGACATTCATGGCGGCAAGTCGATCATCGACGGCCCGAAGAATTATCTCGCCAGCCAATACAGATCGGCGCCGATCGGCATCACCGTCGAGGGCGCCAATATTCTCACGCGCAACCTGATGATCTTCGGGCAGGGCGCCATCCGCTCGCATCCCTACATGCTGGAGGAAATGCTGGCGCTGGCCGACGAGGACGAGAAGAAGGGCCTGGACGCCTTCGACAAGACAATCTGGCGCCATGTCGGTCATACGTTCGCCACCGCATGGCGGGCCTTCGTGCGCGGCTGGTCGGGCGGGCGCATCGGGCCGGCTCCGGACAGGGCGGCGATGCCCGGCAACTGGAAACAGCTCTCGCGGCATGCCGCGGCCTTCGCGCTGCTCGCCGATTTTTCGCTGTTGACGCTGGGCGGCGCGCTCAAGCGCAAGGAGATGATCTCGGCCAGACTGGGCGACATCCTGTCGGAACTCTACCTGCTCGGCGCGGTTCTGAAGCGCTTCGAGACGGAGGGGCGGCATGAGGAAGACCGGCCGATCGTCGACTATGTGATGCACCAAGGTCGGGGCCGCATGGCGGCCGCTTTTGCCGGCGTGTTCGACAATCTGCCAGCACGCTGGGCGGCTTTCCTTGTCAGGCTGCTCGCCTTCCCCGCGGGCATTCCCGCTCCGATGCCGTCCGACAAACTGACGAGCGAGGTGGCTGAAACGCTGATGAAGGATTCGCCTCAGCGTGACCGGCTGACGCCGAATGTCTATCTCGGCGAAGGACACAAGGAGCACCCTCTGAGGGATCTCGAGCAGGCATTCAGGCTCGTCACCGTCGCAGCACACATTGAAAAGAAGATGCGCGACGAGCATGTGCTGGATCCGGAAGAGGCCCGCGACAGGGGCGTCATCAGCGCGGCGGAGTTCGAGCAACTCGCCGAAGCTAAGGCGGTGGCGGACCGCGTGGTGGCAGTCGACGCGTTTCCCATGGAAGAGATCTCGCCGATTGCTGCGCAGCATCGACGGAAAAAGGCGACGCGTGGCAAGCGCCCCACGCGCTCCGAGGCCGCGGAATAGAGACGAGCGGCGTCGACGCCGCTTCGATCGTCAACGCGGTCAGCGCGCGGTAACCGGATCGCCCCAGACCGGTGCAAACTATTCGCCGTGCCTGAGCGCCCAGAGAAGCAGTTTTGCATAGACGCGTTCGCGCAAGCTTGCGGGGGCTGCCAGCTGCATCCTCTCGAGGGCCGCGCGTTCCTTCCGGTCGGGCCTACCTTCGGCCAGCGACGCGAGGGCTGCACGGGCGAGCGATGGTCTAGACGCACTTGCGTGCTTCAGATGCCGCAGCGCCGGAATCAAGCGCTGTTCCTCTTCGGTAAACTCTGCGCCGAATGGAAACCCGGCGCACCAGCCTTCCTTGCGCAGCGGAGCAAGCGCTTCGGCTATACGCTCCGGTGTATTGTTGCGAAAAGCCTGTGGAATGGCGTAGTTCTTCTCGATCTTGCCGGCGGATTTTGCCGCGTCGAGCAATTCTTCCTGGAAGGCCGAATCGGCGACTGCAAGCATGGCGGCGACGCAGTCGCGGTCGGATTTGCCGCGCAGGTCGGCAACGCCGTATTCGGTCACGACGATGTCGCGCAGATGCCGCGGCAGCGTCGTGTGCCCGTAGGACCAGACAAGGCGCGACTCACGGCGCCCGCGCGTCCGGTGCGCCGCATTTAGCGTGATGATGGACCGCGCGCCTTCGAGCGCGAAAGCCTGGGCGACGAAATTGTACTGCCCGCCGACACCGGAGACGACGCGGCCGTCTGCAAGAGCGTCCGACACCGTTGCTCCCAGTAGCGTGACCATCATCGCATTGTTGACGAAACGGGCGTTCACGCGATCGGCGCGCTTTCTTTCCTCCTCGCCGTAAAGTTCGTTGACGAACGAAATGCCGCGCATTTGGAAGAGCGCACGTTCCTCCTCGGGCAGGCTGCGGAGAAACCCGTAGAACGCATTGCTGCCGACGAAGAAGCCGGAATGGAGGATCGCCCCATCGGACGCGCGGCGCTTGAGAATGCCTTCCAGGTAAAGATCCATGAAACCGTCGACGAACATCTCGCTGGCGGCGTAGAGGCCGGTTTCGAAGGTCCCCGTCTCCCATTTCGCGGTCTGGCTGTCAGAAGAGAGGCGATGCAGCGCGCCGGCAAATAGCTCGGGCTGCCGCTGCCGCAGGATCAGGCCGGCCGTCAGCGCGTCGCCGAGCGAGCCGATGCCGATCTGAAGCGTTCCGCCGTCCTTCACCAGACTTGCCGCATGGATGCCGATGGCGTGATCGGCCGCCGACACCGGTTCCCTCGGCACGACGAACAGCGGCCGGTCGCGGTCAGGTCCATCGAGAATGAGATCGAATTCACCGGCCGGCAGCACCGCCTCGCCGGGCATGAACGGCAATTGCGAACTCACCTCGCCCACCAGCAGGACCGGCTCCCGGCGGGCCTTCAGCGCCGGCAGAAGGTCGAGCGTGATGTCGGAATTGCAGGACAGGCTGTACTCGGCGTCGGCGCCATCGCCGCGCTTTGCCACAAGTTGTGCGATCACATTGATGCCGCGGTCGAGCACGTAGCGACCGGCATGCGTGTAGTTGGCCGAAACATAGTTCTGCTGAGCGGTCTCTATCGCGAGCCAGCGTCCTGCGACGAAGAAGAACTCGCTGACGCGGACATTTTCCGGCAGCGAGCCGTCGCGCAGCGCCTTGGCATAGGCTAGACCCGGATAGCCTGGGTAGAGCCGCTCGTTCAGCGGCTCGATGAAGCGGCGCTCCATGTCTCTCGACCAGGGGGGCTTCTCCAGCGTCAGGGCGGTGAATATCTCGAGATCGATCGCCTTGTCCTCGACTGCCCGCTTGAACAGCGCGTTGGCGACGATGTTGGCCTTGCCGAGCCCGAGCGGAAGCGCGAGCACGATGCGCCCGCCAAGGCGCTCGATAATGCGGTCGGCGACGCTTTCGGCCTGTTGGTGCTGGTCCGGCTTGCCCGTCACGTTTTTCCGCCCAGGGCCTCCCAGCCCTTATCGGGGGCAAACCGGGGTCCGTGCTTCTGTTCGAGCTGCTTCAGCGCCTCCAGAATGTCCGCCACACCGCGGCTGTGCGCATAGTGCATCGGCCCGCCGCGGAACGGCGCGAAACCGGTCGCAAAGATCATCGCGCCGTCCAGCGTGTCTTCGTCTTCGACGATGCCCTCGCGCAGGCAGCGCACGCAGGTGTTGAGCATGGGCAAAACGAGGCGGTCCGACATTTCCGCGCCTGGCGCCGGCGCGTCGGACGCTTTCTTCGGCTTGCCCTTGTCGTCATAGGCGTAGAGGCCCTTGCCCGCCTTTCGGCCGGTCTCGCCGCTTTCGACCTTCTCTTCGAGCCACGCCGGAATCTCGGGAATGGGGTCATCGAGCTTGTCCCTGAGCATCCGGACAACCTCCAGGCCGATGTCGAGCCCGACGCGGTCGGCGAGCTCGATTGGCCCCATCGGCATGCCGAAATCCTCCACCGCGTGGTCGATCGTCTCCTTGGGTGTTCCCTCATCGAGCATCACGAATGCCTCGGTCAGATACGGCGTCAGGGCCCGATTGATGAGGAAGCCAGGAGCACTTTTCACCGCAACGGGCAGCCGCTCGATCGCGCCACAGAAGGCGTGCACCCTATCGAGCGTCGACTGGCTCGCTCTGTCGTGCGCGACGACCTCGACAAGCTCCATCTTGGCAACCGGGTTGAAGAAATGCAGGCCGACCAGCCGATCCGGAAAAGCCAGGTCATCCCGCAGCACCTCGAGCGGAATGCTCGACGTATTGGTGGCGAGAATTGCGTCCTTCTTCATTTTCGCTGCGATCCCGTCAAACACCTTGCGCTTGACGTCTGCCTTCTCCGCAACCGCCTCGATGACGAGATCCGCCCTGGCGACACCCGACCCGTCGAAATCGGGGATCAGGCGGTCGAGCGCGTCGCGCCGCTCGATGCCCGAATGAAGCTTCTTGTCGTAAAACTCCGCGGCGCGGCCAATCGCTCTGGCGATGGCGTTGCGGTCTAGGTCGTTGAGCGTGACGCGCAGTCCCTGCGCCGCGCACCAGGCCGCAATATCGCCGCCCATCGTGCCCGAGCCGATTACGTGGACGTACCGGATGCCGCTTTCGCCCTTGGCGGAGCCCTTCAGATTCTCGCGCAGGAAGAAGACACGGACGAGATTCTGCGCGGTCTCGCTGACGAGCAGTTCCGAAAATGAGGTGATCTCGGCTCTCTGCATTGCCTTGGTGTCGCCGCCATGCTCCTCCCAGAGATCGATGAGGCGGTAGGGCGCCGGATAGTGCTTCTTCGGCGCGTGTTTCCCCGCCTCGGTCCGCATCTGCCGGGCGGCGAGTTGGCGTGCCGGCGAGAGGCCGAATACTCCTGATTTCCAGTTGCCGCGTTCCGTCTTCATCTTGCCGGCCACGGCCGCTCGCACTGCGTTTTCGACGTGGCGCTCCTCGACAACCGCGTCGACGAGACCGAGCGCCTTCGCCTTCTTCGCATGCACGGTCTTTCCCGTCAGCATCATCGTCATCGCTTCGACGGGATCGATCAGCGCCGTCAGCCGGAACGTCCCGCCGAGCCCCGGATGCAGGCCAAGCCTGACCTCGGGAAAGCCCAGCTTCGCATCGCCCAAGGCGATGCGGTATTTGCAGGCGAGCGCGATTTCGAGCCCACCACCGAGGCAATGCCCGTGGATAGCCGCCACCGTCGGGATGCTGAGCGCCGCCAGCCGGTCGACGATCTCATGCGCCCGCTTCATGCGCGTCTCGACCTCGCGCGACTCGGTAACTCCCTTGAAGTCGCGGATGTCCGCGCCGGCGATGAAGCCGCCCGTCTTGGCCGAGCGGATCACGAGGCCCTTGGCGCCGATGCCCTCGACATCGCCAAGCGCCGTGTCGAGTTCGGCGAGGACTGCCCCCGACAGCGTGTTCGTGCTTTCGCTGGCCCTGTCGAGCACAAGCCAGGCGATATCATCTGATCCCTTGCTTAGCCGCGAGTGCGTGAAAACCTTTGGGGCGGTCCGAGATCCGAGCTCCATGTTGCGGGGAGCGAGTATCTTCCAGACGGAGGCTTTTGTGACGGGCATCATGCAACCTCCAGAAGCATCGCGCCGCCTTGCCCGCCGCCGATGCATTCGGTGGCTATGCCGCGCTTAAGCCCGAGCCGGCGCATGGCATTGACGAGATGAAGCACGAGGCGGTTTCCGCTTGTGCCGACGGGATGGCCGAGGCTGATCGCCCCTCCGTCCACATTGAGCCGGTCGCGGTCGATGTGCCCGAAGACGCCGTCGAGGCCGAGCACGTTGCGGCAATATTCCTCATCCTCCCATGCGGCGAGACAGGCGAGCACTTGTGCGGCGAAGGCTTCGTTGAGTTCCCAGAGATCAATGTCTTCGCGGGAAAGATCCCGGCGTTTCATGATTCCAGTCGAGCACAATGTCGGGGCAAGCCCCATGATCGAGGGATCGAGCGCCGACCATTCGCTGTCGATAATGCGGGCGAGGGGCGTCAGCCTGTGCTTTTTCATCGCCTGTTCCGAAGCCAGAACGGCCCAGCACGCTCCGTCGGTGATTTGGGAGGAATTGCCGGCGGTGACGCTGCCGTAAGGCTTTTCGAAAACCGGGCTCAAATTCGCGAGCTTGCCCATCGAGGTGTCCGGCCGCACGCCATCGTCGTGGTCGTAGAGCACGCCGTCGCGGGCTACCGCCGGGATGACCTCGCCCTTGAGAAAACCGTTGTTCTGCGCGCGCGCCAGGCGTTGATGGCTTTGCAGGGCATAGGCATCGGCCGCCTCGCGCGTGATGCCGAAGAGATGGCCGATTACTTCCGCCGTTTGGCCCATATTGAGCTCGGTGATCGGATCGGTGAGTCCGCGTTCGAGCCCGATTACGGGCTTCGCCATCTCCGGTCTCAAGCCCGCCAGCGCAGCGGTTCTTTCCCAGGCGGTCTTCGCCGTTGCGAAGTGGCTGAACCATTCGACCGCTTGCTTGCGAAGCACCAAGGGTGCGTGAGACAGCGCTTCCGTTCCACCTGCGAAAATGAGATCGGCCTTGCCGGCTTCGATCGTGCGGAAGGCGGTATCGATCGACTGCATGCCGGAGCCGCAGTTTATCTGGACCGTGAGGGCCGTCATTGCCGCGCCCATGCCGAGCCTGAGCGCCGCCACCCGTGCGGGGTTCATCTCGTCGGCGATAACATTGACGCAACCGAGAATGACGGTGTCGAGTTCGTCCGGAGAGAAAGGCTGGCGCGTGAGAAGCGGCCGCCCGCATTGGACCGCCAGATCCACCGGCGTGAAAGGCCCCGGCTTGCTACGAGCCCGGAGGAAAGGCGTCCGTGCGCCATCGATCAAATAGACGGGACGACCGGAGCTCGCGGCGGTCTGATTGGCGTTTCTCGATCTGCCGGTGGTTGTTTTCCTGGCCGTGCGTGTCGGGCTCTTCGCCTTCGCCGTCGCAGCGGACTTTCGCGCCTGGGCCATCACGTCGTTCCCCATACTCATCGGCGAGACGTCGGGCCGAATTTCTCTCTTGGAAAGAACGATCATGCCCCTACAGCACAAATTTCCGTCAGACCCGAACGTTCAAAGCTGCCTATGGGTTCCGGTTGAGTCTGGATTCGACGCAAGCAACGGGAGTACAGGACCCTTGCTCTCATAGCGGTGCAACCCTCCCGCCTAGGAACAGGTTCTTCGGCGATGACAAGCCCAGCAGCCGGGAGTATCGTTTGCGGCGCCGGGGGCTTCCGCGGGACCGCCCACGATGGAGCCAAGCCATGAGGACTGTTCACGAACTCGATCCATCAAAAATCTTTATCAGCCGTCGCCAGTTTCTCGCCGCCACGTCGGTGCTGGCATCCGCGCCGCTCTGGTCGTGGCCGGCGTTTGCCGCGACGCCTTACAGATTCAGCCAAGGTGATTTCGAAATCCTCGTCGTCAGCGACGGCGAACTCACTTTGCCGGCCAGCCTGCTTGCGCCGGACGCCCCGCCCGAGGAGTTGAAGGCGCTTCTCGAGACCACTGGGCAGGGTCCGGAACAGGTGACCGCCGCCACCAACCCCACCGTGATCCGCGCTGGCGACGACATCATCCTCATCGACAATGGATCGGGCAACAAGTTCCAGCCGACTGCCGGCAAGCTCGTGGAGAACCTGAAGGCGGCCGGCATTGAGCCCGAGAGCGTGACCAAGCTGGTTTTCAGCCATGCCCATCCCGATCACATTTGGGGCACGCTGAAGGACGATGGCATACTCACCTTCCCGAATGCGACGTATTACGTCAATTCGGCGGAATGGGACTTCTGGATGGACCCGGACATCTTGACCAAGATGCCTCAGGAATTCCACGAATTCGCCCGCGGCGCGCAGCGCGACCTCGCCGCCGTCAAAGAGCGGGCGGTGATGATGAAGCCGGGTGACGACATCGTAACCGGCATCAAGGTGCTCGACACCGCCGGCCACACGCCCGGCCACATCTCGCTCGAGGTCGCCGGCGAGGACGGCCTGATCATCGTCGCTGACGCGATCACCCATCAGACGGTTTTCTTCGCCCATCCAGAGTGGCGGTCCGGCGTCGATGCCATTCACGATTTGGCTGCCCAGAACAAGAAGGCCCTGCTGGAGCGCGCTGCGACCGACAAAACGCGCCTGCTCGGGTTCCACTGGATCTATCCAGGTGTCGGCTACGCCGAACGCAAGGACGACGCCTATCGCTTCGTCGCGGTGACTTGAGCAAGTACCCCGGTGATGTCGGCTTGAGGTTCCGGCGGCTCGCAAGCCTCCACCCGCGGCTCGTCCGTGTCAACGGCATGAGCGCGCCTGTCGTTTGGCAGCCAATACACGACGCGCAAGCGCCGGTCCTATCCTTTCCACATCGTTGAACGGAGAAGAGCCTGTATATGCTCTGCCAAGTCGAGCTCACCGCGCGCCTCGATCTTCAGAAGATATCGGGCCTTGGCCCTGCGATCACCTTCCCTGACCGCAGGATAGGCGCATACAGCCAGCAGCGCCCTTTCCTCAGCCCGGCTGGCTCTGTCGTGGTCACGGTTACTGCCGTCCATTTCGTGGATTGTCTTACCGAACGCCGCGTACGTTGCCTTGTGCGCCTTGATCAGCGCACGCAGATCGCGGGACGGTTCCCGGTCCCGGCGTCGCGGCTCTGTGGCGAGAGCCGATGCCGCAACCGTCGACGCAATAACGGCGCTGCTGGCGTTGAGAAGCAAGGCGCGGCGATTGATCCTGGACATGGTGAACTCTCCTCTTCACTTCATGGCAGGCTGCCAGATCGGTGTCTCACCGTAGCACGACTGTCGGCGCATTCATGTCAGGATGGATCGCACCGTTGGCCGCGTTGCAGCCAGGGCACGGCTGGCCCGACCGCGCGGATCGGCACCTCGCGAAACTTTTCGATCGATTATTTCCCCTCGGCATCGCCACCGACGAAGGATCGCCATTCTGGCCGTTGTCCGTGGTCATGGTGATTGCTCCGACTTCGCTTGGATCATGGGGCGCCGCTCACGCGGCGCCCTCGGCGGTGATGGCTTTCATCACCCGTTCGGCCGCCCATCGTCCGGCCTCATTAAGATGGCGCCGCCAAGCGCCTTTCGACGGCGACCATCGAAAGCCATTGGCTTTCATCGCCCGCCTTGTCGCCTCGTCGGGCTTGGCCGGGAAGATCATCTGAATGCGCGCCATTCCGACGTTTTCGATGGATCTCGACGGCTCCGATTCCGGTCGTTGACGGTCTGACTTTCGTTCCCCGCTCCTGCATCCTCGCCAGTGATTTCAATCGCGATTGCAGGCGGCGTATCTCGGCCCGGTTGCCCGACGTGTCAAAATCGCGTTTCCATGCGCAGCCTGTCAGTCCGAGGCCGACGTGTGAGGCAAACTCCTAACATTGCCAATTGCGGCCTTGTCGGCGCGTCGCAGCGCAATAATCTTTTGTTAGGGCGTGGGCGCTTCGACCTATCGAAAGGAGCCGACCATGAAACACCAAACACTCGACCAACTGCAGACAATTGCAAAAGTTGAGCCCTCGGCGACATACCCGACCATGTCTCGGACGCAGCGGATCGAGCGTTGGGCAAAGCTTCTCGAACAAAATCCACGGCGTTGCCTCGGAGCGCTTTCAGGCACCGAATATCTCAGTCCTGAAGCTCGTGCCGTAGCGCGTGGCGCGGGGTCGCCGATCACCGTTGCCTATGAGGATCCGGTGCTGCGCGCCATGGGTCTGAAAGATGATACTTACGGTGAGGCAAAGCGCTTCTTCGAGCTAAGTGACTGGCAGTTGCACAACATCGTCTGTCACTGCCACGTTGGTGCTACGATGCAAGCGCGATGGGCTGCCGCCAGAGTCCGCCGGACTATTACCGGGAACAGACTTCTGGCTTGGCTGAGGGCAAGGTTTGTGCATTGAGGCCAGCCCAGAACGGTGACGACAAGTCTTGATCGTTCTCGTTAGCGGCTGGCCGCCAAATGCTGATGGCATCGCCGGCAACGCAGTGGATGGTGGAGCCGATGCCGTGCTTTCAGAGCGGCCGGGTGAAGACCTCATGCTCGCCCGGTCGGGGGCCCCTTGTCGGCGAGCACATAGAGAAGCAATCCGAGCGGACCCGTGCGGAGGGTGACCAGGGTGAAGCCCCATTTCAAGTGAACACGGCCCGCGCTCATACGATCTATACCACCTCATGTGCATCGTTCTCGGAGGAACAATAGCCGGTTGTGGTTGTTGGGATCGTCTGACGGAAAAAGGCCGCTACGGGCGCGCCCAAAGCCTCTATTTCGACGAGTCTAGCAAGGAAGAAAGTGATGGCGTTCACTTTGACCAGTCCCGCCTTTCAGAACGGCCAGCCCATTCCGGATCGTCATGCCCGGCGCGGCGATAATCTCTCCCCGTTTCTGGAATGGAACGATCCGCCACCGGGCACTCAGAGCTACGTGCTCGTCATGGAAGATACGGATGCAGCGTCACAGGCGTCCCGGCATTGGGTCGTCTACGACATCGGCGGCGACCGGCGTCATTTGGCCGAAGGGCGGAGTTCCAAAGCGCGAACCGAAGACCTGCCTCACGGCTTCAATGATTTCGGCAATCTTCACTATGATGGACCCGACCAGCATCCCGGCGACAAACCACACACCTACCGCTTCAGGCTCGCGGCCCTTGGCATTGCCAAACTTCCCATCGGTTCGGAACCCGATGCCCTGGTAGTATGGCAGGCTGCCCGTGAAAACATGCTGGGTGAGGCGGAATTAATCGGCACTTACGGATGAACTAGCGCCAAGCAGGTTCATTCTTCTGCTCGTAATGGCTGAATGCGGTCCGCAGGCCGTTGAGAACCTCAGCGGCGGTTTCGAACATCGCCTTCAACTGGGGTTCGTCCACCTTCTCGACATCTTCGCGGAGGTGGTCAATGGTTTCCTGCAAGCGGGCTTTCATTTTCGTGGTGTGATGACGCGGGTCACAATCTGCTTCGCTGGTCATAATGCAATCTCCTGTTGTTAGCTGCCCGTCGGCGCCACGCGCCGATCGCCGACTGAACGGCTTGCCCGCAGAATTGGTTCACTTTTGAACTTTGAGCATTCCGGGGAACTTTGATCACTCCGGGCTCAGGTGGCCACCTGAAGCACGATCTTGCCGCGTGTATGCTCCCTCTCTAGCCGTTCCTCGGCCTTGGCGACCTCCTCCAGAGGATAAGTTGCCTGCACGAATGGAGTTACCTTGCCGGCGTCGATAAGGCGGCTGATCCTCGCAAGCTGCGCCGCATTTGGCTCAGCCAGATAGGAAACGCCACGCGCCTGATGCAGACGTGCCTGTTCGGCTGAGGGCTCAGAAACGGTGGAAACAAGTGTCCCGCCGGGCTTCAGCACACTCCAGGAGCGGTCCTGTGTGTCGCCTGCGACCAGATCGAAAACCATATCGATGTCTTCGACCTCATCCTCGAAGCGCTGGTTCTTGTAGTCGACGGCCTGGTCGGCGCCAAGCTCGCGGACGAAATCGAAATCTTCGGCAGCAACGGTCGTCACGACAAATGCGCCGGCAGCCTTGGCAAACTGAATCGCCAGATGTCCGACGCCGCCGGCGCCGCCATGGATGAGAACCCGCTGCCCGGATTTGAGGTCACCATGGTCGAAAAGGCCCTGCCATGCTGCAATCCCTGCAAGCGGAACGGCGGCGGCTTCCACATGGCTTAGACGTTCCGGTTTTGCTGCCGCTTCCGTCGCCTTGACGACGACGTATTCGGCATTGCCGCCCCGGCCATGACCAAGCATGGCAAACATCGGATCGCCCTGCTTCAACGTATGAGCCCGCGTGCCGCACAGCTCCACCACGCCGGACACGTCGCGGCCGAGCGTAACGGGCAAATCCCCGCCCGCCGAACCCTCGCGGGTCTTGTAGTCGACAGGATTGACGCTTGCTGCGCAGACCTTGAGCGTGACCTCGTCGTCAAGGGGCTGAGGCATGGGGACCTCGTCCAGCGACAGAACCTCTGGCCCGCCAAAACTATGAATACGGACTGCTTTCATGGTCGCCATGGGTCTCCTCCTCGTTTCGGGGTCCAGCGCAGGTCCGGAAACAGGACGAGCATCGGGTGAATGGGATACCCGGCGATCCTGGCAGTCGAGCGCGGATTTTCACCAAGCACTGGGACATCATCTTCCACTCAATCCGCTTTCAAATCCTTGCCCACCTAACCGGATTGCGGGCTGGAAGTTCCAATGAACTTCCGGGGTCGGTCGTGGCGTTCAAAGACCGTTCTCTCGGGCTCTACGAGAGACCTTGCGCAGAGATCATCCTGTGACATTCCCGCAATCTCGTCAGGGAACTTTTCTGGAGGGACATGGTTGGAGTGTGCGGCCGAAAGAATCCGGGCCCGTAGCCCTGCCAAGGAGGTTTGCCATGAGGCTTCGCGAGTTGATGGACCAAGTGAAGAACCTGCCACCGGATACTCTGGTCTGTGCCGCCGAGATCGACGAGGCCTTTGGGGCCAACATTGCTGGCATAGAAACAATAGACAGTGCCCGGATCGAAAGCCGCAAACCGGATGGCACCGAAGCTGTCGAGCTCGCCAACGGAAACGACAAGGTTGTCGTAATCCGCTGGTGAACCGCTGGCTCATGCTGGAACGGTCGTATGCTTGATCACTGAACGCTGAAGGAGTCGCAGACCATGTCTCCGGTGTTGAACAAAAGACTCTGCGCCGGCCTGATCACCGGAATTCTGATGTTCTCGGTCGGCGGGCTCGCAGCCGAGGAAATCCCGAACGACTTCACGGCGATCGTGCGCGAGAAAATTCCGGCCGTGGTCGCAATAACCACCCGACAGATTATCCAAGGCCAGGCGACGTTGAACGACTTTCTTAGTCCTTTCGATAGCCGCGGCCCGGGACCGGTGCAACCGCAGGTGCGGGAGGCTCTTGGTTCCGGCTTTGTGATCAGTCCAGAGGGCTATATCGTCACCAACAACCATGTTGTTGCCGACGCGACTGAGATCCACGTTGTTTTTTCGGACAAGGAAACTTCGCCCGCCCAGCTGGTTGGCCGCGATCCGGGAACCGACATCGCCGTGCTTAAGGTCGATCCACGGCCCAATATGATGACGACCGCCTGGGGTGACTCCGATGCAGTACAACCCGGCGCATGGACGATCGCGATCGGCAGTCCGTTCGGGCTCGGTGGGAGCGTCACCGTCGGCGTGCTTTCGGCCCGTTCGCGCGACATTCAGGCCGGTCCCTACGACGATTTTCTCCAGACGGACGCCTCAATCAATCGGGGCAATTCCGGCGGTCCCCTGTTCAATGCGCGCGGCGAAGTCATCGGGGTCAATTCGGCCATCGTGTCTCCCTCAGGCGGCAGCATAGGAATTGGCTTTGCGATTCCATCCCGCACCGCCCGGAGCATCGTCGACCAGTTGATCCGCACCGGCCGGATCGAGCGTGGCTTCATTGGGGTGCGCCTCCAGGAGGTCACTCCGTCGATTGCCGAGGCGCTTGGAGTAACTGGCAGCAATGGAGCGCTGGTCGCTTCGGTCGAACCTGGTAGTCCGGCGGAGAAGGCGGGCATACAGGCGGGAGACGTGATTACGCGTTTTAACGGCAAGGACATCCGGACCGTCCACGATCTGACGCTCGCGGTTGCGAGCCAAAAGCCGGGGACGAAGACGACGCTCACAAGGAACCGCGGGGGCAACCAACAGGAAATAGCTCTGACCGTCGGTCAGCGCGACGATGAGGAGGTACAAAGTGGCGCCGTTCCAAAGCAGGAAACGGCGGATGCGCGTCTTGGATTGTCGCTCAGCCCGATCCCCGACGAGGCGCGCCAGCAGCTCGGACTCCAGCCGGGCACCACCGGGGTGTTCGTGCAAGAAGTGGCGCCGGACGGCCTCGCCGGCCAAAACGGCCTCCGGCCTGGGGACGTGATCGTCTCGGCCAACAACCGGAATGTGACACAGCCATCGGACGTCCAAGAGGAGTGGGCGAAATCCCGCCAACAGAACAAGCCCATCCTGTTCCGCATCGACAGACAAGGGGAGTCGCTTTTCGTTGCCGTGGCCATGCCCAAATCTTGACGGGCCAAATCTTGACGGGAACACATTGAAGCGCAAGCTTGGCCGGATAGATCACATTCCTTCGCGAGAGATCGCCTCTTAGGCTGACAAACGGGGCTGGCAACGGGAACAACAGCCGACCACGGTCGTTTCGTCTAATGAGTCATTCAAACTGTTGAAAAGGAGGCTTCGATGAGCGCCACCGGACTCGACGTATTCGACAAGACGCTGCAGACCACAAACATCTGGCTCGACGAGATCATGACCGAGATGGGACCGGATCGGCAGGTCGCATGGCATGTTCTTGGAGCGGTGCTCCACGCCCTGCGGGACCGCATGCAACCGGATCTTGCAGCCCACCTCGGCTCGCAGCTGCCGATCCTCGTGCGCGGCGCCTATTACGACCAATATCAGCCTTCCAAGACCCCTGAGAAGTTGCGGTCGCTCGACGAGTTTCTAGCCAAAATCAAGGCGGAGCTGGAATTCACCCGACCGGTCGATTCCAAGGATGCATTCAGGGTCGTATCCAAGGTGCTCGCTCACCATGTGGGAGAGGGCCAGATGATCAAGGTTTGGGAATCCCTGCCGGCAGAAATCAGGCGCGTCGCGGAAGCTCAGCAAGCGGCGTGAACAGCGCCAGATCTCGGCAGTAACGCTTCTTTGAGGAAATAGAAATGCCACTCACCCTTATCAGCCCGGCGTTCCCGGCTGGCGGGAAAATCCCTGAAAGGTATACCCGTGACGGCCAGAACGTCTCGCCGCCGCTGAAGTGGTCCGGTGTCCCGGATGGTGCGAAGAGCCTTGTTCTTGTCGTGCAGGATCCCGACGCGCCGAGCGGGATTTTCGGGCACTGGGCGGTGTTCAATATCCCGCCTGATGCCAGCGAACTCGCCGAGGCGCAAGATGGCAAGCCAGGGCCCTCGGCACTTCGGCAAGGCACCAACGATTTCGGCAATGCCTATTACGACGGCCCGCAGCCGCCAGTGGGACATGGCGTCCATCATTATCATTTCCGGCTGGCCGCGCTCGACGTGCCGAGCCTCAGTGTGCCGGGACAGGCGGGCGTGCAGCATGTCTGGAAGGAAGCCCAGAAGCATGCGCTGGAGCAGACCGAGCTGGTCGGAACCTACGCACGGTAACGCCGGGCCGGGTCAGTCCAGTCGCCGGCTTTTTACAGCGCTGCCGGGGCAAGCGGTTCTCGAGCCGGGCCGTGGATAACCGAACCGTTGGCGGCGAAAATCGAGCCATGGCAAGGACAATCCCAGGTGTTGTCCGCGTTGTTCCAGGTCACGGTGCAGCCCTTGTGGGTGCATGTCGCCGAAACGGGATGCAGTACCCCTTCAGTGTCTCTCCACGCCGCGATCTTTTCGTCACCCCTGACGATCACACCGCCCATGCCGGGCACGATGTCGTCGAAGCTTGAGACAATCGATTGGCTGCCGCCATTCTTATGAAAGTCCTCGGGGTAAGACCGCGCCGGATCGTAGAGTTTTTGCCATGGGCTCGGCCGAGCGCAGATCAAATCCGCGATCATCGCGCCTGCGGCTGTTCCATTGGTGATGCCCCAGGCGTTGAATCCCGTGGCGATATGAAAACCGGAGGCTTTGTCCGGATCGGGTTCGCCGGCATACGGAACTCTATCGGCCGTATCATAGTCCTCGTTACACCAGCGCCACGCACCGTCCCCAACTGGAAGGCTCATTCTTGCCCATTGTTCCAGTTCGACGAACCGATTCGCCACGTCGCCGTCCTGGCCCGTGTCAAACTTGGGGCCGAGCGCGACCAGCAGCGGGCCTTCGGCATCGCGGCCGGTGCGGATGGAATGCGTCGGATCGTCGATGCCGATGAACATGCCGTCGACAGCAAGAGGGTCATCGATCCGAAACGCCATGGCAGTGTGGCAGCGCGGCTGGGTCCGGTTCGCCATACCGACGGGGCTCTTCACCGTCATGTTGGTGGCGACAACCACATGCTCGGCGTGAACGGTTCCGCTGTCGGTGACGACGCGCCAGCGGCTTGCCTCGCCGATCGAGATCGCGCGGCTGTTTTCGAAAATCCGTCCGCCACGGGCCGTCACGGCTTGAGCCAGGCCAACCAGATACATCGCCGGATTGAACTGCGCCTGGTCGGAAAAACGCAAAGCGGCAGCCGTTTCGAAAGGCAGCGGCGCGCGCTCGAGAACATCGGCGTCCAGCCCAACTTGGCGCGCGGCCTCTGCCTCGGCCACGATCTCCGCGCGCTGGCTTGCATCGCAGGTGTAGGTATAGGCGTCCTTGTTCTCGAGATCGCAGGGGATTGCATAATTGCGAACCGATTCCCGGATCTGGACTGCGCCGGCGGAGTTCGCATCGGCATAGGCTTGCGCCAGTTCCCGCCCGAAAGTGTCGATGAGATGGCGATAGATCAGCGCGTGCTGCGTCGTGATCTTGGCCGTCGAGCGGCCGGTCACCTGGCCGCCTGTCCGCAGGCCTTCGACGACGATCACCGACCGACCGGCCTCGCAAAGGCGAAGCGCCGTCGTGAGCCCGACAATCCCGGCACCCACGACAACGGCCTCCGCATGGATCGAGCCCTCGAGCGGGGGATAGTTCGTAGCGGTGGCTGCCGCCACCCAACAGCTTCCCGGTTTTCCCGAAAGAATGGCCATTTCACCGGCGTCCCATGCGCTTCGAGGCATCTCCATCGACAACCCGCGCCGGCGCGAAAACGTTCCGGATTTACCGTCTTTAGTCGTTGTTTGGCCGTCCGGAAGACACAAACGCACCGGGAAGATGCGAGGTGCAAGCCATCACCCAGGTGATCGCCTCGCGATCGTATTCGTCGCCGGAGCGCCAATTCTCGAAGAAAGTGTTCAACCTCCCGATAAGCTCGGGCCAGACGCCGGCGGCCTGCAGGCCCAGCGACACGCCGTAATTGGTGAAGGCGAACTTCGTATCGGGCAGCCACGGCGCGCGGCTGAAATAGCCCGGCGGGTCGACCCACATCGTTTCCAAATTCCGCAGCGAACGTTTCGTCTGCGCTTTGGCCCATGGCTCGGCGGGAAAGAAGTGGGCGAGCCACAGCATCATGCCGAGGCCGAGATCCTGTTCGATGTCGAGGGTGCGCCAGTCGCGCTCCATCAGGTCATGCATCTGCGCGATCTCGGGCGCCAGTGCGTCTTCATCGAGCATCCGGTAGGAGACGTAACCATCGTAGGCGTCCATGCTGCCGAGACCGTAACCGGGATAAGGACTGCTCAAATCCTCCTGCATTTTCCAGATCACGCCGCGGCCGGGGATCACGAAGGCCGGATGAATGTCGCGCGCCAGCTCAATGCCGCGCGCGCGGTATTGCGGTTTCAGATCGCCGAGACGCGCCAAGGCGAACAGCCACATCGCCAGGTAGTGGAAATACTGTCCGTCGCGATATGCCGCTTCGCCGATCCTCAATCCGCGCGGACGACCGAGCACACGCTCGACCTCCGCCACCAGCCGCTCAGCCTCACCCAGCCAATGTTCCTCGCCGAGCTCCTTGTAAAGCGAGACATAGAGCACGACCCCAAAAGCATCGGTCCAGAGATAGCGCAGGCCGTTGGGCCAGATGCCTTCGGCGCGCATCCAGTCGAGTTTTCGCAGGACATAGTCAACGTCGCGCAGCATAACGCTGATCTAGAGCCCGAACGGATAAGTATCGGGTGCTCCGGCCTTGGCATGCTTCGGCCCAAGCGGACTGCCGACCGGCTATGTGCGCGTCGCAGTTGCGAGCATGCGGCATGTCGAGCATGTCTGCCTCCGTTGCGATTAGTCTGGGTCAGATCGCAAACGATCTGGTCGGCGGCGGGTTCCTTGGCCGTCGCAATAGGCACCAGCGCGTTCCGCCGGCCCGACCCCGGAACCCTCCGTCTGTTCACGAGTTCCTTGGTCAGTCGCTCACTTCCGCACGAAATGGTTGAGGAGGTTTCATTGCCGCGCCCGATCGTGCTCTCGCTTGGCAGCATCAATGCCGATCTGCAGTTCGACGCTCAGGGCTCCCTTGGCGATGGCGGCACCGTTAGGGCCAGCGGCTTCGCCCAACGCGCCGGCGGCAAAGCCGCCAACGTTGCGTATTTCACCCATCGCCTCGGCGTTCCGACGAGGCTTATCGGGCGCGTCGGCGACGACCAGTTCGCGGAGATCGCAGTCGGTCCGCTGAAGGCGGCGGAGCTCGACCTCGGGTCCGTCGGCGTCGCCCGCGACGTCCCGACTGGCATTGCCATCGTGGCGGTTCCGAAGGACGGCACGAAAGCCATTCTATCCGCGTCCAATGCCAACATGTCCTGGAATGACGCGGCCGTTGACCACGTCGTGGCAGCCATCAGGAATTCTCCTGATCGATCGATACTCGTTGCTGACTTTGAAATTCCCTTGCCAGTCCTGAATGCCGCCTTCGCGACAGCGCAAGAACGTGGGTTCAGAGTCCTGGTCGACCCGACATTCGCCGACCAAATCGATCGGTCGCAACTCTGTCGCTTCTGCGCGATTACGCCAAACCAGCAGGAGGCTTCGGATCTGCTTGGCCTGCCGATCGCCACCAATGACGATGCGGCCCGAGCGGCGCTCCAACTGAATGCGCTCGGGGTGGAGATAGCATGCGTTAAGCTCGAAGACGGTGGCTGCTTTCTCGCACTGGATCACGACGCAATGCAAATTCTCGCCCCGTCGGTCGATGTGGTCGACAAGACGGGTGCAGGCGACGCGTTTATCGCGGCAATGGCCGTCGCCTTGCTCGACGGCAAGTCCGCCTACGACGCCGCTTGCTGGGGCGTCGCGGCGTCGGCGATTGCCGTCCGGAAAAAAGGCGCACAGGAATCCTATCCATCAATGATGATCGGGTCAGTCGAACGCTGCAACGGACGTGAATTGGTATAGGCTGATGCCATTACTGTTAGGCCGGCGGCCGAAGACTGCGCCCGTTACGGCCTGTGGCGAAGGTCACCTGCGCGCGCCCGGCAAAGCCTAAAGAATGGTTCGAGCCACTAGGATGTACCCGCATCCAGTATTTTGGCGATAAACCAACTCGTACCTTGTTTTTCCCTGTGCAATTGCCAACCATGGAAATGGATTGATTCGGAGCTTGTCTATGCGTGGACTGCAAGTGGCCCTGGCTGCGGTGATCTTGAGCACTTCAGTCAGTTCTGGACTTGCCGATGACAATTCTCCCTTTATTTATTTTGCGACCCAAGATCCTTTCACAGAGGGTCTGCCGACGAAGAATGATGTCTATGTCTTTGGTGGCGTGTTTGCGAGCGGGGCCTTCGGGGATACGATCAACGTTTTTGGTGCCGACTACACGAACAACTATATAATCGGGGCCGCATACGGTCGCGATCTCGTCGATATAGGCGCTGGTTTCGTTCTTGGTGGCGTCACCGGCGCGGCGATAAGGTTTGGCGAAGACGATGATACGTCCGGCGAACTTTGGGTCGGAGCGCGACTTCGCCACCAGGGCCTTGTCATTGGTGATTTGGCGATTGCGCCCGCACTGACAGCTGGATTCAGTGCCGTTACAGCCCCTACCGAGATCGAGCGCGATCGCGAAATCCGCTACGATGGCGATGCATCATTCCTCGGCTTCGTTGGTGCGGAGCTTTCTTTCAGAGTCAGGCAAGCTCCCAATGTCGAACTTGTCTACCAACTCCACCATAGATCCGGCGCCAATGGCACAATTGGCGATATGAAAGAGGGTTCTAATGCGAACACTCTTGGAATCCGATATCGCTTCTAATGCTCGCTGCTGTCGGTCTTTTGCCTGCGCCCACGTGCCCCGTATTGGGCTCACAGTGAAGACGGCGACACTTTCGTGATAGGTTTGCACGGGAGATGGCGACCGTGGCTCCAATATGGGATCACTGTGAGCGAAGCAGCCAGGAGAAGGCGGCCGATGGCACTTTCGGAGAACAGGTTCTGCGGCGGTTCGGCATCGGTCTCAATGCCGATCGGGGCATGATAAACCATTGAAATCTCAGGGCGTGCAGGGTCGTCCTGTCGCGCCATTTCGCACTCACGCTATATCCTTCAGAGTGTCGAGCGGCCCTTTCAGCGCAGACCTGGGCTGGATCAACTCTGGCGCAATCAGGAAGGTCTGTGGCGTCGTCGTCGGTCCATCGATCAGCTCGAACGCCTTCGTAATCATCGCCTCAACATTCTGCCGCACCATGATTACCGAGAAGGGCAGGAAGGAGCCGAACGGATCGTAGTCGTAGCAACCGACGACGAGCTCACTAAACATCTCCGCCGGCCGGCCCGCCATGAAACGCAGCAGACCTTCCAAATTGATCGACGAATTGATGAACAGCGCGCGCGGCAGCTTGCCATGGCGTTGGTAAAACGCCTCGAAGGCACGCAAGGTTATATCAGGCGAGTACCCGGAGGACTGCACACCGTCTTCAGGGTCGGCGCCCAGCAGTGCCTTCTTGGTCGCATGGAAAGCGGCGATGCGTTCGCGGCTGGCGTGGTCGTTGCGGCCGCCAAACAGAAACAGCTCGTCCGGCCGCAGAGGATCATCATTGCCGAAGCGGCGGATGATTGCTTCCGTCAGCATCCGCGCGCCCTCGTAATTGTCGCTGATCACCGAATGCGCCTTCGCTCCCGGCAGGTCGATGTTGATATGCCTCAGCCCCGCCGGTTCGCAGACCTCGTGGACGCCGTCCGGATCGGTGGCGCCGACGATGAAGAGCTGGTCGATTGAATAGGAGATCAGCGTCTCCGCGGTCCGCCGTTCCTCTTCCGGATCGCGGCTGGCGCTAACCACGACCGGGCACTGGCCGCGGCTGCGCACATGCCCCTCAAACGTCTGCGCCATGGACGAGAAGTAGCGATTGTCGTGGACGGGCAGCATCAGGCCGACCAGGCCCGATCGCGAGCGTCGCAAGCCTCGCGCCTGCAGATTGGTGGTGTATTGGTGGAGTTCGGCGAGGCCGAGAATTGTTTGCGCCGTACTTTCCTTGATGCGGCGCTTGCGCCAAGTGCCGTTCAGCACGGCACTCACGGTCGACGGCGAACTGCCCGATAGCACGGATAGGTCATAGATCGTCGCCTTCTTCTTGACCCGCTGATCCATCTGGCGCCTCCGGCGCGTCTATTTAGAGCAATATCCCGCTTGACGAGAGCTTCTCGATGCACAATAGTTTCTGCACCATCGATTGTGCAAGCGAAAACCGGTGGATGATCGATGGGGAAGTGCCCCGTCTCTTTCGGGGAGGTTTCTAACGGCCGCCGTCGTTCGACGGCCCGAGTGTGTTCCCACTAGGAACGTTATGGGAGGAGTACAGATGAAAAAGCTCATGATCGCGGCGCTTGCCGCGACCCTTATGATTGGCGGATCATTCGCTACGATGGCACAGCAGGCCGGCAAGGTCGGCGTCGTCGTCAAGATCGGCGGCATTCCGTGGTTCAACGCAATGGAGGCGGGTATCAAGGAGCGCGGCCAGAAGCTCGGGATCGACGCATTCATGGTCGGCCCGACCAGCGCTGATCCAGCACTGCAGGTTCGCGCCATCGAGGATCTGATCGCGCAGGGCGTCAAGGTCATCGGCGTCGTGCCGAATGATGCGAAAGTGCTTGAACCAGTCCTGCAGAAGGCCAAGGACGCCGGCATCATCGTCATCACGCATGAATCGCCTGGCCAGAAGGGCGCCGACTGGGATTTCGAACTCGCGTCCGCGACCGGCTTCGGCGAGGCTCATGCCAAGCTCCTGGCGGAGAAGATGGGCGGCAAGGGTGAGTACGCAGTGTTCGTCGGCTCGCTGACGGTGCCGCTGCACAATGCCTGGGCCGATGCGGCAATCGAATATCTGAAGAAGAACAACCCGGAGATGAAGCTTGTCGGCGAACGTTATGGCGTCGCCGAGGATGTAGACAAGAGCCGCAGCACTGCGCTTGACCTGATTTCCGCCAATCCAGGCTTGAAAGGTTTCCTCGCCTTCGGCAGCCAAGGCCCGATCGGCGCTGGCCGCGCAATAGAAGAGCGCCGGAAGGTGGGCGAAATTTTCGTGCTCGGACCATTCTCGCCAGGCCAGGGCCGGAAGCTCATCAAAAGCGACGCGATCTCCGGCGGCTTCATGTGGAATCCGAAGCAGGCGGGCGAGGTTTTCGTCACGCTGGCTGACCATCTCATGAAGGGCAACGAGATCAAGGACGGCGATACGATCGAAGGGCTAGGGACAGTCAAGCCGGACTTCGAAAACCGTAACATCATCGTCGATCAGCTGGTCCCAATCAACAAGGACACTGTCGACGATCTCGCGGCGATGGGCTTGTAAGGCCTCAAACTAATGGCAGCCGGGCCGGCGTCGAGCCGGCCCGGCTGCAGGATTGCAAACGCGATTGGATCCAGGGTTTCAACTCGATGGCTGATCAGGCACTCGATGGCGCCGCATCACGGCCGCTGCTGTCGCTCCGCAACGTCAATATGACGTTCGGCGGCGTGAAGGCGCTGAAGAATGTCAACTTTGAGGTGCTGCCGGGCGAGGTGCATTGCCTGGCCGGCGAGAACGGCTCCGGCAAGAGCACGCTGATCAAGGTCATTACGGGCGTGTACAAGCCCGAGGCGGGCGCCGTGATTGACTATGATGGCCAGAGCTACTCCCATATGTCGCCGGTTACGGCGCAGGCCGGCGGAATTCAGGTCATCTGGCAGGACCTCGCCCTGTTTCCCGAGATGACTGTCGCCGAGAATATCGCGTTCCAGACCGTCATCGGCCGCTGGCCGCGGCTGGTGAACTATGCCGTGATGCGCCGTGTCGCGATCAACGCCTTGCAACGTCTTGGTGTTACCTTAGATGTCGATCTAGCACTCCACCACTTTCCCATCGCACAGCGGCAGATCGTAGCAATCGCGCGCGCGCTCGTCGGCGAGGCGAAGCTCGTCTTCATGGACGAGCCGACGGCGTCGCTCACCCAATCCGAAACCGACTATCTGCTGGACATTGTGCGCAATCTGTCGGCGTCGGGCGTCGCCGTTGTGTTCGTCAGTCACCGCCTGGCGGAGGTTCTCGAAATCTCCAGCCGCGTCACCGTACTTCGCGACGGCGCGCTGGTTGGCGTCTATCCAACCAAAGGCCTGACCCAATCGCACATCACCGAGTTGATGACGGGCAAGACCTTCGACTATTCCGTCCTGCACCGCGATTTGAGCAAGAGCCCGGTCATGCTCGAGGTTAAGGGGCTGTCGCGGCCCGGCGAATTCGAAGACGTGTCCTTGACAGTCCGGCGCGGTGAGACGCTCGGCATCACCGGGTTGCTCGGGGCAGGGCGCACCGAGCTGGCGCTGACGTTGTTTGGCATGCGCAAGCCGAAATCGGGCTCTGTCGTCCTGGATGGCAAACCCGTTCGCTTCGGTTCCAACCGTGACGCGATCGCCGCCGGCGTCGCCTATCTTTCGGAAGACCGGCTGTCGCTCGGTCTCATTCAGCCCCAGGCAATCGCCGACAACATGGTCATCGCCTCGCTGGACAAGATCCTTTCAGGCGGTTTCATTTCGAGCGAGCGCAAGCGATCTCTGGTCAATCGCTGGATAAGGGATCTCGGCGTCAGGATCGGAAAGCAGGACGACGCGATCTCGACCCTGTCAGGGGGAAATCAGCAACGTGTCGCCATTGCAAAATGGCTGGCAACCGATCCGAAGCTGCTTATCCTCGACGCACCGACGGTCGGCGTCGATGTCGGTGCGCGCGCCGGCATTTTCGATATTGTTTCCAAGCTGGCGGACAGCGGCCTGGCGATTATCCTGATCTCGGACGAGGTGCCTGAAGTCTACTTCAACGCGGACCGTGTGCTGCACATGGCTCAGGGGCGCATTGTCGGCGAATTTACGCCGGGCGCTACGACCCTCCAGGCGATGGAGGAGGCGGTCTATGCGTAGGTTTGTCCGCTCCCACGCAACGGAACTGGCTTTGCTCGCCGTTATCGCAGTCATCTGCGTCTTCCTTTCGTTCGCGACAGACCGGTTCTTCACCCTCGGCAACGCGTTTGACCTTCTGAACACCAGCTCGGTCAACATCATCTTCGCCGTCGGCCTGCTGGTCGTGCTGATCGCCGGCGGCATTGACATCTCCTTCGCTGTTGCTGCCTCCGTTGTGCAATATCTGACCGCGACCGTCCTCGGCTGGATCGGCGGCGGGAATTGGATTGTCGGCTTCATCATCGCTGGCGCATTGGGCGTCGCGTTGGGCTGCATCAACGCCTTCCTGATCCACGGGTTCAGGATCATCTCGATCGTCGCCACGATTTCGACTTTCAACATTTTCTTCGGCTTGCTGATGTTTTTCACAGGCGGTGTGTCGATCTACAACCTGCCGGACTGGCTCACCACCCGCGTCGTGTTGTTCGAGCGAGAGATGGCTGACGGGACCTGGGCGGAGATCACCCTGCCTGTGCTCATTATGGCGATCTGCGTGTTCGCTACCTGGGCGTCGATCACGCGCACCACCACTGGTCGCCAACTCTACGCATTTGGCGACAATCCGGAGGGCGCGCGCCGTTTCGGCATCAATATCGGTGCCATGCAATTTATCGCCTTCGGCTGGCTTGGCCTGATGGCGGGCATCGCCGGCCTCGTCCAAGCGCATTACGCGCAGGAAGTTGTGCCGAATGCCCTTTATGGGCGCGAACTCGACGTCCTGGCAGCCGTAGTCCTTGGCGGTGCGCGGCTCGGCGGCGGCAAGGGCAGCGTGCTCGGCTGCATTCTGGGCGTTCTGTTGGTCTCGATTACCCAGAACGGACTAAATTTGATGGGTGTGTCGCCTTTCGCGTTCAAGATGATCGTCGGCGCCATCATTCTTGCCGCAATCACCCTGTCGAACACCAGCATCGAACGCCTGCTGCCGTTCCTGAAAAGCCGACGGGTGCCTTCATGACGGTTTTGATTGAACGCGTCCGCAACGCGCTCGGCCCCGAACTTGCAGGTCCGTTTGCCGCGTTCGTAGCTGTCATGATCGTATTCGGCTTTGCCGCGCCGAACTTTCTTTCCCGCGCTACGTTTGGATCCGTCGCCTTCCAGCTGCCGGAACTCGGCCTCCTCACACTTGCCATGCTGCTGCCGATCCTGACCGGCGGCTTGAACCTGGCCATCACCTTCACGGCCAACATGGCCGGCCTGACGCTGGCCTGGGTACTGCAAAGCCAGGGAGGCGTCGACGCGGGCATCGGCGCCTTTGTGCTTGGCTCGGTCCTTGCCGTCGCGGTCGGCGCACTGAGCGGGCTGATCATGGGGCTCGTCATCGCCTACACCAAGGCTCACCCGATCCTGGTCTCGCTGTCGATGATGATCTTCCTGCGCGGTCTCGGCGAATTCCTGACGCGCGGCGGCGACGTGTCCGGCATTCCCGGCTTCCTCGCGCCGATCGGCTACGGTTCGATTTTTGGCATCCCGGTGCCGTTGCTCATCTTCATCGCTTGCGTGCTGATCTGGCACGTCTTGCTGACGCGCATGAAGCTAGGCTTCAACACCTACATGATCGGCTCCAACATCGAGGCCACGCGCTATTCCGGTATCAACACGCGCAAGGTGCAGGTTCTCGTCTACACATTGTCCGGCGCGATGTGCGCAGTCGCCGGCATCATCATGCTGGCGCGCTTCAATTCGGTGCGTGTCGGCCACGGCGAGTCTTACCTGCTAATCACCGTGCTTGCCTGCTTTCTCGGCGGGGTCAATCCGTTCGGCGGCTTCGGTCGGGTGATCCCGGTCTTCGTTGCGCTGGTCGTGCTCCAGCTCCTGTCCTCGGGACTCAATCTGATGGGCGCAAGCCAGCATCTTGCGACGGCAGTCTGGGGCATCCTGATGATCACCGTGATGATCCTGCGCTGGCTTGCCGGGCGCCTCAAATTCCTAAACACAAACAGAGGATGAGTTAGATGCATGGTTTTGGGGTCCACACCTCGATGTGGACGATGAACTGGGACCGGGCCGGCGCCGAGAAGGCGATCGCGGCTTCGGTCAAATACGGGATGGACTTTATCGAGATCGCGCTTCTGAACGCGCCGGCGGTTGATGCCGCGCATACACGCGCCTTGCTCGAAAAGCACAATCTTCCTGCCGTTTGCTCGCTTGGCCTGCCGGAGCGCGCCTGGGCCTCGGTGCGGCCGGATGCCGCCATCGAACATCTCGAAGTGGCGATCGACAAGACTGCGGAAATGGGCGCGCTGGCGCTTTCCGGCGTGATTTTCGGCGGTATCGGCGAACGCACCGGCCTGCCACCCACCGACAAGGAATACGACAACATCGCCCATGTGCTGACCGTCGCCGCCAAGCACGCCAAGAAGCGCGGCATCGAGCTCGGAATCGAGGCGGTGAATCGCTACGAGAACCATTTGATCAATACCGGCGCGCAGGCCGTCTGGATGGTCGAGAAAGTCGGGGCCGACAACATCTTTGTTCATCTCGACACCTACCATATGAACATCGAGGAGAAGGGGGCCGCCAATGGCATTCTGGCCGCCCGCGACCACCTGAAGTACATCCACTTGTCTGAGAGCGATCGCGGCACACCAGGCACCGGCAACTGCCCTTGGGACGAGATTTACGCAACGCTGGCGGCGATCGGCTTCAAGGGCGGACTTGCCATGGAAAGTTTCATCAATATGCCGCCGGAAGTCTCCTACGGTCTCTCGGTCTGGCGGCCAGTCGCCAAGGACGAGGCCGAAGTGATGGGCAATGGCTTGCCGTTCCTGCGCAACAAGGCTCGCCAATACGGTCTGATCTGACACGATGGGTGATGGGCAGAAGGCGGACGGTGCAAGGATTGCCGTCTTCGACGTCGGCAAGACCAACATAAAGCTCTCCGCGATGACGCTCGACGGCGTGCTCGTGGAGAGCCTCTCTGTCCACAACGAAGTGCGGCCCGGTCCACCTTGGCGGCAGCACGATCTCAACGGCATCAGCGACTGGCTGTTCGGCTCGCTCGCCACTTTGTGCCGGCATCATCCGCTGGAAAAAATGGTCGGCACCGGACATGGCTCCGCGGGAGTTCTGGTGAACGCAGATCCCGACGAGCCTTCCGCCCTGCCGATGATTGACTACGAGCAGGATCTGCCGCCGGCAATTCGCGATGGCTATGCGCCGCTTTCGGGCGATTTCTTCGATCGCGGCAGCTCGATCATGCTGAAGGCCGCCCACCAGGCGCGCCAGCTGTACTGGATGCAGCAGGTTTATCCGGAGCGCGTCGCTCAGGCTCGCTGGTATCTCGGCTTGCCCCAATATTGGGCCTGGCGGCTGTCAGGCGTGCCATCGGCTGAAACGACGATCCTCTCGGCGCAATCCCATCTGTGGAACAATGTGCGCAAGCAGTGGGCGCCCATTGTGGCGGGGCAGGGATGGCAGCGCCTCATGCCACCATTTCATCCGGCCTGGGAGAGGTTGGGGCCAATCCGGCAGGATCTGGCGCGCCGGCACGGCATACCGGAAGAGCTTTCTATCCTGACCGGCGGCCACGACAGCAGCCTGAACCTCTACCGCTATCAGGCGGCAGGCATGCGCGACGCTTGCGTGATCTCTACCGGAACCTGGATTGTCGGAATGTGCGCGGCGACACCTCTCGACCAACTCGATGAAAATCGCGGAATGGTGCTGAACAGCGACGTGGCAGGACGCCCGGTCGGCGGCGTTTTGACCATGGGCGGACGTGAGTTCAGTCATGTGGCAGGGCAGGGGCAAGAAGGAAATGCCGCCGACGCTGCGCTGGTCAGTTTGCTGATTGAGCGGGGCACTTTCGCATTGCCGTCGTTCGGCGACGATGACGGCCTGTTTCCAGGCAGCGCCGGGCGCGGCCGGTTTGAGGGGCCGCCCGCAGAAACCCCTGCAGAGCGCAAGGCGCTCGCAGTGCTCTACGCCGCGCTGCTGACGGTGGAATGTATCGATGCGCTGAACGAAAACGGGCTGGTTGCATTGGATGGCACCTTCCTGCGAGACCCGCTCTACGCCACACTGGTTGCCGCGCTGCGGCCAAACGCCGAAACGGTCTACAACCTCGACTCCTATGGCACCGCTTCGGGTGCGGCGCTACTTGGCGAGCATGAAACTCGTGACACGCCGGCTCCGATCGCGCTCAGCCTGCCGGCCGCCTTTGCCGGCGAGCAGGAGGCCCTCGCAGCCTATGCACAGCGGTGGCGCGAACTGATCAAGCGAAACAACTTGCAACAGGGCAAGACCAGCAAAAGGAACGATCGATGACTGATGACAGCGCTCTGCGCCGCGAAATGGTGGATGTTTGCCGCCGGATGAACTCCAGCGGTATCAACCAGGGCAATGCCGGCAACCTGTCGGTGCGCTCCAGCGACGGTTTCCTGATCACGCCCTCGTCGCTGCCCTACGAAACGATGACGCCCGAAGACATCGTCGAGATGGACTTTGACGGTACCTATGTCGGCCGACGGCCCTCGTCGGAGTGGCGCTTCCACCGTGACATTTTGAGGGAGCGGCAGGAGATCAACGTCGTACTGCATTGTCACTCGCTCTACGCCACGACGCTGGCCTGCCATCACAAGACGATCCCGAGCTTCCATTATATGACAGGGGTGGCGGGCGGTACGACCATCCGCTGCGCGGAGTACGCAACCTTTGGCACGCAGGCCTTGTCCGACAATGCCTTGGTTGCACTCAAGGATCGGCTCGCCTGCCTGCTCGGCCAGCACGGCCAGATTTCGCTCGGCAAGACCATGGAAGCCGCTTTGTGGCTGGCGAACGAGGTCGAAACCCTTTCGCGCATGTATGTCCAGGCGCTTACCCTTGGCGAGCCGCCGGTCCTTTCCGACGAGGAGATGGCGCGGGTGATCGAGCAGATGAAGAAGATGAGCTATGGCCAAGCGCCGGATCCGGAGGGAACGAACGATTTGGCGCGGCCGCGCGGTGCTGCGGCCTAGCGCTGCTGCGGCAGATTTTAGTGGAGAGAGGTCTGTTTTTCCCTCGACTGTGGCAGGTTACGGCAAACGTTGAATCAAATCGTTCAGCAAAAGCAGCAACGCGCCGGCGACCAGAGCCGCAGCCGCGTCGTCCAGCATGATGCCGACCCCACCCCTTACTTTCTCATGCACGACGCCGATGGGCCAAGGCTTGACGACGTCGAAAAACCGGAAAGCAAGGAAACCTGCTGCCCACCAGACCGGGTCGAGCGGCAGCATGGAAAGCGTTGCGGCGGTGCCGAAAGTCTCGTCAATGACGACGATCTGCGGATCCTCCGTCCCGGTACGGGAGATGACATGCGACGACGCCCATACTCCCACGGCAAATACGGCCATGTAGGCAAGCACGATCAGCCAAGGCGATGCAGGTATCAGGACCGCGGCAAGAGCCACTCCGACGCCCGCGCCGACCGTGCCCGGCCATACCGGAGATAATCCTGCGCCGGCAGAGGTCGCGAGCAGGTAAGCAAACTTGGGCAGAAATTTACGCATGGAGTTTCGGACGGCCTCCCCACGAATTGCGAATTTTCCGTTTCGCCGCCAACTTGACAGCCTCTGGCTACCTTAATCCATTGGCCGCATTCGCCAAGGAAACCCTGCTGGGTTGAGCCGGGAAAGACGTCTGAGCCGGTCTCGGCCCGCGTTGACCAACTCGAACGGTGCCGATTGGCTGGAACGAACCCGCAATTTGCCGGTTAAGCTCCGCGCAACGACATCATCAGAGGAGCCGAGTAATCATGATCGCCGGTCTCATGAAACGTCGTATCGACCCGCTATGGGAGCATGCCGCTTCTCCGCTGGTCGGGATCGGCATGACCCCGAACCAGGTTACATCAGGCGGGCTAGTGCTCGTCGCCCTGTCGTGCGCCGCCTATCTATACCACCAGTCAAGCCTTGCCTTTGGCCTTTGCCTCGCGTTTGCCTTCACCTTCGACGCGCTGGACGGCGCGGTTGCCCGTCGCAGACATATGAGCACCAAGGCCGGTGGTTATTTCGACGCCATGGCCGACCGTTATCAGGAGCTTGCCGTTTTTGCGGCAATAGGCTGGGTCGCCGATCTGTGGGCGATCGCAATGATCGCATTCGCCGGCGGGATCCTCACCAGCTACGCCAAGGCGCGGACGGCGATCGAAATCCCTATAGAAAACCACGCGTGGCCCGATTTCTTCGAACGGATGGAGCGCCTGGTGTTCATTTGCGTGCTGCTAGTCGCCGACGGATTGGCGACCGCCATGAGCGCCGCTTCGCCCTGGATTCTAACGGGCGGGTTCGCGCTTTACGCACTGCTGGCAAACGCCACAGCTGTGCAACGGATCAATCGCGCATTTGCGATGCTCAAACGAGCGGACGCGAAGCAGCCGTGAGACCGCGAGACCCCATACTGATTTTGGGCGGCGGAAACGCGAGGCGCTGTCGCGGGCACAGTCGGATTAAAAACAATCCTCGCGCGGCCTGCGTCATCTCTGGCCATAGCGAAGTTGCTGACCCTGTGGGGCCAGATGTCCGCACCCTCATTAGACCGTTTCGAGCCGGCTGAACCGAACCGGGATGAGTTTGCGAGTCTTCAGTTGCCCTGCCGAATCCTTGTCGATGACCGTCAGCAACTGCACTTCCTCAGGTCCGACAGGCAGAACCAGGCGTCCCCCCGGCTTGAGCTGATCAAGTAAAGCCGGCGGCACCCGCTCGGCCGCCACGGTGACCAGGATCTTGTTGAATGGGGCGTGCTCAGGCCAGCCGCGAGACCCATCTCCGACACGAATGCTGACATTGGATAGACCGAGGCGCTGCAGGAGAGTCTCGGCGTGGCTTGCGAATTCCTCGATGATTTCAACGCTCCAAACGTGCCCGGCGAGTTCCGCGAGGATTGCGGTTTGGTAGCCCAGCCCGGTGCCGATCTCGAGCACCGCCTCGTGCGGTTGGGGAGCAAGGAGATCGGTCATGAGAGCGACGATGAACGGTTGCGAGACGGTTTTATCGAAGCCGATCGGCAGCGGCATGTCCTGGTAGGCATAAGGCGCAACCGAGGCTGGCACGAAGAGATGCCGCGGCACTCGCCGCATCGCAGCCATCACGCGCTCATCGAGCGCCGCCTTGCCGAGTTCTTCGCTTGCAAGGTCGGTATGGATTGCAATCATCTCGACCATGTGCCTGCGTAGCACTGCGAGATGCTCTTCGTTCATTGGTTTCATGACCGTCGGGCTTTCTTCAACCAGGCTTGCTGCCAGATAGGCTTATATCCTGTTCGTCACAGCNCACTGCGAGATGCTCTTCGTTCATTGGTTTCATGACCGTCGGGCTTTCTTCAACCAGGCTTGCTGCCAGATAGGCTTATATCCTGTTCGTCACAGCAACGCCCGCCATCGTTTCCAGTTGCGGGTGGCCCACGGCGACCGGAGGTAATTTTGGCGTTGCGTCTTGGTAGAAATGGTCGGCGGCCCTGGAGATCGCGTGCCATATCGCCATAGCGGTATGTCCTGGATCGCGGTGATTGAACGATGAACGGCTGAATCGCGTGCATGCGTGGGCAGCCGGCGATCTCGACCGGGGCGTTGTCGTTGTAGTCGTGGACGCCTGTTTCACCGATGCTGCGACTGCTGCATGGCTTCGGCAGCGGAATGCCGCGACGGGCGGTTCGGGAGGTTCCTCACTCACCTTCACAATCGGAGTTCCTAAATATCCAGCTAAAGTCCGGAAGCCGCTACTTATCGCTTCCAGGAGTGCTGAGTGGAGCTCGCCGGGGCCTCTGCCTTGCCGCTCGGCCGTCGTGGTTGAATCCTCATCAGCTAAAGTAGTGAAATCTGATGGAACTACCGGCCCTGATGTGCCATTTTACCACGTCGTGAGAGAAGACGAAGGCAAATGAGCCAGCACAATGCCACTGTAATAGGCGTCGTGGTGCCCATGTTCAATGCCGAGAGAACCATTCTCCCGACGCTGACCAGCATCTGCCAGCAGAGCCACCAGGCGCTGGACATTATCGTAGTGGATGATGGGTCGACGGACCGGTCCGCGTCAATCGTGGCCGCCTATGCCGAGCAAGATCGGCGTATACGCCTTTTCAGGCAGCCGAACGCGGGTGTTGCGCACGCACGCAACAGCGGCGCCGCTGCCACCGATGCGGAGTTTCTAGCGTTCGTGGACGCGGATGATCTTTGGGCTCCGTCCAAAATCGCACTGCAACTGCGCGTCCTGCAGGAAGGAGGCTCGTCAGCTGGCCTGGCATATTGCTGGTTTGCGGAGATCGACGAGGACGGTCGGATATTTTCATTCAAACAGCCCGATGCCGATGGTCGCGTGCTGCAACGCATGTGCAGAAACAACTTTGTCGGTAACGGAAGTTCGATGCTTCTACGTCGCTCCGCATTCGAGCGGGCGGGACAGTTTGATCCTTCCCTGAGGGCGAGGAACGCACAAGGCTGCGAAGATCTTCTAATGTGCCTCAGAATAGCGGAGAATTACGAGTTTCGTGTCGTGCCCCAACATCTAGTGGGTTACCGGAGGACGATCGGCAACATGTCGAGCGATGTCATGCAGATGTTTCGTTCGTATGAAATTGTCCTAGCCGAGTTTCGCGAGAAATATCCGCAATTTGGGAGCGATCTCAATGCCCATCTGCTTGACACGATCAATGGGCTTGCCGTGAGAGCTTTGGTTCAAGGGCGGCCTTCCGCAGCCTGGTACCTGTCGAAGAAGCTCTTTGTCCTGGAGCCGCGCACGGCCATTTCACGTCTGCCTCATACGGTCGACGTCTGCTGCCGGGGGCTGGTTCCTCGCTGGATCAAGGTTCGAGTGAAACGGATGCGAAACGCCGAGTCTCGGTCTCTTTATGGAAAGATTTATCTGGAGAGGTGAGCGCGTCCCCTGTTCGGGCGCACCGAGCCGGAGCTGTTGAGGCTAGATGCTTGATCCCAGGCTTTGGCGGCGCACGCGGCAACCACGTCATTGCCCGGACCCTGAGCGGCCACCAGAACTCTCTTGGTCCAGATCACATCTCGATAGGACACGGTGTAACTGCGCGCCGCTCTATTACAATATTTAGTTAGTTCGCGGCCGCCGCCCCTGGTGGGGCCTGCAGCGTAATTGTGATGGTGTCACCCGGAGCGAGCAGAGTATCTTCAGTCGCCTCGGTCGTCGCTGCTTGTCCGTCAGTGGAGCGGGTTACACCGATCGTAATTCGGTCCCCTTCGCCAACAAGGTCGCTGCGCATCTGCATCACGTAGGCGATTTGTTTGGTCAATGAATCCATCTCAGCGCGCATTTGCGTCATCGCCGCGCGTTCAGTCTGCAAGTCAGCCAACAGGTCAATTCGACCCTGGTCGATAAGCTTATCAAGACTGCGCTGCAAATCCCCTTGGTCGCGTTCAAGTCGAGCGATCTCAGCGTTGGTTTGCAAAGCGCGGGTCGCTGACAAGAGCACTGCGCGTTGAGCATCGTTGACCCTCGTGATCTGGATCAGACCTTTTTCGAAGAGCTTCTTGAGGCGATCAAGTTCCGCCGCATCTGCGGCTGCGCCCGCTTGATCCGCCTTCTGCTGCTCCTTCAGGTAGCCCATTCGTTCTGCCGCCTTGGTTGTGGCCAACTTAATCGAAGCGCGCTCCTTCTCCTGATCCGCATAGACAGCTTCAAGATGCTTCCCCTCCTGCTGCAAAGCTTCGTCGCGACGAGGTTCGAGGCTCGGGTCACGTTCTGCGTCCGGAACCTCAATCGCTCTGGCGCCGCTCAGCTGCGCCTCTATGCGAGCAGCTTTGATTTCGCTTTCCTGGTACTTGATGCGCAGAATGTGGAGGCGGCCGCCAAGGTCCGCTGCTGTCATTTCAGGGTTTTCAAGCTCACCGCGACCGAGCTTGTAGCCGCCGCCAGCCGCCACAGCTTGTCGGACAGTCATTCCTGGTCTGAAGGGCTGAATCCCAGGAGAGGCAATGTCCCCGTCAATATAGACGGGTCGGTATTCCTCAATATCAACAATAATCTGATCTGGGTAAAAACCAGTCCAAGTCTCAGTGCCGTCGGCGGATCGTTGCGGAAGGGATTTTGGTTTTAAAACTTCGATTACCTCCTTGCGAACATCCTCTATTGTCTTCCCGAGAACCTTTAGGGGGCCTAGGACCGGCAACATAATTACACCGCTTTGGTCGATCACAGCTCGCTTTTGCATCTCGGGATAGCCCATGACAGCGAAGCCGATCACGTCGCCAGTCTGCAGACGGTACTCGCCGACATTGTACTCCTCTGCTAGGGCAAGGCCATTCGACAGATTCGCGTTTGCGAACAACAGAAACATGCATGCGAGCGCAGCGCAGCTGCCTGCCCGCATCCAGCGCACCGATCTATTCAACATTCGCGATCACCCCGCAATGCTTGAGCATGACATCGACGCAGACCTTTCTCACAATGCCATTCCTTTGAGGCGAATTTACGCTCTGAACAACGGCAACAAGGCAGCCGATGTTCCGAGATCGCCCCACTCTGACCGTCATCCGGCTGGAAGAATACAACTATCCGGCGGCCACCGCGATCGCGGCGATCATGGTTTTGCTATCGTTCGCGATGCTCCTGGTCGTCAATCTGGTGCAGTCGTGGAGCCGCAAACGCTATGGCTGACGTCACCATCGTGTCGCCGATCGGAAGCGACACCGCCGGCCAGCGAGCAGCCGATCGCGCGCTACCTGATGGCAGTCGCGTTCTGGTGGCCTGAGCGGCATTGGCCGCCTGAGGCGCGGCCGCCATGTCCGCCGCTCCGCTAAACACGGAAGCTGCGCGGCGGACACACCAACGTCGAAGCCATCCCATTTTGCTCAACTCGGCGCACACACCTCGACTCAGCCTCTGCCTAATCCAGATCGCATGGCATGGCCAATCCGCGTGGCAAACCTCTTCAGGCCGCCGAACGGGAGTTGGTCGCGCCTGGAAGCAAGCGTCCCGGCACAGGTTGGGGCGTCTTTATTCGCACCTGCTAATATATTGGTCGCCCTGACCCGTTCCGATATGTTATGATGGTTAACGCGCTGAGGCCTGGATAGCCAAGAAGCGCGTCACACCAGCGGCTGCGAGTGGGACGATGTCCTTTTTGCTTTTTTTGCGAGGGTATATCATAGTACTGTTGGCATTCGCCATCAGTACATATTTGCTCACCGCCTCCCTCTGGAGCACGTTTGTCCAAACGCTAATTTGTGGGATCTTGGTACAGATCGGGTACTTTGTTGCTATCATGCTGCTGGTGCGCCGCCGCTCGGTCACCAAAGAATCGATGATTCCGAAGTAACACATCGCGCGATGAGTCCGAAAGGGAGCAACTGCCGAGCCACTTAGTAAGTGAGGCGGGCCACTCTCCCCCCTTTATAGGCTCTGGCTGCTAGAGTAGGACGATCAGCAAGATGACACCCCACACCACGAAACAAAATGTGACTGCAACCTGTCTCATTCGGGCAGCGGAGAGGCTTTCCGCGAGGCGCCAGATGCGCGCAAGACCCTTGAGGTGATCGTTATCGCGCGTCTGTGATCGACGAGCCATTCCTGTTTCCCGCAGGACAGGCTCAACCTGAGGCCGGAATCTCTTGCTCAGATGTTTTGCCATTTGGCACGACTCAATTTCTTCCTTCAATTGGAGCTTACGACATGCAGCGGAATTGCGGCAGTCGGAGCATGGGCCGCGTGAGGTTTCGTTTATAGCATCGAGGTTAGGAGTTGCGCCTTTGACGAAAAGCGGGCTGATGCCCGCCCCGAGCGGTGCGCCGGTGCTCCGCGAGCGTCGATACTGAATTTGCAGACATTTAGTCAGATAATGTGGTATGGTGTTGTCACTAGCAATGCGCTGCCAGTCTCATCCCACGGGTTTGAAGGCTTATGCTCCGCGAAGTTGAAAAGCACCCGGATTCTGCCTTCACATTTGGCGATCCTCAGTGGGGAACGATTGATCTCGAAACACTCGTGGCGGCAGCGCAACGGCAGTTGAGGTTCGTCCTTACATGCGCGCTCACAGGACTTGTGCTGGGGCTGGCGTATCTTTGGGCCGAGGTGCCCTTGTACGAGTCGACCGCCAGAATCCTGATCGACAAGAACCAGCCATCCGTCGTGACGAAGTTAACAGAGAGCGGAAGCTCCGCACCGCTTGACCCGATGATGCTGAGTCAGGTCGAATTGTTGCGTTCCGACCGCATCGGGCTAAAAGTCGTTGACAGCCTCGGTCTTGCTACCGATCGCTCTTTCTTGTCAGCGCCATATTCATTGCTCAACAGTCTCACAGGATCGGTCGCTCGGTTGGTTTGGCCATTCATCGGCAGTTCCGAAGCAAGCGGAGCGCCGGTGAAATCGAGTGCCGCGCGAGGATCCGATCCTCGATGGCAGGCATTTGGCATTCTGGCTGAGAATATAACGGTAGCTCGTGTAGGGGATTCTTACATTCTGGAAGTCCAATTTCGGTCGCCTAGCGCCGAAATGGCGCAAAAAATAACCAGTAAGTATGCAGAAATCTATATTTCTGACCAAGTCGGAGCCAAAGACGAGTCGATTATCCGAGCTCGCGGCGCACTGGCGGAAGAGCTCGAGACGGTGCGGAAGCGATCGGTCGATGCCGAGCTCGCAATCCACAGGTTCCGAACAGACAATACGCTGACCAAGGAAACGCTGGTTACCTTGCGCCAGCTCGAACTTGAGGCGTCCTCTCTCAAGTCGCAATATGAACAGGTCCTGCAGCAGTACCAAGCGAGCCTGCAGAACCTTTCGATGGCGTTGACGGAGGCGCGGACTATCTCGGAGGCAGCAACCCCCAGCAGACCGAGTTCTCCGAACAGCAGTCTTACGTTGGCGTTCTGCGTCGTGCTCGCCGGCATGGTTGGCGCCGGTGTGGGCGGAATTCGGGAGTACCGGGAGCGCTTTTTCCGCACGACGGCTCAAGTGCGCGATGAGCTCGGACTTCAGACGCTCGGAATGATCCCTTTGCTGGACGGGAAGCCAATTCGCCGAAACAAGCACGATCGTGCGGCCGGGGAGCCGTCATTCATCGAGGTGGGGAACAGCGCTTTCAACTGGGTAGAGCAACATCCGCGCTCGGAATTCGCTGAAGCGATGCGAACTGTGAAAGTCGCTGTTGACGTCGAGTTACCAAGGAAGAGCACCAAGGTGCTCGGCATCGTTTCTTGCCTCCCGGGAGAAGGGAAGTCTCTGGTCGCTGCTAATTTAGCGATGGTTCTTGCTATGCAGCGTTGTAAGACGTTGTTGATCGATGCCGATATCCACAATCCGGGCTTGTCCCCTATGTTAGCCAACGGCTGGGAACGAGGCCTGGCCAACTTGTTGGCTGGAGAACTCAATCCGAGAGATTTGCTGGCCCATCAGTCATTGCCATTGAGGTTCCTGCCCGGCGTGAACGAGAGCCAACAAAAGCTCGCAAACACCATGCAGCCTATCGAGAAAATGGGCGACTTTCTGCTCAAGGTGGGCCCTATGTTCAATTACGTCGTCGTTGATTTGCCCCCGTTGGCTCCAGTCGCGGACGTGAGGTCCTTTGTCCAGCACCTCGACGGCCTTGTTCTGGTTGTTGAATGGGGTGTGACCGCTCGTACATTCGTGCGCGAAATCCTCGACAACAACCCGATCCTGGCGGATAAATGCATCGGCGTGCTGCTCAACAAGGTCGATATCAAAAGAATCAAGCGGTACCAAAAGTTCGGCAGCGCCGAATTTTACAGTGAACGTTATCATCGGTATTACCAGGCCTAGTTGTGGAGCAGGCATTGTTTTGTCTTGAGCAGATAGCCCAAGGAGGGCTTTGACGAACAACTCCGTCCGGGCCTATCCGCGCGAGACGCAGGAGATGGTGTTCGTCGGCAAGGACGGGCGATACATCGTCGCTTCCTCCAGCCGGTGGGCTGCACGCTGGCATCGGACTGGGAGAAGGGCCAGGTCGAGAACCATGTCGGACAGGTGGGATGCCGAGCAGTCAGAATTCACGATCGGCCCGGCTATCCTGGTCGCCAGTCCGTTGCCGGTCCTTACATTCCGCCACCCAACACCGCCGTAGCGCGGGCACGCAAAGCATCCTGCGAATAGGCCTGCAGCGTATCCTGTCGCGCCTGCATTCCAATCCTCCTGCAGAGCGTTTCATCGCCCGCCAACACCAATGCTTGCGTCACCGCCATCTCCGCTGAGGAAACAGTAAGCTTCAGCATATTCTCTCCGTGCTTGCCGTAATCCCGGATACCGCCGACGTCGGTCGCGATAATCGGAAGGCCGGCAAGCATCGCCTCGGCGACGACGATGCAGAACCCTTCCGTATCGGACAAGTTGATGAACACGTCACGATCACAGGCTAGCTCGGACCAGCGCGCGACATAGCCATGGAAATGCACGCGATCTCCAACGCCGAGCTCATCCGCCTTCCGTGAAAGCGCCTGCCGTTCCGGCCCATCGCCGTAAAGATCGAGGCTTGCAGAAACGCCGCGGTCTTGCAGCATTCGGATGGCCTCGATCAGGCGGTCAAAGTTCTTTAGCGCGATAAGCCGTCCGGCAGCAGCAAGGCGCAAGGGTGTGTGAAGCGCGTAATCGCGCTTGTGGCTGGAAGCCTCATCGGCGCAAAACAAAGGCACGATATGCGAGCGGCGCCTGCGCGGCAGGAAGTAGGCTTGCGTCTCTTGCAGCGTACTTTCGCAATCAGCCCAGATTTCGTCAACGCGCCAGGACAGGGCCTTGAGCACAGGGCCATAAATACCTGCGGCGCGCCGGGAGCGGTAGCGGGTAGTGTGTTCGAATGAAACGCAGTGCAGCCGAGGAGCAAACATCGCAACTAGCCGTCCCAGGAGATTGGCCTGCTTGAGCGACAACGCAACCATATCCGGCCGCCACTCCCGGATGAGGCGCAACATTACAAAGAACGTGCCCACAAAGGTGCGCAAGGAAGGCTCTTCACTCTGCGACGTCAGGATAAGATTGTGCTCTCCGATCTTTGCGGCGATTTCATCGGCAAGAGCCCCGCGACCACGGCAAAAGGCGAGAATCTTCAGCTCGTGGCCGCTGAAAAATCCTGCTTGCAGCAAGGTGAGCAGCCCATGCTCGGCGCCACCGGGATCGAATCCGTTGATGAAGTAAAGAATTCGCATTGTAATAGTGAAGCGCTCCGATTCTCTTGCACCTCGCATTTACTGTCGCAAATAACTGCCCGATCTTGTGTGGAATTCTCCTGCGCTTGTGGTGAGGGCTCACTGCTGGGGTCTGGAGACCTTTCAAGTTCTTACCCGCGTTAAGAGAGACTTGGCGACCGCGGAGAGCTCTGATTTCGCCTCCGTTATGGTCCTGTGTCGCGGTACAGAATAATCGGTACGGAAGGATTCCAGGGCTGCCGCCTGAGATGCTCGAACTCTCGCCATTCCGCCAGCATCTTTAAGAGCCGTCAGCAAAGTCTTTGCGCAAGGCGCGGTAGAACAATAGCTTGGCTGCACGGCGCACCTGCGGATCCATGCCCCTCGGCAGGGCGCAAAGAAAAAAGTAAACGTACACCCGCCATGACAATGGATCGTGCCACATCGCGCGAATGAGCAAGCGCGCTCCGCGTTTCTTTTCGCCTTGAGCCACGCAATCATTGCCCGCCTTTGCGTACAAACGCGCGTTGCGTCGACGCGCGAGGTGCGTAAGTTCCCGCCGTCGCATGGCCCATTCTCGCGTGAGGCGTTCGGCTACCGGCAGAAGCGCGTCGAGTCTGCGGGTTATGTTCGAGCCATGGCGCCGTTTATAGACGAGTGCTTCGGCCACATGTTGAAATGTCCAACGCTCGGCTGCGCGCATACAAAACTCTGTATCCTCTCCAGCCCTGAATGCCTCGTTGAATAACCCGATATCTTCGACCATCTCCCGCCGCATAACCATACTGGAAGGAATAATAGGCCCATCAAGCAGAAAATATGTCGGCAGCGTATCGCATTGGTCCGCGCGATAGCGGCGCACGGCGACGTGTAGAGCATCGGATAGATCCGGAGCGGAAAAATCGACAAAATCGCCATAGACAAGACCTGCCTTGCAGCCATTGCCCAAGACGGCTAATTGACGCTCAAGCTTGTCCTCGGCCCAGAAGTCATCGCCGTCGAGAATTGCGATAAGATCGCCGGCAGCATGTCTGATGGCAAGATTCCTCGCCGATGAAAGCCCGATACCCGCCGTCGTCAGGACATGTACGCGCGGCTCCCTGCGACCCAGCGATGCAATCACTTCCGACGAGCCGTCCTTCGAGCCATCATTGACAATGATGATCTCTTTGATGTGGCTCGACGCGGTCTGATTAATCACGCTTTCCACTGCCTGCACGATGAAGCGTTCTTCATTGTGGCATGTCATGATAACCGAAACACTCATCTCGTGTTTCCTGGCAAGGGGCTCGCGAGAAATCGAGGATGTCTCATGCTCCTGGGGTGGCTCCTCCGCATCCTGTGCAATGATAGGCAAAGCCCGTGCCGCGTCAATTCAGGCAGGAGCGAGACAAGACTCAGCGTAACGAAAGCTCGTGTGCCGGAGGCTTCTGTTCCAACGTAAAAGGCGCAAGGAACAAGGAGCACGAGGGGCAGAACCCGTGCCTGGGCCGCTCCGATCAATCCGTGAGAAAGCGCCCAGCTTAGAGTACGGCTTAAGCGAAACCATGCAGCAATCCATATGAGAACATAGAGGCTGAGCCCAATGATGCCGTTCTCGGTGAGGATACGTTGAAACTCGCCATGTATCGCAAGCCGCAACTCGTCAGGAAGTCCGCTGAAATCCGTTTCGATAATATTCTTGAATTGGTTCGTACCCACGCCCACCAGTGGATGTTCGGAGATGAGTTGTCTGGACAGAGTGAAAGCAAACGCGCGCTGGACATTGCTCGGCGTGTCTCCAGGGGCATATTTCCCCGTCGCCGCCAGATATTCGTGTTGCCCCATGCTCAGCGGATGGAGGATGGTCTGCAACTGCTTTCCGACATATGAGTTTTCCACTGTGGTCGCCAGCACGAAAAGACCCACGAAGCCGACGGCGATCGCCGGTACAATCGCAGCGAGCCGTCCGCGCATCAGTAGCGCAGCAGTCAGAAAGAGATAGATCAATAACGCCTTGCGTTCCCCAGATAGCACGAGCAGGGGAAGTATCCCTGCCCATGCAAGCCAAAGGGTGCGCCGCTTGGCCCGATTGGAGAAGATGAGGAGCCCCGCGAGCGCAATTGGAACGAAGCTGAACGCGAGCTTCGGATCGAACAGATGCTTCCAGCCGACCAAGTAGCCATGGGCGACATGCCAGGTGATCGTATAGGCGAGGATCAGCACCATGCCGAAAAGCAAGATGTTGACGGCCTTGTGCGTGTCGACCCGGCTGGCCTCCTGTGCCAAGGCGAACGCAAAGGCGCCCACAGCGGACATCTGCAACAGCTCGCGCAGGCCATTCTCTGCGTCCACGCTGAAGGCCGAGACCATGTGCCAGCCCAAGAAGGGCAGGAGCAGTAGAAAACCGGCTGAAAAAGCCAATCTTCGCCAACGCCCCGTCGCCAGGCCAATCAAGAGCGTCAGCAATGCGATCAGCTCGAACGGACGCAGCAGTACAAGATCCGTCTCGAGCCTGATTGGCAGGAAGAGGCTCAGTACCGCGAATGTGAGAAGATAACGCATCACAGCTCTCTCGCTGGGCGCGATCTTCTTTAGCATGTTCTCTTCCCCGGAAACAGAACTTATTGGATGTATCAGCCGACGAACTCATCGTTCCGCCCGCTGTGGCATCGCATATCGAAGAGGTTTCCGCCTGTTGGGAAAACTCACCCTCCTCGGCTGCGGGGAGGCTTACTGGTGGCAGAGCTCATCAGCAGTCCGACGAGAGTGATGACGCATGCTGGCGTCGCGCAGTCGATGCGTTCTAGCCGACGGTCTCGCTCTCCGGGGTCCAGGCTTCTGGCTGGTCGAGCACAGAGACCGCGCGAACATGGCAGCGAATCTTATGCCCGACATCCCGCGAGCTGAGTTCATAGCTTGTGCCGGTTTCGCCCACGATCGGAACGCCGTCGCGATACCAGAGATGCTCTATTTGCGACGCGACCACGTCCGATACGACGGTCAGCGCTTGGCCTGATGAAGCCTGGCCCGACAAAGCCGGCAAAGCCATGAACCCCGGCGGGACCTCGGCCAGATCCGTTTCTTTCTGCCGGACCTTTATATAGTCGATGACCATGTCATAGGTCTGGGATGGATCCGGTGAAGCACCACCCTTTTTGTCGTCATAGGCGAAATCCACCATGATGTATTTTTTCGCTGCGAGTTCCGGTGTCGTCGGAACGCGCGCTACTTCATAGCCGTCGATCACAAAATACGTGTAATCATCCTCGATCTGCGCGTACCAAGTATGAAATTCGCCATCGTATATGTCGATCGTCGCGGGAAAGCCATTCGATGGATCGACTTGATAGCCGGCGATTTTCCGGTGCACGCCACGTGGCGTGATATGTGGATCTGCATAGCCGAGTCTGGGTTTGTGCACGTGCTGGCTGATGTTGATATAGGCCCCGTTGAGACCGTCATATTCCCAAAAGTCCGTCTCAAGACGATTGCGCGTCCGCCAGAATAGCTGCTCCTTCCCATACGCCCAGAAAGCAGGAAAAAATCCCGGGCGGGGCGCGAGTATCTTCGGCAGTCTGGCGCGGATCTCAAAGATCCCCTTTCCCCAACACCGCCCCTGGCCATTGTTGTTCACGGAAGAGAACGCACCTGTTCTCCAACGGCCCTTATGCAAGAGCCGGAGCGCCAGCGTGTGGCTGGTGGCGTCGTGCACATAGGAGGAGGGCGACGCCGAGATCGGCGGGGTAACGGCGTCAACACCAACGGTCGTCAGATGGGTCGGCGCATACCAGATGCTGCTTTGCTCGCCTTTGGAATCATCGACAACCGAGTTGGATTCGAAGTCGTCAAAAAAAACCGTTGTGTAAGCGCGGATCGGCGGCGCCGCCTCACCACGATGAGCATATCGCCGCTCTTTGCCGATAGCTGCCCAGGACGCCCACGAGGCCGAATCGAATTCATAACGAGCGGGTTTGTCGTTCGCATCCAGGGCTGAAGGAGGGCTCTGGCGATAGGGATGATCGTCGGGCAGGTCGGCTTGCCGGCCGGCGCGCCACATGCCCCATCCCATCAACTTCTCGATCTGCGAGTCATTTAGTTCGCTTTGCCCGATGATGACGCAGTCGATCGCGACATCGGCCCTCATCGGATTGTTCACATCGCCCATGAAGCTCTGCGATTTCATCCGGTTGGGCGCCAATGCATAAACCGTCTGGCCGGCCGTCTTGACCCCATTCACCACAGCCTGCATCACGAACCCGCGGCGGTACCCGACCATGACATTCCAGTCGTCAAAATAGGTCGAGCACTGCCCTTCCTCGCTCTTGAGCTTTCCGTCATGGAGCCGCGAAACGAATATGCCGGCCGAGGGCTTGAAACAGACCTGGGGCTGGCGATGCACCGGGCCACCCTCCGCGCCATTGACGCAAAGAACGGAAACGTTTTCCGCGTCGGCATTGATCGCCGAATTGCACCGGGCGATCACGAGCCACCAGCGGTGAAGGTACGGCGCATCGTTATCGGCGGGCCAAGTCAATGCCTGTTTCGTGCCCTTCTTGAAGAGAACGCCGCCGTTATTCGGAAGCTTTGTCGGCCGCAGGGAGGGCTCGGCCTGCATCGCAGCCAGCGGCTTCACGCCGCCCGATTTCCACGAGGAGACTTCGCCTTCGGCCAGATCCTCCTGAAACCAGGATTTCACAATCATTTCCGGGAACAGACCAGGATGCCAGGAGTGAGCTTTCGGCTGCGAGCCTTGCGCCGGACCGGCGGCGCGGGCATCCCGTCCTGGGCGACCGGACGCCGTCAGCACAAGGGCGGCGCATGCGGCCCGCGCCAGATCTCGGCGAGAGATGCGGTTGGCCATTATCGTGTGCCTTACTTATCTCACGTCGCGCCAATAGTCGCTGGTTTCGGGGTAAGACTCCACCATGGACACCTGTTATCCATTATCGCGCTTCTCCTCACAAGCTCCGCAGCATATCATAGGGTTTCCGGTTGGCTTCAGCGACAACAAGGGAAAGTAGGTCGCACGCCTCATCCGATATGGAGAAAGAGATGCTGACGCTGATAGGATCGGTGCCTTGCCTCCCACCAGGCCGGAGAAAGCTCTTCCGCCCAATGCGCTTCTATTGAATTGCTTTGGCCGGGGTGGGTCAAGCGAAAAGCTGCGGATAAGGTTGGATGAAGCACCCGATCACATCGCACCAGATGTCAACACCCGAGCGGTTGCCCGCCTCGATCATTCAGAGCGGCAGCGGATTTGGACAGGCAACCGCGGAATTGTTCGGCTATGGAGCCGACAACTTCTGACCCGTTCGCTCAAACTAGCCGTAAGGAAGCTTTAGCCAATTGTCCTGGCCACATTCACCACGGCCTGCGACCCCGCCACCAGCCCGCGCTGGACTACAATCTTCGTCTTTCACATTCTCTTAATCAAGCAGCGCCCGGTTCCACGGATCGTAGTGGCGCTCGGCACAGCGTTGATATATTCGCTCCACCTATTATACCATCCGTCGAGCCAATGAGGCGCGCGATAATCTCGATACAAACGCCTCGCTTGCATCAAGCGAGAATTCGTTTTCCCGACTTCATAGCGTTTGACCTGCCCCTGAATTTTCATCCGGCTGCAATTAGAGCCTCGGCGGGTTTTACGCCGTATGGCGCGGGGTGAGCAACGGACGATCGGCGGAGCTGGTCGGGGTTGCGCAGCCGATCGTCCGTAGCGGTGAGATTGGCGGCATAGGCCGCAGGCGTGATGTATCCGATTGCAGAATGTGGGGCGCGACCGGTTGTAGTCGTCGGCCCATTCGGCGATCGTCGTTCGGGCATGGTCGAGGCCGAAGAACAGGGTTTCGTTCAGGAGCTCGTCGCGCATACGGCCGTTGAAGCTCTCGCAGAAGCCGTTCTGCATAGGCTTGCCCGGTGCGATGTAGTGCCATTCCACCCGATGATCCTTCGACCAGGCGAGGCTAGCGTCCGAGGTGAACTCGGTGCCGTGATCGGAGACGATCATGCCCGGCTTGCCGCGGCGGGCGATCAGCTCGGCCAGCTCGCGCGCCACCCGACGTCCCGAGATCGAGGTGTCCGGCATCGCCGCCAGGCATTCGCGCGTCACGTCGTCGACGATGTTGAGCACGCGGAAGCGGCGGCCGCAGGCGAACTGGTCGTGGACGAAATCCAGCGACCAGCGCGCGTTCGGGCCTTGCCTCGACCAGGATCGGTGCCCGCGTGCCGACGGCGCGTCGTCGTGACCGCCGCTTGCGCACCGCCAGCCCTTCCTCGCGATAGAGCCGATAGACGCGGTTGATTTCCGATGGCTCGCCGTCACGTCTGAGCAGGATGAACAGCCGCCAATCTCACCGCAACGGACGATCGGCTGCGCAACCCCGACCAGCCCCGCCGATCGTCCGTTGCACACCCTCGCCATACGGCGTAAAACCCGCCGAGGCTCTAATTGCAGCCGGATGAAAATTCAGGGGCAGGTCAGCTGTATTTGATCCCCGGCCACTGCTTGCGTTACACCCCCTTTCCGGGATATATTAGCGCCGGAACTTTCAGCATCTACGCATCTACCTAGCAACCCTTGCCGTGGTGATGGCCATCGCCTTTGTCTTCGCCCAGTTGTTCGAAGCTCCGGGGTCATCCATCAAGCTGTATTTGCGAGGCATGTTTTCGGACCGCCCTAAAACTCAAGTCGTGCAGGCGGTGAGCGTGTCGGAGCCCGAGGCGATGAGTCAGAACGTCCAACCTGCTAACAGGCAAGTAACACTGGCCCCACTCTCGAGCCTCGAACTGGACTGAAAAAAAAGTCGTTGGCGCGCCCTATGACAAGACCCCCCAAATAACAACTCCCGATTATTAACGATTATGAAGATTGCCTTAGTTGACGCAACCGATCGAGCCGGCCTTGCGGTGTGTCGATCCTTGGGTCGAGCCGGGCACGATATTACACACGTGCAGTTTGGAAACAACAAGAGAGTAGCCGATTTATCAAGGTATTGTCGCAATCGGGTTGCAATCGGAAATCCAAATATTGATTTGCCTCGATCAGCATTAAATCTTATAACGGCACTTGAAGATATTGACTATGTTATTCCTATAACAGATGGCGCTGTTGAACTTGTATACTATGCTCGTGATAATATAAAAACTACGATACTTGGCCCTCCATTCTGCTCTCTTCAGAAGGCAAAGAACAAGCTCGCCGCGATTTCCTTGGTAGCGCCTTGGTTGAAGGCCCCGCCAACGTCGCTGGTTCCGCCTAACGGCGACATTTCTGGAATCGAATTCCCCTGCTTTGCCAAGCCAATCTTCTCGTCTCACATTGTTGACGATCGACTGATCGGAACATCGGTCTCTTTCGTCAAGACAGCTAATGAGCTAGAGCGCAAGATCAGAGACACGCCTGTGCCTCTTTTGATCCAGGAGCCCATCTCGGGCCCGGGCGCAGGGATAAACTTCGCCTCATATCAGGGACAGCTTCTCGGTGTCTCCGTCACGGAACGGCTGCACGAGCCGGGCTATGGTGGCGGGAGCTCCTACAGGCGCTCTGGGAAGGTAACAGACCTTATTATAGAGGTTGCTAGCGGCCTTAGCGCTGCCCTTGAGTGGACGGGCGTGATGATGATTGAATGCAAGCGCCACGATGGAGAACTTTACCTGATGGAGTTAAATTGTCGTCCTTGGGGTTCGTTCAATCTCTCCCTCTTTGCCGGCGCGGATTATCCCACCTTAGTTTTGAACGCCTTTCAGGGTATGGGAACCGGTAAACTTGTGGTGGCGCGTGAAAACGTTTTCGCCAGGCACCTAAAGAAGGACATTGGCTGGGTTCTTCGAAATCCCCAGAAACTATTTCATTGGCTCGCTTCTTTCCGAATGGTGTTCTCTGGGACAGAGCAATTCGACGTTGAGCGATTATCAGATCCTTTGCCAGGAATGTATCAGTTTGTCACTGCAGTTCGTCCCTTGTACTCAAAAGCCGTCCTTCGCCTTCCGCATCGGACGGAGCGCCATGCGATTGATGTGTCCAAAGGGGTGGTATTTATCTGCAAGGGCAATGTGAATCGCAGTGTTGTGGCCGCCTATGTTGCCAATCAATTGGGCATTCCGGCCAAATCGGGATGTTTACTGACAAGGTCCGACCGGCGCGCTTCAATTGAAGTCGAAAGGTATATCGAAGGAACTCTTGGCACGAGCGCAGCGGGTCACCGTACGACAGTTCTGGAGCGTGCGATCTCGGGAGCAGAGAACGTCGTCGTATTCGAAAGTCGCCATGTCAACGAGGTCCGTAGGAGGGTCCCGCGCCATAAGGTATTTCTGCTGAGTGAACTCGCTGGAGAAAGCGGAGATGTGGCGGACCCGGACGGCAGGTCCTCAGACGTTTACGAAGAGTGTTTTCGCCGAATAACCGATCTGGTGAGGAAAGCGTTTGACTAAACTCGTGATCAGGGTGGACGACATCCACCCAAGAATGAAGTGGGCAACTTTCATGCGCTTCGTCGAAGGATTGTCGCGCCGCGGCTTGACGGCCACACTTGGCGTTATCCCGGAGTGCATGGACGCCCAGCTTTGCCACGATGCCCCGAGGAAGGAATTCTGGGATACGATACGCCAGCTTTCCACCGAGGGATGGATAGTTGCACAGCATGGGTACAGGCACGTCTACGACATCAGCCACGCCAACTACCTTGGCATCAGAAATCGAAGCGAGTTCGCAGGTCATCCGCTTGACATACAGGCCGAAAGACTTGCGGCGGGGGCCGAAATATTGCTTGCCGAAGGGCTAAGGTCCGACGTGTTCATGGCACCTTGGCATACATTCGACAACACTACTCTAAAAGCTTTGGAGCGCACTGGCTTCCGTTATGTTACCGATGGCTACGGCTTTTGGCCATATTCGGAGGGTGAACTTATAATGGTTCCGCAGCTATTCGCGCGACCGCACGGGTGGCGACTCGGCGTCTACACGTCATGCATCCATCTTGATGGAATGTCCGATGTAGAAATCGAAAGGATGGTAGGGGGTCTGCAACGCTTTGAAGTGGTCAGTCTGTATGAGGCTGCCAAGCTGCCGCGGCCGCTGACTATGTCTGTTCTGTCCCGGCACGCTACCAAAACCGCTATCCTTGCTCGTCGGTTGGTTAGGGATCAGATCAAAAAGTTACGCGCGGCAGTGCAGCCAACCCGCTAACACCTCATTAGACAGTAAGTTTCCTCTGGCTCTCGTCATTGCGGCCGCTTACGAACACGATCCCATCCGTGTCCGAGGACCGGAGCGCGTGATGCTCAGGTCTCCGGTTGGAACCGGCCCAACCGCCAAGGAACCGAGCACCAGCGCGCGCCTTTTGCAACTCGGCAAGTACATGCCGAGCCGATAAGTCACGCCATTGATCACAGAACACATCAGAGAATGCAGCGAACCATCAACCAGGATTTCACAATCATTTCCGGGAACAGACCAGGATGCCAGGAGTGAGCTTTCGGCTGCGAGCCTTGCGCCGGACCGGCGGCGGCGAGCATCCCGTCCTGGGCGACCGGATGCCGTCAGCAAAGGGGCGGCGCATGCGGCCCGCGCCAGGTCCCGGCGAGAAAGGCGGTTGGTCATTGTCGTGTGCCAATAATTGCTGGTTTCGGGATGTGACTTCTTAATATCGCGCTTCTCCTCACAAGCTCCGCAGCATATCATAGGTTTCAGTTTAGCCTTTCAACGACAGCCAGGGAAAGTGTGTCGCGCCTGATGCGATAACGGAGAAAGCAGATGCAGACCGCCGACAGGATCGGTGCTTCGCCTCTCACCAGGCCGGGCAAGGCTCTTCCGCCCAATGCGCTTCTATTGAATTGCTTTGGCCGAGGTGGGTCAAGCATTGTCTGGAATATCATCGGCAGTTCGCCGGATGTGTTGATGCCAAAGTACGAATGGCATGTGGGAGTGTTCGGACGTTTCTACAGGCTGCGCAAGGCTGCGTGCCGTATTGGCGGGGCCGTCAACTGGGCATCTGTTCCCGTCTTTTGGCGGCATATGCGCGCAGCGACTGCCGAGACCGTCCTCCCTGGGGAGCGCAACGAAAAGCCCCAAGCACGCTACGTCGTTTTGAAGGTGATGGATTACTACATCGCATTCGACGACGCGATTGCGCGCGGCTTTATGGAAGCGCGGAACCTTGTGCTTACGCGGCATCCATTGCCGATGTGCGAAGGGCTGATACGCAGCGGTCTCAGCGAGGCGAGCGCGATCAAATGGTACAATGATGTGACTAGGCTGATGTTCAAAGCGTCGAGGAAGCGTGATGCGCTATCGCTTCGATTCGAGGATTTGATCCAATCACCGGATGCGTTTGTTAGAAGCCTTTACGACGCGCTCGGCATAGCGACAGCGGAGGACGGAAAAATCAGGTTTAAGGTTAAATCATTTGGGACGGCGCGAAAGGCAAACGCAGACGCCGCAACTGGCGAAAAGCTGCGGATAAAATTGGACGAAGCATCCGATCACATCGCACCAGATGTCAACACCCGAGCGGTTGCCCGCCTCGATCGTTCAGCACGACAGCGGATTTGTGCAGGCACCCGCGCAACCGCGGAATTGTTCGATTATGGAGGTGACAATTTCTGAGTTTGCGCGGTTAACGGCGTTTGCCGCTTGGAGGAGCAGCCGTTCCGATGAGAGAAAACGGCAATCGCCTCCTCGTCAAGGAGGCCTACCGTCTCAAGGCCGCCGACTGTGTCTCCAATCCCCGTACCTATATGATGTGATTGCGCACCCTAAATCGTCGGATGGGCAGTCGAAGAGGCGCCGAGTGTGCAGTACCGTTGGCTATGCAAATCTAATCCATTTCGTTTTCTTGGATGTTAGGGTTTGCAGGACTTCCGCGCCATATTTCCCGAAGAGTAGCGACGCTCTCAGATAGACAGTGACAACGGACAATGTACCTATAACGAGAAGCCCGGTCGCGAGTACAAGATAGTCGGGCGATCCGGCAAGCAGCATTTTGACCGCCAAGCCGGTGGCGAACACCACAGCGGCGAATGCGACAGGCGGCACATGGACGAGCGCGAAATCCAGAGCTGATAATCCCGTTATCCGACAAGTCATCGCCGCATAAAGGAAAAAACTCGTCGCAATAGCGCCGGACACTGAAAAGGCTACTGCGTTCACGCCGTAGGGCGCCGAGAAGAACGCGAATGAAGCGACAAGGGCCATGTAAATGATCTGCATGGAGGCCGTTCGGTAACTTTGGCCCGTCGCAAGCGTCACTGCTCCGCACACTCTGTAACCCACGCGGAAATAAATTACTGCAGAGAATATGATAATAGGAACGACGGCATCCGTCCATTTCTGGCCGAGGATTGTCAGAACAATCTCTTTTGCGAAACAGCATAGAAATGCGCTAGTCGGTAGAGAAAGCGCCGCGGTCAAAGCATAACCCTTAAGCTGAGCCGTGCGGAGTCTCGCCTTATCGTGATGAACCTTCGACAGGAGCGGGAAAACCACACTCTTGTTCAGATTGCCGAACAGAGTTGCCGGCATCGCGATCAGATAATACGCTCGCGAGTAAATGCCCAGCTCTGCAGTGCCGATCAAGCGCGCGACAATGACATTATCGATATATTTGGCGGTGACGGATGATATACCAGCCAGCGAATAGCCCAGGCTCTGTCTGCGGATATCGCGATAGGACTGCATGTCGAAACTGGGCCTCACGAGATAGTCCCTGGCGATGAAGAAATAGATGCTGGCCAGGATCGATGCCTCGGCCATATACGCGACCACCAAGGCCCAATAGCTGAGTCCAAAATAGGCAAGCGGAATGGCTAGGCCGACATGGGAAGCAATCCAAGCGACCAGACTCGCTATCGAGGATATTTTGAATTTCAGGTGCCGCGACAAAATAGCCTCGGCGGTCAGATTGAACGCGTTCGCGACCATCATCACCGCAAGGAGGCGCGAAATGAGGACCAATTCCGGCACATGAAGAAAATCGGCAATCTGCGGTGCAAACGCCCATTGAAGCAAGCCGAGAATGGCAGCGGTTGTCATGGACAAGAAAATTACGGTTCCGATATGGCGCTCGTCGACGTCCCGTCGCTGGACCAGGACTTGCGACATGCCGAGATTGGCAATGTTATTGCCGACGGCTGCGATGATCAGCGCAGCGCCGGCAACGCCGTACTCCTGGGGGGAAAGCAGGCGCGCCAGAACGGCCGTGACCAGGACATTCAAAAAGGTTCGGGCCAGCAATGTGGTACCCGACCACGAGAGGCCGTTGGCTGCCCTTCGTGTCAGGTTTTTATGTCCAGTTACCTCGTTCAAGTTGACTTGCTCCGGACTGTCCAATTGGACTGCCACGCTTCAGTGCATGCAAGCGTGCTCCAACCCTCATGAGCTATTTTCTCGCCCACGCCTCGCGGGTGGATCCCTCAGGCGCCCAATCACCGTTTTCTCCATCGCTTTTCTCCATCGCTTCATCAACCTAAGTCATTATGGCAGCGGATACTGCCGCATCCAGGCACTTTTCCCTAGCCACGAAGCTCAGCTTTTCGCGAAAGTCGACCGTCATGGCTGATTACTTGGCCTCTTTGCTGCGTTGCAGGCGATCAAGAATCTCGTTCAGCGCCTCTCTTCGGCATCAATAGTCGTCATTGCTTAGGCCGGCTTCGGGGTTGCTCCTTAATAACCTATCGCCTTACGATCTGGGTGGCAGTGTCCCACAAGAGTGGCATACAACCTCATTTGCCGTGTTGCGACGCTTTCCATGCTGAATCGCGCATTGACTGTTTGTACTGCGCGCCGCGCCATCTCATCGCGCTCGGCTTCCGATAGGCCGAGCGTGCGAAGAAGAAGTCCGCAATACTCCGCATGCGAGCGAGCCAAGAAGCCGCTGCGCTCATGCTCCACAACGTCGGACGCACCGCTGACATCGGTGATGATCGGGACCACGCCGCAACTCATGGCCTCGAGCAGTGCGTTTGACATGCCTTCCGTAACCGAAGTGGAAAGATAGAAATCAGCCTCCCGCAGAAAGGGAAAGACATCTTCGACCGCGCCGGTGAATGTGACCCTGCCGGAAAGGCCCAACCGGGCCGCCTGTTCCTCAAGGGTGACGCGGCACTTGCCATCGCCCAGGATGGTGAGTTGCGCCTTTGCGTCGGCGGGAAGTGCCGCGAACGCATCGATCATGTGCTCGAGGCATTTTTCCGGATCCAGACGGCCAAGGCAGATAAAGCGTCGGCTGCCATCGGCGCTCGGCTCGCGGCGCGGCCTGCGGGGCAGATCGATCCCATTCGGAATCATATGAATGCGATCCGCGCCGATGCCATGTCTCTCCAGATCACCAGCGATTTGGCGGCTATTGGCGATGAAGGCCGTGACGTGACGTTTAATCAAGGCGGACGCCCAGCGACCGATGATTTTCTTTTCGCGCACAACGTCGAGATCGAAACACCGTCCGCCCCGGCCCAATTTTGCGAGAACCGGTTTGCGCAGGAGGGCTCCTGTCAATGCCGCCGGAACAGCGTGAAGTCGGGCATGAATGATATGTACGACATCGAATTCGTCGCGGCGGCGCAGCATCCAGATCACAACCTGGACACACCACGACAGGAACGACAGCATATGCCGCCCGCCCAAATACGGAGCCGCGCGCAAACGAAGGCGATGGATAGGCACCCCGTCGATGGCGGACCGTTTCGGGGTCGAGTGCGACAGTCTGGGTGCCAGAATGGTTGCGGAAACGCCGCTTTCAACCAGCACCCGAGCAAATCGCCGCGCCTGTTGTTCGCCGCCGCCATATGACTCAGGAAAATAGGTTGGGAGCACGAGCAGAACACGTATGCTGGGAAGAGCTTCGGCTCGCGGGGTCTTCATCGGATAAGCGGAGGCAACTTCTGCTGCAATCATATCAATCCGCCGGATAGCGTTCCTGGAGCCAAGGCGGCCACCAAATTTACAACCCGTCTCATGTGCAAAAAAGAAGATGCCTCTTTGGCATCTCACTGCCTTTCAGCGCATCGATCCCCTTGTCGTCCAGATCGACGCACTCCACCTCATCCCCGAAATCGGCGAAGTATGCACCGCTAACCAATCCGGCAAGCTGCCCGATCACCGTCAAACGCATAGGCTGCACCCGTTCACCGCGGAAGCGCCACATTTCCGACAGGAGGTGTTGTTGATACTCCCTTGCTTGCCCGATGCTGGTCAAGAGCCTCCCGGTAAATGGCATCGGTCCGCTTGCCCACCAGCTTGACGTCCCAGTTCGAAAGATCCGTCGCCGCGGCACCTTGGGCGAGGCTGGCCAGTCTTGCACGATCCTCCAGGAGGGCGGCAATGGCGTCGGCCATGGCTGCCATATCATCCGCGGGTGTAATCACACCGTTGATACCAGGGCGGAGCACTTCGCGAAGACCTGGCAGATCGCAAGCGATGCAGGGCTTGCCACCGGCGAGATATTGAATGACCACGCGGGGCAATCCCTCCCGCATGGAACAGAGCAGGCAGAGATCCGCGAGCGCGATCAGCCGCTCGGGGTCGTCCCGATAACCGGTCAAGACCACTTGCCGCTCGAGCCCAAGCCGCTTGGCCCGCGATTCCACGGTCGAGCGAAGCGGCCCGTCGCCCGCGAGCACAAGCACCGCGTCGTGTAACCGGACGGCGACTTTGTTGAAAGCGTCCAGAAATTCCGTGTGTCGCTTGCGTGGCTCGAAAGCCGCAATCATCAAGAGCACAGGCGGGCGCGGCGCGCCCGGGGTCAAGCGCAACAAATTGCGCCAATCGTCGGGCGGACCGGCGTTGCGGAAACGATCGAGATCGAATCCGGAATGGACGACATAATGTTTGTCTGGATGTCCCACTCCTGCGCTCAAGCATAAGTCGCGGATGCCCTCGCTCACACTGATGAACGCGCTGGTGATCGGCGCTGCCAGCCTTTCCAAGGCGAGATAAGCAAACCGCTCGGCGACGCCGACATTGACAAAAGGCACGATATGCACGCCATGAACGATCGCTGGAACTCCCGCCGCCCATGCGGCGAAACGCCCGAGAATGCCTGCCTTGCTGGTATGCGTATGCACGATGTCGGCATTCAAGGCGCGGAATCTCCGGGTGAGCGCCAACAATGCCCTCATGTCGGAGACAGGCGATATGGACCGAGTCAGGCCCGGGACGCCAATGAGTTCCACCCGCGGGTCCACTTTAGCTATGATTTCCGGCTGGACCGTCTCGCCATGTAGCAGGACAACATCATGCCCCCCTTGCGCGGCCCAATTGCAGGAATGGACAGTATTCTCATCGGCACCGCCATTGATGAGACGGGTGATGACATGAGCGATACGCAGTCGACGCCCCAAGTCAATCTTGCCTTCCGCATCCTGTACTTTCATATCGCCGCACCGATCGCGCTGAATTTACCCGTTGGGTGCGTTCCCACCCCCAGCCGCGCTTTTGGTCCATGTGTCGCGATATCGGTGCTACTGCATTGGAGTGACATGCCACGCCCCGGTGGGTGCATGCCGTATGGAGATGAACCCCGAATCCTAAGTGTGCCCATCTTTCTTGGGCCATACAGTCCGTAAGGAGGGTTATTCCAACGGCTTCCAGTCGATCAGATCTAACTTGTTGGATTTAAACGTCTCAGAGAACTGCCGCTGTTACCCCGGGCACAGCGGAGTGATTATTTTGTGGTATACCTTGCACCAATACTTCTGCCTCACCGCGTTTGCGCGAAAATCGGATCGGAACCGGACTCGTTCAAAAAAGTAGTCGCGCTCCCCGTTCGCGCATAAGCCCGAGCGCCGAGCACCTCAGAGGAGCGCAGCATGACGACGGTTCTCCGGGTCGGGATATTTGGCTTTTACAGCTATCAGAATCTCGGCGACAATATCATGGCCTATCTTTTTTCCAAGTGTGTAAAAGATGAGGGGCATGATCCAATAGTTTATGCGAAGCAGCGCTCCGACAAAATGGATTGGGGTTTTCAGATATGCTCTGATATCAAAGAATTTGTCGAGTCAGTCGATGTAATTATATTTGGAGGAGGCGGACTACTCATCCCGAGACCGCAACCTTCCGAAGTTGTGCAGGATTTCAACGATGATCTTGGTCTTGTTCTAGAATACACTAAAGAAAAATCCATGCAGTTATTTGCATTTTCCATAGGAGGCGCAGGAAAAGACATCGATGAAATTGTACCCGTTGCGCGCCAAGAACTTATAAGACGCCTAAACTATGTAACACTGAGAAATCGCGAGGATCTAAAACTCCTTGCACAAGCGAGCACCGAAGGCGAGTTCTTGGATGATGTCGTATGGACGACCTCCCGCAGAATTTCTGGAAGTAGATATGACAAAGGGCGCTCGCGTCTACGTGTGGGGCTCAACATCTACCTTGGTTCGTCCCGTCGGTCTCGGTTGGCAAAACGCATACTGCAGATTGTAACACGAATTCGCAAAGATATAGATTTCATTTTCTATGAAATCAATCCAAAGAAAGATGGATATTTCGGAGCATTTTGCGCCAACCTGTCACAAGACAATTGCAGCAGCAAAATTTTAACTGACGTGGAAGATGCATGTGGCGAGGCGTCTTCGCTTGACCTGCTGATTACCACTCGACTGCACTTTGGCGTAATTGCAATGAGCTACGGCGTGCCATGTATTGCATATTCGGGAGCGGAGAAAACAAGACTATTGTACAAGCGTATCAACAGATCCTCTTTTTTCTGGAGAATCGGGGATATTCATAAGCTGCTTTTTCTGTTTCTATTTCCAGGCGCCATACAAAAGATCATACGCGACGGTAGCGAGGCTATTAGCCCCGTGATTGTAGAAAATGCGATGCAACACTACACACGACTGTCACGGTCGCTTGAAGGGGTACTCGGAGCTTCTTCCCGTTCGGTGCATCATCTACAATAAGGCTCTTTGCCTCGAGCGCACCGATCATGTTGCTCGGGCGTTTTTCCGGATCGAGGCAGCAAAGGCAGATAGAGCGTCGGCTGCCATCGGCGTTCGGTTCGCGGCGCGACTTGTGGGGCAGATCGATCCCATTCGGAATCGGCTGCCAATCTTAGAGACGGGTCGCTGTTACCGCGGGCACAGCGGAGCAATTTTTTTCTGATACACTTATGTACTGGTACTTCTGCTGGTACTTCTGCGTTTGCGCGGAACCGGACTCGTCCAAAGAAGTCAAGGTCTAATGAACGGGGCGCTTTACCCGTCAGGGATGGGAGCCATGGGAGGGGACCAGCAGCTTGCGGATCTTTCGCGTGCCCCAAAGCTACTTCTTGTCGTCTTAAATGTGTTGCGCGGCGAAGGTCCAACGGATCGCCAGTTTAAACGATCGTAGCGGTGTGACTACACGATCAGCTTTGGTGAGGAAGGACAAAAATGGAAGTCATCTCATATCTTAGAGCAACCCAGGAGCGGACCCAATCGGGCGGTGAGGCGGCCATTGCAGCCCTGCAATTGGTTCGGCTGTACGACGCAGCGGCTGCGCGACCGAATGGCACATTTCTAGAACTTGGGACGGATCGGGGGCAGGCCACTAAAATGATTCTTGCTGCCTGCGAGAAGAACGGCGGGAACCTGGTCTCGGTCGATATCCGGGATTGCTCAAGTGCGGCAGTTAGCTGTCGCTGGACCTTTGTTCAGGCAGACTCCACAGATCGCAAGACCATCCTAAACAAAGCGCCCATTCTGCAGGATGGGATCGATTTAGTCTATGTCGATAGTCTGCACACGCCAGAACACGTGTTGAATGAAGTGTATACGTGGTTCAGCCTGGTTCGAAAAGGAGGCACAATCTGCTTCGATGACATTGATCCGAACCCATATATGCGAGGGCGAAGGAAGGACAATCCCCAAATTGAGATTGCTAACCGAAGGATTTTTTATGTAGTTCAGAGCGTTTTCTACGACAACTTAGACCAGCTTCAGATGACGGTAGACTTCGGTAGTACCGGCCTTGCGATGCTCAGGAAAACATCTGAGATTGGATCGGAACTCAAGCCGTTCAACCATTTGCCTGCAGAACGCAATAGTACGTTTCTGGCGAAGCTCAGCGTGCGGTTTGGAGAAAGATACTACGCGCACAAAGGCGATGGATCGGACTTTTTGACAGCGTGAAGTGTACCCGGATGCCGTGAGGTATTTTGATCCTGAGCACTCCATTTCTCCTTGGCGTTCATGACGCAGCTCATCATTATTGTCGGTATACGAAGTATGGCCTGAAATGGCTGCTTAACGATCGACGAATGTGCCGAGCTTGCTGGCTTTGCGAATGAGGTCATGATCGCGATACAGCACGGAGCTTCCTGTCCAGAGGTCAAGCAGATCCAACAGAGCCCGCGCACGGGGTGGCGGACGCCCCCGCTGATGCCCCGACGGCTAAAAACGCGCGCGGCGTTCCCTGTGGCGCTGTGAGCTTTGGCTCAAAGGAGAGATTCCAGCGTTTCTCGGGACAGGCGGTTCAAGATCGACAGGGCTCGCTTGGTCTCGATTGGCTCGCATCGGGGAAACGGTGAAGAAAATTCCTGTGCGGATGCATCAGACTCGGATGCCCGTTCGCCAAACGGAATCCATTCAACGATGCTCAAGGAAGAGAGGCTGTTTGCAAGGCGTTTGACATGCCTTCCGACACCGAGGTCGAAAGATAGAAATCAGCCTCCCGCAGAAGGGAAAGACATCTTCGACCGCGCCGGCGAATGTGACCCTGCTGGAAAGGCCCAACCGGGCCGCCTGTTCCTCGAAAGTGGCGCGGCATTGGCCATCGCCCAGGATGGTGAGTTGCGCCTTTGCCTCGGCGGGAAGTGCCGCGAACTCGTCGATTATGTGATCGAGCGTTCCCGGATTAAGATGGCCAAGGCAGATAGAGCGTCGACTGCCATCGGCGTTCGGCTCGCGGCGCGGATTGCGGGGCAGATCGATCCCATTCGGAATCGGCTTTCAATCGGTCAGATTTAGCTTGTTGGATTTAAGCGACTTAGAGACGGGTCGCTGTTACCCCGGGCACAGCGGAGCGATTTTATCGTGATAAACTTATGTACTGGAACTTCTGCGTTTGCGCGGAACCGGACTCGTTCAAAGAAGTCAAGGCAACGCTCTAAGGACCGGGCGCTTACCCGTCAGGAGATGGGAGTCATGGGAGGGGGGAACCAGCAGCTTGCGGATCTTTCGCATGCCCCAAAGCTACTTCTTGTCGATGTCCGCTGGCAGCTGGTTGAGGCGCGCGAGCGTGCATTCGATCAAGACATTGTCTCTTCCCTGGTCGGCGGATCCTGCGGGGACTGAGTCGAGAAGCATCCTGGCTTGGTTCGCCATAGCCGGCGAACTGGCCCTCTTCATCGCGCTGGTCTATCTCCTCAGGCTCGAGACTACTGCGCTTGTCCGCGTCCTGCTCGTTGCCCTCGCCGGCTGGTGCGTGCACTACTTCCTGCCACAGCGTTACCGGCTGCCGTTTTTCGTGCTGCTCTCATTCGCGGCTATCGCCGCAGTTTTCGCGAACCTTGGGCCCAACTGGCACCACTGGAGATTTGAGGGCCTCATCGATGCCGCCTGGATCGTCGCCATTGGGCTTGTACTGATCGGAATTGTCCACCTACCGATCGCTTTTGGATGGAGAGTGCTGGCGCTGGTTGGCGCCGGTTGCGGGCTCGCCGCCGCACGAATGGACTGGATTGCGATCCCGTGGACGCGCGCCGTCTGGCCCGTGCTCGCTTCAATGTTTATGTTCCGTCTCATTGTCTATGCGTACGAAATGCGGCGTGACCAGAGGATGGCGACGGTTTCGGAACGTCTCGCGTATTTTTTCATGTTGCCGAACGTGTGCTTCCCGCTCTTTCCGGTCGTAGATTTTAGAACTTTCCGTAGCAGCTACTACAATGCTGACCGGCATTATATCTATCAAACAGGTGTTCAGTGGATGTTTCGCGGCGCTATCCATTTAATATGCTACCGTATCGTGTACCAGCGGTTTGTGATCGATGCTGCGGACGTACACAATCAGGTTGAGCTTTTGCAATTTATCATATGGCCATTTTTACTTTATCTGAAGGTTTCAGGAACTTTTCACATAATCACCGGGATTTTGCATTTATTTGGATTCAACCTTCCAGAAACCCACAATCTGTACTTTCTTTCCTCAAGTTTCACAGATTTCTGGCGTCGAATAAATATATACTGGAAGGACTTCATAATGAAAATTGTATACTATCCGTTGTATTTTCGTTTTCGACGCTGGGGAGAGAGCGTAGCGCTGGTCAGCGCGACCCTCCTCGCGTTCCTCGCGACTTGGCTGCTGCACAACTATCAGTGGTTCTGGTTACGTGGCACCTGGGTATTCACCTGGAACGACTTCCTCTTCTGGATGATCCTCGCAGTGCTCGTGACGGTCAACGCCCTCTATGAAATGCGGCACGGTCGCACGCGGCGCCTGCGTGGCGGGGCACTAAGCTGGAACGGTGCGCTGCAAACTGCGAGCCGGACCATTGGCGTATTCGTCGTCATCTCGCTCCTGTGGTCGTTTTGGAGCGCGAGCTCGGTCCCGCAATGGTTCTCGGTCTTCGACACTGTGGGCGTGGAAGGCCCTGGCAAAATGACGCCCGCCCTCGTACTGGTCGCGGTGGCAGCTATCATTGGCATTCCTGCGCTTGCGCTCGCGCGCGGCGGCGCCGACCGCCAGTACAGTTTCCGACGGTCGGTTGCGTCGGTCGGTGTCTGCGGGTTGATCGCGGTTTGCATCTCGCTCCCCGTGGTTCACGATCGCCTCGGGGAGACGGTCAGTACCGCAATGGCCGACATTAGAGTGCCGAACCTCAATAGCCGCGACAACGCGAACCTGGAGCGCGGCTACTACGAGAACCTCGTCAATGTCGGCGCATTTAACCCAGAACTCTGGATTGTCTATGGCCAACGACGACACGACGGTTGGGACAATTTGGACAAGACGCCACTGAGCGAGTTCACGGGTGCGCTTCCCACGACCTATCTGCGACCACTCTCCCAAGCAGACTTTAAGGGAACGCGGGTCCACATCAACCGCTGGGGCATGCGAGATCGGGACTACGAAAAGATTCCTACTCCCGGCACCCCACGAATCGCAATCGTCGGCTCTTCGCATGTCTTCGGCGAGGGCGTCGCGGATGACGAGACTTTCGAGGGCCTGTTGGAGCGGCGGCTGAATGCGCAGGCAGCCGACAGCGGGTATCGACACTACGAGGTGCTGAACTTTGCCGTTGGGGGTTATCTTCCTCTGGACATTCTGGCCATCATCGAGGATCGAGTGCTCGCATTCAAACCAAAGTACATCTTTTACTTCGAGCACAGCGCGCTTGTTCCACGAACGCTAAAGCGTCTCGGGAAAGCAATCCAGAATGGCTCAGCATATCGCTACGACTTCGTGAGTGACATTGTACGCGAGAGCGGGATCGATCCCAGCGCCGACCGCGAGGTGCTTCAAAGAAAGCTCACGCCCTACGGAGAGAGACTTCTGCGTGCAATCTATTCTCGAATCGTGGAAGCCGCGAAGCGAGAAGGTGTCGGGGTCTTTTGGATCTATCTACCCAGACCAGACGAGAGGACCAGTCCCGAGCTGGAGAGGCGCCTCGCTTCCGAGGCTGGATTCAACGTTCTCGATCTTTCCAACGTGTATGACGGGCACGACTGGCGGACCCTTCTTGTAGCACCTTGGGACGATCACCCAAACGCCGCCGGCCATCGGCTCGTCGCCGACAAGCTTTACGAAGTGCTGCAGCAACACCAGGATCTAATTCCCCTGAACCTTGCGGTTGCTCCACAAAAGGAGAAACAATGAACGCGATCCAGATCAGGACGATGGCCAGGGATTTCATATTGAAGGAATTTCTGCCCGGTGAAAGGCCGGAGAATCTGACGGATTCAACGGAGCTGATAACTGACGGCATTCTCGACTCGCTGGCGACGCTTAAGCTCGTTGCCTACCTGGAAAAATCCTGCGGCATCGAAATCGCCCCTGACGAACTCGTGCCGGAGAACCTGAACTCCATCGCCCAAATTGCCAATTTCGTCCAGTCGAAGCAGCCGTCCACATAGAGCCCGCCATGACGGTCGCTGCCTTACACGAATATCTGGAACAGAGCGCGAGGCGGTATCCCCAGACGTGCGCCGCTGTCGAGGCGAGCTCTGGGCGGCAGATCACCTACTGCGAGCTCGACGCGCTGTCGGACCAAGTCCGCGACCATCTGCGTCGGATCGGCGTCCGGCCGGCGGACCGCGTCGGCATTTGCCTTCCAAAATCGATCGCCTCGCTCGCTGTTCTGTTCGGCATCTTAAAGGTGGGCGCGGCGTATGTGCCCGTCGACTCTCTGGCACCGCCTGCGCGTAACGCGTTCATATTTAACGACTGCGGCGTGCGCGCGATTTTCGTGGAGGCGTCCCGAGCCGAAACTTTGCGCTGTGAGTTGGCGCGCTTGGCTGCGGAACCTTGTCTCTTACCGCTCGACTGGTCCGACGGTCCCTCGCCGCTCGCGACGTACCTGGCTCGCGTAGAGGCCGGCGGCTTGGCAGTGGAGGACGAATCGGCGCGGCCGGGGCCGGACAACCTCGCTTACGTGCTTTACACTTCGGGCTCGACCGGCCAGCCGAAGGGCGTGATGCTGACGCATCGTAATGGCTCGAGCTACGTGGACTGGTGTTCCGATATCCTCGCCCCTGACGAGAACGACCGCTTCTCCTCCCATGCGCCTTTCCACTTCGACCTGTCTATTCTCGACATCTTCGTACCGCTGAAGCACGGCGCGACCGTATTCCTCATCGGTGAGGAGCTCGGCAAGAATCCGACCCGGATGGCGTCGGTTATCGCCGAGCGGCGGTTGACCGTCTGGTATTCCACGCCCTCCGTACTCACGCTTCTGGTCGAGCACGGCAGCCTTGATGCTCGCGACGACCACGCTCTTCGGTTCATTCTATTTGCCGGCGAGGTTTTTCCGGTCAAGCATCTGCGCAGGCTAAAGGCTGTGGTCCCACGCGCACGCTACCTGAATCTCTATGGCCCAACCGAAACCAACGTCTGTACCTACTACGAAATCCCGCAGACGATCGCCGAAGACCGCTCGGCGCCGTTTCCGATCGGGCGCGCCTGCTCGCATGTTAAGGCACGCGTGATCGATCCGAATGGTCGCAACGTGCCGCGAGGCCAGGAAGGCGAGCTCGCAATCAGCGGTGCTCCCGTGATGCTGGGCTATTGGAACATGCCTGAGCGAACAAGCGCCGCTTTTCATGTCGATTCAAGCGGTCGCTGGTACCGTACCGGCGATGTAGTGATCGAAGGCGATGGCGGAGTCTACACCTTCCGCGGTCGACGCGACCGGATGGTGAAGAGACGGGGATATCGGATCGAACTCGGCGAGATCGAGACGGCGCTCTATCGCCATCCAGCGATCTCCGAGGTGGCGGCGATCGCTCGCTCGGAGGAGTCGGGCGTCTCCATAAAGGTGTTCTATGCCTCGCGCGACGGCCATGCGCTGTCACTCATCGAGCTGAAGCGGTTCTGCGCCCACAACTTGCCGGCCTACATGGCCCCGGACTGGTTCTCGCATCAGCAGTTACTTCCCAAGACATCGACAGATAAAATCGACTACCAGCATCTGATGAGGATGGAGTAGTGGATTTCGCGCTGAACGAGGAGCAGCGTATCCTGCGTGGCCAGATCCTTCGCTTCGCGCAAGATAAGCTCAATAAAGATGTCAGGCAGCGCGACCGAGACCAAGTATTCCAGCGCGAGTTGTGGGGGGCTTGCGCGCAGATGGGCCTGACCGGCCTGCCAGTCCCCCAGGCCTACGGGGGACCCGGTCTTGATTCCCTGTCCACGGCCATTGCAATCGATGCGCTTGGCTACGGCTGCGAGGACTCCGGCTTGGTCTTCTCGATCTGCGCCCACCTTCTGGCGTGCGTGGTGCCGATTTGGAAGTTCGGCACTGAAGAGCAGAAGATTCGATATCTTCCGGGGCTCTGTGATGGCACTTTGATCGCAGCCAATGCGATGAGCGAACCGGAGTCGGGCTCCGATGCATTTGCGATGCAAACCCGGGCGGAGCCTCATGGCGACGGCTTTCTAATCAACGGCACGAAGACCTTCGTGAGCAACGGGCCGGTGGCAGATGTTGCCGTCGTCTTTGCTGTCACTGACCGCGCCAAGGGGTATTTCGGCGGCATCACGAGCTTCCTCGTGGACCGCGCGCTGCCCGGCTATCGGGTCGCGCAAAAGTTCGAAAAAATGGGACTGCGGACGTCTCCGATCGGGGAGCTTGTCTTCGAGGACGTATTTGTTTCGAAGGACGCTGTTCTCGGTGGAGTGGGCGGCGGCTCCAGGCTGTTCGCTCATAGCATGGACTGGGAGCGGGCGTGCCTATTCGCTAGTCATGTAGGCACCATGGAGCGGCTTCTGGAAAAGGCAGTGGCCTATACGCGCACCCGACGTCAGTCCGGTCAGGCCATCTCCAAGCACCAGGCCGTCGCCCATAAGATTGCCGACATGAAGATGCAGGTGGAGGCGGCCCGACTGCTTGTCTACAAGGCGGCGTGGGGCCTTGAGCGTTCCCAGTCCGTATCCCTCGACGCCGCCGTTTCGAAGCTCTTTGTGAGCGAATCGCTAGTTCGCACGACGCTCGATGTCGTCCAGGTCTTCGGCGGCTATGGTTTCTTGAGCGAATTCGACGTCGAACGTGCCGTGCGTGATGCCATCGGCAGCAAACTCTATTCCGGAACTTCGGAGATACAGCGCAACATTATTGCTGGCTGGCTGGGGCTTTGATGACGGCTGTGGTCAGAACCTGTCCGTGAAGGGCGGCGTGTGCTGTCGCTGGGCCTGCCCTCAGTTCGCGAAAAAGGGCGACGCTCGATTTTGGTGAGGCAACCGGAGAGTGGTACTATCGCAACCCATGGAGCCACCGGGGCGGAGGGGGCTTTCGTCGTTCGACTTGGGTGCGTCTGCCCAGCCCGTGGTCTCCGAACTTGCGGCTCAGAGGCGAAGAACTAGACCAGCCGCGACGCGTGAAAGATAGGCTTTGTGGATGCGGCTTCTCTATATACATTCTGCGCACGTCCCGGCGCCGGCCGCCAATGCGGTACAAGTCGCAAAGATGTGCCATGCATTTCGGGTTGCCGGAGCGGAGGTCCTACTAGCGCTTCCACGCGCCTCCATGAATACACGGGATCATTATGAGAAGATCGCGCGCGAATACGGATTCGGTACCGAGTTCCCATTCCGCGTTCTCCCTGTACCCTTTTGGCCTGTGCCCGGCCGGGAGCTTTTTTTTGCTGTGTTGGCGCTGCTTGCTGCGGTCTGGCTGCGGCCGCATGTCGTCTTTACACGCTCGGCTACTGTAGCGCTTGTTTCTGCCGGACTTTTCGGGTTCACGACCGTTTTTGAGCTTCACGACCCGATTGGCAGTTTGAGCAGACGTCAGCGTCAGCGCCTTGCCAAAGTGATAGGCCTAGAGGCATTTCGTATGCTGGTCGTCACGTCGCAACGTCTGCGAGACGACAGCATCCGCCTCTTTCCTCAACATGCGGGAAAATTTCTCATCGCGCCCAATGGCGCGGATCCTGTTCCGCCGAATGGCGAGCCATTCAGCCTCAGCGGCACGTTCAAGGTTGGTTATGTCGGACATCTGTATAAGGGAAAAGGCATGGAGATAATAAGCGCTATTGCGCCTCGATGCGGCTGGGCGACATTTCACATCGTCGGGGGAACACCAGGCGATATAGAGTATTGGACATCGAAGCTGGCCAAATGCCCGAACACAGTGTTTCATGGCTACGTTCCTCACGCCGCGACATGTGCTTACTTGGCCGAAATGGACGTTGTACTCGCGCCCTATCTTAGAAATGTAGAGGGCCAGGGCGGCGGTCGAAATATCGCTGAGGGAATGTCGCCGCTCAAGCTCTTCGAATATATGGCGCATGGCAAACCCATAGTGTCCTCCGACCTGTCAGTTATCCGAGAAGTTTTGAGGGATAGCGTCAACAGCGTTCTGGTGTCGCCAGACAACCCGTCCGACTGGGTCAAAGCTCTTCAGCGCCTGCGCGAAAACAAGGCGCTTCGGGATCAGATTGGTCGGCAGGCGAAGGCAGACTTTCTGGCCAGGTACAGCCGCATCGCACGCGCAACCAACATTCTAGCGGAAATCAAGAGCCGGATGCCGTCGAGCGGAAGCTCATAGGACTGCACAATTTCTCTTGTTGAAGGCGGCTGCGCCGCCAGCAAGCCTGCTTTCCGTTCGCCGCAATGAGCCCGTGGTCCGTCCTGAACCGTTGAATGGCAGATCCGACTGCCCCCGGCTTTTTGCTGACGTTCCGTCATGCGTTGCTCCGACCATCTCCCCGCGTCGCGTTGATTTTCGCATTGAGCTAAATTTAGCCTGCGAGATGCGCCACTGTCCGCGACTGAACCGGCGCGAACCCGATTGTGAGGCTCGATGTACTCGCTGGCGGCCGGATCGCCCGAAGCATCAGAATCAAAATTATCCGTTCAATCGGCCGGAGGATAGACTACATAAATCCATTTAGCTTCCTGAGAAGCTGCTATACATCAATAGACATTACGATCCGAAAAGATCAGTAGAGCAGTTTTCCAAATTATCTTAACGTCGAGAAGCATGCTCCAGGATTTTATATACCAGAGGTCGTGCTCAACGCGCTTTTCCATCCTCCAGAGTTCCTTCGTTTCCCCTCGAAAGCCATTGATCTGAGCCCAGCCTGTCAAACCGGGTTTTACATGATGACGATAAGCATAGCTCGCAATGATCACACTATAGGTATCGTCATGAGCGATGGCGTGAGGTCGGGGCCCAACCAGAGACATCTCCCCCCGAAGCACGTTGAATAATTGCGGCAGCTCGTCGATGTTTGACCGGCGCAATATTCGGCCAAGTCGGGTAACCCGCGCATCATTACGCTGAGCCTGGCGAATTTGTGTACCGTTCTCCTGCACCGTCATCGATCGGAATTTGTAAATATTGAACGGCTTACCACCAAAACCTCGTCGCATCTGCCGGAACAGCACAGGGCGACCGTTCTCGATCGCTATGGCACATGCGACCAAGGCCATCAACGGACACAGGAACAGTAGGAGGAGGGATGCAACAGCAATGTCGAACAACCGCTTGAGCAGGCGTTCGGCAGGCCTCAACGGCATACGCTGGACTTCGAAGGCTCGCTGCCAGCCGGTGTGCAGCGGGCATCCAGCCAGAATTCTATCTATGTAGGCGTCGGCGAAAAGATAAATCGGCAGCGGGAGGCGGGACATTTCCTCCAGGATGCGTTCGATCAACTTCCGCTGGTCCCAAGAGCAAAAGAGATAAACTGCCCCATACGAGCCATTACGGAACGCAGCTTGTGCAGCTGCGACGGCGGCATGCACCGATCGTGCTGCGATCGTGCCATCGTCGTTCTCGATGTTCGAAACACCACAAACCGCGATACCCTGTTGCCCAAGCTTGTTGATTATCCCCTGTTCCTTTCCAGGAACGCCAGAGTAAAACAGATAAACTGTGCGCAACACGAGTTTCTCAGCCGCCAGAAGCCGTTTCAGCCCACGCGCTAGAACCGCGTGGCCAGGCAGCAGGATTGGAAATCCGACCGCAAACGCCAGCGTCAAGGAGCCGCGCGAGAACGTCGACGTCGTCTTCGTGAGAAAGGCGAGCCAGAGAATTGAAAAGAAAACAAACAGCCAGCCGCTGAAGAGTGTTTTGATCCTGCAGTGATCGTCCAGGATGCCACTAACCGTGTAGGCGCCCCTGGCGGTCATGAATGCGACCAGCAATAGGCCGGCGGTAACACTTAGGCAGATCGAATCCCAGATATCTGGCGGCCTCACGCCGAAGGCCCTATGGTAGAGCTCAATTGACGCAAGAAGTATTGTCTGTCCAAGGAGGAAATCAGCAGTTGCGAGAAACACGCAAACTGCTCCCACGGGGAGCCGTAGCGGCTCTACGCTTCGCTTCCAGAGCGCACGCGACGCCTCGGTTGGTGCATGCCGCATAGAGACGAACCCCCCGAATCCTGTTGCATCCCTTCTCCTTCTTGGCTCATGGCACACGCCATCCCATAAGGAGGGGGTTATCCCAACGGCTTCCAGTCGGTTAGATTTGATTTAAATGTCTCAGAGACATGCCGCTGTTACCCCGGGCACAGACGAGTCTCTATTTTATCGTATCCTAATGTGCTAATATTTTCTGCCTTAACGCGTCTGCGCGAGAACGGACCGGAAGTCGGACTCGTTCAAAGAGGTGGTCAAGGCAACGCTTTAGGGGGCCGGGGGCGCTTACCCTATCAGGGAGAGGGAGCCATGGCAGAGAATGGCGCTGAGGTTCGGGTCAAACAGCTGAACAAAATACGTTTATTTCGGCAATTTGGGCAAGATACTCTTAGTGAAATGGCGAAAGCAGCCATCCTAAGGAGGGTTCCAAAGAATAAAGTTTTAACTCATCTTGGCGACATACCGCGTTATATTTACTACATAATTCACGGAAAAGTTCGTCTTAGTGTTCCCCTCTCAGACGGCCGAGAATTCATCTTTTCCGATCTTGGTCCCGGTGACACTTTCGACTTGACTAGATTGTTCATCGCGCGACACAGTAACATGAACGCTGCGTCAGTTGTGGACAGCGACTTGCTCCAAATCGAAGCAGCTTTCATGGCTAGTGTCTTCGACAAGCACCCAGATCTCGCACTGAAGGTGATCCCGTACTTATGCCAAGCAACGCACGACGCGCAAGAGCGAGTGATCCACAGTGCGTCCAGTGCCCTATCCATTCGATTGGCGAGCACGCTCTTGCGATTGACTGAGACCCCGCACAGCACGGCTACCGTGAATGGAGCTCTGAGCATCCACATTTCGCAGACCGACCTCGCGGCAATGATCCCGGCGTCTCGAGCGAAAGTGAATCGTTGCCTGAGAGAATGGGAACGGCGGTATCTGACCCAATACGACCACGGCTCGCTGACAATTCTCAATCGCACCGCATTAGAGTCTGTTGCTCTTGGCTACTCGCGTTTGATCGTTCAATGATGCCTTTCCCGTGTGCTCGGCATCTCCACGCCATCCTCCGGGAAGATAATGAACCGGAAGTGGTGCCGGTCGTGCTCGGATCGCTCGGTAAAGTCCTTACGTCGGCGTCGTAGGTCGCCGCACCGGACATGTGCGCCTTCCTAGGTAACGAGACACCGCTCACTGCCGTGCAGACTGCGTCGACTGCGCCCGAGATTGGACGATGGCACGCACCAGGGCACCGCCTCTTTGCTGTGCTCGGCGCGACTTTGCTGTTGGAGAATCCGGGACTACACTATCGTCGGCTCCGCCCATGTACCTCACGTCGGGGGAAGAATGGATCTGCAAGCCTTCAGAAATTCGATTGCGAAATCGCAACCGCCCGCCGGCTTGAGCCCTGCCCTGCAGGCGCTGTGGTGGGATGCGAAGGGCGATTGGGATAAGGCGCACGAGCGCGCACAGGTGCGCGACGATACGGCGGGTATGCGCGTGCATGCCTACCTGCATCGCAAGGAAGGCGATCAATCGAATGCGGAATATTGGTATCGTCGCTGCAACGCCGCGCCGTCGATCTTGACGCTTGATGAGGAATGGCAAGAGTTGGCGCGTGCACTTTTGGGGCAAAGCTGACGCCTTCCGCACGCCAAGTCTGGTTTTGGCCGCGATCCCGTCGTCGTATGCACGTTTTTCTACGATGCTATGCCTATCGACGATTCTGGGCTTGCAGGCCTAGATGAGGGCAGGGGCTACGCTAGCTCCTGATTTTGATCAGCAAGCGGCACGGCGAGCTCGGCATCTGCGGCTCGGCGCCGCAGTGGCGCGAAAAGGGTACGTGGACCGCTCGCTGTGCAAACTGAAACTCGCGATGTGAGGAGTTCGCCATGTTTCGTACGATTGCGTCGGCGCTGTTCGTCGCGCTGCTCTGCTCGGTGGTCGCGCGTGCCGCCGCGGAGAAAGTCCGCTACTATCCTGTTCCGGAGGGCGCCGGCCCGCACGATGTCGCTCCGGCGCCGGATGGCTCCGTATGGTACACCGCCCAGGGACAAGGCGCGCTTGGGCGGCTCGATCCTGATACAGGCGCGGTCAAGCACATCACCCTTGGCGACGGCTCGGCGCCGCACGGGGTGATCGTTGGTGGTCCCGACGGCGCCGCCTGGGTGACCGACGGCGGCCTCAACGCCATCGTGCGCGTCGATCCTGAGACGGAAGCGGTGAAGGCCTTTCCGCTCCCCGAGGGGCACGGCAACGCGAACCTCAACACCGGTTCCTTCGACAAGGACGGGAGGCTCTGGTTCACTGGGCAGGACGGCATTTACGGCAGGCTCGATCCGGCGAGCGGCAAGGTCGATGTTTGGAACGCGCCACGCGGTCGCGGCCCCTACGGGATCACGACCACGCCGTCCGGTGAGGTCTACTACGCCTCGCTCGCCGGCAACCATATCGCCAGGATCGATGTCTCGACCGGCGAGGCTTCCCCGATCGACCCGCCGACCGCGGATCAGGGCGCCCGCCGCGTCTGGTCGGATTCCAAAGGCCGCATCTGGGTCAGCGAATGGAACGCCGGCCAGGTTAGCGTCTTCGATCCGGCAGCAAATGATTGGCGTAGCTGGAAGCTGCCCGGAGACGAGCCCCAGGCCTATGCCGTCTATGTCGATGAACGCGACAAGGTCTGGCTCACCGATTTCAGCGCGAACGCCATCGTCCGCTTCGACCCGGAAACGCAGACCTTCGCGAGCTTCCCGTCCGACCGCGACAACGCCAACGTGCGTCAGCTCAACGGGCGCTCCGGCGAGATATGGGGCGCGGAGTCCGGTACCGACCGCCTTATCGTGATCGAGACCGAAACGGGCAAATAAAGCAAAAGAGGTCGAGGCAACGACGAAGGGCAATTGCGCGAAGAGACCGCATGTCAGCGACTATCTTTTGACATCGCGTAGGGAGATGCCGCTCTACACGAAGAGAAAATCGCTGTTCGAGATGCTTGCAACGAGGACACCGTTTAGTGAAAGCATGTCACTGGTGGAGAAGACGACCAGCGTGTCGCTCCCGACCTGCCGGAGTTCGCTGTAGTTTTGGTATCCTGAAATCTCCAGGAGATCATCGCCGGAAAGGTCGAAGTCGGTGATGGTGTCGTGGCCATCGCCGGCGGCGAAGACGAAGCTGTCGTTTCCCGTTCCGCCGGTGAGGATATCGGTGCCAAGACCACCGACGAGCCGGTCCGACCCGCCTCGGCCGTCCAGCCGATCTGCGCCGCCGAGGCCTTCGAGCGTGTTCGCTGCGCCGTTGCCCACCATGGTGTTGGCGAGCCCGTTGCCCTTTCCCGCCAGATTGGCAGCCGACCTCAGGAAGAGGTTTTCGACGTTGTCGGCCAGGGTCCAGTTTAGATAGGCGTGCGTCTCGTCGAAGCCGCCATTGGTCTCTTCGATGGTTTTGTCACCGGCGTTGTCGACATAGTAGACGTCATCACCCGCGCCGCCGACAAGCGTGTCGGCGCCCGCTTTTCCGTTCAAGATGTCGCTGCCGTCCATTCCATAAATGACGTCCGCACCGGAACCGCCGGTAAGCGTATTGTTGCCGTCGTCCCCTACGATTGACCCCGGCGGCGGCTCATCGAGTGGATCGATCCAGACGAAATCCGAACTGCTCAAGGAGGTTCTAGCTACGTCTTTCAGGAGAACAGTGTCACTGTCGGAAAAGACGACCAGCGTGTCGCTCCCGACCTGCCGGAGTTCGCTGTAGTTTTGGTATCCAGAAATCTCCAGGAGATCATCGCCGGAAAGGTCGAAGTCGGTGATGGCCGTGGCCGGCGGTGAAGACGAAGCTGTCGTTTCCCGTTCCGCCGGTGAGGACATCGGCGCCGAGACCTCCGACGAGCCGGTCCGATCCGCCCCGGCCATCCAGCCGATCGACGCCGCCGAGGCCTTCGAGCGTGTTCGCTCCGCCGTTGCCCACCATGGCGTTGGCGAGCCCGTTGCCTTTTGCCGCCAGATTGGCAGCCGGCCTCAGGAAGAGGTTTTCGACGTTGTCGGCCAGGGTCCAGTTTTTATAAGCATGCGTTTCGTCAATGCCGCCATTGGTCGCCTCGATGGTTTTGTCACCGGCATTGTCGACATAGTAGACGTCGTTACCCGTGCCGCCGACAAGCGTGTCGGCGCCGACCCCGCCGATGAGTTGGTCGGAGCCGCCGCGGCCCTCCAGCAAATCATCGCCCGCCAGCCCATCCAGCACGTTGGCTCCCTCGTTTCCGCCGAGTTGGTCGGCAAAGGAAGACCCTGTAAGATTTTCAATGCTGGTGAAGGTATCGCGGTCTCTTCCGATGCCGGTCCCGTCCAGCCTGAAGTGTTCCTCCAGGGCATCTATCCAGTGCGCGGCGATTTTCGCATAGCCATCGGCAGTCGGATGCAGTCCGCTGTCAAGCGGCGGTGCTGTGATGTCATCTGGTGTCAGATCACGCATGTCGACAAAGATGACCTTATGCCCTTGGACGGCCAGTTCAGAGATCAGACCGGGCATTGCATCGTTGTAGGCGTCGACGCGGTCTGCACGCGCTTGTGACTGTTGGCCGACGCGAACGGGAGGCAAGGATCCGACGAAGACGGTTAAAGCGGGATCGCTGGAGGTCAGGCTGAGCAAAAGGGTGCGCAGATCCTGCAGCATTGTTGGCACGCTATCGGTCGAGCTGTCATTTGTTCCGGCGATCAGCAGCACGGCGTCGGGTTTCGTAGCTGCCACAACATCGTTGTCGATGCCGTTCAGTTGATTGAGCGTCCAGTTGCGGTGACCTTCGTGATCCCGATCGCCCATGCTGGCGGGGCCGTTGGACGAGGAACCGACGAAGTCGATCTTCACATTGAGTGCGTCCAACTGTTCCAGCATGTACTTCCGATATCCGCCGCTTTCGGTATCGGAAGAGCTCGCGATCACTCCATATGTAATGGAATCGCCCAGCGGCAGTATCGACAGCAACTTGTAAGCATGACCGGAAGCCAAATCGGCGATGACTCCACGGGACGAAGCGCCGTAAGTGACTGCGTCTGAACCGGCACCGCCGGCGAAAGCGTCTGGACGGCTGCTATCATAGAACACCGTCATAGTATTTTCTCCACCTGGCAAAGCTTCTCGCGGGCATCACCGCCTAGGCCGCGCAGCAGAAAGGCTCGAGATCGTCATAGCTGATCGGCCAGTCGAGACCGATGCCGCAGAGGCCTTTCAGCCTGAAGTCGTTAGTATGGAATGGCGGCGTCTGCCCGAACCCGCAGTTGGTTCCGCCTGTCAGGCCGATCGTGTAATTCCACGGTCTGCCGGAGTAGGTGTCCTCGTCCCGGATATTGCTGTCTGCGCCTCGTTCGAGCTGCCGATCATCCGTGTTGTGGCGCCCCCATTCGAGGACGAGAACGCGAGCTTTCCTCCGTCCGACGAACGGGTGCAGGAAAAAGGCTGAATCGAAGCCAGCGTCGATCACGACGATATCATGGTGCTCGTTGGCGACCTGTTTGGCCCGGGTGTCGAGTACCATTGTCCATGGCCTCTTCAGCCACTGACCCCGCACCTGACGCCGATGCGATTGGCTTCCTGCAGGTCAGCGAGACAATTCAATGTTGCGTCGCACTCTTAGGCACTGCAACATAATATTTGCCACTACTTTGGGTAGTTAGGCAACATTTTTTTGAGCCTCCAAGTACCCCGGCTCGACACCGGGCATGGTGACGAGGGCTGGGGCGATCGCTGTTGCGGTATTGTACCTAGATTTGCGACAGGTCGGCAATTTAACGCGGGCATTTATCGACAATTGGTGTAATTGCGCGCGCGCATTGAGCCAGGGGCATCTTGAACTTTCGTCGTTGCCTGTGCGTTTAGGTTGTAGTACGCGTCCTATTGCAGTGCAGCAATATCCCGACCGCAATGTGCGGCCGCGTGAGGGCTCATCCCGTCACCGGAAAGGTGAGCACCGAAAACCGAAGAGGTGAGGCGAAAATTCCGGAAGACGGGAGAAGCATGGTATGAGCATCGGAGCGGGCAGCGCCCCGCCTTGGCCGTCAGTCGCCATCGAGCGTTCACCCGTTGAGCGCTGTGTCCTTGCAGCCCTTCTTTTTTTCCCATTTCTGTGCGGGCTCGTTCCGATCCTGCTCTACCAAAAGGCGGCATCCCGCGTGGCGTGGCACGATCCTGCCTTTGCCACGGCCAGCGCCTTCGGGTTGGCTCTACTATGCTGCCTTTTTTCATTCGTGCGCTATCCCGCCGAGGCGCGGGCTGCGCGAATTATCGTCGTCGGCCTGGCGATAACGCTGGGCCTCTTCAGCTTCGGGCTTGGAGACGAACTCGGCATTGCCGACGCAGCTCGCGCCGACGCGTTGGGCAATGTACTTATCTATTCTCGCCTGATCGCGCTTGTGGCGGCCCTTTTTCGATCCTGCGGCCATCTTTTGCCATTTTCCCGATGGTCTATTTCGCCTTCCACAAGGATGTCACACGGGCAGTTTCCGGTGCTGCGGAACTTGGCCGCAACGACTATGCGCCCTTGATTGAGGCCGGTCTCTTCCTGGCCTGTGGCCTGTTGGCCCTTGGCCTGCTGCAGAGTTTGAGCCGGCTGAAGCTCTTCACCAGGAACCGGCCCAGCCTTAACGAACTCGGAACCAGGGATTTCGCGGCCCAAGCTGCCGGCATACTGCTGCTTGCCGGGATCGGCGCCCATTTTGGCAACTACTTCATGTCCGGGATGGCCAAGGTCACTCTTGACGGAGGGCCTATGAGCTGGATGCTCGAGAACCCGACCAGTTCCATAATGCTGGCCGGGTACAGTTTAGGCGCGGCCCCGTTGGGCTTTTCCGAATCCCTGCTCGCTCTTGCTTATCAAGCATTCAGGGCGGTCCAGATTCCGATGAATGTCGTTATCCTTGCTGCGCAGCTTCTATGCTTTCTCGCGTTTTTGCGCCGGCGATGGCTCATCGGACTGACCGCGTTCTTCGATATCATGCATGTCGGGATCTTCCTTCTGAGCGGCGCTCTTTTTCTGCACTGGATCATCTTGAACAGTCTGATCGTCGCGGCTCTGACGAGAATGAAGGAAAATTCGTTTTCCACAATTGCCATCGTAACCGGGATTCTCGTTACCATATTCGGCCACGCGGTCTTTTATAACGCGCGGCTCGGCTGGTACGATTCAAGGCAAATCCGGCAAGCACATTTCGAGGCCCTCACGAAAGAAGGTGACTGGGTGCGGGTCGCGCCGAGCTTTTTTCGCGACGCCTCCTATCTGCTCTATGGCCGTCACTTCGGCTATCAGGAATATCGTCGTGAATCCGGCCACGTTCCGACCTCAGCTTGGGGCCAGATCGGGATCAGGCAGGTGCAGCCAAAGTCGTCGGACGTTGTCTCGTCCAACTATGAGGTCATGAAGCTTACCAAAGAGTGCGCCTATCCAGTCGAACTGCCAATCACGCCGCCTGACTACGATGCGGCCCGACCGACGCCGTTTATTCTTGGACAGCACAATCGCGCCGCGAACTTGGCGAACTCGGCTATTGCGGTCGGTTACAACTTCTATCCACACCATCATTATTCCATGCCGTTCCTGCACCACGCTTTTGAGGCGTTGGAGCCTCGATACATCGTGGCGTATCGATACCTGGTCGATACCGTCTGCCTGGATGTCGCAGACGGCAAGGTTGTGCGGCGGGTCATGGCCCAGACATTGGGGCCCAAAATCGATGTCCGCCAGTGAATCCGGGCGCAGCGGACGTTTCAGCACGCGAGTTTTGACCATAAGGCAGCACCAGTTTCCACGCTCGCAATCCTTGCCCCTGAGGCTGGTCCAAAATTGCCACGGAAGTTGAATTTCATTCCCTAGGCAGCCCGTCATAATAAGGCCGGCGGCGGCATTACCAGCATGTCTCGAGGAGGAGATAAAAATGCGGCTCATTAGCCCTTTTGTTTTTACGGATAGAGTTTCATCGGTGCTTTCTGCCGCGGCAGGGAGGAAACGGCGTCGACGTCAGACTATCCTGATATGTGCAGCTGTGGCGGCCGGTTCCGCGATCGCAGGTTTTTCGGCACAAGGTGCGGAAACGGGAGACTGGATCACCACTTGGGCTGCCACACCTGCTCCGCGCTGGTCGGATGATCTTCCTGCGCCTTTCGGAGTGCCGGAGGTGCTGGAGAATCAGACCGTGCGCCAAGTTGCCCGCATCAGTGTTGGCGGCAATAGCGTCCGGGTCGTGCTGTCGAATGCGTTCGGCGACAAGCCGCTGACTATCGGCGCCGGCAGCGTGGGAATAGCGGGCAAGGACGGCGAGGTCGACCAGGCGACCCTGAAGCCCCTAACCTGGGGCGGCAAGAGTTCTGTGGTCGTTCCGCCGGGAGCCCCGATCCTCAGCGACCCCGTCGCCCTCCCGGCAGAAGCGCTTTCCGACATCTCGGTCAGCATTTTCCTGCCGAAGAAGACGGCGCTCTCGTCGGTGCATTGGGACGGTGTGCAAACCGCCTACATCTCCGGCCCGGGCAATTTCACAAACGACGCAGCGTTCAAGGCTGAAAGCACGCTCAAATCGCGCCTATTTCTGAGCGATATTTGGGTTGACGCCGCGCCGGAATCCCAGGCGATCGTGTTTTTCGGCGATTCCATCACGGATGGGAATTGCTCGACTCCCGACGCCAACAATCGCTGGCCAGACCATGTCGCCAGGCGATTGCAGGAGGCCAACCGCAAGGTCGCGGTGGTTAACGAAGCCTTTTCGGGCAATCGGGTGTTGACCGACGGTATGGGTGTCAATGCTCTGGCACGTTTCGATTCTGATATCCTGAGCCATCCCAAGGTCTCGACCGTCGTCGTAATGATGGGCATCAACGATATCGGCTGGCCCGGCGAAAATGCAATCACGCCGGACGACAAGGAACCGACTGCCGAAGAGATTATCACCGGATACAAACAGCTCATCGACCGCGCGCATGCCGATGGCGTACGCATTGTAGGCGCGACGTTGACCCCTTTTGCCGACACCTTCAAAGGACTTCCTACCGAGGGTTACTACACACCAGAGAAGGAAAAGATACGCGTCGCTGTAAACGAATGGATACGCACCGGCGGTGGCTTCGATGGCGTGATCGACTTCGACAAGGCGATGGAAGACCCGGGCAAGCCCGGATACCTGCGCGACGACTACGACTGCGGCGATAACCTCCATCCCAACGACGCGGGATACAAGGCGATGGCGGACGCGGTCGATCTCGATCTCCTATTGGGTCCAGCTAAATAGGTCGCTGCTGACCTTGCCGCGCTGTTCAGGCATTGCGGCAAGGTCGGTTCGCGCCTTTTTGCCCCAATCTTGCCTGCCTCAAGTGAGCCCGAGCCGGACGAGATGGCGCACGACCGGTGAGAACATATCCTGACCGATGTAAACTCCGGTGTTCGCATTTTCGAAGAGTGGGCTGGCGACGGCCGCATCCTCGATCACGGGAATACCTGTCTGGCGTGCTTGAGCCATCATCTCGTCGGCCGCTCGGCCCTGGCCTTTGCCGACGACCGTCGGCACCGGCGTTTCACCCTTGACGTAGCGCAACGCCACTGCGCGGTCACCAGACACGAAGACGATGACGGCGTTTTTTACGCCCAGCTTCGCAGGTTGCATCACGGACTCACGCCGCTGTCGCTGCTGTTCATGCCGAATCAAGGGGTCGCCTTCGAGGTCCTTGTGTTCGCGCTTGTATTCGGTTGTCGTCATGCGCATGTCGCGCAGGAACAGCCAGCGCTGAATAGGAACATCGATCACGCCGATGACGACAAAGGCCAGGGCGGCGGCAATTCCAAGTGGTGTCAGCACCGCCTTGATGATCGGCTCAAGGCATGACGGAGCGCATCCTGGAGCATCGAAGAGCGGCTGCAGCCAGGCGATCAAAATGAATGCGAAGAGGCTGGCCAGCAACACCACCTTGGCCAGGCCTTTGGTGAACTCGATGACGTTGCGCAGCGACAGAATCTTCTGAAGGCCCTTCGCCGGGTTTATGTGATCGAATTGCGGCTTGAGCGGCTCAAACGAGAAGACCGGCCCGAACGTCCCCAGCATGCCGAAGGCCACGGCGAGAACGACAACGATTCCGACCAGCGGTAATGTGGCAAGCATCAGCAATGAGAACGAATGGCGGATGGCCCGCTGGCTGATTTCTCCGAACGAATCGCCGGGGGCGGTCACGGTCTGCACGAGTTCCGAAAGGTGCTCGACGAGCGTTGGCCAGGCAAAATAGAGATAGCCAAGCGCTGCGAAAAGAGTGAAGCCGGAGACCAGGTCGCGGCTTTGCGAAACCTGGCCTTTCCGGCGAGCGTCACGAAGCTTCTTGTCGGACGCCGGTAGTTTTTTTTCCTCAGCTTCTTCGGCCATGTTGCAATCTTATCGCACTGTTGTGGTTCCAGTCGGCCAGGGCCGTGTGTAAGGTGCGGCGGGCTTGAATACGGAGAGGTGTATATGCGGCTGCATGTCGTGTTCTTGCCCGTCGTCGCCGTGCTGGCGGTGGCCGGTTGCCAGACGACCAAAACCGACGCCGAGCAGGCAAAGGCGCAGGGCCCGTCGTCGCAATCGGAGCGTCTGATCAAGCTTGCGGACGATATAGATGCGCAGGGAGATAGCGACACCGCAATCGCGCTCTACCAGCGTGCGGCAGCGATGCCGGACGCCAAGCCGAGCGCCTTCGTCAAGGCGGGCGAAGCCTATATGCGAGCCGGCTATCCCGCCGAGGCCGCCAGAGCCTATCAGGCCGCGCTCGCAAAAGCCCCCAATGACGGGGGGGCAATGCTCGGGCTTGGCTCGGCGATGATGGAAACGGGTGATATCGATGCCGGCATGCGCGCACTCGCGCAGGCAGCGCCGCTGGTCAATACTAGCAGCGCCTACAATCGGTTGGGCGTGGCGCAGACATTCGCGGGTCAGACGGCGGAGGCGCAGACTACTTTTGCTCAGGCGTTGAAACTCGCGCCGGGGGATCTCGACGTCGAGAGCAACATGGCGCTGGCCGCAGCGCTCGAAGGCAATTCCACCACAGCACTCCCGCTGGTCCAGAAGATCTCCGCCGCAACCAATGCGCGGTTGCATCACAAGCGCAATGTCGTGGTGGTCTACGGACTTCTCGGCCAGGCCGATCAGGTCAGGGCCTCGCCGCCGATCGGCCTGGCGACCAAGGAGGTGGATACCTTGCTTGCGCGTGCTAGAACCATCCGTTCGAAGGGTAGCACACAGGCCAGGGCGAAAGCGCTCGGCTCTATCCTCGGCTAGCGCAGCGGACCGGAAAGCGCGAAGCCGATTTGGGTCGAGTTCGACGCCAAAACAACCGGATAAAGTAGTGCACCGCGGGCAAGGCCGCATCGGCTCACTCGACCGGGAGCGTTGTTTGCGGCGTCAGCGGCCCGCTATTGGCTCCACCCATGGGAGCCTCTTCGCCATTGAGGTAGCGCCGGGCGGCATTTGCAGTCGGTGCGGCCGCCGCCGCCCCCATGCGGCGGCCCTCGACGAGGTCACGCTGGCTTTCGGCCATGCGTTGAAGATTGTAGGCGTTGGCGCAACCGGACGGCAGGTGGGAGCCGACGCCGGAAACGATCGTCAGATCGGTCGCAGCGGCAGAACGGTCGTCATCGGCCGGTTCGTTCAGACATGCATTGGGAGCAAGGACGGAGCCGCTGACGCCCTTCTCTGAGCCGCCGGTGTCGGTCGAAACATAGCTGTAGCCGGGAGAATATTCCTGCGGCTGTTGCGGGCTGTTAGCGCAGCCGGCCAGAAGCAGCACTGGAAGAACACAGCACAAAGCGATGCGAAATGTCATGTTCGGTTCCCCACTACTTGATGATCAGGCCCATCGCCGCCGCGTCATTGGCGCGCTTCCGGCTGTGGCGTTTGGCTGCCGGACGATCGAGCGGCGTGGCAAGGCTGTCGCGCACCGGCTCGACCAGATAAGGCGTGATCAGGATCACCAGTTCCGTCTCTTCGCGCTGGAAACGCTGTGACTGGAAAAGCGGGCCAAGGACCGGCACATCGCCGAGAACCGGAAACTTTTCCAGATTACGCGAGGTCCGCTGCTGAAAAAGACCGGCGATCGCAAAGGTCTGGCCGCTCGCCACTTCGACCGTGGTGTCGGCCCTGCGCACGACGAAACTCGGCATGGCGAAGCCATTGGCGCTTACTGAGCCTGCTTCCGACAAGGAACTGACTTCCGGCTGGACATGGAGCGCAATACGATTGCGGCCGATCAGCGTAGGGGTGAACCCGAGGGAAACGCCGAAGGGCTTGTATTGAACGGTAACGACGTCAGTTCCTTGCGGAATCGGAACCGGAATTTCTCCGCCGGCGAGAAAGCTTGCGGTCTGACCGGTCATCGCAGTCAGGTTCGGTTCGGCCAGTATCTTGACGATGCCGTTGCGTTGCAGCGCTTCGATGAGAATGTCGAAGTTGATGCCATGCGTCTGGTCCATGTTCAAACCGAAATTCCCGATGCCGGCGGGCACACCATTGTCCTGGAACATGTTGAATTCGAAGCCGCCGCTCCTGTACCCGACAGACCAATCGACGCCGTACGACTGCAGTTCAGTGCGTGAGACTTCGGCGAAACGGACCCGGATGTTGACCTGCTGCGACCCCTGCACGGTCATGTCGTTCAGCGGCGGCTGATCCGGCGGCGAGAACGTGCGGGCGATGTTGTCGACATCCGTTGCCTCTTCGACGCCTCGTGCCTCGCCGGTCGCAACAATGCGGGTCCCGAAAATCGAGAGATTTGTCGCCGAGTTCGGCTGCATTGCGTGTTTCGCTTCGTTGGCAGGCGTGACATCGGGGGTGACGCGGAACTGGGCCGTTGCCTCGACCCGCTCATCGGATGTGATTGCAATGAGGTTGGTCAGGCCGGGCTTTAGGCCGAAGACATAGACTATTCCCGGCGACACGACCTGAAGGTCCGCGATCGTGGTGTCCGCGATCAGGACGGATTCGACGGGTTCATTGAACCGCAGCAGGCGTCCTTGCCCGACCGGCAGGTCGACGGTTGGCTTGCTCGGCAATGGCGACATGTCCTGTGCCATCGCGTCGGCAAGTGTGAACAAAAACGCCAGCAAGACGCCCGTCGCGATAGCGAGCCAGCGCATAGCCGTCCGCCCGGCGAAAGTGGCGGATCGAACGCCTGCTGCGGTATCGTGGATTGTCATGCCGTTCCCCTCTTGAGCATGTAGAGCCCCCAACTGTCCCAATCCGCCCGGCCGGCGTCATGAGGCTGCCTCTTGTCCGGCTTTCGCCTCAGCCGATGGCAGCGACTGAGAGACATTGCGTGCTATGCCCGAGCGGCCGGCTATCGTCGCCAATGGCTGGACGTTGAATTCCTGTGCGAGTTCCTGGAAGGACAGAACCGGAAGTTCGAGGGCGTTGTGCGTGAGCAGGCTTCGCATGTGACGGCGTACATCCATCGCCGCAAGGACGACCGGTGAGACATCGGTGGCGTTCTGCGACAAGGCTCGTTCGATTTCGGCGATCAATGCCTGTGCAGCATCATCCGAAAGGTTCAGGAACGTACCGGTTGATGTGCTTTGCACCGCGTTTCGCAGGATATCCTCGGCCGAGCGCTGCAGGACATAGGCTGCGATGATGTTGTTGCGACCAGCGAAGCGGAAGCTGATCTGGCGTTTCAAGGACGTGCGGATATATTCCGTAAGCATGACGACGTCCTGTTCGCGTTGACCCCATTCGATCAGCGCCTCGAGGATCAGGCGCAGGTTGCGGATCGGCACGTTTTCGCCGACGAGTCGCCGAAGCACCTCCGCTATTTTCTGCAGCGGCACGATCTCCTGCGCCTGTCTGACCAGATCCGCATAGTCCAGCTCCATGTCCGAAAGGAGCCTGCGCGTCTCCTGGATCCCGACGAAGTGGCCGGCATAGAGCCGAAGTGCATTTCCGGTCCATTTGGCCGCTGTTTGCGCCGGTGTGGAGAAGACGAAGCCGGCTTCCTTCAATGCCGAAATGTGGCGATCATCGACCCACATGAATTTGCGCTGACCGGCAATCGGAGAACCTTTTTCGTAAGTCACATCGAGCAGATCGAGATTCGTTGGGTCCGCTTCGACAAGAACGCGGTCGGCGGGGATTTCGGCATCCAGGATGGGCGCCCCCTCCAGATCGATTCGCATGCCTCGCGCTGAAAGCATCTCGTCGACCTGCAGGCCGATAGCGGGAACGTCGACACCGAGATCGCCGAAGAGTTCGCGGCGCACGCCATCGGCGAGCGTGGCGAATTCGGGTTCCGGGACCGAGCGTCCGAGTTCGGTTCCGAAGCGTACGACGATGCGGGATGAAGAAGGCAGTAGTCCGACGGGAGTGGCTGAAAGCGCCGGATTTCCCGGTTGTTCGGCCATGGCGAACTGGCCGATGTCTTTGATCCCGGATTCGCGGGCGGTGCGGCGATTGATTGCATAGGCGCCCGCGCCGAAGCAGGCGCCAAGGATCAGGAATACAATTGACGGAAAGCCCGGCACTACGGCAAGGCCGACCATGATCACCGCCGCGAGCGCGAGCGCGCGGGAGTCGCGTAGCAACTGGCTGGTTATTTGCCTGCCAAGATCGCTCGTGCCGTCGGCGCTGCCGACGCGCGTCACCATCGTGCCGGCGGCCACAGCGACGAGCAGTGCCGGTATCTGCGCAACCAGCCCGTCACCCACAGTGAGCAGCGAGTAGGTCGCGGCGGCGTCTCCCAGCGACATATCGTGCTGCAGCGTTCCGATCGCGAAACCACCGATCAGGTTGACCAGAATGATGACAATGCCGGCGATGACGTCGCCCTTGACGAATTTCATGGCGCCGTCCATCGCGCCGAACAACTGGCTCTCGCGCTCAAGCTGCTGGCGCAGACGGCGTGCCTCCGCCTGATCGATGTCTCCGTTGCGCAACTCCGCATCGATGCTCATCTGCTTGCCCGGTAGCGCATCGAGCGTAAAGCGCGCGGCAACCTCGGCAACGCGTTCCGCACCCCGCGCGACCACGATGAACTGCGCGACGGTTATGATCAGGAAGATGACGAGGCCCACCGCAATACTGCCGCCGACGACGAAAGTACCGAAGGCGGAAACGATCTCGCCTGCGTCGGCCTGAAGCAGGATCAGTCGCGTGGTCGTGATCGTGATCGCCAGCCTGAACAAGGTAGCGATGAGGATGACCGATGGCAGCGACGAGAACTGGAGCGGATGAGAAACGTAAAACGAAGCCAGCAGGATAAGCACGCTGACGGCGATATTGGCGGTGATGAGAATGTCGACGAGGAAAGTCGGCAATGGAATGAGCATCATCACCACTGCGACGAGCATCAAGACGGCAATGACCAGATCGCTGCGGCGTGACAGCTTGGCAAGGAAGTGCAGAAGGCGTTCCGACACCGTCATTCGGCGGCTCGATGCGATAGGAAGCTCCGCAAGGCATTGTGCGCCTCGGCCCTGCGGCCGGCCACAAGCAACGCGCGGCTCTTCAGCAACGCTAGCGTCGGGTGGTCCATTCCCTCCAGCGTCTCCAGCCTGGCAATCGTGGCAAGCGCTTTGTCCGCTTCGCCATCGAGTATGAGCAGATGCGCCAATGTGCGCAGGACACCGGCATTTCCCGGCGAAAGCTGTGCGGCGATAAGCAGGTATGCCGCGCCCCGCTTTGCCTGCCCGTGACATCCGTAGAGATAACCCAAGACATGCAGCAGATGCACTGTGTCACGCGGATCGGTCAGGTTTCGATTCCTTCCTGCATGCGGCCAAGCAGATCGCGATGACGCTCGATTTCATCCTCCATCAGCGTTCTGGCAAGTGTCTTGAGTTGCTCGCCACCCTCAAGATCGGGAACCAGATGCGTTACAAAATGCTGGAGAATAGGTACCGAGCGACGCAGGATGGCCGGCTCGGGAATACGCGGCATGACGAAGTTGATGAGCGCCTCGTCAAGCGATTCGCTGTTCGTGCCTCGAGAGGGCTGGAACTCCGCGTTTTGTGGTTTTTCCGTGTCAGCGGCCGATGTCGTCCCCTGAGCGCGGCTTGCGGCTTTGTCGACGCCATTCATCCGCCGCCGGCTGATTGCCTGACCGCGCACACCTTCCGCCTGCCGCACCTCGCGGCCGGCAGTGTCCATCCTTGCCGTATCGAATCGCGGCCCTTCAAGCCGGCGGTTCACGGATATTTCAGCGCGACCCTGGCGCCGCCCTTCGTCAGGAGAAGTTCCGTCTCGCCAATGTGCTTGATGGTCCAGCCGTCATTCGTGAATGCACCTTCATGATAGCGTGCGCCGTCGGCGGCGATGACATAGGGCCGCTCGCCATACCAGATCGCCTGCAGCCTCAGGCGCGGAGCCTGCTCGGCGTTGCCGATCATGACATTGGAGACGAGGGGGATGTGCGCGCCGAACGTCTGGTCGAACCAGGATTGCGTTTCCGTCCAGACACCATCCTTGTCATTGGGGATCATACCCGAGACCACGAGCCGTCCAGGCGATCGCTGAACGGTCAATGTGCTGATGCCAGATTGATCGAGGCGCAGCTTGAGCTGGCTTTCCGCGTCAGTGGCACTGTGTATTTGTGTTGGCGATGAATCGTCCAGGACACTTTGCCCGGCCTCGCCAGCGAAGGCCACTCTGATCGGTTCACCCTCTTGAGCGGATATCTTTTTGCCAATGTCGGGCTTGGCGAAAGAGAACCCATTCGCAGCGACGGAAACAGCGAATACGGCAAACAGAACGCTGCCTGCAACCAGGAGGGGGCGATTGGAAACAGACCAGCCATTCGGCGGGCGTTCTAGGTTGACCAGCCGGATATGGGCATCGCCGACAGTTATCGTGAGCGGCAGCTTGCAGCGGCTGCCTTGGCCTTCATGGATGGTCTCGCCGGTGGCGAGTGTGACATCGCCGCCCACGGCTTCGATTTCAATTTGGCTACCCTTGCGCCGCAACCTTGCGTGGACCGGCGCGATGCCGGCATCCCTGAGGACAATGTCCGACTCCGTGCTGGAGCCAACCGTATACAGAGGCTCGACCAGACTGAGTTCGGCTCCCGCGTGAAATCCGTGAGTTACGCTGAGCGCAATGGAATGTCCGGATGCCGGGGAGTGGGCGATAATCGAACGGAGCCGGCGCGCGGGCGCTGCATCCCAATATTTGCCGATAGAATTAGCGGTCATGCCACTTCATCTCCCGCCGATGACAATTCAGACGCAGCCTGACAGCGGCGTCGAAACATTCCTGCCGTGCAAAGTACGCCGCCGGTTGCTTGCGGCGGCGTAGGGGTTCGAGAATCCCCGCCTTAGGCCTTTTCAGCCGACTGGCCGAGCGTCCTTGCGGTGCTCATCAGCATGTCATGTTGGGACTTCGCGATCTCTTTTGTGATCTCGAGGCTAAACATGCGCTCCTGATGCTTGATCATCTTGTCCAGGTTCTGTTCCGGCGACCCGGCAGAGCCAGACGTAACGGGAGGGGTAGGCGCCATCATTGTCTCCTTGAGGGACCATTCAAGTTACAAACTCCGGAATCACGACGATGCGATCCGGCAGGTTGCGAAAGCAGCTTAAGGCAGCATGTTCGAAAATGAAAGTCCACTTGGAATATATGAACCACTTCAGTTCCAACTGTTGCATTGCCGACATTGGGGGAGTAATCTGCCATCGGGGTGAATGGGGTATTTTAGAATGGAACAAGGTCCCTTGGCGGAGCTGTTGGTCGCACGATTCGAGCATATGCCGCCGCAGCTGCGGGTCGCCGCGCGTTTCGTGCTGGATCATCCTAAGGATGTCGCATTGATGTCGATGCGCGAGCAGGCGCATCAGGCCGGCGTTTCGCACAGCACGATGATGCGGTTGGCGCGATGGCTTGGCCTGCAAGGCTACGAGGATATGCGCAGCCTTTATGCGCGCGCGCTGCGTGAGACAGTCGCCGGTGAGCCGGGGCGACGGGGTGCCGGACAGGGTGGCGATCCGGGATATTCGACGGCAGGGGTCATTGCGGACACGCTCGCGGCCCAGATTTCAAGTTTAGGTGAATACGGCAATGCCTCACAATTCATCGCCGCCGCCGCCCTCCTTGCACGATCACGCAATCTGTTCGGTCTCGGCTCGCGCTCCGGTTATCCGGTCGCGAGCCACTTCGTCCACATCATGTCGTTTCTGGCTGGCGGTGACCGCAAGGTGACGCTTGTCGGCGAGATGGGCGGACATGGTCTGGATGCCTTGCAGGGTGCGGGACGCGACGACGTGCTGCTTGCTGTCGGCATGTCGCCTTATGAACGCATGACGATCGACGTGGCGCGCCAGTCGGCGCGGCAGGGTGTCGGCGTGGTGGCAATCACTGATAGCAGCGTGTCGCCGCTGGCCCGGATCGCGCGGGAAACAATCATCGTTACATCAAATTCGCAGTCGTTCTTTCGCAGCATGGCGCCGGCGTTCGCTGCCGTCGAGATCCTGGCGGCGCTGACGGCTGCGCGGTCTGAAGTGAATGCTGCGCAACGAGTAAAACAGTCGGAAGGGCAACTCGCTGCTTTCGGCATTTATTGGAAGCCCCCCCGATAACATCGGAAAGGTTGCTATCGGGGCGGGCGTGACGGCAGCCAGACTGCCGGCAACGCTGATTTTCCGGAGGTCGTCTAAATGGTTCGCCCGATAACGCCCGCCAAGCCGCCGGTTCAGCCGCAAAAGGTAAACGCCTCAGCGAAAGCCGAGCAGGTTTCCCGGCTAGAGGCGCAGGCTGCGAAGCTGCGGGAACAGATCAAGCTTGCCAATAGGATGGGCGAGCGCGATTGGGCAGCACAGGCCCGCCAAGATCTGGCGCAGGTGAACACGCAACTGACCACGGCACAGCCGACTGCCGCGACGGCGCGGCCAGCACCGGAGCTGCCTGCCGCAGTCACCGCAGCAAACGGCAACGGCGGCACCACCGCCGCGCCTGCGCTTTTCACGACGCAGAATTTCGGCGGTACACCAAACCTCCTGCTGACCAGTGGTGAGCCCGACGGCGGCGATGTTTCACCGGAAGCGAAGGACATTCTCAAGGCGATCGAAGGCGGCAAAAGTATCGACAACATCGCTGCCGAGCGGAAGATGTCTCCCGAGAAGGTGGTGGCGGCTCTGAATGCCGGCAAAATGACGGCGATAGCGACTGAACATGCCAACGGCGACACCCGTACGGTGGTGATCACCGACGGCAGCGGCCGCACGATCACCGAAAACCAGGATTATCAACATGGCGGCTATTACACCGAAGTGACGGGTCGCGACGGACAGGCGACCTCCTCGCCAATCCGTGACGATCTCGGCCGCAAGGAAACCACCAGTGTCGACGCGCAGACCGGCGCGATCACGACCACGTTCGTGGACGATCTCGGCGACGGCTCAGTCACCGAACGCACGACGAATCCCCAAACCCGTATAACCACAACGACCGAAACGAGTGGTGACGGTGCCGTCACCGTCACCAAGAACCTGCCGAATGGGTCGACCGTGGAGACGGTGACGCCCGCCGGCGGCCCCGCATTGCCGGTGACCACGGTCACGGGTCCGGGCGGCGAGGAAACCGTCCTGGCGCATTCGCAGGCAGCGGACGGCTCGGGCGCGCCGTCGATCCAGGAACAGCTTGCCGAAGGCAAGAGCATCGAGGAGATCGCCGAGGAAAGCAATCTCACGCCGGAGCAGGTGATCGCCGAGCTGAACGCCGCCGGCCTCGAGGTGACGCAGGGCGGTGACGAAGGCGAGACCCTCCAGATCGTCGTCACCGATCCCGAGACCGGCAAGACGGTCACCTACAACAACGACTACCAACATGGTTCGCGCTCGGTAACGACGGTTGACGGCAACACCGAGACAACCGACTCGGTCGACGGCAACGGCAGAACCAGCCACACCGAACGCAATACGGAGACCGGCGAGCAGACCACCACCATCGTCGATCCCAAGAACAACACCGAAACGACGATCGTCTTCGACAAAGACGGGCGACGCACCGAAACCATCGTCGAGACGCTGAATGACGGCGAACCGATCGATTACGAGGTCCAGCCGGGCGACAATCTGACCGAGATCGCCGAGGCCCACGGCGTGACCCTGGAGGAACTCGCCGAGAGCAATCCGGAACTGTTCACCTCTCCGCGCGACCCCGACCTTATTCATCCGGGAGAGACCGTGGTGATCGAGGGTGCCACCAAGACCACCGTCAAAGTGACGTTTAACGGCTACACGCTGACCACGTCGCCAGACGGCAAGATCACGCTGACCAACGATACGACCGGCGCCGTCACGGATATCGCGGCCGGCACCGCACAACAGGCGCTGGCCGAGCTGCTGCTTTCCATCAATCCGAACAGCAGTGACCCGGAGCAGGCCAAGGAGGATCTGGTCGTCAAGACGACGCTGGACGGCATATTCGGCGGAGCAACGCCAGAGCTGACCACGGAAGCGCTTGAAAAGCAGCAGGCCGTGGTCGATGCAATGGCACTATATGGTCCGGGACAAGACGCAACCGGCGCGACTCTCGACGGTGGCCCCACGTCGGTTGGTCCCTACGGGAACCCGCCATCAGCCACGGCTCCTTCGGGCGGGAAGTGGGTGCCATTGCTGGTCGACGGCAGCTGGAAATGGTTCGACCCGGAGGTGGCCAAGGCGATCGCAGCCGAGAACGTGGCGATTGCGAACTTCGGTGAGGCAGAAGCAAAGGCTGCGCAGAGCGCGGCACAGCTCGACGTCTATGCGCTGGACGCTGAATACAAGAACGCCATGGAGGGCGCCGAGTCAACGCTCGACGAGGTGCTGGCGCCTTATGGACTGGAGTGGAAGCCGCCCGAGCCGAAGGGCACGCTGGCAGATGCGCAAAACCGGTTGACCCTCGCCAACAACGCGCTTGAAAGCGCCAGCACCGCCCGGGCCGAATACGAGCAGGGCCAGACGTCACTTCTCGAAGCGATCGACAAACAGGTAGACCTGCCGACGCTCAGCGATCCCAACCAGACAGCTGTCAGCAGCCCGGGTGGTCCCAGTGCCGAGGAAACCAACCAGCAAGGAAAGGCCGCGCACGCGGAGGTCGCCGAGCTCTTTACAAACGTTTCTCTACACACCGCCAACGGCAACAAGGCCACGATCGACCAAATGATCAGCTCGACCGAGCTGGAGCTGAAGCTTACCGATGCCAAGCCTGGAAGCCCCGAATACACGGCCATCGAGGAGCGGCTTGAAGGTCTGCAAACGCTCCAGGGGGCCGCGGCCAATCAGGTGACCCTGGCCGAGGCATATCAGGAGTATGGGGTTGCACAGAAAGAGGCGGCGGATCTTGCCGTAACCATGGAGCCTCTCAAGCAGCAACTGCTTGCGCAGGCGCAGGAAAGGAACCCGCATCATTTCGATTGGGAAGGGTATACCAATGGACATGGTGACTTTACCGGCAAGATAAAATCGCAGGACATAGTCGAGGAGAACGGTCAGCTCTATGTCGTTACCGTCTATGAGCACGCCACTTTCACCGACGAGAACGGTGATGACACGAACATACATAAATCTGCCCTGACATATGACCTCAACGACGAGGGTATCAGGGAAGATTTCCGCAACGATCCGCTCAACAAGCAGTGGCAGGAGATGATGGCCTCGACGCAAGACACCTCGTCGGCGTCGGTATGCACAGCCAACGGAACGGGATCGCAATCGGCGCTGGACGCGGCCAAGTCGAAGATTGTCGGCGTGCAGGTCGATCAGCTTGATGCGGGGCTGAGAGATGCGAAGACGGGGCTCGTCGACGCGACCGCGGCACGCGACCAGGCGATCACCGACTACGGGCCGGGAACCGTAGAGGCGCCCGCTGGCACGCTCAAGCCAGGCGAAACGGCGGTGAAGATCACGGTGAACGATCGCGCCCTGTGGGTCGCGCCGGAGGTTGCCGCGGCCTTCGAAGAGCAGGGGCCGGGCGCGATCGGCGACAGCGGCAAATGGGTCCAGATCGAGATGGACGGCCAGAAGCTGTGGGTGCACCCTGAAGTAGCGGCCGCGGAAATCGATCGAGGCCAGGCGGAGACCGAAAAGAACCAATTGGAGGACTGGGAAGAAAACGTGCGGCCGGCGATGGTTGCGGGGCGCGACTGGTACGCTTTTTCCGCAAGCCACCCCAAGCTTCTCGAATACGGTTCCGCCGAGCATGAGGCGAAACTCAAGTACGAGTATTTTGAAGAACACAAGGACCAGGCGCTGGCTGGATATCAGGTCCAGTTCGAGAACCTCTACGAGGCCGGCTTCACCGGCGAATACGAGACGTATACGCCAGACCAACTCAGCACTGCCGTTGGTCAGACCCTCGGGCCCGACGCGTCGAGTGAAGACGTCCAAAAGGTCACCGAAGAAATCACCGACCGCGCCGGCGACGACGCCGAGGTCAAGATCGTGCCGATCTTCTCCCTCGACGGCGGGAAGGAATCGACGACGGCTTTGTTCGCGATCAAGAGCGGCGGCGACGAAATCGGCTATGTCGACAGTTCTGGTAAATATTACAGCACCTTCGATGAATTCCAGCACGAGAATCGCATCTTCAGCGAGAAGGGCAATCTGGTCATGGCCAAGGGCGGCGACATGTCGCTCGGCAAGGGTGGTTTTTCGCTCGACGAACTGGAAGTGGCCGACGCGCGCAAGGTGGGTTTCTGGGACAAGGCTACCGACATTGGCCTTGGCATCGTCGCCGGTGTCTCCACCATCGTCTCGTTCGTGCCGGGCGGCCAATGGGCGATTCCCATCGCGATCGGCTCCGGTTCAGTCCTTGGCGGCAAGGCTCTGATCAAAGAGGGTGATCACTTCCTGCAGGGCGGCGACTTCGACAGCCAGTCGGGTTGGAATATCGCCACCGGCGTAACCGCGTTCCTGCCAGTGGGCGCGGGTGCCCTGCGCACATTCGGCTTGGCAAAGACAAGCCTGTCCAGATCCCAGGCTTTCGCGGGCGGCTTCGGGATGACCCGCATGAAGGATGCCAGCTGGGGCATCGGCAGATTCCAGGTGAACGTAGAGGAGGCCTCTTATGCTGGTAAGGTCTCGGAGTTTATGCAAAGCGGCAACAGGCTGACTACCGCTGCGTGGAGCCTCGATGCCGGCGCCGTGGTTACCGGTGTTCCGTTGCTCGGCAAATCGGTGGAAGATCTGGCGGCGCATGGCGGCGAGATGTCCCTGCTCGAGCTCGCGAACGCAGTCGTGGGCATAGGCGTCGGCACTGTCGGCACAGGATTGGGCGGCCGCTCGCTGTTGTCCAACATGCCTGGAACGGGCGGTACTCGGAGCGGAGCTTTTCCGGATTCGGGGCCGCAACCGCGGGCCGTCTACGAGATGGGCCCTGACGGTGTCTACAGGCCCACCGGCGAACAGGTCATGCCGGACCCAGATGAAATCATCATCGATGGCGACGTGGTCGGCGAAACGTCCGGCCAGCAGGGGCCTGGTTTCGGTGCCCGGAACGGTTTTGACAACACGGGAGGGGCTAACCGTCCAACCGGTCCACGGGCGCTGCCGGCCGGCGAGTCCGACGGTCCGAACCCACCGCCACCCCCGGGCGGCAAGGGTGATCCATCAGGCGACGGACAATCGTCGCGGCCGATGGTCGTGCACGAAGCCGGCCCCGACGGCGTCTATCGCCCGACCGACAAACTGGTCTTCCACGATCCCAGCCACCCCGTCGTCGAGGGGACGGTTGTCAACGTCCACGATGAAGGGCCGAGCGCCCCGGGCGAGCGCGGCGATCCCGAGAATGCCAGCGACCGAGACGCCCAGGGAGCGCGTGAGCAGAATGTGCGCCAGCCCGCTGACAGCGATCCGATTGTGGTTCCGCCGGTCCGCGGCGACGGAACGACGCGCCCGGCCGAGAGCGGCTTGCGGCTCGTCTGGGACCCGGCGACCAAGACGTTCACCGGCATGCCGAAGCCGGACGCCGGCGAATACACCTACACCAGCGGCAAGGATCCGCAGCAGACGGGCTACCTCGACGGCGCACGCCCTTCCGACCCGGCCGTGCTGGCCACCCCGGACGAGGTCCTGCTCCAGTCCGAAACGGAAACACGCGACGGTTCGAGCCGCGAAACCACCGAGCGGCAGGGACCTTCCGGAGCGAAGCTGCCGGAAGGTGGGGCGCAAGGCACCCGCCCGTTGATGCGCTACACTCTCGGCAACCGCCATACCGGCGAGATGCTCGTCGATTTCAACCTGCCGGAAGGGCAGAGGACTGTCGCCATACCCGAACCCAAGGCGATCACGGCCGCGCCGGAGCCGGTGCCGGCCCCTGTCGAGCTCGACCCTTCCTTGCCGGTGCTTTATCTCGGCGCCGACGGCCGCTGGACAGCCGATCCGAACGCCCGCACCGAGCCACCTGCCGTGACGGACACCGGGCACCCCAGCCCGGCTCGGCCCGACGGCACGCCGATCATCAACCGTTTCTCGTCAAACCCGTACAGCTTCGGCCAGACGTTCAATGCCGTCAAAGCCGGCCTGCGGCGCATCGGCACGCGTTACCTGAACACCGAACCCCGCTATGACTATCCGAAGCTCGGCGAGCTGGTCGACAGCATCTATCACCGGCCGGTTCCGCAGGACGGCGTCACCGCCGGACAGGACATCTATGTCGAGGCCGGCGGCAAATACCTGCCGGCCAAGGTCATCGTGGCCGGCCCGCAGGCGAGCATGACCCGCGACATCGTCCTGGGCGAACATGCCACGGATGCCGGCTACCTGGGTTCCGGCCCGACGGTCGAACGCGCCAAGCGCGGGTCGATAACCACGCCGAACGGCCAGCTCAGGGTCAACACCCCGGCACGGGAAGTCCACACGTTCGATCCTGCCAAGAACCCGGAAGTCAGCCATCGCTCGGCGCTCGGCGAGACCCTGACCGCGACCTTGCCGGCGCTTCCCGACGATGCGGCGGCGACGCCCGCGCCGACGTGGACGCCCGAGCAGGTGGAACTGGTCGGCGACTACCTCCAGTCCCTCGAACGTTCCAGCGATCCTGTCGTCCGCGATGCGGTGACCATGACCAGAGTGCAACTTGGGGGCAGGGGCTTGCCTCAGTCCGGCACGGAAATAACGCAGGCTCAGCATAATGCGCTTGGCGAAATGCTCAACGCCGACCAGAACAGCCCGTTCACCGGCTCCAAGCCGGTCGGCCAGCTCTCGATGAACGGCTTGACGACCCTCCAGGTGTTCAGCGCTCAGGGCAAGCTGCCGCATCTCTCGCCGGGAGAAGTGATCGACCAACTCGGCCTGTCGACCGACGCCAGGCTGCCCCGCGGCGAGCAGTACCTTACCGCCGGGGCGCTGCCAGGAGAAGCCGGCTGGACCAATGCCGGCCGTGGCATCGTCGGCGATTACCTCAAGGCTGCGTCAGGCTCCACTGACCCGAACCTTGCCGCCGCGGCAAATGCCGCCTCGCCGTTTTTCAAGGGGGGCGCCACGAAGCCCGGCAAGGCCGTGACCGCCGCGCAGCAGGATGCGCTCATGCAGGTCCTGCAGGCCGACAGTGGCAGCACGTGGGTCTACGGTCCGAAGCTTCAGCCGGAGACTTCGTTCAAACCCGCCGGGGAGCTTTCGCCGGAAGGCCGCTACAATGAGAAGGTCCTGTCCGGCCACGACACCTGGACGCCGTATCTGTGGCGAGAGATGCGCGGTTACGCCGCCAACCAGCAGAAATCCGCGGATTCCGCGGTCCGGTCGCTAGCGCACGCGTTGGAGAACGCGCTGCCCGCAAGCAAGCCCAAGGCCGGGACCGAGATCAACAGCGAGGTGCCCGTCCTGCTGGAGCGGTTGCTGGATGCCGACAAGGCGAGTTCGTGGCGCGCCCCGACATTCTTCACCGACGCACAAGGGGTCTGGCGGTCCGACCGCGCCACCGTTTCCTGGTTCCTGCAGGAACACGAAGCCAATGTCGTGGGTGGGCCGATCCTGAATGACCAGGCCACCACCGCAGTCGGCCTCGGCGGATCGATGTTCGGCATCAAGATGCCGCTGCCCAGCCGGCAGGTCTATGGGGAACTCAGCCTGAAGAACAACGGCCCGGGCCCGGGCGGCACAGGCTTTCTGCTCCCGGTCCATCCCAACGACGCGAAGGGCCAGAAACTTTTCGTCAATGGATACCGGCCGAATTTCGCTTATGACGAGGCTGCGGCTCCATCTGCCCGGTGGGTCGCATCGGCCCCGATGCTGTCGAAGAACACGTTCCAGAAAGAAAACGCCGTTGGAGTTTCCCTATCCCTCTTTGGCTTCTCTCTGAGTGGGGCCTACGTCAAACGCACGCTGCTCTATCTCGGTGGCGAAGGCGGCCGGCCGGGGTATACGCGTAGAGAATCTGGCCCGCTCAGCCAAAGGGCAGCCTCCTTCTGGGAAGAAGCTGCCAGAGGTGGTGCCAGCCACTATAGCTCCGAAGGCAAGGTGCCCGGTTTCGAGGATCGTGTCCTCTACCGGAACTACAACCTCATTGCGCCCTTCGGAGGTGGCAATGAACCCTGGCGCGGTAGCCCTGCCTTCGAGGGCGTTCCGCGCGAGGCGGGCGCCGGGCCACTCAACCGCCTGGACCGCACGGACCGCGGCGTCGGTTTCGCTGCGAGCCTTGGATCATGGCCGGTAACGACGGTAGAACTCGGCACGGTGAGGAAGGACCTGGTGCCGCACACGCGCTCCGCCCGCGCACACCCCGGATCCTCCGAAGGCGCGCAAAAGGTTTTCTCAGCACTGGAGGCCTCGGACGGGCGGCTGACGCCGGACGTCCTGGAACATCTCGACACCTATCTCGCCGAGGTTGCGGCATCGCCGCACGGCGATTTAAGGTTCGCTGGCCAGCGCGTGGCGGATGTGTTCCCGGAACTGGGCATGGCGCCATATCCGGACCAACTCGCCACCACCGGCGGACGGCCCGACGGGATGGGCAGGCCTGCATGGAAAGCGTTGCGGCAACAGCTGGATCAGCAGGCCCGCAGCGAACTGACGCCCACGCAGGCCCATTACCTCAACCGGCTGCTCGAGCAGGACGTGCAGCACAATTCGCCGCCCCCGGACACCGCGCCGGCCCCGGCGGGCGACGGCCCGATTGTTCCCAGGAGTCCGGCGCCGCGACGGGAACAGGGTCCGGCGGCTGAAGGGTCGTGGGGACCGTCGACGGCAAAACCGCTGACACAAGCTGAAATTGCGGCCAACCGCCAGGAAGCATCGAGCATGCTGGACGATATGCTCCAGCAGGATCTTGGCATGCCCGAGATGAGGGCCGATCTTGCCGATCAGGTCAGCCGGTCGCCCGAGATGATGGGACTCTTGCGGAATGCCCACGCGAAAGGCGTGCGCATCGTCAACCCGGCGCGGCGCGATCTGCGGATTTTCGATCCGAGCTTGGAACAGGATCTGACTGCAACCGGATCAGGGTTGGACCGACGGCTCGACGTGATTTCCGTGGATGCCGATATGTTCCGCACGCCGGACGCGGACAATGACGCGGTCGTCGCCGGATTCGTCGATGCGCTTAGCCATGAACTGTCGCATGTGACCGACGCCCCGATCGACGTGCTGCCCCAGGATTTCGCGAACCGCCAAGCCCATAGGGACGCAACCGTAGACGCCCGCTTGAAGTCGGAGGGCGAAGCGGCGCTGGTTCAATACATCGTAGCCGATGAGCTTGCTGCCAACGGCGGCAAGCCGAATCTCGCGCTGCAAGCCGACCAGGCGCAGGCCGATATCTTTGACCGCTTCACCGCCGGCGAGATCGACCGCACCCAGGCTGTCCACGAGATGGCGGCGCTCTACAGGAGCATGGAGCCGAGCATTGCGGACGGCGGCACCTACGCAGACTACTACGGACATTTCGCGGACGCGGCATATCAGGCAGCGAATGTCGCGCCGGGCCACGAAGGCGATGTTGCTTCCAACGCATCGCATGTCGTGGGTGAACCGCGCGCTGCCGCACCAGCAAACAAGGGCCAACCCGCTCCGAACAATGGACCGCTCACCCGTGACGGCGTCAGAGCAACCCCGCTTGACCAGGTGCCAGATCTCGTCATGGGCGATTTCCAGCCGACCCAGATTCCATGGCTTAAGCGCGAGCAGGTGGCCGTGCTGACGGAACAGCAGTTCCGCGACATGGATCAGGCCGGATTGCTGCCCTATCTGACCAAGAGCCAACTGCGCGGTATCCCGAAGGCAAAGATAGGCCAGGTCAACATCGCGGGCCTCGTCGGGAAACAGGTTCCTTGGCTGACCGAGGGCCACATCCGGAATGTGACCGACCAGCAGTTCCGGGATTTCGGCAAGACCGGTCTGACGCCTCACCTGACGAAACCACAGTTGCAGGCGATAAAAGGAGACATGGTCGAGCTCGTTAACATGTCGAAGTTGGAAGCGCGCCAGGTTCCATGGTTCAAGCCCACCCAGGTCACGAAGTTCACGTCACAGCAGTTCAAGGATCTGGGCGAGGCCGGATTGCTGAAGAACCTCACCGAGCGCCAGGTTCCGGCGATCTCCGAAACCATGATCGATTCCGTGGACGTGGCCAAGCTCGATCCCAAGCAGGTGCCGTGGCTGACCGAGAAGCAGATTCCGCTGCTGACTCGCGATCAATGGGGTGCCTTCACGATCCACCATACCGAAGCCGTGACCCAGCCGCAGGTCGAAGCGGTGACACCAAGACAGTACGGGGAAATGAGCCCCGGCCAGTTCCGCAAGTTCACGCTTGAGCAGTTCGGGTGGATGAGTGGGGATCAGACCAATGCGCTCTCGGTGCTGCAGCTGACGACATTTCGGGCGACCCACAAAAACTCGATGACGCCGGATCAGCGGACACTTGTGGAAGGCGCGCTGGTTTATTCGCGGACCAAGGAATATCAGGCCGCGCTGGACACCTTCGGCACCATGGCGGGCACGTCCTACATGCTGTGGAGCTCGCTGCCGCCTACCTGGACCGCCACCGCCGGAGCGGTGGCATTTGGCGTGCGAGGCGTCGTTTTCGGTGCGCAGGCGCTCTTCCCCAACGCAACCGCAAGTCACAAGCCGTTCGGGCGATTCCTCAACGCGCTCGGCGGAGCCACATTCATTGCCGCAGCGCCAGGTGCCGCGACCGGGATGATCCAGGGTAAGGATCTTATCGTCAACAGCACGTTCACGGTCGGCAACATCGTCTATGGCACGAAGTCGATGCTGCAGTCGTTCACCGGCAGACCGGTGATCCGAAACCTGGCCGAATATCTGGCTGGACCCGGCTATGTGCTTGGCTGCGCCGCCTATACCGTGCAGTCCTGGCCGTCGCCGATCGCCACAGTCGCCGGCACCATGTTCACGTTCGGCTGCGCGGAATTCTATGCGTCGGCCAGAAGGACGGACCGGATGAATAGCCGTTCAGTGCCGCGAACCGATGCTGATATCGCGGCGGCGGAAAAGTCCGACAAAAAATGGGCTGCATGGGATCGGTGGACTCTGGGCGTCACCTTCGGCGTTGGAATGCTTCTCTTCTCGCTGGACGCCCTGCTCGCGGAGCCTTGGGAAAGCCCGAAGACGCCCCCTCCACCCGATCCGAAAAAACCGGATGGCGATGCCTCGTCGCAGCAACCCGATGATCCTTCGGATGTCCCAGATGGGCCGCAGATCCCGACGGAGGATTTCCCGCAACTTGTCGTGATCGCCGATGACGGCCTGAATTTGCGGACCCAGCCCGACGAGGATTCGACTGTGGTGACGGTTCTGCAACCCGGGACATTCATCGAACAGACCGCGAAGCCTTCGACCGATCAGTCAGGGCAGAACTGGATACCCGTCGAAGGGTTCGGGCCCGATGGCGATATGCATAGCGGCTGGGTTTCTGGCGACCACGTCGAGGTTCATCCCGACGGCAGCAGCAATCCTGAGGGCCGCACGAATCCAACGCTAGAGAAAGACGGCTACCAGTGGGTCGAGGTCCAGAACGGCGACAGCATTCGCCTGATCGCCAAGACCCATTCTGCGGATGTGGCGGAGACGGTAGTGCTCAATATGGATCATATCCTGAGCCCGGATGTGATCTTCTCAGGCGACCGCATCTATCTGCCGACCGCCTTGGTCGGCTGAGAAACCGCGGGCCTAAGCTTATCGGTCCTCGCAGCGTATGCATGCGCAACGCAGGCGGCCAGCTTTGCCGCCCGCTCCGCTATCGGATTGGATGGTTCGGAGGAGTAGGAGGCGGTAAACTGCAAGTCGGACGGGTGCCATTCGCATTCGACGATGCGCAGCTTACCGTTTGCGATATAATCTTGGACGACTCCCTCAGGCAGGGAGGCTATTCCGATTCCGTTGAGTGTCATCTTGATGGAAGCGGCCAGCGAATTGGCCGGAAAGATGCGCGGCGTCTCTTCGAATTCGCCGGTGAGCTTGCGGTAGAGTTCGCTATAGGGTCGCGTGGTGCGCGCGTAGCTGATGATTGGAAACTGCATCAGGTCGTTCAGCGTCACCTTGCGTCGGTTGGGCAATTCCAATTGCGGCGAGCAGACCCAGACAAGAGGAAAGGACGGCATCTCGATATTCTCGATGCTGTACTCCAAGACAGGGCCCATCAGCACCGCAAGATCGAGCCGGTGTGACATGAGTTCGTTGCGAAGGGTCGTCGTCGCATCGACGACGATATCCGTGTCGACAAGCGGATAGTTCGCTTTCAGTGCCGTGAGAAAATCCGGCAGCCAAGTGTGCACGATCGTTTCGGCAACCCCAAGCCTCAGCACCCTCGTCGTCTCTGATGTCTCTGAAAGAGAGCTGGCCATCAGTTGCAGCCGCTCCGCTACGCGCAGAACCCGTTGAGCAGGTATTAGCAGCCGTTGTCCCTCGGCGGTCAGCCTGACTATGCTGCTCTGCCGCTCGAACAGCTTGGTACCAAGCGCTTCCTCCAACCCAGCAATTCGCGTGGACACCGCCGGCTGCGTGGTGTTCAGGCGTTCCGCCGCCTTTCGAAAGCTGCCGAAGGTCGCCACCAGGAGAAAGGTTTCGAGCTGCTTGATGTTGAAAGGTATCACGACGGCAGGTCACTCATTTGCGGCTTTCGGGGGAGGAGGGGTCGAACCATCAACGCCGTACAATGATCTGGGTACCGATCTTTACGCGGTCATAAAGATCGATGACATCCTCATTGGTCATGCGAATGCAGCCGGAGGAGTTGGCCTGTCCGACAGTCCATGGCTGGTTAGTACCGTGGACGCGATAAAGCGTGTTGCCGATATACAATGCGCGCGCCCCCAATGGGTTGTTCGGTCCTCCCTCGACATGCGCGGGCAGGAAGCGGCCTTTTGATGCTTCTCTGGATCGCATTTCGGCCGGTGGCCGCCAATCTGGCCAGTTCTTTTTGCTCGAAATCGTGTCGCGGCCAGACCACTCCAATCCCTCCTTTCCAACGCCCACCGCGTAGCGCAGCGCCCTGCCGTCCCCCAAGATGTAGTAAAGGCGCCGCTCCGTGGTGTTGATGACGATCGATCCCTTCGGTTGAGCCTCGCTGAAACGCACGATCTCCCTGGGGATTGCTGACCAATCGGGCCGGATTTCTGCGTCCGAAGTCTGGTCGGGAGCGGAAGGGGAGACCAGCACATTTCTTGCCGGATCGTAAGTCCAGCTTCGTGGGTCATAACCACTATTCGATTGGGCCTGCGCCGGCGTCATGGCGGCAATCGACGTGGCCGCGATCAGAACTGATGCACACAATCTCTGGAAGAGGCGCGGGCTGACCAGGATTTTGCTTCCCGCAGCGCTGACGCCAACAGGCAAGTTCGCAAGCAGGATCATCTTTGCCGCCACCAGGACCGATCCCTTCTGCATCCAGGCGTTCAGCCGGCGATCACCTGATTCCAGCGCGCACCATATCGCTTTGCTGGCGGTTCGCAACATTTGGCACCAAATGCTCATGCGCAATCCAATTGGACTTCCAATTCTGCGATGTGCACGATAGAGTGAATCGGCGGGTAGATTATGAGACAAGCGACGCGGGCCATCGCTGGTGCGTCCCTTTGCGATAGGACCAATGTTGACGGGACGCGATACCTGCCATGCGGATAGGTTTTCGGGAGCCAGGGCTGCTTTCGTCGCCCGCGGTCTTGCGATGATCCTGGCGGTCGGCCTTGCCTCGTCGCAGGCTAACGCCGCCGAACCGCGCTGGCCTGCCGGCCCGTACAAATACATCACCGTCGATCAATCGGTGGCCGACGCGCTGGTCGAGCTAGGCCGCAACATGCGGGCGCCCATGCGTGTCAGCAAGCTCGTAAAGGGGCGTTTAAGCGCCGGCATGCCGGTTGGAACGGCCCGCGAGTTTCTGCAGGAGATCTGCAATCGATACGGGTTGGTCTGGCATTTCGACGGCATCGTCATGAACGTCGCGACCGAAGCTGAAGTCCGCACGGAAATGATCCCGCTTGATGCCACGGCGGCTGCCAGTGCGGAAGATCGGCTTTCGCGGCTGGGGGTCGTCGATCCGAGGTTTCCGATAAAGGTTTCCAAGCAAGACGATGTTGTCTCGGTATCGGGGCCGCCGTCCTATGTTGAACTTGTCAGGAAAACACTGGGAGTTCCTGCGACGCCGAGCACCAAGCCGGATCCTGGCAAAGTCGTTCCGGTCCGCGTTTTCCGCGGAAGGCAGGCGGAGGCGCAGAATGTCCCCTCCGGCAAATCCAACTAAGCAAGCAGGAGGGCAGGTTCATGCAAATCGCGCCGATTGGAGCCCTGGAAGCTACACTGGCAAACTTGACCACCAGCATAGCTTCGCAGCAGCAGATCACCACCGGCACGGCAGCGCAGCCGGGTAATCGGATGGTGGGTGCCAATCAGGAAAAACATGATGCCGCGAAAGTTACTATGCCTGAGCGCGGTGATGTCGCCACACGGGCAGGCCAGCAGGTGGCGCAGGCATCTTCGGGAGCCAATCCGGCAATGGCCGGACAATCCTCCAAACTGGAAAGGACCGAACCGGTCGCCGAACACAAACTCTTCGACTATCTGGCCGAGATGGAAAAGGCAGGGGGCGGGGCGGCGTTTACGGATCCGTCGGCATTGTTCGGTTCTGCCGTTCAGTCGCTGGAAGGAACCATGCAGCAGGTCCAGAAGGCCCTTGGCCAGGCAAATGCCCCCGTGAATGCTGAAACGGGCGCCATGCAGGATGGCGCCGGCAAGACCGTCCCGTCAGCCAAGGAAGGCGAAAACGCCACCGCAAAAAATGCCGAGCAACTCCTCGAGCGATCCATTTCGGTGATGTGGGCAGCCGCCAATCTCGAGGTGGTCACGAGCAGCGTGACGGCCGTTACGTCGTCCACCAGCACGCTTATCAAGCAACAGTAAGCGCTACGGAGTGTTCGTGCACATACTATCCTCGCCGCGGCGGTCACCACTATTGAATCGATGCGGCGTCCGGTGCCGCGTCGCGCTCGTTGTGGTGGGCATGCTTGTGCTCCAGGCGTGCTCGGTTGAGCTGTATTCCAACCTCAACCAGCGGCAGGCCAACGAGATCGTGGCCACGCTGATGCGTCACGGGATTCCGGCCCAACGCGAGGCCGGCAAGGACGGCAAAATGACGGTTTCGGTGCAGAAGGACCGTTTCGCCGAAGCCATGGCTATTCTCGACGAAAGCGGATTGCCCAAACAGGAATTCCAGACGCTCGGCGACGTGTTCAAGCGAGACGGGCTTGTATCCTCGCCGGTCGAAGAGCGGGCGACGATGATCTATGGCCTGAGCCAGGAACTGTCGCAGACGATTTCGGACATCGACGGCGTGCTTTCCGCGCGCGTTCATCTCGTCCTGCCCGAAAATGATCCGCTGAGACAGCGGCTGGTGCCATCGTCCGCCTCCGTCTTCATCCGGCACCGCGCATCCGTTCCGATGAATGAGCTGATCCCGCAGGTTAAGATGCTGGTGACCAAAGGCATCGCCGGGCTGACCTATGACAATGTATCCGTCACGCTCATTCCGGTGACCGCGGCAGTGCCCGAGTTCTCAACTGGCGAGGCAGGTTTCACAACATTCCTCGGCCTCTGGCTGCATCCGGACAGCCTCGTCGCCGCGATGTGGCTGTTTTACGGCATGACGGCGGCCATACTCGCGCTGGCTGCCCGGCTGGCCTACGTCCAGTGGTATCGACGACCCGGTGTCTATGCGCTCGACGCTTCGGCAATGCCTGTGAAGAAGACATGATCCAGACCGGCCCGAAGCAAACCGCCAGCCCGGAATGGCGGACATTCATGTCCAATCCTGCAGGCTATGCGGATGCGGCCCGGCTGGCGCAATGCTTTGACGGCACGATCGGCGAGGCTGCCTGCGAGCGTATGTTGCGGTCGCAACGCCTGCATGAGCGATTGTCGGAGCTTCTGCTCGACCATTATGGACTCACTGCCGCAGTTTCCGACGAGCCTGCCGACGAGGTGGACCGGGCGATCGCCTTGTCGTCGGGTGAGGAGTTGGAGGAACTTGCGCTTCGCGCGGGCGCGATCTACTGGGCCAGCAGTCTGGCCGCCGTCATTGCTGGACGCGAGGCGGCCGCGTTGCAGGCCGCACTTGGCGCGGATCTCTGCGCTATCGCAGTGGCCAACCGCGATCTGACCGGCCCAATGCAGCCGTTGAAGCCCCTGGAAGATATTCATCCTCGTGTCTATGCCGACGGCTTGAGTTGCCTTGGCGCCTGGTGTCGGTCGATGTCCGGCGAAACGAGCATGCGCGTTCGCCTCAAACTGATGCCGCATGAGCTTGTTGATCAGACGACGGCCAAACCATTTTCCGAAGCTGGTCCGGCAATTGTTCGACGGGCGATGGGTTAGGCGAGATGGTCGAACCGGGCAAAGCGACCACTGGCGTGCCGAGGCGTCCTAACGGCCGCATCCTGCGCGCTGCTGAGGCACGCGCCTGGCAAGATGGGCACGCCTTTCTCGACGAAGCCAGGCGTGATGCGCAGCAGTTGCGTGACGCCGCGCGGCGAGCCTATGCGGCCGAATATGCGCAGGGCTATGAAGACGGCAAGGCGCAAGGCGACGCGGATGCCGCGCGTTTGGTGAGCGAGACCGCGGTCAAGGTCGATCGTTATCTTGGTGGGCTGGAAGCCGAAATCATCAATCTAGCCCTCGATGTCGTCAGGCGAGTGCTGGGAGAATTCGACGTCAGCATGCTGGTCGCCAAGGCGGCCGCGCAGGCCGTCGCTGAAATTCGCCGCGCCAAATATCTGAAGGTCCGACTTCATCCCGCTTCCGTTAACAGGGTTCGCGACGAACTGTATGCGGTCCTGCGCGAGAGTGACTTGGGCATGACGGTCGAGATCGACACGGATGATACGCTCGCCAGGGACGCCTGCGTCCTCTCGACCGATATTGCCGTCATTGACGCCAGTATCGACGCACAGCTCAATGCCTTTGCCGCTGCGATTTCATCAAAGGCCGAGGCGCCGGCATGACAAGTCCCGCCACCAAGATCGAGAGCCGCCTCGCATCGATCGTTCCGAACCTGCGTTCCGGCCTGCGTGACGATGCCAGCCGACCCAGGAAAGGGCGTGTACGGCGAGTGACCGGCACGGTCATTCACGCGACGGTGGAGGAGGTTCGGATCGGCGAGATCTGCGAACTCGTCGATCCCAGGACCGGCAGCGCGACCAAGGCGGAAGTCGTCGGGCTCATGGACGACATGGCAGTCCTTGTTCCGCTTGGCGATCTCACCGGTCTTTCAAGCCTTACGGAGGTTATTGCGACCGGAAAAACCCAAACGGTGTCCGTCGGCCCCGGCCTGCTTGGTCGGGTGATCAACGCGTTCGGCGGGCCATTGGATGGCAAGCCGCTTTCGCCGGATGGCATTACCGGCAGCTATCCGGTCAATGCCTATCCGCCATCTCCGCTGGAGCGCAGTTTGATTTCCGAGCCTATCCAGCTCGGAATCCGCGCCCTCGATGGGCTTCTCACCTGCGCGCGTGGGCAGCGCGTAGGTATCTTCGGCGAGCCTGGCGTCGGCAAGTCGATCCTGCTTTCGGATATCGTCAGCGGCACCGACGCAGATGTTGCCGTGGTTGCTCTTGTCGGCGAACGCGGACGTGAAGTGCGCGAATTCATCGAGCATCAGCTCGGGCCGGAAGGGCTGGCGCGGGCAATCATCGTCGTCGCGACGTCCGACCGGCCGGCGATCGAGCGCGTCAAGGCCGCTTATGTGGCAACCAGCATTGCCGAATATTTTCGCGACCAGGGCAAGCATGTGTTGCTGGCGATGGACAACATCACGCGGTTTGCCCGTGCGCAGCGCGAGATTGGCCTCGCTTCAGGCGAGCCGCCTACGCGTCGCGGTTTTCCGTCTTCGCTTTTTGCAGTTTTGCCCCGATTGCTCGAGCGCTCAGGGCCTGGCCGCGTCGGCTCCATTACAAGCCTCTACAGCGTACTTCTGGAGGGCGATGGCACGCTGGATCCGGTTGCCGAAGAAATCCAGGCGCTTCTCGATGGCCACGTCTTTCTGTCAAACGAACTTGCGCAGCGCAATCATTTCCCGGCCATCGACGTGCTGCGCAGCCGCAGCCGCCTCATGGACACGGTGGTGCCGGCTGAGCATCGATCGGACGCCGGCCGTTTACGGGAGTTGCTCGCCCGCTACGCCGACGTCGAATTGCTGCTGCGCGTCGGTGAATACGAAAAGGGCAGTGATGCGGTGGCGGACGAGGCGGTGGCGAAGATCGACACCATCAACGCCTTCCTGCGACAGCCCTCCGCTACGCACGAGACCATCGAGAGGACACGCGAACGCATGCGGGGAATCGTCAATGAAAGATCGTGACATAATCGCACGATTGCGCGACCTCAGGCGCCACGGTGAACAGCGCGCAAACGAAGCGGTCATCAGGAGATACGCCGCTGCGCAGCGTGCCGCCGGGGAGGTTCAGGAGGCGGCCGCCACGGTCAGGGAACACCTCGAGCGCACAGCCGACGCCGAGGATGCAGCGTTCGGTTCACTTGTTGGACAACCGGTGAAGGCCGCCAGCCTTTATAGGCTTCAGGGACAGTTCGAGATCGCCGCCAGAAAAACCGAGCAGCTTCGGGAAAACGAGAAGATGGCCAGCGTCACCGAGCAACGACGCAAAGCGGAGTTATCGGCAGCCCGCAAGGGTCATCGCGCGAGCATGAAGGCCGTGACGAAGCTGGACGGGCTGTTGGAGCGTCTGACCAAACGCACTGCGCGTCGTCGCCTCGCGCTTGCCGAGCTTTCCGAGGAAGACGAGCGCAGTCCGCTGCGCTTGCCTACAGAGCGATAGTCCAATCCGTGATCGTGAATATGGAAGTGTGATGCCTCAGGCCTTGGCGTCGGCAAAAAAGAAAGCGCGCGCAGAGCCGGTGAGACGCACACGCTCGAGCGTTGGCGAGCCGCTGACTTTGGAATCTGTTGCGGCCGTGGAGATTGGGGCATTGAACGCCTTCTACCGCCGTCGTGCTCCCGCGCAGATCACGATTGCCGGGAAAACAATGGCGATCGCTGCCGTCTGGCCGGCACCGAACCCTGTGGACCAGCCATTGTGCACGATTGCGTTCACGGTTGGAGACACGGCGGGCAAATTGCGCCTGCCGCTTTCTGTTGTCGAACGGGGTCTTGCCAAGGCTGACGAGTTAGTCGACGTGAAACGACTGGCACCCGCTCACGCCGCACTGCTGTTGGAATCCGAATTCGAAGAAGATCTCGAATGGATCGAGAGCAAGCTGGGCGAGACGATCGCTATTACGTCGGTCGAACAAAAAGACACCGTTTTGGAAGAAACCGCTTTCGCTTTCGCACTGAGCGGCAAGGACGAAACCATAGATTGCGCCTTGCACACCGATAGCGTCGATCTGGCCGTCCAGGCCGGGCGCTTTCTCGACGAGATCGGGAAAGCAAGGCCCCCGGTTCCTGCCGAATTCCCGTTGCCGGTCTGCGTTTGGCGCAACGCGCTTACAATCAGCCTTGGTGAGCTTCAAAGTCTGCAGCCCGACGATGTGGTGCTCTTCGATGACGAAGAGGAAGAGGCGGCATTCGTCATTGCCGAGCGCCTTTATGCCCCGGCCGTGCTGACTGCCAGCGGGCCGCAACTGCTTGCCGCCCCGACTGCAATCGCTGGATCGAAATGGGAGTGGACTATGAATCAGAACACGCCGCCGCACGCCGACCAGACATTGGAAGAGGCAACTCTGGACCAACTGCCGGTTGCGCTTGCCTTCGAGCTCGGCCGCACGGCCATGCCTCTCGGCGAGGTAAGGCAGCTTGCGCCCGGTGCTATCGTTCCGCTCGCCAATGTGTCGAAGGAGACGGTCGACATCATCGCCAATGGCAAACGCGTCGGCCGTGGCGAGATCGTGCGGATTGGGGAGAGCCTGGGCGTGCGGATCGCCCGCATGTTCGACAATGCTTGACAATTCGCCCAACCTGCTTGGGATCCTGATTGCCGTCGGCTTCGTCGGTTTGCTGCCGCTGGCAGTCGTCACCATGACCGGGTTCCTGAAAATCTCGGTCGTGCTGTTCCTCATCCGCAATGCACTCGGCGTCCAGCAGATGCCGCCCAATCTGGTCCTCTACGGCATAGCGCTCGTGCTCACGGTCTATGTCACGACGCCGTTGCTGAGCGAGATGACGGGCCGGCTTCAGGAAGGGCAGGTTCAGTTCCAGACTACGGACGACCTCGCCAGGGCGGCGCAACTGGTCAGGGAACCATTACAGCAGCACCTCATCAAATTCACCCAGCCGGAAGAGCGGCAGTTCTTTCTTGACGGGACGAACCGCCTGTGGCCGGAACAGGCACGTCAAAATCTGAAAGACGATGATCTTTCGATACTTGTTCCTGCCTTTGTCGCGTCCGAGCTTACGCGCGCTTTTGAAATCGGCTTTCTGCTTTATCTTCCCTTCCTCATCATCGACATCGTTGTTGCGAACATCCTGATGACGCTCGGCATGATCATGGTCTCGCCGGTCCTCATTTCGATCCCGCTGAAACTGTTCCTTTTCGTCGCCATAGATGGCTGGTCGCGGCTGATGCACGGCCTCATCCTGAGTTACGTCTGACGCCGTTAGGAGGTTTGCATGAGCAATGACTTCATCCTGGCGAAGGTCCAAAGCGCGCTTCTGACGGTGCTGTTCGCGTCCGGCCCAGCGATCATCGCGGCGATGGCCGTCGGCATCCTTGTCGGGCTTGCCCAGGCGCTGACGCAAATTCAGGACCAGTCCCTGCCGCAGACGATTAAGCTCGTCGTGATCCTGCTGGTCATCATCGTCTTCGGCCCGCTGCTTGGCCAGCAGATCGCCGAGCAGGCCTCAACGGCGCTGGACGAATTCCCCGTCGTCACGCGTTGAGGCACGCAGATGCCGGTCGAACCATTCTTCGCGTCGGTCAAAGAGCTTCAGTTCTATCTTTTGGCCGGAGCTTTCGCGCTCGCACGCATGACCGGTTTCATGCTCCTGATGCCGCTCTTTTCGCGTGTGCCGCTATCGGGCCTTCTGCGCAACGGCGTTGCTCTGGCGCTGGCGGTCCCGGTCTTTCCGATGATCGTCAGCAAACTGACGAACACTGACATCGCGACGACGATGATCGTCGTGTACATGCTCAAGGAGGTCGTGGTCGGGGTAACGCTCGGGCTGGCGATGGGCATACCGTTCTGGGCGGCCGAGGCTGCCGGCGATATCCTGGACCTGCAGCGCGGCTCCACGATGGGGACTCTGATCGATCCGATGATGACCCATGAGACGAGTGCCACCGGCACCTTGCTCGCCGTCATCATGGTCACGATCTACCTGGCTGCCGGCGGCCTCGAACTTTCTTTGACCAGTCTCTACGACAGCTATGGCCTGTGGCCGATCGACCAACTTCTGCCCGTGTTCAGCAAGGATGCAGCCGGCATCTTCCTCGATCTGCTGAACCGCATTCTGATGATGGCATTGACCCTCGTTTTTCCGCTCATCATCAGCATGCTCTTGTCCGACATTGTGCTGGCCTTCTTGGCGCGCGCCTCACCGCACCTGAATGTTTTTGCGCTTTCGCTGATCGTGAAGACGCTGGTGTTTAGCCTCGTCTTTGTACTCTATGCCGCTTTCCTGCTCTTCTACATGAACCGAGACCTTGGATTCCTGCACGAGGCAGGCCGACAGATAGAAGCGATCGGCTGCCGCAGCTGTTAATGACAACAGGAAGATTTGCGCAAGCGTCGGTCCTAAATGAAGCAATCGTTGGCCGGCCAATAAATACAATTTATCGTTGAGGAAAGATTCTGACAATTTGACAAGCAGCCGAGCCGCCAACGATCTTACGCCCTCCCGACTTGTCTCTGAAACGCGCATATCCCTCGGAAGCCATGGCTCGCCTGACCACTTCACCGATCTTCGAGGACCTGCGACTGGTCGATGCGGATAGGCTGCGCAGGCTTGTCAGAATGGGCGCCTATGAGGGACATACAGGGGGGCTGGCGCGCGGCAAGCTCCAGGCCAATGTTGTGATTGTGCCCCGCAGCTTTGCCGGCGATTTCCACCAGTTTTGCATCCGCAACCCGAAATCCTGTCCATTGGTCGGCGTCAATCGCGCCGGCAGTCCATTGATCCCAGCGCTGGGCGATATCGACATCCGCACCGATGCCCCCCAGTACAACATCTATCACTTCGGGGAACTGACGCGTCAGAGAACGGACATTATCGACCTGTGGCGGGATGATTTTGCCGCTTTCGCGCTCGGCAGTTCGCTGACCGTCGAAGCCGCACTTGCCGAAAAGGGCGTGAAACTCCGCCGCATCGGCTACGGCAAGGCCTCAGCCAAGTTCCGAACCAGGATCAAGACGTGTCGCGTCGGACCGTTTGGTGGCGAAATGGTCGTTTCGATGCGTCCGATAAGGCGTTGCGATGTCGACAGGGTTCGCGCCCTTACCGCACGTTTCCCGCATGCCCACGGCTCTCCCATCCATGTCGGAGATCCCACGGTCATCGGAATAGCCGACTTGATGGCTCCCGACTGGGGCGATGCGGTCAAAATCATGGATTGGGAGGTCCCTGTATTCTGGGCCAGCAGCGTAACCGCGCAGGATGCACTTGCTCGTGCCGAACTCGCGACCTCGATCACGGTATCGCCGGGGCACATGCTGATCACCGATGTGGATGCACGAGCCGATGCCGGCGCTTTCAAGGTCTACTAGCAGTCCATCTGGCTTCGGACCTACATCATGACGAAGTGAGATGGCAGTCTGGAATGCGACCGCCCCAGGACGCTTCGCAAGCGGCAATCGGCGTGGGGTCTCCGCGCCGATCGGCAGGATAAGCGGTTGAAATGTCAGTGACGGGTGGGGGTCACGCTGTGGTGCCGGTTCACAGTGGGCGGAAGGCCCTATGTGCCAACACCTCCAAATCCAAAACGGGTCGACTGGGCGCGGCACGCCATTCAAAAGGTGATGACGATGTATCCGCCATTCACCATGCCTCGACCATCGCCCAACGACACTCCGTACCTCGATTTCGACGGTGCGCGATGGAGAAGGAGTTCGCGCGGACAACGCTCTGGCGCAATGCGATACATTAGGTCATCATGATATAGATTTCGATAGTCGGGAGACGAGCGTTACTTCGGGAGGATGGGGAATGTCGACTTCGAACGGCAGGCTGCCGTTGTCGAAAAGCCTGTTCGAGATCGGGGTGTTTTCCGCGGTCGTCAATGTATTGCTGCTTGTACCTCCGCTCTATCTCTTACAGATCTACGATCGCGTTCTGCCGTCGTCGAGCATGAACACTCTCATTTATCTGTCGCTGTTTTCGGTCACCGGACTTGCGGTCCTTGGGATTTTGGAAATAGTCCGATCGCTTTACGCAAATCGGCTGGCCGCACGCTTTGACGCTCGATTGGGATCTGCGGCATTTCTCGCAGCGATGAATGGCCCGGGAGCCGGCTTCGGCGACGTCCAACCGTTGCGCGACTTAGCGACAATCCGCACTTTCGTTGCCTCGCGTTCGTTGTTTTTCCTCTTCGATTTGCCTTTCGGACCGCTTTTCCTCGTTCTGCTCTACTTTGTTCACCCATTACTCTTTGCGATCACGCTTGTCGGTGTGGTCGTCATGGTCATCATCGCGCTGCTCAATCAGGCAGTTACAAGCCGAAGCGGCAGGGAGGCTGGCGACACGCTCGCCGCCACGATGAATGCTGCGCAGACTTTTGCACGCAATTTCGAAACCGTGCGCGCGCTTGGGATGGTCTCCAGCATCATCGAGTTCTGGGGCGATCGCTTTTCAAAGTCGCTCCGAGCATCAGACAAGGTCGCGCGAAACAATGCGTTTTATGGCGGTTTGTCACGGACGATCCGCATCCTGCTGCAACTGGCGGTGCTTGCCGCAGGTGCCTATCTCGTCCTGACTGAAGAAATGACGGCGGGCATGATGTTCGCGGCTTCGATCATTTCGGGACGTGTACTGCAACCCATCGATCAGATCGTCGGCAGCTGGCGGCAAATCGCTGAAACAGGCCAGGCCTGGAAACGTGTCACCGCATTGCAAAACCAGGTTTCTGGCGAACGGCCCCGCGATGTGGAGCTGCCCGCGCCGGTCGGCGCGCTGACGCTCGACAAGGTCGTCTACTTCCTGCCCAACACCGACCCTGGTGGTCATCCACTGATCAAGCGGTTGAGTTTCTCCGTCAACGCCGGCGAGTGCGTTGCCATCATCGGACCCAGCCAGGCTGGCAAGTCGACGCTTGCCAGATTGATAGTCGGTGCTATCAAGCCTCGCTCTGGCGTCGTGCGGATAGATGGCGCTGATATCCAGAATTGGCGGCCCGACCAACTCGGCAAGCATTTCGGCTATCTGTCGCAGGAAGTGGAACTTTTTCCCGGAACCGTTGGCCAGAATATTTCCCGGTTTGAAGCTGATCCGTCCGATCAGGAAATGATAGCAGCTGCACAACGCGCTCAGGTGCAACAACTGGTGCTCGGTCTTGCCCGCGGCTTCGCTACGGTAATCGGCCCGATGGGAGTGAGGCTCTCCGGCGGAGAAAGACAACGCATCGGGCTAGCCCGTGCGTTCTTCGGCGACCCCAGAATTCTTGTGCTCGACGAGCCAAACGCAAATCTGGACGCAGAAGGTGAAGCTGCCCTCGAGCGAGCGATACTTAATGCCCGTTCAGACAAAAGAACAGTTCTGCTCATCACGCATCGCCCGTCACTTGCTGCGAAATGCGATCGGATCCTGATGCTTCGAGATGGACAGATCGAGCTATACGGCCCGGCCCAGGATGTGCTGCACCGATTGGCTCAAGGACAAAACAAACCCATGACACAGGCTACGGCTGCAATTTCCTCTGTTGGAACGGCGAACGAAGGCCAAGGCTTGCTGGACCAATCGACGCCGTCTCGCCTGCAGAACTGAGCCACGGCGTTTGGGCTCGGCTGCCTAGAGGACATGTATGCAAAACGAAGCTGAGAATTTTCGCTGGCATAGAAAAATTCCCACGCAAACTGGGAAGATCGCCATCGCCGGCTATTCAGCGATAGCAGCCCTCATTGGTGGATTTGGCGTGTGGGCAGCCACCGTGCCCATAGCCGGCGCGGCAATTGCGCCAGGTGTTATTGCCGCTGCCGGCAAGAACATCATGATCCAACATCTCGAAGGCGGAGTCATACGAAAGATCCACTTTAAGGAAGGCGACAGAGTGGAGAAGGGAGACCCGCTTTTCGTCATCGACGCAACAGCCGCCGAGACGCAGGTCAACCGTCTTGTCAAACAGTCGATATCCCAGAGAGCCAAAGCAGCGAGGCTTGAAGCTGAGCGCGACGGACTGTCCGAAATCGACGTGCCTCCTGACCTGGAGCGTCCATCGGGTGGACTCGATGTTCAGGACGTTATCGCCCAGCAACGAAAGGAATTTGAGGCACGTCTGGCACGCTATCATGCCGAGCAGGAAATTCTGCGGCAGCGGATCGAAACTTTGAAGGAATCCGTCACCGGGCTTCGGGCACAAAAGAAGGCTACTGAAGAACAGTTGACGATCGTGCGGGAAGAAGCCGAGCGCAAGAAGCAATTGCTTGAAAAAGGCCTGACAAACCGCAGCGAGTATACCGAACTCTTGCGAACCAGTGCTTCGCTTGTCGGTCAGGCTGGGGCGATAGAATCGCAGATCGCTGGAACTGCAACGCAACTTGCCGAGGCCGGTCAACAAATCGAGAGATTAACGACATCGCGAGTGGAGGAGGCCGTCGGCGAGCTGAATACGATCCGCTCATCACTAGCCGACCTCGAAGAGCAGATTAACGCTGCCCAATCCATTCTTCAACGGACGATTGTGAAGGCCCCGACCGACGGCATCGTGGTTCACTCATCATACAATGTCGAGGATGGGGTTGTCCGGCCTGGTGACGTCGTAATGGAACTGCTGCCGACTACTGACGAGTTGATCATCGAGGCACGCGTCTCCTCGCAAGATATCGATTCAATCAGGCTCGGGCAGCAAGCACAGATGATGTTCAGCGCGCTCAATGCGCGGATTACGCCGCAAGTGCGTGGAAAAGTCATCTACATATCAGCCGACCGCATCGTCGACGACAAGACTGGCCAATCCTTCTATGCGACAAGGATGAAGATAGACGAGCAGCTTCCGATGGAGATCAAGCAGGAACAGATTTATCCCGGAATGCCTGTTGAAACCTTTATCGGAACCGGCGAGCGGACCTTTCTGGACTATCTCCTGCGGCCTTTCCTGGATTCTTTCGGCAAGGCGTTTCGCGAAGAATAGGTCGCCCGCCGCGCGTAATGAGCCGGTGATTGCCGACTTGATGGCTCCCGACTGGGGCGATGCGGTCAAAATCATGGATTGGGAGGTCCCTGTATTCTGGGCCAGCAGCATCACCGCACAGGATGCACTTGCTCGTGCCGAACTCGCGACCTCGATCACGGTATCGCCGGGGCACATGCTGATCACCGATGTGGATGCACGAGCCGATGCGGGCGCTTTCAAAGTCTACTAGCAGTTCTTCATCACCGGTCAGCGGTAATGCTATTCGAGATGCGAAATGCGGTGAGGGTCGGTCTCGATCTGCCTCACCACATCTTCGATCATGTTGCAGTGGCCCAACCTTATGCACTCGAGGCAGTGAAGCTCCCCGGCAAGTGCTCTCACTACGTGATAACCATTTGGTAACCTTCCGAACTCGAAAGTGAAAAAGTACTGGCTCCTTTTGCCCTCGATAGCTGTTAGGCTGACATAGGGACAAAACAAGGAGAAAAGACCGGGATGGCCACGGTATTGAACGCCAAGGGCGTTCCACTTCCCTACAGCGGGTCCTCCGTCAGGTGGTACTCGGCGACGAATTCCGGCCCAACACTGTATGGCAGCACATACAACGACTCGATGTATGGCGACGCTAACGTCACCGTCACAATGCGTGGCGGCAAGGGCGATGACATTTATTATCTGTATGCCTCGAAAAACAAGGCGGTTGAGCTTTCCGGCGAGGGCGTGGACACCATCTCGACCTGGATGAGCTATGAGCTTCCAGCGAATTTCGAGAACCTGACGGTCACCGGCGACAAACGCTATGCTTTCGGAAATGCGCTAGACAACATCGTTACCGGCGGCTCCGGCCAACAGACGCTCGACGGCTTGCAGGGCGATGACGTTCTCAAGGGCGGATCCGGGGCGGACATTTTCGTCGTGACCCCTGGCAACGGCAGTGATCTGATCCTGGACTTTGGCGCGACGGATACCGTTCGCGTCGGGAGCTACGGCTTCACCTCCTTCGAGGAGGTTCGCGTCAACATGGTCCAGTCGGGCGCAAACGTCCGACTTAATCTGTCCGACGACGAGTTTCTCGTCTTCGCCAACAAGACCATCGGCGATTTCACCGCAAGCCAGTTCAAGCTGGCCGTGGACAGGTCGGCTCTGGAACTCACCTTTTCGGACGAGTTCGACACGCTGGATCTGTGGAACGGCTCGAGCGGCACCTGGGATTCGAACTACTGGTGGGGGGCCGAGAACGGCAGCACGCTCACGAGCAACAACGATCTTCAATGGTACATCGATACCGACTACGCCCCGACGCGCTCCGTCAATCCGTTCAGCGTTGAGGACGGTGTTCTCACCATTACCGCCGCCCGGGCTCCTGAGGCGATCCGTCCCTATATAAATAACTACCAATACACGTCAGGTTTGCTGACGACCTACGAATCCTTCGCGCAGACCTACGGCTATTTTGAGATTCGGGCCGATATGCCCGAAACACAAGGTGCATGGCCGGCCTTCTGGCTTCTCCCGGAGGACGGCTCCTGGCCACCGGAACTGGACGTCATAGAGATGTTCGGTCAGAATCCAAACAAGCTCATGTTGACAGGCCACTCGAACGCGACGGGAACTCACACAACAGTGGGCTCGACGGCCTATGCCTCGGATACCGAAGGGTTCCACACATACGGCGTGCTTTGGACAGAAGACGAACTCGTCTGGTATTTCGACGACGTCGAAGTCGCTCGTGCCGCAACGCCTGCCGACATGCACGACCCGATGTATATGCTGGTGAATATGGGGATTGGTGGCCAAGCGGGAGCGCCCGCCGACGGGCTTGCGACGCCTGCGGAAATGCAGATCGACTACATCCATGCCTATGCGTTGAACGATTGGATTATCTAGGCGTAACACCTGACCGGGGGCTCGGCACGGACACGTTCGTCATCAGGCCTGATTTCGGGCGCGGTCATTGCCGCCTGAGAGTGAACCGGGACTGATGTGAAGGCGATGTCGCATCCCCATCCATCCGAGCCGCGAACGACCCTCGCAGCGGTTCTGGCTTCCTTCCGGCGAGCGTTGGCCGGAATTGCGTTGATGAGCGGCGTCGTCAATGTTCTGGCGCTGACCGGCTCGTTCTTCATGCTGCAGGTCTATGATCGCGTCATACCCGGCCGCAGCGTGCCGACGCTCGTCGGGCTCGCCGTGTTTGCCGGCACGCTTTTTGTTTTTCAGGGTGCTCTTGAACTCATCCGGTCGCGTTTGATGGTGCGCATCGGGATGGCGTTGGACGCGCGCCTGAGCGGACAGGTCTATGCCGCCCTCATGCGTTTGCCGTTGCGCACCAAGCTCGCAGGCGACGGCCTTCAATCGCTGCGCGATCTTGATCAGGTGCGCTCGTTTATGTCGAGCGCCGGTCCGACCGCGCTTTTCGACCTGCCATGGATGCCGCTCTATCTCGCAATCTGCTTCCTGTTCCATTTCTGGATCGGCATGACGGCGCTGGCCGGCGTGGTCATTCTCTTCAGCCTGACATTGCTTGCCGAAATTCGCACGAGAGAGCCCGCCAGAAAGGCAAACAGTCAAGCGGCGGCGCGCAATACACTTGCCGAAGCGACGCGTCGCAATGTCGAGGTTCTGCAGGCCATGGGCTTTGGATCACGCATCGCCGAGCGCTGGTCAGGGATCAATGCTGACTATCTCGACACCAATGCAACAGCGAGCGACCTTGCTGGGACACTCGGAACGATCTCGAAAATCCTGCGAATGATGCTGCAATCGGGTATCCTGGCGATCGGCGCGTATCTGGTCATCCATCAGGAAGCGACCGGCGGCATCATGATCGCCAGTTCGATCATGATGAGCAGGGCACTCGCACCAATCGAACTGGCTATCGCGCACTGGAGGGGTTTCGTCACCGCCCGCCAGGCCTGGGCCCGATTGACCCAGCTTTTGGTCCTGCTTCCCGAAACTGCGACAAGTGTCTCGCTGCCTGCGCCGAAATCTGCTCTTTCGGTCGAAGGTATCAGTGTCACGCCGCCGGGGGAGCGTCGTATGGTCGTGCAAGACGCCACCTTTGCATTGGAAAAGGGCGTCGGCCTCGGCATTGTGGGGCCGAGCGCTTCCGGCAAGTCATCGCTCGTGCGCGCGATTGCCGGCATATGGCTCCCAGTTCGCGGCACCGTCAGGCTGGATGGCGCAACGCTCGACCAGTGGTCGCCGGAAGAGCTGGGCAAGCATGTCGGCTATCTCCCTCAGGATGTGCAATTGTTCGACGGCACCATTGCCGAGAATATCGCGCGCTTCGAACCGCAAGCGCCATCGGACAAGATACTTGCGGCTGCGCGCGCGGCTGGCGTTCATGATCTCGTCATCCATCTGCCGGAAGGCTACGAGACGCGGGTCGGCGAGGCCGGGTCGGCACTTTCGGCCGGCCAGAGGCAGCGGGTTGCACTTGCACGGGCGCTCTATGGCGATCCGTTCCTCGTCATCCTCGACGAGCCCAATTCCAATCTCGATTCGGAGGGTGAGGCTGCACTGACGGTGGCGATCCAGGGCGTTCGCGCGCGAGGCGGTATTGCCATCGTGGTGGCACATCGGCCGAGCGCGCTTGCAAGCCTGGATCAGGTCCTGGTCATGGCAAACGGCCGGATCCAAGTGTTTGGCTCAAAGAATGACGTCTTGAATAAGGTAACCCGTCCGGGAGGCGTTCCTCTGAAGGTCGTCTCTGGCCCTGAAGAACCTGCATCCTGATGGCAGAACGCACTGCATCCGCGATTGACCGGACCATTCGGCGCTATCTGCTTGGTGGGGTCGCAGCTTGCGTCCTTCTGGTTGGTGGGGCCGGAAGCTTGGCCGCCGTCACCGAGATTTCCGGGGCCGTGATTGCTTCGGGAAAGCTGGTCGTCGATTCCAGCGTTAAGAAGGTGCAGCATCCGACGGGTGGCGTTGTCGGTCAAATCTTCGTCCGAGAAGGCGATGCCGTGAAGGCGGGCCAGGTTTTGATCCGCCTCGATGAGACGATCACCCGGGCCAATTTGGCGATCGTCACGAAGAGCCTGGACGAATTCGAGGCGCGCCTGGCTCGCCTTGAGGCCGAGCGCGACGGCAAAGGAAGCATCATCTTTCCAACTTCGCTTGTGTCACGGCAGGATGCCCCTGAGATTGGTCGGGCGATGGCCGGCGAGCAATCTCTGTTCGAATTTCGCCGACAGGCACGCGCTGGCCAGAAGGCTCAGTTGGAAGAGCGTATTGCGCAGCTTGCCGAAGAAGTTTCCGGCTTGACCGAGCAAAGAGATGCCAAGAGCCAGGAAATCAAGTTGATCGGCTTTGAGCTCGAAGGCATGCGCAGCCTTTGGCAACGCAAGCTGGTTTCAATCGATCGCATAACTGCGCTTGAACGCGATGCCGTGCGGCTCAAAGGTGAGCACGGGCAACTGACCGCGGCCATAGCGCAATCGAAGGGTCGTACATCCGAAATCCGTTTGCAGATCATTCAGATCGACCAGGATTTGCGCAGCGAGGTGGCGACCGAACTGCGTGACGTCCAGGCAAAGATCTCTGAATCCGTCGAGCGCAAGGTCTCGGCCGAAGATCAGCTCAAGCGGATCGATATACGCAGTCCGCAGACCGGCGTCGTTCATCAGCTTGGTGTGCACACGGTCGGTGGCGTTATTTCTCCGGGCGAGCTCATCATGCTGATTGTCCCGGTGACAGACGACCTGACCGTCGAGGCGCGCGTGGCACCCCAAGACATCGATCAATTGACGTCAGGGCAAAACGCGACGCTGCGGCTGTCGGCATTCAATCAGCAAACAACGCCGGAACTGAATGGTGCCGTCAGCAAGATTTCCGCCGACCTCAATGTCGATGAGAAAACAGGCGCCGGCTTTTACACCGTGCATGTTGTTTTACCGCGCACAGAGCTTACCAGGCTCAAGGGCCTGGCCCTGGCGCCTGGAATGCCTGTCGAGGTGTTCTTTTCGACCGGCAGCCGCACCATGCTGTCCTATCTCGTGAAACCTTTGGCGAACCAAATCCAACGGGCATTCAGGGAAGAATAGGCCGCGTCTCCGGGCGAGCCGACGAGCTGAACTCCGGAACAACGACGCGATTTTGCCGTTTCGCCTGAAACTGGAAGCGATCCACATGTCCCAGTTGCCGAATGAAGAGATCGAGGGGCGGCTGAACGCCCAGCGAGAGACTCTGGCGCTGGTCGTCGCGCTGCTTGCCGGCCGCGATGCGACTTTCGAGCGAATATGGGCCGAACTAGAGGCCCGTTTCCAATTTCAGAATAATCAGGAAGACCCCGGCGCGCTGCCAAGCAGTGCGTTCGCCATCGAGAGTGCGATGATGCGGGAATTCAAGCTGATCTTCGAGGAAGCGCGGGCACGCAAGGCGGAATGGAACGACACAGACAAGCCACCCATAAAAGGCGCTAGCTGAAAATCGCGAGCCCGGCGATGCGACGCTGCACCAAGTTCGCTTCATTGCGGAGTGGCCAATCGAACGCTGTATCGTGCTTGGCGACAATGGCTCTAGATGCCAAACAAATCTTGAGCCTCGGCCGCGGAGAGCGTTGCGCCAAGGGAGCCCACAATTCTGAATAGGCGGGCGGAACAGATCCGTCGCTCCCGATGGGATAGCCACATTTTTCTGGCCTGACTCGGAAACATTTCCGGCATGCCAGTGTTTAACGCATTGAGTGGGCGCGAGGCGCAGTTCCTCTGCCTGTGAGGCGATCCTCCCTTTGGAGTGTAAAGATGCCGGCATCCGCAATGACAGAGGTCGAGGAGGTCAGGATCGAGCCCGACGGGCTCATTGGGCTGCTGGGCGTGCCGCACGGTGCGCAAGGCATCGTCATCTTCGCTCATGGCAGCGGAAGTGGACGGCTCAGTCCGCGCAACAACCACGTGGCCGCCGCACTTCGGCAGGCCGGACTGGCGACCCTTCTCGTCGACCTTTTGACGTCGATCGAGGAACGCGACAGGCGAAATGTCTTCGACATTGACCTGCTTGCATCGCGGCTCGCGCTGGCGACGCATTGGGCGGCTGCGGAAGCACGGACCAGAAGGCTTGTCCCACTTTATTTCGGGGCAAGCACTGGCGCGGCAGCCGCGCTGGTGGCCGCCTCACGCCCGGATGCAGGTATCGCGGCTGTCGTCTCGCGCGGCGGCCGGCCCGATCTGGCGATGGACGCGTTGCCGGCCGTGCGTGCCCCGACACTGCTTCTGGTCGGCAGCCTGGACGGGCCGGTGATCGGGATGAACGAGCGCGCCCTTGCCGCGCTGAAAGGCGAGAAACAGTTGATCATTATCGACGGTGCCGGCCACCTCTTCGAGGAGCCGGGCACAATGGACGAAGTGGTCAGACACGCCACGCGATGGTTCCTCGAGCATCTCGCGCCTCCGGAAGGGCCGAGGCAATGATCCTGGGCAGGCTAGAACTCGATGCAGACAAGGAAATCGAATCCAGTTCGAAGGTGCTGAGCGAGCCGAGGAAGGTCGAAGCGCACGACGCCATCGGGCCTCCCTTCCAACGCGAACGGGCCTGACTTATGGCAAATCACGGCGCGCCCCTTCCGACGGTTCTTATCACCGGCAGCAGCGGCTTCCTGGGGCAGGCGATTGCGCGAGGCTTGATTGACCGCTACCGGGTCATCGGCCTCGACGTTGCAAAACCGAAGCATCCCCCCGCCGGCATGGAGACGATCGAGATCGATCTCACCTCCGATGAGAGCGTGAGCAGGGCTGTGGAGGCGGCGCGGGAGCGCGGCGGTCGCATCGCCTCGGTCATCCACCTCGCGGCCTATTACGACACGACCGGCAAGGACAATCCGAAATATGACGCCGTCACCGTGCAGGGCACGCGCCGGCTCCTGAATGCGCTGACGGCGATCAAGACCGAGCAGTTCGTGTTCTCCAGCACGCTTCTCGTCCATGCCCCAAGCCCGGGGAGGGGCACGAAAATCAATGAGGACTCGCCGCTCGACCCGGCCTGGGCCTACCCAAAATCGAAAGCCGAAACAGAGGCGCTGATTTCGAGGGAGCGCGGCGAAATCAAGACGGTGATCCTGCGGCTCGCCGGCGTCTATGACGAAGACTGCCGGGCGGCCTTTATTGCCCAGCAGATCGCTCGCATCTTCGAGCGCTTGCCGACGGCCTATTTGTTCGCCGGCGATATCACCGCCGGTCAGCCCTATCTGCACAAGGACGATCTCGTCGATGCGGTGGTGCGTACCGTCGACCGGCGCGCCGAACTTCCGGCCGAGACCGTGCTTCTGATCGGCGAAGAAGACACACCGTCATACGAGGAGATGCAGAAGCGCATCGGCCGGCTTATCCATGGCGAGGACTGGCGGACGCTGGCGCTGCCGAAGCAGCTGACGAAGCTGGGCGCGTGGGTGCAGACGGAGGTACTCGATCAGGACACCGACATCAAACCGTGGATGATCGAGAACTCGGACGATCATTACGAGATCGACATCTCGCGGGCCAAAACTCTGCTGGGCTGGGCGCCTAGACACAATCTGTTGGACACATTGCCGGAGATGATCCGCCGGCTGAAACAGGACCCCACAGACTGGTATGCGGCCAACAAGCTCGATCCGCCGGTTGTCGCGGCTTCGGACCCCGAGATCGAACAGGCCGAAAGGCGCCTCAAGGGACCGCTCGAGCGAAGCAAGGAAGACGTCGAAGCGGCGATAAAACGGCATCGGTCCAGGACGCTCTGGGCGCCGATGACCAACGCTGCGCTCGGACTGTGGCTGGTCACATCGCCGATGACAGTTGGCCTGTTCGATCCCGTCGCAGCCGCAATACCCCCCGCTCTGGGGCACGCTATTGCGGAGCCACAATTGCGCAACGCCGGTCTCGGTGTCAGCGAGATCGTTTCCGGCCTGCTGGTGACGGTCTTTGCGTTGATGGGCATGTCCCGACGCTGGCGCTGGGTGCAGTGGATCACGGCGTCGCTCGGTCTATGGGTGATGCTAGCGCCGTTGCTGTTTTGGACGACCAGCGCCGCCGCCTATGCCATCGACACGCTCGTCGGCATGCTGATCGTCGCCTTTGCGGTGATGATCCCGCCAACCCCTGGCATCAGCCGCCGCGCGCTGGCGGCCGACGACGACATTCCGCTGGGCTGGACCTATTCGCCATCGACCTTCACGCAGCGGATTCCGATCGTGGCGCTGGCCTTCGTCGGCCTGTTCGTCTCGCGCTATCTCGCCGCCTTCCAGATGGGCCACGCGGATGGGCTGTGGGATCCGTTCTTCGGCCCCGGCGGTGCGCCGGTGCGCAACGGCAGCGAGGCGGTGGTGACGTCATGGGTCTCGAAGGGTTTCCCGATCGCCGATGCCGGGCTCGGCGCGCTTGCCTATTGCCTCGATATCCTCGCCGGCGCGATCGGCGACCGCCGGCGCTGGCGCACCATGCCGTGGATGGTGCTCCTCTTCGGCTTGCTGATCATTCCGCTTGGCGTGGTCAGCGTCTCCTTCATCATCATCCAGCCACCGCTTATTGGTGCGCTGTGCACGCTCTGCATCCTCCAGGCCGCCATCACGGTGGTGCTGATCCCTTACTCCGTCGATGAGGTGCTGGCGACGATCCAGTATCTCTGGGGCGCCACGAGGGCGGGCGAGCCGTTCTGGCGTACCTTCTGGATGGGCGGACCGGCACTGTCGGAGAACCAGACACCTGGGACCGACCTCGACCGTCCGGCTTCCGAGTTGCTGAAGGAATTTCTCACCGGCGGCGTCAACTTCCCGTGGACGCTGGTAGCGAGCACGCTGCTTGGCGCCTTGCTGATGACCACGCCATTGATCTTCGGCACGCAGCCACCGCTCTACTTCAGCGATCATGTCCTCGGCTGTCTCATTATCATGGTCGCAGTCACGGCCATGGCCGAGGTTGTCCGGCCGGTGCGCTTCTTCAATGTCGTGCTTGGCGCATGGATCGCGGTGTCCCCCTTCGTGCTTGCCGGCGGTGGAACCGCGGCGATCGTGGCGGACATTGCGATCGGTCTGGCGCTGATCGTGCTCAGCCTGCCGCGCGGCACGCGCAGCGACCAGCATTATGGCGGTTGGGATCGAGCGATTGTCTGAGCAACTCGACTTCGGCATCTGGCGAGGCGAAGCGCGCGCGTGACGATCTGCAGGAGCAGGTCAAGGAAGAGATCGAGTTGCCTGGACGGGGCTCTGCCTGACGGCGCCGGTCTAGATTTGTTCGCCAAGCAGGATTCTCGCATCCTTGGCCGCGACGATGAATGCTTGGCGCGCGACCCTTGGCGGCTTTTCGCCGCGGATAACCGCAAGGCAGGCTTCGATTGCAGCGAGCCGCGTCTTGGAGGCTGGCGTCGGCCAGTCCCTCAGCAGCACCTCAGCCGCGTCGGAGACCGAGACAACAACCCTGTCGCGATCGATCCGGCCAGGTTGAACAACAATCAGCTTTCTGAAACGTTTCGTTCGCACAAAGCGGCAATGTGTTAGCCGCGTCTGATCTTTGTCGCCACCCCAAATGTTAATTGCCGTCGGACTTGCCACTGCCCTTGATCAAAGCCGCCGGGCTCTCCCAACACAAGCAGAGGTGGCCAGAGCGCGACGGCGCGCTATCTCATCCGGCTCGACAGGCTCGATGACGGCATGCCGAAATTCGGGCTCGTTGGTCGATATCGTCCGCAAGGCTGTGAACGACCATGATCTATTTCACGGCCGACACACACTTCAGCGATCCCCGCATTCTGCGTATCGATCGTCGCCCGTTCGGCTCGCTGGCAGAACACGATCGAACACTGATTTCACTCTGGAACGAAACCGTCAGTCCGGACGACGAGGTCTGGCATCTCGGCGACTTTGCGAAGGGGTCGGCCGAATTCGTTTCATCGCTCCTGTCGTCGCTTCATGGCCAGAAGCATTTGATTATCGGCAACAACGACGGCGCAGCAACCGTCGGCGCCGCTGGTTGGGCCAGCACTCAACATTATAAGGAGCTGACGATAGACGGCAGGTTGCTGATCCTTTGCCACTATCCTTTTCGCACCTGGAATCAGATCGGCAAGAAATCGATCGATCTGCATGGCCATTCCCACGGCAGACTAAGCCCGGTTAAGCGCCAGTACGACACGGGCGTCGACAGCTGGGATTTTCGCCCGGTCACCCTTTCCGCCATCCTTGCTAGCCGACGTCGACGAACGATCCGCCGGGATCTTCAACGTGCGTGATCGAAAGCGCGGCCATCCCGGCTCTTGCTTAGACGCTGGTGTTCATCGTCCCGGTTGAGAAGGGCTTCCGACGCCTAGATTTGCCGCGAACTCTGCATGCAGTTCATCCTCATGTCCGAGATAGCGGGGCGAAAAGTGCATCGGCACGGCGTGTTCAACACCGGCGAGCCTGGCGATCGTGCCGGCTTCGGCTGCGGTGAGATGGCGCTTCGCGGCGGCCAGCTCGCGATCTTCTTCCAGGAAGCCCGCTTCGATAAACAGCTGGTTCGCGCCGTACGCAAGCGTAACGACACGCGCAAGATTTGCCTCGTTGAATGCGAGATCGGTCGCATAGACGATCTTCTGTCCGGGGCCGGTTCTCAGGGCTCCGGCACCGAGCAGCTCGCCGATCGAGATATGCCGATCCGCGGTTGGGGCGAGCGTCGTTCCCGGATCAGCTCCGCGCCGGACCGCACGCTTGGCTTCGCTCAACCACGGTCCGACAGGCAAACCCAATGCTTCCAGCTGCGGTTTTTGCACGTTGACCCGGATCTTTTCCTGAAACCCGAATGCAAGGCATGGAACGCCGTGGTCGAGCATTGCTGCTTCGATACGGAAATCGGGATCGTCGAGCAGGGTATTTCCCTCGGCTGGGTTTGATGCCGTGTCCTGCCGAGTGAAGCCCGATCGCGCCCGAAAGAGGCGGGAATGACGAAATCCGGCCGGCGTCCAGTCGCAGGCGGCTATCATGAAGTCGTGGGACTGTTCGTCGAGGAGATTCCATGTGTATGCGTTGAGCTTGGCTTGCACGGCCTCGGTCAGCCCAGGCGGGCCGAAGAAATGCACTGTTTTATTCCTGTATAGAAATAACCGCAGCAGCCGATCGAAGCCGGCGAAATGGTCCATGTGCATATGTGATACGAATACGTGGCTGACGCGCAGGATTTCGCGCGGCGAAAGTGGCGACAGATCGCCAATGTCGAAGAGCATCGCCCGGTTGCCGAATCGGAAATCCAGAAGAAGCCCCGCATCCGAGAAGGGGTCGTTGACCAGACGCGGCTGAACCAGCAACGTCACCGAATCCACCCGATACTGTTTTCGAATTTCGCCACTAGGCGCTCACCTCAGACACGACCTGGACCTGACGTCTACCCCCTCTAATTGCGCGCTCGGGGTAGCGGTTCCCGAGGTATATCGTTCGAGGGGACGCAGAAGACGGCGAGCCGGCCAAGCCAGGCTGAACGTTTCTGCCATCTTGCGCGTTCTCTTGGGTCGGAGCGAGTCGCGGGCCGAAACATCGGCAACCCGCGGCGATTGAGGTAGCAACCCAAGAACGAGCAACATGACCGAGCACAGAGGCAGTCAGCCGAGCGAGGCAAAAGGGACCGTGATCGCATTCTCCGCGCCGGGCTGCGAGCCCCTCTACGCTCACGAACGGGAAGCCATGGCTGCCGTTGCCCGCACGATTGCGAGCCTCAAGGGATTTGCCTTCCAGCAGGGTCTAGGCCACAGCAGCGGCAACGGCGGGGGCTTGTATTTCGTGCCGGACGACAGCTTGCTTGCCGCCGATGCGGCACGGCTGGGTATCAACGGGCCGCAAGACCTCTTCGGCGGCGTGGTGCCTTGGCGCTTCGCAATGACCAAGGCCATAACCCATGAACTGGTCGACGGCTTGGCCGAGCGACCGAAAGAATGGTCTACCGGCTTCGGGAGAACTGTCAGCGCGGCAGTATTGCCTGGCTACACCGTGTTTTCGCGGCACGATGCGCTGCGAGCAGCGGAACGTCTGCTGAGGCTCGGGGTTGCCAGACTTAAGCCACCGCTTTCCTCGCGAGGCCAAGACCAGCACATCGTTCGGACGGTCGCTGACGTCGAGAGACTGCTCGAGCGATACCGCTCCTCCGACCTGGATGAGTGCGGTCTTGTGCTCGAAGCGGACCTTCGTGATATTGTCACGCTGAGCGTTGGCAGAACGGAAATCGATGAAATCATGGTCGCCTACTACGGCACTCAAAGGACGACGATCGATAATGCGGGACAATCCGTTTATGGCGGATCCGATCTCATCGTCGTGCGCGGCGGGTGGGAAGCTCTCGAAGACCTTCAGCTTCCTCGCGCACTGACTTTGGCAACGGTGCAGGCGAGGGCCTATGACGCGGCGATGGCTGAGTATCCTGGATTTTTCGCCTCGCGGCGCAACTACGATATCGGCCAGGGCGTCGATTCGTCGGGCATCTGGCGATCCGGTGTGCTCGAAGCCAGCTGGCGCATTGGCGGCAGCAGTACTGCCGAGCTTGCAGCAATAACCATCATGAAGCAGGACCCGGACATCCAACTCGTCCGGGCGTCCGCAGTTAAGCGGTTCGGCAATAGCAGCCGGCTACCAGTGAATGCGGACGTTCACTTTCAAGGAGAAGACCCCGACGAGGGTCCGATTACGCGCTATACCGTCGTCACGCATGTGACCCGGGAGCCGCCAAAGAAAGCGGCCGATTAACATCTTGGGTTGGTGTCGTCTGCACTGTCGGATTTGCCCCACACTGTCGATAGTCGCTGTAGAACCCTGTGCCATCTGCGCCGGCTCATGAGCGTCAAATTTAGATCGCAAAACGCTTAGGACCGGGGAACATCCGTGGGCGGCTTGAGTTGTTCGGCATAACCCTGAAAGCCGATCCGAAGGAGGAAAAAGTGATCGAGGTTATTTCTGCTCCCTGAGAATGTCGCCGCATTTCGCGTTGCCGGTACCGTGACCGCGGAGGACTACGATAAAGTCATCCCGGCCATCGAAGAGAAACTGGGCGAACATGATGAGATCGGCATCCTAGCCGACCTTACGGATTTGGAGGACATGACGGGCGACGCCTTGCGCCGCGATCTGCAGTACGGCTTGAGCAAACTTGGCGAATTCCACCGCTTCCAGCGTGCCGCGGTGGTGACCGAAAAACAGTGGATCAAGGCAGCTACGGAGATGACGGGCGCGCTTTTCTTCCCGCAGATCGAGGCGCGGGTGTTCCCGGCGGGCGAAAAGACCCAGGCGTTGGAGTGAGTAGCCGGTGTCCAATAGCAGCATCCATCTGATCATCTTCAGACCATTTAGGGAGTGGCCATGCCAACCATCTACAGCAAGCGACAGGATTCGGAGGGCTTGTGGGAAGTCTATGACCGCGAGAGCGAGGAAGCCGTCATAGTCGACGGTTTGCCACTTTGCGGCCTGGATGAAATCGAAGCCGACGAAGCCATTAGAAAACTCAAGCGGGGTGAGTTGACATCCGACAACATTCCCCCGACGGCCCAGTCTGGCTGGCCTCCAACCAAAAACGGCGTATAGTGAGTTTGAGCTGTCTTGCCCCTCCGTCTTCGAACAGAGAGCGGACCGATTCAGTGTTGCAAAACCGCGAACCGCGTAAGCTGTTGTCCAGAACCGCACTGGCAGCAATTGCAATTATCTGCGCGCTAATTCTTGCCGCGTTTTTCATCGGCTTTGAATATTCGGCCCCTGACGAAGGCGCGCTCGTTATTCCCGGATCGCAACGATCGCCGTGATGCCCTGTCGCCCTACATTTCTGACCGAGCTCGTCAGACCAGCGCGAGCGCGGTTGCAGGGGCCACATTTCCAGTGCATTTCTCGCCATCGTCCATGATCAAACAATATCTCAACCACCAGTTGGAGTGCCCTGAGGATTCCGGCCGACGCCGGCCCTGACGACCGGATCTTTTGCGACGACTGCGGCGAGTTCCTGGGTACATGGGACGATCTGCTTACCGATTTTGAGAGGCAGGGCGGACAGGATGGAGTATTCCGTCTCGACAAGGGCCGTATCAGGCGGATCGATTGAGCCGATTGCGCCCGGGCCGACCGGGGCGCGGGAGCGGGCCACCCCGTGAGATATCGACCATCGCTTGCGCATCCGCTCACCAGCGTAACCCTTTGCAGCACCTGACCATTCGACCCCGAAGCGTCGGAAAATTTCCAGCGGCTCGAATCGTCAGGGAACTTGTTGCCGACCGGCGGGGTTATCGGACGCCTTCATAGTTAGGGAGGCTAGCTCCAACCCCAGCGGGAGACGACCATGGCAACTGCGAAGAAATCCGCGAAAGCGACAACCAAGGGTCTTGAGGACCTGTTCCTCGACGGACTCAAAGACCTTTACTACGCCGAAAAGAAGATACTGAGGGCGCTGCCGAAAATGGCGAAAGGTGCGGAGTCGGAAAAAGTGACTGCTGCATTTGAAAAACACCGTGTGGAAACGGAAGCCCACGTCGATCGTCTCGAGGAGGTGTTCGAGAAATTCGGCAAGGCAGCACGCGGCAAGACCTGTCCGGCAATCGACGGCATCATCGAAGAAGGCTCTGAGATCCTCGAAGATTATGAGGGCGCTCCTGCGCTCGATGCCGGACTGGTCGCAGCGGCGCAAGCCGTCGAGCATTACGAGATCGCCCGGTATGGCACTCTTATCGCCTGGGCAGAACAGATGGGAAAGGCCGATGTTGCCGCCCTTCTCAAAGCGACGCTCAAGGAAGAGGTCGCGACGGATGAAGCGCTGACGGGTCTTGGCGAGGGTGGTGTCAACCAACGTGCTCTTCAAGCGGCCGCGTAATTTCTTAGGCCACCGGCTTGCGGAGCCCCGGCAAGGGATCGCCAGCGGCTCCGCTCCGAAGATGCAGGGTATCGGGCTTGCCATCCGAGATTCTTGAACCGGCCTGACTGACCGGCAGTTGCAGGGAATTCGCCTGCAACTGCCAAGCTAAGTTAGCTGACAATTCAAGGACACCAATGGGTTCAAGGGCACTGCGCAGATATTAGGTGAAAGAGCAGGATGATGGATCCCGTGTTGTGGATAGCTTCCCTAGGGACAGTCATCTTGATGCAGGCTCCGCCCGGCCCCGACGTTCCTTCCGAAATTCGTTGACCGGCTCGAGGATCGGTGACCCTGCAATTGCTGTTGCTGGGCGGCACGCAAAAAATCACCGGCGTATCGGTGCTAGGCGCATACGCGCTCGCGTCCGGTGCGGTTGGCGAGTGGATCCTGAAGCAACCAAAGATACGGCTCTGGCAGCAGCGCATCGCCGGCTGTCTCATCATTGGCCTGGGCATTCGCATGGCCGTGAGTGGCGGAGCGACCCGTTAAGATAGCCCACCCCACGCGGCTATCCATTCGCTCCTGCCTCACAGTCGCTAATCAAAAGGCGGGCCGTTGCCCGCCTTCCATGGTTCAGTTACTCCCGCCGCCGAGCTTTTTGACACTGCTGCAGAATTCAGGGTGGGTGTTGGCGGCGTTGGCGTTTGCCGCCTCCTCATCGCAGACTTTTGTCATTGCCATGCGGTCCTCGTCCGTCAGCGCTTTCCAAGCTGCCGTGAACTCGTCGTCGGACCGCAGGGTCGTCATGCTAGCGTCTGTGTAGAACGGCTCCATCTTTGCGGGGTCATCCAAGGCAGACGTGCCTTTTTCGCCTGCCGCGAGAGAAACGCCGCTTACCATAGAAAGCGCCATCGCGCCCAAACAGATCATCTTGTAGTTCATGACAAGATCCTTCCGTTGTTTACTGGTCGCTAATGCAACGACCTGCTGGCAAACGGCGTGTTTCAGAAAAGGTTCCTTTCTCACTTGCTGGCACGGCACTTGACCGGTGCTTTCTACAACCCGGATGGCCATCGCCAAGAGCGCGCTTACCTCTATCCTGAGCTGGGGCAAAATCTGCTAGCGTTCCTTAATGGCTCATCACCAGCTACCATTGGCGTCGATCGAGCCGACGCCATGCCGCGCTCTTCGGTCGGCGAGGAAAGCGTAAGATGAAGCAGAGCGGTGTTGTCTTGCAAGACGATGGCGGGCGGGCGACGCCAGTTCTCGGCTTCAATGTCCATATATGGCGGATCGCCCTCGATGCTCCAATTTCACAATTGGACCTGGCGGCGCTTAGCCGTCGCAGCGCCGCCTCGCCACGCTGGAGGTCCGCAGCGCCAGCAAAGTCTATGAGAGCGGCGCCGTCAGCGGCATCGTCGGCCCCAGCGGCTCGGGCAAGACGACACTGCTGATGATCGCCGGTCTGCTGGAGGCTCCGACTACGGGAGAGGTTCTGTTCGACGGCAAGGTAATTTCGCGTCCCGGTGCTAAGCTCAACGAGCTGCGGACCTTCAGGCGGACCCATCTTGGCTTTGTATTCCAGAAGGGCGAATTTGATCCCTTTCCTCACGGTCGCCGAGAACGTCGCCATCGCCTTGCAGGTCAACGATGTCGGCCGACAGCAGGCGCAGTTGCGAGCCGCGAGGCTGCTCGATGCGTTGGGCATGGGACATCGCGGCTCCAACTATCCGTCCCAGCTTTCCGGCGGCGAGCAGCAGCGCGTTTCGATCGCGAGGGCCCTGGCCAACGATCCCACCGTCATTCTGGCCGACGAACCCACCGCTGCGCTGGATGGCACGCGGGCGGAGATGGTGATGAAGGTCTTCAGGCATCTGGCGGACAGTCGCAATGTCGCGATCTGCGTTGTGACCCACGATACGCGCTGGATGACCTACTTCGATTCGACGCTCGAACTCGAAGACGGCCGAGCACGGGGATAGACACCCGTCGCTGCAAATGACCGATAGCCCACAGACACCGCCATTTGGCGCTTGCGGCATTCTCGACCAAGCGCTCAAACCACGTCGTTACCGCCGTTTGCCGCATCTACAGGCCAGAAATCGCGTAGACCAGTCTGCGTTCCGGTGATGTGGATCTCGGATCTATCGGGTAGGCGGCGGCAACTCGCTGAACCGTGCGGAAGGCGTATCAGTGCCGGATGAATGGAACATCTGCCGATAATTGCCGTTGATATGCTCATCAGGCGAAAGGGCTGCACATGTCAAAACTTCAGGCAGCAACTTCAGAGGATTTGCAACGGCTCAAGCTCGAGGCGTCGGCTTACTTTGGCCCGAAAATGCTCAATGAAGCACTATTGCGCCTTTGCCAGGCTTGCGGAGCCGACAGCCTTGACCGGTTCGAGAAAACCATGATCGATCAGATCGAGGCAATGCATGATGATGATAGAGCCAACTTCGAAACACTGAAAGAATTTGCCATCGAACAGCTTTACGCCTGCGTTCGAGAGGTCAAGTCTTCACCGAAGATGAAACAGCCGCTGGAGGAAACAGAAAGCCGAAGGACACCTGGTCGGTCGGAAGAGCCAAAAACCTTGGAAGACCAGTTGCAGGCCGGGCTTGAGGATTCTTTCCCCGCGAGCGACCCGCCTGCCGTAGTATCCACAGCAATCTCCGGCGGGTCGAAAAAGCTGGTCGGGACTGACGAAGTCCTCAAAAAGCAGCGAGAGCAGGCGGCTAAGGATAACGGCCGGTCATAGACGGCCCGGTCCGAGCGAAGGGATGCTTCCGCTCGCTTGGTTTGCCGCAGGGCTGGCCATCATGCGAACAGACCCAAAGCTTGACGGCCGCCTCTCGCGCCCACAGCCGCAACTTCCGGAACGCCGGGAACCAATCGCTGCATCGGCTTTGCTGGTGATGTCGGACTTACGTTGGCTGCTGATCCCTGGCTGCCAGCAGCGGCCTCGTCGCCCGTCACTGAAATACTCCTGCGGGTATAAGCCATTTCTGACATTTGCGTATGGGAACCACGCCGTGCTCAGGCTCCAGGGATGATAACCGGCCGATCCAATAGCTCCTCACCGATGCATCTTGATTGGCTCTCGCTGCGAGCCACTCCGCCCGCTCCCGCGTCAAGCCGATAAGGCAAGTGCCAGCGAAGTCCGCAGGCACATCCACGGTGGTATCGAACACGGCCCATGTGTTGGTCGGTTCCTGAACGGGCAAAAACCTCATAACAGCACCTGCTAATATATAGCACGAACTTACGGACGGAGCACTGTTCCGGCATCAACCAAACAAGGAGAATTTTCGTGTCGACACATTGCGGCGCGCTGAGCATCGCGAAGTGTCGCCGAAATAGGGTGGCAGATCTCGACGAGCGAACGCATCCAGGAGCCCGCCAAGCGGCGGCGCTTTTGCGTGTCAGCTGTCCGCCTTCAGTGCTCCATCTCGCGGACAGTGTGGCCTCAGCGTATCCCTCAAGGAACCGTCAACCGGCCTTGGGAGCGCTGCTCGGAACGAGGAATCCACCCTTTAGCAACTCCAGGGCATCGAGCGCCTCGTCATCCAGCAAATTTGTCAGAGCCACCCCGTCTGCGAAGACAACCTTGTCGTCGTCTATGTCATAGACCTCCCAAAGCCCTTCCTTGATCCGTCGAATGGCGTGCCGATGCTCCATAAGCAGACGCTAATTGAGTCGCGGAAATGGTGGGTAGAGAAAATCAGGGGTAGACCGACATTAGTAGGGGAAAACCTCAGGCGCCTGACGCGTGATGCGTGTGCGCAAGTCAAGGGTATGCCGGCCGCGCGTGGCCCGAGGGGACCATATCGACCACGGGTCCAAATAGCCAGGTTGAGAAACCGTTCGACATCATTGCGGACACTCGGCCTCTGATGTAATTTATGGTTTGATCAAGTGAGGAATATACCGCTGTCGCGACGGCTTTTCTCTCTTTTCTGTCTCGGCAGATAGCATGCTCTCTAACGGACCTTGATACCGCAGCTGTGTTCTTGTGGTCGCTAGGTAACAGGGTTAAGGGATTTGCCATGCTCCGACGTTGCGGATTCGTTGCAGCTTTGATGCTCGCAAGCTTCACGATTTTCGAGGCTTCTGCAGTCGAACGAAGGGTCGCCTTTGTAATCGGCAACTCCGATTACCAAGAAATCTCGGCGCTCAAGAACCCGGCCAAAGACGTGGTGGACGTGTCCAACACGTTTCGAGCGGCTGGTTTTGATGTTTTCGTCGCCAGAAACCTTACAAAGCTGCAGTTTGAAGATCAGTTCCGCAACTATCTTGCCGCCGTGGACGGCGCGGATGTGGCTGTCGTCTACTATTCCGGTCACGGTTTTCAGATCGGCGGCGAAAATTTCCTGATCCCTGTCGATGCCTCATTGAAAGATGCGGCGGACGTCGAGGTCCAGGCTATCAAGCTGAACGACGTGCTGCAGCAGATGCGTTCGAAATCGAAGATCCAGGTGATCATCCTCGATGCCTGCCGCAACAATCCATTCCCTCGCAAGGACTATTGGCTCAGGGACCAGCTTCTTACCGCCAGCGGCACCGGCCTTGCGCAAGTAAGGAGCTCGCTGAACACGCTGATTGCTTTCGCCACCGAACCCGGCGCGGTTGCCTATGACGGCGCCGGCGACCTCAGTCCTTTTTCATTGGCGTTTTCTCGTCGCGCGCTCGCCCCGAACCAGGAGATCCGCACGGTCATGTCGGCCGTCCGCCGGGATGTGGTTGAGGCTACCAAGGGCTTGCAGGTTCCCTGGGAGAACTCTTCGCTGATCGACGAAGTCGTTCTGATGCGTCGCAGCAGCCGCCCCTCTCTACCGCCCGTGTTGGAGAAAGTCGTGTTGTCGGGGGTCGGGCCTGTCGACCTGAACCTCCCGGAACCGGTGGAGGTCGACGGCGGATCAATCACCGTCAGCATCGAAAGACCGCCCGCCTTGGGACGCCTGATGCTGAATGGCAAGGTTGTCGAAGCGGGGGATCTGATCCAGGGCAAGGATCTGCCGCATCTGCAGATGGATGTCCCCAAGGGAGTTGGCGAGCCAGAAGAGATGGATATGCTGGCCTACGCCGCACGCGACAATTGGGGCGGCGAAGCCAAGGGCATGCTGGTGTTCCGGGTCAAGAGCGGCGAAGGAACCCAGGGCGAACAGGTGATGGCCTCGCTCGAAGCCGAGCAGAAGCAGCAGGTGCTGCAGCGCGGCATTCATGTCACCGGTGCCGCCGAGGCGATAGAAAACCGGGAGATCGACGTTCCGGTCGGCGTGGGCGCGGTTGCCTTGAGCCTGGATCTCCCGACAGATGACTCGGCGGTCAGCCTGAAAGTTGCGAACTATCCGGCAACGGGAACGCTCTCCCTGCCGGATCGAGCCCTGACGCCCGAATCGAGCTTGACGGTCGGTGAAGTCGAGGGGCTGCGCTATGAACCCCAGATCGGAGCCAGCGCACCGGTCGAGGTTGCCTTCGAAATTCGGGCGGACAGCGGCGTATCCAAACCCGCCAAAATGAAACTGTCGCCAAGCGTCGATCCGTGCGACTTGGCTGCCGGCGAACCTCTCGACCTTCAAGGCGTGGTCCCCGGCCTGCTGCCAAATGAAATCGGCGCCGACGCGGTGAAGCTCTGCGAGACTGCGGTGAAGGCGTATCCCGATGTCGCCCGCTTCCGCTATGAACTGGGTCGCGCGCTGCTTGCAGCCGGCAAGGTCGACCAGGCCAGGAAAGCCATCCAGCAGGCCGCCGACAGGGGGCACGTGCGCGCTGTGTTCGAACTCGGCTACCTCTACGCGACCGGAACGGGCCTGGCTGTCGACCGCAAGCAGGCCAACACCTTCTACGCGGCTGCAGCCGACAAGGGTGATCCCTACGGGATGACGTCGTGGGGCCGTGCCTTGTTCAATGGCTACGGCGTCGAGCGCGACACCGGCAAAGGACTGGACCTGCTGCTCAAGGCGGCATCAATGGGGCACACCTATGCCATGAACGATCTCGGCGCGATCTTCACCGAAGGCCGCAACGGCGTGCCCGCCGATCAGGCCCGTGCCGTTGCCTTCCTGGAGGCTGGCGTCCAGCGCCAGGATATGTATTCGATGAACCTGCTTGGCCGGAACTATCTGTCCGGCGCGGGCGTCGAAAAAAATCCGGAAACGGCGCTGGCCCTGTTTCAGAAAGCCACCGAACTTGGCCAGCCCTACGCTCCGGGTAACCTCGCGCGCATGTATCGCGACGGCGTGGGGGTGGAGCGCAACCTGGCAGAAGCGCAAAGACTGTTCGAGATGGCGACCATGCGGGGCGACCCGTCCGGTGCATTCGATCGCGCGGTTCTCGAAATGGAAAAGGGCGAAAAGGCCGATCAGGCCACCGCCGTCCGTTTTCTGGCATTCGCAGCCGCACTGGACACTCGCGACCAGCTGCCGGAAGCCCAGAAGAACCTCGCGAATTTCGGCACGAAGGTGAAAACGACGGCTTTGAAGCAATTGCGCCAGGAGCTCAGGTCGAAGGTTCCCGCATCCGGTTCGTTGGACAATCAACTGGTTAACGCGGCCAGGCGGGTCTGGGAACAAGCCAACCCGCGTCGGGACGTGTTCTGACCAACCAGGAGGTGATGGTGAGCAGGAATTGGAAGCAGGCAATCATCGGAATAACTCTGTCCGGCGTCCTGGCGGGGGTCATGGGCTGCACATCCTGGTCACCCCTTCAACCGACCCCGCTGGTGGCGACGCCCACGCCGCCGCCGAAGGTCGTTCGCAGAGCCCCTGCGCCGCGGAAGGTCGTCAACCCCGCTCCCAAACCGGTGGCCGCCAAGAAAGTGGTTAAACCGGTCGCGGACGAGCCTGCTGCCGCACCTCCCGTAATCATTCCTTCTTCGGGAGGTGGCGGGGGTGGCGGGAGTGGGGGGAGCGGCGGAGGAGGAGGCGGCTGGGGAGGATAGCGCTGAATGGCGGCTGCAAGTAAGCCAAGTAATTAGAGCATTTACGGCCAAGTGGAATCACTTGGCGTCGCAGGAATGCGGCTAAATCAAACAGATAGAGCCGGATGCTCAGTTCAATTTGAACGTATCCCGCTCGCGGATCCGGGCTACGGTCTAATTCGCATCCGCTGATTGGCGCAGCGCCTCGATCTCCGCCATCTGAATGCCCATTTCGACAAACGCGGAAAGAACTGAAAAGCGGTCCTCTAGTGCAACGCGTGCCAATCCGGCGAGAACCCCCGCACTCACAGCGCGGGCGGGAGGTATTGGCTGCAAGGCCGCTACCGCTGACGCCTCCATAGCCGAACCGTTGCCATGCCGTCCTGCAGCCAGGGCAATCCAGGCGGCCGGCGTTGTTGGCGGCATTGCCGCAGCCTTGCTCATTTCTGGGCGATGGTGAGGGCTATCCGGTTCGCTGACCCAGTCACGAACAAGCGCAAGCAACTCCTGATCCCCGCGGTCGAGCAGAACGGTGAGATGGCTCAGGCATTCATGCGCCCACCACACCGCAGCCCGCTCGGGAAGCAGATAGGCACAGAACGTAATCGCCTCCTCGGGCACCCGCCCGGCAAGCAGGGCGCGGCAAAATTCGATTGAAGGCTGTTCGGTCGGAAGTGCCACCATGTCCCTGGAAACAGCGGGGCAGGCCATGAAAAGATCCCGTGCCGTTTTGAATCGAAGCTCATTGGCCATGGCCGCCACGCTTTCCCCAGGGAACAATCGACACTGAAGCCCTGGACAGGGCGCGGGTCAAGTCTCCAGTCCCTGGCAAGATGCAACTGCCCTCCACCACCCGTATGCTTGACGTTTATTGACAGACAATCGCTTGGGGATTTGGTATAATCCGCAGCCGACAAGATCGGATGCTCAAACGGGAGTAACCGTCATGCAGTTGGGCAGTTTAGCCTTCGTGTTTACGGTCGCGGTTTTTTCGACCCACGCTTTTGCTGATCCGCTTCAGAAATCAGAAGACATCGTGAAGTTTTTTGACGGGGCGAGCGAGTTCGGCCCGTCGCGTGGAATTTGCGTCGGCACCGAGGAAGAGTGCAACAGCAAGAACAAGCAAGCGCCTGCCGAAAAAACCAGCCTCGACATGCTGATCAATTTCGGCCTGGATTCTGCGGAACTCGATGCGACTGCGCGCGCTGAACTGGACGAGTTCGCCAAGGCGTTGAAGGACAGCCGACTGAGCACTCTGAACTTCGTTGTTGAGGGTCACACCGATGCAACCGGCTCGGCTGATTACAACGAGGGACTTTCGGAACGAAGAGCCAGATCGGTAACAACCTTCCTGACCTCTAACGGCATCGATCCTGCCCGCATCAAAGCGACAGGCTTGGGCGAAGCGAATCCGCGCAGCCCCAACCCATTCGATCCGGTAAACCGCCGGGTGGAAATGCGGATAAGGACTGAGTAGCTGGAGCGGGTGCGCTGGACTAAGACCCGCGCGTCCCTTTCGACGCGAACCGAAGGTCAGCGCAGCAAACCGATTCCGATTTCCGGGCCATGCGCTGGCTCAAAGCGCATTCTGAACGGAACTCACCATAGTCGTGATCGCCTGCTTGTATTTTTCGAACTCGGGCGATGTCTGCCGGACTTCCGTCGTTGTCGTTGTCCGTTGGCTCACTTCAACCATCGCCGGGCTCAGCTTCCGCCCCATTTTCCTTTCGGCCCAGCTCACGACATAGCTGGCGGACTTGCCGGTGAGAAACGGGTTGGCTTGAATGACGGCCGACCCGAGCACGGCGCTCAATTGCACCGAACCCGGCGACGACAACACTTGATGGGCGCCTTCCATCCCCAGGAAATGACAGAGATAAAGCCGGCCGGCTGTGATCTGGTGGCCGCGCGCCCGAAGATAAGCTTCGCCTTCGCGCGCCAGATTGCTGACCATCTCGCGCGAGATGGTTGCGTCATAACGCAGAGCAAGCAGGTCGGCGGTTGACAGTGTCCGCGCAAGTTCGGGACGGTAGGTGTTCATCATCCTGATCCAGGTCTTCGTTATGAACTGACCGGCGCCGGTCGCCGAAGAAAGTGGGTTCTTGGCGCGGGCGCTGCCGCCACTCTCGACTTGAACGATACGGTCGGTCAGCGTTTCGACAGCGGAATCATCCGTTGCGATGGCGGTAACCGTACCCAGGGGATCGATCGCCTCGCCGTTGCGATAGAGTTCGAAATGCAGGTGCGGCCCAGTCGAAAGACCGGTAGTGCCGATGTAACCAATGATATCGCCTGCCTTCACCTTCGCGCCGACACCGCCCTTGACCGCGAATTTCTGCATATGCGCATAGCGCGTCTCGCGCCCGTTTCCGTGCGAAATCTTCACCAGGTTGCCGTAACCCCCTCCATCGCCTTGAAAAACGACTTCGCCGTCGAAGGCGGCTGCAATCGGCGTACCCAAAGGCGCCGCCCAATCCACGCCCTTGTGAATGCGGACAGTCCCGAGGATTGGGTGCTTGCGTGGGCCGAAGGTGGACGTCATGACCCCGTTGACCGGGGTAACCATGCCGTTGGTGACTGTCAGCGAGCGAACCTGATCGTCGCCGCTAACGCATGCAAACTGGCCGTCGGTCTGCTGGAAGACGAAACAGTCGAGGCTTTTTTCGCTACCCTGGACGCCAACATACAGCACCCGTCCGGCCGTCTCTTCCTTGCCGCGTGGCCTTTGCGAATAGATCAGGACCAACCGCTGGTCTTCGCTGGCGAAGGCATCCAGATCCTGTCCTCGCGAAAGATACATGATCGCTTCTCCGATCACGCCGGTCGGGACTTTGTTGCGTGCCGCCGTCGAGTAGATTGCGTCGAGCAGCCGGTATTGCCTTTTGTGCGTGCCTTGCGCCTGCGCACCCGAATAGTTGAAAAGGTCTTCGCGGACCCAGGGGTCCACACCAGACACAAACACACCAGCGGCATCGCGGGTCAGCGTGCCGACAAATACGTTCTTGGCGTAGATCGAAACCTGCATAAGGGACATGGTTGTCGTCTCGCGCGCCGGCCTGAAACCGCGCATGGCGACGACATAACCCGGCTCAAGGCTTTCCCGATTGAAAAGCACATTCAGGGCTTCGCCTGCCAGCTTGGCATCCTCGGCGGAGAAACGCGCATCCAGGGCAACGCTGTCCAAGCTGCGGTCGTTGAGAATCTTTACGAACGTGTCCTCGGTAGCCTCGTATCGTTGATATTCGCTGGTGACATTTGCAACGCTTGTGTTGTTTTCGATCTGGGTTTTCCGGAACGCGGGAAGGGCTGCCTCGCCTGCATCGATTGTTTCGCCCCAACCTGCTTCGGCATCATCGGCGTCCACCTGCGGGTCCGAAGCAACCGGAGCCTCGTTTAGAACGGGCGGTGGCTGAACATCGTTTTGCAGATCGTTGGATGGCGCCGGCGCGGCCTGTCGCTGTGCCTGGAAGAATGCGAAATCTTCTTGCGTGGACGGTATCGTTGTCATGAATTTTTCGCTGGCGCTAAGCATCACGTCAGACAGAACTTCGATCTGGGGAGAAACTCCAGCCTGATCGAGTTCTGCCGGGCGCGGGATCACTTGGCTTTTTGTTGCGGCGCCGGTGTCGGGCGCAAGGGTGATCCACATCGGGTCGCCTGCGAGATCGATGATGGCAGGCACATAGACCGATGCATCGGCTGGCACATCGTCGGTTCCCTCGACCGCGTGCAACTCCTCATCTTCATCACCAAACGACCAATAGTCCGCGGTGAGATAGAAGCCGGCAGCGATCGACAACAGGACAACCACAGCAAGACCGGCAAGGAGTCTGCGCCAGAGCCTGCGTCTGCGCAGGGCGGCGCGCGCCTGCTTTTTCAACCTGAAGCTTGTGTCGATACTGTGCGTCACGGATTGCTTCCGGTCAGGAAAAAGGTCCACCGCGCCTGTTCAAGCGTATCGACTTCGAGAAATCGTGCGGCGATATGGCCGCGCTGCCAGCATTCATCGATGCCGCGTATCGAAAAACGCCGCCGGTCGATGCACATTTCGGTCGACCCGTTCAGGGTTGCATGGCCAAAAACGTCCGTCGCATAGATGTAAATGTAGCGGTTGGTGAGTTCCTCGCGGATCACGTTCACGCACTGATTTGCGCCGATGGTCCACCAGCCATCGGTCTGGTCCGCATTGTCGACCTTTTGGCCGACAGCGAGATTAACGACGTCGAGCGTCTGATTGCAGACGGTGAATTCGGCACGCGCTTCGTTGGACGACAGGAGAGCCAGCAATGTCGCGCCCGAGATGACCGTAAGTCTGATACGGCCTCTCAGGGTAAGCAGGCCGCGAAGCCGGTCACGCAGATTTCTCGGCGGGGCAGCGGTCGGGAAGGAAAAACGCGAGCGGCGGCGGTCCATCGGCGTTCATGCTATCCGCCGAGCCGGAAGTACTTTGCAGTCGCGGAGAACTCAGATCGGGTGGTCTCGATCTCTTCGAGAATTCTGGGCAACAGCAGCGCGGCTGGTGTCGGCGAGGAGAACGCCGCAGCCTGAATATCCTGAGGACCCGTGATGACCATTATGATCTGCGGTACGATCTTGCCGGCCGCCTTGTCGGCTGCGCCGAGATCGATCGGAAAGTTGAAGGTGGCCTTGTCGGCTTGCGCCAAGATACGACCGTCGAGGTTGAATGCCATACCCCTGTGGTCGATCAGCAGCACGCTGGAAATGAGGCCGCCACGCGTCACCAGCGTGCCGCCGATCGGCGAGCCGCTCGGCACCGTCGTTCGATCGAGAACAAGTTGAGGCTTGTCAGCTGCCGTCTGGTCCACAAAACGCAGAAAGTTTGTGACTTCGCATTGAGCCGGTTCAATGAGGCGGACGCTGATGTCCGGTTCGACATGGAATCTTGCCTGGAAATCGGACAACATTCGTTCGAAGGGCTGAACCTCTGTGCCCAATCCTTCGATTGCGACGGCCGTCTCGGTTGCCGACGTCAACGTCGCATAGAAACAGTCGCCGCCGTTGAACTCGCGCACCCAGGAGACCCGTTGCGCGGCCTTGTCGAGGGCATTTTTCCGCGGCAGCTCTAGTTCCGGTTTCGGCACGTTCAAGGCGATGGCGGGCCCGTCCGGCTGTTTGCCTGCCGCCGGTTCGTCCTGTTGCCCCTTTGCGCTCGCGTCGTCCGCCTGGCCTGCCGCGGGGTCAGGCACCTGGGTGGTGGCCTGCTGGCTGGCCGGCTGCTCGGGCTTCTCCATCACGTCGGGCTGGACCGCTGGGGGCGGTGAGACTTTGTCGGCCGGCGCCACCGGCGCGACCTGGACGCGCGGCGGAACGCCTTGCTGGCTGTCGCTGGTCACGCTATCCGGCTGAATTGCCGGCGGTGGTTGTGCCTCGGCTGCCGCCGGCTCCGGGGTTTCTTCGGATGCCGCCGGCTCCGACGCTTCCTCGGTTGGTGAGAGGACTTCGGCGGGCCGTGCCGGCTCCAACTTTTGCGCCTCGGCATCTGCCTGATTTTCAGCTGGCGACAGCGGCTCGGCTGGCGCCGGCTCCGAAGTTTCCTCGGATGCCGCCGGCTCCGAGGTTTCCTCGGATGCCGCCGGTTCCGGGGTTTCCTCGGTTGGTGAGAGGACTTCGGCGGGCCGTGTCGGCTCCAACTTTTGATCCGCCGCGGCACCTGCCTGATTTTCAGCTGGCGGCGCAGTGGCTTCTGTTTGTGACTGCTCAGGTGGAACTGCCTTTGCCGGCTCATCGCCCGGCGAATTTGCAGCACTGTCCGTCGGGGCCGGTTGTGATGCTTTTGGAGACAAAAACGATGTATCGCCGGCGGTCGGCGTGGAAGGCGTCATCAAGCCGCTCAGATAGATGCCTGCACCGGACGCGACAGCTAATGACGCCAAGGCAGCGATCGCGATCGATCGGGTCTTGGCGGACTTTGCAGGGACCTTTGGCAAAACTGCCCGAGGACCGGCAACTGGCGAAGGCCGTGGTTCGGACAGAAGCGCCGGCCGGACATGTGGAACGAAGCGCTGTTCACCGGGAGCCGCCGGAGGCTGACTTGGGAGCTTGGGGCCAGGCGCGGCGGTCCCCCCCGCTCGCAGCAAACCCGTCCGGTCGCGCGGTGTGATCGACGTTGGCGGCGTTGTCTCCTCGTCCGTATCGTCACGTGTCACCCTGGCGATGTCCGCCATGCTGATCGGCCGGTCTTGTGGATCCGGCTGCAGCATGGCTTCGACAATTCCACGAAAATCGCCGTCGATGTCTGACAGGTCCGGAACGGTTCGGCGTTTTTCCACGATCTCGAACTGGGAGCCGCCCATGTCGATCGGTTTTCCGCGCAGAGCAGCGGCCAGCACCAACCCCAGGCTGTAGATGTCGGATTGCTCGCTGACGTCGCCGCTGTACAGCCCGAGTTGTTCGGGAGAAACGTAGTTGTACTTTCCCGCGAACTTTCCGCCGATCAGGGTCTCTCCGCCGACGGTCGCCGACCGAGCGATGCCAAAATCGATGATCTTTGCGCGTTCGACCCGGCCTCCTGGCAGGATGATGTTATCCGGGGAGAGGTCGCGGTGTATTGCTCCCGCCTGGTGCACGGCGCTCAGGCCGGAAGCCAGGCGATGGCAGAGCTTGCGCACGTCTTCCGTCGGCATCGGGCCACGTCGCATGATATCGAACAGCGACTGGCCGTCGACGAATTCCATGGCAAGATAGGGGCGACCGATGCCGGGGTCGATCGTGAAGACGTGATATCGCACGACCGCGTCGTGCGACAGGTGATTGAGGATCGACGCTTCCTTGCGGAACAGCGACAGGATCGTCTGATCGCGGGCGAACTCGGGCAAGACGATCTTGATCGCGACGTGGTCGCCGGTCTGGATGTTGTGGCCCCGGTAGACTTCGCCCATGCCACCGAATGCGATCCGCTCGTCTAGTTCATAGATGCCGCTGAGTTGCGTGCCTACGGCTGTGTTGGCCACGTTAGGCGATATTCGCGTTTTGTCGTCGGCGCTCATCAGCCTCAACCTTCCGCTCGGGAAGGATCAGGACGGGCCCCATTGCGCCCATCTCCAATCTTCACGAGCACGATCGTGACATTGTCTGTTCCCCCGCGCGCCAGCACCGTTTGTAGCAGGTTTTCGCATGCCGCCTGAGGCGTCGCCGACACCGCCGCCGCTTCGATCTCGGCGTCTGTGACATGCGCTGTCAGCCCGTCGGTGCTCAACACAAATATGTCGCCCGGCATGATCTCGCCTTGCTGGAAGTCAATGACGATCTCGTCGCTGACGCCGACCGCATGCGTGATAACGTTGCGGCGCGGCCAGGTTAGCGCTTCGGCTGCGCTGATCACGCCCTTGTCGAGAAGTTCCTGAACTTCGGTATGGTCCTTCGAAATCTGGGAGATCGAGGCGTTGCGGATCAGATAGACGCGACTGTCGCCCGCCCACAGGCAGGCAAACCGCCCATCCATCGCCAGCAGGGCGGCGACAGTGGAGCCAATGGTTACTCCGCGGGATTCCGATATCCTGCGGATTTCGGCGTTGGCCCGGCTCAGCCGGTCCTCGAAGCGCGCGCGAAGATCCGGTGCAGAGCTTGCAATGCCGATCGTTGCCAGATGATCGACAATACTGGCCGAAGCGACTTCCCCGGCATCATGTCCACCCATTCCGTCGGCCACCACCCACAAGCCAGTTTCCGGCTCGACCAGATAGCTGTCTTCATTGAGCTCGCGGACACAGCCTCTGTGGCTAACGCCGAAGCTTTCAAAGGGATGGGCGACATTGTTCACTTTGCCACCAAGCGCTTCTCAAGCGTCCTCTGCGGCGCACCGTCAGGCGCTCGCTCGCGCCAGTTTGCCACAGGCTCGAATATTAAAGTATCGAAATCAACGTCCGCGCATCTGTTGCCGATGGACAGCCTCACCGTACTGGAACATGCAAAGGTCATCTCAAAACGCCTTTGGACAGCTGAACCCGGAAAGCGCGGGAAGGAAGAGAGGGTTGGGGTCCGAACTGGTCTGGACCGTATAGGCGACATCGCGTCCGCCGATCACGAAGCGGGCTTCCGTGTTGCCGCCGGTGCTGGTGATATCAGCCTTGTCCAGCAGGCGCTTCAGTGCCCACGGACCGTCGAACTTGATCGCGGACTCACGGCCCGGCATTTCCGGAATGAGGCTCAGGCTCGCGGACGCGGAAGCCATGCCGCTCGGCCAGGTCACCGTGCTTGGCGCGTTGCCCGCCTGGTTGCTTTGGACAATCTGGCCATCGACGTCGAGTTCCGCCGTATCGGCATCGCCATGCAGTGAAAACGGCGTAAAGGTGACACTGACCGACGGCACCGAACCACCTGAAGGAAAGAAGGCGTTGCGGATTTCCGCGGCCAGCTGGAAGTTTTTCAAAGTCGACTTCGACAGGTCGCGCCCGAAACGCGCATCCTGTTTCCAGTTCCAGTCCTGGCCGGTCATGTCGATCAGCGATGCGAGATTCTGTGCGAAGAACCGGTCCATCATTCCGCCTGGAGCGAACAGTTTCGCGAAATCCGCCATCGCAATATCCTCCGAGCCATCGCTGGCGAAAGGATAACGGCCCTCGACCATCTCCTCGCAGGCGCGCGTGACCGTCTGGTCGAGCATCTGGTTCAAATTCGTTAGCGAGGTTTCTGCGACGTTGCCGTCAAGCTCGTCGGCGGTCGCGGTGACCATTCGGGCGAGTTGCTTGGGCAGGCGCGAGACATTGGCGCGAAGGGTGGATATCTGCAGCTGCAGATTCATGTTGACGCGTTCCGTTTGCGAAGGGACATCGGCCGCCAGTTGCAGGCTTTGATAGATGTCGCGGAAATTCTGGGTCAATGCATCGATTGGGCGGCGTCCGGCGGGACCGTTCACCAAAGCCTGGAATGATCTGAATTGCGCTTCGACGTTCGCCCCAGGATTCTGGTTTTGCGCATTAGCGGACCCTGTACCGGCCCGGCTTTGCGATTTGCCGCTGGCGACTTGAAGGCCGATGCGGGCCAATCCCCTGGCGACATCTGCAGCGTTCTGCGGCTGGTTTTGAAGCATGTCGGCTTCGACCTCGGAGCCGGAATCTTTGCCGGAACCAGCTTCTCGCGTCAGAGCTGTTTCGCCGGCGATCGCCGTAAAAAGCTGGTCGATTGGCGAGGTTGGTGACGCGGCAGCGGACAGCGCGATATAATGCGGCTTGTCCTTCAGCATCGCCTTGAACTTCAGCTTGTCGAGTACGCCGTTCCACGCCGCGGCGAACTCCCTCCCATAGCGATCGACAAGTTCGGGACCGAGTTTAAGCAGTTCCTGGTCGATGCCACCTTGCTCGCCGCCGCCGCCGAGAACCCACTGGTCATCGACAAGCATCTGCGCAATGCGCGAGAGGTGTCCGAGATAGAAGTTGTTGAAGCCGCTATAGGTATAGATACCGGGAACGCGAAGGCCTGACAGATCGCCACCATCGACACGCTCGAACAACAGCTGCGCTTCCGGGCCGCCTTTCACGGAGACGGAAAAATCATCCAGCGCTGCCGCGTATACCGCCGACTTGACCAAGGCGGAGGCACGATCGGCAAGGCTCATGCGTCCGAGCGAGCGTTGAGCGGCTTCGATAAGTGGCTGGTTGAGTTCGAAAACCGGATCGTAGGCGTCGTCCAACGCAAGCATGGCCCGCAGATGCTTTTCGAGTTGCGCCCGTCCCTCGCGGTTGTTTTCGCCCGGATACCGGTTCTGCTCCCAATCCTGCCTCATCCAGGAAACGATCAACTCGTCGTCGACCTTCGGCGCCTTGCCGCCAAGCATCAGGTAGATCTTCAGCGGTTCGTAAAGCGCGGCGGGATCAGCCATCCTGGCCTGGATCGTCCGTTCGGCCTGAAGCAGCAGGCGCGAACGGAACATGCGCTCCAGCGCTTGCCGGTAAGCTGTTTTTGATGCCGAAAGAAGTCTTTCCCGCTGACTGAGGCCGAACGTCGCCTCGATCGGGGTCGGCAAGTCACTGGTATCGAACCCGGCCGGCAGCTCGCGCAACTGGTCGAGCGGGCCAATGACGTTTTCGAGGTCTACGTCGGCGACCGTCAGGGTCTTGAGCAGCGGGTCCGCCGTCTCGCGATACCGGCTTACAGCTTGCGCTGTAGAGGTGATCAGCGACCTGTTGGCGGTAAAGCTCAGGGCCAAGGTGCCCAGAGCCGCGGCAGCGATCAACGCTATTGCGCCAAGACCGCCATATCTGGCAATCGCTGCACGTCTTTCAGCCGATTTGTCGTATGAAACCCAGCCGGATTCCGCGAAAATGACGCCGGTCAGAAGATCGTGCAAGAAGAAGCTTTTGCCAGTGCCGGAAAGATGGGCGCGAGAAGCGCTGCCGAAACTGCGACCGATTGCGCCCAGCACCTGGTCGATCGGCGTTCCCTCCTGCGTGCCTGACGAAAAATAGAGTCCACGCAGGCTGACGTTCACCTGGCTGCGGGCCGGATCGAATATGCTGGCGACGAAACCGGCAATACGGCCCTTCAGCGCGCCAAACTGGGCTGGAAAGCCAAAGATGGCTATACGTGCGACCGGATCGGTCTCTTCCTGCAGGCGGTCGGCCATCTCCTGCGCCAGGCGTTTTGCCAATGCGTCGAATTCGGCCGGTGCCTCGCCGACCATGTTCTTGTTGCGATCGGCAGTCTGGAATGTCGCGCCCCATACTTTGCGGCGGCGCTGCTCGTCGAAACCGCCAAAATAATCCATGAAACCGGCGACAAGGTCGGCCTTGGTGAAGAGCAGGTACACCGGGAACTGGATTTTCAGTGTTTCGTGGATTTCGCGCAGGCGGCTGCGTATTTCAACGACATGGACGTCAAGCTGCCGATCATCGAGGCTCATGAGATCGGCAAGGCTGATGGCCAGAATAACCCCGTTTATCGGTTGCCTGGTGCGGTATCTCTTTAGCAGCGACAAGAAGGCGAGCCAGCTCTTCTTGTCGCTCTGCGCGTTGGAATCCTGCGTCGTGTAGCGTCCGGCGGTGTCGATCAGCAACGCCTGGTCGGTGAACCACCAGTCGCAGGATCGTGTCCCGCCAACGCCGGCCACCGGCTGGGCCTCCCCCGAACCGGCAAGCGGAAAATTCAGACCCGAATTGACCAACGCCGTTGTCTTGCCGGCACCAGGCGGGCCGATGACGACGTACCAGGGGACCTCGTAGAGGAAATTGCGCTTGCCGCTCGACCGCTTGAGCGCAGCGATGGCCTCACTCATGCGAGCCTCGAGCACCTGCGAGTCGTCATCTTTGTCGCCATTGTGGGCGACTATCGTCTCGAGCGCTTTTTGTGCCTTTCGCTTTTGCCAGAGGCGCAATCCATAGAACAGCGTCACGATGGCAACGATCACGCCGATGATCGTCACGCGGAGCCAGACGGGTGCCAGCGGGCGGGTATCGGCAAAGCGGATCAATGGTCCGGCAAACCAGACGGCTGCCGCGAAACCGGCCAACGCGATCGCGCTGAATATCCGCAGCAGCCAACGCGTCATAGGCGCTTCCAAATGGCCGTGCTCATAGCGTTTCCTCCTTGGGGATCATCAAGTCGACACGGCGATTCTGGGCGCGGCCTTCCGGCGTCGCATTGTCGGCGATCGGTTCGTCTTCGCCCTTGCCGTCGACCGTGATCCGGGAAGGCTTGCTGAACCGCGGCGCCATCATCGCTTCGACAGCCTTCGCCCGGGCGATGGAAAGGTCGAAGTTGGATTTGAACGCGCTCGATTTTCGCGGCTTCACATTGTCCGTATGGCCGACGATCATGATCGGTCCGGGCTCCGGTTCCAGCGCGGCGGCGATGTCTGCGGCGATCGGTCCAAACTCCGGCTTTATCTCGGCCCTTCCGGACGGGAACAGCAGGATATTGTTGATCTCCACGACGATGAACTTGCCCTGCGTGCCGACGGTCAGTCCGCCGCGCGCGATATTCTCGGCCAGTGCGGCATGGATGCGATCGATCTGAGAGGGGGTAGTGGCGACAGGCGGAGCGACTTTCACCGGCGCAGCCGACGGCACCACGCTGGCGCGTTCTATGGCGATCGGCGTCGATGGATCGAGCGCCAGCAACCTGCCGGCAAGGGCCTCGCCCTCGTTGGTGATGAAGACCCGCAATGCGAAGAATGCCGCCGTCAGCAGTGCCGACGCTGCGGCCGCAATCACCCAGAGCGGCAACCGGGTCGACGACTGTGCGCTTGAAACCGCCAGGCTTTGCCAGTGGGGCGAGATGTCTTCGTCGGCGCGCGCCCTGAAGTAGCGAAGCGTCTCGTAGACGTCGCGTCGAACGCGTTCGAGATTGTTGTCCTCGCGCGTAAGGCCTCGATACTGGCCTTCGAACCCCAGCGACAGGCAGGCATGCATCAATTCAAGCAAGTCGTAGTGTGCCTCCGGCGCGGCCAGTACCTTGTTCAGCGCTTCGTAGAAGCCCGAGCCGGTGGGCACGACGTGGAAGAACTGTGACAGCATGCTGTGCTGCGCCCAGGCGTCTTTCTTGGGCCAAGGCAGGTTGCCGACAAGGTCGTCAGCGGTTTCGCAGAGAGCAAATTTTGCGATCCGTGCATCTTCTTCGGGAACACCGGCTTTCTCCGTTGTCCGGTCGAATTTTTCGATCGCCTCGGCAACATGTTCCGCCAGTTGTTCCGCCTGTCTTTCGACAGGCATAAGCCTGAGCTGGCCAAACAGCATCAGCAAAGGAGCGGCCGCAGCGAGGATCTGATTTGCTGCGGAATATCTGACGCTGTCCGTGGCATTCAGCAGGATTTCCTGCTCAATGCCCGGCGTCGCCGCAAAGGAGCCGGTTGCCGCCGCTGCGCCGGGGTCTGCACCCTGATAAATCACGGTTCCCGATGCCCAGCCCGGCGGTGCATGCCGACCGACACCCGGATCGAAAATCGTTGAATCCTTAACCCGCGAGGGACCGGGGTGCCCGCTGTCGGGAACGGGCCGCTGAGGAGCGGGCGCTGATTTTTCAGCGCGGCGCGGTGCGCGAATGACGGTCTTGCCCGCTGGGCCGAAAGGATCGTCCTTCGAGCTCATCGCCAAACGTCCGTCCACACCTGGTTGCTGCGTGTGCGCCACAGGCGAGCAAAACGGTCCCTGGTCAGGCGCAGGAAATGCAGGCGCTGCTGGCGAGGGCAGTGTCTGGAGGAAGGTCGGCTATAAAATTCTATCCCGCCGTAACATGACATGTGCCGCAGACCCCCAGGTCAATCAGCCTTACCCGCTGGCGAACTGTCGTAAGTGATCGTAAGCTTAGAAACGGTCGATTGGAACCAGATGCAGCGCTGCGAAAGGATTTTTCTTCGCCAACTACAGCGCCGCATCTTTGGGCTCGCAAAGGATGCTCTAATACTTTCCACGTGGCGCGTGATCCGTACCGCGGCCGAAGGTCAGCGCAGCAAACCAATCCGATTTCCGGGGCATGGGCCAGGTTCAATCTCCCCGGCTTATTTTTGCTTGTCGGCTTTGGCATAGGCTTCGCTGAAATAGGCGAGGAATATGTCCAGCATTCCGTTTTCGTGTGCTTCCTCCATGGTCCGCCATTTGGCGACAAAGGCGTCCCAAGCCAGGCTCTTCTTCGATGTGAATGACGTGGGTGGGAGTTTTTTGCCGATCGCCTCAGGCGACAGATCGTCAAGCAGCCGCGAGAGCGCAGCTTGCATGGCTGCATAGGTGGCAAATTCGTGCGTCTTGAGATCGCGGAATGCGTCTTCGACACTGTGCCTGGCATCAAGGTAGCCGGCTCTACGCCGTGCGAACATGATTTCGAGGATGTCATCGGTTCCCGGGACGAACTTCAAGGGATTGTTATCGGCAGCGCTGATCATCGTCCGATGTGTGCTCTTGGCCAGTATTTTCGCAGCCGCACGTGCCTTCAGCAGCAAGGCCAGTTCCTCGACAACCGTTCGAAGCACCGCGCCGATTTCAGCAGCAACTTCATGCGGATCACGCGATTGAAGCAATTCCGGCGAGATGCCGGCTGCGATCGCGATTTCCCGCAGCACCTCGTCTCTCGTCGAAGGGAGAGGCGCGGGCGACGTCGACACGGGTGCTCTCTGCCCGAGCCGTTGCTCCACCGGCTCGAAGGAAGGCTGGTTTCCGAAGTCTACGGGCCGGCCTGTCGTGATCGGCATTTGTCGCTGCGTCGAACCGTGGGTGCTTCGAGGATGACCTGCCGTGGCGCGCTCGTCATCAATCGAAACGGAGACGACATAACGGCCGATCAGCAACCGGTCGCCTTGACCGAGCCGGTGAGGGCCGGCCATGCGCTGGGTCGATCCGTTGATGAAGGTCCCGTTGCGCGAGATATCGTACAGCCAGAACGCGCCTGCCTCGTAACGAACTTCACAGTGTCGGGCGGAGATGAACTTGTCGGGGTCGGGCAAGGTCCAGTCACAGGCCTCGCGGCCGATTTCGAAGCTGCGATCACGAGCGGAGTAACCGGTCGACATACCGGCGGGCAGCGAGACGACATTGTTGATCTGCAGCCTGATGAACATTCAAAATCGCCGTCGATCCTGTCGGGAAACTCACCCAGGACACCCCATTATACCAGCAATTTGTGAGCGCGGCGGCACAGAAGCGTTCAAGTCGAGAATCTGAACGTGAACACGCTGCAGTCACCAAACGGTCCTCTTTGGTCGCCGGAAGACATGTGCTAGGCTTAAGCAGAAACGAGCGGCGGGAGGGGGCACGACCCATGCCGAACGAACGTGCTACGGTTGTGCAGACGCCGGTTGGCGCTGATCTGTTGACCTTCACGCATCTTGTCGGGCGCGATGAGATCAGCCGTTGTTTGGCCTATACGGTCGGGTTCGTAAGCAGCAGCCCCGACATCGATCCGCTGAAGATGCTGGGCGGTGCTGTTTCGATCGAAGGTGAATCCGATCCGAAACGCTGGTTCAGCGGCCTTGTCTCCGAGTTTCGGCTGACCCGGATCGAGGACCGTCTGGCATACTACGAAGCCGTCATCAGGCCATGGCTTTGGTTTCTCGGCAATACGACCGATTGCCGTATTTTCCAGAACATGAGCGTCATCGAAATCGTCGAGGAGGTTTTCTCGAAATACAGCACGGCAAAATTCGAGAAGCGCTTGCAAGGGTCTTATCCGCCGCGTGAGTACTGCGTCCAGTATGACGAGACCGATCTCGATTTCGTCCAGCGGCTGCTCGAGCACGAAGGCATCCTGTATTTCTTCGAGCATGACGAGGGCAAGCACACGCTTGTGCTGGCCGATGCCATGAACAAGCTCAAGCCGGCGCCGGGCTATGAAAAGGTGCCCTATCACTTTGAAGGGCAGGGTTCCCGGCGCGATGTCGAATACATCACGGAATGGATTCCAGGCAGCTCAGTGCGGCCGGGCGCCTATGTCCATACCGACTATGATTTCAAGAAGCCGGGCGCCGATCTGATGGCCAAATCCGCCCAGCCGTTCAGTCACAAGCTGGCCGCGGGCGAGAATTACCGCCAGCCCGGTGCGCATCTCGACGTCGGTCGCGGCGACAGCCTGGCCGCGATCCGGCGCGAGGAAATCCAGGCCGTGCACCAGCGCATTGCTGCAGTCGGCACCGTGCGCGGCCTGTATTCCGGCTGCACGTTCAAACTGGACGGCTTCCCAAGGGAAGACCAGAACCAGGAATATCTGGTGGTCAGCGCCGAATACCGGCTGTTCGATCCGGGCTACAGAGCGCTTGCCGACGTCGAAAGCGAGAACTTCAAGGTGATCCTCGGCGTGGCGCCGACCGCCTTGGCCTATCGCCCGCCGCGGGTCACGACCCGGCCGATCATGCGCGGTCCACAGACGGCGACGGTGGTCGGTCCGTCCGGCGAGGAAATATTCACCGACAAATATGCACGGGTGAAGGTCCAGTTCCACTGGGACCGTCTCGGCAAGAAGGACCAGAACAGTTCTTGTTTCGTGCGGGTTTCGCAGACCTGGGCCGGCAGCGGCTGGGGCTTCATCCAGATACCGCGCATCGGCCAGGAGGTCATCGTCGACTTCATCGAAGGCGACCCGGATCTGCCGATCATCACCGGCCGCGTCTACAACGCCTCGCAGATGCCGCCCTACGGACTGCCGGGCAGCGCCACGCAATCCGGCTGGAAATCCGACTCATCGAAAGGCGGCGGCGGTTACAACGAGCTGATGTTCGAGGACAAGGCCGGCTCCGAACTGGTCAATTTCCAGGCGCAGAAGGATCACAACCTTCTGATCAAGAACGACCGCACCAAGCTGGTGCAGCACGACCAGTCCGACCGCATCGACCACGACGCCAAGCACTCAGTCGGCCACAACCTCGACGAGGACGTCGGCAATAACAAGACGGTGAAGGTCGGCGTAGACCAGACCACGGATATCGGAAACAACGACACCGAGACGGTGGGGGTCAATCGCTCGCTAACGGTGGGATCGAACGAGACGATCAATATTGGCTCTAACTCCACCGAAACGATCGGCATCGCGCATACGCAGACGGTGGGCGCGGTGCAGACGATCACCGTCGGCGCGGCGCGCATTGACTCGGTTGGCGCAGCCGAGACGCGCAGTGTCGGTGCCGTCCAGACGAACACCATCGGCGCGTCGCGGTCGGTGACGGTTGGCGCGGGGCAGAGCCACAATATCGGTGCGGAGGACAGTTGGAATATCGGTGCGGCGCAAACCGTTACTGTCGGAGCGGATCAGAGTTTCACTGTCGGCGGGGCGCAGTCGTCCACGATAGGCAAGGCACGGACGGCCAATATCGGTGCCGACGATGCCACCGAAATCGGCGGGGGGCATGCTCTCAAGGTCGGCAAGGGCAGCGGCATCGACATTACCGAAGACAGTTCGATCAAGGTCGGCAAGAATCTGGTCATCGAAGCCGGCGACTCCATCACGCTCAAATGCGGCGATGCGTCGATCACGATGAAAAAGGACGGCACCATTGTCGCCGACGGGAAGGACATTACGCTTAAGGGCAGCGGCAAGATTACCGTCAAGGCCGACGGCGACGTGGTCGTCAAGGGAAGCACGATCAACAACAATTGAGGGCTTCATCATGAAAGTGCTGGATCGCATTGAGGGCGTCGTAATCGGCCTGCTCATTGGCTTTGAGGGCGGAGCGCCACTGGTGGTCTTCGTCGGCAATCCGCGCGAGACGGCGATTGCAGCGCGCAGCCTGACTGAACTGGACGTTGCCGCGATCGGTTCGGAACTGGCTCTCCTGTTCGAGGATGGTGATCCCACGCGTCCATTGGTCGTCGGACGCATCGTCGATCCTGCCAGCAAGGACAAGAAACTGCCGATTATCCGCGAAGGCGACCGTGTCGTCATCACCGGCGAAGAGCGCATAGAACTGCGCTGCGGACTGGCGTCGATCATTCTGGAGAAGGATGGCCGGGTGACCATTCGCGGCACCCAATTGACCAGCCAGGCGAGCGGGACCAATCGTATTCGCGGCGGAGCCGTGCATCTCAACTAAGGGATTGCCGATGCACCGCGTCGCGACGATCGCTGCCATTGTGCATCAGCACGCCGAAGATGCGGCTTTCCTCTGGTTTCGCCGCCGCCGGGAGATCGACGGTCCAATTCTCGACGAGACCGACATCGGCCGCATCGACCAGCGTCTCGAAGCCAATCTCGAAGGGCTCATGGCCGCCGGCAAAGCCGGCTGGGAAGCTGCCCAGGCCAGGTTCACGGACTATGCCGAGCCAAGCGAGCTTTTTGTGCTTGGCGTGCTGGCCTTGCGTTGGGGCGATAGCGGCGCGATAGCGGCGGCGATCGATGGCGCGGCGGTCCTTGGCGATGCCGGCTTGTCGAGCCTTTCCGCCGCGATTGCCTGCACGCCGCGCGAAAGCCTGCGGCCGCTGGTGGCGAAATGGCTGGACACGCGGGACGTGGTGCAGTGCTGCCTTGGGCTGTCGGCGCTCTGGCACCATCGTGTCGATCCGGGGCCGCGCCTTCCTGCCCTGGCGAACCATTCCGATGCCAGGATACGCAGCCGCGCCGTGAGGCTGGCCGGCGCGATCAAGCGCCGCGACCTCCTTCCATCCGTGCTTGCCGCACTAGACGGCGAGACGCCCAAGGAACGTTTGACCGCAGCGCTGGCCGCTTGCCTGCTCGGCGAGACGCGGTCCCCTCAACCCTTGATCGACAAGATCGTAGCGTCGCAGCCGGAATTGGCGCAGGCGGCGATTGAGATCCGCCTGCTGACGATGCCGACGAAGGCCGGCAAGGGCTGGCTGCAGAAGCATCTCGATCAGCCCGCGCTTCGCAGCGTGGCGACAGCGTCGGTGGGCCTGTTCGGCGATCGCGCCGTAATGCCTTGGCTGATCGAGAAAATGCGCGAGCCGGACCTTGTCGCTGCTGCCGGTGCGGCGCTCCGCGACCTGTTCGAAGTTGATTTCGGCGATACCAGCCTCTTTGTCGTCGACCCGGCTCTGCTCGGCGAGGATTTCGCCCATCTGGACGACACCTCGCTGCCGGTGGCCGACAGGGTCGAAACGTGGTGGGACGAGGGGCGGGGCGGGCGCAATCATCGGCCTTTCCGATCGATGCGCTTGTTGCGGCTCAACGCACTGCGCGCCGCACTGGCCGCTGCCGATACGCCGCTCGCCGACTGGCGTGTTACCCGCCGCTTCCCAGCCTGGATCTGAGTTTCAGCGCCGGGTCATGCGGGCTATCACCGCTGCGGCGCGCAGGCCGTTCTCCGATGCGAGTTCGCAGATGGCGGTCTTTCCGGGCGCGTAGTCCTGGAGAAAACTGTCGGCGGCCAGCATCAGCGCAAGGGCCCCGCCAGCCGCTCCTATGTCGCCGGTCGTCATCGCCGGATAGGCAGTGGGCAGGGTTTCCCGCCGGGTACGGTAGAAGCGCGGCCGTGCGATCAGTTGCTCCCAGCCGCTGTAGCGTTCGCCATTGCCGTTGCTGACGACGAAATCGATATCGGGTTCGGACGGCCCCGATCCGTTCACGGCGTCGCGCAGGGCGCCGAGCAGGGCGCGACCTTGGCTGTAGCGATCGGAAAGAACGCTGTCCTGCTCCTGGGCCAACCCGAAGCCATGGATAGCCGCATGGACATGCGCTTTGCCTTCCGGGTTGCGGGTCAGCCGGACGAAGGCCGCCGCTTCGCCAGGAACGAGACCTTGTGCGTTTTCTTCTCCCTTGAGGCGCCCGGCCTGCCCTAGTCGAGCCAGGTCCGTGTCGTTGACGAGGCTGTCGACACCGCCGAGCAGAACCTGCTCGGCACCTTGCTGGTCCATGATTTCCAAGGCGCGTTCAAGCAGGCCGATGGTTGCGGCGGCGCCGCCGTCGGTTGCCCGCGAAGCGGCATGAAAGCGCTGCCCGGTGGCCCTGATCACGGCAGCGAGGAACTCCGGCGGCGCAATATCATGATAGGCCGGGTGTTTGCGAAAACTTTCGGGCGGGGTGAGCAGGATAGCGGTCGCTTCCGAAGCGCTTGTGCCGGTGCCGAGAGCTTCGTTTGTGGCGCGTGCGGCCATGTTGACCAGCCATTCGCCGTCGGTCCGACGCAATCGATGATGGGTGGGAATGCGCGCCACGATCTGAAGAGCGCCAAAAGGTTCGGCCAGGGTCATTTCCTCGAATGCCGAAAGGCTTGCCCGGATTGCGGCGAGCGTCTGCCGGGCATTGAGCCCGGCAGCGGTAACCGCGCCGCCGCCCGCGACATACAGCGGCCGCTTCACGGCTGCCAAACCGGCTGGCCGCGCAACGTGCCGTCGCCGCCGAGCGGATTCAAGTAGGATTTGCGCTTGCGCAACGCGCTGAGCAGCACCGGCGAGACGTGACCGAAAACAATCTCACGCAGGGCAGGGGCGTTGCGTTTTGTGACAATGGACAGCCGGGCTTTCAGCGTTACGCGCCACAGGTCCGGCTCGATGATCACCGTATCGGCACGGAAGGCGTGTTCCTCGACGCGGTCGTCATAGACCAACCGCACCGGAGCTACGATGCGAGGCAGCCGGAAATCCCACCGGCCGGTCGGCGTGAGACCAACCAGCGAAACGTCCTCGCGGCCGCTGAACTGCGGCAAGTGCTGATCTGCCGGGGCACAAAGATTGTATCTCGGGTCGAAGTCCTTCGGCGGCAAAGGCCACTGCGTGTCGATCCATGCCTGATCGTAAGTGCCGGCGTAGCCGATGCGGGGCTGCCAGCCGCGGCCGAGCGCGCCAAACCCGGCGGGCTTGGGTCGATCGGAAGGACTGAGGAAAGGTTCTCCCGGGTAGGTGATGTTCGGGGCCTGCGTCTTTACGGCCGGATCGGCCGACCGCGCATGATGGAATCCGACGCCAACCAGATTGCGCGGGTCCATCTTCCCGTCCGACGTGGTTCCGCCATAGGCCCGCTCGTAAACGACCGGCATGGCTCTGAAAGGATGCGGGGCGCTGTAGCTGCCGGCATCGTACATGCGGTCGCCGGCGACATTCAGCACTTTGTGAACGCTGCCGATGCTCAGGCCGACCTGCATTTCGCGAACGGGGTTTCCCTTCGGTGCGTGAGCAGTGCCGTTGACGATCACTTCGGCAACGGGCTTGACCGGCACGATATCGGCCTCGTAGCGGTTCGAGGAAAAACCGGGATCGCCAAAAGGCACGTCGCCGAACGTCACTTGCAGCTGTTCCTCAGCGGGCTTCAGCTCGGCACTTTGATCGGGCGCTTCGAAGCTTGCGGAAAACACCGCAAGCAAGACTTCCTGGCCCTCCGCATTCGCTTGCACATGGGTCGCAGCGGCAAAGGGGGTGCGGTTCTCGAGCCACACGTCAAAGGCCATGATTCAGCACCATTCGCCCTTCTCATCAAGGCCGACCGGCCAATAGGGCATGCACGCGATCAGCTTGACGAGATCGGTTTCGCCCGCCTCGATCAGCCATTTCAGAAGCAATTTCTCGGGTGGAACCGCCCTATTGGCTTCGATCGATCTGTTGACGCGGTCGCATTCCAGCCAATAGCCGCGGACGGCCCAGACGACATGAGGGTTGGACGCGGGGCCGGCAAGGCGCTCATCGAAAGCCTTGGCGATGGCCTTCTTCCGGCTGAGGCCAAGGTCTTTCTGGGTCTCGATCGTATCTTCCCACCAGGCTTCGGCGATATCGTAAGCCAGCTTCAGATCGTTGACATAGTCGGCAAACACTTGCCGGTGTTCGGGCGCGGCCTGTTCCAAAGATATGTCGGCGAAAGGCACGGCCTGGCTGCGCACGTCACCGGGCTGCGCGAGCAGTCTCTCTATGCCGTCCTCGGTGCTGTAAAGGGTGATCAGAGCCATGTCACACAGGGTCCTCATCCGGGGTCAAACCGACCGGCACGTAGCAGATGCCGTCGACAAGCTCGTAAATGTCGGGCGCCAGATCCTCGATATCATAGATCAGCAGTTCGGCATGGTCGCCTATGTCGGTCCCCTCGTCGTCCTCCTCCTCGCCCCACATCTCCTCGGTGATGTCTTCGTCTTCGTCGTCCTCTTCCTCCTCGGCCAGGATCGCCTCGTCGTTCAGCGCCTCGATCTCGAAGTAGTATTTGCGGAAAACGGCAAGCGTGCGCGGATGCCCCGCAATGCCGGTTGGCCACCGCGTGAGCATGGTCTGCTCGCCTCTCAGGGCGCACATGCGTTTCCACCAGGCACGGAGCTCCGGTGCGATGGCGCGTAACTCTGCCACGTAGCGGGTCTGAACGTCGTCGAGTGCAGCCATTTCTGGTCCCTCTAGGTGAAGTGCGATGCGTTCATGCGCTTGGAATAGGCCCTGGCTTTCGAGCCTTGGCTTCGCTGGTGGCTGGTGCAGTGCGGCTTCACTGTTTGCGGCTTTGAGAAATGCTTTTTGAACTCCGCCGCCCCCATGTGGCAGCCGCCCATTCTCCAGGCAACCACCAGCGGTGGCTGGTGGTCATGGATCATGTAATGTCCCTTGGTTTTCTGCCTGTTGATCCTGGCCTCGAGCTTGTCGATCCTGGTCTGGAGCTTGGCGCCGTTCTTAAGCCGCTTGCGCATGTTCGCCAGGTCGCGCTGGCATTCCCAACAAGCCTTGCCGTTAACCTTCTTGGCCTGTTTCGACTTCCGGCTCGGGCGATGCTTGCGGCCGTTGTATTTGCGCGCGCATTTCCTGAAGCGGTCCCCCTTGGGGAGGCTCTTGAAGAAATTCACCAGCGCCGAACTGTCTATGCAGTTGGGCGGGTCGCTCATCTCGTTCTGACCCATCGGGTCGCCGTGACGGTCGACGCCCTTGCCCTCCACCTTCACGGTGAACGACCAAAGCTTGAACGCGCCCTTGCCCTTGATCTTGTGTGTTATGACTCCCGCGCCGAGGCCCTGGGTGGCCGGCTCGTTGCCGGTGCTGGTGGCGATTTCCGAAGAACTCTCCAGCGCGGTTGGATTGCCCTCGATCTTGACGCTCTTGCTGCCCTTGGTGAGATCGCTTGCCGACAGCATGTTGACATACGGAACCGGCACCGGGCCGGCGGGCGGGGGAGGAGGCGACAGGCATACGTCGCCCGGCGCGATGCCCTTGCCATTGCTGCCCTGGTGGAAGAAGCCCATGCCATCGGCATACACGGTGTTGCCCATCGTCAGGGTGCCCCGACTTCAGTTCGCGCCGCCCGCATGGCCGGCAGGCCATTGGCCGCAAGATCGTGGATGTCGCTGAAACTGAACTCCTTCACCTCCCAATCATCGCTCCAGAATGCGATCCTTTGCGCGTCCGCGCCTGCGCCAGGCGGCTCCAGCTCCTGGAGATAATCGGCCAGCCGCGTCTGCGAGGAATGCTCCTCCACACATCGTTGAAGAAGGTCGGCCACCGCATCGAACCACGGATCGCTCGCGTCGGGCGCCGACCCTAGCCGCACGATGGCAAACGGATAGCGCCGTCCGACGCGGTCCTGGCTCATGCGCCAGACGCCGGCGCAAGGCTGATCGCCAAAAATCCCGGCCTGGACAATAAAGCGCCAGGCGCGCGGATCGAGTTCACCCTCGTCGGGCCGCGCGCGCAGCTCCATCGAAATCCACCGATCCCAGCGATCGATGAAGGTTCGCGGCAGGTTCGAGGCGACGAAATCTCCGTTCGCCGGAATCTTGCCGAAAAAACCGGTGCTCATATCTGCGGCGGACATGAGAATTTCTTGAACATCTGGAGATTGTAAGGGTTTTCGACGCTCGCGGCCTTGAGCTCAAAGTCGGCGTACATGCCTTGCGTCCCCAGTCGCAGGCTGTAGACGTCGGACAGCGAGGTGCCGGTGAAGCGGCCGCTGCGCAGCAGCCTCAGCCACGCCCAGCTGCCGGTTTCGTTCAACATGACTTCGGGCGAGCCGTCGATCGGCTGGAATGCGAGCGAGATGACGCCGGTGCCGTCCTTGCCGGGCCAGGTCATCGGTTGCGGCCGCGTCGCGTTGTTGTAATAGACGAGGTTCTGGCCATCAAGATTGAGCGTCACGCGCGTCACGTTGGGCGACAGGTCCGTCGGTTGGAGTGTGAAGCTCATCACCGGCCCGGTACCGCCTGGAAACAGATCGTCGCGGATCCGCCTGGCCTGTTCGAACGCCGCCAGGGCCGCCGCGTCGAGGCCAAAATCGGCGCGCCATTTCCATGGCTGGCTGGCGGTGTCGACATAGCTGATCAAGTGGTCGTTGATGAAGGTGTCGATCATCCCGGCCGGCCCGAACAGGCGGGCGAAATCGCGGACATTGACGTCGACCGCGCTTTCAGGGCTGAACGGATAGCGGTCGTTCAGCGCCGCCTGGCAGAACGGCAGGATGTCGGCGCGCCAGATGGCGTTGAGTTCCGAGGTGACCGCCTTCTGTGTCAGGCCGCTGGTGTCGCCGGCAATGCCGCCGAGCCAGTCGTCGACCGGATCGGGCAGGATCTGTGCTTGCCTGGCGACTGCTCCCGTCAGTTCGGCCAGGCCACCCTGCTTCTTGATGGCGTCCTGCGGGTCGGGGTTGGCCGTGACCGTCTGCAGCACGTTCGAAAGTGCGGTCAGCGCCACCACCGCGGCGTCGAGTGCCGGCGGTTGGCCGTCGACCTCGGCGATCGCCCCCTTGAGCGGCTTGAAATGTTCGGCCACCAGATTGCCGGTAAGGTCTACCTCGTTGGCGGATCCTGCGCGCGGCAGCAATTTTGCGCCTGTCTTGGCCAGCTTGCCAAGCTTGCCGAGTTTGCTGAGCAGTTTCGAGCCGCCCTTGGCTGCCGCCTTGTTGTCGGCCGGCGCTTCATCGGATCGGATCAGCTCGGTCTCCTGAACGACCGCCGTAAGCAGGCGCTTCAGCGCAGAGTCGGCACTCGAAAGGTCCTTGAGGTTCTCGCTGGCGACATTCAGGTCGGCCAATGGCGCGAGCCTGATGTCGCGCAGGATGCTGTCCCATTGCGCGATGTAGTCTTCGTAATAGAGTTTTAGAATATCCTCGGAGAGCGCCGAAACCGAGGTTTCGGAATTTTCCGAACAGCCTCCGGCGAAGACCGCCCGATCGAGCGCCGCCTGGGCGGCGACATCCTCGATCCGGTCGAGAATGGCATCGTGGAAGCCGGAATAGGTGAACGCGCCTGAAATGCCGACGCGCAGCGTCTTGTCGGAACGCCGTGCAAAGACCTTGGCGCCGTTGGGGCCGGCGAAATTTGCCGGGATCCATTCCTTGAGTCCGGCCACCGCCGGATCGGCCAGCAACTGTCTGTAGGCACGCGCCGGCAGCGAAATCGTGCAAACTGTTTTCAGCGCCTCGGCAACCAGCGCCTGATCCGCGGCGATGTAGCTGTCGTCGACCGCCATGCGGCGGATCGCGGCAAGCTGGTGCTCTTCCGCGTCGGCGGTCGGAAAGGGCGCCGCCGGTGCGAATTCCGGCAAGTCGTTGACCCACCAGCTCTGGACGTAATCGGCGTCCATCTGCGACAGGCCGGTCATCATGCGATAGGTCTTCAGCGCCCCCAGCATGAAATCCGGATCGCGGATCTGCCGCCACATGGTCGCCTCGAGCAAAGCGACCATGTGCGGCTCGAGGACGTTGCGCAGAGCGTGGTCGTAAGTGTCGGCCTGCGCCCGCAGCAGCTCTGCCGACGCCGACGGCCCGAGCAGGTCCTGCGCACTGCTCGGCGGTGCGGTTCGGGCATTTGCGACCTCGGCCATAGCATTGAGCGCGCTGTCGATGGCGGGCTGCTCCACCGATGCCGGGCTCGCGGCTGCCGCGGTCAATGGCGCCTGCAGCGCTTCGAACTGGCCCGCCTGCGCTGCGATCGCGTTGCGGTTGTCATAGTAGGACCAGGTGAACATCGCACCGGCCAACAGGGCTGCGGCGGCACAGGCGGCCGCTGCGCCACGCCAGATCCAGGCGCGGCGGCGCTGCGCCAGCGGATCGAACGTTCCCAGGCCGGCTTCCCTGAAAATGACCTCGGTCAGCAGGTTCTTCAGGAAAAAGCTGCGTTTTTCAACGCGCGGCGCCGGCATCGCCCGTCGCGGCGGAAGACCGAATGATGAAGACAGCGCCGCGGTCAGCCGGTCGATAGGCGCCCCTTCCTGGGTCGCCGACGTCAGATAGAGGCCGCGCAGCCAGGCGGCTTCTTCGTAGCGGCTTTCGCCGAACATCGCCTCGACCAGCACTTGGATTGGCTCGGACAGGCTCGTGAGCTGGGCGGGAAACCTGAAAATCTCGGCGCGGGCGGCGAGTTTGTCCTCGTCCTCCAGGCGCGGCACCAGCCGCCGCTCGAGTTCCGTCGCAAGGGTTGCGATTTCCCGTTCAATGGTCTTTGCGTCGACACGCGCATCCAGCGCGAAGGTCGTGCCCCACACCTGCTCGCGCGAGGCCGTCGACAGGCCGCCGAAGAAAGCCTCGAAACCCTTGATCAGATCGGCCTTGGTCAGCATCAGATAGACTGGAAGGCGGATTTCGAGCCGGTCGTTGAGCTCTGCCAGGCGCCGACGGATCTTGCGGCCATGAGCCTTGATGGCTTCGTCGCCCTCTGAAAGCGCATCGATCGAAAGCGCGACGATCACGCCGTTGAGCGCCCGGCGGCCGCGATGCTTTTTCAAGAGGTCGAGGAAGCCCAGCCATTCCGCCGCATCGACGTCCGGCTGGCTCTCCTGCTGCACGTAGCGGCCCGCCGTGTCGATCAGAACCGCGTTCTCGGAGAAAAACCAGTCGCAGTTGCGCGTGCCGCCAACTCCCTGCAGGTCGTCGGTGAGGTCGATCGGAAAGGTCAGGCCGGACTGGCGCAAAGCCGTGGTCTTGCCTGTGGCCGGCGGCCCAACGATCACGTACCACGGCATCTCGCGCAGGAACTTGCGTCCGCCCAGCTTGCGGCGCTTCAATTCGGCCATCACCTCGGCGAACTTGGCGCCGACGGCGGCGACGTTCTCTTCGCCGGGGCTCAGCGGCTTTTCAACCGCTGGCGCAGCGATTTCGGCGACGAACATGCGGTTGGCTCGGATCGCCCGGCGCTGCGCGACGATCAGCCAGATCAGCCAGAAGATGACCAGGAGCGCAATAATGACAATGCGCACATTTTCCGAGGCGAAGGGTTCGTAAGCACCGACCCTGACGATCGGGCCGAACACCCAGATAACCAGAGAAAGCAGCGCGATGCCGATCAGCGTCCACAGCCAGCGCGATGTCAGAACCGCCCAGAGGAAGCGCAGGATGAACATCTCACAGCCTCTTTTCGACCAGCACCTCGACGCGGCGGTTCAAGGCCCGTCCCGCGCGGGTGCTGTCGTCGGCCACTGGATCGGTAGCTGCACGTCCTTCGAAGCGAATGCGGTCCTGCGGCACACCGTTCTGGACCAGCATCTCGGCAATGGTTGCTGCGCGCGCTTCAGACAATCTCTGGTTGGTGGAAAGCGGATTGGACCGTTGCAAAGGAACACTGTCGGTATGGCCGACCACTGTGATGTTGCCGATCAGTTCCTGATTGGCCAGGATCACTTTGGCGATTGAACCAATCAGCGGTTCGAAGCCTTCGGTCAGTTTCGGCCGCGACGACTGGAACAGTTCGGGGTTGGAGGCCTGAATGATCAGCCTGGCCAGCGAAACGCTCTCGGTGCCGCTTAGCGCGGCTCTGAGATTTGCCGGCGCTCCGGCCTGAAACTCCGGCACCAGCGCGAAATCCACTGCCTCCGGCGGCGGCGCGTCGGCCGGTGGCGACGTGCGGCTGATATCGCCGCGCGTTGGCGGCGGCAGAGCACGAACGAGCGTCGAAAGCTCGACCGCCTGACTGCTCAGTCCCATCGACAGCCCGAGATAGATTGCCGTGGCGATAACCGCCGCACCGAGCCCCATCACCCAGATCGGAACGATGAAGCGCTGCGGCTCGTCGGATGCGATCACGCCTTTCCAGTTCGGCGACAGCGGCGCGCCGTCGGCGTCGGCATCGCGCAGAAAGCGCGCCGCAGCAACGCGAACGGCATTGAGCGAGCGGTCGCCCGACCGGCCCGGAACACGATATTTGCCGCGGAAGCCGAGCGCCAGGCAATGATATTGCAGTTCGAGCAGTTCGCGATCCCGGTTCGGATGCCGCTCCAGTTCGTCGAGACGCGTGAAGAACTGCGTGCCGGCATCGACATCGCCTCGAAGCATCACCACAAGCGGCTGGCGCGGCCATGCGCTGGCTCCGCCCCATGGCGTGTTCAAGGCCAGATCATCAAGCAACGCCGCCACCACCCAGGCTGCCTGGTCGGCGCGCTCCAGAGAGGACCCCGCCGCCATTGCCGCGTCACGTGCCCGAACCAACTCATCGAGCAACCGGGTGCGCAACGCCTCCGGGTTTTCCGGCGGCAGCGCGCTTTCAAGCTCGGGCGCGAACTCGAGCAGGGGCGCGAATGCGTTGACAAGCGTGTTGGGATGCGTACGCGACCGTTTGATTGGCGCACCCGACAGGAGTGGCGTCATCGGTCGCGGCATCGGCGCACTGGTCAGTCGTATGCGGGTGCGTTCGCGATCCTCCGACAGTCCGAAAGGATCATCCCGGCTCATCATCTCACCTGTTTACCGAATAGCAGTCCACCTGCGGCTCGCTCGGCAGTACACCTGACACGCCGATGACGAAGCCGGGGGCATCGAGCAGCGAGGCCCAGTGCTCGCTTTTCTGATCCAGCTCAAGGCACAGCCGATCGCCATCGTAGGGGATTTCGCGGGGCTGGGAATGAAGCGGTTTCAGCGGAATGCCGGGTAGACGGGATTTCCACAGGCCCTCGAACTGATCGGCCGAACCGACAGTCGCCTGGTTGACGAAAATCTTGCGCAAGGCGTCTTCCGACAGCTCGGAGCCGACCCGGATGACGATCCGGCTAGCCACCAGCAGCTTCGGGTTGTCGATGCGGATTTTCCAGACGTTGGTCGAATGCCGCATGACGGGCAGTGCGCGTGATTTAGGCTCGATGTAACGCAAACTCAGGATGAGTGAGCGCAAGGCGTCCGCCAGCGCCGAATAGGCGGGGCCGGGCGCCATATGATCGTAGGCCGGCAACTCGCTCAGCCGCCGCGCGCTCGAGCCATAGGTCGCCATTGAACCGGCAAGACCGGCAAGCTCCAGGTAAAGCTCGGCCGGATGGAAAACATCCTGCGCCAGCATGTGGGCCAGTCGCGGACGCGCCGCATTGGCGAGATTGAGCATCAACAGGTCTTCGACGCTGCGCCCTGGCCCGCCCATGACCATTTTGCCATGCGCCTCGGCGATTTGGTCGAGGCCGGTGACAACTTCCAGAAGCAACTGCCGGTACCAGGCCACCGCTCCGGTAACCAATGTCGGCGGCAGGAACGTCTCATCCAGGGAGACGCCGCCATCGGCTCGAACCCCTTTGATGTCGGCTATGGGCAGGGCGGTGTAGCCACCAACCGATTTTCCGGGTGCAAGCAGCAGCGCCTGCGGACGGGCGATTTCGATTTCTTCAGGATCCGAACCGCCCTGGACCGCGTCGCGGACCGAAACGATGCGCCCATGATAGCGCGCGCCGGTGGATGCGGCGTGCGCCGGATCGAAGCCGACACCGCCGGCAGGCTCGAGCGGCAGGGCGACCAGCACCGGTCCGGCGCCTGTATCGGCAGTAACCGGCAGCGGTCGTGGCGCGTCCATCAGGTCAGGGATGGAGAAGGGGGTTCCATCCGGAAAGATGCCCCGGGCCGACAGGATGGAGACCTGGCCGGCATCGAGCATTGCCTGGTCCAGCGCCAGCTGCTGAAAGCCGAACGTATGGAGCTGCCCGGCCTGCAACGCGCCGCGCACGGTCGCCTCGAAAAAGCGATCCTGCTGCTGAAAATGCTGGGTCCGGAGAAACAGGCCTTCGGACCACAGCACCCTGTTTGCATCGCTCATGCCGCTACTTCCTGCATCGAGCACCCCTTGCCCTGGCCGCTAGGCGGAAATGCCGCCACTGCCAAGCGTGACGTTGACGGTTACTTTTGACCCCGGCGACACCGACTTGGTTGTACGCCAGTTCCGGCCGCCAGGCTCGCGAACGAGGGCAACGAAGCCCAGCGCAGCCGCGTCCGGCTCGACCGTGATGGTTTTGGATGCGGTTTTTCCAGGTCCGATGGAGATCTGGTCGGATCCAATGAGATCGCCTGCGAGTGCGGAGCCGGCATCCCCCTGCAGCGCGAAATAATCGGCCGAGTTGAATTTACCGGTGCTGCGCAGCCGCATCACGAGGACCGTCACGGGCCGGTCGCCGCCACCTGGTCCCGGGTTCATGCCGGCCGCGCCGGTCAGGTTGACGGTGACCGCGGATGGTTTTGGCGGACCGCTCTGGCAAGCTGCAAGCAGCCCGGTTGCGCCCAGGGCAACGATAAATTCGCGGCGATCGATCATTTTTTCACTCCTCCTCATATGCGTCCCGAAAATCAGCGCCGATTTCGCCGAGGAAGCTCGATTCCGCACTCTGGGCGATTTCACGATGGCGTTTCTGGTATAGCTCCCACAGCTTGGCGCTGCGCCCGCCCGAAAGCAGGGTGCCGATCGCGGAACTCGATTTGAGCTCTTCCTCGATCGTTGCCGGGTCGAAACGGTCAATCATTCGCCGCAAGGCGGATTGCACGCCTCGCCAGGCGCGCACGTGATGTTGCGCGAGATCGCGGACGGCGTCGGCGATTGCCGCTTCGCCGGCCAGAAATCCGGGGCTGCGCTCCGCGATGATGGTCACGATGGCGTCGTCGACCGTCGGCAGAAACTTGAGCGGATTGACTTCAGAGGCCCCCACCACCGTCTGGGCGACCCGAGCGCTTCCCTTTTCCTCGGCTCGCTTGCGCAGCAGCTGCATCAGGCCTTCCATCATGAGCCGGTACTCGCGACCGAACTTCTCCATTTCCGCGACGCTGTCACGTCCGGGAAAATCGGCTTCCTCGATGCCCATGCCACGCAAGAACGCAGTGCGAAGGGCCATGTTCGCCTGTTGCGCCGCTGCCAGGGAGGGGGCGGGTCTGGGAGCGACGCCGGCACGTGGCGGAGGCGGGATATCTGGCGCCTGGCCGGGCAAATCCCAGGGATTGCCCGGCTGTGGGCTTCCGGCGACATGTTTGCGGTGACCGGTCGAGCCGGCGCCGTTTCTCAAATCGGGCGATGCGGCCGGTCCGAAACCGAAATCGTCATCGAATGATCTTCTTGGAGCGGACTGGCCTGGAACGGGCTCGGTTGCACCGGAAGGCGTCGGATCGAAGCTGAAGGGGTCTGCGGGGCCTGGCGCACCACGTGGTTCGGGATAGCCAGCGCCTTTCGGCGCGGGCGTTGCTACCGGATCGAGGCTGAACGGGTCGTCGAAGGCCGGCGAACTGCGCTGGCTGGCGCGCTCGAACGCTCCTGGAATCGGCTGCTCGAACGGGTTCGGCAGATCGGCCGGACGCGGTCGTTGCGGCTCTTCTTCGACCGTGGCCGAAAAGAAATCATCGCGGCCGATGCTTACCGGCGCTCGTGATGCCGGCGGCGACCGTTCCGCGAACGATTGGCTGGCTGCCGGTGCTTGAGCGTCCGGCGTCTGCAGATCGACGCATACGATGTAGTCGCCCAGCCTCAGCCGCATGCCGTTTTGAAGACGGACCGAGGTGCCCGCGCCGAGCGGGCTGTCGGAGTCGTTTATGAACAAGCCGCTGCTTGATGTGTCGGTGACAAAATACCCATCCCGCCCGCCGGTGATCCTGCAATGGGCGCGCGAAACGAACATGTCGGGATCGTCGATCTGCCAGCCCGCGTCCGCGCTACGGCCGATCACCAGTTCACCCTCGTCCAGCCGGGTCTGCCGTACCGCCTGGGTGCGTGGCCCGTGCTCCAGCGTCAGCAGCAGGCTCATGCCGCGACCTCCGCCATTTCCGGCCGCCATCCGACGATTGTCCGCAGCCGCATGTCGTCAGCATCGCCCCTTTCAGCGGGCCGCGCAAGCCAAGTGGTTCGGCCGAGCTGTACCGCTCCGATACGCGGCTGCGGCACTGCTTCGCGCGCGAGCACGATCCGCAGATCGACGTCGAGCGATTCCCCGACCATGTCGCGAACCGCCTGCTTGAACATCTTCAGACGTTGACCGCCCGGCAGGAACGCCTTGAACTCCTCATACCCGAGTGGGCCGACGCGGAGTTCGATCCTGCTTTGGCGGCTGAAAACGCGCGGGCCGATCGTCGCCCCGCGACCCAGCATTGCGTAAGCTTGGGCAAGTCGGGTCTGGAGCGTCGCCGGTATGGTCATCCAGGCGGCAACGAACTCCTTGATCTGGACCGGCACCTTGAACGCTTCCGCCAGGAACAGCGTCAGCCGCTCCGGACCGTCAACCTGGCTGGCGAGCGCCGCCGCTTGGCGAAGCTTCACGGCGTCGAGATCGGGATTGTGGGTGCCGGGAAGTCCGATTCCTGCCATGGCTTCAAGCATGGCCCTTACGCGGCCGCCGACCGCACGTTCAACCTGTACCGCCGGATGCGCGTCCGCCCAGGCCCGATAGTAGAGGGCGATCATGCGGTGCTGGAGAATATTGACGAAATCCACGAACGTCGTGTCGGCGGTCTGCCGTGCGTCAGCGCCGGTGAACCAGCGCTGCGACAGACGATCGAGCACCCAACGTGTCAAATGGAGCGGCATCGGGCCTTCCGGTCCCATCAGTCCGAGATTTGCAACGGTAACCCGGGCCGGCGTCTTGTCCTTCGCTTGGCGGAACGCAACCACGTCCTTGGCGGAAAAGCTAAGACGCACATGCTGCCCGAGCCTTGCCGGCTCGCGATCCGCATGGCCGGAATAGCCGAACAGCCCGCCCTTGCGCTCGAGCCGGCGCAACAGTTCGAAAAAATCGAACGTATCATCCAGCTCTTCGACCTGGTCCAGGTCGAATTTGTCTAGATCAGGTAGCGATTGCCGGGCGTCATCGGCCATGGCACATCCTCCTGCTTCTGCAGCAGCCGCGTGCGGGTCCGCACAAAGCCGTTTATTCCGGCGTGACGGGCAAACAGCCGTGCAAGCAAGGCTGAAAGCAGCAATGTGCTTTGCCCAGCCAGGACCGACTGGTCCACATGCAGCGTCACTTCCGTGCCCCGTCCGAAGCACATCGGCCCATCGATCTGCAGCCGTTCGATGACGGACCGCGAGTCGATGCGAATGATCGAGTGCACATTGCGGGCGAGGCTCGGATCTCCCCGGTCGGCATAAAGATCGAGCAGCGCATGCAGCGGATCGATACCGCGGCCTTCCTTGGCAAGGCTGAGAAAGTTGAGCGCCAGCTGCGCCACCAGCCGCCAGGCGAGATTGTCGGCGCGGGATTCGCCTTCGGCGCCCGCCGGCAGCGCGGCTGGGATGGCCGGTTGGGGCGGGCGCAACGCACCGATAAGCCGGACCGTTTCGACCGGATCGCCTGTCTCCAGCGTCAACGTAGGGTTGTCGTCGAGGATCGGCAGATCGCGGTTGGTGCAAAGCGCCATGATGTCGAGACGCTTCAGCGGCCGGTTCGCCGGGCTTCCGACCGGCCGTGAAACCGATAGGAAAACGTCGTCTCCGGTGTATGAGGTGCGGGTCAGCCCGTCGCGTCGTTCATCTTCGGTGGCCCGGCGAGGGCGCCGTTCGGTGGAATAGACCCAGCCATTGCTGCGGTTTTGCCCCAGGCTGAAGAGCTCCGGAATTTCGGCGTCGGGGCCTTCGGCGTCGGCGTCCTCGACGCGGGTCACCCGATAGATTTCGAAGTCGCGCGCCCGCGTGCGGTCGGCATGCAGCACTTGCCGCGTTCTGCGCGGATCAAGCTCGATGACGTTGCAGTCACGCTCGAAGAGGTTGATGATCGGCGTCGCAAAAAGTTCGAAATCCGCCGGCGTCACATCGGCAAGTTCGGGTACTGGGCGCCGGAACATGAAGATGATCTCGACCCCGGCGACGCATCTGCGCACGACCGATTGCAGTCCTGAAACCCGCACGTAGTGAAAGCGCTCGGGCATCATGAAATATTCGCGCAGCAGACGGTACCCTTCGAATGTCGGACGGGTACGAGGCATCAACGCCTCGTCGTCGCTGATGCCGACCATTTCGGGCCCTGGCAAAGGCGCTAGCGGATTGGCCTTGCCCTCGGCGCGTGCACCAACGGCCGAGCAGGCGCCGAAAATCGCGTCGAACAGCAATGGCGCTTTGGCGCGCCCGGCAAAATAGAAATCAAGCCGATCAAGCGCCAGTTCGTCGAGCTTGCCTTTCCCGGCCCGACCCAGCGTGATACGCAGCGCCGCCTCGCCGCCAACGCCGCCGATCGGTGTTATGCCGGCCGCTGCCAACCCGCTGCGATCCTGGAAATAGCTGACCGACGTAATCGTTATCGGCCACAGCGTCGTTTCCTGCGCGGTGGTGAATGTGCAGCGCGTCGACGGTCCGGGTTGCAGACTGGACACCAGCCGCGTGTTCCGCTTGACGACATGGCCGGCAATCATCGACTGGACCTGCTGGCCGGGTTTCAGCACTGCCATCGCCGTTGCCGGCGCCGGCGTAACCAGATCGGGATAGAGGACATCGAGCACGCTGCGTGAAAACCGCGAACGCTCGGCATCGACTTTCAACCGGGTGCGCGCAGCCAGGAAAGCGACGCCGTCAAGCAGCCGCTCGACATAGGGATCCGGGCAGGGCACGGTATCGAGCGAAAGATTGCGCGCCACCGCCGGATGCATGTCGGCGAATTCCGCCGCGAGTCCGCGGATATGGGTCAGTTCCTCCTCGTAATATTCTACGAAGACCCGATCCATCTCAGCTGTCCCTGAATTCGGTCCGCGCCAGGCCGTTATCGAGATTGATCGTGGTGCGCAGGCGCATGCGTTCCGGCGTCGGCGTCATGATCAGCACAGCGTCTATCTCGATCTTCAGGCCCACACTCTTGTCACCAAGGGTCACCGTTACCTTGGTTGCGCTTTCCTTGAGACGGGGCTCGAACGTGGCAAGGACCGAGCGGATCTCGCGCGCCAGGGTCTCGCGATCAAAGTCGCGCGACGAACGGCCCGAAAAGGAAGGCACGCCGTAGTTGACCACACTTCGGCGCACCTCCGGAAAATCGGCCAGCGATGGCGGATTGTCTGCGACCTGTTCGCTTTCGAAATCGGAAAGAAGCGGAACAGCTTCGAAACGCTCGGTGTTGAACAAGGCCTCGATGTCGCGCCGCACAGCCTCCTTGAGGACGCGAGCCGATACGACCACGCCACGGCTTTCGATCTCCGCGCGGTGTTGGGTCTGAAGGGCCAGGCGATGCAGACGCCGCCTCTGATCGGGTGTCAGCTCCGCGTCGGCATCGATAAGCCGCGTGCTGTCCGCAAGCAGGGTATCCAGCCGGTCCTCGCCAAGCTCGTCCTGTAAGGTCTGGCGCAGCCCGTCTATCTCGGAGGTCACGCCCGGCAGGTCGTTGACGAGGCGGTCCCAAAGAGAGGGCTGGACCGCTTCGCGTTTCGCTCGCGAACTGCCGGTGATCTGTAACTTGTCCGAGCCGGGCCGCCGGGCCTCACTTGCCGACATAGACATCCATTTCGATTTCGTCATCCTTGTCATAGACGAACTTGATCTTCTTGTAGGCGAAGCTGACCTCCTCCTCGATCAGGTCTTCCTCGTCCTCGGCCTGCGACATGTCGTATTCCATGATCGATGCGTCGGTCAGGGTAACGACCAGATAGTCGCTGGTCTCCCCATCGATGGTCCGGCGGGCGGAGAACACAACTTCGTCCAGCGCCTTGTTGTCGAACAGCGCCTTTTTCAGATAGGGCGACGACTTGTCATAGTGCTTGGTGAACTTGATCATCCCCAGGGACACACGACCGCGGCGTGAGAGCGAATTCGGATCGTACGGCGCGATTATCTTGTAATCGACCCCATGGACTTCGATTTCATCCTCGTGGCCGTCTCGAACGCTTGGACCTTTGATATCCGGAACCTTTAGAAAACCATCAATTTTCACTGGCATTGTCTTTCTCCACCGCTTTCAAACAGAACAAGGTGTGGTTGCTGCAAATCAAGTCTTTACGGACGGCAGTTCCGACACCAGCCGGAGCGAAGCGTTAATGCCCTCCAGCTGGTAATGCGGGCGCAGATAGAAGCGAGCATTGTAATAGCCCGGCCGCCCCTCCACGCTGTCCACCTGGACCTCAGCGGCAGCAAGCGGGCGCTTGGCGCGCGCTTTGTCGTCGGCAAAGGCCGGGTTGGCCAGCACGTATCGGTTGATCCACTCGGTCAACCAGATCTGCATATCCGACCGCTCCTTGAACGACCCTATCTTGTCGCGCGCAATGGCTTTGAGGTAATGCGCAAAGCGGGAAACCGGGAAAAGATAAGGGAGATTGGCGCTTAGCCGCTCGTTCGACTGTGCGTCGGGATCGACCAGCCGCCCGGCACGTGTCTCGTCGTCCTGCAGCGAATGCGCGCCGATGAAAGCCGCCAGATCCGTATTTTTCCTGTGCAGGATGGGCATCAGGCCGAGCTTGGCCAGTTCTGCCTCGCGCCGGTCGTCGATGGCGACTTCCGTCGGACATTTCATCGCCACCGATCCGTCATCGGTGGGGAAGCTGTGCACCGGCAGGTTGATGACCGTGCCGCCATTCTCGACGCCGCGGATCTGTGTGCCCCAGCCATAGAGCTTGTGGCTGCGGTTAATGTTCACCCCCATCGGGAAGGCGGCGTTCATCCAGACATATTTGTTGTGGTCGCCCTGGACCTCTTCCTCGAAAGTGAAGCCCTTCACCGGAACGGTTTCCGAGCCATACGGCAGTCGCGCCAGAACACGTGGCATGGTCAGGCCGATGTAGCGCGCGTCTTCGCTCTCGCGCAGCGATTGCCACGAGGCATAGGCCGGGTTCGAGACGATCATCTGCAGGTCCTGCGGGTTCGGCAGTTCCTGCCAGCTATCCATGCGGAACAGCCGCGGGTCGGCGGCTGCGATGAACGGCGTATGCGCGGAGGCGCAGATGCCCGAGATGTTGCGCAACAGGCCGACGTCACGCGGATGGTTCGAGAATTCGTAGGCGCCGATCAGGCAGCCGATCGGCTCGCCACCCAGCATCGAATACTCGTCCGTATAGACCTTCTTGAAGATCGGGCTTTGATCCCACATCTGGCCTTCGTAGTCTTCAAGCGTGTCGGCAAGCTGAACCTTGGAAATGTTCATCACCCGGATCTTCAGCTTCTGATCCGTCTCGGTGTTGTTGACGAGATACCAGAGGCCGCGCCATGTGCCTTCCATTTCGCGCACTTCCGGCGCATGCAGGATCTCGTTCACCTGGGTCGTCAGCATCTTGTCGATGCCTGATATCAGCGACTTGATCGACTTGATCGCGTTGGACGAGATGGTCGTGGTATCGGAGCGGGACTGCGCCGCCAGCGCGAGATTACGGACGAGTTGCTGCAGCTTCTCGCTGTCGTCCTTCTTGACCTTGAAATCCTTCTCGAGGAGCCCGCTGAATTCTCCGAGGTCGATGGCTTCCGCCTCAGCGGCGACGGCTGCGGTTTTTTGTTGTTCGGCCATGATTTACTCCTGAACCTTGTCGTCGTCGGATAATGCCTGGTTGGCGATCTTGCCGAGAAGCGGCTCGTTGTTCAGAAGTTGCGCGATGCGCTTTTCGGCGTCGACACGGCCGTCCATGAAACCGAGCAGCTCCTCGAGCTGACGACGCATCTTGAGGATCTCGGCCAATTGCGGGACTTGCTCGGCGATCTTGTCCGGGGCGAAATCGCCCATTTTGGTGAAGGTGAGATCGAGTGCCAGCTCTTCGTCCCGCTCGGCGCCCTCAGCCTGAGGCAGCGTATTCTTCACACGGGCTTTGACGCGCGGCCCGAGCGCCTCCATGAAACGGGGGAAGCGGTTGGCGTCAGTCTCGACAAAGGAGCGGTCCAGTACCGATTTCATCGCTTCCCTGGTCTGTGAAGCGCCGGAAAGGTCCGCCATCACGCCCATGACGAACGGCAATTCGATCGTCGTCGGGCTGCCGTAGGTTTCCACGTCATAGGCGATCTGCACGCGCGGTGCGCGATTTCGTTCGATGACCTTCGCTTTACTTTCGGCTGGCATGGCTTGTTACCTTTCATCCTTCTGAGCCGTCTTCTTGGCATCGGGAACGCCGGCAAGAAGCCGGAATTCCTTCAGCCCCGACGGGGCGAGATCTTCCATCAGTTCAACAAAATCCATATGCACCATCCGGCGCACGCGGCGGGCAAGGTGCGGGATCGGGCTCGACGGTTCGGTGCGGTCATAGAAGGCGACGACGAGGTCGAGGCATTTCACGACGTCGTCGCGCGAGGCAATCCGATCAGGGAGCCCCGTGCTCGGTTCCGCGTAACTTGCCATACTTGCCATCGGATCGGCTCCATTACCGTTTCGAACAGGCGTTGCTGGTTCTGCAGGCGCGGAAACAGGCTTTGCGGTGGCGCCGGCGGCCGAGTTTCGTTCGAGGGTCGTCAGCAAACGCTGCAGAAACCGCTTTAATTCCGGAACGGTGGCGCCGCTGCCCTCGATGCGGGCATTGAGGGCGGTCTCCACCGCCTCGAGGGCCGCGATCGCGGCGCGCGCATTGGCAAAGAGCGACGTCATCTCCGCGCCGGCCTGATCGATCTGTGCGACGCATGCGCTGCGCACCCGGTTCACCAATTGGCTGTGTGCGCTCGCCAGAGCCGCCTTTTCGGTCGCGTTCAGTCCCGAGGCCGCTTCCTGAAGCATGACACGCTCGTCGAGCGCGCCCTTCTCCAGATCCTCGCCGAGGATCGGGCCGATTGCACGCGGCGCGAAAAACGTCATTTTCCGCAAATCCTTGAGCAGGCCATCCTGACTGTTCTGGAGGTCAGTCAGCGCATTGATGCGGCGCAGGGCGGCGTCGCGCGGCGTAGCACCGGACCGCAGGGCCGGGTGCATGGTTGCCCAGTGCTGATCGAAGGTCTGCGCTATGAGGGTCAGGCCCTCAGCCAGCCCGGCCAGCCGATACTCGTTGGCCAGAGCACGCGTAACGATGACGAGGAGGCGCAGGTCCCGGCCGTGTGGACGCAGCTCTTCGGCCTTGGTGAGCACGGTGGACCAGTCGATCGGAACGGCAACTTCTAACTTAGCGTTCCCTTGATACTCGACCTTTTTCTGCTGCTCCGTCAGACGCTCCAGCTCATGAAAGGCTGGATCGTTGCGCAAATCTTCCCCTGACGGATTTTCACCGTCCAGCGGATTCAGCCAGAGTGCGAGATCGATCACACCATCCCCCAGCGAGCGGCTCTTGGGCCGTGCGTGACCCAACGTTACCACACTGCGACAGTTTACCACAATTTAGTTGTCGCTCAATCTTAATGGAAGCTTGCAAGCCGGTGCCTGAGCTCGAAATCGCAGGCGCGATTGTCGAACCCCGTATGTGAATGCATCGCAAACAGGCGGGGCGTTCCATGGCTGTCGTAGCCGATGTCGCCGGCTCGTGCCGGGATGGAAGAAGTCGATTGAATCGAACACCCGGACGCCCCGCTCATAAACGCTCTTTGTCAAGTCGCTGCTTATGTGGCAGTTTGTTGGCTGGCAGATTGGAGGGGCAAGTTCGATGGAACAGCGCCGGTCGTCGCAGAGCTTTAAACGCAAGGAACTGGTCGGCAAGCTCAACCCCGTCTGTTTGCGCGCCTTCAAGGCTGCGGCCGACACCGCCAAACTGCGCGGCAATCCCTATGTCGAGCTCGTCCACTTCGTCGAGCAATTGGTGCTTTCCGAGCGCTCGGATGTGCAACTGATACTGGCAGACGCCGGGGTGGATGCGAGCCGGCTCACGGCCGATATGACCCGCGCCGTCGACAAGCTGCCTTACGGCGCCACTTCAATCGAGGAATTTTCCGATCACATCTTTCACGCCATCCAGGAAGCGTGGAGCCTGGCGGGGCTGGAATTCAGCGTCGAGGAAGTCCGCAGTGCGCATATTCTGCTCGCCTGCCTGAAGACGCCGGTGCTGGAAGGGCTGCTGTCAAAGATAAGCGGCGAATTCGACAAGATCGATGCGCAGGCCGTCATTGCGCGGTTCGCAGATGTCATGGAGGGTTCACTCGAAGCTGGCGCCTCGACTGCGGTTCCCGCCTCCGAAACACCGCGGCGGGCTCCGGGCGGGGATTCGGCGCTGGCGAAGTATGCAACCGACCTGACCCAGCGCGCTCACGACGGCAAGATCGATCCGGTCGTCGGGCGCGATCCTGAGATCAGGCAGATCGTCGATATCCTGATGCGACGCCGGCAAAACAACCCGATCCTGACCGGCGAGGCCGGGGTCGGCAAAACCGCGGTCGTCGAGGGCTTTGCCTTGCGCATCGCCGAGGGCGACGTGCCGCCGACGCTGCAGGGCGTCAGCGTGCGCATGCTCGATGTCGGCCTGATGCAGGCGGGCGCAAGCGTAAAGGGCGAATTCGAAAAACGGCTGAAGGCGGTCATTGACGAGGTCCAATCCTCGGAAACGCCGGTCATCCTGTTCATTGACGAAGCGCACACCTTGATCGGCGCCGGCGGCGCAGCAGGAACCGGTGATGCGGCCAATCTGCTGAAGCCGGCGCTGGCGCGCGGTGAGCTTCGCACGATCGCGGCAACGACCTGGGCCGAGTACAAGCAGCATATCGAGAAGGATCCGGCGCTCACTCGCCGTTTCCAGGTCGTCAAGATAGACGAGCCGTCGGAAGCCGTGGCCGTTCTCATGCTGCGCGGTGTCGCCGGTGTCCTCGAGCAGCATCACAAGGTGCAGATCCTCGATGAGGCGATCGAGGCGGCGGTCAGCCTGTCCCACCGCTACATCCCGGCGCGGCAACTGCCCGACAAGGCCGTGAGCCTTCTCGACACCGCCTGTGCCCGTGTCGCCATTTCGCAGCATGCCACTCCTGCCGAGGTGGAGGACATTATGCGCCGCCGCCAGGCGCTGGAGGTCGAGCGCGCTATCATCGGCCGCGAGGCAGCGATCGGCATCGGCGTGGCCGACCGGCAGGCTCGGGTCGAAACCGGGCTTGCCGAGACCGAACTCACGCTCGCGGCCGCGCAGGAACGTTGGGATCGGGAAAAGGCGCTGGTTGGCGAGATACTCGAATTGCGCGCAAGGCTGCGCGGCGAGGGTGTGCCGCTCGATGCCGTGGAGCCTCCGGAGGCGGTCGTGGAAAGCGCAGGCGCCGATGTGCCCGAGATCGAAACGCCTGAAACCGATGCGGATCAGACGGCCACTGCCGATCCTTCTCCACCCGATCCGGCTGCCGATCTCGCGCGGCTGCGGGAGCTGATGGCCGAACTGGCGGAAGCGCAGGGCGAGACGCCGCTGATCCTGCCGTCGGTCGACCGCAACGCCGTGGCTGCCGTGGTGCAGGACTGGACCGGCATCCCGACTGGCCGGATGCTGTCGAGCCAGACCGAAAAGGCGCTGCGGCTCGCCGCCACTCTGTCCGAACGCGTGGTCGGTCAGGATCACGCCATGGAAATGATTGCCAAGCGCGTGCAGACCAGCCGGGCCGGGCTCGGCGCGCCCGAAAAACCAGTGGGGGTTTTTCTGCTCTGCGGTCCCTCGGGCGTCGGCAAGACCGAAACCGCGCTGGCCCTGGCCGAGACGCTCTACGGCGGCGAGCAGAACCTCATTTCGATCAATATGTCCGAGTTCCAGGAGGCGCACACGGTCTCTACCTTGAAGGGCGCGCCACCCGGATATGTCGGCTACGGCAAGGGCGGCATCCTGACCGAGGCGGTCCGGCGCAAGCCCTATTCGGTGATCCTGCTTGACGAGGTCGAGAAGGCGCATCCGGACGTGCATGAAATCTTCTTCCAGGTCTTCGACAAGGGGATGATGGACGACAGTGAAGGCCGGCGGATCGATTTCAAAAACACGCTGATCCTGCTCACCTCGAACGTCGGCTCCGAAGTCATCATGGACCGGACCAGCAGTGGCACGGTACGGGCGGGCCTCGACGATCTCGACACCGCATTGCGCGCCCCGCTGTTGAAGGTTTTCCCCGCGGCCTTCCTTGGCCGGGTGGTAACCATCCCTTACTACCCGCTCTCGGACATGATGATCGAAGCGATCACCCGCCATCAGTTCGCCAAGATCGCCCGCCGGCTGCGCTTAAGCAGCGATGCCGAGTTGGTGATCGGTGACGGTGTCATGGATCTGGTCAAGGCCCGCTGCACCGAGATCGAATCCGGCGGGCGAATGATCGACGCCATTTTGACAAACACGCTTCTGCCGGAATTGAGCCGCGGCGTGCTGAACCGGTCGCTCGAGGGCGAAAAGATGACGAAAGTGACTGTCGGAGCCTCCGAAGGAGGTTTCACCTATTCTTTCGAATAGCTCAGCAGCAATTCTATAGCTCCAGTGCTTGGTACCGGAGCCGTAGGACCGCCTGGGGTGGAGGGGGGCCATTTACTGAGCCGTCTCAAAACGCTGTCGCGAACCTTGTCTCACGCCGTACTATACTGACCAAGCCAACCTGCACTACTTTACTTCGCAGTTAGGGGAATTGCTTCACCGCTGCGGACACACAGCATATTGACCTGCGGGAGTCGCCAGTCCGGATCAGAGCGACGAGTGTCTTTCACCCAGAAGATGGATCTGGAAGATTGTGCATCGTCATGCCGATCCGATAACGACGGCTCAGCCGGCCGATTCGGTATTCCGCCGATAGACGCGGTTGCGGTTTGGGAAAGCGGTTCGATCTCGCAAACCCTTGCTGCAGCAGCGCGGGCACGAGGTCTTCTCCCATTTCCCGTTGCCCTTTCCCGGCACACATCCCGCCAGATCACCAAGCCGCCCAGCGAAGTCGCAGGCATTGCGTGCTCTGGCCAAAGCAGGCCCAGGGTGCATCAAAAAGGATGGAGGGCAGTATCGGTACTTCGCGCGGATGCGCCTCGAAATCCCGCATCTACAGGCCGCGCCCGACACCAACTAGCCGCGAAGCCTGAGGAACAAGTCTCGCGCATTGAACAGGTCAGAGCGCACCAGCGCGAAGAGAGCCGTACCATAGACAGAGGCTCCAAGGACAATTGCGCCAATAAGGAGCGTCTCCTGGGCGGCGTGCTCAGGCGCGCTGCGTAGCCACGCGCTGACGGCGCCGAACATCAGGAGGGCGGCGAGAGCCAGTCGTGGGAAGATCTCAAGGGGTCTCAGCACGTCGATACGCGCGATGCGCTGAGCGTAGAAGAGGAAGATTGGTAGGAGGACCAGGCTGCAGGCTACGAGCGCCACCATTGTCATCTCAAGGCTGATCTGCGCAGTGACGGACAACAGCGTCGTTGCGACAACAGAGTAGGCTATGTTCAACTTCAGGATCAACCTGGAGTGACCCATTGCAAGGATCGTAAACGCGCAGAGGCTGTCAATCGTGCGTTGCAGGCCCAGCAGCATGAGAATCTGGACAGCGACGACCCCGCTGGCCCATTGCGGGCCGAAGATAAAGGGAACCGCGATCGGTGCGATCGCGGCAAATCCGATGAATGCAGGAAATCCCGCTATCCCGGCCATGCGGACGGTCGTGTTGAAGAAACGGTCGATCTTTTCGGGTTGATCTTGAATCCGTGCCACGGTGGGCATAGTGACAGCCATCAGCGGACTGAGGAATACCTGCACCAGAAGGTCGAGCGGACGACGGGCGAGAGCATAGACTCCGACCGCATAGGGGCCGAGGAACGTACCGAGTAGGACCTTTGGAATTTCCTCGTTCAAAAAACTCCAAAAAGTCTGGACGATAAGCGGGCCGCCAAATCCTAATAGGTCACGAACCTTTGCATAGGAGAAGGTCAGACCGGGCCGCCAAGAACTGCCAAGGAGAAGGACAGCGGTTTCCACAGCCGCTTTTGCAAGGTGCATCCAAATCATGCTCCATACGCCGAAACCGGCTATTGCCAAGACGATGCCGAGTGTGCCGCCGACGACGGTGCCGGCAAGTGTACGCAACGCGAACAAGCGGAACTCGAGTTGGCGCTTCAACACAGCCGCAGGTACCGACGAGAGGGCCTGAATTACGACGACCACGCTGCTCCAGCGGATGAGATCTTCGAGAATGGGCTGTCTGAACGCTGCAGCAATCAAACCGGCAGACATCCAGATGAGCCCGCTAATCACCGCGCCGGTCGCGGTGAGAAGCCAGAAAGCCGAGTCAAAGTGTAAGGGCTCAATTTTAGGATGCTGGATGAGTGCCTCCGGTATTCCGATCGTGACCGGAACAGCAAGAATGACGGGTACAACCATGGAGAGGGCGGCGAGGCCGAATGCTTCAGGTCCGAGATGCCTGGCCAATACGACAAAAACGGCAAACATGGCTGCTTGCCGACCCCATGTTTCGACTGCTGCCCAGGCGGCGCCGCTGACAATCTTCGCGCCGATCGATGTCATCGCACGTCTCTTTGCCCGTTGGCAGACAGGCCTGCGACTTTCGATCGCGCAGCCAAGGCTTTCCGTCTTCGTCTCACGGCTGCGCCGCTAGCGATCTGGCCTGGTCTACGTGAATAAAAAGGAGAGCCGTCGACCTCTCTCCAGCTATCGTTTGTCGAGCTGGAACCTCGCGAACGCAGAGCCGTCGCGGGACAGGGACGGCGTTTCGCGTGCTTGCTCGTCATTCTATTCCACCCCCCACAAGCACGCATGGCTGAGGATACCGTGGTTGGAGAGGAAGGGTGGCTGCATCCAGTTCTTATTGGTCATAGGCAGCTCCTCTGGAGATCCTCTTTGTAGCGCAATCAAATTAGGCGGTGTTACGGCTGATATCCTGATGTCATCGCGGCGGGCGCGTTGCTGGGATTGGAATTCATTCGAGTGCTTCGTGCCAAACCTTACGCCGGAGCGTGGGAACGTAAACGTCCCCAAACGGCGTATGTCTGTTTGGTGCAGCCTGATTACCGATTGACCATCCCGCGTTCCACACGCCCACCCGCGCGGGCGATCAAGAAACGGGCTTAGCAGCTGTCTCGGTCCGCTCGGCGGTGACCTTTCCAGGCTATATCCCTGCTCGACCATCTCTTTCAGCGCACATCGGACCGATCTCGACCATCGGCTTGGGCGGCTCTCTGTTTCCTCGGCCAGCCGTGGCCCAAATCCCCCGCGGGGATACCCACGTTCATAAAGCCTCCCCCACCAGCAAACACGGGTCTCGAACGCCCGTGAGTTCTGTTACCATGGGCCATCGGCGTTCAACGACGCGAGCGAACGGATGATGGAAGCGCACCGATGTGGACCTTTAGGCGGACCTTCAGCACCATGCTTGATAGTCAATTGCGACTGCGACTTAGGCCGTTTGAGATAGGCGACTGGTCAGCTTCGGCTGTCATTGTTGCGCCGCATCCGGATGACGAGACGCTGGGTTGCGGTGGCGTTGCGGCCAAAAAGATTGCCTCGGGCGCCCAGGTCCGTTTTGTTTTCGTCACCGATGGCGCCGCGTCTCATCGCCACCTTATGCATCCCGAAACCTTGCGGACGACACGCGAGGCTGAAGCCATAGAAGCAGTTCATCGTCTGGGCGCATCATCCGAAAGTGTTACATTCTTACGCCTTCCAGACGGGGCGGCCAATCATCACGTTCATGAGATAACAGATGCGGTCGTGTCGATGCTCAACTCATGGCGGCCGCAGAGCGTTTTCGTGAACCATGCAAAGGATCCGACTTCCGATCATGTCGCCGTCAATGCAGCAGTTCGCGCGGCGCTTCGTGCCTATGGTCGCCCTGTCACGGTATTCGAGTATCCAGTCTGGTATTGGTACCATTGGCCATGGACAAGTCTGTGGGGCGATTTGCCGAATATGTGGCGTGTTACTTTGCGGCAGACGATCAAGACGGCGGCAGGGCTGCGGGCACCGTCCACGCTCAATAGCCTCGCCTATGTTGGCGATGTTATCGGCGTAAAACGTGAAGCGCTGGCGGCGCATGCGTCGCAGATGCAGCGCCTGGAGAACCAAGATGAATGGCGGACGCTGTCGGACTTGTCGGGGGGCGATTTCGTCGGGCGATTGCTGGCCGACTACGAAATGTTCACACGCTACGAAATCAACATTTAGCATGTTTGGCCGCCTGATCGCGGTCCTGATGATCGGGTACACCCTCGCAAGTTGCGACGCCGCTCAGGGAAAGGGACCTCCCGAAGAAATTCTAGAGTCGGGTCTTGTTTTTGAACGCAAAGAGATTGCCCCCTATTCAGGAGACGTAAAGCTTGTTGGCGATATAGACGGCGACAGTCGACTAGATTTCGTTCTTGGCGGCTTCCCCCAGGATGCGATGTCTTGGTGGCGGTGGCCCGATCTGGTCCACACCGTAATCGCGAGGCCCCGCGTCGAGTTCACCACCGACGGCGTGCTTGCCGACATCGATGGGGACGGTGATCCCGACATCGTCACGGCCGATGGGCCCGATGCTGTCAATCTCGTCTGGTTCGAGAACCCGCGGCCGAATGATAACCCGACCCACGGTCCCAGCTGGAAGCGTCGGGAAATCGGTGCAGTCGGCAGCTGGGGCAAAGACATCAAGGCGGCCGATTTCGACGGGGACGGCCTCGTTGATATCGTCGTTCGGGCGCCTGGCGAAGTGATGATTTTCTTCCAAGAAAGCCCCAGCTCCTGGACCCGCGTGGGCTTGTTCTTCTTCAACTTTGGCGAAGAGGGAATGGCAATCGGTGATATTGACGGCGATGCTGATGTCGATCTCGTCCTGCACGGAGTATGGGCGTCGAATCCAGGCGCAGCGGCAGCACGCGATCCAGCACTATGGCGCAGCTACGAGCTTGGTCCGTTCAATCCTGCATTCAAGGCGCTCGTCACCGACCTTGACCAGGACGGCCGCGCCGACATTCTGACTTCAAGTTCCGAGCACACTGACGACGTCGCCTGGTTCCAGCCCCTCGCCGGACCGACGGGCCGCTGGATCCGCCATGTCATTCAGCCTTCTGTCGCGGGCGCCCATACGTTGCAGGCAGCCGACATGGACGGAGACGGGGACAACGATGTCGTGGTCGGGCAGATGCATACGACCGAGGAGCGCAAACTCGCGATCCATTACAATATCGACGGGCGAGGAACGCGCTGGGCCCGTCAGGTGATCGACGATGTGGGTCTCCACAACGGCGTCGTCGCCGATGTCGACAGGGACGGCGATTTTGACATCTATGGGGCGAACTGGGTGGGTAACCCGCCTGTCAGAGTGTGGATCAATCGGCTGGATCCGCCTGCATCGGTCCGCCTCGACCGCTGGACCTATCATCGCATCACGAACGGGCACGTCCGCTCCTTTGGGCTCGCTTTTTCCGCCATGGATGGTGATGGTCGCACAGACATCATCTCGGGTCCGTTCTGGTACCGTCAACCGTCCGAAGCCTGGAACACAGAATGGGAACGGACCCGGCTTGCTGAGGGTGTGGACGCGGTCGCAGCCCTGGATCTCGATGGCGATGGGCGCGGGGAGGTCATAGCACAGCGCGGCGGAGGCAGGGCGCTGCACCTGGTGTGGCTCCATGCCGAGGACATTGAAGCGCACCGCTTTCAAGAGCACGGGATCGGAGAGGTTCCCGCCGCCAGTCATGAGCTCGGCTCTCAGGGCCATGCGCTAGCCCAGGTCGTAAAAGGCGGGAAGCCGGAGCTGGCGGTCTCGAGTGGCGGTGGGGTTTTCTATTTTAAGATTCCTGACGATCCAACTGTCGAGCCATGGCCGCGCACCCGCATCTGCGCCGAAGCGTCTGATGAAGGGATCGCATTCGCCGATATCGATGGCGACGGTCTACTTGACCTTGTCGCCACGACCGGCGATGCAAAGACGGCCGCATGGTGGCGCAATCCAGGTGACGGCTCGCCAGACTGGGAGCTTCGGCATGTTGGAAAAGTTCCTGAAATGGTCTATCCCGACCGCGTGGCGGCCGCCGATCTTGATGGCGATGGACGTGCGGACATCGTCGTGACCGAGGAAAATGGCAAAGCCGACAGCGCTAAGGCGTATTGGTGGCACAACCCCGGCGACAGCTCCTCCGACTGGGAGCAACACGAAATCACCTCGCGTGGTTCCCTTAATAGCCTTTCAGTGTCCGATATGACTGGGGACGGCAGGCCGGATCTTATCATGGGCGAGCATCGCGGCGCACTTCGCCTCTCGAGCTGGCATAATCTGGGTGGGGGACGGTTCATCGAGCAGCTGGTCGGCGAAGGGATGGAAAGCCATCTGGGAGCAAGGACGGTCGACCTCGACGGTGACGGGGATCTCGACATCGTCTCAATCGCATGGGACGCATTCGAAGCGATCCATGTCTGGCGGAATGACGCGGCCGGCGAGGATGCTGATGGCGACCAAAAGGTCCGCTGACGGGGAGGGGGTGAGCATCGGCCGGCGCGCCGCATGAACCGTAGCGACCTCGTCCGGCACCACCTGTTTACACGGCAGCGCGGGCCGCTCATGCCTCGACGCTCAAGTCCGGGAAAATGCGATGCGCTGAATGAATTCAACCGCTCGACGTGTTAAACCATTCGACTTTGTTTATAGCAGGTTGACCAAGCCAGTGCGCAAGCTGGGCCGCTCATGCCTTTATGACGTTGTCGGTGCGTGACTGATTACGCGCACAAGCATTTCTGGTATCGATCACCAGCTTTGCGTGCTTGGTGATGTTCTGCCAATCAATCGCATCATGGTCTGTCGAGATGACGACGGCATCATACGATGCCAAACTGCTAGCGCAGATATCCACAGATGGGCGACCTGCCAGGGTGGCGTATTCTCTTGTTCCGGGTATCTCCGGTACGTAGGGGTCGTGGTAATCAACGGCTGCCCCGCGTCGCTCCATGATGTCGATCAGCTTCAGCGATGGGCTTTCTCGTGTGTCACCCACGTTTTTCTTGTAGGACATCCCGATCACCAAGATCCGCGAACCGCTCAGGCCGCGGCTGGCTCGCCGGTCCAAGGCCTCCACAAGGCGGTCAACCACATAATGCGGCATGTTCGTGTTGATTTCACCGGCAAGTTCGATGAAGCGCGTTGTTACTTCGTACTCTCTTGCCTTCCAGGTCAGGTAGAATGGGTCGATCGGGATGCAGTGCCCGCCGAGGCCGGGGCCTGGATAAAATGCCATATATCCGAACGGCTTGGTCTTGGCGGCTTCGATCACCTCCCAGACGTCGATGCCCATCCTGTCAAAAATCACCTTTAGCTCATTGACCAACGCAATGTTCACAGAGCGAAATATGTTCTCGGTCAGCTTCACAGCCTCCGCCGTTGCGGTGGAGGCCACGGGAACGGTTTGCACGATGATCTGGTCGTACAGTTCCTTGGCAACCTGTAGGGACGATGGGTCGTCGGCGCCTATCACCTTTGCAACTTTGGCGGTGGTGTGTACGTCGTTGCCTGGGTCCACCCGTTCGGGCGAATAGGCGAGAAAAAAGTCCTTTCCTAGAGAAAGATTCGTCGCCTCGAGCAGCGGCTGCACGACCTCTCGCGTCGTTCCTGGCCAGGTCGTCGACTCCAGAACGACAAGTTGACCAGGGCGCAGCCGCTCCGCGATCGCACGTGCGCTGTTTTCGACGAACGACAGGTTCGGCTCCCGGTTTTTGGTAAGCGGCGTTGGCACCGCTATCAAGATCGCGTCGGGTTCGCTTAGGTCGGCGAAATCGCCGGTGGCGCGAAACCGCTTGCTGTCGACAGCCACTTTGATGGCAGCACCAGGCAAATGATCTATGCCGGTTTCTCCGCGGTTAAGAAGTGCAACCCGAGACGCGTCGATGTCGAAACCGATGACTTTGAACCCCGCGTCCAGCGAGATCATGGCGAGCGGCAAACCAACGTAGCCGAGGCCCATGATGCCAATGGTGTAGTCCCGCGTTCGGATGCGGTTAACCAGTTCCTGAAGGTCTGGAGCAGTCTGCATGAGATGCTGGCAACTTTCGCTTCAATGTCGACAATAAAGGATCGCCTCAATTACCGCGGGGAAGCAGTTCACAGCAATCAGCAAAATGTATGCGCTTAGCCAACCCCCAGAGCTGAAAATAGCATGGATGCACCATTGGGAGAACAGCCGAAATGCTTACCCCAAGCCTCGTTGTCAAATAAACCTTGCGCTGCCACATTTAACTTTCAAGCGACGTCCTAAAGGATCTGGGAGCCACCTTCGCTCGCGAGATCGAGGATGCCGCGTTTGGCGAAGGGACGCACATTGCGTCAGTCGATTAAACCTGTTCGGTTGAGGTGGGGATTATGACGCAATCGATCCTGGTAACTGGTGGAGCGGGCAATATCGGCAGTGCCCTCACTCGCGCGTTGGTCAAGCTACCTCAGACCCAGGTGGTCGTCGCTGACAACCTGTCGACCGGAAGTCGAGACAAGGTACAAATAGACGCGGGCAATCTGACCGTAGTAAAGGCGGATGCGAACGATTTCGACGACATCTCATCGTTGTTCTACCGCTTCCATTTCACCCACGTCTTCCACTTCGCGGCCGTGGTCGGTGTGCAGCGGACTTTGGCAAATCCGTTGCTCGTGCTGCGCGACATCACCGGGATCGAGAACGTGCTGAGGCTATGCAAGAACACCGGCGCCGAGCGTGTCTACTTCGCTTCGTCATCGGAGGTCTATGGCGAGCCTTTCGAGATTCCTCAAAACGAGAGCACCACGCCGCTTAACTCTCGTCTGCCGTATGCAGTGGTGAAGAATCTCGGAGAGGTCTATCTGCGCACTTTTCAGCGTGAGTTTGGACTGCCATTTACCATTTTTCGCTTCTTCAACACCTACGGACCACGTCAGAGCGAGGATTTCGTTCTGCCGCGATTTGTGCGTGCCGCCCAGCGCGGCGAGCCCCTGACGATTTACGGGGACGGTTCGCAGACCCGCACCTTCTGCTATGTCGACGATACGGTTGACGCTTGCATCGCGGTTCATCGAACGCGCGCGCACGAGAACGAAGTGATCAACGTGGGCAGCGACGTCGAAATGAGCATTCGACAGCTGGCCGAGTTTGTCATCGAAGTGCTGGGCTCGTCATCGAAATTGGAATTCCGACCGCCCCTTGCGGAGGGCGACATGACGCGCCGCTGTCCTGACACGAACAAGATGAAGGCTATATTGGACCGTCCCCTGGTGCCGCTCGAAGAGGGCATTCGCCGCCTCGCCGACCACCTCTCCCGACCGGAAGACCGCCCTGCACTTAGAAGAGTCGCCTAAACGAGCTGACGGTGGGGAGTGACATGAAGCTCGTATACGTCGGTCAGCCGTACGATAGACTTTTTCCGCCTGTTCAAAACTCAATCGGTCTGATCGTCTACAATACGGCGCTGCGGCTTGGCGAAGGCCTGCAGATTACGCTCTATGGCAAGCATTACCGAGACGACACGGTGCCCGCGGACCTGCCGTTCGCGGTGCGGCGGGCTCCGGCGCGGCGTGACCGCGCGCTGCAGCGGATCATCCACCAGTTTCCGCGTCTGGCGCGCTGGCTGCGGCTGGATCGGAAGGCCGATGACCACTCGCAATATCGTAACAAGATTCGTCGCTACCTCGCCGTAGATCAACCAGATATCGTCCATTTGATGAATTACTGGGCATGGTGCCGGGAACTGAAGGCAGCCAGCTCATCTCATCGGCTCGTGCTTGAGATGCAGTGTGAGTGGCTGTCACAGCGTGACCGCGATCAGGTGGCCCGTCAGCTCAAGGTGGTGGATGCGGTGGTCGCCGTCAGCGACCACATAGCAAGGACCTTTCGTTCTGCATTCCCGGACTATCCTGGCGTCGTTGCCACTGTCGGTAACGGCGTGGACGTTTCTTACTTTCGGCCGAGCGAGCAGCGGGCTTCCGCATCCACCAGAACCCGACGTGTCATCCTGTTCGTTGGGCGGGTGTCGCCAGAGAAGGGGCTTCACACACTGATCGAGGCCTTCAGTGAGGTTGCGGCCAGGTTCGCGGACGTGGAACTTCGGATCGCCGGGCCGCATTCTCCGCTTCCGGTGGACTTCGTGACCAGCCTCTCGTCGGATCCGCCGGTTACCGCGTTGAGCCGTTTCTACGATTGCTGGGGCAATTGCAAATATCGGGAACACTTAGAGGAACTCATCGAGCGCCACGGGTTACGTGATCGAGTTCACTTCGTGGGCAACGTGCCCCACAAGGACCTCGTAGCGACGTACCATGAAGCCGACATTGTGGTGAATCCGTCACTCAGCGAGAGCTTCGGAATATCGGTCGTGGAGGGCATGGCCTGCGGGATACCGGTGGTGGGAACGCGCGTGGGCGGGATGTGTGAATCCATTCTAGCTGGCAGCACCGGGATGCTGGTCGAAGTCGATGCTCCTGGCGAACTCGCCCAGGCATTGATCACGATGCTGGAGGATACGGTCCGGGCAAGCGAAATGGGAAGCGAAGGGCGTAAGCGTGCCGTCGAGCTGTATTCGTGGGAGGCGCGCGCAGAACGGCTCAAGTCCGTCTATCAGAAACTGCGCCCAGGCACACGGGTCCATGTTTCCACAAAAATCATGAGCCATTGAGCCTTAGCGGTGGGCAGCGATCGCCAAGTGCCTCGCAGCTTGTAGGCCGATGTGATGCGCATACGGCGACCCTCAGTGTAGCGCTCAACCCGGTGAGAGTATCGGTCTACGGCCAACCCATGTCGGATTGGAATGGGCCCGTCAGGCCCGCCGTTCTCTCCCCTGATGGCCGTCAGGTGCACCCAGCCCAAAGGGCGGAGTGAAGGAGGCCGAGTGAACCTGGCTGTAACGCTCCGCAACCTGTTCTCCAAATCGCAACGCATTGCTGGTGGCGAGGCGGGTGGCCTCAGGATCGTAACGCGAGGCGGCGACCCAGATTTTGCGCGGGGCGCCTACGAGCCGCCGATTCAGCAGCTACTTACGTATGTCTACGACATCGATTGCGGCGCCCGCGTGGGGGCGGCAGGGCGCGTCTACGCATTTGAACCGGTGCCGCAAAGCGCTGCCGCGATTGAGCAGAGCGCTCGGCCCAACAGGTTCGACACCATCTGCGTGTTCGCCGAAGCGGCCGGTCCGGTAAGCGGTCACGACGAACTTCTTCTAGCACGGCACATCGGAGGCGCCGCGCTGTCGACAGCCGCCGCGCCGCCGGACATGACCGGCCGCATCAGCGTGGTCGTGAACACCATCGACGATGCGATCAGGATCCGCGGACTCAGAGGGCCATCGTTCGTCAAGATCGAGGTAGAGGGCGCGGAAATGGATGTGCTTCAAGGCATGAGTGAGACGCTAAGTGCGCACCGTCCACAGGTGATCTATGAACTCGACGACGCCAGGCGCGAGGGGCTTCAGCGGAAGGCCCGGGCGATCGCGTCGTTTATGGTATCGATGGACTATGGGTAACCATTCTGCCCGCCTCCTACGCCAATGGGAACTGGCACGTCGAGCATGTGCTGGCGGTCCGGCGAGCGAAACCGCGTCTATCCGACGGGCGGAGCCGTCGCCTCCGACCGAGGTCGTCTTCAAACATGGGCACCGGCCCAACGACAGCCGAACTATGCAGTGCGGAGGATCGCCAGCCGCATATGGATCGCGCGTTTCTCAACAAGATGCCAGCTGAGAAAGCCCGCGCAGACTGCTATAGGCAAGGTCAAGATCGTTAGCTGCGTAGGCGTGATTGCCGGAACACACATGATCAGTAGCTTCTGAATCGGCCATGCGTAGAGATACACGCCGTACGATATATCATTCCTTCGGTTAATCGAATTTAAGACGCTGTTCTCGTTTAGAAACGCCAAATACAGGAGCAGATAACCTCCAAACACGCCCACTGCGAGGGGCGCTAGCCGTTCCGAGCACATCCCGCCTATGAGAAGGATACAGCACAAAAGCGCTACCCGATTGCTCCTCCTCACATTCTCCTTGAGCAGCTGAAACAACGCCCCAATGGAAAATATCATCGTAAAACGTACGGCATCGTCCACGTTACCGATGGGCTCAAAGTTTCCAAGATCGTAGCGAAAGTAGACACCTTGCGAAATGGAACTAACGAGGATTATGGCCAGTGACACTGACATGATCGAAAAGACAAGCGTGGCGCGACCGAGACAGAATACCACAATTGCCACAAGCACATAACAACGAAATTCGTATGCTATAGTCCATAGTGATCCATTAACATCTGGTGCATGGGACCCGGCAAACGCCGATCCTACCTGCGCCGGATTCAGCAAGAGCGCCATTTTGGAAAGCTTAGCCGCCCACTGGCTCGGAGATAGTTCATCAAAGTAACCACCTCCCAGCCAAAATACCAGACTAATGCTGATCAAGTATGCCACAACAAATCCCGGAACTATACGAAGTACACGTCTGGACATGAAGGCGTAGATGCTGCTTCGCATCGCGCTGTCGAGCACGAGGAAGCCACTAATGAAGAAGAAGCCGTAAACAGCTACCTGGCCGGAGGTCAACGTACCGAAGATGTTCTTCAGCACCTCACGATTCGAGTTCCCATCTATAAGTTCCGGCGAGTGGGATATAATAACAAGCGACGCAAAGAATAGCCGGAAGAAGCTTAGAGCGTTGGGCCTTCGTAAGTCGAAATCACTCATTTGATAGCCTTCGAGAAGTGATCTCTTGCGCCGGGCATTGCGATCTCAGCAAGGGGACCCGTTTTTGAGCAGAGCGCGTCAAAGCGAGCTTAGAGGCCGCCGATCGGCATTGTAAGTTCGTCCTTTGAGAGCCGAACTCATCCTTTCGAAGGTACGTGCCTCACGACCTAGATCAGGCGATTACTGCAATCCTCAATAGGGCAGACCATGGGGACACCGTCTCAATCAAAGCGGCATTGAACCAAATTCGGCAGGCTGCGCCTGATTTGGTCGCATCCAACGACGAGGTAACCGAGGCTATCGCCGAGGCGGCTACTGCCCTGGGCCTGTTCGTGGCTTTTGATGAGCGCGATTTAATATCCGTTTAATCTAGCGTAGTTATCTGATGCCGCTCGGAACCTTCTAGCAAACATTTCGGACCTTTTTACGGAACCCTTCATTAATCGATGAGTTGCGTACAAAACTAAAGGTAACCGTTAATAGCTCAGGCGCAATTCTATAGTTAGGGGGTCAAAATCTGACGCTTGGTACCGGAGCCGTAGGACCGCTCAGGGTGGTTAGCAGCCCTTGGCCCAACTCTTGGGAAATGGCGGATTGCGTCAGGGTCTAGTGGATCGTCCCGGCGTCCGCCGCGGTTCATCGACGGTTCAGGGTCGATGGCCTAATGTGATAGCTAGCGAAGGAGAGAGCCATGCGTATCGAATTTGTCCTGTTTGCTGTTGCGGCCTTGGCGACCAGCTCGGCCCAGGCGGGGAGCCAATCGTCGAATACGAGTTCGAACAGCTCATCCAACAACGGCGTGGTGCGCGAGCGGATTGTCGAAACCTATTGCGAAGACGGCTATTGCGAGCGCTACGTTAAGCGTCGGGTCTTTGTCGAGGATTGGAACAGTGATCACGACCGCGAGTGGGACCGTGGCCGCTATGAGGATGACGATGACGATGATTAAGTCATTGCTCAACCCAGCCGGAGACACAACCGACCTAGGTACGAAGCGTCAGATTTTGACCGCTAGCCCAGCGTTTAGGCCGGAGCAGTAGCTGTTGTGATCGATCATCCGGGAACATTTCCGTCAGCCTTCAATTAGAGCAGAGAGGCTGGCCTGGAGCAGATCAATGGGCATTTTTTCCGACCTCGACAAAAAGCTGACGAAGAATCTCTACGCACACGGCAACGACCTCATCGATCCTGCTGCGCGGGCGTCGTCGTGAGCTGACCCTAGTCGGACGTTCGGATCTCCAGACTGAAAGGCCGGAATGCGCCCCGAACCGGACTATCGTCCTGGTTGCCGGTTCGGACATTCCCGTTGCCGCGACCTCGCTTCCGGATGCACGTGTCTTAGATCTTCAGGTGCTGAAGGACTCGGGCCGCTGTGCCCGCCGTCACATCTCCGGCATCGTCGATCCGGCCGAGCTTCAGCACCGCCCAGCTGTCCGCGATGCCGAGGGCGAAGGGCAGGTTCTGCTCAACGATCAGGATTGTCGTGCCGTTCGTCCTGCGCTCCTCCCTGAGTGCCGCGGCGATGCGTTCGACGACTGAGGGCTGCAGCCCCTCGGAAATCTCGTCGATCAGCAACAGCTTCGGCCGCAGCATCAGCGCGCGGCCGAGAATGAGCATCTTCTGCTCGCCGCCGGACAGCGTTCCGGCCCGTTGCGACAGGCGCTCCCTGAGGAACGGAAAATGCCCGTAAACCCGTTCCACGGCTTGCGCAAAACCGCGATCCGAGCGCAAGGCGAGGCGCAGATTGTCGCGCACGCTGAGATCTTGGAACAGGGCCTGCTCCTGCGGCGCGTAGCCGACCCCGGACGCGATCAGCGAGGCCTGCGAGACACCTGACATGGACGCGCCATCGAGGCGGATGTCGCCCGAGCGCAGCGCCACGAAGCCGAGGATGGTTTTCAGCACGGTGGTCTTGCCCATGCCGTTCTTACCCATCAGCGCGAAGATCTGTCCGGGCGCGATGGCCAGCGACAGCGCCTCGATGATGGCAACCGGCCCGTAGCCGCTCGATACATTCGACAGCGACAGTTTCGGCGCCATGATTTTGGTCTCCGCCTGTCTTGCCTCAAGCATGGGCGCCTCCCGAATAGATCGTCCTCACCACTTCAGAATTGACGACCTGATCGACGCTGCCGTCGAGGACGAGCTTGCCCTGGTGAAGAACGACGATCCTGGTCGAGATGTCGCGGACGAAATCGAGATCGTGCTCGACCAGGATGGCGGCGAAGCCGAGCTCGCCGGTCAGCTTCTGCAGCGTCGCGCCGATGGTGGTGCGTTCGACCTTGGTCAGCCCGGCCGTCGGCTCGTCGAGCAGGATGAGCTTTGGCTCGAGCGCAACGACCATGGCGAGCTCGAGGCTCTGCTTCTGCCCATGCGACAGCAGTGACACCGGCCGGCCGAGCAGCATGCGGTCGAGCCCGGTGGAGCGCAGAATGTCGGTCGCAGCCGCCGGCAGTCCAAGCGTGGCGGAGCGGCGCAGCAGGCTCGGCGCGTTGCGCGAGGCGCGTGCCATGCGCAGGCAGTCGGCGACGGTCAGGCTGTCGAAGACGCTCGCCACCTGGAACTTGCGTCCGACCCCGAGGGCGACGATTTCATCCGGCGTCATGCCGCTGATGTCTTGGCCGGCGATGGTGACGGTTCCGGTCGTGGCTTCGGTGCCGTCGCTCAGGCAGCGCAGCAGCGTCGTCTTGCCTGCGCCATTCGGACCGACGAGGCTGACCAGCTCACCGGGGTGAACGTCGAGGTCGATCCCTTGCAGCACCTGCAGGCTGCCGAAGGATTTGCCGAGGCCGCTGACGGCGAGCACGCGGTTGCCGGCCTCCGATCCGTTGCCGGCCGGTTCGGCGGCGAGGGTAGGGCTGCCCGATGGGCTGGCCTGCTCTTCATTGCGGCGCGGCAGGACCATCCTGGCCAGTTGCGCCAGCCCGTTCGGCAACAGGATGATCATCACGACGAACAGCGCGCCGACCACCAGGTTCCACAGGAAGGGCAGGTCGCCGGAAAGCTGGGCGCTGAGGTAATCGATGCCGATCGCGCCGATCACCGGCCCGATGATCGTGCCGCGGCCGCCCAGCGCCGTCCAGATGACGATCTCGGTGCCGAAGACGAAGCCGGTGTTCTCAGGTGCCACCACGCCCGACGCGTTGGCATAGAGGAAGCCGGCAATGCCGGCGACGCCGGCGAGGATCGTTGTCAGCACGATCTTCAACCGCTGCGGATTGAGGCCAAGATAGGCGCAGCGCGCTTCATTGTCGCGAATGGCGACGAGCAGCTTGCCTGCATCCGAGCGGGTGAAGACCAGGGCGACAACGGTGGTGACGATGAGGCAGATGCCGGTCAGCCGGAAATAGCCCGGCAGACCGAGCGGCAGGCCGGAATAGCCGACCAGCCCGCTGCTCGATCCGGTCCACACGCCACCCGAAAACACCAGCTGCGTGACAACGATCGGCACGACGAGCGAAATCACCGTCGCATAGAGCGGAGTCGAGCCGTGGCCGAATGACAACCAGCCGACGAAGGCACCGAGCAACACCGGCACGATGATCGCCAGTGCAAGCGCCAGGACCATCAGCGCCGGGGAGGCGCCGAGATGGCTGAGCACCATGGCGCTGGCATAGGCGCCGGTGCCGAAGAACGCAGCCTGCCCGAAGGTCAGGATGCCGGTGTAGCCCCACAGGATGTCAACGGTCACCGCCAACATGGCGTAGATCATCGAGCGGGTCAGCACGTTCAGCGTAAAGCGGTCGAACAGCGCCGGCCCGATGATGACGACGACCGCTGCCGCAAGCGCCAGTGCGGCAAGCAGCCAGACCCTCGCGGGGGTGGAACGGTTCTCATGCACGGGCAAATCCCTTCGGGCTGATGCGCAGCACCAGGGCGCATAGGACCGCCACCGTGATGCCGCCGAAAATGGGGCTGACGAAGGTGCTGACCAGAACCTGGGCGCCGCCGAACACGAGGCACGCGATGGCCAACGTCGAGAAGGACGAGCCGGCCACCATGACCAGCATGAACGAGCCGATCAGCCAGGCGACGCCCATGTTGGGATCGACGCTGGTCAGTGGCGTCAACAGCACGCCGGCCAGCGCCGCCAGTCCGGTGCCGACCATGAAGGTAGCCAGCCGTACGCGCGCGGTATCGATGCCGAGCGCGCGCGCCAGCATCTCGTTCATGATCACTGCCTGCGCCGACAGGCCGAGCCGCGTTCCTTCGAGAAGAAAGGTGAAGGCGAGCCCGATCACCAGCGCGGCGGCGACGGCAAACAGCCGGTAGAGCGAATACCCGACGCCAAAGACATCGACGGTGCCCGACAGGAGGTTGGGGGTGAACTGCACGTCGCGCCCGAACCACAGCGTGATCAACTGGCCGATGACAATGCCCAGGCCCCAGGTCGCCAGGATGGCGTCGAGCGGTCGGCGATAGAGCGGTCGCACGATGACCAACTCGGTGATCCCGCCGAGGATCGCTCCCACGGCAAAAGCGATCGGCAGCGCCAGCCATGGGTTGAGCCCAAGGCCGGCCGTTGCCACCGCGCAATAGGCGCCGATCGTCAGCCAGGCGCCGTGCGCGAAATTGATGATCTTCAGCACGCCGAAAATCGCCAGCAGGCCGGCGGCGACGATGAACAGGATCGCCGCTGTCGTCACCACGTCCAGGAGAAGCGTCATGGCAAGTCCCCGATCATGTGGAACGGGGCGGCGGACGACCGCCACCCCGTAGCGATTGCAGGCGCGACTACAAGTTCGGGCACTGTTCGCCGGGGTCGACGCCCTTGAAGGTGTCGACCACCGTGACCGAGCCGTCCGCATTCACCTGGCCGAGATACATGGTCAGCGGAGCATGGTGCTGCCTGCTCATCGAGACCGTGCCGCGCGGGCCGACAAAGGATACCTCGGCGAGGGCTGCGAGCACAGCGGCGGTGTCGGTCGACCCGGCTTTCTCGACTGCGGCCTTGTAGAGATAGATGCCTTCATATTCCGGCACCGAAAGGTCGTTCGGCGTGCGAAGTTCGGCGCCGAACTTCTTCTGCATGGCGACAAGGAAGCTCCTGTTGGCGTCGCTGTCGATGCTGGTGACATAGGAAGCGGAAATGAAGATTCCGGCCGCATCTGCGCCCATGCTCTTGGCGGTTCCTTCATCGACGGCCAGATTGCCGTAGGGGATGGTGACACCGGCCCCGCGCAACTGCTTGGTCAAGGTGACATTGGGCGCGCCGCCCGCCGTCGAGGTGATCACGGCATCGGCGCCGGAGCTCTTCAGGTTGGAGATAATCGCCGTCCAGTCGCTGCCTTCCATCGGCAGGTATTCCTCGCCGACGATGCTGGCGCCCGACTTCTCGATGTAAGCCTTGGCGAACTCCAGCATGCCGCGGCCGAAAGCATAGTCCGAGCCGATCAGGAAGAACTTCTTGGCGCCTTGCGACTTGATGAAATTGTCGACGATCGGCGGGACCTGCTGCTCGGGCACCCAGGCGTTGACGAACAAGTTGGCGTTGCAGGATTTGCCCTCGTAGAACGAGGTGTAGATGTAGGGGATGTCGCCCTTGGAGATGATCGGCAGGCCGGCATTGCGCGCCGCGCTCGTCTCCATGGTGATGACCGCGTTGACCTCCTTCTGGAAGACCAGCGCATCGAAGGCCTTCTGCGCGCCGGCAGCACCGGAGGCGTCGTCGGCGATTTCCAGTGCGAGCTGCCGCCCCAGCACGCCGCCGGCGGCGTTGATTTCGGCGACCGCCAGTTCGGCCGACTGCACGACCGAGGGCGCGACGACGCTGTTGGCGCCGGAGAGACCGACCGGGATGCCGATCTTGATCGGCCCGTCCTCGGCGAAGGCGGTGGTCGCCAGGGCGACGCCGGCCAAGGCGGCGCTAACGAATGCAAGGATCACTGTTCTGTTTCTCATGGTATTCCCCTTTCTCAGTGTTGATCGTACCGGGTAGTGCCGGCTTCTTCTTGGTTATCCGTAGACGTCGGTGCGGCGGTCACCGATAGCGTCGTTGCGCTCGCTCAGCGCCCGGCTCTTGGCGATGTCGCCGAGGCTGATCGTGGCGATGAGGATTTCCTCGTCTTGCTCGCTGGCCGGGCCGGCGATCGGCCAGCCGGTCGGCCCGACGATCAGGCTCCGGCCGACAAAGGCCTGGCCGCGCTCGGTGCCGACGCGGTCGGCGCAGGCGATGTAGATGCCGTTGCTGTGGGCGGCCGCCTTGTGCAGGATGTTGGCCATCGGCTCGAGGTGATGGCCCTGGCCGGGCATCGGGACCCAGTTGGTCGGCACACAGACCAACTCGGCACCCTTCAGCGCCAGCTGCCGGTAAGTCTCGGGGAACCAGCCATCGTAGCAGATCGCCACGCCGATCCTGCCGATCGCTGTATCGAACACCGGCAGGCCGAGATTGCCCGGCTGGAAATAGAGCTTCTCTCGGTTCCACAGATGCAGCTTGCGGAAAGTGCCGATAGGGCCGGACGGCCCGCACAGCATGGCTGCGTTGAAGAACCGGTCGCCATCGCGCTCGGCAAGGCCGCTGACGATGTGCATGCCGAGTTCGTGTGCCAGCGAGCACAGCAGCAAGGCACTGCGTCCGGCAGGGATGGGGGCGGCGATTGCGGCCAACTCTTCCCGGCTGTCGAAGACATAGCCGCTGTCGGCGAGTTCCGGCAGCACCACCACCGTTGCGCCGAGCCCGGCGGCCTGGCGGATCAGCCGCTCCATCGACTTGAGATTGTCGTCCAACCGGCCGATGGCCGGTTGGAATTGGATGCAGGCCAGACGGAGGTCCGCAGATGCTTTCTCAGGTATTGCCAAGACCAGTCTCCAAACGCAAAAAACCCCTGGCGCGGACGTCATCCGCGAGCCAAGGGCTACATAGCCATCAATGTGAAACGGCACTCCTGCCGATGAGCAAACCTGCTCGTGCTTTAAGAAGTTGCACAGCCGGGAGGCCGCGTCAAGGGCCAAAGAGTCCGGCAGTCTGCGGAACAAGAAATGGCTGTTAGAGTTATAAAAACAGATAGTTGGAGGAAATTTCTGATGCGATAATCTTGTCGCGCTGTCGGCTGTCCAGCTATTTCTGATTGCCTTGCGCGGTAATCCCGAAGCCGAAAGTCCGCATCGCTTCCTGTGCGGCCAGGATGCCTTCGGCAACCGAAACCAGGGCGACCCGCTTCGATGTCGCCTGGTCGCGGATCAGCTTGTAGGCGGTTTCCTCGTCGACGCCGTTCATCTCGACCAGCACCTTCACCGCCTTCTCGATCGTCCGGCGTCCCTTCAGCGTATCCTCCAGCTTGCGTACCTTGTTGGCCAGTCGACCTTCATAGCCGTAGCGGTAGCGGGCCAGTGCAAACTGCGTCAGCACGCCCAACTGCCTGAGCGGCTTGGTGATGACGCCATGGGCGTTGAGGTCGATGATCGCCTTGATCGAGGTCGGGCTTTCATAAGTGACGATGGCGACCACGGCGGCGTTGGCGCCCTCGATGAGCGACACCATCGCGTCGGTCGGCGCCTCGCCCACCTGCACGAACACCGTGTCGATGTCGCCCGGGATCGAGGCCGGCGGCGGCCACGCCGCCCTGACTTCGCAGCCAAGGCGCCTGAGGTGATCGACGAGGGCGGCGCCATCCTCGTCCTTCGGGTGGACGACGAGGATCTTCGCCTGCCGGAGGTCGTTGAGGATGCGTTTGAGCGTCGCCGTCATCTAAAGCCACGGCTCTTCGAAATGGGTCGCAGCAAGATAGGGATCTGGCCGGATCGCGACCTGCGACTGCCAGGCGATGTCGAACTGCCCGGTGGCGTTGGCGATGCCGATGCGCGGCGTCGACCAGACGTGGCGGTTTTCCTGATCGAACATCATCCTGCCCTCCGGCGACGCGTAGTCGACGGCAAGGGCTGCCTGCCCGAGGCGGAACGTGTCGAGGGTTCCCGCCTTCTCCAGCGCGCGGGCGAACAGATGCACCTGCGTATAGGCGGTTTGCGACCACATGGTCGCGGTCGTGCGGTCGCCGAAGCGGCGAGCGAGCTCGCCGACGAAGCGCTGGTTCTCGCCGCTGTCGACGCTCGCCAGATAGGGGGCGGCCAGCACATGTCCGGTGCAGTGCTCGGCGCCGATCACGCGAATCTCGCCTTCGGCGAGAGTCAGGCTGGCGATCGGCCGTCGTGTCCGGTCGATGCCGGCTTCGGCATAGAGCCTGTAGAGGATCTGTGCGCTGCGCCCGATAACGGTCGAGAAGACGGCGTTCGGCGCGGCCTTCTCGATGTCGGCCATCAGCCGGCGCATGCGGCGTTCATCAGCGTCGAGCGGCACATACTGTTCCTCGACAATGATGCCGCCCTTGCATTCCAGGAGGTCGCGCATCACCCGGTTGGATTCATGCGGATAGATGTAGTCGGACCCGGCCATGAAGACGCGCGGTCCGTAACGCTGCAGGATGAAGTCGGCCAGTGCGAAGGTGTTCTGGTTGAGCGTGGCGCCGGTGTAGAGGACGTTTTCCGAATATTCGAAGCCTTCGTAGATCGACGGGTACCAGAGCAGGCCGTTGTAGCGCTCAACGATCGGCAGCACCGCCTTGCGGCTGCCCGACATCGAGCAGCCGAAGATGACGTTGACATCGTCCTCGGTCAGCAGCTTGCGGGCCAGCGAGCGGAACGCCTCGGGGTCGCTGCCAGGATCGTAGGCGATCGGCTCGATCTGCCGGCCCAGCACGCCGCCGCTGGCATTGATCTCCTCAATGGCGAGCGCGGTTCCATAGAAATGCTCGCTTTCGGTGACCGAGGTGATGCCGCTGCGCGAAAAAAGGATACCGACGCGCCATGTCCCGGCTGTTTCTCTCACGACAATCCTCCCTGCGCTTTTCCGGCAAAGGCCTATTGCACGCGAGGCGTCATGGCAATCGCCATTGGATAGCCTGCTGTACGTGCGTTCAGGTGACGTACCGTCCTGGTCAGAATTGATCCAAATCGCCGCGCGCTTCTCTTTGACTGAATGTCATGAATGCCCCAGCAGCCGACATTGTAGCGGCCGCTCTGAACGACCGAAGTTGGCGCATCCATGACCTCCAGCGTGGTCGCTGGTTATGTCTGCTTTCAGGAAGCGGCAAAGGTGATCTCTCCGGCAGAGATAGAGGCATTGCCGCCCTGCAGTCTGGGCCGGGAGCCGTCGGTCTGCTTCGGATCAGCGGCTGGCCAAAGCGGACATAGCTTGTCGGAAGCTCCCGAGCAAATGCCGGCTTCCTAATTGCTACGCTCGGAAGCGAACCGTCACAGATCCGCCATCTCAGGCATCACCTTGCAGATGGCCGGTCCGGCTTTTCGACGGCATGGGGTGTATGGAGCACCCGACGCCTCCACCCCTTACCTCTGAAAATGCCCCAACCCGTTCTCATTCAGATAGTCCACCGTCATCACCCGCGCGTGAACGCCGCCGGAGGAACCGACGAACGTCACCGATGACAGCGAGCCGATGGGGGCGTTCTCGCCGCGGGGGGTGAGGGCGTAGGTGTCGCCGTCCCAGTGTTCGAGCGTGAATTGCATGGGCTTGGGGCCGAGTTCGAGCACCAGCTTTTCGCCATCGGCCAGCACGGTGGCGGTGCCGAAATAGTGGCTCGTATATTGGCCGGCGTAGAAGGAGGGACTGCGCGCCTTGGCGGGGTTCGTCGGCTTGCCCTTGCCGGCGAGGTCGCCCACCGGCTTGTAGTAGACCATGAACCGCGGCTTGATGTAGGGATACCAGTCGCGGGTGACTTGGCCATATTGCACGATGTCCATGAAGCTGGCGGCGACCGCCTCGGCGGCGCCGACGGGGGCACCGTTGGTGAGCACGACGATGCCGACATCGGCCGAGGGCAAGATCTGGAAGGTGGTGCCGGCGCCGAGCAGGAAGGCGCCAGAATGGCCCATGGTGGTGCGGCCATTGGTGTTCACCCCGACATTGAAGCCATAACCATAGGAGCTGATCCGCGTATCGGGCGTCTCGCCGCGGTAGGTCACGATCTGCGGTGTGATGGCGGGCTGCAGGATCTTCGGGTCGATCATGGACTGGCCGTTATAGGTGCCGTCGGCAAGCAGCAGGATCATCCACTTGGCAAGATCCTGGACGCTGGAGGAGACGCCGCCCGCCGGCGCCTGCTGGTCGGGATCGCGGTCGTAGAGCGGCTCGAAGACTTTGTCCGCCACGCGCGCATGCAGCAGAGCGCGGTCGTTGCCGGCGGCAATGAAGTCCTTGTGCAGATAGCTGCTCGAACGCATGCCGAGCGGATCGAACAGCAGGCTCTTGGCCAGCGGCTCCCAATCCTGTTTCTCGGCATGGGCCACCGCCTCGGCGCCGATCGTCGTGCCGAAGTTGGCGTAGTGATAGGAGATGCGGAAGGGATCAAGCGGCACCATCCACAGGCTCCCGACGATCTGCTTGCGCTGGAAACCGAGATCCTCGAGCTCGTCGCCCGCCGCCATCGGAAGGCCCGAGCGATGGGCGAAGAAATCGCCGATGGTGGCGTTGCCCGAGACATAGTCGAGATCGAGGCGGAAGCCGTCCCAGACCTTGCCGACCGGGGTATCCCAGTCGAAGCTGCGGTCCTTCGTCATGGCGATGGCGGCCACCGTAGCCGAGATCGACTTCGACACCGAGGCGACCTGGAAGATGGTGGTGCTGCTGACCTTAGATGTGTCGTCCCGGTTGTCGCGAAGGCCATAGCCTTCGTCAAAGATCATCTTGCCGCCATGCACCACCGCCACGGCGAAGCCGGGAATGTTGGATGCTTCCTTGACTTTCTTGACGATGTCCGGCAGGGCGGCCAGCGCCTTCTCGACGCCGCCCGGATACAGCTGCATAGCATCCTGCGGCGGCGATGGCCCAAGCTCCGGCACGTAGGACTGCGCGGCTGCCATGGCGGGCAGCATGGTAACGAGAGAAAGTACCAGGAGAGCAGCGACCTTCTTCATTGCATGTCCCCAAACCAGCACCGGCAGATGATCGGACCATACGCGGCAAGATGAAAGATGGTTACGGTTATTTTCTACTGATATGATTAAGTTCCAAAGATCAGACAGAGACGGCGGCTGCGCATCATTTGATTTCGGGACCTGGTGAAATATCCGCGTTACCTACGCGGGCGGCAATTGGATGGGACTGCGCGGGAGAACGTCAACTTTCCAAGCCCGGGCGGCAAATGGCATCCAATCAGGAGTTGTTCGCCAACGGGCTGGCGGCCAACCAGAAAGTCATCGGAGCCAATAATATGGCCAATCGCGAGGTCTATGGGCTGCTGCATCGGGTCCTGATGGCCGAGGGGCCGGGACGCTTCGTCTCACAGATCTTGCCTGCGGCACGGGGGCCGAAACCTGCCCTTCCGCTTTCGGGACGAAGTTACAGACAAGCGGCCATTCCGCTGATCGACCCAATGGCGGACGTTCGCTCTCCGAGAACGAATTCACGCCCATGACCCTAAGCAGATGCCTTACCGCCGGCCGGCCAACGTCCGCTCTGGACGTGGAAGCTGACGTCACGTTGCTCCCGCCCGAGACGTAAGGCGGGAGACCGCAATTTGTTGCATCAAGCCGGCAGCGGCTCGTGGAAACGGCACCAGCCATTTGGGCTGATTGCACCGGCAACGATCTCGCACCCGTTTGGCTCTCGGAAGTGAGTACACCCACCGCAGCGTCGGCCACGATTTGGGGTGTCCTGGTACAGCGCCAGCGCCTTGGTTGTCTTTCCGGCTGCCATCGGTCCAGTCATACAGGCTGAAAGGCCGCCGGCGCTGGCAATCGCCGCACCGGTCACAGAGACTTCAGGAAATTGCGGCGAGACAGCACTCGGCTTGAAGCTGCCGATCCGTGGTTCACATCATCATCTTTACTCATGGTCTTTCTCGAAGAGCAGCCACTGCGAGGCCGCTCGGTTTCCGGCGGCGCATCGTCACTCGTCGCAACTGGCTCAGGTGCTCTTGAGCGTGCCGTTCATCCCTTCCGGATAGAAGCCGCCCTTGCTCACTCCATCCTTGTCGGTGAGGTAGACGATCCGGAGCACCTCCTGCGGCGTTCTGGTGAACGCGATCGCATCGGGCGTCGACGGAACGATGTTGGCTTTGCCGTCCGCCTGAATACCCTGGTCCTTATCGTCCGATCCGTCGATTTTGTCTCGGGCATCGGAGACAGCATTGGCGGCCTTCCAGGCTTCCTCTCCCTTCCGGTATAGCGTAGATCGCGCCATCCCCATGTGGTAGGCCTCGACTGCCAGAATGCCTGCGGCGGCCGCAAGGAAGTCCTTGTTTTTCAGAACTGTCGCCGCGCCGGCATAGGCAGTGACGCCGACATCCTCAAACAGCATCCCGCCGAGAACGAAGTTCGTTTCGTTGCCGAAGGGGTCGAAGTCCGGCCCGAGGCCCGCTGCTTCCGCGACGGCTTTGAACCCCGCATCGAAATCGATGGCCGGCCGGTCAACAGCGTCTGTTCCAAGCGTCTTGCGGTAGAAGCGGACGTGCGCGAGTTCGTTTTCCGCGACTTCCTGCATGAATTCGCCGATGGCCGGCGTCTCGAACGAGACTTGCTTTCCACCAACGACGTCGCCGGGTTTCGAACCGACATCGGCTGCTTCGATGCCCATTCCGGTGGTGCCGCGGAGGTAGTATTCAGCCTCCATGTATTCGAGGTTGAGCGCAAAGCGGAAAATGTCCTCGTCCGATATGTCCTGTGCCAATACCGGAGAAGGCCGTGCGATTCCGCCGAGTGCCGCTCCGGCACCGAGTACGACAAGTCCCTGAAGCGACTGACGCCGGGATAGGTGAAGTGCGCCCTGCATGGCGGTCTCCTATGTTTGTTGATTCAACACCGCTGTCAGCACCGCGGCGCCGAGTGCATTTGCCTGACGATTAGATGGTCCGGGCCGCCAAAATATTCCCGCGTCCCGCTAGAAGAGCTCCGCGAAACGAGCCGGCGTAATCTCGGCGTGGACGGCGTCTACGTGCGCTCAGTCGCCGCGTTCAACTAATGAGTGTCCTTTCGAGCTAGGCGGATTGCGAGCCGATCGAGGACTGATTGCGCGAGGCGGTCACAACGGGCGCCAGCGAAGAGAAACGTATCCGTGAACACGGTGGCGAGTTCGTCCCGCAGCGCCTCGCGGAGCAGCCGGCGTGCGCGATAAAGGCGGGTGCTCACTGTCTGAGGTCGCAATGCCAAAAGAAAAGCCGTTTCCTCAATGCTCATTTCCTCGACGTCCCGCATGACAAAGACGATGCGAAAGGGCTCTGGCAAGCCACCGACGGCTCGCTCCAGGAGGCTGCGGATTTCAGCGAGAGCGGCCGCCTCTTCGGGATCAGGCTTGTGGGCGCTGAACGGAGCGACCATGCCTTCGATGGCTTTCACGTCGATGGTGGGCCGCCTTTTCCGGCGGCGTCCCAGCGCCTCATTCAGCGCGATCCGGGTGAGCCAGGTCGACAGCCGCGCCTCCGCGCGGAATTCGGCCAGATGGGTGAAGGCGTGGATATAGGTCTCCTGAAGTACGTCCTCCGCCTCGGTGTCGTCATTCAGGACGGTGCGGGCGACCCGGTGAAGCCGCTGATTGTGACGCTTGATAATTAACCAGAATGCGGCGGGGTCACGCTGTCGCGCGTGTTCAACCAGCCCCGCGTCGTCAAGGTCCTCGATCCTCACTGCCTCGGTGGATCCGGTCGGCTTCATCATAGGCGCTCCAGATGCATCAGCCTGCCGCGACGCGGGCGGGGGTGGCTCCGCGCGGGCGTGGCCTGAGGAAGTTCACCTCAAATTGCTCTTCGGAAACAGCACGCGATCGGGTTTTGCATTCATTCGCGCCAGCATTTCCTTGATCAAGCGTGTTTTGGTGCGCCCCGCTTCCTTCGGCGGCACGAGGTAACGCACGATGGCCTCGAGCCAGGTGTTTTCACTGACGCGAAAATGAACCACGGGATGCTCCTTCACTTCGAGTTCGTCCACCGGCGTTTGCGACAGGATGTGCTTATAGACCTTCACCTTCTGGCTCATGATGTCGCCGATCTGCTCGTCGACGACCGCTCTCATGGTTTTCGCTACGAATTCCAGATCGCTTTCATAAGCGAGCTGGAACTTGATTTCGTTCCAGACATAGGGAAACAGCGGCCAGGAATAGTTGAAGACCGGCGTGTCAAACACGGTGGAGTTCGGAAACTTGATGACGCGTCCGCTCGGATGATCGGTCCAAAGATGTTCGCCGCCGAATTCCCATAACGTCGTGTCGAGATAGCTGACATCAATGACATCGCCATGGGCATCGCCGATGCGAATGCGGTCGCCAACGCGATAAGGCGCCCTGGCCAGAATATAAATCCACGCGATGAAACTGGAGATCGGCATTTGCAGCGCAAAGCCGAGAATCAGTGAAATCAGGCCGAGTGAAACAACCGCAGCGTACCAGTTTACAAATAAGACTGAAATGGCCACGAAGATGATGGCGACGACGACCACTAATCGAAAAATACGTTGCAAGTTGAAGCGTGAAACACGATTGGGAATTCGGCCAATGAGAAAGACTTCGATAACATTCGCAACGGTCAGCATAACGAAAATGAGAAGGCCGCCCCTGACGTAGTTCAGCACGCGAACGCGCAAAGGCGCGTCAAGCCATTCTAAGCGCCAATTGATCAGGACTTGGATGCCAAAAAGCAGCAAGGCAGCGGCAGCGAAACCAACCGTCCACCAGACGTCTTCCTTGCGAAGGCTGAAGCGGAATTTTTCCTCGGGCTTTTTCGCCTTCTGTTCCATAGTTTTTGGATCAGCAGTCTGTTGCGCGGCCCGTTCGAGTCGGGAAAGATTCTCCTGTTCCTTGGCGCGCGGTTCCATGGGTTCACCTCCCGATGTGGCCATCAACACCCAGCCTTCTCGTTCTTCGACGGCGGCATTCCGGCAATGACCTAGTGTCAGTCGCTGACTGGCTCTTTGCCGGTCCCCGAAAGCTGGCCTTCATTCCGGCGGCCCCGTCCTTGGTGAAATAGGGCAGCACGCACGCCGCCACCATATTCGGCAAATGCCTTGTAGCCCGATCCGAAATTAAGTTGAGTTTGGTATCAGCAGCTCCCCGATAGCCCACCGGTTGAGATCTCGACTGTTCATCGGGCGGCCGTTGGTTCGAATCCAACTCGGGGAGCCAGCCTTCATCGGCCGGCGCGTTTCTTGCGTGAGGCGGACTTCGCTCCTGCGGCGGGATCATGCCGGCGGATAGCCGCCAATCCATTGGATTGCACGGTATTGACTCGAGCCCATCACAAACGATTGAGCGAACGGCGGGATTCGGGATCGAGCTGAGCGTCGACGAACGGCTGAGATGCGGCGCATTGCTGCCATTCGCAACGCGGACAATGAAGGTCACCGAGGGTCATGGGCGTGAGTTCGACTGAGCGGAGGCGAACTTCCGTTTGGGGTCGAACAGGTAATCCGCATCACGTACCAAGCGTCAGATTTCTACCACTAGAGCTGGACTAGCCCCGCGTTTCGGCCGGAGAAGCAGCTGTTGTGATCATCCGGGGAACATTTTCGTCAGCCTATCAATTTAACCAGAGAAGCTGGCCTGGAGCAGATGAATGGGCATTTTTTCCGACCTCGACAAAAAGCTGACGGAAAATCTCTACGCGCACGGCAACGACCTCATCGATCCTGCTGCGGATCTTCCCGAGAAGGTCGAGGAGCGGGTCGAACTCTTGATGCCGTTCGTTCAGCCAGAGGCTCGCGAGTTGGTCCGATCGCAAATCCTCGGCCTCATTCACGAGTACAGGAACGAGGATCCCGCGCCCTCGAGCTAGGCGAGGATCGCATCCACTGCGAAAACCTGCAGGTCCTGCCCGGAATGGAGTTCCAACTGCCGTCGTCATCCGTCCTGGTCTATTGCATGGGGCGCAGGCTGAGTCCCGTCGCTCGTACGGCCGGGCTGGTCGACCCATAGCCAACCGATGAAGAGTACCGACAGTACGATTACGATCCAGGCGATCAGACGAGGCATGGCATTTTCCTTTCCGTGCCGAACAACCGGTCAAGACATCGGCTTGCCGTTACCTCGGGCGCCACCCGTATCGGGTTCGGAGCCGGCGCCAACGGTCGGGTCAGGCACGACCGGGCCACGTTCTGCTTCGGAATCCTCTGCCTCGATCTCTTGCACGGCCTGATCCCAATGCTCGCGCTCCCGCCCTTCCGGACGGCCTTCACGCTCCCAGATTTCATGGGCTCGCCGCCTGATACGCTCTTCCCTGTCCATGATAGACCTCCTGGTGCTTTCCTAATCCCGCGATCGATGGTTTGTTCCGCGCTGCCCGACGGTTCTCGCGCGAGCGGGCACGTCGAACATTCGCAAGTCAGAGCGTAGGATGAACAATATCCCTGCGGCACCGGAGATCGGGGTCCGATGAGAATTCTCGTTGTTGGCGCCACCGGCTTGATCGGCGCTTCGATCTGCGCCCGCCTTGTTTCCGAAGGACATGAGGTGGTCGGCATCGCCCGTTGCCCTCGGGCAAATGCAGCCCGCGACTACCAGACATTGGTGCTGGATATGGCCGCCGCGCTACGCCCAGAAGATTGGCTGCCGCATCTGACTGGCGTCGATGCCGTCGTGAACTGTGCCGGCGTTCTGCAGGACAGCCCGCGCGAAAAGACCGGGCAAGTCCATCGCGATGCGGCGGCGGCTCTTTTTCGCGCCTGCGCGCGCGCAGGCGTTGCCAAGGTGATCCACTTCTCGGCAATGGGTGTGGATCGGGCACAGCCTTCGTCGTTCTCGGCGACGAAATATGCCGGCGATCAGGCGCTGATGGCGCTTGACCTGGACTGGATAATCCTTCGCCCTTCGGTGGTGCTCGGCCGGCCCGTGTTTGGGGCCAGTGCATTGTTTCGCGGCTTGGCCTCGCTGCCGGTCCTGCCGTCAATGCCGGATACCGGCCGGCTGCAGGTTGTGCAGCTCGAGGATGTGGTCTCGACGGTGCTCTTCTTTCTCAATCCCGGCAGTCCGTCTCGTCTGGCGCTGGAACTTGCAGGCCCAGAACAGCTGACCATGGACGAGATTGTCGGCACTTTCCGCCGCTGGCTCGGCTGGACTCCCGTGCCCAGGCTTGCCTTGCCGGGATGGGGTGCGCGGATTCTCTACCGCCTCGGCGATTTTGCCGCGATGCTCGGCTGGCGGCCCCCAATGCGCACCAATGCCGCCAGGGAGATCGCACGGGGCGCGCTCGGAGATCCCTCGGACTGGATTTCCCTGACCGGCATGCGGCCACAAAGCCTGGCGCAGTTCCTCGCGCTCAATCCTGCGACGGTGCAGGAAAAATGGTTTGCCGGGCTTTATGTCACCAAGCCTGCAATCTTCGTCGTGCTGCCGTTCTTCTGGATCATGACGGGCGTTGTGTCGCTGACCACTGGCTACGGCAACGGCATCGGCCTCATGCAAAGCACGGGGGCTGGCATGTTGTCGGCGCCTGCCGTGATCGCCGGCGCTCTTGCCGACATCGTCGTCGGCGCACTCATAGCCTGGCGGCCAACGGCGCGAAAAGGTCTCTACGCCGGCATCGCGCTCTCGCTGTTCTATCTGATCGTGGGCACTTTCCTGCGCCCGGACCTGTGGAACGAACCACTTGGGCCATTCCTGAAGGTCTTGCCGATCATCGTCCTTCACTTTGTTGCCTTGGCGATCCTGGAGGAGCGCTGATGCTCTATTTCGTGCTGAAGTTCCTGCATGTCATCGGTGCCAGCGTGCTGCTTGGCACCGGCGCCGGCATCGCCTTCTTCATGCTTCTCGCCCACAGGACCGGCAATGCGGCAACAATTGCGGCAGTGGCGCGCATCGTAGTGGTCGCCGACTTTCTCTTCACGGCAACCGCCGTCGTGGCGCAGCCGATAACCGGCGTCGCGCTCGCCTGGCTGGCGGGCTACTCGCTCTCCGAAGGCTGGATCGTGCTGTCCATCGCGCTCTATATCGTCACCGGAATGTTCTGGCTGCCGGTGGTATGGATGCAGATGGAAATGCGCAATCTGGCGTCCGAAGCCGCCAAAACGGGGGGCCCTCTGCCGGCCCGGTATATCAGGCTTTTCTGGCTGTGGTTCGCCTTCGGCTTTCCCGCCTTTGCTGCCGTCCTCGGGATTTTCTGGCTGATGATCGCGCGACCGGCGATCGAGTGGTAACGCCTTGCCGCGGACAGATGTCGCACAATGATTTTGCCCTCGGATACGAATAAGCTCTGGAACGTGCCTCGCTAGCCCAGCATGGCTGCTATCACGAAGACCGCGGCCGCCATGAGGACGACTGCGGCAATCACCAACAGCGGCCAGTTATTGCGAGGCTGAAGATCAGGCGCGCCTTCTACCGGCCGCATCGCATTGGCGAAGCTTGCTTCATTCGTGAACTCTGGCTGTCGCCGTGGACGAGCCTCGGCGACAGGATTTGGCACACCTGCCGCTTCTGCGTCGGTCTCTTCAGGTGCAGCGGCAGGGTCGAACCCCGGGGTTTTATCCCGCGTCGCCCCTCCCTGAATAGCGCCTCTCGCTTTGGCAGGCGTCTGATCTCGTTGTGCGGCCATCATGGTCTTCTCCCTGGCAACCAAACTTCAATCTGCCTCAGCGGTTCCAGTCTGCGCCGCATTTGCTGAACACACCCCATTTGCCGAACACACTTGGCAGTGATCCGGGGCTCTCCGGAACAGAGGACGCCTTTCGCAGTTGTGTTGGATCATTGCCTGGTGGTTGGCTATGCCGTCTGCACTCGAGCAATTGGCTCAATCCGTGAAAGAGCGACGAGCGATCTTGTTCGTTGGGGCCGGGGTATCGATGAGCGTCGGCCTGCCATCCTGGCAGAAGCTCATCGAGCATATGGAGGATGAACTCGGCCTCGACCGCGACATGGTCGACATGCCTGAACCCAGCTACCAGGCTCTTGCCGAATATTACCGGCTAAAGCATGGGAGTATCGGCCCCTTGCGCAGCTGGATGGATCGCGAATGGAGCGTCTCGCGGGAAAAAGTCCAGGGATCGGCGATCCACGAGCTGATCGTGTCACTCGATTTCCCGATCATCTACACCACCAACTATGATCGGAACCTCGAGGTTGCATTCGAAATCTACGACCGTCCGTTCGTAAAAGTGGCCAATGCCAAGGATATCGCCAAGGTGAACGGCGAGGTTACCCAGATCATCAAATACCACGGCGATTTCGACGACGATGCGTCCCTGGTTCTGGCAGAATCCGACTATTTCGAGCGGCTCTCGTTCGAGTCGCCATTGGACGTGAAGTTTCTTGCCGACGCACTGGGGCGCACCATCCTGTTCATCGGCTACAGCATGTCCGACATGAACATCCGTCTGTTGCTGTATCAGCTTTGGGAAACGTGGCGCCGGTCTGGCTACGAAAAGAACCGTCCGAAATCGTTCGTCTTCATGCCGCAACCGAGCGTTGTCCAGCAAGCGGTCCTCGGACGCTGGGGCATCGACATGCTGACCGAGGAGGCCGATCGGCCGGAGGATGCCCTGGTGGCATTCCTGAGCAAGCTCAAGGACGGAATGGACAAGATTTAGCGAGTATGCGCTGGCAATTCTGAAAGGCGATGTGATGCTCCGCGCTTGAAGCCGAGTGGTTGACGGCAAATTCGGAACGTCGCTCTATTCGGCCCGGCCGGGAACATTGTCGATCGCTGCGGCGTTCATAGCCGGGAAGGGATGCTGTTTGCGGAGCCTATAATGGGCCACTTCGATATGATCGATCTCGTTTCCGTCATCGATGCCTGCACGACCGGCCGCGCCGTAGGGCGTTTGGTGTCGATGGCCAAAGCCGTGGAAGAGTTGCGCGTGCTGACCGGAGATTTCATCTCGCCGGACGAAATCGTGGCCAACGCCCTGTCGCCGGTGGCGCTGGAGCGCGGCTGCGCGGTCCTGTTCGACGAGCAGCCGGGCGCCGATATCATTCACACGCCATGGCAAGAGGCCTGACTGACGCAGGACGCCTGAGCGTCGCCGAATATCGGCAGCCGCGTCCGTTTGACGGTGCGGTGCTGCACGCATCGCTTATGGCGGCCGCCGCTCTAGCGCAGTTGGAACTCGGACCGTCGCAGGACTGTTTAACCGCCATGCAGGAGGCAATCGGAGAAACGCCATGACTGAAAACGAGACCCGTTACGAACATGGTGCGACCAAGTACCCGGCCAAGAACGATGCGGACGCGTCGGATCAATTCTCCCAAGAGGCGGCCGCCAACAAGAAGCCTGCCGGCGGGATGGGCCTGACACGGTCAAGGAACGAGGCGGAGGACAAGACCCGTCAGTCCGAAGGGCAGAACCCGCCCCGGCAGCCCACGCCCAGTGCCGAGAGCGAAAAGACATCCGGCGCCGGTCCGTCGATCGCCGAGCGTTCCAAGGACGCTAAGGCTCCGAAGAGCCGCCGCCAGCCAGGCGCTTACGTCAAGGGCTGACCGGCCCAGGGAACCTGCAGTCAGCCCATCATCGTCTTCAGCGGCTCCCGAGCGAGGTTTGCTTCAATCTCCTTACGGCCTGGCGTTTGCCGCAGCGCTGTGCGCATGTTCTTGCGATATTCGTCCGGCATGCGCGGCGGCAGCATAGGTTCATACGCGTCGACGACCGCCTCAATGATCACCGGACCTTCCGCGGCAAAAGCGGCATCAAGAACCCCGTCGACGTCCTCAGGCCGGGTGACGCTGTAGCCGATGCCGCCCATGGCTTCAGCGGCCAAAGCGAAATCGATCGGCTGGAGTTCGCAGGCAAATTGCGGGTTGCCGAGGAACATCATCTGCTCCCAGGCGATCTGGTTGAGCATGTTGTTCTTGATCACCAGGAGCTTGAGCGGAATCTTGTAACGCACGGCCGTCGAAAATTCGCCAAGCTGCATTGCCAGCCCGCCATCGCCCACAACCGCGAAAACCGGCCGGCCCGGAAAGGCGATCCCGCCGGCAATCGCATAGGGCAGCCCGCAGGCCATCGATGCCAGCGAGCCGGAGACGGCGAAATCCTGTCCTGCCTTGATATCGACATGACGGGCGGCAAGTTCGGTGTTCTGACCGGAATCGCTAGCCAGGATCGCATTGGCCGGTATTCGGTCGCCGAATGCCTTAACGACGCGCTGCGGCTTGAGCGGCACGTCGTCCCTGCTTTCCGCCTCGGCCATCATCTTGCGCCAGCGTTGTAGGCTCTGCTGCGCATCTTCGAGAAAGGATCTGTCCTGCTTTGGCTTCAGCCTTTCGTTGAGCAACTGCAGCGTGAGGGCCGCATCTCCGACGAGACCGGCCTCGACGGGATGGCGAAGGCCGATGCGCTCCGCATTGCGGTCGATCTGCACGCCGCGCGCCTTGCCCGGCTTGGGGTAGTATTCGATGTAGGGGAAGGTCGAGCCGACGATCAGCAGCGCCTCGCATTCCTCCATTATCTCCTGCGAGGTCAGCGAGCCCAATATTCCTATTCCGCCCATGACGTGTGGGTGATCGTCCGGCAGGACGGCTTTGCCGAGCAAGGCCTTGGCGACGGGTGCGGCGAGGAGCTCCGCCGTCCTCTCGAGTTCGGCCTGGGCATGCAGCGCCCCGCGCCCGGCGAGTATCGCCACCTTTGAGGCTGTGTTGAGGATGTCCGCTGCAAGAGCAAGCTGGGCTTCGTCGGGTCGCTTGTCCCCTTCGAACCACCGTTCGGGCGTGTGTCTTGGAATGTTACGGGGCGAGCGCTTTGCCGCCGTCTGCTCCTGCACGTCGCTTGCAATCGAAAGATGGGCGACGCCGCGTCCCGCAAGCGCGGAACGACAGGCCAGGCCGGCAACGTTTTCCATATGCGCTGCGTCGGTCACTTGCGTGTTGAAGATGGCGACGTCGCTGAAAACACGGGTGAGATCGACATCCTGCTGCGTGAACGTCTCGATCAGATCGTGAAATTGCATGCCGGTTATGGCAAGGACCGGCGCCTGGTCGAGTTTTGCGTCGTAAAGACCGGTGAGCAAATGAGTGCCTCCTGGCCCCGAGGTGGCGAGGCAGACACCGAGTTTGCCGGTCCATTTGGCATAGGCCGTCGCCATGAAGGCCGCGGATTCCTCGTGCCGCACCTGTACGAAGCGAATCTTGTCCTGCCTTGTGCGCAGCGCCTCCATGATGCCGTTTATGCCGTCCCCCGGCAGGCCGAAGATCACACGCACGTCCCAGGCGATCAATGTGTCGACAAGGATCTCGGCAGTGTTGGGCATGGTTGCCTCCTGTGTCTGGTATTGCTTTTGTCCTGGGCCTCCAGCTTTACGCTCTCGCTGCGGCGTGCGGCGGCAGGCGTGGACATCGGCGATCAGTCGCCGAACGACGGAGATGCCGGGATGTTCCATCGGAACGGCAGGAGTTGCGACTCGGCAGCGGCAAGCCACAATCTCGGTTTCTCGGAAGTGGCTAACGGCGACGTCAAGATAGCGCCGAAACAAAAAACCCGCCTCGGCGGCGGGTCGTTACCTCGCGGCAGTGCTCCCGCGGTCGAAGGCTTAGGGCGGCAGCCAATCGCAGACATTGGCGATTGGCGGCAGAACCCAGGAACGGTTACGGCGCCTTCTCGGTTGTGAGGGAAAGGAGATGGTCCATGTTTGAGAACAGCATGTGGTTGCTCGTCGTTGCAGGCGGTCCTCTGATACTGGCAATCCTGATCGCCTACGCACTCCTCACGCGACGCCGCCGCGGTCCCGCAGAACGCAGGGAGAGCGAGCGGGCGACCGAGCGCCTGTATCGCGAGGAGGAGAAAGACTGACGGATCACGGCAGGTGTGGATGAGCAGCCGGAGCCGAAGGGCGATGGACAGTTTATTTCAACCGCCGTTTCGGAACGAACCCGCCGCCCTGCCATTATCGCCATGAGACAGGCACAGATCGTGCTGACCCCCGATCGGTCCGCTCGGCAAGCACACCGTGGCCCCTGCAATCACCAGGAGATCGACGATTGCCGACGGCGATCTGGGCATCAAACCGGATGCAAGGCACCTGGAGGAAACAATGACTGGACGCAAGACCCATGAGCAGCAAATGCGCATCATTGAAAAGCGGGAGAACACGAAGAACGCCGGCAAGGATTTCGACGCAGAGGCGGACCTGAAGCGATCAGCAGCCGAACGTGAAGCGCTGCGCAAAGGATCGGAAATCAGGTCCAAGACACCCGATCTTGTCGACCCTGATGACCGCAATATCCTTCGCGGAGAAAATCAGGAGAGCGTTCATCACAAGAAACGTCCCGACGATTAAGAATTGGAGCACGCCTATGGCAAAAGGTAGCAAGAAGCACATCGGAGCGGGTTCACGGGGAAAGGGTTCCGGTGCAGGCGCCATGACCACCACCCCAAAGGACAAGCTCGAGGAAAACAAAGTCCTGTCCAACCGCGACAAGGCCCAGCATACGAAGGAACGCGGCCTAGACTCCAAGCAGGTCGCGACCGAGCAGCGCCAGGATCACGCTGCCAATCGTTTGCGGGACTGACGGCTCACCCGCCGCTGAGGGCGCGGTCGTGCGGCCCTCTTTTCAGGTTGGCTGCAAGCTCAAGGGGAGGGCGGTGCGGCTCAGGCCCATTCGCCACTGAAAAGCGGTTCTATCGGATGGCGTGACTTGGCCATTTTGAGTTCGCGCAGCATCTCGGAATGGCGCTCATCCTCCTTCTCGACGTCGAGCTCGACATTGTAGGCCTTTTCCGGATCGGTTCGCGCGCCGACCAGGATGAATTCAGCGCCCTGCACATCAAGCAGCTTTATGTCCTCGCGAGCAAATCTGCGGCCGCGGAATTCCCGCTGAAGCCTGTCTGGATAGTCGGGCTCCTGGGCTTGTCCCAATCCAAGACCTGGAGGGCTGGGCTTTTCGGGATTCTTCACCGAAAGCGCGAAGCTTGCCTGTGGTGCGATGTTGAAGTCGCGTTGCACCTCGGATGGCCGCTCTGGAAGCTCGAGTGCGTAGCTGAGATGCAATTGTCCATTGAGCAGCGTGACAAGATAACGGCCTTCGCCCGCCGGGCGCGCCGCAGGCAGATGCTGCCGGCCGCGCGTCTTGGTGTCATACGTTTCTTCGCGGAGGCCCTTTTCCAACGCGGCGGCGGAACCCGCAATCGCGCCGACGAAACCCCAGTTACGCTCGTGCTCATGCGCATCGGGCAGCCGCTTGCGCCCGATAACGAGAAGCCGCACCTTCGTCGCGTGCTCCGGCCGCAGCACAACGAAGAAGCGCTGCACGTCGGAAAGACTTTCTGGATCGGTTTCGCCCACCCTGGGCCGGTAGAGAAAGAAAATATCGCCGCGCTCGACGATCTCCATCTGTTGTCGGTCCTTGCTAGCCATGGCGTGCCTCCTTCGGCTGTCGGCGATGAGCTAACCGGCAGATCGCATCGATGATTTGCTCTCGAACTGCTCTGCCTGCTGCAGCAGCTGGACCACCTCCGCGTCCGTGGTCTGCGCGAAATTCTTATAATACCGGCCCACCGCAACAAACGGCTCCGGCGTGGCGAGACAGACCACTTCGTCCACATCGGCTTTTATCAGGTCCAGCGTGTCCTGGGGGGCTACCGGAACGGCCAAGACAACATGCGCGGCCCGATCCTTTCTTAGCGCCTTGAGCGCCACTCTGACCGTGCCTCCGGTCGCTATGCCGTCATCGACAACGATGACTGTCCGGCCCAGGACCGAAGCCGCAGGCCTGCTGCCGAGATAGAGGTTTCTGCGGCGCTCGATTTCGAGCAGTTGCCGCCGTTTTTCTGCTTCGACGTACTCGTCTGACGGCTGGACCAAAGCCATCGCCTCCTCGTTGAGGACGAGCTGCGGATTTTCCCCGTCGACGACCGCGCCGATGCCATATTCGGAATGGCCCGGCGCGCCGATCTTGCGCACAAGCAGCACGTCGAGCCGGGCACGGAGTGCCTTCGCCACTTCGAAGCCAACCGGCACTCCGCCACGCGGCAGCGCCAGCACCAGTGGATCGCTTGCCGCGAACCCGGTCAAAGCGGCGGCAAGCTGGCGCCCCGCATCCGTTCGATCCCTGAATTTCGGCGCGTCAAAAATCATTGGCTTCACCTTTGCAAGGGCGAGACCTGGCATCGGTGCTGCTCAGGCCTCCTCCTCGCCCAAATTCACCTTCTTGGCGAAACGGCGATCGGAGGCAATTGTTTCATCAACCCTTGGTAAAAAGTGGCGAACGATGCGATTGAGAACCCGGTTCTGGGCCCGGATGCTCTCCGGCAAAGGGTTATCCCGTGGGCTATCGCCAACGCTAGCGATTGGCCACAGGCTACCACGCCTTCGTCATCCTAGGGCGGAGCAGGAGCGAAGCGCCGTCGCGGAGACCCTGGGATGACGAAGCGCCGCGGCCCTCGTGAGGCCACAGCTATCCGACCCTTTGCATCTGCGGGATTTCGGCAACCTGTCGAAATCGGCCATTTTCCACGACATTGAGTGCCGTGACGGCGGCCAAATTGTCGCCTTTTTCGTCCCACTGCACGGGATCGCTATAGGCAATGCCTTGGAAGCGGAGCTTCCGCATCGCTGTCAGAACGTCGCGCCGGCTCGGATTTCCCTTGGATTCAGCGATCGCGTTTTTGATTGCAGCGATCAGCACACGGGCTGAATCGTAGGAGTTCACGGCATAGTTGCCGATCGGTCCGAACACCGCCGCATAGCGCCCGGCGAAATCGCTTGAACCAGCGACTTTACCCAGTTCGGGCGTGGCGGACAGCACAAGAACGCCTTCGCCCAATGTCGCGGTTTCTCCCGCAGGCTCAAGGAAATTCACCGCGTCCCAACAGCCGTCGCCGCTGGCGAAAAGCTGGCCGAGACCTGCACGGCGCATCGCGCGCAGGATGAAAGCACCCTCGAAGCTGCCGCCGTAGAACAGCAGATCGAAATCGGCCCGCAGAGATGCGACCAGGGGGTCAAAATCGCGGCTCCCTTCGCGAACCGTCCGCCGCTCTGCGATACGTCCCCCAAGCGACAGAAATGCCCGCGAGAACGCGATGCCCATGCTGTGGCCATACATCGTTTCAGTTTCGACCAGGACGGCGCGGCGCTTGCCCGTGACGTCGTAGAGATGACGGGCAATGGCTGCCCCGGTCTGGTCGTCGCGATTGGTGAAGCGAAAGACATTCGGCAGCGAGCGCTCGGTGAGCGCCGTGTCGGAAGCGATCGGCGTGATCATCGCGAGGTCGTTGGCGGCATAAATCTCCGCCGCGGCGATGGTGACATTGCTGTTGTAGTGGCCAACGACGCCAAGCAGATCCGGCCGGTTGCAAAAGTCGTCCGCGACTTGCCGTCCGGTCTCGACCTTTCCCTGATCGTCCGCACCCTCAACCATGACGGGAAAGCCTGCAATGCCACCGTCGGCGTTCTGCTCCTCGACCGCGAGCTCGATCGCCTGCTTCATCTCGGCGCCAAGCGCTGCCGCATTTCCCGATAATGGCGCGCCAATTGCGATCCGGATCGCTTCCGACATTGAAATGGTCCTTGCTGCCGCCGGGCTGTTTGTCTGTCCCGAACTGCGCTTGCGCTGATCGGTTCCGTCTCGAACCGGAAAAATGATGGATTCTTACTGGCGAGCCTGGGGCGCGCGAAAAAAATGCTGCTGGAACAATCGATCACCTTGGTGCGTTCGACTGTTTTACTCCTGTCGGGGTCCTCGATGGCGCCACGTCCTTTCTGGAAAGGCTATCTGAAGCTTTCGCTGGTGACCTGTCCGGTCGCGATGACGCCCGCTACCACCGAGAGCGAAAAGGTCCGGTTCCGTACGCTGAATCGCAAGAGCGGGCATCGGGTCGTCAGCCAATATGTCGATGCCGTCAGCGGCAAGCCAGTTGGTGAAGACGACGAGGTGAAGGGATATCAGCGCGGCGAGGACGAATACGTCCTGCTCGAGGACGATGAGATCGACGCAGTTGCGCTGGAGAGCACGCGTACCATCGATATCGACATGTTTGTCGATGCCGACAGCATCGGCTGGATCTGGTACGACAAGCCCCACTATCTCACCCCTGACGACCCGGTCGGGGAGGAGGCATTCTCGGTCATTCGCGACGCGATGAAATCGACAGGGACAGTCGGAATATCGCGACTGGTCATGTACCGCCGCGAGCGCGCCGTCATGCTTGAACCACGAGGCAAGGGCATCGTGCTGTGGACACTGCGCTATGGCGACGAGGTTCGCGATCCTGAGGATTATTTCGGCAAGATCGAAGACGTCAAACCCGACCCGAAACTGATGGATATGGTCTCGACCCTGATCGATGAGCGAACCAGGCAGTGGGATCCCGCCATGACCGGAGATCCGGTCCAGGCGCGGCTGCTCGAGATCATTGCCTCGAAGAAGAAGGGCAAGAAGGGTCCGGCCAAGGCGAAGGCCAAGGCCGAGCAACCGCCCAGCAACGTGATCAACATCATGGATGCACTGCGCAAGAGCATCGGCTCGGAGGCCGGAAAGCGGAAATAGGCGCTTGGGAGCAGGCTTGGTCGGGAGGACAAAGGCAGCACAATGAAGGTCATCCCCCGCGACGGCGGCTTCGCCCTGCCGCTCGACACGCCTCCTATGGAAGCCAAGGCGGCTGATGCGATTCCCGAAGGAGTTGGATGGCAATACGAGCGCAAATGGGATGGTTTTCGCTGCCTGGCATTCCGGCAGGGTGACGCGGTGGAGTTGCGCGCCAAGTCAGGCAAGCCGCTCGGACGGTATTTTCCCGAACTCGTCGCGGCACTGAGGGAACTGCCGTCGTCCCGCTTTGTCGTCGACGGCGAAATCGTCATCTCGGTCGACGGCAAGCTGTCGTTCGACGCTCTCCAGATGCGACTTCATCCGGCCGAGAGCAGGATCCACAAGCTGTCCGCGGAAACCCCGGCGCACATCGTCCTGTTCGACATGCTCTGCGACGAGCACGGAACCGTCCTGTTGGCCCGGACACTGGAAGAACGACGAGCGATCCTTGAGGCTTTCGTCACTTCGGCAGAGCGCAAGAACATTGTTCTCTCGCACTGCACGCGCGATATGAAGGAAGCCCGCTCCTGGTTAGGGGATGCCGGACATGGCGAGACGGACGGCGTGGTCGCCAAGCGGCTGGACGATCCATACCAGCCGGGCGTGCGCGCGATGGTGAAGGTAAAGCGGCTGCGATCGGCCGATTGCGTGGTCGGCGGCTTTCGCTATCTCAGCAACAGCCGGCAGGTCGGTTCATTGTTGCTGGGTCTGTACAATGAGGCCGGCAAGCTCGATCACGTCGGCTTCACCTCGACCATTGCCAAGGACGATAGGGCCGAGCTTACCCGCAAACTCGAAGCGATGCGACAGCCACCCGGATTTACCGGAAAGGCACCGGGCGGGCCGAGCCGCTGGAGCACCGAGCGCAGCGGCGACTGGGAGCCGGTCCGGCCCGAATTGGTGGTCGAAGTACGCTTCGATCACGTCACCGGCGACCGTTTCCGGCATGGCACCAAGTTCCTGCGCTGGCGGCCGGACAAGGCACCGGAGCAATGCACGTTCGAGCAGATCGCCTGATTATTCCGATGCATGCACCTCGTAAAGCCGTCCTCAAGCCGCTTTCTCTCGCCGGTTTGCACGGTCTTCGATCGGCACTGCGGCGGCACGGAAATCCTGCCAGGGATCCGACGATAGCGAGGCAAGCCGGGTCGGCGTGTTCTCTACGGTAAAATAGGCCGGTCCGATGCCGGGGCCGAGTTCGTCCCAGGCAAGCGGCATCGACACCGCCGCACCGGGTCGTGCTCTTGTCGAATAGGGTGCGACTGCGGTCGCACCGCGCTGGTTGCGCAGATAGTCGACGAGAATTTTTCCGCGCCGTTTGGATTTAGTGATGGTCGAGACGTAGCGGCCGGGGCTGTCGGCGGCCATGGAGTCTGCTATCGCCTTGGTAAAGGCTTTCGCCGCCGGCCACTCGGCCTTCGGCTTCAATGGCGCCACGACGTGCAGACCCTTGCCGCCTGATGTCTTGATGAAGGGGGCCAGCCCCGCATCCTTCAGCCGGTCACGGGTTTCGACGGCGGCTTCGATCACCGCCTCCCAGGTAACGCCCTCGCCGGGATCGAGGTCCATGATAATCGTGTCCGGACGCTCCCAATCGCTCACCATCGAACCCCAGGGGTGGATCTCCAGCGCCGCCGACTGGACGAGACCGATCAGCCCATCGAGATCATTGATGCTGATCAGCCGCTCGTCGGGCGGATCTTTGGGGTCATGGACCAGCACGATGTTGGGGTTGAGACCCTTCCAAGCGTGCTTCTGGAAGAACCGCTCACCCGAAATACCGCTGGGGCATCGCAGCAATGCCAGTGCGCGGCCGACGAGATAGGGCGATGCATAGCGCCAGACCTCGGTATAATAGTCGGCGAGACCTTCCTTGGTCACGCCCTGGTCCGGCCAGTAGAGGCGATCGGGATGGGTGAGCTTGACGGTCCGGCGCTGAGGTTTCGCTGCTGCCTTGGTCTTCGGTGTTTCTCGCACGATCTCTTTCGCCGGCTTGTCTTCGCGCAACCCGCGAAACGAGGCGTGGCGCAGATTGCCGTCGGCGGTCCAGGCGCGGAACTCGATTTCGGCGACGAGTTCCGGCCTGACATAGCGGACTTGCCGAGCCTCCTCTGCGCTCAGCCGATCGTCGAACGGGCTCGATGGAATGCGTATCCGCTCGAGCTTCTTGAAGAGGCTCTGGGCCACCGCTGCCGTGTAGCCGGTGCCGACGCGCCCGACATGATGGAGCTTGCCGTCGTCATAGACACCCAGGACAAGCGACCCGATCGCATTGCGCGAGGTTGTCGAGGGAACATAGCCGGCCACGACAAATTCCTGCCGCGCCGAGCATTTCGACTTCACCCAGTTCTTGCTGCGGCCCGAGCGGTAAGGCGCATCGCGAAGCTTGGAGACGACGCCTTCCAGGCTCAGCCGACAGGCGTGTCTCAGGACAAGGGCGCCATCCTCCTCAAAATGTCCGCTGTAGCTGATGATGCCGTTATCGCCGCCGATGATCTTTTCCAGCAGTTCCTTGCGCTGGATCAACGCAACGTCGCGCAGATCGTATCCATCGAGATGGAGCAGATCGAAAACGTACAGGCGAAAGCGGTCACTGCGGCCCTCGCTGAGATCGGCTTGCAGCTCGGAGAAATCCGACGCGCCGGCGGATGTCTCGACCACGAGTTCACCATCAATCAGCGCCGTCCCGACAGGGAGATCGGCCAGCGCCGAAACGATCGCCTTTCCGAATTTCTTCGTCCAGTCGAGACCGCTCCGCGTCAACAGTTTGACGCGGCCGGCTTCAACCCTGGCCTGCAGCCGGTAGCCGTCGAATTTGATCTCGTGCAGCCAGCGCTCGCCGGACGGCGCGGACGAGACCAGGGTCGCCAGCGTCGGCTCGACGAAATCGGGGAGCGCTGCCTTCTTGGCACCCTTGATCTTTGACGGTTCGGGAACGCTTACGGTGGCAGGCTGCTCTTCTGGTTGAGTTGCCCGCGTGCGGCCGCCGCGGCGCTTGCCAATGCGCCCCGTCTTGGACGACCAGCCGGGCTCTTCGCCGGCGACATCCTCGAGCTTGCGGCCGGTCGCAATGGATTCCGGCCGCTCGTCCAGAATGTCGGGGTCGTCTTCCGTGCGCGCGGCGTCATCGTCACCCTTGATCAGCAGCCAGTTCTCGCGCTTCTCCCGCGGCTTTCCGGCCATCCTGACAAGGTGCCAGCGGCCGCCCAGCTTCTCGCCGTGAAGTTCGAAATCGAGATGGCCTTTCGCATAGCCGCGATGCGCGTCGCCGATTGGCGTCCAGGTGCCTCTGTCCCACAGAATAACGGTGCCGCCGCCATATTCGCCCTTCGGAATGGTGCCTTCGAAACCGCCATATTCCAAAGGATGGTCCTCGACATGGACGGCAAGGCGCTTCTCGCCGGGGATCAGGCTCGGCCCTTTTGTGACGGCCCAGCTCTTCAGGACGCCGTCCACTTCCAAACGAAAATCATAGTGGAGCCGCCTCGCATCATGCTTCTGTATGACGAAGCTGTTCCCGGTCCTCGGCGCCTTGCGGCCCTGCGGCTCCGGGGTGACGGAAAAATCGCGCTTCTTGCGGTAGGTCTCGAGCGCCATCGGTCAGCCGGCTTTCCGACGCGGCGCCGTCTCCTTCGCCTTCGCGTGGCGCGCCGGCTTTGATTTTGCCGCGGGCTTTCTTGTCGAAGGCTGCTTGCCGCCAACGCCGGCACTCTGGCGCAGCGCATCCATAAGATCGACGACCTTCTCCCGCTTGGCCGGCTTCGGAATGGCGATCTTCTTGCCTTCGAGCTTTGCCTTCACAAGCTCGGCCAGGGCCGCCTCATAACGGTCGTCGAATTTGGTCGGATCGAATTTGCCCTTCTTGGTCTTGATGATGTGTTCGGCCAGTTCGAGCATCTCGCCTTCGATCTTCATGTCTGGGATGTCGTCGAAGGCCTCCTCCGCCGAGCGTACTTCGTAGTCGAAGTTCAGCGTCGTTGCGACCAGGCCTTCGTCATAGGCGCGGATGAGCAGGGTCCGGACGCGCCGGAACAGGACGGTCTGGGCGATGGCGGCGACCTTCTTCCTGCGCATGCCCTCGCGGATCAGCCCAAACGCTTCTTCCGCGTGTTTGTCCGGCGGGGCCAGGTAATACGGCTTGTCGAAATACACGTCGTCGACATCGGAACAGCCGATGAAGGCCGAGACCGACAGCGTCTTGTCGCTCTCGGGGACAGCGGCTGCGACCTCATCCGGTTCGAGCACGACGTACTCACCCGAGCTGATCTCATAGCCTTTGACCTGATCGTCCTTCTCGACCGGTTTGCCGCTATCGCTGTCGACGAAGGCGCGATGCACCCTATGGCCCGTCGTGCGGTTTATCGTGTGGAAGGCGATCCGCTCGGAGGTCGAGGCTGCCGTATAGAGCGCGACCGGACAGCTAAGTTCTCCAATTTTCAGGAAGCCCTTCCAATTTGCTCTCGGCGCCAAGACAACAGCCTCACTGTCACAAGCATTGCACTGGAAATGCAACGTGGCGGCGCGCAGATTTGTTCCTTTGGCGCCTACACGGCGAGGATCAGAAGGCCTGGCCCACAGCCGAACCATTCCGCTGCAACCAAATTCACGACCCGCCGTTGTCGAGCACGATGGGAGCGGTTGGCCATGACGGGATCATTATTGACGAGACTATCGTTTTGTCGGCTCTGGCTTTAGCGGGTTGCAGCAACGAGGCCGAACCGACACAGGGCAACACCAGCAGCACTGAACCGACACAGAACAACACCAACACCGTCCGAAATCCCGAGGTCGACAAGGATCCGACGCCCAAGACGACCACGGGCGGCGATCAACCTGGAACGCCGCCGGCGCAATGAGGGATCGGCCGGCCGACCGGATTCTCCCGGATGCATTACGCGCGACAAGGGCAAAAGATCTCACCCCGACTGGCTCTGCTCGACCAGATGATAGCTATACCGGTCTCGGATGAAAGCGTTGAAGAACCGGCCTTTTGACGAGGCGTTGCGGAATGCAGCGTAGGTCTGCGGCGGCACGTCGTCGTAATCGTAGCGATTTCCGCTTGGGACAAACCATACGGAGAGGGTCCTTGTCGCCGGATCGTAATTCATACGTTGGATAGCAGCTGAAGGCATTTCCCAACACTCGACCCCAGCACTCGACGCGTCTGGGCAATAACCCACCCCGGCAAGCCAGGTTCCGTCTCGCCCGAGATATGGAGGCGGTGATCCGGCCGGCTCGACGCCTCCAAGACCTTGCCGCCGCCGGCCGGCTTCACCAATTACGGTTGATGCCATCGCTCAAAACCAAGCAGCCGGAATTCGCTGGGCAAGGCGACCTGTTTCGCGCGCCCAACGATCTGCCGGAAGGATTTCACTACCAGCCGGAGCTGATCACGGCGGAGGAAGAGGCCGAGCTGGTGCGGCAGCTCGAAAGTCTCGCCTTCCAGCCTTTCGACTTTCATGGCCATCTCGCAAACCGGCGCGTCGCCGGTTTTGGCCTTCGCTACGATTTTGACCGACGCAAAGTCGTCGAGGCGCCGGCGATCCCTGCTTTTCTGATGCCGCTCAAAGACAAGGTGGCGGCATTTGCGCGGCTGCCCGCCGATGCTTTCGTGCAAGTTTTGATCAACGAGTACCGACCCGGCGCGGGTATCGGCTGGCATCGCGACAAGCCGCATTTCGATGTCGTGGCCGGCGTTTCTCTTCTTGCACCATGCAGCTTTCGGCTCCGCCGGAAGAACGGCACGAGATGGGATCGCCAGACCATCATCGTCGAGCCAAGGTCGGCTTACCTGATGACGGGACCGGCGCGCACCGAATGGCAGCACAGCATCCCGCCGGTTGTCGAGCATCGCTATTCGATTACCCTGCGGACCCTGAGGCCGAAACGGTCGCTTCGGTCAGAAGTGGTGGTTCGATGACCAGGATCGAGACCGGCTCCTGTTTTTGCGGTTCGATAACGGCTGAGATGGATGGCGACCCGTTTTGGATTTGCTCCGATCACGATGACGATTGCCGCAAGGCGATAGGGAGCCCGCTGACCGTCTGGGTCGGCTATCGACCGACCCAATTCAGACTGCTGACCGGCACGCCGAAAACGTTCTCAAGGACCCGAGGTGTGCTCCGCACCTTCTGCGCCGATTGCGGCACATCCATAGCCTATCTCGACCAAGGGCTTCCGGAAGAACTCTATGTGACGATCGGCTTCTTCGACCACCCCGAACGCTTTGCGCCGCAGGCCCATGCCTATTGGGATATGAAGCTGCCGTGGGTGGAATTTCGTGACGATCTGCCGCGTGTGGGAAGATATTCAAGACGGCGCGATCCGGCAGTCGGAAATCCAGCCGATCGGTAACCGGCAAAACGCCGCCGATGGAACCCGAATGGCCCTAGCCGAATTGAATTGCGATCAGTTCGTAATCCAAACACCAGCGGCGATCAGGGTTTACCGATGTCTCTTATTCCGGTTTGGCAAGACATCGCGGCACGCCTGCTTCTGACCGTGCTCGCCGGTTCATTGATTGGCCTCGACCGGGAGGCGCGCGGACAGGCGGCCGGCCTCAGGACAACCATCCTGGTCGGGCTGGCCGCCGCGATCGCAATGACACAGGCCACCATTCTGCTGGAGGTTGGCGGCAAAGCTCCGAATTCCTTCGTCCGTATGGACGTTCTTCGCTTTCCCCTGGGCGTGTTGACAGGCGTCGGCTTCATCGGTGGCGGCGCCATTCTTCGCCGGGGCAGTCTTGTCAGCGGTGTCACTACAGCAGCCACGTTGTGGATGATGACGATGATCGGATTGGCTTTCGGGGGTGGCCAATACGCCTTGGGCGCAGCCGGGACGGCGCTGACGCTAATCATTCTGCTCGTGTTGAAATGGGTCGATCTGGTGATACCGCGCGAACACCACGCCGTGTTGGCGCTCACCTGGAAGGCGGCGGATCATGACGACCTCGACGCGATCATCGGGCCCTCCGGTTATCGAGCGCGCCTGGTTGGAATGGAGCGGCGCCCAGATCGCGACAGCCCCGTGGTGTCGTTCGACATCAGCTGGAGGCGGTCTGACAAGGGACCGCCGCCGACGGATTTATTGACACTGGTAGGTGAGCATTGCGAAATCGAGAAGTTTAATCTCGTCAGCGAATCTACCTGATAACCGCTACACTGATTGCCAAGCGGGCCTGGCACCAAGCAGGCAGCATCGGCAGCTCGAAACGGGCATCATCGCTTCTTCACCCCGCTTTCGATACCTATCTGTTGAGCGCAGGCATAGATCGGCAACAGGCGGCAAGATTTGGCACAACGATCGGGAAGCGCAGACCTTCCACTTCACGGCGGACGCGTGCCGAAATGGCTCGGCGACCGTATGACGCGTCTTGGCGCGGTCATGTGCGAGGCGATCATTCACCACTACGGTCGCGAGGAGCTGCTGCGCCGGTTGGCGCATCCCTTCTGGTTCCAGTCGTTTGGCGCCGTCATGGGAATGGACTGGCATTCATCCGGCATCACGACCAGCGTCATCGGCGCCCTGAAACGTGGTTTGACTCCGCTCTCCGGCGAACTCGGTATTCACGTGTGCGGCGGCCGCGGCGCCCATTCACGCAAGACCCCGCACGAGCTTGCCGTCATCGGCGAGCGCGTCGGCCTCGACGGAACAGGCCTGGCAACGGCCAGCCGGCTCGTCGCCAAGGTTGACAGCGCCGCCGTTCAGGACGGCTTCGATCTTTATTTGCATGGCTTCATCGTGACCGACAACGGCGACTGGGTCGTGGTGCAGCAGGGCATGAACGGCGACAGCAAAGTGGCGCGCCGCTATCACTGGCTGTCCGAAGGCCTGAAGAGTTTCGTCAACCAGCCGCATGCCGCCATCGAGGGCGCCAACCAGGGCGAGATCGTCAACCTGACCGACCACCGCGCCGACGCGTCGCGCAAGGGGCAGCTGGAGCTGCTGCAGGACCTCGGACCGGATCGCATCCTGAGGGAATTCGCCGCGCTCGAGCGTGACGTGACTACGGAACCGGAGCCCGAGCAGCCGATGCTGCCACACCTGGTCATGCCGGCGCACCACGATGTTCGCGAAAGCGATGTCGTCATGCGCCGTCTTCATGGCAACATGGCTGCAGCTGCCGAGCGTGGCCCCGCCGATTTCTCCGAACTTCTCCTGGTCCCCGGCGTCGGTGCGCGCACGGTGCGGGCGCTGGCGCTGGTCGCCGAGGTTCTGCATGGCGCGCCATGCCGGTTTTCCGATCCCGGCCGCTTCTCGCTGGCGCATGGCGGCAAGGACAGGCATCCATTCCCTGTGCCGCTGAAGGTCTATGACGAGACGATCGGCGTGCTGAAGTCGGCCGTCCACAAAGCCAGGCTCGGACGCGACGAAGAAATCGGCGCCTTGAAGCGGCTCGACGACCAGTCACGGCAGGTCGAACGCTATGTCACAGGTCCCAGCTTGAAAGAAATTGTCGCCGGAGAGTTCGATCAGTCGCATCTGCTCGGCGGTCGCAGCGTGTTCGGCTGGGAGGCCGCACCCGAGGCCCCCGCGGACGTCGAACAAATCAAACAAAAGGGATAATCGGCCCAGATCGCAATTCAGCGGACCTGGCTTGATCCGCGGCCGGCTTCAGGCATCCAGATCGATCAAGGCGACGCCGAGTTCCGGACGCTTCCTGCGGCGCAGGTGGCCGGGCGCTTCCACCAATGTGACTTCGAGTGTCGGCCGAACGATGCCTTCGAGCAGATGTCCGCCCCGCGTGGTGCCATCGCGCAACCCGAGCACCGCGTGAATGTGAAGGCTGGGCTTGCCGTCGTCGCCTATCGCGACATCGCCGATAGCGCTGAGCACCTCGCACTGTTCGCGGACCGGGATTTTGCGAAAGGTCTTTTGCCCAAAGTCGAACCAGCCGACGGTCGACGTTTCGAAGGCGCCGAGCGCAGTCAGCGAGGCGCCGCCAATGTCCTGATCGACTGCGAAAGAGGTAAGCGCCGCGAACGCTTCCTCGCCAGGATCAAGCACCACCACGAATGTCCTTTGTCCGGCGCTTTCGGCGATGAGTTGCGATTTCATGATTTCACTCCAGACGCAAGTCTGCCTTTGCGTTGTGTCTTTCTGCCGATCGGTTTGGCGGCGCTAATTGTGTCGCGCCACCAAATCGGAAATGTAACTTAGTAGCCGCCGATGATCGGCAGTATCTCGCCGGTGATGTAGCTTGAACAATGCGGCGAGGCGAGGAACACATAGGCCGGCGCGATCTCCTCCGGTTGTGCGGGCCGTTTCATTGGCGTGTCCGCGCCAAATTTCGAAACGTCACCGGCTTGCTTGTCCGACGGGTTGAGCGGCGTCCACACCGGGCCCGGCGCCACGCAGTTCACCCGAATTCCCTTTTCGATGAGGTTGCCGGAGAGCGCGCGCGTGAAGGCATGAATGCCGCCCTTGGTCATCGAATAATCGACCAGCTGCCTCGAGCCCTCGATGCCGGTTACGGAGCCGCTGTTGATGATCGCCGAACCGGGCTTCATATGCGGCACGGCCTCCTGCGTCATGTGGAAGTAGCCGTAAAGGTTGGTCTTCAGCGTCGTGTCGAAATGCTCTTCGGTCAGCTCGCTGAAGTCGCTGGAATGGACCTGGAAAGCGGCGTTGTTGACCAGCACGTCGATCCGGCCGAATGCCTTCACCACCTCAGCCACAGCCTTGTGGCAGTGGCGGCGTTCGCTGACGTCGGCCTTGACCAGCATGCAGCGCCGGCCCTCGGCTTCGACGGCCTTCTTCGTCTCTTCGGCATCCTTGTCCTCGCAAAGATAGACGATCGTCACATCCGCGCCTTCGCGCGCATAAAGCACGGCGACGGCTCGGCCGATGCCGGAATCGCCGCCGGTGATGACGGCCACTTTGCCATCGAGTTTTTTCGATCCGATATAGAAGGGCGCGTCATAAAGCGGCGCCGGCTCAATCGCCCATTCGTGCCCCGGCTTCGGCTGATGCTGTTCGGGAAAGGGCGGCTCGGGATATTTGCGTGCTCCGGCCTGCATGGCGCCTTGTTGCTTGCCCTTGCCCCTCGATTTGTCCTTGGCATCGATGCCGCGCTGGATGTGGCGTTGCTTGGCGGCTTCACCGGCGATTTCCGATTTCATCTGCATGGCTGTCTCCTCGGCTTGGAGAACGAACAACGCATGTCCGGCGAAAAAGTTTACGCGACGGCGTCATTCCTTCAGTCCCGCGATGCGCTCGACAACCGACCGTTGCAGCCGCGGCAACGAGTGATGAGCGCCACCTGGTTTCGACAAAGCGCCGATGAGAATCGCCCTTCCAATTGGCAGCAGGCGTCGCAGCGAACCAAAAACGCCAGGAAAATCGACGGCGCGTACTGCCCAACCGGCAACGAATGGCGCGGCCGGACGTTTGGGCACCAGCGGTGTCCGAGAACCTGAAGGCGCGCCAGCCCGGCAGAAGGTATTCCGAGGCTGGTGACCTGAAGATTTCCCGCTTCTCGGCCGTACAGGCGATCTTGTCACTGGATCGCGCCAAGGGAGAGGAAAATGGCTGAAGGTCATACCAAACCAACCGGGCCGGATCTGGTCGAGGGCATCGCGTTATCCGACCTTGCCGATGGCGCAAAGCTCCTCGGCCATTGCGGCGATGAGCAGGTGCTGCTGGTGCGCCGCGGGGCCGAGATCTTCGCCATCGGGGCGACATGCACACATTATGGCGGGCCGCTCGTCGACGGTCTTGTGGTGGGAGACACCGTCCGGTGTCCCTGGCATCACGCGTGCTTCGATTTGCGTACAGGCGAGGCCTTGCGCGCTCCAGCTTTCAGTCCACTCGCTTGCTGGTCGGTGGAACAACGCGATGATTGGATATTCGTGGGCGAGAAGCGCAAACGGACGGCACCCAAGCAGCGCGATGGAGGCTCCGGCCAGGTTCCGGAGAAGATCGTCATTGTCGGTGGCGGCGCGGCCGGTTTCGCGGCGGCAGAAACACTGCGGCGCGAACATTATCAAGGCAGCCTTGTCATGCTCAGCAACGACGAAGCGCCGCCCGTTGATCGGCCCAATCTTTCCAAGGACTACCTCGCCGGCAAAGCACCGGAGGATTGGATTCCGCTGCGCCGAGAAAGCTTCTACTCGAAGAACGATATCGATCTGCGCCTCAATGCGAACGTCGCCAGCATCGATGCACGTTCTGGCGAAGTTGTACTCGCGGACGGGGCCCGGACTGCTTACGACAGGCTGCTGCTTGCGACCGGAGCCGAACCGGTTCGCCTGACCATACCCGGCGCCGACCAACCACATGTTCACACGCTGCGCTCGTTCGCAGATTGCAAGGCGATCATCGAGCGAGCCACGACTGCCCGCCGCGCCGTCGTGCTTGGCGCCAGTTTCATTGGCCTGGAGGTTGCCGCGGCGCTGCGCTCGCGCGCGATCGAAGTTCATGTCGTGGCACCGGAAAAACGGCCCATGGAACGGATCATGGGTCCGCAAATGGGCGACTTCATCCGCGTCCTCCATGAGGAGAATGGTGTCGTATTCCATCTCGAGGACACCGCGAGCAGCATCGAAGGCAGCAAGGTGAAACTCAGCAGTGGCGATACGTTGGTGGCGGATTTCGTGGTCGCCGGCATCGGCGTGCGACCGCGGACAGGGCTTGCCGAAACAGCGGGGCTCATCCTTGACCGCGGTGTCGTAGTAAACGCCTTTTTGGAGACGAGCGCACCAGGCATCTTCGCGGCCGGCGACATTGCGCGGTGGCCAGATCCTCACAGTGGCGAGAACATTCGGGTCGAGCATTGGGTAGTTGCCGAGAGGCAGGGGCGAACCGCGGCCCTCAACATGCTCGGCCATCGCGAGAAATTCGTCGCCGTGCCGTTCTTCTGGAGCCAGCATTACGATGTTCCCATCAACTACGTCGGCCATGCCGTGCAATGGGACGAGATTGCGATCGATGGAGACATCGTTGCCAAGGATTGCCTGCTCCGCTTCAAGCGCGAAGGGCGCCCGCTGGCTGTCGCTTCGATCTTCCGCGACATCGAAAGTCTAGGGGCCGAGGTGGAAATGGAGCGCCAAATCACCTAGCGAAGCGCCCGCTGTACGGCCGGTTCAGCCCGCGCAATCAGTCTCGGCGCGCAATGATCCAGTCGGTTGCCGCCGCGAGATCGGCGACGGTTGCGGTCGGGCGCGGATCAAACCGTTTCTCATCGCCCTGCCGGTATTTGCCTGTCCGCACCAGCAGCGCGCCCGAAAGTCCGGCGCGCAGGGCGCCAGCTATATCGGCCTCGGCGTCGTCGCCGACCATGATCGCCTGATCTGGCGGACAGTCCATGCTTGCCAGCGCCGACAGAAAGAATTCCGGCGAGGGCTTGCCGAGAACGGTTGCGCGTTTCAGGGAGGCAAATTCCAATGCCGCGACGAATGGCCCTGCATCGAGGCTGAGCTCGCCGTCAGCATCCCGAAACGTCCGGTTGGTGGCAAGGGCCAGCAATTCGGCCCCCGCGCTCAGTTCGCGGAACGCGTCATTCAACGCCGCATATGTGAAGGCCTCTCCGGCATCGCCGACGATGACGGCGCGCTTGTCGCGATCCGGCAGGTCGTAAAAATCCGGCGCAAGGCCGGGGTGAACCAACAAGTATGGCGCGCGGCCATTGCGAAGCAGCCATTCGCGTGCAGCGTGCGCCGGCGTGAAAACATCTGCATTGGTAACGGTGAGTCCCATCGCCTCCAGACGTTCGAGAACCCTCTGTTTCGACGAGCGCGTGGTATTGCTTATGAAGCGTATGGCCAAACCGGCCTGACGCAAACGCGCGACGGCGTCGATCCCGCCTGGTATGGCGATCTCGCTATCGTAGATGACGCCTGCGAGGTCCAGCAGTACACCCCTTGTCATCGGCCCAGCATGACCACGAGTCCGCCATGCGTCAAATTCGGAAAAGGCCATTGTTGTTCCTTTTGGATCAGGGCCGGCAGGCGCACTCGATTAACCGCGGTCACTGCCACCATTCGGGGAAGGCCGTGCGGGCGGCTTCGGCCAGCGTCGCGATCTCCCCGTCGGGAACCGTAGGGCCAGAGTCGCGGGCCAAGCGGCGCCCAGCCGCCAGCCGGCGCCATCGCTTTGTCGAGGGTGAATTGCACCGCCGTCAGGCGAAGTGCCAACACCCGCATCAGGCTGATGCCGATCTGGAAGGGCAGGCGCGCGGTCGGCCATCGCGGCCACCAGGTCGCTAAGCCGGTCGACTCCGCAAGCGCAGGAGGCACCTCTTCGCGCCGCAATGAGTGTGGACCCACAGACAACGAGGCCGAACGCGACCCGCAACCGACAACGATCCCTGCCGGGCGGCGGTGAACGGCGACGTTGGGCCCTGTGGGAAATCGCCAGAAGCGATCTTTACAGTTGGCCGCCCAGCCATTCCCGCAAATCGCGGTCTTGCTGACTTTCGGCAATGGGCGGCGAGGGCCGCATCCGGACATACCAGATGGCGGCAAGCACTCCGGCAGCCCACGCGCCGGCGAACACATTCGCAATGAGGTCGATCGGAACCTCCCAAGCCGACCAGAACATTAGCACGGCATCATTTAGGGGCGCGACACCAATTAGGAGTAGAGCGGGTGGAGCCGTAGGAGCAGAGGGAGCGTCACCGCAATCCACCGTCTCAACCAGCTTGCGAGGATGCAGCCAGCCGGCCATGGCCTGGATGGGGCGCTTGCGAATCGGAACAATCGTCGCGGCCAAGATGGCGATGAGCAACAGCCATGCGGCCTTGAAGGCGGCGCGTAGCATTCGCAGTCAATAGCAATGATCGGAGGATCGGTCGCAACGCTACTCAACGTATTAAGGCGCCGAACAATCCATAAGTTATCAAACCTCACCTGGAGAAGGCCAGGCGTAGCAGATCGGTGGATCTGCCGCAGGAAACAGGTCATATCCGACGGTTAATCAATTCGGCTTATGTCCGAATGTAGTAGCAGGTGTACTGACCGTTTCACGATAGTATTCGACCTTGGCCTCTGGCAAGGTTCGGAAACATTATATGGAACGCAATGTCCACTACCACGTCATGGACTTCTTGCGCATTTTTGCAGCGCTTTTGGTGTTACTGAACCATTTCGCGACATTCGCCTGGAGCAGTGCGTCAGTCGCCGAGGGAAGCGATGTCGCCTTCGGTTTTCTGTCGGCGTTTGCCGGTTTGGGTGCTGTAGGGGTCGAAGTTTTTTTCGTAATTTCCGGGTTTGTCATTGCCATGAGCGCCTCAGGCGAAGGGGGGGCGTCGCACGCGCTGCATTTCGCGCGCATGCGCGCTACGCGTATATTGCCCGCCTTGTGGCTGTCCGCGCTCGTCAGCCTGGCCGCACGAGCTCTTTATGGCGAGGATTTTTCCAATCTTTTGATGGATTTTTGCAGATCGGTAACGTTGTCTCCTAAGGGCCCTTATATCGACGGGGTCGTATGGTCTCTCGTCGTTGAGGCCGTATTTTACGTCTTGGTGGCCGCGTCAATTTTGTCGAGGTTTCGTTTATCACTCTACGATCTGGCCAAAATAATAGGGTTTTCCAGTTCGGTATACCTTCTTGTTCTCTCCGGGTTGCACTTGCTGCCGCCGTCCACGCGGCCGGAAGAAGCGATATCAGTGCTATCGCGGTTCCCCTTCAAACTGCTTCTGCTGCAGCACGGCGTTTTTTTTGCTACAGGCATGATCTTCTTTCTTGTCAGGAACGGCGATGATGACCGTAGCAAAATGGGGAACCATGCGTGGAAGGCAGTATTGTTATTGCTTTTTGGCAGTATGAGCACTGTGGAGATCTTTATTTCGATTGAACGCGGTTATGAGTACAAGCTATCAGCAGTGATAATTTGGTTGATCTGCATGTACGCAATGGCAGCAGGAATAAAATATCATGAGTTCGTTAAGCATAATCTTCATAGGCACAACGCATTAGTGAAGTATATTGGAGGAATAAGCTACCCTATATATTTGAATCACTATTCATTTGGCATGATTATCGTATGGTGGTTGTTTTCATTGGGTTTTCCGATGCCCATTGTTTTCGTTCTCTCCATCTTGCTCGTTTTAGGTTTGAGCATGGCCGTTATGTGGTTGGAAAAGAGGATTCAAAACGCCGTCAGGGGAGGGTTCCCTAAATCCGCCGCCAAACGAGATCAAAATGGCGGTTTAGCGTCCCCGATAGGGAATCAGGAAACCGCACGGCTATTGGGTGGTGAGCAGTGGGGACGTAACCGATGAGGTGCGGGCCGACTACATCAACAGCCAGGTCCTGCCCGAGTCAGGCGACATTTTCAGCGTGACCTGAGCTCAGTCCGCCAAGGGTGTACCAATTTGGCGGTGGAGCGTTCACCCTATGGAGCGCAATTAAGGCGGTTGAAGTGCCGCTCGCCCTAAGCGCTGGTTTCCATGATGCGCAAAAGCCGATGCGCCCCCCGTTGCACGGGCTTCGATCGGTGGAGTTGGCACTCCAGACAAACCTTTTTCCGGGTACCTGGCAGGCGGTCTCTTCGCAGTTGCGAGGTAATCGGGGAGTCATAGCTACCGCGAATGAGGTATCCCTTGCCACTGTCGCGGCTGAAACCGAAGACAGTTTGGCTCGAAAGAGGGGCGTCAATCGACCCATTCCGGATCCTGGAACTGCAGCGAAGGTTACTCATCGAGCCGGAGTAGTTCCGAGCGTCTGAACTAGCGCTCTTGCCCGTTGAAACGTCGTCACGGCAAAGAGAAAATCTCGTGCCGTCCCCAGTGGCGAACTGGCGGTCCTGTGAGGCAGCTGACCTACAGCGGCTTGCAGCGTTGCACTTGAGTGAATCGGGGCTGCTCGAGTTGGAGCATTCCGGGGTGTTGCCTGCGAGTGAAATCAGAGGGTTGCATAAGGAAGTGGCACGTTCCGCCCGATTGAACGACCGGGCGGTTCGCGCCGGACAACGTCAGCGCGACATCAAGTCAGCAGCGATGCTTGGCTTGCAGTCGGTACGGCGAGCCAGTCACACCGAAGGTCGTAAGCGATCCGTAAGCGTGCGTGTTCGAAAGTTGCACGGTGAGTGGCTGGTGCCGCCGGAGGCCTTGCCATTCGAATGGATGGTGCAGAGAGTCGGTCAAACTTTATGATGAATTTCGGGTCCTACTGCGCTCGATCAGGCGTGATCCTTGCCTTTTTGTGAGAGTGCAGCGCAATATCACCCATTGGTTGTAGCCCGCGCAGGGTACTCAACATGTCAAAGCTGGAGTACGTTTTTGCGTAGGGAGGTTATCTAGGGGAGGATTGGCGGGGTTCGAATGACGTATGCTACAAGCCTTTCATTGAGTGAGAATGAACACCGGCCGACGTCAGCCGCAGTCAAAAGCGACGATAAGGCGTATATCAAGGCGCTAGGCTTCGTGCCAAAGCGATATGCGGCGGAAACCGATATCGTCAATCAGGGCGAGGACGGCGATCGCGTCTTCATAATCGAGTCTGGCTGGGGATGCATTTCTCATGATCTTGCCGGTGGACAGCGACAGATTTTGGACTTTGCCCTGAAGGGCGACATTGTCCGGCCACAGACGTACTCGGGCACTGCTCTTGAGACATTTGTGGCTCAAACCGACCTTGCGGTGTTAGAAGCCTCGACCAAGACACTTGCTCTTGGCGCAGCGAAGTCGCCCTACATAGCCTCCCTTTTTCTCGAAACTCTCGCGCGCCAGAGAGCGATTGTTGCCCAACACCTAACCAATGTAGGTCGACGCAGCGCCTTGGCGCGTACAGCGCACCTGCTGCTCGAACTGAGAGCGCGATTGGAGCGCGTCGGCGCTGTCAGCCGCACTGGCTATGCATGCCCTCTCACCCAGTACGACCTCGCGGACGCGCTCGGGCTGACGCCCGTCCATGTCAATCGAATGCTGCGGGAATTGCGGGAACGCGGGTTTCTGGAGTTCCGCCAAGGTCATGTCCGCGTGCTGGATCGACTGGGCGTAACGAAATTTGCCGAGTTCGATGACAGGTATATCGATGGTTGACACTTACATTGGCGCACGACGCAAAGGCGGCGCGACGCGCCTCAAAGCCGCACTGCCATCGGCGAGGCCGGCTGTCATTACGGACGGCGCCAACCCGCGCCTGACAAGCAACGCGAGGTCCAGATTCCAGTCGGTGTGTTCTCTGATACCCTCCTTCATAGACCAAATGAATTAGGCCAAGTGAAGGAGTAAAAATTTTTTACGTTTTGTTAACCTAAATTAGTGAAGGCACATCTTTTGGCCGATAAACATTATTGACGGGATAGTGCTGTTCCATGGCGGGGCTTGGGAATCCCATAGTTATAGTGAAGGCGACGCGAACAGAACATCGCTCGTGGGAAATAGTATTTGCCTGAAGTCCATCTCGTACTGGTCTCGAAACGTGGGTAAAAGTTTGGGGAGTAAGTTCATGGTTCCGACAATTCAAATGGATAGCAAATCACCCGGTGCACTGGAATTCGTATCGCGGACGACCGGGAATGGAATACATCTTCATAGACACGGCTTAGCCGAATCCTGCCTGGCTCTGCTGGATGAGCGAGTGCTTGACCGACAATGTCTTGCGCAATGCCTGACCGCCTATGGCATCGGGAAGGAAATCCTGTCGTTCAATTCGATCGAAGAGTGGCGGCATCAAGAGAATGCACTGTCGACGTCGGCGATTCTGCTGAACGTGGGCAGCCGAAAGGTGACAGACGCAAAGACCGGCAGCGAAATCGCCGATCTCGTGAATGAGGCCCACCCGGTTCCAGTGCTGATTTTGGCCGATACCGACGATTTAGAGCAGATTCTGAAGGCGTTGAATTATGGCGCAAAAGCCTATATCCCGTCGTCGATTCGTTTCGAGATCTGTGTTGAAGCCGTAAATCTTGTCCTTGCCGGTGGCACATTTGTCCCTGCAAGCAGTGTGCTTGCCCAGCACAAGGCAATCGACACGGGCGTCGATGTGACAAGGCCCATGGCGAGCGTGTTCACGGAGCGGCAAGAAGAGGTCGTCCAGGCTCTCAGGCGTGGGAAGGCGAACAAGATAATCGCTCATGAGCTCAACCTCCGAGAGAGCACGGTCAAGGTTCACATCCGCAACATCATGAAGAAGCTGAAGGCGACGAACAGGACGGAGGTCGTCTACAAGCTCAATGAGATGTTTCCTGGCGTCCACGTGTTGAGCCGACCGAGCTAAACGGTTTTGTCGTCATGACCGTGGCACGGCTGCATGCTCGCAATGGGGCCCGTCGGTGGCGATCCTGCTCGACCGTTGCAGTTCGCCGCTCTTTTTGTTGCAGATTTGGATTGAAGCCATGCTAGACCGGCCGTTGGCGGCAATAGCTCACAAGCCATGGCTTGGGGCGGACGCCGCGCAGGACTTTATCAGCCTCGCTGACGTTGTTTCATTTGTTCGGCAGTACCTTTTCTCGATTCTGGCGTTCATCGTCGCCGGAATCGTTTGCGCCACGTTTTACTTTGCTACCTCGGATTCTATTTATGCCGCGCGAACCCAGATCCTGATCGAACCAAAGATACCCAGAAACCTTCAGCAGCAACCCGCCGAAGTGAATCTGTCGCTCGATACCGCTCAGGTCGAGAGCCAGCTCGCAGTTCTGCGCTCCCAGAAGATCGCGATGATGGTGATCGATGACCTTGGACTCATGGACAATCCAACGTTCAGGGATATGCACGGTCCGACCATCGGCGAGAGGTTTCACAGGGCTTGGATGAGTGTCGTTGAGGCCGGCGGGCTCGATACCAGCTATGCCGCGTTGACCAATTTCTTCCAACGAGTGCTGCCCGGGCCGGATCGAATCCAAACCAATAGTCCGCAGCTGGAATCCGAGCGTCGGCGTAGCGCGGTGGAGATTTTCAACGATGGCCTGGATGTCCAGCGTGTCGGTGTCTCGTATGCAATAGACATTTCGTTCCAGTCTCTGGACCCGGCATTGGCGGCACGCATCGCAAACGCCACAGCGGAGGCGTTCGTGCGTGAGCAAGTGCAAACGACAACAAAAGCGGCCGGCGAAGGCATCGCATGGTTGGAAAGGCGGATGCGGGAGGTCGGCGATCAGATGAACAGGGCGACCAGGGTCGCCCAGGAGTTTCGCGCGAAACACGACTACAGCATAGGTCAGGACGAGACGCCCATCGAGGGACAGGGTCTCGCGCCCAGCGAAGAACAGCCAACACGCCAGACTACGCTAGAGCAGTTGGAAGTTACAGCCGACACCTATCGCAAGATGTATGAAAGCCTGCTCGGGGCGTATACGAACTCGGTCGACCAGCAACCTTATCTGATCGCCAATGCTCGTGTCATTACATCCGCAACGAGCCCAAAGAAAGCAAGTCGGCCGCGCAAGACGCTGATCCTCGCCTTTGGCGCACTTGCCGGAATGGTGGCTGGCATCGGATTTGCCGTGGCGCGGCGCGGCCTCGATCGGAACGTGAGGACCCCGCATCAGATCCGCCGCGAACTGGGCCTGGCCTGTATCGGAGAATTGCCGCCGGTCAGTTTCAGGCGGGGTGGTTTTGGCCGGCTTGATGAGGTGCTCAAGAATCCGGACTCTTCATTCAGCGGCAGCCTCAGGAGCGTCAAGGCGATCATGGGCTTGGCAGTAGCCACCCCTTCAAGACGTCGCATCGGAATCACATCCGTGTCCCCCGGTGATGGAAAGAGCACCGTTGTAAGCAATCTGGCGGCCCTGTGTGGAGTGTCGGGCACAACGACCCTCGTGATCAACGCCGACCATAGGTCGGCACTGGCCAACGAACTTCTCTTGTCCTCCGATCTCAACGTGATCGATGGAGAGTCCGGGAGCCCCAAAAATATCGGCAAGCAAATCCAGTTTGTTGAAAAGACATCGTTTTATTACTTGAAGAACGATGTGTCGAATTCGACGAACTTGCTTGTTCCCGATAATATGGAGAAACTACTGAGCGACGTTGACGCCTACAGCGTGGTCATTGTTGAGCTCCCACCGTTTAGTTCAGGTGCCGAAGGGCTTGCTGTCTGCCCGCTTCTTGATGGCGTGATTGTGGTGGCGCAGTGGGGCGTGACGCCGCTTGATCAACTGGAAGACCTGACGCAGACACTCAAAAACACCAATTCGTCCGTCCTTGGCGTGTTGATGACACGTGTTCGTTCTGTTTCGGCTCATCGTTACCGGAAGCGCGCAGGCCAAGCACCGCGCTGACATCCTGTCTTCCTCGCGGCGGTGTCAGTCGAGCGCGAGCCCAGCGGCAAGTCTCGACACCGCCTGTCAATTCGAACACCTGCCTGTCAAAACGAATCTGCGCCCCTGGCAGGGCAGCGCAGAGAACGGCAGGTCGAACGATCGATTCCGATATCGTGCCACATTGGACGGAGCAGCCATTCGTCCGTACCCAGCCTAGCATCTTAGGGGTAGCCCCCGCTGCCAATCATCCCCAATCTACCACCTTTTCCCTGCTTGCCGGAGATCATCCGTCGTTGACAAAATGCAAACGAAAACAGCTGAAATCGAGCGCAAGCGAAAATGTCCAACGTGATCGAAAGCAACCTGCGGCACTGCGATGACTTGGCTATTGAAGACTGGGCCATTCTGGTCGGAGCCAGGCCTGCGGCGACATTGCCTCTTCGGCTTGAAAGCGGCGCGGCCGCCACATCGAACACGCCAGACCTTTCGTCGCCTCAACTCAACGCAAGCCATGACAATGGCACCGTTTCGCTTGAGCCGGATATGCAAACGGCAAGCATTGAAGATGATGCGCGGGGCGACCGCCGACAGCCGCTCGGCGGTTGGGCCAAGAGGTTGCTGGATCTGATGGTAGCCTCGACAGCGCTCATCCTGGCCAGTCCGATCCTGGTTCTGATCCCGCTACTGATCAAGGCCACCACAGGCGGTCCGGTGCTGTTCGTTCACCGGCGTATTGGATTCAACGGAAAGGCCTTCGACTGCTACAAGTTCCGCACCATGGTACCGAATGCCGAGGAGGTGCTCGAACGGCATCTGAGCTGCAATCCACAAGCCGCCCAGGAATGGGCAGCCAACCAGAAACTGAAGTGCGATCCGCGTATCCTGTTTCTCGGAAACATGCTTCGCAAATCGAGCCTGGATGAGTTGCCGCAGCTGTTCAACATCCTGCGTGGTGACATGAGTTGCGTCGGTCCGCGACCTGTCGTTGCCGACGAATTGCAACGCTATGGCGCCGCATCGTACGAATATTTGAAGACGCGGCCAGGACTGACCGGCCTCTGGCAGATAAACGGGAGAAACATGACCGAGTATTCACATCGCGTTTTACTGGATACGCAGTACGTTCGGACATGGTCTCTGCGCCGCGATCTTTCGATCCTGATGCGGACAATACCGGCCATCATGAAGTTTGATCAGACCTCCTGAACTTTGCTATGTCAGGGGGGTGGTGCAGCAGGAACCACCTCAAGGGATTGGCGCCCGCAAGGGATTGCCGCCCACCCTATTGTCGCCTTGGGCGGTGCCGCAGCACGGCAATTGCAAGGCCGACCAGATAGGCAATTTGGGTGACGACAACAAGATAAAACGTCGAGCGGATGGTGCTTTGAACAGACAGGTGAAGAAAACTGCCTCCAGCGATGCTGCCGACGATCACCACCAAGGTCGCCACCATCAGCGCCGGCGCGCGCAGCGTAAGCCCTATTATCAGGGCAACACCCGCAACGCCGACAATGGCAAGCAACACAGCGACCTCCTCCCAGGGGCAATTTACGCCGCGCAAGACCAACCCTGTCCCAAGGAAATCAGAGTCGCTCGTTTTTGTGAAGCCAACCATTTAGCTCAGTGGTTCCGGCGGCGCCGTCAGGGTCTGAATCATTGATGGTCGGAGTGTGAAATGCAGGTTTCGCTCGTTGGGGCACTGATTTGCACGGGACTCCTGGCCCTCGTCGTTTATATGCGCTGGTCGCTGATCACTGCACTGATTGCCTCTCTGGCTTTTGGTGCGACGGCAATCGGGACAATAACCTCGCTTGGCGGTTCATCGCCGCTTATCTTTACCGTCTTTGATATGCTCGTGATAGTAGCCGCGCTGGCTCGACGGGGAATCTGGAGAGAAATAGGAGCGGTCTTCGTTCGTATAGGTGCAGCATGGATCGTCTGCGCGCTCATGATCTATGTCTGCATCGGAGCGCTGTTATTTCCGAGGCTCTTTGCAGGGCAGACAAGCGCTTTTGTCGCATCCCGCACCGGCAGGGGCGTCTACGAAGCGGCCTTGGCGCCGGTATCGGCCAATATCTCTCAGGCGGGATACTTTGTTCTGGGAGGGCTGACGTTCCTGGCGGCCTGTCTGCTGCTTCAGCGCAGCGGCACGTTAGCCGACATCAGGCGAGGCTTCTTCCTTTGGTTCAGCTTGCACGTGTTCATGGGCATTTTGGATTTGTTGGGCAAAGTGATCGGCGCCGGCGACATCCTCGCCCCGATTCGTACGGCCAACTACGCCATGCTGACGCAAGTCACGGAAGCAGGATTTTGGCGGATCGCGGGGGCGTTTTCAGAGGCATCGTCGTTCGGTGGGGCATCGCTGGCAGGGCTGGCGTTCACCTACACCTATTGGCGCAAGACCGGATCCAAATTTGCATTGGGGTTAGGAGTGGCCCTTTTTGTTCTCCTGCTGCTGTCGACATCGTCGACCGCCTATGTCGGTCTTGCAATCGTAAGCGTGCCCGTCGTCTTTTCCATCGTGAAGTCGCTCGCTTCAGGTCGGCTGAGGTGGGGGGAGGCACTGCTTATCGCGTTGCTACCGCCCTTGCTCCTCTCCGCGATGGCCGCCAGTCTGTTCTATCCGCATTTCTTAGATCCGGTCTTGCAGCTTGTCGACAACACGGTAATCAACAAAGTCACATCAGCCTCCGGCCAGGAGCGCAGCTACTGGAACTACAAAAGCCTGCAGTCTTTCTTCGATACAGGAGGGCTGGGAGTCGGGTTGGGAAGCTCGCGGGCCTCGAGTTGGCCGATCGCGGTGCTTTCCCAGTTGGGGCTGTTCGGCACCGCGATGATGACAGTTCTGTTGGCAATGCTGGCGCGGGGGATGCGGGGTGGCCGCGTCGGTCGCATCGATCCCGAGATCGACGCGATCGCGTCGAGTGTCCGCGCTTGCGCCTTATCGGCGCTCGTGGCCGGATCCCTGGCAAGTGGCGGCGCCGACCCGGGTATCGTGTTCTTGATTCCTCTCGCTGTCGTTCTTGTCAGCCGGCTGTTGCCAGTTGAAGACGACAGTGTTGCTGAGGCTCCTGTAAGGACGCTCCGGCATTCGCCCGATTCCAGCGAACACGTGATTCAATCGCAGGTCGGCACTGTTCCCGGCCGCGCCTAAAGCGATATAGGCTCAGAGCTTTCGGAAGTATCCATGAGCTCCGAAACCCATAGTGCTATCGAATCCACCATACAAAAGCGCAACCTTTTCGGGTTTATCGCTAAAGAACTCGTCGCAGGCCTTCTTTACCCCCGGATAGAGATCGACCGAGTCGAACAATCCAGGATCACTGTAGTCGTCTATCAGACATGCAGCACCCTTTGATAGGCGAGGATATACATACTCCAAGCTGACCTTGACCGAGTCGTATAGGTCACCATCCAGATGCGCAAATGCAATTTTGTCCGGCAACTGTGTGGGAAGCGTATCTTCGAACCATCCCTGGTGAAGAATAGGCTGCCGAAGATTCAAACGCTTGAAGTTTGCCATGAGCGCATCCTTCGTAGTGGCCATGTCGCCCTTGTGAGCGTTGGCGTGGCCGTCTTCGGCACTGGCGTTCGGGAGACCTTCGAAGCTGTCATACAAGTGAAGGTTCCTGCTTGGATCGTAGTGCTGAAGTATGCGTTGGAATACCACGGCTGACTTGCCTTCGTGGCATCCCAATTCACAGAAGTCTCCAGGTACGTTGTAGAAAAGCGCTGCGCCTGCCAAGTGATACATGTCCATTCTCTGTTCAACACTGGTCATCCAGCCCGTGCGAACAGGTGGTGCGAGGACGAGATTTATTCCAAGTTTTCGGAGAACCTTGTTGGCAAAGCGAACCGTCTGAGACTTGGATGGCTTCTGTTGAATCCATTCATCGAACGTGTTGGTCAAGAAGACGTTCGGTAGTTCAGTTGCTTGCATAGCGAAGTCTCTTTTCCTATAAAAGAGCGCGATGGCGATAGAGCCATATAGTGCGTGTATTGGTCAAGGAAGTTGCCTGATCTACATCAAGCAGTCGCGCGCTTATACCTAATCCTTCTAGCAAAACCCGCCGGGGGCTACGGAATGCCTACAGTATCGCCGGCGGTTTCTGCCTTGAGTTCTATTCTCGGCGCCTCGTGCCGCTCGGTCGATGTCAGGTCCAGCGCGCCCGTTTCATCCGGAGCCAGTGGTATTTCAACCTTGATCGTGTCTCCGGGCTCTACGGCACTCGTTTCGTTAGCTTGGATTTGCACTGTCGCGCCATCCGCCGACGGTCGGAAAATCGTGTAGATCGGCGCAGCCAGATCCGCGTCGGCTCGGCGGGCAAGAAGGGTCGGGGCGGATACCGCCGACTCGTACAATAGCCGCCTTGCTGTTTCTGTCCTGCTTTCGAGAGCATCGAGCTCAGCTTGCGTTTGACGCAGGTCGATCGTTACCTCATTTTTCCGCCCGTCCTCGAGCTCGAGAATTGATATGTCTGTTTTACTGATTTCCTGACGCCCGCGCAGCAGACTGGTTTCCGCCGACAACCTCTCGCTCTGCGCCTGGGCAAGGGCCCGCTCTAGAGAAAATTCCCGCGGCGCCGCCGCAAGACCTTTGACCACCAGCGCCGAAACCGCTGTCAACTCTTTCTGGATTGAGCCGATCTGCTTGTCGAGGAAAACGAGTTGCGCTTCCAGCGAGGCCAGTTCCTTCTGGAGGAACTCACGCAGACCATGGAGCGCCTTGATCTGAGTGTCCAATCCCTCGCTGCGCGCTTGGAAGATCAAGCGCTCCTGCTTCAAGAGCATAGCAAAGACGTCGTCCTGAATACGCGACGTCAACTGGACCGGAAACTTAATGTCGCTGGCATGCGAGAGTTCCGCCTCGAGTCGTGCCTTGCGAGCGAGGAGACTGGCCTCGCTCAGTCTAAGCAGGCTCACATCCCCTTGGCCCTGGATCACTTCGCGCTCGAACCTGGCATCCCTGTCCTCTCGGGTCCGCAACCCGCCCGCGATGCTCAATGCCTGCAAGACGGTCAGTCCGGGCCGGTATGCGAATTCTCCCGACTGCGTCACCTTGCCGACAACATAGAACGGTCGGAACTGGACGATTTCCACCGCCGTATTCGGTTTTCGCGCAAGGCCGACACTTTTCATCAGCCTGTCGCCGATGGAGTTCGCAATCTCGCCGGTGGTGAGGCCGGCAGCCTTGATTTCACCGACCAGCGGCAGCGAAACGGAGCCGTTGGGACCGACCGTGTATTCGTCGTTGAGAGCATCCCAGCCAAATATCGTGTCGCGCGACGCACGCCACTCGTAGACCTTGACGCGCAGCTTGTCTTGCGGGCCGAGCACATAGTCTCTGGCGTTTGCAGCCGAAACACCCAACATGCAGGCCAGGGACATCCCCGCCGACACCACGACGTGGAGAAAGCGCCAAGCGCCGCGATCGGACAGCTTGCCCAGGCACCGAACTCGGTGATTTGAACGAGCGCCGCTGTTGACGGAAAAGGGCAGTTCCTCGAACATCACTTACCTCTGCACTAGATCTTCAGAATATATTCGGGCTCCACCCGGCCCCTTGCGACATGTGAAAGGGCCAGGAGATTGCCGCGCAGTCGCCCTCGCCGGTCGACATAGGGTTCCGGCCAGAGGCTGCGCGCGAGATTGGCGAGCAGATTTTTGCCCATCAATCTAAGTGCGAACATCGATGGAACGGTCCCTTTGCGGACGAGGTAGATCGGATTCGCCACCTGGGAATAGCCGAAGCGAATGCCGTTTACGCGACCGCTCTTGATGCCGAGATGAACCCCGCGGATCGACCGCAAACAGACGACCCGCCCTCTGGCTCTCAACTGGCTGGTGAAATCAACGTCTTCCTGCCACCCATAGAGTACAAGCCGTTCGTCGAAGCGCAGGCCGCCGATGAATGCCGCCCTGATCGACATGTTGCATCCATAGGCGCTGAGTTGGTCCACCCCACGCGTTTCGGTCGTTGGGCCGGCTTCGCGAAGCGCCTGGATACCCTCGTCCCACGTGAGCCCTGCAGTCGTCGCACCGTCCTTCAGCACGTTTCCAGTCACCACTGCCCAGTCGGACTGCTGCTTGAACGCCTTCGATACGCCTTCGAGATAGTCGTCCGCAGGAATGAAATCGTCGTCGAAAAAGGTGATTATGTCGAAACGGTCGCCTGCGATATCGAGGGCGATGTTGCGTTGCGCCGGCAAGCCGGTTTTTCCGAATACGCGCGATACAGGAAACCGGCAAACTATGTTGTTGGGAGTATGATCGGCGTCAGGAGCCGAGACTATCACCGCGTCAGGGAGCAGGGTCTGTCGCTCAAGCTGTGCGAGAAGCCGAGCCACATGTTCCCTGCGACCAAACGTTGCGACGATAACAGCCACTTTCATCGACGATCAACTCTCCTCGCGGGCAATGGATGCAGATACGGCGCGCGACCACTGCTTGCGAAGTGAGCGCGCTATGATCCTAATCCGCCGGTCGCGCCGATACAGCCTGCGCATAAGGTTAGCGTTGAGGCGTGCTTAGGCCCATCGAAGTAGGAGACGTACCTCGTTGGAGTACATCCGGCCTCGGGAGGGTGCGGCGCTTAACCCGATAGGCAGCTTGTTTGGACGGGACGGACGACACACAGTCGCTGAGCATCCGGGCAACAAGAATTCCGGAAAAAGGTGCCAACATTCCGTGAGGGCAAAGCATGCGCCATGTGCGACAGCCGAAAGCAACCACCATGGTGGGCCGTGATGCCAAACATTTGCGATCCATCAGCAAGACGCCATTTGCCGCGATAGACCGCAACGCCCGCATCGCCGTCGTGCATGATTGGTGCCCCAACTTTCGGGGAGGGGAGCAGGTCCTTGCTCGGATCTGCAAGACTTTTCCGAGAGCCGAGGTCTTCACCCTCTTTGATTTTCTCCCGAAGGAAATCAAGGAAGAGTATTTTCCAGGCGTAATTTTCCACGTTTCCGGCATGAATCGACTTCCGTTCGTGGAAAAGTACTACAGGTCACTTTTCTTTCTGTGTCCGTTTATGATCGAACAATTTGATGTCACAGGTTATGACGCGGTAATTTCCTCTTCGGCCGCATTCTCTCGAGGCGTTCTGACTCGCCCAGACCAACTACACCTGTGCTATGTGCACAGTCCGGTGCGGTATGCGTGGGACGAACAATTCTCCTATTTGCAGCAAGCCGGCTTGGGATTTGGACCAAAAGGTCTTGCCTTTCGTTACATGCTTCACAGGCTGCGGACCTGGGACACCCGAACGGCACATGGTCCTGACCTGATGCTGGCAAACTCGAATTATGTCCGCTCTCGAATCGAACGGATTTACGGCCGCGACGCGCGGGTAGTCCATCCGCCCGTCGCCATCGAGGATCTTAAACTCGTGGTCAACAAGGATGACTACTACGTCACGGCCGCGTTCCACGCCCCGTATAAGCGTACGGATCTGATAATCGAGGCGTTCAGCAAAACGCCGTCGCGTCGCCTGGTTGTTGTAGGCGACGAAGTACAATCCAAGCATCTGCGATCGCTTGCCGGCTCCAACATAGTCTTCACCGGTTATCTGCCGCGGCATGAATACATCGAAAGAATCGCCAATGCTCGTGCGATGGTGTTCGCTGGATGCGAGGATTTCGGGATAACGCTTGCCGAGGCCCAGGCGTGCGGCACGCCATTGATCGCCTTCGGCCGCGGAGGTGCGCGCGACATTGTCCGGCCGCTTGGCGAGAGCGCCCATCCGACAGGTGTGCTCTTCGACCGTCAGGCCGTCGATTCCGTAGCTGGGGCCATTGATCTATTCGAGAAAAATGCGCTGTCCATTACGCCGCACGCCTGTCGCATGAACGCGACCCGGTTCTCCGAGGAAAGATTCGACCTGGCGATTCTCGACGCCCTCGGCCTGGCCCAGTCTGTCCAACTCGCTCGCGCAACCGAGTACAATGAACTCTTCGGAGCCGAGAGTTCGCGCGATATAACCGGTTCACTTATCGAGCCAATTCTACAATGAATTCATTTGACCTTCACATGGCAAGCAACAGAAAAACGCTTCGACCGGCCGCGTGCCCATGCTGCTCGGCGCCAGTCAGCCGGTCAATCTACCGGGTCGAATCCATCCCGGTGCATAGTTGCGTCCTGCTGAACTCGGCCCGAGAAGCGCACGCCTTTCCCCGCCGCGACCTTGACCTCGCATTTTGCGAGGCATGCGGATTCATATTCAACAGGGCCTTTGACGAAACGATCATGGGTTACTCGACCAATTTCGAGGAATCCCAGCATTTTTCCAGCACCTTCAACAATTTCGCGAGGGGACTTGCACGCGAGATCGCACAAAAATGCGCGATAGCCGGCAAGCACGTGTTGGAGATCGGCTGCGGCAAGGGTGAATTTCTCCGCGAACTTTGCATATCGGGCGGCGCCACCGGGCTCGGCATCGATCCAGCTTATCGAGCCGACAAGGGCCGCAATGACGAGTACGGCGACGTCAAGATCATCGTCGATTTTTTCGGACCGGACTACCAGCATCTCCAGGCGGATACGGTCCTCTGTCGCCACACGCTCGAACACGTAAGCTCGGTTTCGAGTTTCGTGCGACTGATCCGCAAGATGATCGGCAAAAGGACCCAGGATTGGGCCGTCTTCGAAACGCCTGATGCAAAACGTGTGCTCGTCGAGAGCGCGTTCTGGGACATTTACTACGAGCATTGCTCCTATTTCAGTCCTGGCGCGCACGCGCGCCTGTTTCGCCAGGAAGGTTTCGACGTTACCGATCTGGAGCTCGTCTATGACAACCAGTACATCGTTCAGTATGCCCGGCCGTCGGCAGGCCGGACGACACCGAGACTACCGCTCGAGCACGATCTGGAAGTGATGCACCGTTTGGCGGAAACCTTTCCCGCCCGCGTGCGAGCCGTTCAGAATTCCTGGCAGGAGCGCATTCGCGCCGCGCACGCCGCCGGCCGGCGGGTCGTCCTGTGGGGCGGCGGCTCCAAGGCAGTGTCGTTCCTGACGACCTTGCAGCTTGGAGACGAAGTCTGGGCAGCAGTCGACATCAACCCTTACAAGCAAGGCAAGTTTACGCCCGGAACCGGTCACCCGGTCATTGCGCCTAGCGACCTGTTGGACACTCCGCCAGACCTGGTCATCGTCATGAATCCGATATACCTGAATGAAGTGGCGCAATCCTTGAAAGCGCTGGACCTGCGACCCGAAATCGTCGCGGTCTGATCGCACTTTCGTTAAAGAAGAATCCGGAAAATGGAACATTCCAAGTCGCCGCAAGTGTCCCTTGGTATGCCGGTTTACAACGGCGAGAATTTCGTCGCCGAGGCGATCCAGTCGATCCTTGAGCAGGACTTCGATGATTTCGAACTTGTCATCACCGACAATGCTTCGACAGATAGAACAGCCGATATATGTCTGGAATACGCGCAGCGGGACAAGCGCGTCCGCTATGTCCGAAACGCACGCAATTTAGGGGCCGCGGCCAATTTCAATCGAGCTTTCGAATTGAGCTCGGGCGCATATTTCAAGTGGTGCGCACACGATGACGTCTTGGGCAGCGGTTTCCTGATGGACTGCGTGCGTGCGCTCGACAACGATGCCCGCCATGTCATTGCCTATCCGCGCTTGTTGGGTATCGACGGGACCGGGCAGCTGACTTCCTATGTCGAAAGGGTGCTGCCGGACATGCAAGGATCGTCGCCCGCGTCCCGCTTCCGGTTGATGGTTGCTGCGCACGGATGGGATGCGGCGATGTTCGGCCTTTGGCGTCGGGAGTCGTTAGCTAAAACGACACTGCACGAACCCTACTACGGCTCCGACTGTGCGCTTCTGGCCGAGATGGCTCTTCTCGGGACGTTTGTTCACGCCCCCAACGCGATACTATACAGCCGCGACCATCCGACGCGCTCGGTGCGGTTGCCGAGCTCCGAACGATTGGCTTGGCAAAATCCTGGCGGCTCTAATGCGAATGCGTTTGAATTGTCGAGGCGGCTAAAACACCTCGTCGCGATTGCATATCGGCACAGGCGCACAGCACCGCTGGGTATGACACTGTTTCATCTGGTTGCATGGATCTTGGATCCGCTGCTCATCGCGAGATTTTGCCTGGAACTTGTGGGCGTTGTTTCTCCGAAGCTTCGTACCAAGCTCCGCGGCGCTGGGCTGGGAGCGCTGAAACGCATTCATGCCGCCTCAAACCGATCTCCTGGCTAGAAACGAGTGATCCGGTGCGACGCCCGCCGGGAGGCTTTGAATGAACCTTCGCCAAGTCACGCCCGCGGCCGCAGCAGTGTCAGCCTTCCGAAAATTGCCGGAGGGCTCGGGCAAGAGAAATCTGGTGATCGTCCGGGCCGGGCGTAGCTCTTTGCATGCCGGCTGGACTGAGGGGACGGGCGAAGCCGACTTCGATCTTCTCGTCGTCGCCTACGAGCCTGGCGTCTCCCATGGACAGAACGATTTCAGCGTATTTCTGCCGGGGCGCAAGATCGCAGGGTATCATGCCTTGTTTCAATGCTACCCTGAAATTGTGACGCGGTATGATCTCATTGCATTGATCGACGATGACATCGAGGCGACAAAGCTGGACCTGAATCGTCTGTTCGCCATCGGCCGCCAATATAAATTAGATCTGTTTCAGCCAGCGCTGTCTTGGGACAGCTATTTCTCCTACGCAGCGACACTTGTCAGCGGCAAGCGATACGTGTTGCGATATACCAACACGGTCGAGATGATGTGTCCGGTGTTCAGCGCCAGGTGCCTGCAAACGGCGTTGAAATTATTCGGGCTTGGCTACGAGACGGGAATAGACCTTCTTTGGACCCGCCTGACTGACATGCCTTGGTTGCGTTACGCCATAGTTGACGACGTCGTTGTAAGACACACGCGGCCGGTCGGGACAACAAAGTCGCTTCAAGGGTTCGCTGCCAACGAGCGTTACGACGTGCAGGTTGATGCTGTGCTGAAGAGGTTCGGCGCTGCGTTTCGCGGGTTCGTAACCTATGCAGCGGTCGACCAGCGCGGGCAGTTCGTCCGGTCTCGCTTTCTGATCGGGCTCAACTCCCTGTTGCTTTGGCGGGCGCTGTCCAAGACGCCACTTAAATGGGCGCAGTTTATGCGCCGCTCGACCGACTATACGCGACACTGCTGGCTGAGGCCGGTCAACCTGCAACGGATCGACGTCGATGGAGTGGTAAAGTCAGGCCGTCAGCCGCAAAGGGTGGGTCGCCGTATGCCACCGCCTGGATCTACCGAGCGTCCGTCCACCCGCTCATCCGGAAAATCGCAAGGTACTGATTTCACGTCATATTAGATTGTGAGTCAGACTCTAAGGCATCTGGCCTTTGGACTTTCCGGGTAGTCCCCATCACAGTTTCCTCGGTAATGGCGCGCGGCTGCATGGGAGGCGGTGCCACAAACAGCCTGGCGAGGCGTTGGTAGATGCCGAGGTCACCAGCGAAAGGACGCTCAAGCAGATGATAGGTTGCGAAACCCACGGCAACCGCCGCCGCCATGGTGGCGGGCGCGAGCAGGGCGCGAGCAGCGTCGTTCAACTCCAACCGATTGGCAAGGGCGATGACCGCCGCGATAAAGAAATAGTGTGACAGATATATCGAATAACTTGCGTCACCCGCACGTTGCATCAGTGGAGAGCCGATCCTTGTCCCAGATTGTTCCAGCCCGACTACTCCCGCCACGATCAAGCCGGATGCGATGCCGAACCTCAGGAAGGTATCGGTCGCTGGCGAGACGGGGAGGTCGCCGAAACCGATGACTTCCCCTCCAAAAGCGAGCCAAGAGACCCCGGCGGCGAGGCATACCCACCACCTCATGGGATTTCTGGCGATGCGCGCCGAATCGTGGAAGTAGCTCGCCGCCAGCACTCCCAATACGAAATCCATCAGGATTGGCCGCGTATAGAAAAAAGCCGCGACCCCATAATCGGAAAGGCCTCCAATGCTGTTTCCGATACCGGCAAGAGAGACGATAACAGCGGTGATCGCCATGAGCCTGGCGCGTTTGGGCAACAACAACGCGACTGCAAAAATGCTGTAAAAGAACATTTCGTAGTTCAAAGTCCAACCAAGATAGTAAATTGGGTAAAGGCTATCTGGCGTTTTCTCAAATGGAATAAAAATTAGAGATTTTGCGATTTGAGAAAGTTCTATTTGAGTGCTCTTTAAAACATCAGGCATGATCGCACTCAAAATCACCACAAGCATTGTGAAAAACGCATACAGAGGGGCCACCCTAAGGATACGCTTCCTGTAGAATTGAATGGGCCGTATGTTTTTATTTTGTGTCGTGCGGACCATGATGAATCCACTGATGACGAAAAATAGGTCCACCCCTCCGTATCCAAAACTCCTGAGCCAATGCGGAAGGACGTCGGTCACGATCAGTTCCTGGGTATGAACCCAGACCACCAACGTCGCGGCGATCGCCCGCATGACCTGAACATTGAAAACCATACCGGAAGGAGTCCCGACTTCAACGTGGGCTTGGGCTTTCCATTTTCCTCTCGTCGCTGCCTACAAGGCGGGCGCTCCAGTCAACCTAGACCGGATTGACATCGGTGGGATCACAGACGCAAAGCGCAAGCCGCAGATCGCCGAATTATGCCACAATGATCTCCGCTGAGAGACCGAGCTTGCATGCGGCCTGGGCCACTTCGTCTCGATAGAGCGGGTTCATCACGATGATTGACCGCAAGGGTCGGCCGCGCAGGCTCTCCGGCCCAACCACTGCTGTGCCTGTGCCTGGAGCAAAGCGCCCTTGCTTGTGCGGGTTGACGTCGACCAGAGCGCTTATCCGCGCCCCCTCGGGAACGACGTTGACGAAAGTGATACCCTTTGATCCCGCACCCCAGACAACGGTCTGCTCCGGGTCCCGTGTTGCAAGGTAGTTGCGCCACCAGGCGACCTTGTCGCGATAGGTCTGGTCGAAGCGGCGGACCAACTCATCAATCTTTCCAGGCCTGGAAGAATCGGCCGTCATCCCGGTTTCGACAGGCTTTGCTTCGATGAAGAGGTACTGGTCACCGAACGACGCGCCCTGGTACAGCACCTCGAAGCCTGCTGTCTGCATTGCTGCCCGCAGCGAGTGAGGCGTAAAATAGGAAACGTGCTCGTAGATCAGATCCCAAATTCCCATGTCGCGCAATGTATAGAGGGCATTAGGCACCTCGATGTAAAATACGGTGCTCGGCTCAACGCCTGGATGGGAGCGAAGCCCCTGCAGGAAGGCGATCGGGCTGGCTATGTGCTCCAGGACGTGACGGCAGGAGACGAAGTCAGGCTTGACGTCCGGATAGGCATCGCTGAACCAGTCATTGATGAACTCGACGCCGGCGACGTCGTCGCCCCGATTGTCTTCGAAGCTCCTGTCGAAACCAATGCCTCTGGCGCCGCTGGTTGAGCAAAGCCGTTTGAGGAAATCACCCTTGCCGCAACCGATATCGACGACCAATTTTCCGTCAAGTGCGTAAGCAGTGGACAGGCGACCCGCGAGATCCTCGACAAAGGCCACGAAGCGCGGCGAGAAATGCAGGGAGTTCTCGTAATTCTGCGTATAGCCGATCCGACCATCTTCGAACGCCGCGTTGAAGAAATGTTCACAATTGCGGCAAAACGCGAGAACGAATTGGCCAGTCGGTGCAGCAACGGCCGAGTTTGCGTCAGGGTGCAGGGAATTGCACGAAAATGGAATGGTGTCGAATGATACCGAGTGCAGCAGATTCCTCTGCCGACAGACAGGACAATCGCCGCGAAGACGCATCGAATTCGTCGCCGGTTCATGCGCCTCGGCGCAGGCAGCGCTTTGGACTTGCACGGTCACACGATCCGCGGGTTCGGCACGGGAACGATGAATTTTCCGCCCCTGGCTCGATATTCAGCCTGTTGTTCCATGATTTCATCGAGGAAATTCCAGGCAAGCACGAGAACGTAGTCAGGTTGGGCCTCCAAGAGAGCTTCCGTAGAACGGATCGGAATTTTCTGACCGGGCATGTGCTTGCCCTGTTTGTGAATGTTGCGATCTACGACGAAGTCGATCAGATCGCGTCCGATGCCAACCGTATTGATCAAGGTGGCGCCTTTGGCCGCCGCCCCATAGGCGGCGATTGAGGCGCCGCTGGCTTTCAGCCGGTGTAGCAATGTGGAGAGCTCGACTTTCAATTTGTCGACCGTCGCGGAAAAATCGAGATAGTAATCGATCGCGTCGATCCCTCGTGCTCTTTCATGAGCGATCTGGTTGGTGACGCTCGCTCCGACATGTTCCCGCATTTCGACATACAGGCGAAGTGAACCGCCATGAATCGACAAGTGTTTTACCTCGTTGAGATAAAGGCCATGGCGTCGAAACAGCTTGTCCAATGCCGTCACTGAAAAATAGCAGAGGTGCTCGTGGTAGATCGTGTCGAATTCGCAATGGTCGATCATTGGTTCGACATATGGCGCCTCGATCACCGCAACGCCGTCGTCCTTGAGCAACCGCGCAATGCCTGCAACAAAACCATTGGTGTCGGCCACGTGGGCGAGAACGTTGTTTGCGTGAATGACGTCGGCCCGCATCTCCTGTTGGCGAAGCTTCTCCGCCAGTTCACGGGAAAAAAAGGCCAGGCGTGTCGGCACGCCTATTTTCTCCGCAGCGGCGGCAGGTCCTTCGGCGGGGTCGATGCCGAGTACTGGTATCCCCGCCTCGACATAGTTCTTCAGGAGATAGCCGTCGTTACTCGCCAACTCGACCACAAAGCTGTTGGCATCCAAGTTACGACGCTCGATCAAGTCACGCGCATTGTCTCGGGAATGCCTCAGCAGCGCTTGAGAGAATGAGGAGTAATAGGGGTAAGCATCGGCAAACAGAATTCTCGGGTTAACCGTCTCCGTGATCTGTACCAAACTGCAATCACAACAGAAGGCGACGTTGAGTGGGAAGGCCGGCTCTTCCTGGTCATCGTCGACGCTCACGGGAAGCCGATCGGCAAGTGGCGTCGTGCCGAGCTTCAGGAACGTGTCGATGTGACTCCCGCCGCAGGAGCGGCAAACCTGCTCGGTTACAGATGCTGCACCAGCAATCATCATGGCCATGGCTCCCGGCTGTGTTTGCTCAAACCGCTACCGCAAACTGCGGCGTGCGGCGCAGATCGGTATCCAGTTCGCCATCTTGGATCAGCTTCTGCACATGGGCGATGCGCTTGAATCGCTCGCCCTCGAAATCCCCAAGTGCAAGGCCTGCTGCGCGAAATGTGTAATAGAGCTGTTCGATACCGCGCCGCGCCGTCCATTGCGGCTTAAAACCGTGCAGGCGACGACCAATATAGGTGCAGTCGACGCGATAGCACCGCTTGTCTGGCCCGGCGTCGGGCGCGAACTTCACGCGGCTGTCGGGAACGATCGTTTGCACCAACTCCGCGATCTCCCGAATCTGATAGTTTTCCGTGGTCAAGCCGACATTGAATGCCTCGTTGTGGACCAGCTCTCGCTCGGCTTCGAGTACCGCAATATAGGCCAGCGAAATGTCCTCAACATGGACGATCGGACGCCATGGCGAGCCGTCGCTCTTGAGATAGACCAGGCCGGTCGTGTAGGCCCAGGCGGTCAGGTTGTTAACCACGAGATCGAAGCGGATGCGAGGCGACAGGCCGTAGGCAGTGGAAGCACGCAGGAATGTCGGGCTGAACGATTGATCCGCCATCGGCGCGACCGCTCGCTCCACATTTGCCTTTGATGCGCCGTAAGGAGTAACCGGGTTGAAGGGAGCATCTTCAGTTAGAAAGCTGTCGCCGGCCGCGCCGTAATTGCTGCAAGAGGAGGCATATAGGAACCGCTGGACACCGGCGGCCTTGGCGAGCTGCGCAAGCCTGACTGAAGCGCCGCAGTTGATTTCCTCGGTAAGCAGGGGTCGGTAGTCCCCCAACGGATCGTTTGACAGTCCGGCGAGATGGATGATCGCGTCGAAGCCGGCGACGTCGTCGATTTCGATGTCACGGATGTCTTTCTCGATCGTCGGCACTTCGGCCAACGTCCCTACGAAAGTGCATGACCGGAAGATGTCGCTGTCTAGGCCCGTGACGTGATGGCCGCGTTCAAGCAGCATCGGAGTCAGGACGGAACCGATGTAGCCGAGGTGGCCTGTAACCAGAACTTTCATCGATCAATTCCCATGTTTTCCAGGGCGCCTGCCCGCTGTCCCACAATTTCTGAAGGAGATGCTTTTCGCGGATGGTGTCCATGCATTGCCAGAAGGATTCGTGGCGATATGCCATCAGTTGGCCGTCGGTTGCGAGCCGTTGCATTGGCGCGTGTTCGAACATGACGTCGTCGCCATCGATATAGTCCTTTATGCCCGGCTCGAGCACGAAGAAGGCGCCATTGATCCAACCCTCTGAGGCCTGTGGTTTTTCTGTGAAGTCTACAACGCGATGGCCATCGAATTCGATGTGCCCATAGCGTGCCGGCGGACGCACCGCCGTCATCGTTGCAAGCTTGCCATGCGACTTGTGGAAGGCGATCAGTTTATCAAGGTTGACGTCCGAAACGCCATCGCCCCAGGTGAGCATGAATGTCTCGTCGCCCATCCAGTCGATCAGGCGTTTTATGCGGCCGCCCGTCAGCGTATTCAGCCCCGTCTCCACAAGATCGACGGACCAATCAGGCAGCGAGTTCGAGTGGCGCTTGACGCTTCCCGATGCGGCATTCACAGTCAAGCTGCCATCGAATGCGACATAGTCGCTGAACCAGCGTTTGATGTATTCGCCCTTGTATCCCAGCGCGACGGCGAATTCGCGGTGTCCATAGGCATAGTAATGCATCATGATATGCCAAAGGATCGGCTTTGCTCCGATTTCGACCATTGGTTTCGGCCGGATTTCGGTTTCTTCCGCCAGCCGCGTTCCCAGTCCGCCAGCAAGAATTCCTACCTTCATTGTTTTCTCACCCCAGTCGCTTACTGTTTTTTGCTACCATGCCTAGGTCGGGTTGGACCACACCGAAGAACGGATGATCGGAATCATCGATGCGTGACGTCAGGCATACGATTGGGGCTATGCTCGATAGAGCGATGCATAAGGGGTCTCATCCATTCGACGTAGCAGACTGGCAGGCGTCGGCTGTCATCATGCACCCTATCCCGACGATGAGACGTTGGGATGTGGAGGGGGTCGCCAGCAAGAAGTTCAGCTCTGGCGCCGATATCCGGTTTATTTTCGTTACCGACGGGTCGGCATCCCATTCAGTTCGGCTTGATCACCCGTGAGGACGAAGCGATCGAGGCGGTTTGCCGGTTGGGCGGATCTGCTAAGATTTCTGCGTGTTCCCGACGGCATGGCTAAGCATCATGTCGGCAAGATCGAAGTCGCAATCGCTCAGTTGCTTTTCGCTGGCAAGCACGAAGCGTGTACGTCACTCATATGAAAGAGCCGCCTGCGGACCATATTGATGACCTCTTCGGGTTCGACCGAAAGCCTTCGACGATCTGCGCCGGTGCATGGCCCTGAGCCCCGAACTCGTCGCTGGGCGGCGGGAACCTCTCAAGCGTTGTCGGAGTGTTCTACTTTCCCATCCCCGACGACACGGCGGCGGGGCCGCGAACCCGCATTTGCCCTGAGCTTCTGACGAGCGGATCGCGTTCGCCGATATCGACGGCGACAGCCTGCTTGACCTTGCCGCCACGACCGGCAATGCAAAGGGGATCGCATAGTGGCGCAATCCGGGCGATGGCTCTGCCGATTGGGAGCGCCACGACGTCGCCAATGTGGCGCAATCCCGGCGACGTCGGGTCAAACTGGGAGCAGCAGGAAATCACCTCGCGTGGCTCCCTCAACGGTCTCTCGGAGACCGATATCAATGACAATGGCCGACCGGACCTCATCATGGGCGAGCACCGCGGCGCCCCTGCGCGTTTCTATCTGGCGCAATCTGGACGGGCGGTTCGTCGAGCAACTGGTCGGCGAAGGTTTGGAGAGCCATCTCGGCGCCCGCGCGGTCGACCTCGACGGCGACGGCGATCGCGAGTTCGTTTCAATTGGGTGGGATGCTCCCAGGATATCCATGTCTGGCGCAACGATCCCACCGTTCCATTGGACCGAAAGCCCGGCAGATACCCAGGGCTATCGCATTTGAGTCATGAGCTGGAAGAGATAAGCATCGTTCCAGCCTGCACGCATCATTTTGCCACGCATGGTA
>NZ_NPKJ01000045.1 GCF_002284575.1 Mesorhizobium temperatum
GAATGCACGAACCGACGCCTCCTTTGTGACGTCAAGAGACATAAACGTGAGCCTCTCGACGCTGCCGGAATCGGCGGAGCGATCGTCACGCAAATCGCCGACGACAACCATGGCGTCTTCATCAGCGAGCCTCTCGGCAATCGCCCGCCCTATCCCTCGATTGCCGCCGGTGACGATGGCAACTTTGCCTGAAAGCCGGTTACCCAAGAAATTCTCCTATCCTGCTGTGAAGCCGCCATCTATTGGAACAGCAACGCCCGTGATGTGCCTGGCTCCCTCGCTCGCGAGGAACAGCGTCAGACTTGCGATTTCTTTCGGCGTAGCCACGCGACCCTGGGGTATGGAATCGATGTTCCTCTGGAGGACCTCGTCCACGCTAACTGGCTTGCTATGGGCCGACACAAGCATGGGTGTATCAACGGCGCCAGGGCAGACCGCATTGATGCTGATTTGCTCTTTGGCGTGATCGAGCGCCATGGCTCGTGTCAACAGAACGACGGCGCCCTTCGACGCGCAATAGGCAGCCAGCCCGGGACAGCCAACCAACCCCACATTTGAGGCTATGTTGACAATGCTTCCGCCGCCGGTTTTCCTCATGGACTTCACCGCGGCGCGGCTGAAGTAGAAAACACCGTTGACATTGGCGTCGAATGTCTGGCGCCAATCGTCATCCGTGGTTTCGAGGGCGCTTCCACGTCGGATGATACCGGCGCTGTTGACCAAGACGCTGACCTTTCCGAACCGCTCTACGCTGGAATTAATCACGTGGTCGGCGAAGGCCGAGTCAGCCACATCGCCTAGCATCAATTCGGCCGGACAATCGAGTTTCTGAACCGACTCTAAAGCTCGTCGGCCCCGCTCTCGATCGCGGCCGACCAATACGAGTGACGCCCCTGTCGCGGCGAAGGCCTGTACGATGGCCTCCCCTATCCCCGACGTCGCGCCAGTAACGATAACCACCTTCTTGGAGTGCGTCATAGAGTGCGTCATAGTATCGATTGCCCAGTAAAAGTGATGAGGCTTGGCAGGTATCTCCGGCGGCCTGCTTAGCTAGTGATCTATGCCGGCATACGGCCTGTTCGCAAGCGTCCAAAAAGTCATGCGGTGGACAAGCTGAAGTCATGGCGCGCCTTGCGCATCGGTGGCGACCCGTGCCAGATTTTGCTCAGCAGAGATCAAGACAGATCTGGCGTTGGCGTCGGCTCCAACCGAGTTGAAGCTGATCCTAAACATGGTCATGACCCTTGGTTATCCGGCCCACCATTAATACTCATTTGAAGTTCGATCAGCCGCTGTCTAGTATTCCTGAATCGCTGCTTGGCAGGCATTGCAAGCACGATGTACTAGGGCTCAATAAAGGATAACACATCCGTTTCATCAGGCCCGGATGGCTCTGAATGCCTTGCGCCCGCGGAGGGGAACGAAGCCACGCCGACTTGAGCGGAATGTCGCAGCGGCGTTGAGCGTTTCAGATCTCGCGCGCGTGGCCGTGGGTTTACTTAAGGGCCGCCGACTAGCCTGAGCCGCTCTTGCCGCGACAACCACCCGAAAGGGTTAAACGGAAAAGCCAGTAGGCAATCTCGAACCATGGATTTGGTCACGGTTATTGGTTACCTCGCAGCTCTATGCTCGATGACCAGCTTTACCCCGCAAGTCTGGAAGATCATCAAAACCCGGGACACGAGCAGCATATCAGCACCGATGTACGCCATCTACGTGCTGGGACTTGCGTTCTGGCTGATCTTCGGAATTCTGAAGAACGAATGGCCCCTTATCATCACCAACGGTGTGTGCCTAGTGCTTTCGGCCTTCATTCTCGTCATGACGCTCCTTCCTCGCGCGAAGAAGGATGCCGTTGCGGACGCTTTCGACCCCGCCGCCTCAAGCACCGAGCGGTCGGGCGGGCAAGCTCGTCTGGCCGGTCCAGAGATAAAACGGTCGAAATGACGCGCATCGCAACCTTCAAAGTGAATGGCGTCAATGGCCGGCTTCCCGTGCTCCTGAAGTGGCCTAGTGAAACCGACTACGACATTGTCTGATTGCAGGAGCTAAAGACGTCGGAGCGGGTATCTCCGGCGGCCGTGCCTAATGATCTGGGCCTTCATACCGCCGGTTTGCAAACGTCCAAGAGGTCATGCGGCGGACAAGCTGACGTTATGGCGCGCTGGACATCGGTAACGGCCTCGTGCAGCCTTTTAGGACCATTGGACATCGTCATGACTCCTGGTTATGCGGCCGCCCACTAATACTCATTTGAAGTGCGGTGCGCCGCTGCCTATAGCTCACGACCGTAGCATTTCTGCGTGACTGATCAGCAGCATAGTCGGAACATGTACGAGGGCTCTATGACGAATTCTAAAATGAGTTCACCAGGTCCGGATGGGTTTGTACTCTATGACAACTGGAGCGACTTGCGGCAGTTTCGACCAATGCCGGATATCGACTTTAAAAGGCTCGATGGATACCGGAAAGAGCGGCTAAGAGCGGCAATGCGCCGAGCTGATGTCGCAATGTGTGTCCTGGTGAGCCCCATTACCATTCGCTATGCGGTGGACTACAATATATACCCTTTGTTTCAGTCGCATATTCCCGTCACATACCTCTTTTTGCCTCTTGATGGGCCGATCACCCTTCATCAGGGTATTGGCAACGCCTGCTCTGCAGACCGTGTAAGGCACGGAAGGCCGATTTCGTTTTTTGAAGGCGGCAACGAACTGGCGGACGGCGCGAGGCTCCTCGCCGACGACATCGTTGGGTTCCTAAGCGAAATCGGTACCACCAATCGCAAAGTGGCGGTGGAGTATGTGAACCCGAGCATAACCCAGGCTTTGCTGCAGCGCGGTCTAGAGGTAATTGATGCGGTGGACATCGTGGAAGGGGCGCGGGTCATTAAATCGGATGACGAGATAGCGTGTATTCGCTGGGCCTGCGCCGTAGCTGAGCACGGCATTGCTCGTATGCAGGAGAGCATGGGGCCAGGCGTAACGGAAGTGCAGCTTTGGGGACTTCTCAACTATACCAACCTTGCCAACCAGGGCGGCTGGCATGAGGGACGAATGTTAGCTTCCGGGCCGCGAATTAATCCGTGGCTCCAGGAAGCCACCCAACGAGTCATTGAGGAGGGAGACCTGGTGGGATTTGACACCGATATGGTGGGCCCATTTGGGTATTTCTGTGATGTTTCACGGACATTCTACTACGGAAAGAACCCGCCTAGTGCGCGCCAGCGCCAACTGTACCAACTGGCGTATGACGAATTGCAGACCAACATGAAGCTTATCCGACCAGGCGTCAGCATGAAGGATCTGCAAGCTTCAGCTTGGCCAGTGCCCGAAGAATTTCGGGAGCAAGCTTACCCCTGCGTTATACACGGAGTTGGCATGTGCGATGAATATCCGCAAGTTAAACCCTCATTCCGTGGTCCGGTAGCGTATGACGCGACACTCGAAGCAGGCATGGTAATATGTGTTGAAAGCTATATTGGCGCCGTCGGCGAACGAGACGGCGTGAAACTTGAGGAGCAATTGCTCGTTACGTCCGACGGCTACGAGTTGCTTTCAAACTATCCTTTTGACGAGCGTCTCCTGAGTTAGGACCTAGTTCGACTCCCAATTACTACGTGAGTCCACGGCCATGTAGCAAAACTCACGAAGGCAAGGCTACGCCAATGATCTACGACTGCGGCACTACGGACCGACCGAGGAAATGAAGGACAGTATTGCGTTCCAACTGAGCGACGCTTTTGTCAATGAAGGCGCGAACGTCATGTATCCGATCGACGCGATCGAGGACGCTCTCGACGTGATCATGAAAGAGCGCAATTCGCATCACAGACGGTCAAATCTCGCTTCCACCGGGCCCGGCCTTGGTTTGGAGATCGTCGAGGCAATGTTTAGCGCCCGCATTCCAGAGTTTTGAGCAAAGGGCGCTTAGAGCGCCGGCAACTGTTATCAACCTGCTCGGCAGAGAGCAACGAAGGAGCAAGCTATGCCCGTAATCCATATCGAAACGTTCAAGTCTGATGACGATAAGAAAGCACATTTGGTCGCTGAGATCACAAAGCTGTTCTGTGACAAGATGAACTTAAGGCCAGAACAAATCCATGTGGTATTCGATGAGTATGAGCCTAACAACTGGGCGACCGGCGGCAAGCTTTGGTCCAGGATGTGATGTGGCCTGCTATCTCTGCGACCTGCGGGTTAATCTATTTCCGGTGAGGAGATAATGGGCAAAGGGCGAATTCGTCTTAAAGTTTGCCCGGGACGCGGTAGTGCTGGAAAGGTCGTTCTGAATGCCTTGCGCCCACGGAGGGAACCGATGCCACGCCGACTTGGGCGGAATGAAGTGGTAACGTTCTTGCGCGTGGTGGCCGTGGTTTTACTTAATGCTGCGGACTCGCCTGAGCCGCTTCTGCCGCGACAACCGCCCGAAAGGTTAGACGGAAGACCAGGAGGCTGGCTCAGCGAAACCGACTGCGACATCGTCTGTTAGCACAAGCTGAAGACGTCGGAGCGGGTCTCCGGCGGGCCAATGAAAAATGATCTAAGCCTTCATCGATAACCTTGGAGCGCCTTGAGCACCACACATCCATGAAAGGAAGAGCCATGATCCTCATCACCGGAGCCTCGGGCCAGTTGGCATCGCAGATCGTGGCACGGGCGCGGCAGAAGGGCATTGCGATTCTCACCGGCAGCAGAGCAGTCACTGCTGACCGGCAAATAGACTTCGACAGACCTGAAACGCTTGACTTCGCCGGGGTTGAGACCATGTTGCTGACTTCGGCCGGCTCTGCCGAAGACGATAGCGTGATGCGTCGGCATGGTGCCGTTCTGGCTGCTGCCCGCGCGCAGGGGGTGAAGCACGTCGTTTATACGAGCCTCACCTATGCTAGCGATCATCTCGGCTTTGCCCTGGCTCATCGCTGGACCGAGCGCGAGCTTCGGGCAAGCCGCATGGCCTGGACCATCCTTCGCAACGGTCTCTATGCAGAACTGATTGGCGCTCTCGCCGCGCCGCGCGGCGGGGTGATTGCCACGCCATTTGGCGAGGGTCGGATTTCCGCAGTCGCAAGAGCGGATCTGGCCGAAGCGGCGCTTGCTGTGCTGGGCGATCCGGCTAGCCATGCCGGCCGCTGCTACGAGTTGTCGGGAGCTACCGCATTTTCGATCCCGGATCTCGCGCAGAAGATAGCAGCCACTTATGAGCCGAGCAGCTTTGAGGAGGAGCGCGCGCGGCTTTCGTCCCTGCCACTGTTCGCCTTCCAGCCGCCGATGCTGATGTCCATTTCGTCCGCCGCGGTCGCCGGATTCCTGGAAACACATGCAACAGATCTGACGGAGTTGGTGCCTATGCCGCTAGACGCGCTAGAGATTGCCTGCGCCGTCGCCCGACAAGCGGCACAATAGCTTCTGGTGCACCTGGAAAAGTCCAATAAGTCGTCTTTCTTGGCTCGGCTTATAAAAAAGAGGCAGTCTTGCCTAACAGGCGAATGTTAAATGGGGTCGCGTCCCGACTCTCATCTGTTTCAAGGAGTTAATCGAGTGCGGGGTAAACGGGGTAATTACCGGGTAGTCAGGCTTGAGCGGCTTACCTGCGCTGGAGCCAGATGGGAGTGTTCGACCGCATCTTCGCGGCCCTTGCGGCGAAGGGCCGGAGCCAGAGCGCATCATGATCGATGCCATCCATCTGAAAGGCCCACCGCACGGCGGCGAGCCTTTTTAAAAAGGGGATGTTCCCCGCCGTATCGGTCGCACCAAAGGCGGGCTGAACTCCAAGCTGCACACCGTCTGCGATGGCGAAGGGCGACCGCGCATCCTGCTTCTGAGCGAGGGGCAGATGAGCGACCACAAGGGCGCCAGGCTCATGCTCGACGCCTTGCCATCCGCTTCCAGCCTGCCCGGCGACAAGCTACGACCGCAACTGGTTCCGCAGGGCTCTGGCTGACAAGGGCTGTCGTTTGGCAGTTGATTGTAAGAATGCGCCGGTTTGGTTCAGACTTGGCAATTAATTGGGGTCTTCCTCAATTGGTGTGGTGATGAGAATTGTTGAGCGGCAGGATGCGTGCTCTGAGGAGCTCCGGGCCTGCTCTGCCGTACATCGCACGTTTACACCCACGAAACCAAATATATAGAGGACACAAATGGCAAGTACGCTTTTCATAGCGCGCCTACTCCGTGCTGCGAGACGACCTTGGAGTAACCGAAGGGCGTTAAGACTGGCCGCTGCCATCGTAGCGTGGATTGTTATTGTGCCGCCATCTATATTCCCCCCACACCTGCTCCCCGCTCCAGTTTCCCTCTCCACAAGTTGCTTCGCGAGCGAGCAGCTGGCTAACGGAATCCCGTAGATTCTTATAAAAGGCATGCTATTGTCGCCGCGTCTCAAAATTGGAGTGTTTCAATGACGAATTCACTACAGCAGGCAGCCACTGCCACCGTCGCAACAGCCAGCAGCGATGTCCGTAGCGCACTTCTGCGCGACAAGCCCGTCAATCCGGCGCTCCAGCGCCTGCAGGGCCGTGTTCTGTCGCAGGCCGAGCCGAGCGACGTCATCACCAGCTATGACCGGATGCATCATCGCCACAGCCGTTCATGACGGCTGGCAGGACGCCTCCCCGGATAACCTCATTCCTGGTGAAAGTCGCGTCGCGCTGCAATCTCGATTGCGACTATTGCTATGTCTATCATCATGCCGACCAGTCTTGGCGATCGATGCCGAGACTGCTCGCGGCGGACACACGAACCGCTTTTGTCACAAGATTGGGGGACTACTTGGCTGAGGCTTCGATCCCGCGTTGCACGGTGATTTTCCACGGCGGTGAGCCGCTGCTGGCCGGTGTCGAGACCCTTGTGGCGTTCGCCGACCAGATCAGGGCCGCCACGCCGTCGTTGGTGGATATCGGCCTCCAGACCAATGGCCTGTTGCTGACGGAAGAGGCTCTCCAGGCCTTTGAGGCCGCCAATATCAGCGTATCGCTGAGTCTGGACGGTCCGAAGGCCGCGAACGACAAGCACCGGACGTCGAACAAGGGTCGGTCGAGTTTCGACAAGGTTGCGGCTGCCCTCGAAAGGCTGAAAGAACACCCGACAATTTTTGCGGGGGTCATCGCGGTCATCGATCCGACAACCTCTGCTGAAGACCTGCTTGAGTTCTTCAGCCACCACCAGGTTCCCAAGCTCGACTTTTTGCTGCCCGATGCACATCACCTGCGGCAGCCTCCCGGCCGCAGCGGCCAGGAAGACCTCTATGAAACCTGGCTCTGCCGGGCCTTTGACGTCTGGCTCCACAGGTATCCGCATCTTTCAATCCGGACCTTCGAAGCCTTGCTCGATGCCGTAGCCGGTCTTCCCTCGGGCACGGATGCGTTCGGCCTAGGCGACGTGAGCCTGATTAGCATCGAGACCGACGGCAGCTACCACGACCTTGACGTTCTCAAGGTGACGCGCGACGGGGCGACGAAAATCGGCGGCGGCGTTGCCGACACCCCGATCGCGACGATCGCCGCATCCGACCGTCTGGCCGCCCACCGCGAGTTGCTCAGCAAGCCAGGTCTCAGCGTGACGTGTCAGGAGTGTGACATCGTCGATATCTGCGGCGGCGGCTCCCTCCCCCATCGTTTCGGAGAGAACGGCTTCAACAATCCCACCGTTTACTGTGGGGAAATGACCACGTTGGTCGGACATGTGCGGTCGCGGGTGCAGGACCTTCTCGGTCAAGCGGCTAAGCCCAGCGAAACTCTCGCCACCGGCTTCGACTTCGACGCCTACGAGCTCGCGGAATGCGGCTCTGATGCCATGGCCTACCTGTGCCAGTCCTCGCGCAAGGCGCTGACGGCCGAGTTCGTCAGGGCTACCGCGCAACTCGTGCCAGAGCAGAGCGAACAGGTCCGGCGCTTGGAGGCAACGGACCCCGAGAGGCTGGCTGAAATCGCCCAGCAGCCGGGGGCCGTAGCGTGGCAGCGAACGCTCTTAGCCCAAGCCGAGGGCCGCATGCTCCATACCGTCGACGGTCTGCCCCTCAAAGCCGACGGCGGTTATCTCGACCTGTTGAACGGGCGGACGCCCACAGAACTGACGTACCTCGCGGTGGCCGTGGATGATCCCTGGCTGCGCAAGCCGTTCGGTGACGCGATCTATTTTGAGGATGAGGAAGCGTCTGCGCTGGCTCGGCCGGTTGTCGAGCAGGCCTTCGACATCATCGAGCGGTGGCGCCCGGCGCTTGCCGCCGAGATCCGCCTCGCCTGCCGGGCCATTCAGTTTGTCGGGGACCCGCTGGCTCACCCGGAGAAGATCGTCTCTTTCAGCGACAATACCGTTCCGGGAGCCCTTTACGTCTCGGTGTGGCAGGGTGACCGGCTGATTGACCCCTACGATCTGGCGGACTCCCTCGTCCACGAGCACCGTCACCAGAAACTCTATCTGCTTGAGCGCCTGGCGCCGACGGTCGAGCCGACGCAGATGCGGGTGGTCTCGCCCTGGCGCGAAGATCTGCGACCCCCGTCCGGGCTCCTGCATGCCGTGTTCGTGTTCGTGGAGTTGCGGCGGTTCTGGGCTTTCGTGCTGAAGGCCGGCCCTGCCCGCCTCCATAACCGCGCCATGAAACAGTTGCGCGACACCGACGAGCATCTTGCCGAGGCCTTTGCCACCCTGTTGACGTGTCCGTTGACGGAGGCCGGACGCTCCCTCACGGGTGTCCTGCAAAAAGCCGCGGGGTTGGTGGCCGAGGCGGCGTGAGCATCTCGGGTGTTCCAAAGGATGACCTTCCAGACTCGGAAACCGAGCGGCACGCCGCGCTCCGCGACTATTTCTGCGACATCGATGGCGACGCGACGCTCAGCCACGCGGGGTGGGACATTGCGCTGCACTGGCCCGGGGGTCCTGACCGCCACGTGGATCCCCGTTTAACGGAGGGATTGGTGTGGTGGGGCGATGGCGTCACCCTGCCGACTATGGTGCACGCGCGGCGCCGGCGAGGCCGGATCCTCAGCGCGCTTTACGACACCTGGACCCTGCACAGCTGGAGCGAATGGATCCGCCGTGAGCGGGTATCCCGCGACGAGAGGCTCGTCGTCCTGCACGTCGATGATCACCGTGACCTTGGCAGCCCCCGCCTCTTTGAATCTGATGGGACATGGATCGATAGCATTACGCGAAACCCATGTCGCCTTGACCAGCCGGACACAGTCCTGGCCGCTATTGAGAGCGGCGCCATCGGGATGGGCAGTTTTATGACTCCGTTTCTGCACGGCTTTCCGGGCACCGAAGTCCGGCAGCTCTGCCAGCCGCCCAAAGCCGGTCCCACCAAAGATTTTGTCATTGAACTGACCAGTATCAGAGACACTCTAATCGATCGGCGGCGCGTCCGGCCGGCAATAAGCCTGTCCGAAAACACCGACGGAGGAAGCTGCGGTCGCTATCGTCTCACGACCAGCCCCACTGATTGGCTTGACGAACTTGGCGACCAGCGCATCCTTCTCCACATCGACATGGACTACTTCAACAACAGGTACGACGGTGACACCGACTGGCAGCACAGGGCGGTGCCGTTGGATCCCCCCAACGATCAGCTCCTTGCCAAGATCGACGAGGTCACCGACGCCCTGGCGCACGCTGTTCGCGCGGACCAGCTGGTCGATATCGTCGTTGCCTACTCGCCAGGGTTTTTCCCGGCCGAGTTTTGGGCCACGGCGACACAGCGGCTGATCCCCAGGCTGGAGCGCATCTATGAGCGTTAAAGCCCCTGCCAAGCCGAAAGCGCGACGGTTCCCCAAACGGCCAACCCCAAAGCCCAAGGTCGCTCGGCCCAGGCCCTCTCATCGTGCCGTCAACCCGGACCACGTCCTGCTCACCCGCACCAAGGGGACACCCGAACGCGGCGGCGGACCTGGCGGCGAGGCGTGGAAGATCGAAGTCGATGCCAAGCGCGCCGGCATTGTGTTCATCAACCTGATCGAGGAGCTGCCCGTCGGACGTCACGCGTCGATCCAGATCTACCTGAACAAGCCGAGCCAAGGCAGGCACATCGGCAGGATCGCTTACCGCAAGGCCTGCGAGGCGAGCTCTTACGACGTGATATACGCCCACATGCGCAAGTCGAATCTCGCGTCGCGCAGGGCGGCCGAGGAAGCGGGGTTTGAAGTGGATATGCGGGCCGGGACGAGCCAGCTGCTGATGAGATGGCACCGAAAGCCATGACGCATCGCCCGCATTGGCTGAAACCCTCGGCAGTCGTTGACTTGCGTCTCGTGGAGCTCGGCATTCGTCCGGCCTTCCGCACAGAGACAAACGCCCCTGTCAACGATGCCGACATCGGTCGATGGGCACGCAGACGGTCGCTCTACTTCTGTCGCGACGCGCAGGACTTTGTCGTTTTCGCGAAAACCCCTTTACTGGTCCGCTACATCATGACGATCGACCGGAGTCCCGGCGACCATGTCGCGCGGCTCGGGCACTGGCTCGGATACCCGGCCTGCTGTATCCGGTCGGCCAGGCGGATCACCGAATCCAATCTCGACCTCTGGTCCGAGAGGGTCGCAGCCCGCCGGCACATCGGAAACTACGCCTGCACCAAGACGGGAGGCTATCGCGCCGGCCGGGCGATGATCAGCCATATCCCTTGTTCGCCGCATTGCCGGGCTTCGCTGGTCATGGCAACCAAGGTCAGCGAACGCCACCGGACGGTTTCAGCGCGGCCGTGGGCGGCGCGGAATTAGGATGCACACCGCCGTCGCCATCCCGTGCCTCAACGAGGCGGCAACGCTGGCAGACGTCTGTGTCTCCCTTGGCTACGGCAACCCGACACGGGCGCCGCCACCCGATACGACGCTGATCCTGGTCGACAACGGGTCGACGGATGAGACGGTTTCGGTCATGGAGGCCATCCATCGAAACCACCCCAGCGCCGTTATTTTGGGAGCGGAACCGGACCGCGGCTATATCCCCCCTCGCCACCGGGGTGCCCTTCTCGCCAAGGAGATGGCCGATACCCGAGGGATTCCGGCGGACGCGCTCCTGATCCTGCAGGCCGACGCCGACACGCTCTACGACCAGAATTATCTGAAGGCGATGAAAACCGCCGCTGCATCGGCTCCAGGAAGTATCATCGAGGGTGTCGCTCACGAAGATTTCTCTTTCGAGGCCGCACATGTTGGTTACGAGACCCGGTGCACCGCCGCCGACGCAGTGATTGCCGGTCTCTTGGTGCCCGAAGCCGAAGAAGTCATCCTCGACGACAAGGTGGCCGGCTACAGGCTCAGCGACTATTTGCGCTGGGGCGGACTTCAGCGGGAATTCGACCGGAACGGCGAGGAGATCCACGCCGAAACGTCCCGGCTTTACATCCGCGCGAAAACCTCGGGTGCCGGACGTGTGCGGGCCGGACAGGCCATCGCTTATCCCTCGCGGCGCAAACTGGAGGCGGATCCCCTCGCCTACTTCGCCACTGCCGGGTTTCCCCGGGAAAGCAGATGGCGACAGCGTTGGACTTTAATGCATCCCCGGGTTCTGTCCCTTGATGACTTCGAACGCCCGGACAGCGAACGCGTCATCGAAGGCGCGGCGTTTGTCCGACAAATCCATACACTGGTCCTGTTTGCTCTGCTGCCAATCCACGTGCAAGTGGCATTAGGCACGCGCGCAAGGCCGCCGGCAGGCTCACCGCTTGCGGCCCTGCTCCACGCGGTCGAGGTGAACCTGAACATCGTCAGGACCCGGCCGGGCAAGATTTTTGAGGCCTTTTTCCAGCTGGCCGACGAAGAGCCCCAGCTCTTCGTCGACTGTGTTCACGCTGTTCACGCCGCTGCCTCTTAGGCGGCACAGGGCTCCAGAGACACTGCCGGTCGCGCGTCGGCCTGCCGTCGCTCCAGAGCTGCTTCAGCAGCGGCTCGCGTGACCGCAAGACGAACCCGGTCGCCGTCCAGACAATCAGCAGCTGCTGGTCGGCCGTCGCCGCAATGTCTTTGGGTCGCACAGACCGGCTGCGACCACCGCCGATAATCGCCCCGGCTCAACGTTGTGTCGGCTTGGCGGGCGTCGTCAGCAAACCATGTAGACTTCTGCGTCTTCCGCATTAGTGTCAGTGGTAGCTGGCGACCGGTCCTCCCAGAACGTCCAGCCTAGGCATTATGCCTAATCCCGGCGTGTTCGGCGCAACGACGCGGCCCTCGATGACCTCAAATTCGCCGTCGGCGGTCTGACGCGAGACGAGTTTTCGGCAATCAAACACGCACCGCAAGTACCGTTCCGGGAAGGTCTGGCCCAAATGTACAGTTGCAGCGAACGCAATCTCCGATCCAACTGTATCCATGACACTCACTGTGTAGCCCGCAGCAACGCCGATATCACGGTGTCGTCGCCCTTTTGTCAGACCGCCATTTTTGGAAATCTTGATCCCAAATCCCTCTGCGGCATCGTCGGCAACTAACTGAAGGATTGACGCGTCACTAATTGCTAGTTCATCGAAAATAATAGGAACGTCGGAGCGACGGCGCAGCGAGAGACACTCGCGCCAAGTGGCACAGGGTTGTTCGAGGACGAAATCAAGGCCATTCGGCAACAGCCGTAGCATGCGAAGGGCCGTCTCGACCGTCATCCCACCGTTCGCATCGACGATGAAGTACTCGCCGGGTCTTTTGTCTGCGAGTGAAGCAGCAATCCGAGCCGCGTCGTCAGCAGGTTCGCCGCCAATTTTAACCGAATGGCCGATATAGCCCATCGCCCTATGCTCTGCGACACGCCTGCGCATGTCCTCAGGTTCGTCCATGTAGATTCCTGAAATGACCGGCATTTTGACGTCTGTACCGCCTCCCAATAGCTCGCATACCGGCAGGCCAACAGATTTGCCGAACAGATCCCAGCAAGCGACATCGAGCGCTGTCTTGGCATGCTCATGGCCGACGAGAGCTGTGTCCATCGCATCGTTGATACGATCAACGCGTCTCGGGTCCAGGCCAATCAGCTGCGGCGCAATCTCGGCGATACCAGATCGAACACCTAGCGCATGAGCCGCGACGTAATTTGGACCGAATGGCGTGCTTTCACCCCATCCTTCAAGCCCGGTTTGCGTTGTTATGCGCACAATCGTGGCGTCGAAGGTCCTGTACTCGCGGCCGCCCGATAATCGGTAGACACCACCCGAGTAGGGCAAGTCCACCTGAAAGACATCAATTCGCGCAATCTTCAGTCCGGACATCTGTCACGTCTCTTTCTCTATTCAGGAATGACGAGTACGAGTTTCCCACTGATAGTCTTCGACAGAAACTCTTGCTGAGCTTTCACGATGTCCTTCAGCGGGTAGGTTTTGCCTACGAAGGGGCGAATCTCGTTCCTTTCGATGTACGACACAAGGTTCTCGAAAACGACTTCGTCATACAATGTGCAACCAAAGAAGGTGAGATCCTTCAAATACAGGGTACGGACATCGAGTTCGACAATGGGACCCGCGATGGCCCCGGCGACAGCGTATCGTCCGCCTTTCTTTAAGACGTCGAGGAGATCGGCAAAAGCGGGGCCGGCAGCGACGTCGATGACAACATCGACGGCCTCTTTGCCGAGGTGTTTGACTAAACTTTCCCCGCGCACCACTACCCGGTCGGCGCCCAGATCCCGGATTTGCTCGGCCTTGCTCAAGCCTGCTACTGCAGTCACAACAGCTCCCCGCCGTTTCGCCAGTTGGACTGCAGCGGATCCGACCCCACCAGATGCGCCGGTGATGACGACATGTTCACCTTGCTTCACTACGGCACGATGCAGCATGCCCTCAGCTGTTGAATAGGAGCATGGCACTGAAGCGAGTTCGACGTCGCTCCAATCGCAATTGACCGGATGGGTCTCGCGTGATGGGGCTTTCGCATACTGAGCGAAAGCCCCATCGCACTCCGAGCCAAAAGCCCAGTGTTCCATCGGCCGGTAGTCGACATAAGAGCGAAGCATGTTTCGAACAATGACGCGTTCGCCAATACGGCCCAAGTCCACGCCCTCTCCGACGGCGACAATACGACCGCAACAGTCAATACCCTGAATTCGCGGGAAGGACATCGGAACGCCAGACCATGTTGCGTCGGCGTCCTGCGAAGTTGCAAAGCCTTGCGTTGCACCCTCCTGGGTGCCGCTTTTCACGCCCTTCGAATACCAACCGATCCGCGTGTTGATATCAGTATTGTTGATCCCCGCGGCAGCAACCTTGATCAGAACTTCACCCGGTCCCGGCATCGGAACGGGGATGTCATCACGATACACAAGCTTGTCGAAACCGCCATGCCCTACGAGAAGCACCCCAGTCATCACTTCTGGAATTAAGGCGAGTGAGCCGATCGAGGATCTCGCGGATTCACTGTTCATTCCCGCAACTATCCTTTCATGAATTACTTTGTTGTTGGTGGTATAAACGACGCTAGCGAGAGGGGTGCAACAAAACAACCACACAAAAAAATTATGTACCGCAGGACTAAATGTTATCAGACGGATGGCCAGCTAATACCTGCTGGGTGCAATAGCGCTGCCGATTGCACCGGCAGCGCCTGTCAGATGACGGCTTGGTTCTCAATCAATTCCATAATCCACCGGCGACTTGTTCGGGGGCGTGAATCTTTCTACTGCGCTGCCTTGGCTTGGCGGATCCAGTCGTCCCACTTCGCCTTATTGTTAGAGAGCCATTCCGACGCGTGCTGTTTGATCTGATCGTTGGATTTCTCGCCGTTGTGGATCCGCAAAGCTTCCGCATTCAGGTCGTCGAGAGGAATTGTTAGCAGCTCGAAGAATTTTTTCGCGGATGGATTCTCATTGACGAATTTCGTCGGCGCGGCAATCCCAAGGTCGATCTTTGAAAATCCAACATTTCCCACGCCGGGAATCTCGGTGCTCGCAGTCTGGCCGTCGGGTAAATCCGTCTTTTTTACGTTAAGCCACACAACATCCCTGCCAGGCTGCAACACACTTGACAGCCAGAACGGCGTCCAAGTGTAATAAAGTGTCGGCTCGCCTTCTTTGATGCGCTGGACTGCATCGGGTATGATTGCAAAATAACCACCCTGCTTATGTTCAACAGTATCGCGCAACCCATACGCGTCAAGATGGTGTTCAATAACGCGCTCGCAGCCCCAGCCCGGATCGCACCCATAGATGTCCGCCTTGCCGTCGCCATCAATATCGAACAGCTTCGCTTTCTCTGGATCCTTTAGATCCTCCAAATACTTGATCCCGGTCGCCTCAGCAGTCTTCTTGTCAATCAAATACCCCTGAACGGCGTCTTTGGCGTATGGTCCGAGGGTGGTTATAACATCTGCGCCGCCGTTTTCCTTTATGAATGCGTTATGTAGCGGGTTGGCATAGGCTGCAAAAAACGTAGCGTCTCCTTGTTTGATGGCAACGTATGCCACCTCGATATTTAGTTGAACGGGATCAGCAACGTCATACCCGAGCTCCCGTAGGCCCTCATCGACAATATAGGTCTGCATGAGTTCCTCGCTGCCGCCAGACCACGCTGGTATGACCTGCTCACCCGCGAAAGCGGTCGACGAGATAAAAATTGAACTCAGCAAGATAGTGCGCAAGAGCGATTTCACGGTTTATACTCCCATTTTCCGTGCTTGACCTGCAAAGTTTGGCCATTTCCCACCTGAACCTAAGGCGGCGTATGCCGTACTTCAAATGAGTATTTATTGGTTCGGCGCATAATCAGAAGTCATGACTACGCAGAGGAATTCGTTCTCCCACCTCGCTAGCACTGCCGGAGCCTCCCAAGGAAACGCCTCGGCTAACTCCACTTAGGGTTGGCGAAGCCGGCACTAGCCACCCAGCGTCCCAGGGCCGTCATGACTTTTGTTTGCCCCTCATGATTCTCGCTTATTTGGACCCTCATTTCGAGGCGGTCAGCGGGTTCTGAAGTGAGGGGAGCGTCCTGGTCGGCGGAAAGGTTTTCAACGGTAGCTCTGCATCGGCCAGGATTTTTGGCGCGGCTGGCCGCCGGCATGAGCCTGGACGAAGACCTGGAAAAGCGCATCCGTGCCAGGATCCGCACCGGCGCCAGCCCCCGCCATGTGCCTGCGAAGATCGTCGCGGTGACCTACATTCCGCGCACGAAGTCGGGCAAGATCACCGAGTTCGCCGTGCGACGTCGTGCATGGCCGCGCCGTCAAGAACAAGCAGGCGCTAGACAACCCCGAGGCACTGGAGCTGTTCAGGAACCTGCCTCAAGTTGCGGGAGAAGATCTGGATCGGCGCCCGTGTGATCAAGCGCTATCATCCTCCAGAGCCGCCCGTCGCGCGGGTACTGCCCATCCCGGCGTGGCCGAGACGGACAAGGAACGCTTGCGGGCTATACTGGAACTGCGGATCCGGGTGATGCTGTTTGCCGGGATTCGTGCGGCATAGGAAGACCTTAGAAGGCGGCTCGGTCGTCTGAACGCAAAGCCCGAGGCACCTGTCGCCATCGATCTTCAGCGCTTCGCCGCGAGCGGCCTGGCAGGCTGGGGAGACACGCCTCACGCATCGAAGGCCGTATCGGCGGACCAAACCCTATCCGAAGAAGCCGAGTATGCTGGAGCCGTACGAGACCCGGATTCGGGCATGGCTTGAGGCCGAGCCGACACTCTCGGCAGTCACGGTGGTGCAGCGCCTCACGGGTGCCGATCCGTCCCGCCTTCACAAAGAAAAGAAGAGCCTGAGGACAGTTGCAACCCCCTGTGAAGGAATGGCGCGCGCAAACGGCGGAGCGGATCATCCTCGACGGCGACTGGATTAATAGCGCGGGTCATGTTGGCACCACAACGCTCGGCAACATTCTCCGGTGAGGCAATAGGGGGCTCAATTTCTCGTTTCGCCTGACACCTGCACGCGACAACCGCGCTGACTGCTCGCTCAGAGATAGATTCGTTTGGTTGCGACATCGCCCGCGGTTTCGGCGGCGCTCAGGCGGCATTCCGGACGAATAACCGTGATTCATCAACACAGAGGGCACGCACAGGCACTGCGCCGGCTCACTACCATGCCGGGCATATATGCAGGAAACCCTCGCCCACGCCCAAATAAAGTCATTCGGCAGATCACTTTTTTGCATGACTGCCGACGCTATAGGCTATGCTATCTATAGTAATTAAGCGGCCAGCAGAGGCTGTTTCGTCACTATCGGCGCCCCCTTGAGAAAAGTAACTTGTCTCTAACCCAGCTTTCCGAACACCTTTGGGCATTTCGAGATACCTGTAACGTTTACATTCTGAAAAGTGGCGCAGAGTGCCTGCTGATCGATGCAGGATCCGGGGCTGTTTTGCAGCATCTTCACACAATCGGCATCGATCGAGTCGACTGGGTTATACATACCCATCATCACAGGGATCAGTGTTGGGGAACGCCTCTCATTCAGAGCACAGGGGCACAAATTGCTGTGCCGGAATATGAACGTCACCTATTTGACAATGTCGAGGCCTATTGGCAGGCTCGACGCATCTATGACAACTACAACGACAGCAACACTTTTTTCTCGCTTGGGGAAAATATTACAGTCGATGCTGTACTCCGAGACTACGAAACTTTTGTCTGGAACGATTACAGACTCCGAGTACTGCCGGCTAAGGGTCATACCTACGGCATGGTCGGCCTGATCGCAGACGTGGATGGCGAGAAAGTTGCCTTCACAGGCGATCTGATGGCAAGAGGCGGAAGGGTCTACCAACTTCATGCGATGGAGTATGGCTATGGCGATCTCCTTGGTATCGAATTTACAATGCAATCGATCCTCGCTTTAAAAAAGGAAAACGTGCAGAAAGCCTTTCCGTCGCATGGGAAACTCATCAGTGAGGTAAAGGCCGATATTGAAAAGCTTGAATCGCGGCTCGAAACAGTTTCCGGTATAGGTCGGCTTTACACATCGGGTTTAGACAGCAAATTCAGCGAAAATCAGACTATTCGTGAGAGCAAGCTACAGCCGATATCCGAACATCTGCTGTGGGCTGGGCCGTATACCTGTTCAAACTTTTACATTGTGCTGAGTGGAGCTGGCCACGCAATGCTGATTGACTATGGGTTGGCATCACTTGGGCAGCTCCATTGGGGCGCAGATTCCGATGGCGTGCAGGCACTGCGGTTCGTTGAACATCATATCGATCAGCTGCGCGAAGATTATGAAGTCCGCAATATCGAACTCGTGATTCCCACGCATGTTCATGACGACCATGTGTGCGGAATACCATTCCTCCAGCAACATTTCGGCACGAAGTGCTGGGCTCTCGATGGTGTTGCTGACGTCATTAGCGACCCCGCTGCGTGGGCAAGTACGCCATGCTGCTTCCACAAACCTATCGCAGTGGAGCGTGTTCTGCGTGATGGAGAAGCATTCCAATGGAGAGGGTTCGACTTTGAGGTTCATCACGCCCCAGGTCAAACCGAGTACCACGCCTTAATTTTGGGCATCATCGACGGCAAACGGGTCGCTTTTGGGGGAGACAATCTGTTCCTTTTCAACCCTGGGGCCGGAGGAATTGAGCGCGAGATTGCCTTCCAGACTACAGTCATGCGCAACAGCTTTCAATTGGACATGCATCGCCGCTGCGCCAATCTGCTACGAACGTCGAAGTTTGATCTACTATGCCCAGGCCACGGGGAGTTGATTACCATGGATCAGCGGAGAATTGACGAGTACACCGATTACATTGAACGTAAGGAAGCAGCCTTCCGCGACATAGTAGATGAACCCGCAGATCATTTCATTGATTTGTTTTGGACACGAATGCTGCCGTATCTGTCGGAGGCCAGACCAAACAGCAAGTTGAATTTCAAGTTGAAGATTCGTAACAATTTAGAACGCGCTGCCGTGTACAGCGCTCGCCTACTAATGGCGTATGGTTGGACATCGGATGGCGACGTTGAAAGCATCACACTTCAACCAGGCGAACGAGGCGAGATAATACTGGGGGCTACTTCGCCATCTAAGGTCGACCCGCGACGAAGACTTGTGACCGCGGAAATTCTGATCGATGGAGTATCGCAGGGTCCTGTCTGCGAAGCGCTCGTGTCCACCTACTAAATTAGTGCCTGCCGCTAGCGACAGACCATCGGACGGGCCTGCTATCGAACCACATGCCAGGAGCCTTCGACGGGCGCACCATCCCGCACAGCGGCTATATGCTACCAGTCAGCGTATTCGCAAGCGCATTGAAGAGGCGGTCGGCCGGATCAAGACCGTCGCCGGTCTGCACCAAACCAAGTTCCGCCGCCGGGCCCGCATCGGATGGGCTTCACCTTCGCTGCCGCCGCCTACAATCTAGTGGGGCTGCCGAAGCTCATTGCTGGGACCAGCTGACATGGCCAAGGTTCCGGCCATCACCAAGGCCTTGGTGATGGCCGCCTACTTCTATGGCTCCAATCTCAACCGCCTCTGTCGCGTCGCCGAAGGTTTGGAATATGGCATGGTCGGTATCAATACAGGTCGCATCTCCCCGGAAGCGGCCGCTATTTGGGGGAATGAAGCAGTCCGGCATCGGGCGCGAGGGTTCCCGCCATGGCCTCGAGGACTGTCTCGACATGGGCGGCATCTGAAGGGACGCCCGGGCCAATGTGCAGCCCTTTAAAGGATCGTCGGCGGTCCCTATGTGAGGAGCCATGGGGTGGTCGATGATATCAGAAGGCGTCGGTGAGCTCGGCAGTGGTGCTGAACGCTGGTGACCCAATCGGATTCCCGACAAGCATTGAACCTGCGACTTGGATGTTGACTCAATCGTTCTTCGCCTGCGCGCTGCCGATGCCAGAAAGATCTATACGAATGCCTGCCCTCGTTGGGATCTTTCGGTTCTGAACGCGGCCCAGATGGTTATCTTACAGCCGGGTGGCCTTTTTGCTTCTGCTGTGCGGCCGGCAAGGCGAGTTCTACGTCGCCCGGATCCGGTTAAGACCCCCCGAAGTACCCTCTCCTCTGTCGCATCGTCGAAGGCCTCATCGACGGCGTTGCCGTGCCATTCGGGGACGATGCGGTAGCCCTTGGAAAAGAGCTTCGTGCCGAATTGGATATTTGGACAGCCATCGACCAGGTCGCCGTCCTCCCTCGCATTGGTGATGCCGAGCCCACAGTGAGCCCGACGCGTATCACTGCGTCGCCAACGTACTGGCGGACACGGGTAATCGCTTCGTACGGCGTGCCCGCTCGAGGAACGAGCACCAGCCGATCCCCCGATCTCCCGTGACGGCCAGCGGATCGGGCGAGCCCGCCTCGGCGATGAATTTCTCCACGATCGTCGGGCCCAGCCCGGGATCTACGCATTCCCGCATGAGGGCAGCGTCGACCATTGGGGAACTCCGTTTATTGGTTGAAGGCGGTGACGAGCGGCATCGCCGAAGAGCCGCGCCCATGCGATCATGCTTGCGTTCTGGATTGCAATGACGTTGGTGCCGTCAGTCCACCAGCCATTGCCGGTAGCGACGGCAGGCTCATGGAGCATCGACTGCAGAATTGGCCAGACAATCAGCTGCTCGTAGAAGTCTCCGAGACTGACCAGAGGATTGGCGAACAAACGCGCCCGTGCGCCTCCCTCTGTTCAATCAAGCGGCGTCAGGGTTTCCAGTCGGTCGGCTCATCGCAGCATTTCGAGTCTATCTTCTCCGCCGTCCAAAACCTCTTCGTCCCATCCCAGATCAGCCGCTCCGCAGCACAAATTCTAACCCATCGACGCCAGGCCACGGCCGCGTGGGAAGCCGTGAGTGCACGGGCTGACTGAAAAGCGCGGTGTCGGCCTCACGCGGCCACACTTCAAACAACGTGACGACGCCGCGGCGCGAGCTCCGGGCGATCAGACGGATCTGACCACCGGGATCGTCCGTCGCTTCAAAGACGATCCGTCACTTTCGGCGCTTCTCCCCCATCCAAGATCTGGATATCAGACTAGCATGCGTGGGATCGTTCGATTCCAAGTCTTGGCGAAGACTTCGGTATCGTGTTCGAAGGCCTTGATCTGACCCACGAACAAAAAATTGTCTTTGGTCGAGCTAAAACATAGGCGACCCTCGATGCGGCAGTCCCAATCGCCGCGTTTGTAGGCCTTGACGTATTGTGCGTCGCTCTTGGCGCTGGTGGGCTCGTGATCAAGTATTTCCTTGACCTCGCTTTCTGTCAACGACAACTCGGTGCCGATCGCATCAATCCTGTATCGCCCGGTGCCATAGGCGTTGCGTATTGTAAGTTTGCCCGTTGCGGCATCCCATTCAGAATCTCTGGTTGGCTTCGGCGCTTCTTGTAAAATGGTTCGTCCGGAGGTCGGTTCTGGAACAAAGGCCGGGCCGAAAGGTTTCAATTCTCTGTCCTCCGCCCTTGGCGGTCGTACCGGCAGCTCGAGCTCGGACCGACCGGCGTAGAGCGTCAGGGTCACGGGCTCTGGTGACGGCCAGTATGCCGGCCAATGTGAAGTCGCCACGGTAACACGAATGCGTTTGCCCGCTTCGAAAACATGGGCGCAGTCCTGCAGTGCTAAACTGATGCGATAGCGTTTGCGGGGCTCCAGCGGTTGAGGAAACTCGTCACTGTCTCGGTGGGTCAGATTCAACACATTATAAGCGACTCGCTTTGAACGGCCGTCCGGATCGACTTCATTGAGTGTAACGGCCAGGAACGCAACCGGCTTGTCGACCGCCAGATCGAGGGTGACTACCGGCCCGCCGAGTATCTCGAAACCGCCCTTGAGCGGCTCGGAATCGAATGTCAGTGAGCGAGCGTCATCAATTCGCTGATCGGTCGGGGCTTCCTCGGCGCTTCTCAACCACCATCCAGGCGCCGTTATGCCGACCGTCTGCAAAGGCTTGAGAACACGTGCCGTTTCATCACCGGCATTGTTCTCCAGCCCGTCTTTGGTGAGATAGAGTTTGCGTGGCCTGATGCGCGATGAAGGCCAGCTATCCTCGGCCACCCACCGGCCGGGAATCTCCCACCGGCCGGAAGTCTGGTGTATGCCGCGCATTGCCGGCTCTTGCTGCATCCAGACCCGGTACATCGGCTCGTCCATTATGCCGGTATCGATATCCTTGAGCCAGTGATCCCACCAGCGCAGCGACTCGGCGAGCCAATCTATCGCCGGACCCGGACCCGGACCGCCATCGTTCGGATATTGGTGGCCCCAGGGGCCGACAAGTCCCTTGCGCGGACATTTGAGGTTGGCGAGCATGCGCGGAACCGTACGGCGATACGCATCGTACCAGCCAGTCACCGCGTAGACGGGGCATTGAATGGAACCATAGTCTTCGCTGATCGACCCCTGCTTCCAGAAAGCATCGCGGTGTTGGTGGGTAAGCCAGTTCGCGGTATAAAAGTCCAGGTTATTGAGACGCTCCATCCACATGTCGCGCCAGCGGTCCCCAACGATTGCCGGATCGGGAGGACTTGCACAAGAAGCGGGGTAACGGAGACCCCATGCAATCCCGAACGCGTCCTCCATGATCATACCACCGGTGTAAGGCGTATCATCAGCATAACGATCGTCAGTCGAGCAAACCGTGATGATCGCCTTGAGTTCAGGCGGACGGCGGGCAGCCACCTGCAGTGCGCTGAACCCACCCCAGGAGATCCCAAACATACCGACCTTGCCCGTACACCAGGGCTGCTGGGCCAGCCACGCGATGATCTCGACGCCGTCGTCCTGCTCCTGTTTAACCCACTCGTCCATCGGCAGGCCCTCGGAATCCCCAGACCCGCGAATGTCCGGCCGCACACAAGCATATCCAAAAGAGGCCAAGTAGGGGTGGAAGGTTTCTTCATGGAGGCGCCTGCTGTCGCGCTTGCGGTAGGGGATATATTCCATAAGCACTGGCACCGGATTATGCTCGGCATCCTCCGGCAGCCACACGCGCGCCGCAATCTTGGTACCATCGGACATCGGAATCCAAATGTTTTCGATTTCACGCACTGTGCGTGGACCTGTTCGCGCCTTGGCCGATGAGGTTTGGGCGCTGACCGCCGTGGCGGCAGATGCGCTGGCACTAACGCTGGCAGGAAGCGCCGCGTCCACGTCCTTGAGGATCGCGCGTCGAGCTACCGAGATACTATCGGTTTCCTTGTTATTGCTCATTCAAACCTCCCTCCGCCCAGGCCCCGCACAATCGGGCCGGCGATACAGCTGGCGTCTACGTCCTCTCCGACGGCGACGATACGACCACAACAGTCAGAGCCCCGAATTCGCGGAAAGCACATCGAGACTCCGGACCAGGCTGCGTCGGCGTCCTGCGATGTTTCGAGGCCTTGCACCTCCTCGGTGTCACTTTTCACGCTTTTCGAATACCAACCGATCCGCGTGCTGATGTCAGTGTTGTTTGATTTCCGCAGCAGCGACACGGATCAGAACTTCACCCGGCCTAGGGTCGGAACGGGGATGCCATCAGGATACTCAAGCTTATCGAAACCGCCATGTCCTACGAGCAGCACACCAGTCATCACTTCTGGAATTACGGCGAGTGAGCCGATCGAGGATCTCGCGAATTCACTGTTCATCCCCGCGACTATCCTTCATGAAATACTTCGCCAGTTTGGTAGTAAAGGTGACACTAGCGAGAGGGGTGTAACAAAACAACCCGACAAAAAGTTATGTATCGCAGGACTAAATGTTATTAGACAGAAGGCCAGTTGATACCCGCTGGGTGCAACGGGTGCTCCTTTGATGTTTCCGCAGCTGGCACTGGCGGGACCGGATTCAAATCTGCGACCTGTGTCAGCACTTGCGGAAGATCTGGACGTCGTCTGGCGCTGTTACATTGATTGAGCAGTAAGGAAGTTGAGATAGCAGCGCGCCCATGACCGCGAGTGCACCGACCTGCAGCGCTTCAATCTGAGCCTGCGCGATGTCGAGGAAATGCTGCTCGATCGCGGAATTGTTGTTTGCTACGAGACCATCCGCCGATGGTGCCGAAAGCATGGCCCTGATTATGCGCGCCGCATACGCCGCAAGGCGCCGACGAAGGACGATGTCTGGCACCTCGATGAAGTCGTGGCGCGCATCAACGGTCAGAAATGCTGGTTGTGGAGGGCGGTTGATTAGGACGGTTGGACTAACCCGCTCCGCGATTGCGGAGCGGCAAGGAGGTATGTGCCGACGGCGTGGTGTTGATCGTCTGTCGCGCTGGTCATGTGTCCACAACAAGCTCCGACTGCGTCAGCATGGAGTGGCTGTCAGCAGCCCATTCCATCAAAGGAGCTTGTCATGACCCACCTTCGCCCGCGCATGAGCGAGGACATGGAGGTGCAACCTCGCGAACTCTCAACACCCAGCTCTCCAACCTTCAGAAGGTCTCGCTGTTTGGAGCGCAGAGCTTTCTGCAAAATTCCCAGGGATGTCGATGCCGCCCCCTTGGAGGGGTGTATGGGCATGGTGCTCTGCTGGTGAAATGTTCCTTCTTTTGGGTTGTCCAGGAGAAGGAACGAAATGCCTGCGAAGAGATTGGCGATGCGGCGTGTCCGCGAGATTTTGAGATATCGATTTGAAGAGGGCCTTGGCCACAAGGCGATCTCGTAAAGGGTCGGGGCTGCGCCCTCGACTGTGCGCGAAACGCTTCGTCGCGCGGAGACCGCCGGGCAGGTTTGGCCGCTTGGCGATGAGATCATCGACGCGGTCCTGGAGGCCGCGCTCTACAAGGCAAACCAGACGAAGACAGGGCACCGTCGCAGCGTGGAGCCGGACTGGGCTTGCGTGCATCGCGAGCTGAAGCGCAAGCATGTGACGCTTCAGATCCTGGAATACATCGCTCGCCACCCCGATGGTTACCGCTATAGCCGCTTTTGTGATCTATACAGGGGCTGGGCATCCAACCTGCCAGTAACGATGCGGCAGAACCATGCCGCCGGCGACAAGCTCTTCATCGACTATGCCGGCGATATGGTGACGGTGATCGTCGGCCGGCTGAGGGGCAAGACGCGCCAGGCGCATCTGTTCGTGGCCGTGTTGGGCGCTTCGAGCCTGTCCTATGCGGAAGCACGCTGGAGTGAGACACTTCCGGACTGGCTGGGGTGTCACGTCAATGCACTGGAAGCGTTCGGCGGTGCGCCGGCTCTGTTGGTTCCCGACAATGCCAAGGTCGCCATCATCAAGGCCTGCCGCTACGACCCGCAGGTAAACCGCACCTATGCTGGCATAGCCGAGCATCATGGCAGTTCGGTGCTGCCGACCCGGCCACGGCGGCCACGCGACAAAGCCAAGGTCGAGGCGCGCATCACGGCGACCACCATCGAGCTGTTCCGCAAGGGCGAGAGGATCGCCGCCCATCTGCGCTCCAGCGGCAATGGACGGCACACGACGGTGTCGGATCAGATGCCTTCTTCAACCGGAAACAGCAATTCCTGCTCCCGCTGGACCGCCTCGCCCTCCAGCGGGAAATGGCATCTGAAGCTGTGCTCCGTATCATCTGGGCTTGCTAATGGTTCGGGGAACACGCGATGACAGATGTCCTGCGCATAACGACAACGTGTATGGAACTCGCAGCCGGATGGCCGCCGAAGCAGGCTCGGCACCTCACCCTTGAGCTCTATCCGGTTCAGCACCGCATCCGGATCAGGCTCGGGATTGGCCGCAAGCAGTGCCTCGGTGTAGGGATGACGCGGGTGCTCAAAGATACGCTCGGTCGAGCCGACCTCAATAAAGCGGCCGAGATACATGATCGCCATGCGATCGGTCATGTGCCGCACAACGTTAAGATTGTGCGTGATAATCAGGATCGCCATGCCGAGTTCGTCCTGAAGCCGCGCGAGAAGATTGAGCACCTCGCCCTGCACCGAGACATCGAGGCCTGCGGTCGGCTCATCGGCAATAATCAAGTCCGGATCCAGCGCAAGAGCACGCGCGATACCAACGCGCCTGGCCTGACCTCCGGAAAGCTGATGGGGATAGCGGCGAACAAAATCCGCCGGCAAGCCGACCATCCGCAGCAGGCGCTCGGCTTCGCTTCCGGCATCGCGATCCTTTAGTCCATGGATGCGAAAAGGCTCTGTCAGGAGCGATCGCACTGTCAGCCTGGGCGAGAGGGAGCCGATCGGATCCTGGAACATCATCGCTATGCGCCGCAAGTAGGGCTTGCGTTCAGCCCCGCTGAGCTCCTCAATTTCCTGTCCGTCGAAGCTGATGCTGCCGCTCACAGCCCGCTGCAAGCCGATGATCGTGCGCGCGATGGTGGATTTGCCTGAGCCGCTTTCACCGACAAGGGCGAGTGTCTCGCCCTTGCGGATTTCAAAGGACACACCGCATACTGCGTCGATGAAAGGGGCTTTCGTCCCCGTTGCGAGCGCCTTCAGCGAACCCTGGTGCGGAAGCGGACGCGCAAATCCTGAACACGAAGCAGCGCGCTCATGCCGAAACCAGCCGCTCTTCATCGAGGAGATGGCATCGGGCGACTTGATCCACGCCGATGCGGTACTCGACCGGGTTCTCTAGCACACAGCGGTTGGAGGCATGTCGGCAACGTGTGCGAAAGATACATCCTTCCTTGCTGCCCAGGAGACTGGGCACCTCGCCGGGTATGGTCGGCAAAGTGCGTGTGCTTTTTTTGATCCGCCCGGGATCGCACTCAAGCAGCGCCCGCGTATATGGATGAGCAGGATTGTGGAAGATGTCTCGAACGGCGCCCTGCTCCACCACTTCGCCCGCATACATGACGGCGACTCGGTCGCACAACTCAGCCACCGCGCCGAGGTGGTGGGAGACGAAGAGAATCGAGCAACCGATCTCTTTTTGCAAATCCTTGAGTAGACGAATAATCTGCACTTCCAGCGTTGCATCGAGCGCGGTGGTTGGCTCGTCGGCGACGAGTAGCGTTGGTTTCACGAGAAGCGCCATGGCAATGCAAACGCGCTGACGCATGCCGCCGGAGAAGTGATGCGGATAGGCGCCGATACGGCTTTGGGGATCGGGAATTCCGACCCGGTGAAGCATCTCGAGGGCACGAGCGCGCTTTTCGCTCCGGCTTCCTTGTTCGTGGTGCTGGATATCGATCATTTGGCTCTCGATGGTCCGCACCGGATTGAGGGCGGTCATCGGATCCTGAAAGATCATGGAGAGACGATCGCCGAGCAGGCTCCGTCGCGCCTGAGCGGGCATTTTGAGCAGGTCTTTACCTTCGAACAGGATGCTGCCGGCTGTCACATCTGCATTTTCGGGAAGCAGGCCCATCACCGTATAGGCGAGCGTCGACTTCCCGGATCCGCTTTCCCCGACGATGCCAACCACCTGTGCGGCTGGCACATCGAGCGAAACATTGCGCAGGGCGTGGACGCGCCCACGCGGTGTGCCAAAATCGAGACCGAGCCCGCGGATCTCCAAAAGCGGACGGGCGGACGTGTGGGATATCGAATCGTCTCGTCTCATAGGTCTTTCCGCAGCGTGGGATCGAATATGTCGCGCAGCGCTTCGCCCAGGAACGTGAAGCCAAGCGTTGCGAGGACGATCGGGATGCCGCTAGCGATCACCAGCCAAGGGGTCTGGTTGATGTAGCTATAGCCGTCGTTGAGGGTAGCTCCCCAATCAGGCGTCGGTGGTCGCACGCCCATGCCGAGAAAGCTGAGACCCGCCTCTACGGCGATGACGGCCGGCACATCCATGCTCACGAGGATGAGAAGGGGGCCGATCACATTGGGCAGAACATGCACGCCAAGGATGCGCGTCATGCCTGCGCCCAGGCTGCGCTCCGCGGCTATGTACTCACTGCCGAGCAGCGCCTGGGCCTGGGTGCGCACTAGGCGCGCATAAATGGGCATGGACGTTATTGCGATGACGAAAATGATACTGCCCAGACTTGGGCCTAAGAGCGCGATGATTGCCAGCGCAAAAATGATACCGGGAAAGGAGCGGATGGTATCAAAGATGAGCAGTAGCAAATTGTCCAGCCAACGCGGCCCGAACCCTGCGATGAGACCAAGCACGACTCCGACCGCCAGCGAACTACCGAGGGAGGCAAAAGCGACAAGGAGCGGGATGCGACCGCCCATGATGATACGAGAAAACGTGTCGCGGCCCAGTTGGTCGGTACCCAGCAGATAATCCAGTGAGGGTGCGGCAAGACGCGGCCCGACCATGATCCGGATCGGATCATGCGTGACCAACAGCGGAGCGAAGACCGCAGTTGCTGCTATGAGTACCACAAGAAATGCTCCGAGGATGCCCGTACGGTTATTGCGAAATTGCCGCAAAAAGGTGCGTAAGGCGCCGGTAGCCATCGCATCGTTGGGTTCGGGACCGATAGCTTCAACGCTTACCATGTCCGAGCTTTTCCCTGGTTCGAGGATCAAGGAATGCGTTGACCACATCGGAGAGCGTTGTGGCGGCAACGATAAGGAATGTGGTGACGAGCACGACGCCCATGACAATCGGATAGTTGCGCGTATTGACCGCGTTTACAATCAAAGTGCCGATGCCAGGTCTCGCGAAGACCACCTCGATAAAGACAGCGGACGAAAGAAGCCACGCGATGCCTACCCCGAGTATGGTCACGGTCGGCAGGATCGCGAGCGGCAGCGCGTATCGCGCAATAATGCGCCATTCCGAGATTCCGAAGGATCGAGCCATGCGGATGTGGTTTTCACCCAGAATCTCGAGCATCGACGCACGCACCAGTCGGGAGATGTAGCCGACCCAGCCAATCCCTATGGCGAAAGCTGGGAGAATGAGATAGATAAGTCCATCCCAGAATCCAATACCGACACCGATTGCTGGCAGCCAGCGCAGAGTCACGGCAAAAATCAGCAGTGCGTAGACTGCCACAACGAAGGAAGGAATGGCGATCGTGGCGACCGTCACAACGCCGGCCACCTGGTCGACCAGGGAGTTGCGCCGCATCGCCGAGTAACAGCCGAGCGGCACCGCTACCAGGACCGCCCATAGGATTGAGACCAATATCAGTTCTAGAGTATAAGGCAATTGCTCGAAGACGATATCGGCAACAGCTCTCTGGCTGAACACATCAAAACCGAGATCACCGTGGAGCAGTCCGCCGAAGAAGGTAGCGATCTGCACTATAAACGGCTTGTCCAGCCCCATCTGCTCGTGGAGTTGCGCCTTCATTTCGGGTGTCGCCCGGGTTCCGAGCAGCACTGCGGCAGGATCCCCGGGTACAGCACGAATCATAAGGAAAAGAAACGTCACCGCGATCGCAATGTTTGCGATCGCGAGAATGATACGTTTGACGAGATATAGCCACATAATCCGGCTAAATCGTCATGCCGAAACTGGCTTGAAATGGATGTAAAGTGGTAGCCCGTCGGGGCGCATCGCGGGCCGAACTTTGGTGGTTCGGTACATGATCGGCGTGCGCCCATTCGTCAGGAAGCGATAGGCGCCGGACTCCTCCATCAAATCCTGCATCTCGTAATAGAGCTTGGCGCGTTCTATTGGGTCACTGATTGTCACCGCCTTGGCGCTCAGTTCATCGAACCGCTCGTTACTGAACCGCTCCCAGTTCCACACGCCGATCTGTTCCCGCACGAAGTAAGTGGTTGAAACGTGGGGGTCCGCCAGGGACGAGAAACTCATGAGGTTGAGCTGCAGGTCCTTCCACCGCTCGCCCTCGGACTCCATGCCGGTCGACCAAAACGACCCAGGGTCTTGGGCGTTGACCTCAACCGTGATACCGATTTGCGACAACTGCGCCTGTACAGTTTGAGCTATGGTCGAAGACTCGCTGTCGTTCAGGCAATTGATGGTCAAGGCTAAGTCGGTCACACCGGCCTTTTCGAGAAACTCTTTGGCTTTCGCCAGATCTCCTTCCGGGGGGACGAGCGCCCTTTCCCGATGCCCGACGATGCCCGGAGCAATTGTACCTGTTGCCACCTGTGCTTGGCCTGAGTAGGCAGTATCCAAGATCTGCGGCACATTGATCGCCCACTGGATCGCCTTACGGACATTGATGTCCTTCAGCTTCGGGTGATCCATATTCATGCCGATCCAGACGTAGTTGAGCGAGGGAAATTCCTCTATCTTTGTATCTGCGGGCGGCGCCCCCTTCAAAGTAGCGAGTGAGTCAAGACTGATTGTAGTGTAATCAATATCGCCTGCTTGGTAAGCGCGTTCCGCAGTCTTAGCATCGGCGACAGTCAAAATGCGGATTTCGTCAAAGCCAGGTTTTTGGCCAGCCCAGTCGGGATTTCGGGTCAAAAGGATGTACTGGCCCTTCTTCCAGTCAGCGAGCACATACGGGCCGGAAAAGGCCGGTGGTGTAGTGCCGAAATTACCACCATCCTTTGTGGCCTTCATGACCGCATCCTCGGAAACGATCTGGCCAACGCCATGAGGCAATGAGATGTTCCAGACTGGCACGAACGGCGTTTTGAAAATCATCACCGCTGTATAATCATCTTCTATTTCTACACGGTCAAGCGAACCCCATTCTACCTTGACTGGTGTATTGTTCTTGACAATGCGCTCGAACGAGAATTTGACGTCCTTGGCGGTTAACTCGCCGTGACCGCCAGAGAACTTGATGCCCTTTTTGAGGCGGAAGCGGATATGCGTCGGGTCGACCTGCTCTATATTTTCCGCGGCCTCCCGCTCCCAGCCCCATTCCGATCCCGGCTTAAATTGAATGAGCTTCGAATAGATGCAGTTCATATAGTCCACTTCGAGCTGTGACGTATAGTATGCAGGATCGAGCGTGTTTGGCTCAGTATCGGACCGCGCGGTGAGCACCTTGCCTTCGGCTGCCCAGATGACTTGCGACAACGGCATTCCAGCGGCGACGATTCCCCCTCCGAGCACGGCGCCGGTCTTGAGAAATGATCGGCGGCTCACATTGCCTATGGTATATTTCATGATCTGCTCCCATTCTGATTTTTGCTTAGTCGATATTCAGTGACATGGAAGGCTTGCGTCAAATTCAGTTTGTATATTGAGGTCATCTGGTATCGAGGATGAATTCTCGCAGCGTAAGGCCGCAATCCCCGTCCCCGGGTATTCGCCGGGGCCATTTTATATCCAAGGAACGCTAGCGGCGCGGGGGCAACAAAACAACGGACCAAAAAGTTATGTACTGTAGGACTAAATGTTATGGGATGGACGCCTCCCTCTTCTGCGGCACCATTGGGTGACCAACTTGAAGGAGGAAAGCATGACATGGATTTGCTCGCGATCGATCTTGGAAAGCAGTCGTTTCACCTGCACGGGATCGATGCCGGTGGTGTGCTCGTTTCGCGGAAGGTCAGTCGGGCGAAGCTCGTGGAGACCGTGAACGAGATAGCGCCAGAGAAGATCGCGATGGAAGCCTGCGCCAGCGCCCATCATTGGGGCCGCTGGTTTATGGCTGATGGGCGACAGGTTCGGTTGATCAACCCACGTTTCGTAAAGCCGTTTGTGCGCGGCTCGAAGAACGACGCGGTCGACGCGGATGCGATTTACGAGGCAGCGATACGCCCGACTATGCGGTTCGTGCCGGTGAAGTCGATCGAGCAACACTCGGCGTACGAAATCGACGGCAGCTCCTACAGCGAAGGTGGAGAGCCAATACTTGCTCGGCTCGACCTCGCCTTGAGGCCACTCGATCAGAAGCCACTCTTCGGCGTGAGCCTCGGGCCGATTGTAGTCCCTGGATCGGCCTTAAGCGCACGGCGGCGAAGCGAGAATTGAGCTCGGTGTTGGTTCCTTCACGCCAGGCAATCATGAGCCAAGTCTCGGCGTCGAACTCCTCGACCAGGGCCTTGGCCGAGATCGGCTTGTGATTGTCGGTTCGGCAGACTCGAGACGGCGGCCGGCCTCTTCCGCCCCAAGACTTGGGCGGCAGCGGGCCCTCGCCTGGGCGCCAGACGCTGAGTGTGGGGTTGAACGCCGACAACATAGGTCAGATCGAGCTCGGACAGGCCCGCGCGGAAACCGCCGTCGGCGCCATATCCGGCGTCGGCCAGAACCACGCCGGGCGCGACGCCCTGGGCCTTGGCCGTCCTGATCTGCGAGCGCGATCTGCGGCTTGGTCTGGAACGTGATCTCTGCCGGAATCTTGGCCTTCTTGCGTTGTTCCGGATTCTCCGCCCAGCTGTGCGGAAGATAAAATTCGTAGGCGAGCGGAAGCGAGGCAGCGTCATTTGGGATCGATAGGCTAACCGCAATCTGACAGTTGTCCTGCTTGCCCAACTGGCCGCAATACTGGCGCGCCACGCTTACCGAGTGCTTGCCTCCTTGGGAAAGCCCGTGTCGTCGACGATCCACGCCCGGATCGGTCCACACTGCTCGATCTGTGGAAGAACCCAGGCGCGACAGCACGCGCACGGGCAGGAAGAACCCCGGCCGGCAGGCGACCCAACGCCCTCCATCGAGGGAGATGCCGCCGCCCGGCAGATGCAATGGAGGTGGGGACGGTAGGTGAGGTTCTGGCCCCAACTGTGCAGCACCGCGGTGAGACCGATCCCGGCGCCGAGATGTCCGGGATCTGCGGCGATCGTGCGCAGCGTCTCGGCGGCCGCCTTGAACAGGATCGTGTACACCGCCGCCTTGTTCTGGAAGGCGATTGCGGCGATCTCGGCCGGCAGCGTGAACACCACGTGGAAATAGGCAACCGGCAGAAGCTCGTCCTGCCGAGCGGCGAGCCATTCCCGGCAGGCCTTTCCCTGGCACTTGGGGCAATGCCGGTTGCGACAGGAATTGTAGGCCACGCGGATCGCCCCGCAGGACCGGCAGCCCTCGACATGGCCGCCCAGTTCGGCGGTCCGGCACAACTCGATGGCGCTCATCGTGCGGCGCTCGACGCGTCCGAGATGACCGTCATGAGCCTGCCGATACGCCTCGCCATGGCGGCGGAAGATATCCGCCACCTCCATTCTCGCCGACATGGGCGGAACCGATCAGCCCGGCGGCACGACATCGATGTTCTGCCGGTCGAGCGGGCTTGTCGTGCGCCGGATGAGGCCGTTCGAGACCTTGGTGTAGCGCGCCGTCGAGGACAGATTGTTGTGGCCAAGCAGCACCTGGATAATGCGAATGTCGGTGCCGTTCTCCAGCAAATGCGTGGCGAAGCTGTGCCTGTAATTCCGAGCTCGGAATTAGCGGCATAATTCCGAGGCCCAGATTATTCCGAGTGGTGCCCCAGATGGTGCGAAAACCCAAGCGTTTCTCGGGTATGGCTCACATGTGTGTCGGCATAATCAGAGGCTCCTGAGGAAGGCCATGAGGTGATCGTCGGGACGATATCGGCTGGCGCGAACATCGGCGGACGGCGACTTGGCAAGTGCGTCTTCCTTGAGCTTCATATCGGCCTGCAAATAAATGGATGTCGTTTCCACCGACTCGTGGCCGAGCCAGAGCGCGATTACGGAACGGTCGACGCCGTGGTGAAGCAAGTCCATCGTGTCGCTGGCCGACCGGCGTGCCGCGATCGCAAAACGCGAGCATCTGCTCGACCTGTTCAGGCGGAAGTGACTTGGGTAGGTTCACCAGGCTCCAGTTGGCCACCCCAGGCACTGCGCGAGCGAGATCCGTCGCGATTGCGCCCCGCTGTTGCAGAAAGCGCAGAAACGAGCGCAATGCTGTGATCATCAGCTGCGCCCGGCGACGGCTTCCCGTCTTAGCGTAACGGACAACGAAACGATGGACGTCGATTGGGCGCAGCTCATCTAGCCGCATCGACTTGTTCTCAAACCGCCCTATCAGAAAGCATCGAACAATCGGCAGATAGTTGCTCAAGGTCGCCGGTGAGAGGCCACGCTCCGCACTCAGGTAGCGCCCGAAATCTCGGGTGAGCTCACCCAGAGGACTCCGATCAACCTCTGGCGGGACGGCTCGAATGCAACCGAGGTCACGTAAGTACCTGAGCAGTTGCCGACCGGTGGCCGCCTCGCCACGCCGCAAATGGCCCCGTCGGCGGCGGGCTGCATGATACTGGCGGAGGACCTCCTCATCGAGCACATCCAGCGAAAGGCTGCACCCATCGAGCCAGCGACTGAGATCCGCTACGAGCTCGCATTTATCGTGCACCGACCCCGGCGTGTAACCATCACCGCCAAGACGTGCGCCAAATCCATCAATGTGAATGACCAACGGGCTCACATGGGGCCCTTGCATGGCGCCGTTGCGCCGCCGTTCCGATCCATCATCGTTCGCCTCCTCAGAGTCGGGACAATCCCCGCCCGGAGACGACAGCCGAATAATACCGAGGCATAAACCGTTAAGGCTCGGCCCAGGGCTTTGAACTTCAACGAGTATCAAGCGATCTCGAACGGGGAGCTCGGAATAATCTGGGCCTCGGAATTATGCCTGAGCGTGTGGACCGTCACACGCTTGTCGATGCCGGCGGCAGCCCGCGCCGAGCGGCAGGCCGAATACAGCACCTGCACGTCGATGGGGCGATTTGCCTCCCGGCCGGGAAACAGCCATTCCTTCGGTTTGGCCAGCCGCCAGTAGACCCGCAGAATGCGCAGAAGCTGCCCCGACAGCATCACGGTACGGTCCTTGCCGCCCTTGCCGTGTTCGACCCGGATGACGCCGCGTTCGCTGTCGATGTCCCCGACCTTCAGCCCGACGGTCTCCGAAGCGCGAAGGCCCGCGGCCTAGGCCGTCGTCAGCGCCGTCCGCGTCTTCAGGCTCGGCACCGCCTCAAGAAAGCGGACAACCTCGTCGGTGCCGAGAACCACCGGCAGCGTGCGCGGCGCGCGGGCATAGACGATCCGTTCTGGAATCTCGGCATGGCCGAGCGCCACGCCGTAGAAGAACCGCAGTGCGCACACCGTCTGGTTCAGCGCAGGCCACGAGATCCCAGTCGAGACCAGATGCACCTGGAACGCGCGGACGTCCTCAAGGCCAAGTCGGTCCGGAGACCGACCGAAATAGCGGGAGAATTTAGCCACCGCGTGTACATAGGATCGTTGCGTGGCCGGCGACAGATTGCGGATTGTCATGTCCTCGATCATGCGCAAGCGGGCTCATATCGGCCATCTCATTGCTCCTGTTCTCAAGATTGCGCTTCAACAGCAGCAATCCTTCAAAACAGAAGCCTCACCCACAAACCGGTGCACCATCTGCCGCGTCAGCGGCTTCGTTCAATCCCCCGCATCCGCGACTTTCTGACTCAGACTTATCGCACCTCCCACTAAATATGGGAAAATACGGGTCGTCACGTATCTCTCGAGGATTAGTTAGCGGCCCACCTGTGCCGTCTCCATCAAGACGATGATCGCTTGGTAAGATGACGAAACCACATGAAGACGAATGTACCTGCGACGAGGCAATCTCGATCCCCAGATTGCACCAAACTCGAAATATTTCTCGGAGCATGCGGAGCCTCCTGACTACCGCGAGTGAAATTTACCGGTTGTCAAGGGGATATTGCCTCAGCACGTTGCAGGGCGCAAATCCCCGCCAATCATTTGGTGGCGGTCACAGGATTTGCAGCAGCCCGGCTCAGTGAGATTGCCGCACCAGTGAGACATCATCAAATCTCCAAGCTGTGATGACGTAATCGGTTCGCCGAAGAAGGTCCAGGTCACGGCCATCGTGACTACCGGGGTGAGATACAGCACCGTTCCAACGTGAACGGCGGATGATCGCCGCAGGCACAACCAATAGAAGCCATATGCGCCTAAGGTCGAGAACAGTATGAACCAGCCAACAGCTAACCAGAATGTCGGGTCTTGGAAAGGTGGGCTTGAGCCGAGGTCGGCTAGGGCGAAAGGCAGAAATAGCGCCGTGGTAGAACTGCTTTGAATGCCTATCGCGGGGAGAATTGGAGTTTCATCCATTGAAACCTTGGCGATCACTGTGGCAGCCACCATGCCGGCAGTGCCCAATACCGTCAATAAGTATGCAACCCTTGGCGCCGAAAGCCCGCCATAGCCGCCGGCGATCATGACGCCGATGAACGCAATAGCGAGGCCCGTCTATTCGCGGGCGGTGACGCGTTCGCCCAAAAAGGGGCCCGCCACCGCGGCAGTCAGGAGCGGTTGGAGGGCGTCTCGCCTGGTGTTCCAACGGGTGGAGGCAAGAGCCGGCAAGCGCAAAGGAACGTATCCGAACGTCAAGTTTGACTTCCTCGGATACGAATTCCGACCACGGGCCGTCTGGGGGTCACAAAGCGGACGACTGCTTTGCGGCTTCACGCCAGCAGTCAGCCCTACGGCGCTAAAGGCGACGCGGAGCGCGATCAGGGACTTGGGTATCCGCCATCGAACACAGGCACCGCTGGCCGACATCGCCGAGAAGCTCAATCCGCTCCTCAGGGGGTGGATCGGGAACTACGGGCGATACACGCCATCGGCCCTGTATCCCATGCTTCGATACGTCAATCAGACGCTTCTGGCGTGGGCGGTGAGGAAATACAAGCGCTTCAGGAATCACAAGACTCGCGCCAGCCACTTCCTACAGCGGTTGGTCCGGGAAAACGTGAGCCTTTTCGTTCACTGGCAGATCAGAATGACCGACACGTTCGCCTGATGGGAGCCCAGTGAGCGAGAGTCTCACGCTGCGTTCTGCGAGAGGCTGGTGGTGGGATTCCATCGGCCTACTCACCCGCCAAACGCTTCGCTTCTCGAGCCGCCCGCAGACTTCTCCATCTGCGCTTCGATGGCCGCCACCCCGGTTTCGATCTCGTCGAAGGCCAGAGCATACTGTTCCTCGCTCAGTGCGCCGATAACCTTTCGGAGCGGCTGCCGAAGTGCGACCGCTCCAGCATCTTCACCACCGCCGTCAGTCGTGCGATCCGCTCACGCCACTCTTGTTGACCACTCGAGATTGAGGTTGCGCTCCTCCAGAAGGGTGGCCTTTTCGGCCATGGCAACAACCATCGCCTTGAGCGTTAACGTCCTCCGGGTGCGCAAAATCGGATGCCGACATGGCCAAAATCATAGCGTTTCGCGGACGGTCCATGCCGATGCGGATTTTTTGATTGCGTCTGGACGACAGGGATAGGAACCCTTGATGACGCACCGCTTTCGGCATGTTCCAAAACTGCGATTGCCTTCCGTTCTGCGCTCCCCCCAAAGGGGAAATCACGCGGAAAACTGTAATAATACGACTCCCGTTCGCGAGTTCAGATCGCACGGTCAGCAAGAAATTCGAACGAGTTGAGGCCGATCTTCGGCGTATCGTCGAACAGGATCTACAGCAAGTTCCTCTAACGCCATCTTCTTGAATTCGTGGGATTACGCCTTGCTTGCAACGAGTGTTAAAGCACCTTAAAAAAATGTAGCAATAACCTAATAATATTAACGATACTTTCTTTTGTAGTCGACCGAGAACATGGTAAATATTAGAGTGTTATATGGTGGCAAGAGAGGATTATATCCGGGCCAGCCATAGCGTTTCGTGTAAAAGGAAGCTCAATGCTTACTTCAAAAAATAATAGGAACGGTGGTTACGGGAGATGGCTAGGAATGTCCGAAAAACCCACGTCTACCGCCATGTCCGAGGCAATGTCGACCTTGATGAACCGCTCTCCAAATACACCAGCGCGAACTATCATAACACGGTCTGCGGCGGTGTCTTCACGCTTGGGTATGTCCGGCCGGATTGGCTGCTCGAACTGGCTCGCGTCACGCGCCCGAGCGGAATTTATCAGGCGTAGTATTAAAAGCTAAGGGGAGGTCACATCCTTTGATGACGCGATGAGCCGTCTCCAAAATGCGACCGTGCCTTTGCCAGCACACTGTCTAGACGACGACTGATACATCGCAATCAAGAATGTGGACTACCAGGGTTCCAAGAGCCCCAAAAGAGCAAAGCACCAAAGGAGAAGCGACTATGACCACGCTACCGCAAATATCACTGGCGAAACATGTCATCCGATGCAACGCGACTTGAAGAGCAACAGCGCTTACGCATCGCTTGCGAGGAGTACGGGTTCTTCTACCTTATCGAACACGGCATCCCGAAAGAGCAGATTGCACAAGCCATCGACTCTTCTCGGCGTTTCTTCGCGTTGCCACAGGCTACCAAGGAACGCTACGGTCACGCCTCTCAAGACGTGCACCCCGCTACCGCCCGTGGATACATTCCGTTACACGGTGAAATGCTACATCCCGATGCCGGCCCCGATCCAAAGGAAATGTTCGACCTCGGAATCGAGAAAGAGGGCGACCGGCGTCCGTTCGCCGGAATCACGCGCCTTCCGGATGACGCGGTGGCTCCTGGTTTCGCTCGAAGCCTACTTGCATTGCAAGCTACAGTGCTGAACGAGGTTATGCCGCAGCTGGGGGGCGCGCTGGCCGACCTGCTCGATATGGAAGAGGGCTGGTTCCGACACCATTTCAGCTCGCCGACGGTACTGCAACGCGTGATCCGGTATCCATCTACTGGCGGCGCGGCCGCTAAACATACCGACAGTGGCTTCTTCACGCTGCTGCTGCAGGAGGAACTCTCCACGCGCTCTTTGCAGGTGTGGTTCCACGGGCGCTGGACGCCGGTGCCGAGTCTACCCGACAGTCTGGTGGTCAATCTGGGCGACATGCTTCAGGCTTTGAGCGACGACCGGTTTAAGAGTACGCCGCATCAGGTCGCGCACAATGGTCCGGCCGAACGAATTTCCCTTCCCTTCTTTATCTATCCCGACATCGACGCTCGCCTGACTTCGCGGCAAGGGAAGCATACCTTCAGCGTCGCAGAAAAGATGCTGCGCAACTTCGAATTAGTTTGGGAAGAGGGGAACGGCGGCGGACGCGCGCGAGAGTTGCAGTAAGGGTTCGGCTTTCTGAAGCGTGAGCAAACTATAGCGACCACTCGGCACGTGGTGCCCTGGAAGAACTCTCCCAGAAGCAATTCGTCAGCGGCGCCCGCACGAGTGTTCGCGGACCCTGCGGTTATATGTTCGCGAAACTGGCTCCGCCAGCTTCATTCCTACGGTTTGTTACGCGGGAGTTTCCGGTCCTGATGCCGAGATTGCAACCCTGCGCGCCTATCTGCGCCAGCGGGAGCGGCGGTGATGACCTGCCCGGTCAGATCCACGTCCTGCAAGTTCAAGCGAAGCGCGAATCGGTAAAGGCCGCTTAAGACCTTGTATCGCAGCATCCAGGTCGCACTGAGCGGGCCGCGGCCTTGGAGAAACGCGGCTACCGCCTCGGGGTGTGACCTCGGCGATGTCTCGATTGCCGATCGCTCGGCAGAACTGGCGAAGCAGAATCTCGGCGGACTCGAAACGCATGCCCAATGACCGCTGCTTGGCCAGATAGGCGTCGACGACATTGGTCAGCAGCATTGGAGCTCTCCCAGGTCGAATGCACCGACCGCGCGAAGGGCCTCCATGTTCACCTTGGCGTAGATACTGGTTGTTGCCGCGCTACGGTGCCCCAAGTGGTCCCCGATCTCCTTTATCGACAGACCTTCGGCAAGAAGCCGAGAGGCGCAGGCATGGCGCAACGCATGGCCACCGCGGTGAGCGGCGTCGATTCCCAGTGCGACAAATCTGCGGTTAGCGACATCATAGATACTCCCCGCCTTCAGCGTAAGCGGTGTTTCGGGACTACCTTTCAGGAGTGGTCTCGATCTGTGAGGTTGCCGGTTCTGCATTGGGATCGGAGATCGGCTTGTGTCTGGACTTGACCTTACGCTTGACCCGGAGCGGCAGCCTCGACGTTTCGAGGTAATCAACGGTGCTGGTGGCCGGCGTCAGTGGTCTGTGGATGACAAAGCGCGGGTCATCGCGGAGACGCTGGAGCCGAACGCAATCATTTCCGAGGTCGCCCGCCGCTATGGCCTCAGACCGCAGCAGGTGTTCGCCTGGCGCCGGGAAGCGGGTAAACAGGCTGCTTCGGTGCAGCAAGATTCTCCTGCCTTTGTGCCGGCGGTTGTGGCGGCGCCGACAACCGAACCCACCGCGAAGCGGCTGGGACGACCCCGGAAGCAGAAGACGGTCCGCGACGCCGACGTGATCGAGCTTGAGATCGACGGCATCGCCACGCGCGTTGGCCGTGGCGCCGATGCCAAGACGGTGGCTGCTGTAATCCGCGCGCTGAAGGCAACAGCGTGATTGGCCCGACGGGTGCGGTCAAGGTCATGGTGGCGACGAAGCCGGTAGACTTCCGAAAGGGCGCAGAGGGGCTGGCCGCACTGGTGCGCGAGACGATGGGCGCCAATCCGTTCAGCGGCGCGGTCTACGTCTTCCGGGCGAAGCGGACGGACCGGATCAAGCTGATCTTCTGGGACGGCACCGGCGTCTGCCTTTATGCCAAGCGTCTTGAGGACGGCGAGTTCCGCTGGCCGAAAGTGCAGGATGGCGTGATGCGGCTGACGGCCGCGCAACTGTCGGCGCTATTGGAAGGGCTGGACTGGCGACGTGTCCACGAGGCGCGTCGAACCCGCATTCCGGTTCAGGCGGGCTGACCCGCGACGAAGTGAACCAGGCTGGATTCCGCTGTCGCGGGCTGTCGGCGAATATGGTTTGATCCGTCATGGCGATGACGGCTGACCAGCTTCCCGACGATCCGGACGCGCTGAAGGCGATGATCCTGGCACGCGACGTCGAGAATGCTCGCCTGATCCAGATCATCAAGGAATTGCAGCGTCACCGCTTCGGTCGCCGCGCCGAGACGCTTCCCGAGGATCAGTTGCTGCTGGGGCTCGAAGAGGCCGAGCAGATCGAGGCGGCCGGCGAGGAAGAGGCCGAGGGGGCCTCTCCGGACCAGCGACAGGCAAAGACTGCCAAACGCCGGGCCAACCGGGGTGCACTGCCGGCGAATCTTCCTCGTGTCGAGATGGTCGTCGACATCGAGGACCATGCCTGCCCGTGCTGCCGCAACGGCCTGCATCGGATCGGTGAAGACGTGAGCGAGCGGCTCGACATCGTTCCGGCGCAGCTGCGTGTGATCGTCGTGCGCCGGCCCAAATATGCCTGCCGCGCCTGTGAGGATGTGGTGGTTCAGGCTCCCGCGCCGGCCCGGCTGATCGAGGGTGGTCTTCCGACCGAGGCAACGGTCGCCCAGGTGCTGGTCTCAAAATATGCCGATCACCTTCCGCTCTATCGTCAGGCGCAGATCTACGCCCGCCAGGGCATCAATCTCGATCGCTCTACGCTCGCCGACTGGGTCGGCCGCGCTGCCTGGCAAGCATCAGGCGCGCGGTCGAAAATGTCCATGAGCTGACCGTCGTCCGGTGCATGAGCGGCTGCTTGGCAAGCTGAAGGCTTCGCCGAAGCTCTTTGCTGACGAAACCACCGCGCCGGTGCTCGATCCTTGCCGCGGCAAGACGAAGACGGGCCAGCTCTGGGCCTATGCCCGCGATGACCGACCATGGAATGGGAGCGACCCGCCGGGCGTCGCCTATGTCTATGCGCCGGACCGAAAGGCCGAGCGTCCGATCGCTCATCTCGCAGGCTTCACCGGAATCTTGCAGGTCGACGGCTATGGCGGCTATCGCGTGCTGGCCGACAAAAGCGGCGCTGAGACGGATCGCCGAGCTCTATAGCATCCGTGGCCGGCCGGCCGACGAGCGCCGCGCGATGCGTCAGGAAAATAGCCGCGCTATCATTGCCGATCTCGAACCTTGGCTGCGCGAAAAGCTCGGCCTGATCAGCCAGAAGACAAAGCTCGCCGAGGCGCCTCGCCGGCAATCGGCGCGGGACCGGCTGCTGCCAGTTCATAAAAGCGCCGACGGACATGCGCCCAGCAGAAGGCGAGCGTGACGATCCGCTACACGCTCTCGCGCTGGGAAGGCCTCTCGCGCTTCCTTGACGACGGCCGCGTCGAGATCGACAGCAACACGGTCGAACGCTCAATCCGTCCGATCGCACTTAGCCGCAAGAACGCCCTCTTTGCCGGCTCGGACGGCGGTGCCGAACACTGGGCAGTCATCGCGTCGCTAGTCGAAACCTGCAAACTCAACGGTGTCGAGCCGCTCGGCTATCTCGCCGATGTCCTCACCAGGATCGTCAACAGCCACCCCAACAGCCAGATCGACGATCTGCTGCCATGGGCCTACATCCGGGCTCCCGAGCTTAAGGCCGTGGCCTGAGAACAGCGCTCTGATGTCCGCTGTCAAGGTTTGAAACGCAGGAGGTCGCCCGATCCGAGGAACGGCTGCTCATTCTGATGGTCGCGCATGGGTGGAAGCGGAACTGAAGGACGTCGGTGATCAAGCTCTGATGCGCGGGTTGGCTACCGCATTCCCGATTGTGCGTCTGGGGCTGTTCCTATCTTACTGCGGGCGTCGGTCGATTTGCCGGCCACAAAGCGTCTGACGGGCATTCCCCTGCCGTGGTCCCGCCTCCGCCTATGCGCGAGATGAAAGCCGTCGCGGCTGTCTACGACTTGATCGCCTCGGCCTCCCCTGCAACGGCCCACATGAAGCCGGCCAGTTCACGGGCGATCGCTGTGCACACCACCGTTGTCCTCTTGCCTCGTCCGCTCAACATTCGATAGCGGGCGGTCAGCCGTGTTTGAGCCTTCCATGCGATTTCGCGCACCTTCGGTGGAGCTTGCTCCAGCCGGTACAGCTTCTTCGCACCGACCCTCGGCGGATGCCTGTACGTCCATGCGCTCTCGACCAGCATATGGCGAACCCGGCCATTCCCCGCCTTGGTGATGCCGCCCCGTCTAACTGTCTCGCCGGTCGATCGTTCGCCGGGAACGAGGCCAAGATAACCCATGAGCTGGCGCGGGCTCTCGAACCGCTGCACGTCGCCAACCTCGACGGCGAATGTGACGGCAACGATCAGGTCTACGCCCCTCAGGGTCTGCAGGGCCCGCACGATCGGCGCCAGGGACCAGGTCGGAACGAACTCCTCGATCACACCCTCGAGTCGCTCGACCCGCTCTTTCGAAACGCGGACCGCTTCGACCATTTCCTGAAGCGCGATCTGATGCGCCGGGTGATCGAACGGTTGCTCCTGCAGCCAGCGCAGATAGCGCATCGTCCAGCTCTTCTTGCGCGGATAGATACGTCCGTGTTTGAGTATGAAGGCGCTCACATGCTGCCGGTGGACGCGAAGCGTCTCGACTGCGGCCGCCCGGGCGCGGACGAGATCCCGCATGGCTTCGTGACCTTCATCGGGAACCCACACCGCCGTCAGTTCGCCAGCGCGCAGCAGTCGAGCCAACGCAAGAGCATCCCGGCGGTTCGTCTTCACCCGATCGCCGGGCTTCCTTGGGATCAGTGATGGGGCGACCACCATGCATTCATGGCCGAGTGATAGGATCAGCCGGTATAGTCCGTAGCCGGTTGGTCCGGCCTCGTAGCAGAAATGGACCCGATCGAACTTGGCGGCGATCCGCTGGATGACGCGGCGCATGCTGGTATCCGATGCGTCGACCTCACCGAAGAAGCGGACCTCTCCCTCTCGGCCGGCATCCGCAATCGCGATGGCGTTCCTCAGTTTCGCGACATCGATTCCGACAAATGCTTCCCTATAATCTGCCACGGCTCGTCCTCCTGTGATGAGGATCGGCTCGGCTTGTCCGAGCAACCCTCGGACGCGCAGTGTAGGGCGAGCCACCTCACCGTCAGAGGCGGACATACGGTCTTACCCTTCAGCGGCCGCCGCGGCGCCTGCATGCAGAGGAATACTTCCGGGCACGATGATGGCGGCCGCGCCGTGTCGATGTAGCAGGCGAGCGCCTCAGCCACAGAGGGAACCAGCGGGTAAATCTGCGGCTGGCGGCGCTTCAGGCGGAAAAGCCGTAGCGTTCCAACGGCCCAGTCGATCTGATCGAGGCGCAATGCCGCCACTTCGCCGCTGCGCATGCCATAGACCGCAAGCAACAACAGGATCGCTCGATCACGGATGTCCTGAGGCTCATCGGTCTCGGCATCGGCCAATATGCGCTGCACGTCCGACCAATCCGGGGCATACGGCAGCCTCTCTTGATGATAGAGCCGAGGGCGGAAATCGAGGCCGCGCCGCGCTCCATGCACATGCCCCGCTCTGCCGCGTAGCGCAGGAATTCACGCAATGCCGACGCCGTGTTGGCTACCGATACGCGGGACCATTGTCGCGCCTGGGCGAAAAAAGCATCGGCGTCTTCGGGCTGAAGACTCCTCAGTTGCCGGTTCGTCTGGTCGCATCAGCGCAGGAACTTGCCGATCACACGGGCCCATTGCTCGACTGTCGCCGGTGTGAATCCACGCTCATCGCGCATCCATCTCACATACTCATCGAGTTGGCTCTGATACTCGAACCCGGCACTTGGTTCACGTTATCACCTGGTCATCCAAGCCTGCCATCCGCCTGATAACATTTAGTCCTGCGGTACATGACTTTTTATACGGTTGTTTTGCAGCCCCCCCGCCGCTAGCGTTCCAGGACCAATCAATCAGACGCGACAGCTTCTCAAGCCGTACTGAAGGCCCAGTCAGACGGAGAGTCTAATTCCGCGTAACCAGAACACCCCTAGAAGCTAGACCCTAGACAGCGGTTCGAAACTGGGAAGGATATACGATGATCGGCACCGAGGCCATGACTTGGATTCACGAGAAAGTTGCGGAAACTGTCCTCGCGGACACGCACGAGCATCTGGTCGAGGAGTCTAGGCGCATTGCTCCACTGAACGACGGGCTTCTACCCTGCGATGATTGGTCTCTGCTATTCAGAGAATATCTCCAGGATGATCTTCATTGTGCGGGGATGAGCGCAGCGGACCAGCAGCGGTTTTATGATCCCGAGGTTTCCGCAGTTGACAAGTTCAAGATTGTTTCGCCCTATTGGGATCGGGTGCAACATACAGGTTATGCGCAAGCGCTGAGTATCACGATCAGGGAACTCTACGGCGTCAAATCTTTCGCCCTGGGAAACATAGAGCAGCTCTCCAGCAAGTATCATGAAATAAAGAAGCCTGGCTTCTACGACCATATTCTGAAAGGTGTTTGTCGCATCTCGCAGTGCCAAGTGAATTCTCTAGAGCGGATATTCATGGAGACCGCTCAGCCGTCGCTTCTCGGACAGGATCTCAGCATCATGGAGCTGAGCCGGTGCAGCCTTCGTGACATTGAGAAGGTGCAATCAGAACTTGGCGTCGAGATCAATTCCTTCGATGATTGGCTGGCAGCGGTCGACCGCTATTTCGAGCGCTTTGGAAGGAAGGCGGTCGCGGTAAAGTACGTAGGAGCCTATTACAGAGCCTTGAACTTCGCGCACGTCGATCGACATGTTGCGGAGCAAAATTTTGCGACACTGGTCGCAGCCCGGCCATTCATCGGCCCGGAAGGCACTCAGGCACTTGAGGATTACCTGTTTCACTACTGCCTAAGAAAAGCCCAGGATTATAGATTGCCTGTGAAACTTCACACCGGATATCTTGCCAGCAGAGATTCCATGCCCCTGGCCAGAGTGCGGGAGAACGCGAACGACGTCTGCAGATTGCTGCAGTCCTATCCGGGAATCCGATTTGTACTTATGCACATTGGTTATCCGTATCAAGACGAATACATCGCGCTTTGCAAGCAGTACAGCAATGCATATGTCGACATGTGTTGGGCGTGGATCATCAACCCGGTCGCATCGGTTCGTTTCCTTGCCGAATTCCTTGTGTCGGTCCCTGCCAATAAGATTCTCACTTTCGGGGGCGACTATATCGTTGCAGAGAATATCGTGGGCCACAGTGTGATCGCACGCAGGGGCATCGCGGAGGCCATTTCGACTTTGGTTGGTCGCAGTTGGATTGACGGCGGTGCGGTCCCCGAGTTGATTACCCGCCTCATGCATTTGAACGCGGAGGAACTGTTCTCCAACGCGAAACCGAGCTGACTTTGTGCCCGCACGCTGGGTTGTTCGCAGCCATGCCTGTTCGGCTTTGCAATCGGATTTCAGGTAGCCCGTGACATGTTGGAGAAAAATCGAGTGGGAGGCCAAAATCTCCGAAACTGCAGCATCTTAATCGCGGAGGAAGACTTGACACTTGCGTTCGACTTAAGCGACGCTTTAGTCAAAGAAGGCGCAAACTTCATCCAGCCGGCCGATACGATCGAGGACACTCTCGACGTGATCATGTCCTCGTCATCGATAGATGGTGCTGTCCTCGGTGTGAACTTACAAGGCGAGGTAACGTTCGCCGCAGCCGAGCACCTGGTTCGACGTCAAATACCATTCGTGTTTCTGGTGGGTCACAATTCTTCGGATATACCCGACAGCTTCAAAAATGTTGATCGGTGTGAGAAGCCACTTGATATCGCCCATCTGATCGAGGTGATAGATTCGCTCATATCAGCGTATCCATCTATCCATCCGGCGGGGAGGCCGGCAAAGGTCGCGGTTGCCAGATTTTCGGCGAATGTGCAGTCAGTGGGCACTGACCTCAGGCCGGAGATTGACGAGTAGCTTGGCGACCTGATCGCTTCTCTCAGCGAGCCGTCCGCGGTCAGTTAGTCCCATGTGCTCGGTGGCTACGGTGACGAGATAGCCCGCGATCTCGCTCGCGGTGGCGCCTTCGTGACATAGGCCCCGTTTGCGTACGTGTCGCATTCGTCGGTGGCCTCTGGTATGCCGTAGATACCGATGGGATCCCAATCGCGAAGCAATATCTCGGGAACCCGGGCCCGGTTCTCTCGTGACTGATACTTGTTGCGTCCGTGAGCCATTCGCTTGTCCTATGCAGCGATGGCTTTCGCTGATCGAAGCTGCCAATTCCACGGCAAGAGTTCGGCCAGCCGGTTCTGCGGCGTATCGGCGATGCGGGCGGTAAGCATCCGGCGAAGCTTCCGATTACCCACATCGTGGGCTTGATCCAATGGAGATGCCGAAGGCGATGTCGTGCAAGCGGGTCATGCCGCGCCAGACGACCATGTTGCCGGGAGGCGGATCATGGTTGCGGGCGAGATAGCCGCCAAGCATGGCGATTTGCAGCAGGTAAGCGGCGAGCGTGGGCCGTTTGAGGCGCGGTCGCGTTCGGACGCGTCGATCCGGTCCAGCGCAGTGATCTCGGCGAAGGTGAGAACGCTGTCGGGCGCGGCGTCTGGCTTGGCGCGCGCCGACATAGTGACGAAGAATATGCGCCAGCTGACCACCGCGATGAGGGCGAGGAACTTCGCCAGTCTCTCGGCGGTCTCGAGCCTCGCCTCCTTGGCACGGCAGCCGGACTTCATGACCTTGTGGAACACCTCCGCCTTCCAGCGCAGGGCGTTCCAGCCGAGCTTCTCGACCGCCACGGAGAGATCTTCGACCGGCAAGTTGGTCACCAGCTTCCAGTCGATCGGCTCGCGACCGGGCGGCGGATTCTCTTCGAGGGCGTGGATGTAAGTCAGAACCTGCGGACTGTAGCGCTTCTGCTTGCCCACCGGCGGCAAGGTGTTGATGGCGGCGAACTTCACCTGCAGCCAGGTCGTCTCGTCCTGATCAACCGCAATGCGATGACGTCCCGCGCAAGGCGCCGCCGCAAGTTGGGCAAAGACGCGATGAGCAGGATCGTGTGGGGCAGCATCGGCAGGCCGCTCTGCCAGCCTGTTCGCCTGCACCCGCACGAGGAAGCTGGTACCAAGGTCCTGCGCGGTGCAATGGAGCTCGTAGATGTCACTCTCCCGGTCACCCACATGCACGCAGCGCTCGGGCGCGCCAACGAGCGCGATGGACTGGCGCAGGTTCTCCAGCCAGCGGTAGCTCTCCTTCGTCTCGATCGGCACGCGCGTGGGATTGATGTGCCGCTTGAGCGCGAGCGTTCCCTTGAACTTCGTTCGTGTCCAGAACTTCGCCGCCGTCAGACCGAGGGGTGTGCCGGTGAGGGTGACGGCCAGGCTCGAATGCATCAGCACCCCGCACAAGGTCAGCACGTTGGGCTGCCCGGCCTTGTAGCGCCCGGCGTTGATGGTTTTGGTGAAGCCGATTTTGCCCGGCTGCGCGCGGCTGTAGATAAATTCGTCGTGTCCTGCAGGATAAGGATCGGACCTTCGCTCGCCGCAATGCGCGCCGCGGTCGCGGCGAAATGGCCGGCGAGAACGCTATGTTCGGTCACACGCGGATTGTCAAAGAAGCGGTAGGCCGCCTTCGCCGCCGCCCAGTCGCCGCAGGCCGCCGGGATTGGCTTGCCCGGCGCAGCTGACATCTGATCCAGCAACCGTTGCAGCCGACGGGCCAGACGCTTGTCGGGAAGGGCCGCCGCAGAAAGCTCTTCCTCCCACCAAGCGGCTTCGCTGCTGCTGGTCTTGTGTCGCATCCGTGACGCCTCCGTGATTCGGCGTCACGAACAGAATCACGGCAGATTCATACGGGGCAATAGGCCCGCCGACGATGTGGGTAATCGGAAGCTTCGGCGAAGCCTTACCGGATGCTTACCTTGAGGAGATAAAAGGCATCGTTGATCACGAATCCGTCGAGGCCTGCGGCCCGAGCATAAGCTAGCAAGTCGCTTGCACGATTGATGAAGCCGGTCCCGTTGAAGTTCAGCGATGTGTTACAGAGAACGCCAACCCCGCTTTTCGCTTTGAACGAAGTGAGCAACTGAAACAGGCGCGGGTTTTGCTCCTGCGATACGGTCTGAGCCCGCGCTGTGCCGTCAACGTGCGTGACGGCTCTCAATCGGCTATCGAGAACCTTCTGGAAAAGAAGCATATAGGGCGAAGGGCGTGCTAGATCGAAATGGAGCGCGACATCTTCCTCCAGGCAAACGGGCGCGATCGGGCGGAAACCCTCCCGGTTCTTGATGCGGTTTAACCTCTCATGCGTTGCCGTTGAGAAAGGCGCCGCGAGAATTGACCGGTTGCCGAGCGCTCGTGGCCCGATTTCGCAATTCCCCTGTACCCAGCCGATCACCTTGTCGCTGAGCAACGCCGAGGCCACTTGGCTGTAGTCGAGTGGATGGACCTCGAGTCCGGTCCGGTCGATTTCGTCAAGTATGAAACGCTGGCCTGAATAGACGTTCCATTTGATCTTAGCCTTGCCGGTGAAATGCCGCATCGCGTCGACTGCGGTCCCGATCGCTGAGCCTGTATCATTTGTGCACGGTGGGATGAAAACATCGGAAAAGAGGTTCGTTTCGACCCATCGGCGGTTCCACTCGCAATTCAACCCGCAGCCGCCGGCAATCAGCAGCGGGAACCCCTTTGTCAAGTTCTTCTTCGCAAAGGTGTGGAAGGAACCGAAGATGGCGTCCGAAACGCGCCTGGCGAGGTTGGTAAACTTCTGATGAGTTACGCCAATGTTGTAGTAAGGCGAATTCCGAAGATCCTCTTTGGACACCGGGTACTGATCGCTTGGAAGCAGGAAATCAATCAGCGCCTGCTCGTCCCGGTCAGGCGATCCGGTCTGCCCATAGGCGCAAAGCGCCATTACCTTGCCGGCGTCTTCGATACGCGGTGGTCCTTTGGGCAAGGTGAATTTCGGATCGGCGAGCGCATAAAGGAAAGCATATTTGTCACCAGGATACGCCATCACTTTTCCCCGATGCACGACCTGCAGATACTCATCGATTTCATAGAAATCGCCGAACACCCCTTCCCAGATCAGCACATAGCAGGGCATTCCGGCGGGGAACGGCGACATGCCGTATGAGCCCCAGAGATGGGAGCGCTCGTGCGTCGAGGAATAGAAATGCACCTTCCTGCCGAAGAAGGTCCTCTCGCCGACAACATCCGATCCCTGAGCTATGCCGTAGTATCCTACAGGGTCGTGGCGAAATCGTTTGCCCCACCCACCGACGGCAATGATATCCGGAATGGCATCTAGGCGCCCAGCGGCTTCGAGGATAGTCGTGGGGTTAATGGTCGAATATCTGCGAAAGCTATCCTTCTCGGCCTCGTATGAACAAATCAGCTCGGCTGCTGACACATCCAACGCTGCAATTGTGCCATCATGGCCCGGCTTGAAAGACATTATCCTCATGTTTCTTTTACTCCCTGGGCAATGCGGCTTGTCTTCACGAAATTCCTTAATCCGTGAAGCAATTCGGCTATTTCCTCTACGACAGAACAATCAGCTGCTTGCACACCGCCTCGAAAGCTCCAAGCCCCATCCTATAGGCAGCAGGATCGACTCGATATCCTTCCTCAGGCGGATGTGTTGGCGGTAACCCTCACCAGCGACCGGATCAGGACTACTAATATTATCGGCGATGACGTAGCCCAGCGGAGCGAGCTTTGGATAAAGTGCATCAAACGCTGGAATATAATAGCTATTCCAGAGATCGATCAGACAGAACTCGATCTCTCCCTCTAAGCTCTCAATTATTTGGATTGCATCTCCTGAACGGAAAACAACATGATCCTCCAGTCCGGCTCGTCTCAGCATGTCGTTCGCGAAGATTTGCTTTTCCACATCAAAATCGCAACTCGTCACGATCCCGGTATTCGCGCGCGCTGCCTCGGCCAGGTAGATTGTCGAATAGCCATACGACGTCCCAAGCTCAAGAATGGAGCGCGCCTTTGATCCCTTAAGAAGGGAATTCATGAATTGGCCCGTATCGGGCCCAACCGAAAGTAAAACGGCCTGCGGAGCATCCGGTAGAGAAAGCAGCGCGTCGGAATCGCGCCGATAACATTCCTCATATTCCGCAAGCACTTTTTTCACGTCGGCATGCATTTCTTGGTTCCATTCTGAAGGACGAAACACACAATCCTTAAATAGCGATTATTGCCAAATGGCACTTTCCGCAACCAATACTACACACACATATTGTAATATACAATTTTGTTGCATAATGTGTAATCTTTCTGCATGCATCAACATGCTGTAAAACCACAACGAAATACTGAAGATGTTCTAACTTATCACGTATCTCCGCAATTGGTAAATACATTTATGGATAAGTTTTTGTTGCGTAGTTATGATGAGCATATGAATAGGGCAATTTGGGTGCCATTGCACAGGTACACCCGAAAACGCGTGGCAACCGCGCACTACGGTCCCTGTTTGGTGATTCGTCCGCCGTGAACAATGGGAGGGATCAGGCTTTGAGTTCTTTCGGCTGACTTTGAGAGGCGGCGAGGAGAAGCCCCAAAAGAGCCTTCAGCCACCTGAGCAGGAGGGAGAAGTTATAGCCGGCTGCGGCCAGGATGGCGTTGATCGCATCGCCCTGCTTGCCGGCGAGGCAGTTGCGGCCCATCCGGTGCTCGGCCTTGATGTGGCCGATCACGGGCTCGATCGCGGAGCGGCGGCGCATCTGGCGCTTGATGGCCGGTGTCACGCGGCGCTTTTGACCAGCGGTGAAGACCCTGAACTTGTGGCTCTGCGGTGCGTTGTGGCCGCGATAGCCGGCGTCGGCGAGAACGCGGCTGATCTCGTTGCCGATGGTCTTTTCCATGTCAGGGATGACGCTTGCCAGCGTGTGGCCGTCATAGGGATTGCCGGGCAGCGCTTTTGCATGCAGGGCGAACTGGCCACCCTTTGAGCGCTTCAGCGTGGTGGCCACCGACACCTTCACCCCGAACTCGTAGGGCGCATGCGCCTTGCCCTTACCGATGCATTCCACCTCGTGCGCATGCAGGCTGTAGATTTTGCGGCCGCGCTGGCGCTGACGCTGCTCGAGAACGGTGGAGGCCTGGTAGAGCGACCATTTGAAGAGCGCGTCCAGCTCCGCATCGCCGGCGATCTGACGGGAGATGTCGCGGACGGTGCGCCCCAGATACGTCCTGAGCCTGCGCAGCGCCTTGTTGGCCCGCTTGAACTGCTTGGCGTGCGCATAGCGCTGCTGCTTGATCAGCGCCAGCTTGCCGACCCGCACATAGGTCTGGCGCAAATCCAGCCCCGCCCGTTTGGCCAGCCGCACCAGCCGTTCGCGAGCCCGGTGGATGAGCTTGGCGTCGGTCGGGAACATCACGTTCTTCGGCTGCACGGTCGTGTCCACGATCACTTGGCGCGTGTCGGTCGGCTTCATCGCCCCGATCTTGACCGCAATGCTGANGGCCCGGTGGATGAGCTTGGCGTCGGTCGGGAACATCACGTTCTTCGGCTGCACGGTCGTGTCCACGATCACTTGGCGCGTGTCGGTCGGCTTCATCGCCCCGGTCTTGACCGCAATGCTGAGGCTTTCCTGCAAAAGCGCGACGATCCGCTCCTCGCCCATGCGGCTCCGCCAGCGCGTCATCGAGGAGCGGTCGAACGGCAGGTCGTGGCGGAAGAACTCCTCGCCGCACAGATACTGGAAGTAGGGGTTTTCCACCCAGCGCTCGCACAGCACCTCGTCTGACA
>NZ_NPKJ01000035.1 GCF_002284575.1 Mesorhizobium temperatum
GAATGCACGAACCGACGCCTCCTTTGTGACGTCAAGAGACATAAACGTGAGCCTCTCGACGCTGCCGGAATCGGCGGAGCGCTTGTCAAGCAAATCGCCGACGACAACCATGGCGTCTTCATCAGCGAGCCCCTCGGCAATCGCCCGCCCTATCCCTCGATTGCCGCCGGTGACGATGGCAACTTTGCCTGAAAGCCGGTTACCCAAGAAATTCTCCTATCCTGCTGTGCAGCCGCCATCTATTGGAACAGCAACGCCCGTGATGTGCCTGGCTCCCTCGCTCGCGAGGAAAAGCGTCAGACTTGCGACTTCTTTCGGAGTAGCCACGCGACCCTGGGGTACTGAATCAATATTCCTTTGTAGGATTTNCAGCCGCCATCTATTGGAACAGCAACGCCCGTGATGTGCCTGGCTCCCTCGCTCGCGAGGAAAAGCGTCAGACTTGCGACTTCTTTCGGAGTAGCCACGCGACCCTGGGGTACTGAATCAATATTCCTTTGTAGGATTTCGTCCGCGCTAACCGGCTTGCTATGGCCCGACACAAGCATGGGTGTATCAACGGGGCCGGGGCAGACCGCATTGATGCTGATTTGCTCTTTGGCGTGATCGAGCGCCATCGCTCGTGTCAACAGAACGACGGCGCCCTTTGACGCACAATAGGCAGCCAGCACGGGACGGCCAACCAACCCCACATTCGAGGCTATGTTGACAATGCTGCCGCCGCCGGTTTTCCTCATAGCCTTCACCGCGGCGCGGCTAAAGTAGAAAACACCGTTGACATTGGCGTCGAATGTCTGGCGCCAATCGTCATCCGTGGTATCTACGGCGCTTCCACGCCGGATGATCCCAGCGCTGTTCACCAAGACGTCGACCTTTCCGAACCGCTCTGCGCTGGAATTAACCACCTGGTCGGCGAAGGCCGAGTCAGCCACATCGCCGAGCATCAATTCGGCCGGACAATCGAGTTTCTGAACTGACTCCAAGGCTCTTTTGCCCCGCTCCCGGTCGCGGCCGACCAATACGAGTGACGCCCCTGTCGCGGCGAAGGCCTGTACGATGGCCTCCCCTATCCCGGAAGTCGCGCCAGTCACGATAACCACCTTCTTAGAGTGCGTCATAGTATCGATTGCCCTTTAGAAGTGATGAGGCCTAGCGGGTATATTCGGCGGCCTGCTTAGTGATCTATGCCCGCATACCGCTAGTTCTCTCCTTTTTAAGCGACCAAAAAATCATGGAGCTGACAAGCTGAAGTCATGGCGTGCCTTGGACATCGGTGACGGCCTCGTGGCAGCTTTTGCAAGCCCTCGGCAGAGATCAGAAATGGATCTAGCGTTGGCGATTCGGGGTTCTCCCCGAACGGCCCAATGTATCCGCGAAGGGCCACATCGGGGTCCCGAATATGGAACATCATCTTCTGCGACATGCGCAAATCAAAGAACCAGCGGGTGACATGGAACACCGAATCTACAAAATCCTGCAGAACACCATGGTTCTTCACATACATGAAACCAGTGTTAGACAGCGCCCAGCGTATCTCCTTGGCCACTGTCTGTATGTTAGTACCATCGAGGATATCAACCACGGGCATTTCGTTAAAGCGTCCGGGTTTCGCGCGCAGCTTGTCGTCCGGTCTCCCTACGAGATCTTTGGGCAAGATTACACCTTTGTTTGAAGTTAGTGCCGGCGCAACGATCTGGGTATCTTCTTAGTTTGCAGCATGGAGAATCGTCTTTGACTGCAGCATGAAGCATCGTCGCGAAGCCTCGGATAGCTAATGCGTTCTTTCGTGGTGCCATGCTCAGAACCCGGACTCCTGGCAGGGCATGCGTAGGCGCTCGCGCTCCTCGTGTCGCCTTACATCAGCTGCCAGTTTCGACAGCAAGATTTGCGGTATCGAGGTCATGGCCGCTCCTCCGTCGGTGCGCTGACCTTCTCGGGCACCTGGAAGACCCAATAGTGCGCGTCCTCCTCGGCGACGTATCTGCCGTTCCTTAGACACTGTGCCGGTATAAGGACGCCCTCATCCTGCAGACGCCGCACCTGGTCTTCAAAGGATGTCGTCTCCACATAGCTCTTGCGGGTGCTTGCAATGACGAAGCCGTTCGGGCGGGTGACGCGAGCCAGCTCGCGCAATCCATCCGGTCGGACGTGTCCGAGCGTGAGGACGCCGCAGCAGACGGTCAGGTCATAGCTCGCGCTGGAGTAGTCGGAGAGCCGCCCGTTAAGGTCGACATCGCCTTGGGCATGGCGGTAGACGCCGGTTTGCCGGGCCTTTTCGGCCATCTCTTCGGAGAGATCGAACCCGTCAATCAACCGGAAGCCGAGGCGTTCCAGTTCCACGCCGACGAGCCCTGTTCCGCAGCCAGCGTCCAGGATTGCGATGGCATTTCGCTGCCCGGCCAAATAGGCCGTCTGCACGGCGCCTGCCAGTTCCGCCACGATCATCGGCCCGCAGTACCCGACGCGGGCCTGATCCAGATCGAAGGCACTCGCCCATCCGCGATATAAGTGGGCCAAGCGAGCGGCGTCGCCATCGAGGGCATGGGATGCCTTCATGCGCTCTCGTGCGGCTTGCTCCGGTGCTGTCTGCTGATCCAGGGAATTCATAACCGTCCTCCGTGTAAGGGTAGATGGGTGCGGCACTGCATTCATGGGCGCGCAACGGCCGCAGCTAAAACCACGAACTGTTCCTTGCCACTACGCGGAGGATGGTTGTTTGACCATGCGAAGGCGTCTAGACACAAGGTAATCACGTCGACGTCCTCTAGCGGAACATATGTCCACCCTCTCGGCTTGATCCGCCCGGCGGGATTGGTTAGCAATTCCTGACCTGGCTGCTGCCGGTCCTGCATGGACGCTCTCCACGATAAGCCATCGACACTCCAAGATGGGTACCAGAAAAGACGATTTGGTATTCTCAAGAGCGACTGTACCAGCTGCATGCAGGAGCAAAAAGGTGATTTTTGAGAATTTTACATTACGTTACGTTGCAATTTTGAGATATACGTCGTATTTATACTTAACTTTCCGAAAATACACCGACATACATACAACACTACCACAAGGCTTCCGCGTGACGACGTTGTATGGGAAAGCAATCCGCAGGAGAGCCCGGCAGGAGACTAGCCTCGGTGCCGGGCAATAGCGGGCAAAGGCATGCAGTCGTGCATTAAACCTCACCTTGCGCGTCACCGCGTCTTGATGCTCAACCAAAGCCTTCGCATTATCCAGCAGGATCTCCGCTGGAACCCCGCTGAAGCGCAGGAAAGCTCCTTCCATCCCCTCGAACCAGTCCGCCTGGCGCTCCCGCAAAGAGGGGCGGATATGCACCCGTCGCGAATAGCCTAGCGTCCCCACGAACAGGTGAACACGCAACCGCTCGCCGCCGATCCACACGCGAGCCAAAGTCGATCTGCATCTGATGACCTGGCGCCGTCTCAAAGCGAACCGTCGCGCGCTTCAGGCAGGAGATGCTGGCCTCGATACCAGCGCGGAAGTTGCGCAGCGCTTGCGATACACCCAGCGGCTGCTGACCAATGTCTCCGATCCTGAGGGCGCTCTTCTTGTGGAACGCCATATCGCGCACGCCCCAAAGCCTTGGCCTGGCGCAGATTGGCGCGGCTGGCATAGCCGCCGTCGGCCGCCGCCTGACGCGGCGGCTCGCCGTAAAAAGCGATGTGGCGCTCCAGCATTAGCAGCAAACGCTCGCTGTCGGCTGGGTTGCCCGCTTAGATGACGAGATCGAGGAACAGTCCGCTGCGGCCGGTGGTCAGATTGAGCTTGTGACCGTAATCGACGTTGCGACGATGATATCGGCATGCGGCTCGAACAGGCTCACCAGCTTCTCGCCGGCCGGAACCGGCTCGCCTGCCAGGACCCGCCGTTCGGTCTGGGCGATGATCCGCTCGACCAGCGGCCGGTAATGGCGGACTTGGGCCTGCCACAGTAACTGTAATATCATCGTGCTGTGCCCCAAAGCGTGGCATGCGCGGTATCAGCCAGATCGAGGCGAACACATCGGTGGAGGCAATCATGACATCCGGCAACGATCGCCGCGTTTAATGGTCGTGACGACATCGGACGCCTTGGAAAAAATGCTTGCCAGCTCGGTGTAGAGGTCTTTGCCAGCGCTGGTAAGCACCACGCCGGTTCCTGGCCTCACAAACAGCGGAACACCAAGCTCGTCCTCAATGACTTTGATCAGCCGAGTGACCTCTCCCGATGTCACGTTCAGCTCGGAAGCTGCAAGCTCGAGCGAAAGGTGACGGGCCGATGCCTCGAATACCTCGAGGGCAGTAAGGACAGTGAGGGACGGGAGATCATAATAGGGATGGGCCATTGAACACTCCTATCAGATCGGCAGTCGCTAACCGAACGACCGGGTATCCACGTCGTCCCCTAGCCCATAAGGACTGCCGCCTGCGGCCGTCCGCCGTGACCCACGCAAGTTGCGTGCCGAATGGCGGACCGCGCTGAGTTGCACCACTCGTGCATATCGACAGTCCGCCCGACCGACCGTTTTGTCGGCTTTCCGACATTCTTTGCCGAGCTTCACAAAAGTTTGTGGATGGAGATGCGCGGTATCGTTCACGTTGACGAGGTGGGATCCGGTCACTGCATGAGGATATGAAGAAGCTTGGTTACTCGGGTTTTATCCGCCACCGTTTCCCTGGCGCGGTGGTCACTGCGGGAGGTCAGCGACGAAACGGTGGGGCCGGTGGGCGAAAATCCGGATAAAGGCCTAGCAGTCTGGCCGAAACGCAACACAGTTCTACGGAGCGGCAATGATCACGCGTTCGAACGGCAGATGCTCGGGACACCGACCCCTGACGGTCGCTTGCGCTGAAAGCTCTAACCGTTGTCGTTGACGGCGCTGCCGTCGCCGCTGTGCCTGACAGTATTGCACCCACGGCGTTTTCCGGGGGATGTGATAAACCTTTGGCGATCCTGACCGGATCTGTTGCAACCTTTTGATTACCAGCGCTGTGGCAAGGAGCCTTCGATCATTTTCGGAAGGTTGCAATTGTTCAAAGGCCATAAGTTCGACCAATCCGTAATCCTGCTTTCGATACCGGACAGAGTGATGGAGGCTGACTCTGGTGACTTGAAGCCGAGCATCGGCCCGACACGGCGCTTGATCCGGCGGCGGTCCTGTTCGATGCGATTGTTGAGATACTGGCTCTGGCGAATGCGGATCGGTTTCAATGTTCGCCGGGAGCGGTTCTGCAGGCGGTTCGTCGTGTCGCAGGAGATGATTGCCTCCCGGTTGGTCTGGCTGCCGTCGATGACTACGCGATCGGGCCGGCCATGGCGCTCCAGCGCCTGTCTGAAGAAGCGCTTGGCTGCCGGCAGATCGCAATGCGCGCTGAACCAGAACTCGACCGTATCGCCGACGCTGTCGATGGCGCGGCAGAGATACATCTACCGGCTGCGGACCTTGATGTAGCTTTCGTCGACATGCCATTTGGCTGTCACGCCGCGCTTGCGCCGGTTGAAGCGCTGCAGCAATGGCGAGAATCGAACAGACCAGCGATGGATGGTCGTGTGATCGACCGCAATGCCGCGCTCGGCCATCATCTCTTCCAGATTACGCAGACTCACATTGCAGGCCAGGTACCAGCGCACGCACAAAATGGTCCACATGATGCGCAAACGACAGGCGAGGTATGCCTTCAATCCGAACCCGTCCCTGGCCGAGCAGTTCGAAATCCTCGCCGCCTGACCGCAGGCCACCTAATCTCTCCCTGCGTCCCAGTTCAGCCGTTGCAACAGACTCCCCACATCCTCAGCCTTTGAGTGCGAAACGGTTGCCGCCTTTGATGTTCCGTCGCGCCGACGCCATTCTGCTCTATTCGCTGCTCCCCATTCGCTATTGGTCAGTTCATTGCTTCGACACACATGGCGACGCCCATACCGCCGCCGATGCACAGTGTGGCAAGGCCCTTCTTAGCGCCACGGCGGCGCATCTCGAAGACCAGCGTGTTGAAGACGCGGGCACCGGAAGCACCGATCGGGTGCCCGATGGCGATGGCGCCGCCATTGACGTTGACGATCGAGGGATCCCAGCCCATGTCCTTGTTGACGGCGCAGGCCTGGGCGGCAAAGGCCTCGTTGGCCTCGATCAGGTCGAGGTCACCGACCGACCAGCCGGCCTTGGCCAGCGCCTTGCGCGAAGCCGGAATGGGCCCGGTGCCCATGATCTGCGGATCGACGCCGGCGGTGCCCAGGACACGATGCGCGCCAGCGGGGTGATGCAGCCGCCTGACGGCTTCCGCTTCGCTCATCAGCACCGCACCGGCGGCGCCGTCATTGATGCCGGAGGCGTTGGCGGCGGTCACCGTGCCGTCCTTGTCGAAATCTCGCAGAAATATATGTCCAGCTCTCGACTTGATCCTTACGACCGGGTCAGCGAGGAACTCTTCATTTAAGCCAACGTCCCGCATTAATCCTCTCGCAAATCAGCCAGCGACGCTCCGCAATCAGGTAGCCGCCGATCCAATCTAGATGTATCGGCAGCAAAGATAACAGTGGCAGGAGACTCCAGGAAGGAGATATTTGTTAAACTTGAGTTAAGGTGATGAAGTCAGTTTCATGATTATGAACTTTCCACAACAAATTATATTTGTGCATTCGACCTTTGATTTGACGATCGAAGTCAATCTTTTTTCAAAATATTTTCGGCGTCATACCAGCCGTACGTGAGACGCCGCTGTCGGCAAAGCGACGCCTGCGGCTTGGTCTCGTGCAAGATCGGCGCTCGTTGATGGTAGCTGCGGTCAGCGGCTGGGTTGGTGAGAACTCTCAGCTCGCTCAATTTATTTTTTGCTGGGCCTCAGTGACCAATGCTAATTCCTACGGGGCAGCCGCACGCCGCTCAAGACCCCGTCCGGCCTTGTGAGTTTTCCCTCAGCTCTTTGTGGGACAGGAGCTCAAAAGCCGTGCGCTCGCCGCAGTTCTGGACCAAGCGATCAAGTACAAAGCCATCCTGATCAACATACCGCCGAACTACTGCCGCTCTCCGGCGGTGGTGAACGCAAACTCATCGAGGTGCCGTTGGCCATGGAGTCGACCAGCCGCGTCGGCGAGTCTTTTGGCGAACTCGGGCCGACTTCTTGCGCAACAGCGAACTGTTTCAGGCTGCCCCTTTCCCGCGCGCTGAGCATTTCTTCTGTTGCGCGCAGGCTGAACGAAGCAGTGCTCCAGAGCACGTTGCCCATCGGCGCGATTACCCGAATGCATGTAGTCGCGTAGGCTCCTACGGAATGCCGAGTTACGGCGCGCTGGCAACATCGGTGCTGATGGCGCGAGCGGTGGCGATGGGGCCTGTGGCGGGGGCACGTCCGGCGTCACCTCACTATCTTGGGGAGGCCGCCGGGCGGCTGTTCCGGAGTTCTCGGAGGGGCCGGGTCCTTGGCCGGCTGGTGGCGGCGAAGCAGCGGCAACTGGTTCTCAAGGCCGGCGCGCCGAACGCTCGTGATCGGAGGTCGTCGCTCAGTGCTCTTCCCATCATCCACGTCATCAGAGTGGATGTTGAATCACCGGCACGTGCTCGTTCGCTGCAGTGAAGGATGCCGTTGAAAAATGGAGGAGGCTTCTTAGGTGATGAACATGTCTTGAGTAGTGTTGACCGTTCCGCTGCTTCGCCATGGCAGCGGGATGTTCGAGCGGAACTCGCCGTAATCTCAAGGCGGGAGAGCTGTGCCCGGCGACTGAGTTCCGCTACCGAGACCGGGAATCAGAAACAGCAACGGTGAGCAATACGCCATGCCACCCGAGCGGCAGCGCGTATCGCGCAACGATTTAATACGGAAGCGGCCGGCAACCGGCTCATCATTCTGCAGCTAGCTCGGCCATCATCTTCACCAGGGGATCACTGAAGGCGCGGTCGAAGGCACTCTTGTTTTCGA
>NZ_NPKJ01000058.1 GCF_002284575.1 Mesorhizobium temperatum
TCCCAAGAATCCACAACCCGGCAATTGGCAAGCCATTTTCCAACTACTCAAATGCGATTCCCCTGCCCTTGTGGGGAGGGTTAGGGGTGGGGGTACATCGTAGAGCGAAAGCCTCGGCCTGCGATAGCCCTGCCTTGAGGGTGAGATGCCAAGTTTTGGCAAAGAGGGCAGGCCAGAGGGGGCTGCCGCGCGTGAAGCGCCAACCTTTTCTTTCGAACTACCGGGCGTCGCACCAGCCGAGGCGACCCCCTCTGTCGCCTTCGGCGACATCTCCCCCTCAAGGGGGAGATTGGCAGCTTCAAGCTACCGGCCGGCGATGGCCAGCGGGTTGTTTTCCAGCGCTGCGCGGTCCGGTGTGTCGATCGATGGCCGGTTGGTGAAGGCGGCAAACAGCCGGCGGACGTAATCTTCCGGCATGTCGAGCGTGATCAGCACCAGCCTTGTGCCGCGTTGGCCGTCCGGCCAGGACGGCAGCCGCGCCGGCGGATGCAGGATCTTCTGCACGCCGTGGACGACCAGTGGCCGCGATGGGTCTTCCAGCAATTCGATGACGCCCTTCATGCGCAGCAGGCGCTCGCCATGCGCCGATCGCAACAGGTCGAGGAACATCTCGATCGCCGAAAACGGCACCGGCCCGTCATGAACCAGCGAGTAGTTGCGTACGCGGGAATCGTGCCGATGATCGTGGTCATGGTCGCCGTGGTCATGATCGCAGTGGTGATCATGGGCGGCTTCCTCGCCGAGCCAGCGCCGCGCGTCGGCGGACTTGGTGGCTGGGTTGTAGAGGCCGCAATCGAACAGCGCCGCTACATCGGTCCTTCTGTCACCGGCATCGAGCAGCTCGGCACCCGGATTGATCTGCCGCAGCCGGGCCCGCAGGGCCTCGACGTCGCGCGGATCGGCGGCCAGATCGGCTTTCGTCAGCACGATGCGGTCGGCGACCGCCACCTGCTTCACCGCCTCGACATGGGCGTCGAGCGTCGCATTGCCGTTGACCGCGTCGACCAGCGTGATGACGCCATCGAGCCGGAAGGCATGGACCAGCGCCGGATGCGCCATGATCGACTGCAGCACCGGCGCCGGATCGGCGAGGCCGGTGGTTTCGATGACGACGCGGGCAAGCCGGGCGATGCGGCCGGTCTGCAGCCGGTCGACGAGATCGGCCAGCGTGTCGACCAGTTCGCCGCGCACCGTGCAGCAGAGACAGCCGTCGGAAAGCTGGATGATGCCGTCGGAGGCCTGTTCGACCAGGAGATGGTCGATCGCCACCTCGCCGAACTCGTTGATGATGACCGCGGTGTCGGCAAGCGCGGGATCCCTGAGCAGCCGGTTGAGCAGCGTCGTCTTGCCGGCGCCGAGAAAACCGGTCAGCACCGAGACGGCGATGGGAAAGCCGCTGCTCATCAGGCTAGTTCACGGCCTTGGCGGGCTCCTGGGCCGCAGTTGCGGAACCGATCACTGCCGGCTCGGCGCCGGGCGGCGGCGGCAGGTCGGGCCGCCAGTTCGGCAGCGGCACGTCTGCATATTCCCGGCCCGATGCATCGAGCATCGCCTTCGGCTTCGGCCCGGTGGCGCCGCCAAGGCCGACGGCGACCAATGTCGGCACATGGTCGAGCTTTTTCCGATAAGGAGATTTTGGCGCATTCTTATCGCCGACAGTGACAGCTTCCGACTGCTCCTTAGCCGGCTTCTTCCTGCAAATCTCGTCATTCAGGTTGTTGACCGATGTGGTGTCGCCATAGGAAGGCAGCGCCGCCACCGTCAACCAGCCCGGTGTCGGCGTGGCAAAGCCGTGGTCGAGCAGCCTGGCGACGGTCTCGGCGCGGGTGACGGCCGACTTCTCGCCAAGCACCACCGCCACCAGCGTGCGCCCGTCGCGTGTTGCCGAGCCGATCATGTTGAAGCCCGAGGGACAGACGAAACCGGTCTTCATGCCGTCGGCGCCGGGATAGCGGCCGATCAGGAGATTGTAGTTCGGGATCTGCTTCTTGCCGACGGCCAGGCCCTCGATCGAGAACCATGGGGCATATTGCGGAAATTCCGTGCGGATCGCCATCACCAGCAAGCCGAGGTCGCGCGCCGTCGTATACTGGTCCGGCGAAAACAGCCCGTTCGGGTTGACGAAATGCGTTCCGGTCATGCCGAGCCGGCGCGCCTCGGTGTTCATGCGTTCGGCGAAAGCGGCCTGCGAACCGCCGATGTTCTCGCCGACGGCCATGGCGACGTCGTTGGCCGACTTGACCAGTATCATCTTCAGCGCGTTGTCGAGCCGCATGACCGAGCCCGGCTTGAAGCCCATTTTGCTCGGCGGCTCGCCGGCGGAACGTTTCGTGACCTTGATCGGCGAATCGAGCTGGACCTCGCCCGCGGCAATCGCACGAAATGCCACATAGGCGGTCATCAGCTTGGTCAGCGAGGCAGGATACCAGCGCTTGAAAGCCTCCTGGTGCTGGAGGATCTTGCCGTTCCCGAGGTCGAACACGATCGTCGGATTGGCGAGAGCCGGTCCGGCCAGCACCGGAAGCGCCACGGCGCCCGCCAGCAATAGTTTGAGGAAATGCCTGTACCGCATGGTGGAATCCGAAATCGCCTCTTGCCGCAGTCGCCTCTGGCTCCGTAAGATTTGTTACGCGATCGCCAGCATGGTGATCCGGCCCCTATCCGGATCGCAATCTTGCGGTGCTATTTAGCCTATGTGACGTCAAGATGGCAAAGTGCCTGAATGACAATTGTAAAACAGCAGGCACAATTTGCAAAGCAGCAGGCAGAGGCCCGTCTGCTCCAACAGCGAGATGGAACCATCATGCCGATCCTGAACCGCGCCGCCGAAATGCAAGACGAGGTCGCCGGCTGGCGCCGCCATCTGCACCAGACGCCGGAGCTGAATTTCGACGTCTTCAAGACCGCCGCCTTCGTCACCGACAAGCTGAAGGCCTTCGGTTGCGACGACGTGGTGACAGGCCTCGGCAAGACCGGTGTCGTCGGCATCATCCGCGGCCGCCTGGGCGAAGGCACGAGCATCGGCCTGCGCGCCGACATGGACGCGCTGCCGCTCAACGAGATCACCGGAAAACCCTACGCCTCGACCATTCCGGGCAAGATGCACGCCTGCGGCCATGACGGCCACACCGCGATGCTGCTCGGTGCTGCCAAATATCTTGCCGAGACGCGCAATTTCGCCGGCTCCGTCGCAGTGATCTTCCAGCCGGCCGAAGAAGGCGGCGGTGGCGGCAACGAGATGGTCAAGGACGGCATGATGGAGCGCTTCGGCATCTCCAAGGTATTCGGCATGCACAACATGCCAGGCCTGCCGGTCGGGCAATTCGCCATCAAGCCGGGCCCGATCATGGCGGCGACCGCCGAATTCACCATCACCGTCAAGGGCCGGGGCGGGCATGCGGCAATGCCGCACGGCACGATCGACCCGATCGTCATCACCAGCCAGCTCGTCGGCGCTCTGCAGACGATCGCCTCGCGCAGCACCGATCCGGTCGAGGCTGTCGTGGTGTCGGTGACGAAGTTCCACGCCGGCGACGCCTACAACGTCATTCCCGAGAGCGCCGAGATCGCCGGCACCGTGCGCACGCTGAAGAAGGAGGTCGCCAGGAAGGCTGAGCAGCGCGTGCGCGCCATCTGCGAGGGCGTGGGCGCGGCCTTCGGCGCAACGATCGAGGTCGACTACAACGCCAATTATCCCGTCACCTTCAACCATCCGGAAGAGACGGCCTTTGCCAGCGACGTCGCGGCTGATGTCGCCGGCGAGGCCCATGTGCACCGCGCCATCCAGCCGGTGATGGGCGGCGAGGATTTCTCCTATATGCTGGAGGCGCGGCCCGGCGCCTTCATCTTCATCGGCAATGGCGACACCGCCGGTCTCCACAATCCGGCCTACGACTTCAACGACGAGGTCATCCCGCACGGCATGAGCTATTGGGTGAAGCTCGCGGAGACGGCGCTGGCCGCCTGATGCATGCCCCGAGGGTAGGCAGCCAACGCGACGCCGATAATCATGGGCGGTCATGTAGGGGGAGCCGCAACCGCTCGGGCGAAAATCAATCGATGGTACCTGGACCGCTATGGTCCGCTCTTCGGGTCGTCGACCTCCAGCGCCTCCATGACGGGCGCCGGATCACTCTCTTCGGCCGCAGCCTGCGGCTCTGCGCCTGCCCTGGCCTTGCTCAGGGCTTCCGCAATAGCCTCTTCAATGTCGCCGATCTCGTCTTCGCGCACCTCGCGACCATAACCGGCCGCGTCGGCATCTTGTTCGAATTGCTGCGCCAAGACCGCCACGCTCACCTCGCTTTCAGCGGGCAGGTCGCCGACGTTCTCCTGGAGCCAGGTTTCAAAGAACTCTTTCGTAGCACTCATGCGGCATCTCCTTCGGCACACTAAAGCGCGGCGGTGATCCGAAGTTCCGCTATCCCCAGCTCATCTTTGCGATCCAACCCTCGTGGTTCAGTCGTAAAGTGAGGATACAATTTCGAATTGTGAGCAGAAGCCTCTCGACGGCTAGCAACCGACCGATTGCGTCAAGCCTGCCTCTTGGCGAAACGATCCGAAGCGGCTATGTGTCGGGCCGCGTGGTCCCGTAGCTCAGTAGGATAGAGCGGCAGATTCCTAATCTGTAGGTCACAGGTTCGATTCCTGTCGGGATCACCACTCAGTCACGGTCCATTCTGGACCGCGCTGCCGAAATCGCTGTCGTAGTAGACGTTGCTTCCGTCGCCCCCCGTGAGCGCCCGCACATAGACTGCAACTTCGGAATCGGTAAAGAGCGCGATCTCGTTTCCGGCCATGTCCATTGTGAAATTGGTGCCGGTTTCGGCGAACAACCGCTGCAGCTGCTCACGAATGTCCAGATCGTCAAACAGCGCTTCTGGAAAAGTATGATGTATCTCGAACGCAAAAGGTACCGCCATCGATCTGCCCCGAGATGAATTCTAGCTAGCTTCGACAATGCGACAGGTGCGAAACCCGAAGACCCTGCCCATTTTTGCCGCCCGTAGCGCTTGGGTCAGCCTGTCACTCAAGAAAAAGATACGTTTCAAAGGCGGGCTTACCCACAGATCGGATCCTTCAAGTGCGACCCCGCTCACCGCAACGTCATCGTCATGAAGGTTTGGCGGCATTCTGAAACCGCCGATGCCGTATTCAATAACCTTCTGTGAATACTCGCGCAGAAAAGCATCTTTGCGCTCGCCGATATTGAGGCAAAAATATTCGCCCTCCACCGGCGTCTTGCGATCATGCTGGAAAAGCTTGATCGGATAAAGAGAGGAATGGCCGAGATCGAATTGCCGCAGCACATCGGCGCAGGCCGCCGACACCACCACCGCGCCCGCAGCAAGCACGAGATCCGCCTGCTTCTTTTCTTTCCTGTCCGGATACTTGGCGAAGATCTCCTTCGGAAAATGCTCAGCCGACATCCGTTCGCCCGTTTCATTCAACTCGGCCATCTGGCCAAGACGCATGCCAGTCGGTAACGGGTCGGCGGTGAACCCCTTGATTCGTGATGAGTCCATGAAGGCGCGGCTGGCCCAGACCCGTGCGTTTTGAGACTGCGTCATTGCGACAATAATCCCCGGAATTCAGTTTCCGAGCCATTCCTATCAAGAAACTTGCATCGAGAAAGGCGACCGGCTTCGGCATCGTATCTTCCCTCAATCTTCGATTTTTCGCGACCCCACGCCGTCGGCTACGCGCCTAGCGACATCCCGCGCCAAATGATGAAACGCGTCGGGTTCTTTTTCCGCATACCTGTTGAAAAACTCGAGCAACTTGGATATTTCCCTAATCTCCCGCAAATTTCTCGAGATCAATTCATCGTTATCTCTAAATGGATGTTGCCGTACGATCCCGATGTACCGCCAAATCTACTCTATAAACTGGGCGCTCCCCGCCGCGCCGGCTCCCAGCCAAATACTAGCACAGACGCAAAGCCTCGCGTCTCGTAAGCACCTGATGTGAAAAGTCAGGGATGGCGCTTTGCGCCATAAATACCCCTCGCCGCCTCAGTCGATTCAACCGCGACTACACCCCACACCGCCCTTCACCATGCTTTTCAACTACTTTGCGAGTAATCGCCGTACTTTTAGCTAAGTGCGGCGAATTTCGTAGGCCTTCAGACTCTGGGCATGCATGCCCCAAGTACGAGTGGAGAAATGCCGGCCGCAGAAGCGCAGGACGCCCTTGCGCGACATGGCGGACTTGCATGGAAGCCCAAGAGAACATCCACAACACCTGGGCCCCTCAAGCTGGTTCGCACGGCTATTGAACAGACCTGCCGGCCGGCCTGCTGCCGAGCGAGGAAGCCGTGCTACTGCTCTACGGCCGCGAGCCTATCCATGAAGGCAAAGCCCTTGCCAAAGCCATCATTGAGACGGTTGAAAGGCTGGCCCGATGATTCGCCTTGAATCAGTGCCGCGACGAGGAGCGAGCAATCGAGCTCCTCCGGAAACGAAACATTCAAGTCACTCTGAGTTGCCATGCGAAGCGATTTCAATCTTGCCGTCTTTGCGGCGCGTTCGGCGCGCTCAGCCTCAGCGATTACCTTCGCGGAGCGCCTAACTGTACTATTTCCCAGCCAACACATCTATTCGATCCAGCAGAATTCCGATGCGCCGGTCATGCCCTGACTCTTTGAGATTGTCGCCGTTCATTGTGATGAAGTCGGTTTCGATCGGTGAGGTTAAAACCTGCACTCCCGCGATGCGCGGGCCGATCGCCTTGGGAATAGCCGTTGGCTTGGCGCGCGCCGCCTAAAGCCGACCCTTGGGCGCGCGTCTGGACTCCAATCGGCAACAAACGCATTGTTGACTCTGGGAGTGGGAGGAGTGGAAAAATCGCGCTACGATAATCGGTCTGGCCAGTGGCGAAAGCGGCTAGACACCGCCGACACTGGCGACCTTCGCGCGATGCGACTTGGTGGGCGTCGGTTGCTGCGGCAAGCGCAATCCTGATCGGCCTGATCGTCCTCAAAGGCGGATATCCTTAGGCGCACTGCAAACGTTCATTGCCACCACCATTCGCGATCGCGGGCTAAAAAATGCGGAAAATAGTCGTCTCTCTGGGTGTGCTGCTAGTTATCGCGGCGGGGGCGGTTGGCGCGATGTTCGCTACGTCGACAGGGGTTCTCTATCATCAGGCGAAGAGCCCAGCGGGTGGATCCACCTGCCATTATTTCACGGGAGTAGGGACGTTCACGACGCCAAGCTATGCGGTGACTGGCTGCCCGCAGTTTATCAGAAATGGGTTCTAGGCGGGCTCTAGTCCCTCGTTCGAATGATGCTATTGCATTAGCTCTCGCGCATTTTACTCGGACGACGTCGACACGTCGGGTTAACAGGGGAACTCCATGGACACACTCATGACCACGGCCCGGCAGTTTTGCCAAGACGATTCAGGCGCTGCCATGGTCGAATATTCCATCCTTGTCGGCATCATCGCCGCAGCAGCGATACTTGCTATCTTGGCGATCGGCGGCTGGGTGAGCGGTCGCTTTACCGGCCTATGCGCCGCGCTGGAAGCCTCGCCACTCGGCGCCTGCGACGTAACGACGGGCGTCGGAACCTGACGCGTTTGGGTAGCAAGTTCTGCTTCTTTCCCTTTGGAGAGGCGAGCTACTTGTTACCGCATAAGAAGGGCCGGCGTACACGTCGCGCCGGCCCTTTTTTATTCTACACGAACGATACAGCAAACAGAGCCTCAAAACCGGCAGACGAGGTTTCCTGCACGCTATTGATGGCAGTGGCACTCAGGCCAGTTGCATGGCCGCGGCCGTCCGCATGGCGGCCAACGTGCCTGTCGACTGGCCTTCAGCGCCCAGTGAGACTCCAGAGAATGACATAGCTCCTGTCGATGGTTCGACCCGCATGCGGCGCCCCGCCCGTACCTGCGATCCAAGCACTTCGCCGGTTCAGTGCAAGTTACTCGCTTCTGAGCATCGAAAGGATTTTCGTGCGTTCCATTTCAGGCTGGTACTCCGCCATGCACCATCATGTTGGTATAAATCTGAAACACTATCGTGCAGATCGCTGCGAGCGAGATCGGCACGCCAAACGGCACAACGCCTTTGCGGTCCAGGTGCTGAACATACAGGCGAAAGACGCCTTGCGGCAGCATGAGCGGATATTTGACGACCATCGCTGTGGCGAGAGCGAAAACCAGCAGCAGCACTGAAAATACGACGAGGCCGCTGCCGCCGATCAGCAACGGCACCACCGCCATCAGCTTGACGTCGCCGGCCCCGATCTTGCGCAGGGCCCAGAACGGGAAGAGCGCAACAAACAGCAAAAGCCCGGCAAGCCCGCTCAGGCCCATGTCCCACCACGACCCGGATTGCACCGATAGGAGCTGCAGCGAGCCCAAACCCAGGCAAAGCAGCAGCAGCACATTCTGGTTGGATATCTTCTGGGTGGTGAAGTCGAGCCAGGCGATCCTTGCCAGCAAAGGAATGGCTAGTCCCTTCAGCAGCAGCGATGCGGCGAGCAACATGCTATCGCCTTACCGCTCGAGATTCTTCACGCTGGACGACAGGAGCAGCAGATTGTTGGCCACGGTCGGATCGTTGGGCGCCAGCTCATAAGCCTTGAGGAAATTGCTGCGCGCGTCCTGCAGCTTGCCGCGCAGCAGATAGGAATAGCCGACATTGTTGTAATATTCGGGTGTCCCGCCGACCAGCCGGAAGGCCTGGCGATAGGCCAGGTCGGAGAGGTCGAAGCGGCGGATGCGATCGCTAGAGGCGGCCAGGCCCATCCAGGCACCACCATCATTGGGCGCCAGTTGCGTCGCCTTGTAGAACAGGGCGCCGGCGTTGCCGTAATTTTCCGCGCGGAACTGGTTCTTGGCTTCGGCAACAGCCTGGTCCGAGGCATAGTACTCGACGTCGCTGACCGTCTTCAGCCCGTCGAAAGCATCGCCAAAGGCTGTCACGTCACCTTTTGAGGGCTCGTTGGTGCGGACGACGCCGTTGGTACCAGCCGTCTGACAGCCGGAAAGCACGATAAACAGCAAACCGGCTACGGCTGCGAGGCGCATTGGCCCTGTCATTTCGTCCCCCAAAAGAGTTCTCTCCGACTCTGTATTTCGACCAAAGCACAGACGTGCCTAGAAGAAAACACCCCTCATTCGAATGATCACCGGTAACATGATGACCATCAACACGACCGGGAAGATGCAGAGCCCCAATGGGATCATCATCTTGACCGGCAAAGCATTGGCGCGCTCTTCGGCACTTAGGATTCTCTGGCTGCGCATTTCGTCGCTGTAGACGCGCAAGGCGTCGGTGAGACTAGTGCCAAGTTCTTCCGACTGCCTGAAAAGCACAGCCAGCGCCCGTGCCTCGTCAAGACCAATGCGGTCGGCAAGTTCGCGCAAGGCCTCGCGCAATGGTTTGCCGGCGCGCAACTGCAAAGTCATGATCGAAAGCTGGATGCCGAGCCATCTGTGGGTGCCGGCGAGTTCACCGCTGACACGCTCGACGGCCGCCTCGAGGCTCATGCCTGCGTCGGCGCAGGTTATCATCATGTCCATGAAATCGGGAAAGCCACGACGATAGATCCGCTTTTGTCCCTTCTCGAAGCGATCGAGCAGGACGCTTGGAATCACCATGCAGGCGAGCCCAAACAAAGCAGAACCGGCAAAGGCTATGAAAGCGGGCAATTGAGGCGGCAGGACTCGTGACAGTAGCGCATAGGCCGCCAGAAAGCCGACACAGACCGCGCCAAGCCGCGACAAGGTGTAAATGAGTGGAGCGCTTGACTGGTAAAAGCCGGCGCGAAAGAGCTTCGCGTCCAAGGCGCTGGGCTCGTCCCGCTCCTTTTCGATCGAGCGAAAATATGCGTCCACTGGCCGCTGCGCTGCGATCTTGGCAAGCTGCTCCTGTCCAACGAGCGAACGGCGATCGGCAATACCTTCGGCCATCAGGCTTTTTGCGACCAGCTTCCGCGTCTGCAGCGCCGGCAAGAAGACGAGCGCGCCGAACAGAAAAAGTGCCACCGCCGCCACGAAGACGGCAATGGAAACCAAGACACTCAGATTCTGGACGTTCGAAAACAAGTTATGCTTCGCTCCTGTTCAGAAATCGAAATTGACCATTCGATACATAATGAAATCACCTAACAGCGCCCACGACCCGAAAATCAGGAACACAGGCATGATGACCGGATTGTTCCAGACGGTTCCATAGTAGGCTGGGGCAAGTATCTGAAGGACCAGGAACATCGCGACCGGGAATAGTGAGATGATCCATGCCGACACTCGGCCCTCGGACGAAAGCGCCCTGATTTTCATTCGCAGTTTCTGCCTCTCGCGCAACACTGACGACAAATTGTGTAGAATCTCGGTGAGATTGCCGCCGGTCTTGGCTTGAATGGACAGCGACACCGAAAGCAGATGAAGACCTTCGAAGCCTACGCGTTGTGAAAGCTTGCGCACGGCTTGTTCAATACTGAGTCCAAAGGTGATTTCGTCGGAAACGATGCCGAATTCGGTGCCGAGCGGATCAGGCATTTCGCGGGCGACGAGACCAATCGCCACCGAAGCCGGATGTCCAGCGCGCAGTGAACGAACGATCATGTCCAGCGCATCCGGGAGCTGTTTCGCGAATTTCTGGATTCGCTTGTTGCGGGCGCGCCGAAGAACAAGAAGCGGCAGCACGAATCCGACCACCAGAAAAACGATGAGCGAAACCAAGGTCGAGAAACCCAAAAAGATCGACAACAGCGACCCCAATGCCAGGCCAGCGAGCAGGAAGGTCGCGGCGAAAGACAGCGGGTTTCCGGTGATACCGGACTGGGTATAGAGCCTGTTCAGCCCGATCAGGCCAAACAGAAAGTCGCCCGAGTCCGTCAGCCCGCGTTCGCGCAGCAATCCTTGCAAGGTAAGTTCGGCCGGAACGTCATCAACCAGACGCTTCATCCGGCGGTTGATCGTGCTGACTCGCGAGCGGCGCTTGACAAAGGAAAAATACAGGGCCTCACCAGCGAGAATCGTCGAGGCGGCCGCGAGCACATAAATGAAGTAGAGCAAAGTCTGACCGGAGGGCATCAGAGCGCAACCTGCGGATTGAAGGCGTCCTTGGCAAAATGATGGCCAAGCGTCGCCGCCTCCGGGGCAAAGCGTGGACGGATGCCGGTAGCGCGGAAATCGCCGATTATTTTGCCCTCCGGCGTCACCTCCCGGCGGACAAAATGGTAAATCTCCTGAAGCTGGACGACATTGCCCTCCATGCCGGTCAGTTCGGAGATTGAAACGACCCGCCTGCCACCGTCCGAAAGACGCTGCGTCTGCACGATGATGTCGATGGCCGACGCGATCTGCGCTCGAATGGACTCATGGGTCATCGGCATGCCGGCCATGCCGACCATCTGTTCCAGCCGCGATATTGCATCGCGCGGCGTGTTGGCGTGAATGGTTGTCATCGAACCTTCATGGCCGGTGTTCATCGCCTGCAGCATGTCGAAGGCTTCCTCGCCGCGCACCTCGCCGACGATGATGCGGTCCGGCCGCATGCGCAGCGCGTTCTTGAGCAGCTCGCGCTGACGAACCTCGCCTTTTCCCTCGACATTGGGCGGACGCGTCTCCAGCCGGCCAACATGCGGCTGCTGCAGTTGCAGTTCCGCGGCGTCCTCGATGGTGATCAGGCGCTCCCGGGACGGGATGTAGCTCGACAACGCGTTGAGCAATGTCGTCTTGCCGCTGCCTGTGCCGCCCGAAACCAGGATCGACTTGCGCGCCTGCACGGCAATGCGCAGCAGGTCGATCATCGGCTGGCGGATCGAGTTGAGCACCATCAGTCGTTCGAGCGAGTAGGGATTCTTCGAGAATTTGCGGATCGACACCAGTGGGCCATCCACCGAGATCGGCCGCACCGCGATGTTGACGCGCGAGCCGTCTTCCAGGCGCGCATCCACCATCGGCGACGATTCATCGACGCGCCTGCCGATGGCCGAGACGATCTTGTTGATGACGCGCAGCAGATGCGCCTCGTCACGGAAGCGGATCGCCGTCTCCTCGATCACCCCGCGCCGCTCGATGAAGACGCGCTTGTGGGTATTGATCAATATGTCGGTGATCGAGTCGTCCTTGAGCAGCGGCTCGATCGGCCCAAGGCCCAGCATCTCGTCGGCTGTCTCACTGGTCAGCCTGTCGAGCTCACGCGCGTTCAGCGGTACAGCGCGAGCACGAACGAACTCGCGAACGATTGGCCGGATTTCGTTCAGGATCTCATCCTTCGATGCCGTTTCAAGCGCGGCAAGATTGAACCGGTCGATCAGATGGCGGTGAAGCTCGACCTTGAGCGTCAGGAAACCGTCACCTTCCGATTCGATGTCGGCTGCAAGGGAAAGCGCCGCGACTGGCAACGTCACGATCGGCTCAACCCTTGGCTCGGCCCGCGGTTCGCTTGGCCCCTTGGTGAATCGGCCCAACATGATGCTTCTTCCCCGTTTAATCCCCACGCTGAAACTAAGCGTTAACCACAGATGGCACAAGCGCCAGCCGCGCACCATGCAATTTAATACTTCAGACATAGTTAAGATCAAGCATCAGAAAACGCGACGTTTATTTGGTCAGCGCCGCTGTCCTAATGGAACACGAGGACTCGCTTTTCAATGCAAGTGCCTTTTTTGCCACAAAGGCGTCATGGAGCCCACCTAAGGCCTTAGATATAAAGGAATATGCACCATCGCTAATACCGCCCCACTTCCGCCATACCCACGGCCAAATTATGAACGAATGGTTAAGAGGGGTTGAAAAACGAGCCGAATCAATGTTTTGGTCCGCCTGAGATCGGCAATATTCTTGCCAAATCATGTATAGGAAAGTTAAGCAATCCTTAATCCCGTTTGACTCTGATTTTCGTCGGGACTTAGATCGAGATGACGGGGGATGCTTGGGTATGGATTTCATCCTTGGCTCGTCTCGTCGGGTTCAAACCTCCAAAGGGAGAAATTGGCATGAAGAAGCTCATGACGATGACCCGGCAGTTCCGCGACGACGAAAACGGCGCTGCCATGGTCGAATATTCCATCCTTGTCGGCATTATCGCCGCAGCAGCGATACTTGCTATCTTGGCGATCGGCGGCTGGGTGACCGGTCGCTTTACCGGCCTATGCGCCGCGCTGGAAGCATCGCCACTCGGCACTTGCAACGTAGGAACGGGCGTCGGAACCTGATCGCCTGATCACGCTCAGGCCCGGGTCCCATCCGATCCGGGCCTGAATCCAATCGCGGCGGGCGAATTCCCGCACTTGGGGCTTGGGGCTATGCGTGCGAATACACTTATCATGATCGTTCTTGCGGGCGTGTTCGGCGTCCTGGCGGTGGTGCTCGCCAATGTCTGGCTGGCCAGTCAGCGTAGTGCGATGGCGGAATCAAACGGAATCCAGCGCGATACGGTCGTGGTGGCGGCGGTGGCGCTGAAATTCGGCGACACTCTGTCGGCCGACAAGCTGCGTGAGATCGCCTGGCCTGCGGGTGCCATTCCGGCCGGAGCTTTCAAGACAACGAAGGAGGCGCTGGCTGGCGAAGGCACCAGGCAGGCGCTGCAGGCGATCAGCGCCAACGAGCCTGTTCTCGCCACTAAGATCACCGGCCCCGGCCAGCGGGCCACGCTCTCGGCGGTGCTCGGCGAAGGCATGAAGGCCGTCTCTATCAGGGTCAACGACGTGCTCGGCGTCGCCGGATTTGTCTTTCCCGGCGATCGTGTCGACGTGCTGCTGACGCGCACAATGCGCGGCGATGGCGGCGCGGATAGGAGCTTTGTCGACGTGCTGCTGCAGAGCATGAAGGTGCTCGCCGTCGACCAGGTTGCCGACGAAAGCACCGACAGTCCGACGGTGGTGAAGTCGGTCACGCTCGAGGCCAGCACCAGGGACGCACAGAAGCTGACCTTGGCCGCCGACGCCGGCCAGTTGTCCCTGGCGCTTCGCCAGGCAGCCGCCAGCGAGGGCGAGACAACCGAACGCGTCACGCTTTCCGACCTGACCGGCGACACGCCGGCCGATGTTGCCGCCAGGGAGGCCGAGCTCGCCAAGCAGGCAATAGCCGAGGCTGAGGCCGCAGCCGAACGAAAGCGCGCGGACGACAAGATCAATGGGCTGACCCAGGCCGTGGAACGGGTGGGAAGCAGGCTCGACCTGTTGAGCGCCGCAAAACCTGCTCCGGCAGTGGCCTCAGCACCCCAGGTGCAAGAAGTGGTTAAGGAAGTGATCAAATATGTGCAGCCGGAGCCGCCGGCGCGTGCGACAATCGGCGTGTTCAGGGGTGTGAAGCTTGAATCTTACGACGTGCCGCGACAAAAGTAACACCGGCGTATTGCCGAACGAATCGGCAAGGGGGGTAGCCTAGATGCGAATGTTCCGGGGACCACTGGCGGCTGCCGCGCTGGCCTGTTCGGTGATGCTATTGCCGATCGATCTTGCTGCTCATGCAGCCGACCGCAAGATCGATGTATCTAACCCCAGCGTCCACCGTGTTTTCCTGCCCATGTCGCAGTCAGTGACGATCCAGGTGAACGCCACGCTGGGCGACATCGTCGTCGGCGACGAGAAGATCGCCGACGCCCAGCCAATGACCGACCGGACGCTCTATGTCATCGGCAAGAGCGCCGGCACCACCACCGTCAACCTCTTTTCAGAAGACAAGCGCTCCCTTGGCGTGATCCAGATCGAGGTCGGCGTCGACGTGAGCGACATGGCGCAAGCGATCCGGCAGGTGGCGCCCAATTCGCGCATCGACATCGGCTCGGTCAATGGCAAGGTCAGGCTTGGCGGCCATGTCAAGGACGGCGCCACACTGGCGGCGATCCTGCAGGTTGCCCAGCAATACGGGCCCGACGCGATCATAAACGCGGTGACCGTCGACGACAGCCAGCAGGTTAATCTGGAAGTGCGGGTGCTGGAGGCAAAGCGCAATGCCGGCCGCGATCTTGGCGTCTCGATCAGAAGCAACAGCGGCTCGACCCGAACCGGAACCGGAATTGCCGCCGTCGACGAGGATGGTGCCGTGCTGGGGCCGGGCGACCTGCTCAGCGGCCTGCTGTCGAACGCCAATCCTTTCGCGGCGCTGATCACCCGCGTCATCGACAGCAACATCAAGGTCGACCTGATCATCGAGGCGCTCGAGGCCAAGGGTGTTGTGCGCATGCTGGCCGAGCCCAACCTCACCACTCTGTCCGGCGAGCCGGCCAGCTTCAACGCCGGTGGCGAAGTACCTATCCGCACCGACGACGGTGATGGCGAGATCAGCGTCGAGTTCAAGCAATTCGGCGTCAATCTGCTGTTCACGCCGATCGTTCTTGACGACGACAAGATCAACATCAGGCTGGCGCCGGAAGTCAGCGACCTGACCGGCTTCACCACCGCCGGAGACCCGATCTTCACCAACCGCAAGCTGTCGACCGTCGTCGAATTGCGCGACGGCCAGAGCTTCGCGATCGGCGGGCTTCTTTCCAGCAAGAACACCAAGATCCAGGAACAGGTGCCGTGGCTCGGCCAGGTGCCGATCGTCGGGGCGCTGTTCCGGAATTCGAGCAACCAGAAGGAAGAGACCGAACTGGTCGTGATCGTGACGCCGCGTATCGTGCGGCCGGTGAAACCAGGCGAACAGCTGGCGACGCCGTTCGACAAGACACGGCCCGCCAACGACCCCGAGTTTTTCGTGCTCGGTCAACTGGAAGTGACCAAGGACATGGTTCGCAAATATGAACTCGGCCAAGGCGTGGTCGGTCCCTACGGCCACATGCTCGACCTCAAATCCAAGGACAAGATGCTCTATGTCAAGAAATAGGATCTTGCTCATCCTCTTGTGCGCCGGCTTGCTGACGGGCTGCGCCGATTATTTGAATCGCTACGATACAATGACCTTGGCCGCAGGCGACACGCAGAAATACAACTCGCTTCTGCAGACGGTCGACCCGCTCAATCCGGCCTCCAGGAACACGACGATCAAGGGCGACGGCGTGCGCGCCGCCGCTGTCGCTGAGAGTTACAGAATTCCACCGCCACCACCGCCGCCGCCGGCCATCACAGTCAATGTCGGCAACACCGGGGTTGAATAGAAGGATGCGGGTTCAGCGTTAGGCAAAGGGACTGGCGTCAGGGGAGCTAAGAGTAAGGCCATGCTGCGGATTGTTCGCGCGTTCTGGCACGATCAGAGGGGAATAGCGCTGATTCTCGTCAGCGTGACGCTGCCGGCGATCATCGGCTTTTCCCTGCTGGCGATCGATATGAGCCGGGTCAACAACCTCCACAACGATCTTCAGAAGGGCGCTGACGCGTTTGCGCTCGCGGCGGCAGCGGAACTGGACGGAAGCAGCGGTTCCTGGGCGCGGGCCGAACGCGCCATGGCGACGCTCGTAGACAATGAAAGCAACTTCTCCACGGCAGGCAGGTTCACTCTGACCTCCGGTCAGCCGGGAGGCACGCAGCGCTGCAACAGTGCTGGCAACATTTCCTGGTGCTTCCTCAAAGCGATCCCTGCCAACGACGGAACCAAGATTACAGCAGCCAATCAGGCCAACTATCTTGCAGATGCCAACCTGGCTGTCGGACAGGCGGAAACACAGTTTATCCAGGTGACAGTCGCTCCCCAAGGGTTTGCCGCGATCTTTCCCGCCTCATTTGTGACATCCGGCGCCAGCGACAGCTTCAATGTCGGGGCAGTCGCGGTAGCGGGCTTCACCTCCGGCGTCTGCGATTTCACACCGGTCTTCATGTGCAATCCTTATGAGATGGATGAAGACGGAACGAATGACGCCGGCGGCTACACGCTTGAGCAGGCCGTTGCCAATCCGGCCGTCCATCGCCGGCTGATCGAACTGAGGAAGGTCGGAAATGGGGCTGCGGCCGGCCCGGGCAACTTCGGCTTCCTCGAGCCTCCGCCAAATGTGGGAAACGGTGCCCAAGCGCTGGCCCAGACCATCGCAACATCGACGCCGATCGGCTGCTACAATTCCGCGAACGTAACGACGAAGACCGGTCAGAATGCCGGCCCGGTGCAAGATGCCTTCAACGTTCGTTTCGGGATTGGAGCCAACGGCAACCACTTCGACAGCCCCGAGTACGGTCCGGCCGCCAACGTCCGAAAGGGGGCGATACAGACCACCGGCAGCACCAATCAATGCGCTGCCATGAACCAGCTTTCGTTCACCGAAGCTGGAACAATGGGCCTTCCGCGCGATGCGACCACCCCGTATCTGGGCGGCAGGATGGGCGACGGAAATTGGGATTTCTCCGGCTATTGGAGCACCAACTTCGGGTCCGCCTCCTATCCATCGTCATGGAATACAACCAAGCCGACGCGCTATGAGGTCTACCGTTACGAGATATCGGCCGGGTTGGTGGGCACCGCGTCGACAGGTGGAGAGATCGGAACGCCGTCCGCGGCTTGCCAACCGCCCGTCACCACAGTTGATCGTCGGTTGATTTATGGCGCTATCCTGAACTGCAAGGCACTCGAAGCTGCGGGCAACGGCCTGTCCGGCCATAGCACCAATCTGCCGGTCGAAGCCTTCGGCAGTTTCTTCCTCACTGAACCCGTACCGTCAGCATCGGAAGATGCGTCGGTGATGGTGGAACTGGTCGACGTAACCGGCGGTGCCGGCCAGGGCACGCTCGACAATTTCCTTCGCGACGAAGCCCAGCTCTACCGGTGATGGCGATGATCGGAGCGCTGTATCATCATCTCCACAGATTTCGACGCGAGCAGCGCGGCACGGCTCTCGTAGAAATGGCGCTGATCGCGCCGCTGATGCTGATTCTGTCGGCGGGCGTGTTCGAGTTCGGCAATATGATCCACAAAAAGCTGCTGATGGAGGCCGGCCTTTCGGACGCGGCACGATTTGCCGCGCGCTGCAACAGCCAGTTGTACACCAAGGCCGGGCTGACGATCAATTGCGCCGATACTGCCACAAACATCGCGGTGTTCGGCAATGCTGCGGGGACAGGGAATGCGCGCATCGTCGGCTGGCAGAAGGCGAATGTGACGGTGACCATTGCCGCCTCAGGCTCGTGCCATGACGCGGTGGTCGCAGGTGTCACCCTATATCGCGCTACAACTGCCCAGGTCTGCATCGTCAGGGCGGCGGGGACGTTGGCCTATGGTGGCATTGGAATGCTGTCTCTGGTCGGCATTGGCCCTATGACGCTAAATGCCTCTCACGAGGAGCGGTTGATCCGGTTCTGATTATGATCAGGGGTTTCGCAAAATCGGAAGGCGGCGCGACGACGGTGGAGATGGCAATCGTATCGACACTGCTGTTTGCCCTTGTTCTCGGCTTCGTCGATTTCGGTTACGCCCTCTATCAGTGGAACGCCGCCAACAAGGCCGTGCAGCTCGGCGCACGTCTGGCCTCGATTTCCGATCCGGTTGCCACCGCGCTAGCTTCAGCCGCACCGACGACGACACCGGGCGCCCCGGTGGTTGCTGCCGCTTATGGACCCTTCGTCTGCACATATACCGCCGGCACGGGCGCTTGCACCAATGGCGGCACATTCAATGCCGCCAATTTCAGCCGTATCTTCCGCGGCGATACGGCAGTCACTAACGACGACGCCTGTGTCCCGCTGGCGACAGACCAGCGGCCGGGTATGTGCCATTTCTTTTCAGGCCTTCGGCGCGACAATGTCGTCATCACCTATTCCGCCACCGGCTTGGGCTACCAGACCCGGCTGGGCGGACCGGTGCCGACAATCACCGTCAGGCTTCAGAACCTGACCTTCCAGTTCTTCTTCCTCGGCGGCCTGCTCGGATGGGGAAACCTTACCATGCCCTCGATGCTGAGCACGGTCACGGGCGAAGACCTGAGGAGTACATCGCCATGAACGCCATCAACACCAAGGTTCTGCCGACCAAACGAAAGCAGGTCGCCCTCTTCTCCTCGGATCCGCAGTTCAAGCGCGAGGTGGCGACGCGGCTCGACGCGCTGGCCATCTACGATGTCAGGATTTCCGAGACGGCTGACTTCCTCAACGGTCCGCCCGCTGAAACGCGCCCGGGCATCGTCATCCTCGACCTGGCCAGTGGCGAGCTGCTCGGCGAGCCCGGCATAGTCGCGGCGCGCGCCTTGTGGGCATCCGTGCCGCTGATCGCGGTCTCCGACGAATTGACCTCCGAACAGACGCGTATCCTGGTTCGCATGAACGCCTCGGACTGGCTGCACAAGCCGCTCGACGCCAAGGAACTGCTGAACGCGGTCACCTTTCACGACACCGGCAACCAGGGCACCAAGAGCCGCATCATCACCTTCATCAGCGCCAGCGGCGGCGCCGGCGCCACGACGCTCGCTCTGTCGGCGGCGGAATTCCTGGCGTCGAAATCCACCGAACGGGCGGCTTCGACCTGCCTCGTCGACCTCGATTTCCAGAGCGCCAATTGCGGCGCCTATCTCAACCTGTTCAACCAGTTCGACCTGGCCGGCATCATCGGCCAGCCGGAAAGGCTCGATGTCGAACTGATGGACGTCATTAGGCTTTCGCGTCCGTCCGGCCTGACCCTCTATTCGTTCGAGAGGCCGCAACTGCCGTTTGAGCCGCAGGGCGCCGATTTCGTGTTCCGGCTGCTGGACCTCGTCGCCTACCGGTTCGACGACATCATCATCGACCTGCCGAATATCGAAACCCCCTGGCAGAATTCCGTGCTTTCGACGAGCGACGAGATCTTCATCGTCTTCGAGCTCAACGTCGCCTCGCTGCGGCAAGGCAAGCGGCTCTACACCAAGATCCGCGAACTGCGCGGCAATTCGGTAAGCATGACGCTGGTCGCCAACAAGCATAAACGCAAATGGTTCGGCAACCACTTTTCGCGCAGCGAACTCGAGAAGATCTTCAAGGCGCCGCACATCAAGTCGGTCGGCCTGGACAATGCGCTGCTGACCGACGCACTGAACCGGGCCATCCTGCCTTCCGAAGTGGATAGGCGGGCGCGCTTCAACAAGGACCTGAAGCGGATGTTCAAAGAGCGGCTCGATGACGCTGCACGGTAGATATCGCATCGTCCCGAGGCTTGCCGGCGCCTGCATCATCGGCCTTGCCTTGGGGATGCCGGCCTGGGAATTCGCCCATGCCCGATCCGCGCTGTCGGACCGGCCACCGCTGCCGGCAATGGGCCCCAGCCTGCGCAAGGCGGTTGCTCTCCAAACCGCGGAACAGCCCGGCACGATCATCATCCGCAAGGATGAGAAGGCGCTTTATCTGGTGACCCGGCAGGGCCAGGCGCTGCGCTACCAGATCAGCGTCGGACGCGACGGCTTTGGCTGGACCGGCATCGTCAAGGTCGGGGCGAAAACGGAATGGCCGGAATGGCGCCCGCCCAGGGAAATGCGCGCCCGCCGGCCGGAGCTGCCGGAAATGGTGCCCGCCGGTCCCTACAATCCACTCGGCGCCAGGGCACTCTATCTGCTGCGGGACGGGCGCGACACGCTCTACCGCATCCACGGCACCAACGATCCCAAGGGCATCGGCTTCGACGGAACATCGGGATGTTTCCGTCTTACCAACACTGATGTGATCGATCTCTTCAAGCGCGTCTCGGTCGGCGCAAAGGTGGTGGTCCAATGACGATGATCAGCGACCCGGATATGCCGGCAATCGACATTGGGCCGGCAACCCACCCTGAAGAACAAGCTGCAGTGGGGAAACCGAGCAATGCAAGGATGATCGGCGTTGTCGCCGCCGGCGCCTTGCTGATCACGGCGGTGAACATAACGGCCGCGGTCTATTTCTACCGCGGCATCAACGATCTGCGCCTTGTTGAACGGCGGCTGGAACAGCTCGGATCGTTCGAGCAACGGATCGCAGCCCGGCTCGATACGGTCAACAACGGCTTCCAAAGCCGGTTCGAAAAACTGGACAGTCAACTTCAGGGCAGCTTCAACGAAGTCAAAGGCAGCATTGCCCGGCTTGAACAGGTGGTACCCCTGGACAGTGACGACGACATGTCGAGCATCGCGGAGCCTTCCGTGATCGCGACCAGCGCCATGGCGGAAGCAGCCACCGATCTCGAAGAAGCGACCGAACCCAGTATCGTCGACGCGCCGCGCCCGCCCAAAAAGAGGATCGCGGCGCCGCCCCCTGCCCCAAACCCGTCCTACCAGCGCATAGTGCAGCCTGACGGCAAGATCCACTACAAGAAAATCAACTAGTTCCTCTACACAGGGGATTTGGTTCTTAGCCTGAAAGGGACTGTCGTCGACGGTCACTGCCGACCGGCCTGCAGCTGCACAATCTCCAACGTCTGCGATTAGCCGTAAGCCCCCGCGCCTTCGTCGTCCTAGGGCGAAGCAAGGAGCGAAGCGACGCGGCGCAGACCCTAGGATCCATGCCGTTACCTCTGCCGAACAATGCAGCGACTCAGAATAAAAGCGCTCCGTAGCGATCCTTCGCGCCCCCCTCTGTCCTACCGGACATCTCCCCCACTTGTGGGGAGATCGGCCATCACCACCGGCTTCGCGAATCGCTACCGTCGCAGGAGCGAGCGGAGCGCTGAAGCTGCCAATCTCCCTCCTTGTGGGGGAGATGTCCGGCAGGACAGAGGGGGGCGCTGTCCCTCGGCATTAAAGGTCCTGAGCCGCAGCAGCACTCTCACGTAACGGCATGGATCCTCGGGTCTGCGCCGCGTCGCTTCGCTCCTTGCTCCGCCCTGGGATGACGAAGTGGAGGGATGGTTCGGCCAATCGAGAAGGGACGGCCCCCGGGTCCTAGAGATCCCGCTGCAGAGCAATAAGCCGTACGGCGAGCGCTCGGGAACGCTGTCGCGCTTCGCCGAGAAACGCAACATGACAGTAGGCGCAGGCTGCGGTGCCCAGACCCAGCACCAGGCTGTTCTGCCATGTGAAATCGAGGATCAGCGAGAATGGATGGCCGCTCGGCGCGGTGAATGCCGCAATCGTGCTCGCTGTTTCAGAATGGCTGCTGGAAGCGACCATCATCGCGGCGAAAAGCAGAGCGACGTGGTTGGCAAGGAAGAAGAACGCGGCCGATTTTCGCGTCCGGCAAGCCATCCAGCAGACGATCGATGCGGCGGTCAGGATGGCGGCATCAAGGGCCATTGAACCGCTGAGATAGAGATCGACCTGCTGCCAGAACATCATCGACAACGGCCGCAGTTCAAGCCAGATCCGCCACAAAGCGGGGCTGGCCGGATAGGTTCCGAGCAGGAACGTCGCTGCTCGCCCCCCTGCAAGAATCAGAAGGATGAGAGCCGGGAAGGCAAAAAGCAGTAGCGGCTTGCGCGTCATGTTCCCTCGCCAATCGACAAGCAGAATAGGCTGCAAAGATTGCGCGAAGCTTAAGGAAGGCGGCGAGCAGCATTAATACAGGCGCAGGCGCAGCCCACAACCGTGGCGAGCCGCCCGTTTTATGTGCCATTTTTGCTACATCCCCGAAACTTTATGGCCCAAACCCTATTTAGAGCCGGCCCTAAATCAATAAACTCTCACGTATTCGAAGAATTTATCGGATAATTTGTCAAAGCTTCGGTGAGAAGGCTTGGCCATACAAAAAGTACCGGGCAGAAGCGTGGGTGGGGTAGACCATGAATACGACAATCAAAGTGGCCATTGGCAAGCGCCTTGGCCTGCTCATCACATTTTCGATGCTGGCTTGCGGGAGCGCTAGTGCCCTCACGCTCAAGGAAGCGATGGCCGTGGCCGTCGAGTCCAATCCGGAGATCGGCCAAGCGGTCGAAAACCGCGAAGCAATCGAATTCGAACTGCGTCAAGCGAAAGGGCTCTATCTTCCCAGCATCGATCTCGAGGCATCTGCGGGAGCCCGTCACCTCGACAATTCGTCCCGACGAGCGCTCTCTATAGAGGATGACGGGCTCTATCCGGCGGAAGCGGGTGTCGTGATATCGCAAACGCTCTACGACAGTGGAGCACGACGGGCCGAACTGAACCATCAGGCGTCGCGGGTCGATGGGGCTTCTTTCAGGGTACTGGAGCGATCTGAATTCATCGGGCTCTCCGTCGTCCAGGATTATCTTGAATACATGCTGCAGGCCTCGATTGTTTCGGAGGCGAAAAAGAACCTGGGCTTCCATCAGGGGATTCTCGGAGATATCCGGCAAGGCATCGCGGGTGGTGCGTTGAACGAGGCCGACCGGCAACAGGCCGAGGAGCGCCTCTTCGCCGCCAAGGCACGCATGCAGGAAGCCACCGAAGAACTGGAAGCGGCCAAAATACGGTTCTTCAAGACCGTCGGCAAGCCGCTGACCAACGCCTCAAGGCCAGGGAGTGTTGGCGGCGCGCTGCCAAGGTCGCTTGATGAGGCTCTGGGACTGGCGCGCGAGAACAATCCGCGCGTTCACATGGCCAACAGCGATATCGACGCTGCTGCTTCACTGGTGGACGCAGCCCGGGCTAAATTCGGGCCCGCTATCGTCGCTGAAGGCCGTGCCCGGGCCGGATATGATATTGATGGCGATGACGGCGACGCCAGCGACCTGCAAGCGCGGGTCGTGCTGCGCTGGAATCTCTATCGCGGAGGTATCGACAAGGCCAACGAACAAGAACAGATCCGCCGCACCAGCGAGCAGCGACTCGGATTGCATCAGGTCTTGCGCGAAATCGAGGAAGCCGTCCGCATCTCGTGGGATCGCCGTTTCCGGCAAGCCGAACTTGCAAAGACGTTGAGGCAGCAAGCCTCCGCAAGCGAAAGGCTCGTCGCCTCCTATCGCGAACAATTCAAGGTCGGACAGCGTTCGCTGCTCGACGTGCTTGATGCGCAAAATACGCGGTTCAACACCGCAACGCTGGCGGATACTGCCTCCTACGCATCGCTGTTCGCCGAGTATCGGCTGCTGGCGGCGACCGGGCAGTTGCTGAAAACGATGAACCTTCAGCCGGCAAAACAAGCGGCGGCTTATGCCAGGACCGAGTTTGCAACGCCGGAGACTGCTGACACCGAAACCTATGCGCGCACCCCGTCGGAACAGAAAAATGATCTGCCTTTCGACATCCTCGCCCCGGTCAGGAAAAAATAGCTTGGTTTAAGGATCGATCGAGAGTCCTTGCGGGCAGATCGTGAACCAGCAACCCAACATCCTCTCCCCTAAAGAGGCATTCAAGGCCTGCTTTTCGGCTGTTGCCGGATATCTCGGCAGACCGAGCGCCGAAACAGTCCTGTTCGCCGGGGTTCCGCTTTCGGAGACGCGAATAGAGGTGGAGGACATCAGGCATCTTGCCGAACGGATCGGTCTGGAGGTCCAGGAATTCAGCCACCGGGATTTTCTGCGCGGTCGTGTCGATCTTCCCGCCATTCTCTTTCGCGTCAGCCAGTTGCCTGTTGCCCTGCTGGCAGAGATGCAAGACGGCGCATATACGACCGCCCCGCAGGAAGATGGCCGCACGATCATCGCCAAATCCGAGCTTGCCGCCAGTTTCATCAGTGGCGGGGTTTCCTTTTCGATAACCTATGCCAATGCCGCCGAAGGAATGAAGGTCGGTTCCGCGGCGAAGATAGAAAGGCGTCACTGGCTGACGGGAACGATGGGCGCCTTCTGGCGCACCTATTCGAAAGTGGTCCTGTCGGCGATATTCATCAATCTGCTGGCCATCGCCTCGCCGATCTTCACCATGAACGTCTACGACAGAATCCTGCCGAACAAGGCAACTTCAACGCTGTGGGTTCTGGCAATCGGCATCGGCGCCGTCATTCTGTTCGATCTGCTTTTGAAGACCGCCAGGGCGTCTCTCATCGACTATGCCGGGCGCAAAGCAGATCTGCGAATATCATATCTTCTATTCGAAAAAGTCCTCAACTCGTCTCTGTCAGCGCGCCCTGGCTCGACCGGTGAATACGCAAATCGCGTGACCCAATATGAATTCGTGAGGGAGTTCTTCACCTCCAACACCATCAGCGTCTTCATCGATACGGCTTTTGTGTTCGTCTTTCTTCTGGTCATCTATGCGATAGGCGGCTGGCTGGTGGTGATACCGGCATTGGCCTTCGTGGCGTCGGTCATCGTCGGGCTGATTACGCAGCGACGTATCGGCAAGCGAGTCGCCGCCTCGATGAACGAAGCTTCTCAGCGCCAGGCCTTGCTGGTCGAATCCATTTCGACGCTGGAGACGATCAAATCGCTGCGGGCCGAAGCGTATCTGCTGCGGAGATGGGGCGAGCACTCCAAGAACGCTGCCAACACGTCCGAAAAGATCAAGCAGCTTTCGGCCGCCGCCGGCAACATCACCCAGGCCATACAGCAGCTTGTGACCGTCGCCCTGGTCGTAGCCGGCGCCTATGCCTTCTCGGAAGGCCATGTTTCTACGGGAGCAATAATAGGCACGGTCATGCTGGCGAGCCGCGCGGTTGCTCCGCTTGGCCAGATCGCCATCACGCTTTCGAGACTGCGGCAAGCCATGCTCTCGTTGAGAATCATCAATTCGATCATGGCTCAACCGGAAGACCGACCGGACACGGTGGGCTTCGTCAACCGCCCCATCCGCAACGGTGCGATGGTGTTCAGGAATGTCGGGTTCGTCTATCCCGGTTCGGAAAACGAGGTTCTGACCGGCCTCAATTTTTCGGTCAAACCGGGAGAACGGATCGGCATCATTGGCCGCATAGGGTCCGGCAAGACAACGATGGGTCGCCTGATCGGCAGGCTTTTCCTTCCGACCTCGGGAGAGCTTTTGCTCGACGGCATCGACATCCGCCAATACCACCCGTCGGAGGTTCGCGCTGCGGTAGGAATCGTCGCCCAGGCCGGCGATCTGTTTTCAGGCACCATCAAGGAAAATCTCCTGATGGCGTGCCCCGAAGCGACCGATGAGGAAATCATCGACGCCGCAAAGGCTGCCGGCGTCGACGAGTTCGTCTCTCGCCACCCGCGCGGCTATGACATGAATGTCGGCGAGCGGGGTACCAATCTCTCGGGGGGGCAGCGACAGACGGTGGCAATTGCGCGCCTGCTGCTGACCAAGCCGAAAATCGTCTTCCTGGACGAGCCGTCAGGCTCAATGGATCTCGCCTCGGAAAGACAGTTGATCAAACAGCTCAAAATGGCCTTCGATGAAAACACGACGCTGATCGTGTCAACCCACCGCTACAGCATGCTTGAGCTGGTGGATCGGCTTGTCGTTGTCGAGCAAGGCAGGATAGTGGCAGACGGGCCAAAGGAACAGGTCGTAAAGGCACTGCAGAAAAGTGGCTGATAAAAATAGATTATATTGAGCGAGTTCAATATAATGGGGCGTAAGGAAATGCTTGCCAAAGAAGATCGTCCGCCGCTTTTTGCGTCGGCGTCCATATTCATCATAGGAGCGCTCTTCGTCGTTTTTGTTGCTTGGGCGTCTTTTGCCGAAGTCGATGAAATCGCACGCGGCGACGGCAAGGTCATCCCGGCGTCCAAGACCCAAATCATACAGGCCAGCGAAGCCGGCGTCGTCCAGGAAATCGCCGTCAAGATTGGGCAGGTCGTCAGGAAAAACGACCTGATCATTCGCCTCGACAACACGCTGAATACGTCCAGCCTTGGCGAGCAGCAGGCCAAGTCACGCGCGCTGGAAGTGCGGATCGCAAGGCTCAAATATGAACAAAGCGGCAATCTCGCAGGGCCCTTTCCGTGCCCGGCCGACATTCAGTCGATCGCTCCGCAAATCTGCGAGAATGAACAAAAGCTCCTCACAGCCCGGCGCGAAAACTTCGACAATAAATTGTCGGTTCTCAAATCGCGCCTCGACCAGCGCGAGAAGGAACTGGACGAAGCAGCCGCCAATTCCGACCGCCTCACCAAGAATCTGGCTGTTAGTGACCAAGAGGCAAAACTGGTTGGATCAATGGTCAAAAAGGGGCTGATGGCCAGGACAGAGCAAATCCGGGTTGAACGGGAGCAGACCGAACTCAATGGTCAGCTGAACCTGTCCGGTGAGACAGTCAAGAAGATCAGGTCAACGATCACCGAAGCCCAGCTCCAGGTCGAGGAGCTTGGCCTCCAGCTGCAACAGGAAGCATTGGATGAACTGACGCAGGCGCTGGCCGAGCTTTCGGTCGTGGACGAAACCATTCGTGGGGCCACCGACAAGGTGGCGCGCACCGATATCCGTTCGCCGGTGGACGGCATCGTCAATACACTGGAGCTAAACACGGTTGGCGCCTTCGTCCAGCCTGGCTCGGTCGTGGCAGGCATTGTGCCCACCTCCGAAACCTTGCTGGTCGAAGCGCGCGTCTCGCCACGCGATGTCGCTTTCATTCGTCCCGACCAGGAGGCGCTGATAAAAGTCACCGCTTATGACTTCTCGATCTTCGGCGGCATCGAAGGCAAGGTCTCCAACATCACCGCCGACAGCCTGGTCGACGAGAAAACGGGTGAGCCCTTTTACCAGGTGCGTGTCGCGACGGACAAGTCGACCCTTGAAAGGGACGGCAAGGCCTATTCGATCATCCCCGGCATGATCTGTTCAGTCGATATCAAGACAGGACGCAAGACGATCCTCAGTTACCTTTTGAAGCCGATCAACAAGGCGCGTCAGGAGGCGATGAGTGAGCGGTAGCGCCAATTCTCCTCCCAGCAGCCATGATCGGTTGCTTCTGCCGATCACCAGAGAGGATTTCGGGCTGGAGTTCCGGGTTGTCGCGCGTGGCGGCATACGCCGCGGCATTCGTCTGGAAAAGGCTTTCTGGATGTCGCTGAAGCAGATGGCTGAAAATAGGAAATGCACGATCGGCATGCTGATCGACGAGATCGCCAAAAATCAAACCAAGACTGGTAATCTGACGTCGGCGATACGGGTGGCCTGCATACTCGGGCTGGCGGATGAAAACCTGATCCTACGAAAGCTTGCATCGATCAGAACGATCAATGCCATATTGGTTGCCTGCCCCTCGCCCGCTTTTGCCTTGGCGTCATCGAAGAAGATCCTGACTTTCAATGCTCCGTTCCAGCAATTGGTCAAGCGTCAGTTGCCGACCGGACCAAACAACGATGCACGACAAGATCTCAAGCTGGCGCTGGATCTCAATGTCGCCGACATTTTTGCCCGACTCGATGCCAATGGCGACGTTCCGATCGCCAGCGGCTTCGTCATCGGCGCCGGCGAACGTCGGTATCGGGGTCAATTGAATGCAGTGCGGGCGCCCGTACCGGAACCGGAGCTGCTGATGGCGTTCGTCAACGGCTAATGCATGTCGCGCAAAAGCTTGCCCTCGGGCTTGACCCGAGGATGCGCAGCGGTTTTTGCGATATGCATAAAAACAAGAACTTAAAGCGCGTCGCATGAATCCGTTCAGATGCGACGCGCTTTAGAGCTGCCGCTCCGGGCAAGTGCAGCTCAATCCTGGCTGACGATGCTTTGCGTAATTTTCACAGGGACACATCCGGCTCCGAACCTTCGCCAGGAGCAACCGTTGCGAAAGCGCCTTTGACGTCGGCCATTTGCGCGCCCCCTGGTTTTGCGCCATGGATCCACGCACGGTCAGTGCTGAAGGAATACAGCGGCAGATAATCAGGGAGATCGCTGTCTTTCAAAACAGTGTTGTTGAGACTGTCGAGGATGAATGTGCCGCTGTCCGTACTCACCGACAGCACGGCATGAAAGAATTTTCTGCGGCGATCCTGGAGAACAACAAGCGACATGCTCTGCGCCGGGATGCCGGCCCGCAGCAGTGCCGCCATCTTGAGGATGGCAAAATCCTCACAGTCGCCAGCCCGCCGCTCGAGGATTTCCGAAGGCTTCGCCCAATAGTCGAGCCTGCTGTAAACTGCACTGTCTTTCCTGTAGGCAAGCGCGCGGTTTATGCTGCTGTTGACGAAGGACAGCTTGTCGCTGAATCCCCGGTCTTTGACAGCGTTAACGATCTCGGCAAAAGCAGCGCTCTTGCGCTCGCACGCACTGCTCGCAGAGCAGCCGGCGATGGCCCTGTAGACAGGTGCCCAGCGCGCCGAGACGGGAGCGTTGCGCATGGACAAGGCAACCGATCCGAACACACCGGGGATTATCGCCGCCGTCTGCACAGGATCTATGCCGGCATCGCCTCGCGACGTCGAAAGAGCCTCCCCGTAATCAGCAACGGCTGGCCCGTAGCTGCCGGGAAACATCTCTGTGCGGTAAGCTTCAGCAGGCCGCCAAGGCTGAAATCTCGCCAGCGAAACGCCGCCGAGGCATGGCGGCGCCTGCACCTTTTCCAGCAGCGCGCCGGCCGCAGCGACATCCGCCACGATGGCATTCGCGAGTGCTGGCTGCGACAGGCCGACAAGGCCGATCGCCAACAAAAGCATTTTGAGCCCGGTTGCCAGGCCAGCCTTTTCTTTTTTCATAACGCCCACCTTTGACTGTGGACGCTACCAATCTTGTCTCAAATTATTGGAAAGGAAGGTGGATAACTTTGTCGCAAAGGGCTACGTCTATTTTGTATAAAATTTTATATATATTTATACTTATTTTTCCGCATCGTTGTCGTAAGGATTGCCAGTAAATTGGCCTGCGGCGGCAACATATATTGGGTTATATAAATGTGGTTTACCATGCGTAAAAAATAGTGGCAGATGCATATTAGGATATATGGAATAGATTACCAGACTGTTGCAAAGCCGAGGTGACCGCTGTCTCTTCCAGAGAAATACCGGAGGGGTTTCAGCTATGGCGACCATTACCGAATTGGACAGTGTTTCAGGTCCCTCGGACGAACATTCTGCTTCCAATGAACACAGCGGCCTGGCATCGGTGGCAGGAATCCAGGTCGCGCAAGCAGCCTCGACCGGGCAACCGGCAGCAGCCGAGCCGGTGCCGGCGGATGTGGGCAACGGCGCACCAGTGCAAACGGAAGCGCCGGCAGCGGCCAATGCACCAGCGGCTGCGGCGCCGCATGAATATGTGGCCGACGCCAGCAACACCGTGAGATTTCCGGCCAACGTCGCCATCGACAATATCCGAGTCGATGGCCGCCACCTTCTGCTCGAACAGCCAGACGGCTCGGTGGTCGTCATCAAGGACGGTGCCCTGAACGTGCCGACCTTTATTCTCGGCGACGTTGAGGTGCCGCGCGTCGCCTTGCTGGCGGCGCTTGAAGCAAGCCATGTCGACATTGCGTTCGGCGCCGACGGCTCGATCTCGGCGGGGCCGGGAAACGGGACGCCGGGCAGCGCCGGCGGAAACTTCGCGGTTCCAGTCGGCGGGATCGGCAATGGATTCGATCTGTCAGCGTTGCTGCCGCCGACGGCCTTGCAGTTTGGCCGTTTGGAGCCGCGGGAACTGACGATTGGCGTCAGGGAGAAAGACTCTATCCCTTCGATTGATCCTGTAGCCTCGGCCACGGTCTATGAGGCTGGCCTGCCGGCACGCAACGGCGAGTCACAAGGCTCGAATGAGCCTGCGGCCTCGGAGACGACCTCTGGCACGATCGGCTTCACCTCGCCGGACGGCGTGTCGGAAGTCTCGCTGGGCGGCCACGTGCTGACCGGTGTGCCCCAGACCTTCACCGACGCGACCGGCTCGCTGACGGCGAGCTATGTCTATGATCCCGCGACCGGCCTCGGCACGATCAGCTATTCCTATACGCTCATCGACAACACCTCCGGCGACGCCACCAGCGTAAACCTCCCGGTCGCGGTGACGGACGCCGACGGCGATCCGGCAGCGCCAGGCAACCTGGCCATCAACATCGTCGACGACGCGCCGACGGCGATTGCCGACACGGACAGCATCGCGGCGGGTCAGTTCGGCCCCGCGACGGGTAATGTGCTTACTGGCGGGACAGACGGCCTTGACGTCAACGTGACTGACGGGGCGGCCGACACGCAGGGCGCCGATGGTGCGACGGTGGTCGGGGTCACGAGCGGCACGACGAATTCCGATCTGGACGACGCTGGTACGCTTGGCGTGCAGATCCAGGGGACTTACGGAAAGCTGACGCTGAACGCGGACGGCACCTACAGCTATGCGCGCGATGCCGGCACGCCCGGCGGCGTCGACGACGTGTTCACCTACACCATCAAGGATGGCGACGGCGACCTGTCGCACACGACACTGACAATCTCGATCGGCGATGCACCGCCGGTGATCAGCGACCTGACGCCCGAGGCCCGTGGCGGCGACGTGACGGTGAATGAAGAGGCATTGAATGTCGGGACGCCGGGCGGGCCTGGGTCGAACCCGTCAAGCACGGCCGAGACCGGTACGGGCACCTTCACCATCTCCTCGCCCGACGGCATTGCCTCGCTGACGATCGGTGGTCAGGCCTTCATCACCAACGGCGTGTTCACGGCGGGCTCGTTCACGACGCCGGAGGGCAACACGCTGGCTGTGACGGCCTACGATGCCGCGACAGGTCAGGTGAGCTACACCTACACGCTCCTCGACAATGAGGCACATCCCACCGCCCTCGGTGAGAACAGCCTGTTCGAGAACTTTGCAGTGGTGCTGACCGACCAGGACGGGCAGAGCGCCAACGATACGCTCACCATCGACGTCGTCGACGACGTGCCGACGGCGAACGCCAACACCAACAGCGTGGCCGAGGGCGCCGTCGCCACCGGCAACGTGCTGAGCGACGGCACCGACGACGTGTTCGGCGCCGACGGTGCGGCCGCCGGTGGCGGCGTTGTCGGCGTGGCCGCCGGCAGCAACACCGCCAGCCCGGTGAGCGGCGGGCTGGGCGGCGCCGGCATTGCCGGCACCTACGGCACGCTGACGCTGAACGCCAACGGCACCTACAGCTATGACGGCTTTGCCAACGCCGTGCCGGCCGGCGGCGCCACCGACACGTTCGTCTACACCATCATGGACGGCGACGGCGACCTGTCGACGACGACGCTGACCATCACCCTGTCGGACAGCGNGTCAACAATGCCCCGGTTGCCGCAAACACCCAGAACTGGATGTCGAGCGATCCGGCACAGCAAACTTTGAGCACGCCGAGCTATCCCGACGGATATCCCTTGCTGGTGACCATCCCGACCGATGCGGATGGCGATAACCTCATCGTCACCGCGACGGGGACGATCCCCACAGGCACGTTCTATTTCGATGGCGTCACCTACATCGCCCTGACGGCCGGCACTGTGCTCTACGATCCGGCCGGCGGCATCAACCTGCTGGACGACCTGGTCTACAGGCCGACCGCAACGGTAACCGACACCGTCAACGTCAATCTATCGCTGGACGTCTTCGACGGCACCGCCCACGTCACTCAGACTGTCGGCATCCACGAAGTCCCGCCGACCAGCTTGCCCAGCGATACCGCACAGGTGGGTAATGGCAACAGCCCGCTCACGTCCGGAAATGACCAGACCCAGAATCTGAGCCTGTCCCAAGCCACGGTAAGCGCCATAACGGCAGATCCTCATGGCTCGACAATAGTAGTCTACACCGACTTCCAGGAGTCGCCCTTCGTAACTCCGATCCCGCTAGGGGAACGCAATCCAGGTGTCTTCGGAGACGGCAGTGCGGGATCGCATCGCGAGCAGGAAGTTCAAGTCGAGATCAGGATCGGAGCGAACCGTTTTGCAGTTATTGAAGACGATTTGACTGGCGGAACATTCGAGCAGAGTTGGACCTACGACCCGGCCACCGGCCTGATGAAGGCGACCGTCGACTATGACCATATCTTCCTTCTCGACGGCGCCGGGGTCGCAACGACGACGACGCTTGCGGACTATCTGATCGCAAATCCACCGGCCGCCGGCGACACATGGACAGTTTCCTATTTCGACAATGATGGCGGCAACTACCAGGCCCGCGCAGTCAGATTCGAATTCTTCTCCCATGATCCAGGCGATCCCGGAATAACGGTGAATGGCGATGCCACCTTGGCCGACCAGATCTATGGCACATCCGGTATCGACCACCTCAATGGCAATGGCGGCAATGACGTCATCATAGGCAGGGGAGGCAATGATTTCCTCAGCGGCGGCGGTGGCAGCGATCTTATCAGCGGTGGCGACGGCAACGATCTCCTCGTTGGAGGTTTCGGCCAAGACACAATGACTGGAGGAAACGGTGCTGATACGTTCAAACTCGACCAACTGGACATCAAGGATCTCATCTCCGACTACAGCGGCGCCGGCGGCCAGGGCGACGTGATCGACCTGACGTCGTTGTTCGACACAGCCCCCGGGGGGGCCAATATCGGCGAGTTCGTGAACTACGATGCGGGAACCGGCACGCTAAGCGTCGATGCCGACGGTACGGCCAACGGCACCAATTTCGTGGATGTGGCCACGCTAACCAACGTGCCGGTGTCCAGCACGATCACGCTGCTTTATGACGACGGGATAACCCAGCATACGACCACGGCCAATGCGGTTTAGATGAATAGTGCACGGGCTAGGTGCCATGCTATACATTCGAATGGTAGAGGGGAATTCATCATGAAAAAGTCTGCAAGACTTCTGGCTGCCGGTGCAACACTGTTCCTGGCTGTTGGATCGACGGGGTATGCCGCCGACATCATCGAAGGTCCGTCGGTCGATTATTGTCGCGTCGTCGGCACGTCCAACCTGGTGCAGACCGACAACATCGTCGATCTCAAGAACCAGGTAGTGCAACTGATGGACGAGTCTGTCGCCGTCGCCAACAGCTCGGAATGGATCCATTCGTCACGGCCTGTCTTCGTCTGGGCCTCCGAGGCCAAGGTCGCCTGCGGCAAGGCTTACGGCTATTTGAAGACAAATTATCGCGACGACGACTACCTCAATAAATGCGAGTGTTTCCACGACCGCATGGTCGAGTACATGAACTGACCAAAACGGCGGCGACGCGCCGGCTGGCTGACAATGATGGCCGACCGAACACTGCTGCGGGCGATCGCCGGAACGATCGCCTTGGTCGGTTTTGACCTGCTTGCCATGCATGCCGGCGCGGGTGCGTCGGAACAATCCACTAAAATACAAAATGCTTTGCCCGAACGGTTGCGGCCGACGCGCTGCGATGCCACCCAGGAATGGACGAGAGAAACGCTGAAGGCATTTGCGACCTGCCAGTCGTCGATCTACGGCCTGGAGCCGCGGCTGGCACACGCCGTGATCAGGACGCTCAGAGCCCGGCTTTTTGCAGGCTAAAGAACCACAAGACGGCGCAACTCAGCCGTGACATGACTGGAAGATCAGACCGGGAAGTGACCCGGCGGCACGTAGGGTGGAAAATCATGGAAGCTGGCCGACAGGTCCTCTGGCTGCGGACGAGGGCAATCGCCTTTGCGCTCGCCGTGACATTGTCAGGTTGCCAGTCGAAAGGCAGCGTTTCCGAAGCGCTCGATCCGGCTGCAATCGCCGCACCCGGAGTGCAGAATGACGCCGCAGTTGCGGGCCGAGCCCAGGCGACGCAATCGATCGGCAGTGGTTCGACGAAGATCACGATGCTGCTGCCCTTGTCCGCCCCTGGAGCCACGGGGGAAACCGGCAGGAAGATGCTCGATGCCGCAAAACTCGCAATGGCGGATCTTGACAACGGATTGCTCACACTGACGGTCGAGGACACGCAGGGCGACAGTGCACACGCCAGCGAATTGTCGATAAAGGCGATCACGACGGGGGCGAAAGTCGTCATCGGTCCGACCGAACTGCCGGCGGCGCAGCGTATTGCCAAATTGTCGGGACCGAAACGGCCGCCGGTGTTGGCACTTGCCAACAATTTCGCAGGCGGTCCAGGCGTTTATGCCGTGCGCCTCAGCGAGGCAGACAGCGCGGCGGCGGGCGCCGCAGGCATCGCGGCGAAAGGCAGCAAGAAGTTCGTATTGCTTGTCGCAGGCTCGAATGGCAGTGCCGTTGAAAAGCGGGTCGCGAACAGCCTAAGCATCTATGGCGCAACGCTGGCGGTCACTATCCCGTACTCGGCAGGCGACGGCGGCACCAAAGCGGTCACCGACATGAACTCACTCGTGGATGCTCCGGACGCCGTCATTGTCGCCAGCGGAGACGACAGCCCGCTGCAAATCCTTGCCGCCCTGAAATCGAAGGGTATCCCGGGAAGAACAATCGCTGTGGTGGGAACAAACCGCTGGCTGGAACGCCCCATCGAACCGCTGTTTGAAGGGGCCTATATCGCCACGCTCGATCCGCGCGAAACCGGACCAATCGCCGACCGCTTCAAGACGACCTATAACTATCAGCCCGACGTCAATGTCGCCTACGCCTATGATATGGTTGCCCTGACTGCTGGGATCGCCAGCGCGGTTGGACCCGATGGCTTCAGCAAACAGGTACTCGAAAATCCGAGCGGGTTTCGCGGATCCACAGGTCTATTCCGGTTTCGCGCCGACGGATCCAGCCAGCGATCGATGCCGTTCTATCGAGTTGAAAAGGGTGCGCTCAAATTGGTTGCCAAATCGACGTCGGGTTTTTGACCCGGCGGGAACCCGTAGGGCCTTCTCGACCTGATGGGCAGGCCGAGCCGCATCCGCTTGGCTGTAGCGCTCGCAGGCCTGGAGCTTCTGGCCGGGCTCCTCCTGATCATTCAGGGCGGGGCTTTGCTTTCGGTCGACCGGCCTGTTCCTGCGCCGTCTCATGATATTCGCAGCAAACAGCTAACCCGACCGGGCGCAACCGTTCTCGACGCTCAACGGCGAGTGCCGGCACGCAAGATTGTTCAGGACCTCATCGCTCCGCCACAACTTGATTCTTCGGAAATCGAACGGATCGAGCCCCGTCCGCCACTCAGCGAACTCGGTCTCGCCGTGCCCCCGAAAACGCCGATGCCGCAAGATTGGGGGGAGGTCCTGCTCTACGCTCCGATTGCGAGTTCGTCCGCGATCTTCGAATCGATGGGACGGACGGTGGTCATCAGCGGGGTCCAAAGCATTGACATGGACAAGACCTGTTCCTTTGTTGACGTCGTCTGGCCTTGCGGCCAACGCGCGCGCGCAGCCTTCAACTCTTGGTTGCGCGGACGCGCACTGAATTGTCTCGTGCCACCGGAAGTTGATCGTTTCGCTATCGCCGCCCCATGCAGGCTCGGCAGGCAGGATGTCGGTGCGTGGCTGGTTTCCAATGGCTGGGCCCTGTCATTGCCGAGCGGGATCTACGGCAAGGCGGAGGTGACAGCTATGGATACGGAGATGGGTATATTCGGCCCGCCTCGATAGTCAGCTCGCCGTAGAGCCCTCAGGGACCGTACTTGCCGAAGCTGGAGCATGATACCGAAAGTGGAATCCGGTTTTCGGGAAAAGATCATGCTCAAACAAAAAAATAGAGCCCCATCCAAATTTTATCGGGGCAGGCTCTAGAGCAGCATGCTGATACAGGCGGTTGCCTGCGCTGCTGGTTGTTCAGCCTGCGCCGACACTTAGTTTGTTAACTTTTGTCTTCCACCTTTCTCGCGGGCAACTCCAGCTTCATCTGTGGGTCAGCCAGAGCTCATTCAGTCCGATCGATCAAATTGTATTGGCTTTTGAGACCGAATTTGTAACTTGCCGGCCTTATGCCAGCCTATCTGACAGGAGATCGGTTAGTGACAAAATCGATGGCGAACAGCTCTGCCCAGGCGTGGAAGAGTATCGCATGGCTGACGCTTCTGGGGACCGCCGGGAGTTTGGGCTTTTCGCTAGCCCTCAACTATCTGCTCCTGTTCGCCGATGGGCTCACGCCGTTCGGACGCGGCGTTGTCACGGCAACGCTCGTCCCCCTCGCCATTGGGCTACCACTTTTCCTGTTGATCGGCTGGGGTCGGGTTGAGATCCGCCGCTATCGGCAAGAGTTAAACAAGTCAGCGACCTACGATGGCCTGACGGGCTGCTTGAACGGAGCGGCTTTTACTTCGATCATCGAACGGAGAGTAAAGAAGCCGTCTGCGCGTGGCTCTCGTTCGGGCGCCTTCCTGGTCATCCATCCCGAACACCTTCGATCCATCAACCTGCGATTTGGTATTGAATGGGGCGACGAGGCCTTGCGGCTCATAGCCTCGACCATAAAGTCATCAGTGCGCGAGGAGGATCTGATCGGCCGCATAGGGACATCCATCTTTGGGGTATTTCTACCTGGTGCCACCGAAGAAGACGCCAAGGAGGTCGGTGAGCGTATCCGGGCGCGCGTTGCGCAAGTCTATTTCGCGCCAAAAGGGGCGGAGGATGTCCTGAGCATAGGCGTCGGAGGGGTAGTCTTCGAGAATGAACTCGCGTTTGACGACATGTTCCGGTCCGCCGAGCAGCTGCTATCCAGAAATGGAACCGACTTCGAACTGTCTCGTCTGCCCAGTTGACGATCAAAGAGGGGCTAGGACGCTAATCGGAGTTTTGGTCTATGGATCTCCTCTAACCAGATATCTGCACCTGCTTTGGGCCGCGGCCGATTGGAAGGTTAGGTCATCCGCCGGGATGATGGGAGGCTGACCGACCCAGACCGTGCTGCCGTCCTGGCTTGGCCAATCGGCTTCCCCGCTTGCAGGACGGCAACTTGCTCCGCCTGCGGTGTGAACCGCCTGCAGGACAGGGCAAGGCGAACGACGATGAGGATACACCCGATCGCCCCAGGCGGAGCCATCCGCGAGAATCGCCTCCACCAGCTTTTACACCCTTCGTTGGCAGCCGACAGACCGCCGGAATTAAACAACTTTAAACTGAAGGTTGCATGTCGCAGCCGCTACCCGACATGGTACTTGCGCAACCTCTAAAATAATGGGATGTTGGTTCGGGGTATCGAGTACCGAGTATTGGATTGGGAGAGCCTCTCGGCTGTTGTCAGCTCCGGGACGCTTTGAAAAGACTGATGAATGTTTCTCAGGTCCTGGTGGGGATACTCACTACGTCGTGCCTTGTGTCGATCTCGATTTATTGGGCAACGGGTTCAATCGGCTGGGCGATCATTAGCCCGATAGTTTTGCAGGTCGGGTATTTTGTCTACATGCTCTGGACGGTCTACGGCGCAGAAGCCGCAGAAGCTGATGCGGAACCCGAGAGCGTTGGCCCGCTCGACCGTAAAGATGGTATCTGGCTCTAGCGCATGACCGACGAACCGAAGGTCGGCGTCACCGAAAATCGGAGTTTCTTCCAGGGCCCAAGGCCGGGTCATGCGGCAGCTCAAAGTGCCGCAGCGCCGTTGCGTGCAGGAGGATAGGCGAGTGGTTAGCGGCTTCGGAGTTGCAGGCCATTGAACTGTGATGCCCCGCTGGCATGCTGTAAGAGCGGTAGCTGTCTTGAGGCTCTACCGCCGCAGTGCTCAATGACGTTGTCGGGATCACCATAGTTTCAAAGTGTTAGTGAACCTCCGCCGTGAGCGAACCCGCCGCGCAGGCCACGCCAATCACATACGCCGGCCGGTTTTCGCGTCGAACAGGTGTGCGCAAGCGCGATCGACCTCGATCCGTATCTGCGCGCCCTGCTTGAGCGGCAGCCGCTCGCGGAACAGGCAGGCAATTTCCTCGCCGGCGCAGTCGACCTTTGCGAAGATTTCCGAACCCGTGGCTTCCAGAAGCGTGACCGTGCCCGGCATGCCCTGGGCAGTTGCGCGGATGTGCTCGGGACGGATGCCGTAGACAAGTTCGCGTCCTGCAGCGTCGGTCGGGCGGGCGCCTTCCGGCAGCGGCAGGATCAGCCCGCCGGCGCTGCGGAACACGCCTTCCTCGATGCGGCCGGCAATGAAGTTCATGGCGGGCGAGCCGATAAAGCCGGCAACGAAGAGATTGGCCGGCTGGTCGTAGAGGTCGAGCGGCGCGCCGATCTGCTCGACCAGGCCGTCATGCAGCACGACGATCTTGTCGGCCATCGTCATCGCTTCGATCTGATCATGCGTGACGTAGATGGTTGTTGTGCCGAGCCGCTGGTGCAGCGCCTTGATCTCGCCGCGCATCTGGACGCGCAGCTTGGCGTCGAGATTGGAAAGCGGCTCGTCGAACAGGAAGACCTGCGGGTCGCGCACGATGGCGCGGCCCATGGCGACGCGCTGGCGCTGGCCGCCGGAGAGCTGACGCGGATAGCGCTCAAGCAGCTTTTCAAGGCCGAGGATGCTGGCGGCATTCCTGACGCGGCCGGCGGTATCGGAAGGATCGGCTTTCTTGATCTTGAGCGCAAAGCCCATATTGTCGGCCACCGTCATATGCGGATAGAGCGCATAGTTCTGGAACACCATGGCGATGTTGCGGTCCCGCGCCCGCAGATTGTTGACCATGCGTTCGCCAATGGCGATCTTCCCGCCGGAGATCGTTTCAAGTCCGGCGATCATGCGCAGCAGCGTCGACTTTCCGCATCCCGACGGGCCGACCAGGATGACGAACTCGCCGTCGGCGATGTCGACGCTGACGTCGTGAATGATCTTGGTGGCTCCGAAAGCCTTCTGCACGTTGTTGATGGTTACCGATGCCATTGGATTTCTCCGGGGAAAAGAGTGATGTCGAGCTGGAATGCGGCTTCAGCCGCCCTTGACCGCGCCGGCGGTCAGCCCGGCGACGATCTGCTTTTGCGCGAACATGGTCAGGACCAGCACCGGCAGCGTCACCACCAGTGCGGCGGCGGCGAGCGGCCCCCAGCTCACCTGCTCATAGGAAAGCATGTTGTAGACGGCGACCGGCAATGTGCGCGTCTCACGGCTGGCGAGCACCACGCCGAAGACGAAATTGTTCCACGAAAAGATGACCGACAGGATGAAGGCGACAACGATGCCCGGCTTGGCGATGGGCAGGGCAACCAGCCGGAACACCTGCCAGGAGCTGGCGCCGTCGATGTTGGCCGCCTCTTCCAGCTCCATCGGCGTGGTCTCGAAATAGCCGATCATCACCCAGACCACGATCGGCACCGTCACCACCAGATGGATGATGATCTGCGGCCAGAGCGTGCCGAGGATCCCGATCCATTGGAACAGCAGAAACAGCGGGATGAGATAGGACAGCCCGGGCGTCATGCGGGCGATCATGATGACGACCGCCGATTTTTCGGCCTTGAGCCGCGCTATGCCATATCCGGCTGGTACGCCGATCAGCAGCGCCAGCAGTGTCGCCGTGCCGGTCACCAGAACCGAATTCCAGAGATAGAGCAGGAAATTGTTCTCCTCGAACACCTTCACATAGTTCGACCAGGCGAAACGTTCGGGGATCAGGATCGGCGGATAGGCGCCGTTGTCGATCTCGAATTTCAGCGACAGCGAGATCATCCAGAGAAAGAACAGGATCGCCGGCGAGACGATGACCAGAGCCGCGAAAAACAGGCCGATCTGGTTGACCAGACGTGAGCTCATCTATTTGCCCTCCGCATCGTTCCACTGCGAGCGCTGGCGCAGCATCAGGAGAATGAAGGACAGCGCCACGATGACGATGAAGAACACCACGGCCATGGCCGAGCCATAGCCGATGTCGTAGTAGGAGAAGGCGGTGTTGTAGAGATAGATGTTGATGGTTTCCGACGCCGTGCCCGGTCCGCCCTGGGTCATCGCATAGATGATGTCGAAGCTCTTCAGCGCATCGATGGTGCGGATGATCAACGCAATCATCAGGAACGGCGCGATCATCGGCAGGGTGAGGTAGCGGAATTGCTGCCAGGCATTGGCACCGTCGATCTCGGCGCTCTCGAACGGCTCGCGCGGTACCGAGGCCAGCCCGCCCAGCACGATCAGCATCACCAGCGGCGTCCACTGCCAGGTCTCGACCGCGACCAGCGAAGGGATGACCGTGTTGGCGTTGAATATCCATTCCTGCGCCGGGATGCCGACCAGCGATAGAAGGTAATTGAGCACGCCGAGCTGGGGATGGAACATCATGGTCCAGACCAGCGCCACGGCAACTGGCGTTGCCATCATCGGCATAACGAAGACGCCGCGCAGCAGGCCGCGCAGCGGAAACCTGGCGTCGAAGATCAGGGCGGCGACAGTGCCCAAGAACATCGGCGCTGCCACCGAGAGGGAGGTGTAGGTCAACGTATGAACAAGGGATTCCCAGAATCGCGGGTCGCTGGCCAGACGGAGATAGTTTTCCATCCCGGCAAAGCTCCGCGACTGGCCGAGCGTCCAGCGGTTGACGCTCATCCAGAGCGTGAAAGCCCAGGGAAAGACGATCACGGCGCTAACGACGACGAGCGCCGGAACGACGAAGGGCCAGTAGTTGGGAGCCAGTCGGACCGACTGGCTCTCCTCGATGGCTTGCGTCGTCGCGCCGCTGCGTTTCGTCGTCACCTCGGTGCGATCCGTCGTCACCTCGGTGCGACCTGTCGTCACCCCGGTGCGTTCAGGGGCGATGGTCGACATCAGCCCTGCTCGCTCCTGTCGAGAACCGGCTGGAACTGCGCGGTGGCCTTCTTCAGTTCTTCGGCAGGATCGGCACCGGCAATCATGTTGGTCAACGCCACGCCGTAGATGTCGCGGAACTCGGTGACCGGGATGATCACCGGCAGCGCCAGCCTGCTGATATTGCCGGACTGAACCACGGCATCGAGCCAGCTTGCCGGCATGGTGACGCCTTCGCGCACCTTGGGATCTTCCAGCACCGACTTGCGGAAGGGCACGCCGGCGCCGGCCTGGAGCAGGCGCGCGCCCATGGCCGGGGAAACCGCCCACTGACAGAAGAGATAGGCAGCTTCCTTCTTTTCGCTGGAGGCGGTCACGCCGAGGCCGTCGCCAAACGTCCCGGAGGCATGCGCCTTGGGCCCCTTGGGCATGACGCCATAGCCGACCTTGCCGACCACGCGCGACTTTTCGGGATTTTCCATCGGCGGGGCAAAACCGACGCCATCGAACCACATGCCGATCTTGCCTTGCAGGAAGGCGGACTGCGCTTCAGCCCAATTGAAGCCGGTGACACCCGGAGGAGCGGACTTGGTCATCAGCCTCTGGTAGAGGGCAGCGGCCTCGATCGCCTCGGGCGTTTCGGTGCGCAGCTTGCCCTTGTCGTCGAGCGGCGTCATGTCGTAGCCGAGCATCAGCGACGTCCACACCGGCGTGTTGGCATTCTTGAGGCCGCGGGCGACGAAACCGAAAGTGTTGGTCGATGGATCGGTCAGCGCTTCGGCGGCGGCCACCAGCTGGTCGAACGATTCAGGGTATTTGAGGCCCTTGGCCTCGAACAGCTCCTTGTTCCAGTAGACGATCCAGTAGTCCACCGAGAAGGGCAGCGAACGCAGCACGCCCTGGTTGTCCTTGGCGAACAGCATGCCGGCCTCGGCGAAATCGCTTTCGACCAGGCCGGGATCGGTCAGGGTCGGATCGGCGAGATAGCCGGCGATGTCGGCGAGCCAGCCACCCTTTTCGAACTGGCGCTTCTGCACGTGATAGCTCAAATGCACGACATCGAAGCTCGGCTTGCCGGAGCTCAGCTCGATCACCGTCTTCTGCCGCTGCTGTTGTTCCGGCGTCGCCTCGGCATTGACCTTGATGCCGGTCAGCTCCTCGAATTCGGCGATATATTTCAGGATGGTGTCGCTGCGCGGGCTTTTAACCAGATTGACGTCGAGCGTGGTGCCGGCAAAGCGCTTCCAGTCGACGCTGGCGGAAAAACTCGGGCGAAGGCCCGCCAGGCCCGCGGCGGCGAGCGCCGTGGTTCCTGCAAGGACTTGCCTTCTCGTTGGCTTAAACGGATTGGACGACATTTCTTCCTCCCTGGGTTGCTGTCGTTGTGGATAGTGTCGCGGCAGCCGCGAACCATACGTCCTCAGATCTGGAGCGCCAACCGGCGCGCGTTGTCGATATGCCGGCTGATCGCCTCGACCGCCTTTTGCGGGTCGCGGCTCTCGAGCGCTTCGATCACCGTCAGGTGCTCCTGCATTACCGGCACGACGCGCCCGTCGATACGGAAACGCTCCTGGTGGATTAGCCTGATCTTTACCGAATTGACCAGATACGCCTTGGCGATGATCTCGTTGCCCAGCGCATCGATGAAGGTGTCGTGCATGGCCCAATCGATGTTCTGGGCCTTGGCTTCCATTTCCGGCGTCGGCGCCTGCGACAGCGCTTGAGCCAGCATGTCCTCATGCTCGTGCCGCAGGCGGGCGAGCTCGGCGTCGGAGGCGTTGACGGTGAACAGCGCCACCGCTTCGCGCTCCATGAACAGGCGAAACTGAAAGGCCTCGCGGATCAGGTTGATGTCGATATGGGCGATCTGCATGCCGCGCTGCGGGATGGTCGTCAAAAGCCCCTCGGCCTCGAGACGCGGCACGATCTCGCGGATGGCGCCAAGCGGCAGCCCGGTAAAGGCAACCAGTTCACGCTGCGACACGAACTGTCCCGGTCGCAGATCGCGGGCCAGCAAATGCCGCGTGAAACTGGCATAAGCTCTTTCCCTGAGGGTTGCCGGTTCGCTGCTGTCGTCCATTTCAGCGCGCTTCCCTTTGCCGGTCAGGCCGGCTCTGTCGCAAACAGCCTGTCATAAGCGGCAGCAAGCTGTTGCCGCCCCTGCGAAGCGATCGGCTCCAGCGGCGGACGGACAGCCAGCCAGCGCTCATCGCCGGTCTTGCGCGCCACCATGACCTTCACCGCCGGGGTGACCGGATATTTGAGCAATTCGAGCACGAAGCTCTCGACACGGGCATCGTCGCGCCCATCCTCGGCCATGGCACGGATTTCACTGGTGACGAAATTGGCCATGCCGGAAATGGCGCCCTGCCCGCCCTGGCGCACACTTCTGGCCAGGTGCCGCTCGTCGCCGATCAGGATCACCAGGTCGCCATGGGCTCTTAGCAGCGCCTCGCTGTAACTCCAGTCGCCACCCGAATCCTTGACGCCTGCGACCACGCCGGGGAAGGCCGCACGCAGCCGACCGATCAGGGCAAGCGGGAGCGGCACCATGGTGACAGAAGGGATGTTGTAGAGGAGGACGCCACGGGCCAGTGGGCCGAGCGCAGCGAAGACGGCGGAAAACCATCCGAACAACCCGTCCTCGCTGACATTCTTGAAGTAGCTCGGTGGAGCCAGCAGGATGTTGCGAACGCCGCACTGCAAGGCATGCCGCGCCTGTTCGGCAGCGTCTTCGGCCGCATCGACCAGCACGCTGGCGACGAGCTGATGTGCCGGAATGCCGGCGGCCAGCATGGCCTCGGTGACGATCCGCCGCTCTCCCGTGCCCACCGAGGCGCCTTCCCCGGTGGTGCCGAAGAGCGTTGCGCTGCTGCAGCCGGCGCCAAGGCAAGCCCGGGCCTGCGTGATCATGGGAGAGATGGCGATTTGCCCGGAAGCCTCGAAAGGCGTGGTGAGGGCTACCGAAAGACCAAAGCGCGAGGCCACTGCTATTCTCTCCAGATATCAATGTGCAGCAGTCCTATCACGCTAACATGTTAGTTGTAAATTGCGGCGGCGCCCTTTTCGAAACGACGTCGACAGCGGGCTCTATGAGGCGGATTTGGGCGGCTGCCGTCTTTCCGGCGGCGCGATCCCTACTGTCCCGTCGCGTCCGCGTAGATATCGAGGACACGGGTGATGCTGCCGATCAGAAGGTCGTGCGCGAGAGGCTTGACCCGGCCTGCCGCAACCTCGGCGTCGAGCTGCCCCAGATACTGGCTGATCAGAGGCCGGGGGATATCCTTCTCGCTCAGGACGTCCAGCAGCGCCTGCATTGCGCGCTGCGCCTCCGGCGTCGGCCAGTAATAGCGGATGCGGTCGCTGAACGAGAAATGCCGCTGCACGCGCTGCTCTTCCGGAGTACCCGGATAGTATTTCTGCCAATTTTCCGGAGACGCCAGCATGATGCGTTCCATCGCGGCAGGTAGGCTTTCGCGCGAAGGGTCCGGCGCGAACATATCGGCTATATGGCTGAGCCCATACAGCGCTTCGCGAAGCGCGAAGGTCAGCCAGGGGCCGACCTTGAGGATGGCAAAACCGTCGCGAACGAGAGCGTTAAGCGCTTCGGCCGGCTGGTAGTCAGTCGAATGCGCTTCAAAAACGACTTTTGGCATGCGGTCGAGCACGGCTGCGAGTTCGGTCGCCTTGGCCTGCGCATAGGGCACGATTTCGGTGTTGCCGAACTCGACGCCCGGCTGGACGACGACGCCTATCGCTCGGGCAAAAGCGGCCTCGAGGCCGGCGCGGGAAAACGCTCGGGCGTGTACCTCTACCGTTCGCAAGGCATCGTCAGGCGCCGTCACATTCAGGTGGTCGAGCGCCTCCAGTGCACCGCCCGGCACCGGCACTTCGGTGCCGATGACGTAGACGGGCTTCTCGCTGCCGGCGCGCTCGACCGCCGCCTCGGCGATTGCAGCAAGTTCGGCCGCGCGTGCGGCGATGATCTCATCGGCAAGCACGGCTGGATCATCGGCGCAGGCCATGCTCGTATCCAGATGCATCTTGGTGAAGCCGGCGCTCGCATAGGCATCGATCATCGCCCCCGCCTTCTTCATCGCGGCGGCCGCAGCCATGTGCTTCCACGGATTGGGTCCGAGATGATCGCCGCCAAGGATCAGGCGATCGACTGGGAAACCCGCTTTCAGCGCATGCGCCTCGACGAAGCTGCGGAAGCCGGCGGGCCTCATCCCGGTGTAGCCGCCCTCGTGGTTGACTTGGTTGCAGGTGGCCTCGATCAGCACATCCGCGTGCCGCGCGACGCCGTGGCGCAGGGCAGCCTCGATGACCAGCGGATGCGCCGAGCAGACCGAGGCGATGCCGCTTCTCTCGCCTGCGGCGCGCCTGGCCGCAATGTTCGCAAACCTTCGCGTCGCGTCACTCACTGCGTGTTCCCCGTGACGATGAATGCCTCGACCGCTTCAAGCGGGAAAATGCCTTCCATCGGCCCCTTGCGGGTGACGGCAAGCGCACCGCAGGCATTGGCGATCCGCAGGGCTTCGGCAGGAGCCGCCCCGCGCAGCCAGAACGAGACGAAGGCAGCACCGAAACAATCGCCCGCGCCGGTCGGATCGACCTCGTCGACGGCAAAGCCGGACGAGGCGACCGCACCGTGATGATCATGATAGACGGCGCCGGCGGCGCCTTTCTTCAGGACGATGCAGGACAGGCCACGGGCCAGCAATTCGTCGACCGCGCCCTTCTCGTCCTTCGCCGATGAAAACAGGAAGAGCTCCTCGCCGCTCGGCAGGAAGATGTCGGCTCGCGCCAGCACATGATCGAGCGCCGCGCGCACGCCGGACGCCTGCATGATCTCCCGGCGGATGTTCGGATCGAAGGACACCGTTCCACCTTTGGCCTTGACAGTCTCGATCGCCGATAGCGTCACCGCAACGGCGCGGTCGGAAAACAGCGACGAACCCATGACATGGACGTGATCGGCGCTAGCGAGCAAGTTTGTTGCCGCCCCGTCGGTCTCGATCAGGCCGGAGGCGCTGTTGCGGATGTTGAAGACGAAATGCCGGCTGGCGTCGGCCCGGTAGGTGACGAAGGCCGTGCCCGTTGCATGGCCCTTGTGTACCGCGATCGCCGACACGTCGGCGCCCAGTGCCCGCAACCGCTCTATATTCAGCCTGCCGAAATCGTCGTCGCCCACGGCGCCGATGAGACCGGCCGGCTGGCCGAGCGCCGCCGCCTGGCCGATGAAGATGGCAGGCGCTCCGGACGGGTAGGGTCCAAGCAGCGGACCAGGCTCGAGAAAGCTCTGGCCGATCCGCTCGGCCATGATCTCGACCAGAATCTCGCCGGCACTGACCAGCTTCCTCATCTCGCGGAATCCCTCCCGGCGTTTCGCCCCGGCCTCGCTTCTGATGACCGCGCGAGCACTTTCCGGGTGACATGAATTTCGAATTCGCCCACGGAGGTGAATACGGCTTGTGCTTTTTCGCGTCAATTAATAAATTGACGCATGGAAACTACCGAAATTGTCTGTAAAGTTTCGCCTTGCAGTTGCGCGCTGGCGCACCGTATGTAGAGACCGGGCAGCGCTCGTAGCAGCGCGAGGGCTTTGATGTCGATGACACACAAGACGATGGAGGATTTTGCTCGCTCTTGCGGCGTCTCCAGGCCGACACTGTCGAAATATTTCGACGATCCGACCAGCGTCAAGCCGGCGACACGTCAGCGGATCGAGGTGGCGCTGCGCTCGTCCGACTACCAGCCAAATCTCTTTGCGCGAAACCTGAACCGCAAGCGGACCCGCAGCATCGGCATCGTGGTGCCGACGGTCGCCGATCCCTTCTATTCCGAGATGGTCAGCCGAATCGAACTCAGGCTGCGCGACGAAGGCTACTGGCCGATCGTGATCTCCTCGCACGGCTCGCGCGAGCTCGAAGTGGAAGCAGCGCGAACCATTCTTTCGCTGAAAGTCTCCGGCGCGCTGATTGCGCCGCTCGGCCTGCGCTCAGACCACCGCACGCTGGAGAAGCTGACACAGACCATACCGATCGTCTATTTCGACACTTACCTCGAGGGCGACACGCCATTCGTCGGCAACAACAACAGCCAGAGCGTCTCGACGATCGTCGATTATCTCTGCCGTTCCGGTGACGCCCCGGTCTATTTCGACATCCCGCACGTCAACCACAATTCGCGCGAACGCCTGAACAGCTATGTCGGCGCCATGCAGCGGCTTGGGCATGAGCCGGTGCTCATCGGCAACACCTATGACTACACCTGGGATTTCGAACGGATCGGCTACGAGCAGATGGAAGCGATGCTCGCCCGTGGCGGTCTGCCGGGCAAGACCATTCTGTGCGCCAACGATCGTCTCGCCTTCGGCGTGATGGCTGCCGCCTACTCGCAAGGCCGCAAGGTCGGCCGCAAGGGCGATTGCGACCTGCGGGTCGCAGCCCATGACGACCATCCGCTGAGCCGCTACACCTGCCCTGCCCTCACCACCATGGCGCAGGACTTCGCTTCCATGGCGGGACGCAGCGTCGAGACGCTGCTGGCCTTGCTGGACGAGGACGACGCGGCAGTTGCCCCCAAGGTCAGTCTCGACGCGACGCTGGTCATGCGTCAGTCGGCCTGAGCGTTTCCAAAGACAGGATCGAAGCCGCGCCATGCGGCAACCGCCGCGCTGACCGCTTGCCGCGCCGCCGGACCATGACGGCCCATCGAGACGAAGCCGTGGATCTGGCCGGGCCAACGCCGCAGGACGACCGGCACACCGTCATCTTCCAGACGCTTGGCATAAGCCTCGCCTTCATCGGCGAGGATGTCGTGACCGGCGATTGCGACAAAAGCCGGCGCTGCGCCGGCAAGGCTCTCGGCGTTGAGTGGCGACACGCGCCAATCGTCGATATCGCCGGCATCGCGGATGTAGTGGTCGCGGAACCAGGCCATGGTCGCCGATGTCAGGCCATAGTCCTCGGCAAAACGGCGGTAGCTGTCTGCCGCCTGCGAGGCGTCCGTGTTCGGATAGAACAGGAGTTGCGCCGTCGGCGGGTTCTTGTCGCCGCGCGCAAGCAGGCAAAGCACGGTAGCGAGATTGCCGCCAGCACTGTCGCCGGCCACAGCGAGCCGCTCTGCATCGATGCCGAGATCGCCCGCGCCGTCCTGCATGAAGGAAAGTGCGGCACGGCAATCTTCGATCGCCGCCGGAAATTTGTGCTCCGGCGCCAACCGGTAGTCGGGAGAGACGACGACGCAGGCCGCCATATTGGCAAACCACCTGCAGATCTCGTCATGCGACTCGAGATTGCCGATCACCCAGCCGCCGCCGTGCAGATAGAGCAGCGCCGGGGCAGCGGCCCCGCTCACGCCCTGTCCGCGATAGATCCTGAGCGTCAGCGGGCCGCCGGGTCCGGTGATGGTGCGCTCGGTCAGCGAAGCGACAGGGTCACGCTCACCTTGCAATGCCGGAAAGCCCTCCTCATAGGCGCGGCGCGCCTCTTCGGGCGTGCCGCTTTCGAACGGCGGGGCTGCCGCTTCCCGGTCGAGGTCGAGCACATGCCGGGCCTCCGGATCGAGCAAGGGCGAAAGCGACGTCATCATCGTAAGCCCTCCGATGTCAGGCAAGCAGGCTGGCCGCTTCGTCCTCCTGGAGGAGCGGCGGCTGATCGACGGTTGCGTAGACGGCGACGGACTCGCGGCTCTCTCCCGAAGCGAGGATCGCCTCCATGATCTCGAGCACATGCAGCGCAAGTTCGCCGGACGCCCGCGGCTTTCTTCCGGTTGTCAGCGCGCGCGAAAGATCGGCGACGCCGAGCATGCGATAGTTGGCGCGGTCCGGCGCGGCGTAGGGCCAGTTGCACGCGCCATAGAGTTCGCTCTCACTGTGGAAGTCGGCCCAGTCGGCCCCACGTTCCGACAGCGAGACGGTGCCGCCGAACGTGTCCGGATCGGGCAGCCTGAGCGAGCCTTCCGTCCCATGCAGCTCGATCGGGTGGTTGGAGTGCCTGAAGACAGCCCACGAGGCGCCGAAGGTGACGGTGGCGCCTGAGCTGAACTCCAGCAGCGACAGGATGTTGGTCGGTGTGCCGACCTTGAAGCTGGTGTTCCGGTAGGGGCCTTCGGCGATGATCAGCCGCTCCTCCTGGCCCCGCGTCGCCATCGCCATCACGCGGGCCACCGGCCCGAGCAAATTGACCAGCATCGTCAGGTAGTACGGACCCATGTCGAAGACCGGTCCGCCGCCGGGCTGATAGTAGAATTGCGGATTGGGATGCCAGTGCTCCATGCCGCGCCCCATCATGAAGGCGGTGCCGGTCACGGCACGGCCGATCGCGCCGTCGTCCATCAGGCGGCGTGCCCACCGTCCGGCGGCGCCGAGGAAGGTGTCCGGGGCTGAGCCCAGCAGCAGCCCGCGCTCCGCCGCCTCGGCGACAAGGCGGCGACCGTCACTGGCCGAGGTCGCCAGCGGCTTTTCGGTGAAGACGTGCTTTCCCGCCGACAGCGCCGAAAGCGAAATGTCGAAATGCGCCGCGGGGATGGTCAGGTTGAGGACGAGATCGATCTCGGGATCGGCCAGAAGCTTATCGACGCTGAGAGCCCGAATACCGTATTCGCTGGCACGCAGCGCCGCCATATCTGGCGATATGTCGGCGCAGGCGCGCAGCTCCACCTCGCCGAACAGAGCCGCATTGCGCAAATAGGTCATCGAGATGTTGCCGCACCCGACAACGCCGATGCCGAGCTTAGCTGCTGATTTTCCTGGCATTTTCTATTCCACCTCCCGACGTCGCAACGCTTTGACTGACCCCTTGCACCAGCAAGGGACCACATTCGAAAGCCGCTTTACAGCTTTTAAATGTTGACGCGCGTAAAATTTTTATGGAACATGCGGAAATGCTGGTTGGGAGGCTGCCAGCGCAAGGAGGAGAAAATGACTGACATCAAAAAAGGGCCGGTCTCCGGCTCGAAGCCTGCGGCGCATGTGACGATCGCCGACCGCCGGCAGTTTCTCATCGGCAGCGCCGGCCTGCTGGGTGCGGCGGCACTTGGCCTTAGCACCGGGCTGGGCGTTCGGCGGGCGCGCGCACAGTCGCGCGCCGAAATCAGCTTTGCCAGCGCCGCCTTCTTCGGCAAGGAGACTTTCGGCGACCTGATCAAGGCCTTCAACGAATCGCAGGACCGCGTTCTGGTCAAGAACATCGAGCTGCCGCCGCCGAGCTCATCGACGGAAGTCTACCAGAGCCTCGTCCAGCAGCTCGCCCGGCGCACCGGCACGCCTGATGTCTTCAGCCAGGACGTGATCTGGATCGCCGGCTTTGCCGCCGCCGGCTGGGCGCTGCCGCTTGACGAATACTTTCCGGCGGACAAGCGCAGCGCCTACTTCTCCGGAACCCTCAACGCCTGTACCTATGACGGCAAGCTGACTGCCCTGCCCTGGTTCATGGATTCGGGCATGTTCTATTACCGCAAGGATGTGCTGGAAAAGCATGGCGGCAAGGTGCCGGAAAACTGGGCCGACATGGCGACCATCGCGGCCGCCGCGCAGAAGGCCGGCGATGTCGATTTCGGCTATCTCTGGCAAGGCAAGCAGGCCGAGGTTCTGGTCTGCGACGCAGTCGAGATCATCACTTCCAACAATGGTGCGATCCTGGCGCCCGACGGCAAGTCGTCGCTGATCAACCAGAAGGCGGCGGTGGACGCGATCCAGTTCCTGCACGACACCATCAACGGGACCAAGATCAGCCCGCAGGACGTCCTGTCCTGGGACGAGGAGCCGTCGCGCCAGCCCTTCACCTCAGGCAAGGCGATGTTCATGCGCAACTGGTCCTATGTCTATCCGATTGCCCAGGACGCCAAGGCTTCCCAGATAGTCGACAAGGTCGGCGTCGCGCCGCTGCCGTCTTTCCCCGGCGGCAAGAGCTCGGCCTGTCTCGGCGGCTACCAGCTCGGCGTCAACGCCAACTCCAAGCAGCGCGAAGCCGCGATCGAGTTGCTCACCTGGCTGTCGTCGACCGAAACCCAGCATCGCATCGCCTTGAACTTCGGCCTTGCGCCAACACGCCCGGCGCTGTTCCAGGACGAGAAGATCAAGGCCGAACAGCCGTTCATGGCGAGCCTCGAGAAGGTGTTCACCGGCGCCACCGCCCGACCGATCACGCCCGAATATGCAAAGGTGACGCTGGCCTTGCAGTCCGGCATCTCCAAGGCGCTGGTCTCAGGCAATGTCCAGGCCGAGATGGACGCGCTGGCGGCGCAAATCGACCAGATCGTCGGCTGAACCATGACCGCGGCGGCCACTGTTCCTGGCATTGGCTGGCCGCGGCGGTTTGGCAAGGCACTTCCAGTCTCATTGTGGGCCTTCCTCCTGCTGACGCCGGCCTTCGTGTCGCTGGCGTCGGTTTCCTTCTACCCGATCATCAACGGGCTGTATCTCTCGCTCACCAACACCTCGCTGATCACGCAGGAGAACGAGTTCTCGGGCTTCTCCAACTATGTGCAGCTATGGGGCGACGCCCAATTCTGGAATGCCTGGTGGCACACAATGTGGTTCACTACGGCATCGACGATACTTGAGACCGTCATCGGGCTCGGCATGGCGCTCATCCTGTGCGAGGCCTTCAAGGGCCGCGGTCTGGTTCGCGCCGCCATGCTGGTGCCCTGGGCGATGCCCACCGTCGTCACCTCCAAGATGTTCGGCTGGCTGTTCGACGGCCAGAACGGCATCATCAACTATATCCTGCTGCATGCCGGGCTGATCGACCAGAACGTCAACTGGTACGGCTCGCCCGACACGGCAATGACGACCATCATCATCGCCGATGTCTGGAAGACCACGCCGTTCATGGCGCTGTTGCTTTTGACCGGGCTGCAGACTGTGCCCAATTCGCTGATCGAAGCGGCGCGCATGGATGGCGCAAAAGGCTGGATCACCTTCTGGTACATCCGCCTGCCGCTACTCATGCCGACCTTGCTGATCGCCGGTCTGTTTCGCGCGCTCGACGCGTTCCGCGTCTTCGACCTCGTCTATGTGCTGACCGGAGGCGGTCCGGCCGATTCGACCGAGACGCTGTCGACACTGTCCTACAAGGTGCTCTTCTCGACGCTGCAATTCGGCTATGGCTCCGCCGTTTCGACGGCAATGTTCGTCACCGAAGGCATCATCGCACTGGTATTCTGCCTCTACCTCATCAGGCAAATCAGGAGGGCGCAATGAACGACACGCGTTCGCCGCTGCAGACCATTGTCATTTACCTTGGCGCACTGCTCATCCTTGTCTGGTCGGGTGGCCCGTTCATCTGGCAGTTCTCGACGTCGTTTCAGCTCGACAAGGCGCTGACGTCAGGCTCGCCGTCGCTGATCCCCGCGCCTTTCACGCTTGAGCACTACTACAATGCCTTCGTCGAGAAAGAACTGCACCGTTATGTCTGGAATTCGCTGGTGGTGTCGCTGGCCACGACATTCCTGTGCCTCTCCGTCGGGTCGCTGGCCGCCTTCGCGCTGTCGCGGCTCAACGTCAGGGGCCGCTTCGGCATCCTGATGGTCATCCTTTCGGTGTCGATGTTTCCACAGATCGCGCTGGTCGGGCCGCTTTATCTGGTGGCGAGCAATCTCGGCTTGCTCGATACCTACACGGCGCTGATCATAACCTACCTCGCACTCGGGTTGCCGCTCGTCACCTGGGTGCTGTTCGGCTATTTCGAGACGCTGCCGCGCGAGATCGACGAGGCGGCGCGCATGGACGGCGTCAGCGTTCCCGGCCTGCTCTGGCATATCATCCTGCCGATGTCGCTGCCGAGCCTGGTGACCACAGGCCTGCTTGCCTTCATCACCGCTTGGAACGAGTTCCTGTTCGCGCTCGCCTTCACCTCCAACATCGATCGCCAGACAATCCCCGTCGGCATCGCCAACTTCACCAATCTCTATTACGTGCCCTGGGGCGACATCGCCGCAGCTTCGGCCGTCGTCACCGTCCCTTTGATCGTGCTGGTGCTGTTCTTCCAGCGGCACATCATCGAAGGGCTGACGCAGGGCGGCATCAAGGAATGAAAGGATGAACGTGAAAGACCTGAAAGTCGGTTGCCAGACCTTTACCTGGGAAATGCTCGGAGACCGTTTTACCGGTGGTCCCGACGATCTGCTTAAGGCGATCGCCGATGGCGGTTATGACGGCATCGAGATCACCGACACGATGATCGGCCGCTATGCCGACAGGCCTGTGGAATTCGCTGCCGCGCTGAAGTCGTCCGGCCTTGCCCTCGTCTCCTTAGCTTTCGGCTCGAAGAGCGGCTTCACGCTGAAGGAGAAGATCGGCGCCGACCTGGAAACCGCGCAGCGCTGGATCGATTTCGCCGCTGCATTCCCCGGCGCCCTCGTCTCCATTGGTTCGGCCACCGTCGTGTCCGACGGCCCGCGTGACGACAAGTTTGCCATCGCTGCGGAGTTCTACAACAAGGCCGGCGAATTCGGACGCAAGGCCGGCGTCGATATCGCCGTCCATCCCAGTTCCCACCACAACACGCTGCTGTTCGACCGTGCCGACTATGACCGGATTTTCGAACTGATCGATCCGTCGCTCGTCGGCTGGGTGCCCGACACCGGCCACATCCTGCGCGGCCATGGAGACATGATCGACACGCTCACCACATACCGGGACCGCATCCGCTACATCCACCTGAAGGACGTCGATGCCAGCGGCACATGGGCCATGCTCGGCAAGGGCGTCTGCGACACCCAAGCTGTGATCGATATCGCCAGCGCCGCGCCACATTTCAACGGCTGGCTGGTGTTGGAAGAAGAATCCGAGACCGCCGCCGCCGATCCGGCCGCCGCGGTCAAGACCAACCGCCAGACCATGCGCGACTACGGCGCGTGAGGAAGAGACCATGATCCGGAAGCAAGACCGTCGCCTTCGTGTCGGCGTGCTCGGCTGCGGGCCGATTGCACAATTCGCCCATCTCGAATCCTGCGTGAAGGCCAGGAACGCCGACCTCTATGCGATCTGCGATGCCGCCCCCGATCTTCTGGCGCGCATGGGCGCGACCTATGAACCCGAAAAAATGTATGGCGATTACGATGAGATGCTCGCCGATCCACAACTGGAGGCGGTGATCGTCGCGACCTCGGACGCCTATCACGTGCCGATGTCGATCAAGGCGCTCGAGGCCGGCAAGCACGTGCTGTGCGAGAAGCCGATCGGCGTTTCGGTCGAGGAAGGTGAGGTGCTCGCCGATGTGGTCAGGCGCTCCGGCAAGGTGCTGCAGGTCGGCCATATGAAGCGTTTCGACCCGGCACTGGAAGGGGCGCGCGATTTCGTCCGGGACGAGATCGGCGAGATCCTGGCGCTAAAAGCCTGGTATTGCGATTCCACTCACCGCTACACCAACACCGACGCGGTCCAGCCGCTGCCCGTCACCAGCAAGCTGGCGCGCAAACCGGGCGGCGATCCGAAGTCCGATCTCAGGCAGTATTTCATGCTCGCGCACGGCTCGCACCTGGTCGACACTGCGCGCTTCCTGTGCGGCGAGATCGTCGCCGTGCGCGCCCGCCTCAACGAGCGTTTCGGCGCCTATTGCTGGTTCGTCGAAACCGAGTTCGCCAATGGCGCGCTTGGCCATCTCGACCTCACCGTGGCTGTCCGCATGGACTGGCACGAGGGCTTCCAGCTCTATGGCGAAAACGGCTCGGTGATCGCGAAGACCTTCAACCCCTGGTATTTCCGGGCGAGCGAAGTCGATATCTTTCACGAGAAGGATGCGACATCGCGAAGGCCGCTCGGCGCCGACGGTCATTTCTTCAGGCGGCAGCTCGAGGGTCTCGCCGACACGGTGCTCGACGGCGCGCCGCTGCGCGGCGCCGATGTCGAGGACGGCCTCGCCTCGATCCGCGCCATGGTGGCGATCGCCCGCTCCGTCGAAAGCGGTGAGCGCGTCGAGACCGCCAGCGTCACGGGAGCGGTCTGATGCAGATCGGGGTGTTCGCCAAGACCTTCCCTGGCAGCGAACCGGCCGGCGTACTGGCAGCGGTCCGCGACGCGGGATTTGCCGTCACCCAGTTCAACCTGGCCTGCGCCGGCCTGCCGTCGATGCCGGATGCGGTGCCGGAAGACGCCATTAATGCCATCGCGGCCGCGTCAAATGCTTGCGGTGTCGCGCTGGTTGCGCTCTCCGGCACCTACAACATGGCCCATCCCGACAGGGCTATGCGCGACGACGGCCTGCGCCGGCTTGGCGTGGTCATCAAGGCCGCGGCATCCCTGTCCGTTCCCTTGGTCACCCTGTGCACGGGAACGCGCAACGCGGACGATCAGTGGGCGTATCACCCTGACAATGCCGCCCCTGAGGCATGGGACGACATGGCGAGCGAGATGGAAAAGGCGTTGCAGCTCGCCGAGCGCCACGGTGTCGATCTCGGCATCGAGCCCGAACAGGCCAACATCGTCACCTCGGCGTCGGACGCGATGCGCCTCATCGCCGAGATGGGCTCGAAACGGCTGCGCGTCGTGCTCGATCCGGCCAACCTGTTCGAGCAGGCGAGCCCAGCCGAAGCACGCGACATCGTCGCCGCCGCCGTCGAACGCACAGCGGGCCACGTCGCCATGGCCCATGCCAAGGACCGTTTAGCTGACGGCCACTTCACTACGGCCGGTCGGGGTGTCGTCAATTTCCCGGATTTTGTCGCCCGACTGAAAGTATCAGGCTTTGACGGGGCGCTGGTCACGCACGGCATTTCGGCCGACGAAGCGCCGGGGGTTGCCCGCTTCCTGAAGGGGCTGACCTGATGCCCCGCCTTGCCACGCTGCTTCGCGATGACGCCGCGCTTCAAGTCTCCGACCATGGCGACGGGCTTGCGGTCGTCTTTCAGCACGGGCTGGGCGGTGGCGAGGCGCAGGTCGCCCAGGCTTTCCCTTCCGGGCCGGGGTTGCGGCGCATCACGCTGGAATGTCGCGGGCACGGCGCCTCCGGACTGGGCAGCCGCCGTCCGTTTTCCCTGAGCATGTTCGCGGACGATGTTGTTGCCGCCGCCGATCAGGCCGGCCTCGATCGTTTCGTCGCCGGCGGCATTTCCATGGGCGCGGCGATCGCCATGCGCCTGGCCTGCCGTCATCCGGACCGCGTCGCGGGTCTTCTCCTGGTGCGGCCGGCCTGGATTTTCGACAGCGCGCCGGTGAACCTGCGGCCGATCGCCGAGGTTGCCAAGCTTATCCTGGATCGTGGCCCCGACAAGGCGAGGGCGATCTTCGCGCAATCGGAAACCGCCGCGCGCCTGCAGCGTGAAGCACCCGACAACCTTGCCTCGCTGTTCGGCTATTTCGACCGGCCGGACGCCGCGCCATTCGCGCAGGTCCTCGCCGACATTGCCGCCGACGGCCCGGGCGTTTCGGCGAGTGACGCCGCTGCCCTTGGCATCGCCACGCTCGTCATCGGCAATGCCATGGATGCGGTGCATCCGCTGACGGCGGCCCATACGCTCGCGGCGGCGATCCCCGGCGCAACCTTTGCCGAAACCTCTCCCAAGGCACTCGACAGCGTCAGGCATTTCGCAGAGCTGCAGGCTGAGATCACGATCTTCCTTCACACCTACTCGAGTTTCCGGAGCCTCATTCCGTCATGACGAACAAATCCTTGTCCGGTCCCGACGCCATCGCCGCCCTGCCGCGCAACCGGCTGCTCAACGAATTTTCCTTGTGGTCGGCCGATCTTGCCAATATGGAGCGCGATCTGAAGCGCATAGAACCTCATGTCGACCTCCACCACATCGACGTCGCAGACGCCCGCTTCACCCCCGGCTTCCTATTCTTCCCGGATCTGGTAGCGCGGATCGCCGGGCTGACGGCAAAACCGATCCATGTTCACCTGATGGTCGAAGCGGAGATCGTCGAGGAGCAGACGCGCCAGTTCATCGAGGCCGGTGCCGACCTGATCAGCGTCCATGCCGAAAACGGCGAAGCCGGCCTGCGCGCCGTGCGGCTGGCGCATGAACTCGGCGCCGAGGCCGGCGTCGTGCTCAGGCTGGAAACGCCGGTCGCTGCGGTCACCCCGTTCCTGCCCGAAGTCGCGTTTGTGACGCTCCTCGGCACATCCATCGGCGTCAAGGGCCAGAGCCTTTCCGATCAGGCTTGCCCCCGTCTGATCGAGGCACGCACGCTGATGCAGCAAGCGGGTCGCGAGACCGACATCATCCTGGCTGCCGACGGCGGCATCCGCCACGAGACGGTGCCGCGCCTGCGCGCCGCCGGGGCCGAGACGGTGGTGCTCGGATCGCTGGCATTCGGCGACCCCGACCTCGCGCAGCGCATGGCTTGGCTGCGTGGGCTGAAGGTCGCCGCCTGATGACAAGACTGGCCCTCGCCTTCGATCTCGGCGGAACGGAGCTGCGCGGCGCGCTGGTCGAAAGCGGCGGCGGCGTCGTCGCGCAGGTTTCGGCGCCGACGATGGCGATCGCGGGATCGGATGCGGTGATCGGCCAGATCATCGCACTGGCCGGGGCTCTTCTGACACAGCGCCCACAGGCGGACGTCGCCGGGATCGGCATCGGCGCGCCGGGACCGCTCGATCCCAAGGCCGGCATCGTGATCGCGCCGCCGACGCTGGCCGGCTGGCACGACGTGCCGTTGATCGACATTCTCGGCAAGCATTTCGGCCTGCCGGTGCGGCTGGAAAACGACGCCAACGCGGCCGCCCTTGGCGAATGGCGCTTCGGCGCCGGCCGAGGCAGCGGCTCCCTGGTGTTCGTCACCGTGTCGACCGGCATCGGCGGCGGGGTCGTTGCCGACGGCCACATCTATCACGGCCGGCGCGGGCTGGCGGCCGAGATCGGCCACATGACCATCACCGGCGAGGGCGACCGCTGCTTCTGCGGCGCCGTCGGCTGTTTCGAGGCGGTCGCCTCCGGAACCGCGCTCGGGCGGCGTGCCACAGCGCTGACAACGCCGGGCGACGGCTCCCTGCTCAGGCGCCTTTCGGCTGACGGCGACGTTTCGGCCAGGCACGTCGTCGAAGCCGCACGTGCCGACGATATCAGCGCGCTCGAATTGATCGAGGCGGAGGCGAAGTGGCTCGGCATCGGCTTCACCAACCTGCTTCACCTCTATTCGCCGGACCTGATCGTCATGGGCGGCGGCCTCGCCAATGGCTTCGACCTGTTGGCTCCAACCATCAGGGCGACCGTCGAGCAGCGGGCGATGCCGGCCTACCGGGATGTGCCGATCGTGCCGGCGCAGCTTGGCGACCGCGCAGGACTGATCGGCGCGGCCAGCCTGATCCTGTGGGAAGGCGAACCGGGCGCGCCATTGGCGATGGCGCAGGACGAGGACAACAAAGACGGCGCGACTGAGTGTGCCGGCGCCAGGGAGACAAGCCATGGCTGAGCTCAAGCTGCGCGGTGCGCAAATCCTACGGGTCCGTCGAGATCATCAAGGGCCTTGATCTTGACGTCGAGGACCGCGAATTCGTCGTCTTCGTTGGCCCGTCCGGCTGCGGCAAGTCCACGCTGCTGCGCATGATCGCCGGGCTGGAAAAGATCACCGCCGGCGACCTGCTGATCGATGGCGTGCGCGCCAACGAGATCGATCCGTCCGAGCGCGGGCTCGCCATGGTGTTCCAGTCCTACGCGCTCTATCCGCACATGACGGTGGCCGAGAATATGGGCTTTGCGCTGAAGATCGCCGGCGTTTCCGCCGCCGAAAAGGAACGCAAGGTGCGAGAGGCAGCCGAGGTGCTGCAGCTTTCGCATCTACTCGACCGGCGGCCGAAGGCGCTGTCGGGCGGCCAGCGCCAGCGTGTCGCTATCGGCCGCGCCATCGTGCGCAATCCCAAAGTGTTCCTGTTCGATGAGCCGCTGTCCAATCTCGACGCCGCCTTGCGGGTCAGCATGCGGCTCGAGCTGATGCGCCTGCATGAACATCTGGCTGCGACGATGATCTATGTCACCCACGACCAGACCGAGGCCATGACCATGGCCGACAAGATCGTCGTGCTGAACGGCGGCTCGATCGAGCAGGTCGGCTCGCCGCTCGATCTCTATATCAGGCCGGCAAACATTTTTGTCGCCGGCTTCATCGGCTCGCCGAAGATGAACCTGCTGAAGCTGAAGGTGGCGTCAGCCGGCCCCGAAGGCGTCACCGTGACCTTGCCGGACGGCGAGGCGTTGACCGTGCCGGTCGCCGCCGGCGCAAGCAAATCCGGCGACGATCTTCTGCTCGGCATGCGGCCGGAACATCTCCGCATCTCGGCCAACGGACAGTTCAAGGGGCAAGCCGTGCTGGCGGAGCGGCTTGGCAGCCTGACCATCCTGCATGTCGAGATCGCGCCTGACATCACGCTGGTCGTCCAAGCCGAAGGCGGCGACAGGACGCCGTTGCACAGCCCGATCGCGCTCGACATCTCGCCATCGGCTTGCCACCTGTTTCGCACCGATGGCCCAGCGCTGGCACCTCTGCAATCGGCGTGAGCGGTGGGCTCATAGTTTGAAACCAGACAACTGACGATGCCGGCATCAAGCCTGCTTCGACATCCCTGCAGTATCGATTTCTGCTGCATCGCAGCACATCAAAAACCACTGCACACCATTTAAATCTTGACGCGTGTCAAATTTTTCTAAAACATGCGGAAATGCTGACAGGCATCGGTCAGCGCTCTGGGAGGAGAAATGCCTGACACGAACAATGACCCGGAACGGTTCCTGAACCGGCAAGCCGCATGGCAATCGCCGATTGGTCGGCAGCTTTTCGCAAGTGCCGGGCTGGCCTTGGCCGGCACAGGCATTCCGTTCGCCGAACAACGGGTCAATTGCGGCACAACCAACAATTAGGAGGAGGCAGAAGCATGCGTATGTTCAATTGCCTGTCGCTTGGCGCAGGCCTGTTTGCAACCGTTATTTCCATGCCGGCCCAAGCCCAGGACGCGGCCCGCGTCGCGGCTATCGTCAAGGGTCTCGACAATCCCTTCTTCCAGTATATGCACCAGGGCATCGAAGAGCAGGCCAAGGCCGACGGCGTGGCCGTCACTATCCAGGCAGCCGCCAATATGGGCGACGCCACCGGGCAGGCCGATCGGTTGACCGCCATGGCCATGCAGGATTTCGATTGCTATCTGGTCAATCCGATCAGCGTCAGCAACCTCGTCCAGGCACTTGTGCCTGTCGCCCAGAAGAACAAGCCGATCGTAAACATCGACAGCACCATCGACGCCGAACAGGCTAAGGCCGCCGGCTTCACCATCTCAACCTATATCGGCACAGACAACGTTGCCGCCGGCGTGCTGGCAGGCGAAGAGATGCTGAAGCTGGTTCCTGCAGGCTCCAAGGTCGCGCTGGTGGCCGGCATCGTCGGCGATGTCGGCAGCAATGCCCGGATCAAGGGTTTCAAGCAGGCCGTCGAAGGCAAGCTCGACGTCGTGGTGATGGTCAGCGCCGACTGGGATCGCGAGAAGGCGCTAACCGCGGCTACCGACATCCTGGCCGCACACCCGGATCTCGCCGGCTTCTTCGCCGCCAACGACATCATGGCGCTCGGCGTCCAGCGCGCCGTCCAGACCTCGGGCAAGGACGTCAAGGTGATCGGCCTCGACGGCATCGTCGACGCCTTGAAATCCGTTGCCGCCGGCGAACTCGCCGCCACCGTCGCCCAATATCCCTATGTTGTCGGTGCCATGGGCGTGGAAGCCTGCGCCGCCGCGGCCAAGGGCAAGACGCTTCCTGCGAACGTACCGGCGCCGGTGCTGCTGATCAACAAGGACAATGCGGAAGCCTCGTTGAAGAATTTCCCGCGCCCCGGCGGCGACTACCCGGACCCATTCCGCGAGATGTTGCAGCAGTGAGCGCTCCCGCCGAGAACGCGTCCTCGCGGGAAGCGGGCGCGGCGGAGGAGAGCCCTCCCTCCCTGGCGGCTCTCCTCCTGGATCCTTCCTTCTGGGCCGACTGGGCATCGGTCGTCGGCCTCATCGGCCTCGTCATCGTGTTCGGCATCGCCCAGCCGGTCTTTCTCAGCGTCGCCAATTTGCAGGCCCTGCTGCTGGCCGCGGCGATCCTGGTCGTGCTGTCGATCGGCCAGACCTTCGTCGTCGCGACCGCCGGCATCGATCTCTCCTTGGCGGCAGCCGTCATGCTGGGCGCCATCATCCTCGGCCTCGTCGATGCCGCGGGCTATGGCATCTTCCTCGCCTGCGTGCTCGCCGTAGCCGCCACCAGCGCGGTCGGTTTCCTTAACGGCGTGCTCATCACAGCCGGGCGAATACCCGACTTCGTGGTAACGCTCGGTACGCTTTCGGGCGTCACCGGGCTCGGCCTGATCTTGTCGGGCGGCGAGCCGATAATGGTCGGCTCGACTTTCCTGCTGCGGCTGGCCTCGGGCTCCTTTGGACCGTTCGGCTATCCCGTCTGGGTGGCGATATCAGCCGTTCTGGTGGCGCATATCGCGCTCTACCACACCCGCTTCGGCGTGCATCTGCTGGCGACCGGCGGCCAGGTCGAAAGCGCCAGCGCGCTCGGCATCCACACCAACCGGGTCAAGATTGCCGCCTATACGATTTCAGGCTTCTGCGCCGGCATCGCCGCACTGCTCCTGGTCGCGCGCATCGGCTCGGCCGAACCGCAGATCAATACCAGCCTTCTGCTCAATTCGGTGGCGGCAGTCGTCTTGGGAGGCGTCAGCCTGTTTGGTGGACGCGCCAGCATTCTCGGCCCGGCGATCGGAGCGCTGATGCTCACCGCTCTCGTCAACGGGCTGACGCTGCTCAGCGTTTCGGCCTTCTACCAGCCCCTGGCCGTTGGCGCCATCGTGGTGCTGGCGGCACTGATCATGCGGTATAAGAAATGAGCGCCGTCAATCACTCCCCGTCAGCCGACGCAATCCTCGCCTGCGAAGGACTGAGCAAGCATTTCGGCGGCATCCGCGCCTTCACCGATGTCGCCTTCCAGGCCCGCCGTGGCGAGGTCACCGCGGTGATCGGCGACAATGGCGCCGGCAAGTCGACGCTGATACGCTGCCTGGTCGGCGTGCATGTGCCGGACGCCGGAGACATTTTTTTCGACGGCCGGGTGCACCCCTTCGCCAATCCCGACGAGGCGCGCAAGGCCGGCATCGAGACGGTGCACCAGAACCTCGCGCTGATTGACGAATTGACAGTCGCTCAGAACCTGTTCCTCAACCGTGAGATCGTGCGCCGGATCGGCCCGCTCGCCCTGCTCGACCGCAAGGCGATGAAGCAGCAGGCGCGCGCCATGCTGTCGCGCCTGTCGATCAACATGCCTTCGGTCAGCCAGCGCGTGCGGCGTCTGTCGGGCGGACAGCGACAGGCGATCTCGATCTGCCGCGCCGCAGGCTCCGGCGCCAAGCTGGTGGTGATGGACGAGCCAACCGCAGCGCTCGGCGTGCAGGAAACGGCCAACGTCGAAGCCCTGATCCGGCGCCTGCGCGAACAGGCCGTCAGCATCATCCTGGTCAGCCATAATTTCGATCAGGTGCGGCGCCTGTCCGACCAGATCTGGGTGATGCGAGCGGGACGGATGGTGGCGACGGTGCGTGCCTCGGAGACCACCGGCAACGAACTCGTTGCACTCGTCACCGGCGCCGCATGACGGACGGCCGGGTCGAGCCGCACCTGTCGCTATAACGAGCTGTTGGCTGAAACAATTGGTTGCAAAGGGAGTGTGCCGTGGCGGTGATCCGTGTCGGGCTAGTGGGTCTTGGAGAGGTCGCGCAGTCGATCCATCTGCCGGTGCTGAGCGACCAGCGCGATCGCTGGGTCATATCAGGCGTTTATGATGTGTCACCGAGCCTGACAGCGCTGTGCACATCCGAATACCCGACTGCCAAGGCCTTCGAAACGGCAGAGGCGCTGATCGGTTCGCCGGATATCGACGCGGTTTTCCTCCTCTCGTCCGACGAGACCCACAGCCGTTTCGTCCGTGCCGCCGTCCAGGCGAACAAGCATATCCTCCTGGAAAAGCCGGCCTGCCTGACGGTGCGCGAGATCGACGAGCTTCTGGCGCTGACGCCAAACTACGCCAAGACGATCTTTGTCGGCTACATGCGCCGTTACGCGCCGGCCTATCTGGCAGCGATGGAGGAACTGCCTGACTTCGCCGACATTACCCATGTCCGAATCTTCGACCTGATCTCCGAGGGCCGACATTTCCTGAAGAAGAGCCAGAACGTCCTCTATCCCACCGACATCGATCCGGCCCTTTTGGCACGCGGCGCCGAGGAGCGCGAGGCGCTGATCCGCGAAGTGGTGGGCAGCGATGCGCCCGCCGATCTCGTACGCGCCTATCGCGGCCTGACGGCGCTCTCCTCGCACCATATTTCGGCGATGCGCGGGCTGCTCGGCGAACCGGCCCGTGTGCTGGCGGCGCACCGCACCAATGGCGGCGCCAACACCAGCGTGACATTCGACTACGGACATTTCGCCGCCTGCTACGATGCGGTCGTCGACGATCTCGGCCTGTTCGACGCGATGATCGAGGTGCGCTCGAATACCAAGCGGGTCCGCATCATCTACGACACACCCTACATCCGCAGCCTGCCGACGCAGCTAGAAGTGACGGAGGCCGGCGCAGCCGGTCCGGTGACGCGGACATACGGGCCGCTCTATGGCGACGCCTTCTCGAATGAACTTGAGACCTTCCATCGCCACATCACCGACGGGACAAAGCCGCTGACCGACCTCGCCGATTCACGTCGCGACCTGGCGCTGATGGCCGAGATCATCGAGCAGATGAAGAAGACTGGCGGGCGCTGAAGCCTGCCGCCTACTTGCCGCAATGGTGATCGTTGATCTTGTTCAACGCATTCGCGTCGGGTCCGACCCTGTGGTAGGAGCAGGGTCCTGCGGCTGTCGTGAACAACTGCTGGTCATAGTAGCGCGGGCCGCCGAACAGAATGTCGATGATGTCGCCTTCGGCGGGAACGTAGCGTTCACGGTCAGCCCGTTGGTCGCGACTCCCAGCGAAGGCCGAGGCGGAAATGCTGCAGCCCATCGCGAAAATGAGCGCGCGGATCGCAAAGCGTTTTGTCGTCATCGGCAATCCCTTCTGGCCGTTCGGCTTCTCACCATACATCCAAAATCGCCAGCCGAACAAAAGTTCCCTGGCCCTGGCCAACCAACTCAACCATGATCCCACCTGTCACAATAGGTTTATCCTGCGGCGCTAGGGAGAGGGTTCTCGCATCCGGCGCCCGGCCGGATCCGTCTCTTCACACGAAGTGGGGTTTCCATGCGCAAGATCATTCTGGCCGCCATGCTTTTGGCATCCGCCATCGCAGGCGCTTCGGCTGCCGAAGGCAAGCTGGTCGTCTACACGAGCCAGCCCAACACCGACGCCCAGCAGACCGTCGATGCCTTCATGGCGAAATACCCCGCAGTCAAGGTCGAATGGGTGCGCGATGGAACGCCGAAGATCCTGGCCAGGCTGCGTGCCGAAATCGAAGCCGGCCAGCCGCAGGCGGACGTGCTTCTGATCGCCGACGTCGTGACCATGGAAGGGCTGAAGCAGGAAGGCCGGCTGCTCGCCTATGCCGAGGCTGATGTCTCCGGCATCGAGGCTGCGCTCTACGACAAGGACAAGACCTATTTCTCGACCAAGCTGATCACCACCGGCATCGTCTACAACACCAAGGCACCCTTCGTGCCGGCAAGCTGGGAAGATCTCACCAAGCCGGAGGCGAAGGGCCTTGTCGCGATGCCCAGCCCGCTGACCTCGGGTGCTGCAATGATCCACACCGTGACGCTGACCGGCAACCTGCCGCAAGGCTGGGACTATTACGACGCGCTCGCCAGGAACGGCGCCCAGGCAAGCGGCGGCAATGGCGACGTGCTGAAGGCCGTCAGCGGCGGCGACAAGCTGTTCGGTATGATCGTCGACTACATGCCCATTCGCGAGAAGGCCAAGGGTGCGCCCGTCGAGTTCGTATTCCCCAGGGAAGGTGTCTCGGCCGTCACCGAGCCGGTCGCCATCCTGTCCACGGCCAAGAACGCCGACGCCGCCAAGGCCTTCGTCGATTTCCTGTTGTCCAAGGACGGACAGCAAGCCGCCGCCAAGATGGGCTACATTCCGGCGCGCGCCGATATTGCCTTGCCGGCCGGCTATCCCGACCGCTCGTCGATCAAGGTGCTGGGCTATGATGCGGCCGCCGCGCTCGCCAACGACGCCGCCAACAAGGAAAAGTTCGGCGCCGTGATGAGCCAGTAGCCAGCCCGTTAGCCAGTGGTGTCATCCGCGCCGGATATCCTCCCCGGGCGGTCCGTGCCGGCTCGGCGCGGGCCCGGGGTGCGGGCCACGTCAGGGTTTCGCGCGTCGGCGCTCGCCGTTCTACTGGTCATCGCTCTGCTCAGTCTGCTGCCGATGGTCAGGCTCCTCGTCGCGGCCGTCGCGCCGGGCGGCGAACTCGACTTCGGCGCATTCGCCGAACGCCTGGCCAAGCCCGCCGCCTTTCGGGCGATGTGGCATACGCTGGATACTGCTTTTTTCGGCGCCGTGCTGGCGGTCTGCCTCGGCAGCCCCTTTGCCGTCGCCATCACGATGACCGACCTGCCGGGACGAAAGCCCCTCGGATTCCTGCTTTTGCTGCCGCTGATGATCGCGCCACAGGTCACCGCTTTGTCGTGGCTGCATCTGTTTGGCCCATCCAGCACGCTTCTCGGCATGGTCGGCATCGCGCCTCCGCCAGGAACACCCAATCCGATGCTTGGCCGCAACGGCATCATCCTGCTTTACGCCGTCCAGCATGCACCGATCGTCTTCATCACGCTGCGGGCCGGACTAGCGCAGATTCCTCGCGATCTCGTCGAGGCGGCCAGGGCCTCCGGCGCCAGGCCGCTATCCGTGCTGTGGACCATCGTCCTGCCGGTTGTGCGTCCATATATCGTGGCTGCGGCGGCACTCGCCTTCGTTTCGGGCGTCGGCAATTTCGGCATCCCCGCTTTGCTCGGAATGCCGGTCAACTATCTGACGCTGCCGACGCTGATCTATCAGGACCTGTCGAGCTTCGGGCCCGGTGTCCTGCCGCAGATCACGGCGCTGTCGGTGCTGGTCGGCGTGCTGGCGCTGGCCGGCGTTGCTTGCCAGTCGCTGGCTTTGCGTGGCGCCGCTCACCGCTTTACTTCAGGCACGCCGGCGCGTTTCGAGCTCGGGCGCTACCGCCTGTTGCTGGCCTGTCTCGGTTGGCTGGTGATCGGTTTCATCCTTGTGCTTCCGGCTTCCGCGCTGCTGGCAACGTCGCTCGTCCCGTCCTTCGGTGTGCCGCTGGGCTGGCAAACGATGACCGCGTCCAATTATTCCGAGGTTCTGGTCGGCCAGGCTTCAACCGTCCGTGCCTTCCGCAATTCCCTTCTGTTTGCCGGCAGCGCAGCACTGATCCTCGCCATCGGCGTCATACCGGTGACCGTCACCCTCGAACGGCTCGGCCGGCGTTGGCAGCGTCTGCTCAGCGGCATCGTCGACCTGCCCTATGCGGTTCCCGGCGTCGTGCTTGCCATTGCCTGCATTCTGTTGTTCCTGCGCCCGCTGCCGCTGGTCGGCAGCCTCTATGCAACAGCCTCGATCATTATAGTCGCCTATGCGATGCGGTTTTTCACGCTTGCCTTGAAACCGGTGGCGACCGCGGTCGGGCAGATTTCACGCGATCTCGACGAGGCGGCGGCGGTGTCGGGAGCCGGCTCGCTGCGCCGGCTTGCAACCATTACCGCGCCGCTCGCCGCACCGGCAGCGGTGGCGGGCGGACTGCTGGTCTTCATGAGCGCCTTCAACGAACTGACGGTCTCGGCCTTGCTCTGGTCGAGCGGCAACGAGACGTTGGGCGTGGTGCTGTTCAGCCTCGAGGAAGCAGGCTTGGGAACGCAGGCAGCCGCGATCGCCATTTCCACGATTGCCATTGTCGTCGTCCTGCTGCTTGTGCTCGACAGGTTCGGGCGGCGGCTTCCGGCAGGCGTCTTGCCCTGGCGGTAAGCAGCGTCAGGCGCCTGGAATGATCCAGGCGTCCGAGACGGTCAAATGCACTCTCTGGCCGACTGCAATTGCCTCGGTGCTGTCAATCAGCAGTTCCTGCCCCGGGTCCTGTCCTGGCAGCATCGGCAAGGCCAGCCGTACCTCATGGACCGGGCCGCGATAGATGCTGTCGAGCACCGTCGCCGGCATGCCTTCAGGTGAAATCCGCAGCGCTTCCGGCCGCAGCAGGATTTTCACCGGCCCAGCCGATGTCCCGGCACTCCGCACCATGAGGCGATGCCCTGCTATGTCGACTGTCGCGCTTCCTTCGGCGTGATCGATCGCTAGGCCCGCAACGATAGACCCGCGACCAACGAAGCCAGCAACCGTGGCATTGGCCGGCGCGCGATAGACCTCCTGCGGCGCGGCCGCCTGCAGCACCTTGCCTTCGCTCATGATGGCAACGCGGTCGGCCAGCGCCAGGGCCTCGGCCTGGTCGTGGGTGACGTAGACGATGGTGGCGCCGGTGCGGCGGTGGATGTCGCGAAACGCGTCGACCATCGACGAGCGCAGATGCATGTCGAGATTGGCGAGCGGTTCATCGAACAGGATAATTTTGGCGTCGGCAACGAGGCAGCGCGCCAGCGCCACACGCTGGCGCTGGCCGCCGGACAGTTCCTCGATACGGCGGCTTTCAAATCCGTTGAGCCCAACGATATCGAGAACCGCGCCGACACGGCCGGCGATCTCGCCTCGTTTGACATGCCGGGCTCTCAGCGGATAGGCGACGTTTTCAGCGACATCCATATGCGGCCAGAGTGCGTAGGACTGGAAGACGACCCCAACGCCGCGCGCTTCCGGCGGCACCTGCTGCTGCGGATCGGCCATCAATTCGTCGCCAAAGAGCACGCGGCCTTCGCTTGGCGCCTCGAAGCCGGCGATCAACCTCAGCATCGTGGTCTTGCCGCAACCGGACGGACCGAGCAGCGCGGTGAACGAGCCCGCCGCAAACTCGAGCGAAACGGCGTCCAGCGCGGCGGTTTCGTTGAACCGCTTGGTGAGGCGCTCCACCCTGATTTCGCTCATGCTTTACCCATCGGTATATCATTGCGCCCTGTGCCGGCCGCTCGCACGGCCGTTGCATGACCAGGCCGGCAATACGTTGGAAATCTGGCCATGACAATGATGCAGGCGGCCCGCGAGATCAGGATTCCCGCAACGCAGCTGCCTCGATGGGCAGGCATCAATGTCGAGAGGGATGTGTCTTGCCGCAGGTGCTTCGCCCGGCCTACGCGGCAATCTATCCCGCGATCTCCAGCAAGGACGATACCAGCAACCGGCGTTCGTCGACCGAAAGAACATCCGAATCGAACAAGTTCATGCTGCGAAGTCCTTCGATGGCGAGGTAGCAGACCAGCAGCGCCTTGAGGTCCGGCGTCTCTCCCTTGAGGCGCTCGAAAACCTGCCGCCTGAACGATTTTATCGGTGTCAGGAAATCGGGATCCTCGGCGATCGCTGAAAATATCCAGGAAGCCGACGGTTTCGATTCCGCGGCATGTTCGGCCGAAAGCTTGATGTAAGTCGCAAGCGGGCTTTCGCCGCCGACGCCGGCCGTGCGGGCGGACTCCAGCGCCTGCTCGAAGGCGCGCAGGTAATCCTCCACCAGCGCCTGCATAAGTTTCGCCTTGGTCGGGAAATTGTACAGCAAGCCGCCTTTCGACACGCCGGCTCGGCTGGCGACGGCGTCCAGCGACAGGCTGCCGGGGCCCGTCTCGCGTGCCACATCGGCGGCGGCGGCGAGAATCTTATCACGCGAATTTGCTCTGCGGGCCTTCATCAGTCGCTCCCCATTTCATTAGCCTACGCGGAATTGACAATACCGTCCAGACGGTACAGTAAGATCGCCGTCATTTGAAATCGGGACCAGTCACAGGTATGTGTTTCGGTCATCCGACTGTTATGCCGGGCCATGGCCAAGGGGACTGTTCGTGATCAAGCGTTTTATCATTGCCTTCATTCTGCTTGTGCTGGTGTGCGGCGGCATCGTCGGCTGGCAGCTTTTCCGCGATAGGATGGCCCAGCAATTCTTCGCCACCATGAAGCCCCCGGCCGCGACCGTGTCGACGACAATCGTCAAGCCGACGAACTGGACGCCGGGCGTCGAGGCGATCGGCACTGTCAGTGCGGTCCGCGGCGTCGACCTGACCGTCGAAACCACCGGCATCGTCAAGGACATCCTGTTTCACGCCAATCAGAAGGTTGAAGCCAAGGCGGTTCTCCTTCAGCTCGACGATACCGCCGAGCGCGCCGATCTCGATGCGACGAAGGCGCAAGCAGCGCTCGACCAGACGGCGTTGACACGCGCCCTTGAATTGCAGAAACGCGGTGTCGGCTCGGAATCGACGCTCGATACGGCGCGAGCAACCGCATCGGCTTCCACTTCGCGGGTCAACAGGCTGCAGGCGGTGCTCGATCAGAAGCTGCTGACAGCGCCCTTCGGCGGCACGGTGGGTATCCCCAGGATCGATCTCGGCCAGTATCTCTCACCCGGCACTTCCGTAGTGACCTTGCAGGATCTGGAGACGATGCGGGTCGATTTCTCGGTTCCCGAACAGCAGCTTCCGCTGCTGAAGATCGGCCAGAAGATTCGGCTAGGTATTGGCGACGGCGAGCTGCCGTTCGCCGGCACCATCCGCGGCATCGACCCCAAAATCGACCCGACCAGCCGGCTGGTGACGGTCAGGGCCGAGGTCGCCAACCCTGAAGGCAAGCTGACCCCTGGCCAGTTCGTTCAGGTGCGCGTCGAACTGCCCGAGGAAAACAACGTGCTGACGGTGCCGCAGACCGCGCTGACCTCCAGCCTCTACGGTGACTTCGTCTTTGTGGTGCGTCCGGCAAAGCCCGCCGCCGACAGCGGCGCCGCCCCTGCCGCCGCGGCCAACCCTGCAGAAACGCCCGCCACGGATAGTGCGAAGCCCGCGGCTGAAGCGCCCGCGGCAAAAACCGAGGAACAATCGGCTGCTAATCCGGCCGAGCCGACGGCGGAAGAGCAGAAGCCGCAGCTCGTGCTTGCCCAGTTGTTCGTCAAGCCAGGCCGCCGCAATGCCGGCCTGGTTGAGATCCTGGAAGGCATCGCGCCCGGCGACGAAGTCGTTACCGCCGGCCAGAACCGTCTTTCCAACGGCATGTCCGTTGCCGTCGACAACACGATCGATCCGACCAAGCCGGCAAACCAGCAGGCAGCCCAGAAATGAGCTTCTCCGACATCTTCATTCGCCGTCCGGTCCTTTCGACCGTGCTCGCCTTGATGATCCTGCTTCTGGGTTTCCAGGGCATCTTCAGCCTCTCGATCCGGCAGTATCCGGAGGTCGAAGAAACGGCCATCACGATCACCACGGCCTATCCCGGCGCCAGCGCCGACCTGATCCAGGGGTTCATTTCCGCGCCGATCGCCCGTGCCGTCGCTTCGACCGAAAACATCGATTATGTCACATCGGCGAGCCGGGCGTCCTCCAGCACCGTGACGGTGCAGATGAAACTCGGCTCCAACCCCGACGTCGCGCTGAACGAAGTCCTCTCGAAGGTACAAGGTGTGCGCGGCGACCTGCCGGACGAGTCCGAAGACCCGGTTATCGTCAAGGGCACCGGCGAGCAGTTCGCGATGATGTATATCTCGATGCAGAATCCGAACATGACGCCGGAACAGCTCACCGAATATATCGAGCGCGTCGTGCGGCCGCGCATGTCGACGGTCGAGGGTGTCGCCGACGTGCAGATCTTCGGGGCCGCCGAATATTCGATGCGCGTCTGGATCGACCCGATCAAACTGGCAGCGCGCGGCGTGACGGCGTCGGAAGTGCTGACCGCCATCAACGAATCGAATTTCCTGTCAGCACCCGGCAACACCGAAAACGAATACGTCGCCTCCTCGATTACCGTTCGCTCGACGCTGCAGACGCCGGAAGCTTTCGCCGCTCTTCCGCTCCGATCGAAGGACGGCAATGTGGTGAGGCTGCGCGACGTGGCGCGCGTCGAGCTCGCCGCGGCGAACACCGACACCAGGGTCACTTTCAACGGCAAGCCCGGCATCTTCCTCGCCATCTTTCCGACGCCGGCCGCCAATCCGCTGACGACAGCGGAGGCGATCCACGAAATCGTGCCGACGATCCAGGAGACGCTGCCGCAAGGCATGACGATCGAGATCGTCTACGATTCGACTGAGCAGATCAGCGCATCGATCGAGGAGGTGTTCAAGACCATCGGCGAGGCAGTCGCCATCGTCATCGTCGTCATCCTGCTCTTCCTCGGCTCGTTCCGCTCGGTGCTGATGCCGATCGTGACCATTCCGCTGTCACTGATCGGCGTCTGTTTCCTGCTGTTTTCGCTGGGCTATTCGATCAACCTTTTGTCGTTGCTGGCCATGGTGCTGGCGATCGGCCTCGTCGTTGACGATGCCATCGTGGTGGTGGAAAACATTCACCGCCATATGGAGGAAGACGGTTTGTCGCCGATGCAGGCGGCGTTCAATGGAATGCGGGAGATCTCGTCCGCCGTCGTCGCCATGACGATAACGCTGGCCGCCGTGTTCGCGCCGCTGGCCTTCACCGGCGGCCTGACCGGCGCGCTGTTTCGCGAATTCGCGGTGACGCTTGCCGGCTCGGTGGTGCTTTCGGGTGTCGTCGCCCTCACCATCACGCCGATGATGTCGGCACGCATCCTGAGGGCCGGCTCGCACAGCCGCTTCCAGCGCATTGTCGACACCACATTCAGGCGCGTCGAAAACGTCTATGAGCGGCTGGTCAGCGGCTCGTTGAAATACCGCCCGGTGACGCTGATGATCGTCATCGCACTGGTCGCCACGACCGGCTTCATGTTCACCAAGACCGCGAGCGAACTGGCACCGGAAGAAGACCAGGGCTTCTTGCTGTCTATTGTGAATGCGCCGCGCTATGCCACGTCGGACTACACCGAAACCTATGTGAACCAGATTCTCGGGCTGATGAATGATATCCCCGAAACCAGGGCGCGGTTCTCCGCCGTTGCGTTCCAAGGCCCGACGAACAACGCCTTCGTCGGCTTCGCATTCAAAGACTGGGCCGAGCGCGCGCGCAGCTCGAAGGAACTTCAGGAAGACATCACGGGTCGCCTCAGCAAGGTTGCGGGCGTCGAAGCTTTCGTCTTCGCCCCGCCGACGCTGCCCGGCTCCGGCGGCGGCCTGCCGGTCACGATGGTGGTGCGCTCGACCGGCGATGCCTCGCAGGTGTACGAGGCGGCTGAGGACATCAAGAACAAGGCGCAGGCCTCCGGTCGCTTCCTCGCCGTGCAGAATTCGATGTCCTACGACGCGCCGCAAGTGACGGTGACGATCGACCGCGACCGCGCCGCGGCGCTCAACCTGCCGATCGCCGACATCGGCCGGACGCTGACCCTCTTGGTCGGTGGCGCCGAAGTGGCGCAATTCGACCGCGAATCCAACAGCTACGACATCATCCCGCAGGTGCCGCAGAACTTCCGCGACAACCCTGAAAAGCTGGCCGAGTATTTCGTGCGCAGCGCGTCGGGCGAGATGGTGCCGCTCTCGGCGGTGGTGAAGATCTCGACCAACGCCTCGCCGGCCGTGATCGAGCAGTTCAACCAATTGAACTCCGCCACGATTTCCGCTCTGCCATTGCCCACCCTAACCACCGGTGACGGGCTGAGGACCATCGAGGACATCGCCAGGGAAAGCCTGCCCGACACGTTCTTCATCGACTACACCGGCCAGTCGCGGCAGGAGAAGGAACAGGGCTACACGATCATCATCGCCTTCGCGGCAGCCGTTCTCGTCATCTATCTGGTGCTGGCGGCGCAGTTCGAAAGCTTCCGCGATCCGCTGATCATCATGATGTCGGTGCCGCTGTCGATCTTCGGCGCGATCGTGCCGCTCAATCTGGGGCTGGGAACGCTCAACATCTACACGCAGGTCGGCCTGATCACGCTAATCGGCCTGATCACCAAGCATGGCATTCTTCTGGTCGAGTTCGCCAACCAGCAGCGCGAGCACCACGGGATGCGGCGGCGCGATGCGATCGTCGCCTCGGCCAGGGTGCGGCTGAGGCCGATCCTGATGACGACCGCTGCGATGGCGCTCGGCGTGGTGCCGCTGATCATCTCCAGCGGCGCGGGTGCGGCAGCGCGCTATTCGATGGGCCTGGTGATCTTCACCGGCATTCTGGTGGGGACCATGTTCACCCTGTTCGTGGTGCCGATGTTCTACACCTTCATTGCCAGCAAGGACCTGCCGCATCACGCCGAGAAGCCGGACCCGAAGCTGATGCCGGCGCCGGTTGATTGATTGACAAAAGGCCGGAAATTTCCGGCCTTTTTCTTGGGCAGCAATGTGTCCGACCCGCAATGTATTTATACCCGGCAGGCGGATCGTCTTTGCTTATCTATTTGACGATGACGATCCTGGTATTGGCCGGACCGAAAATCTCGACAAGCTGGTAGAAATCGGCGGCGTTGTCCGGATGCAGCCGCACGCAGCCATGCGAGGCCGGGCGGCCGAGACGCTTGACGAAATTGGTCGCATGAACGGCATAGCCACCCTTGAAGAACACCGAATGCGGCATCGGCGCGTTGTCGTATTTTCTTGAATACCACATTTGGTGCATGCGGGTCGGCTTGAACGAGCCGGTCGGCGTGACATGCGCCCTGTCGCCGGTCGAGACCTTCCACGCGAAGGTCGGCCGCCCGTCGACCAGGACTTCCATCGTCTGCTGCGAAAGCGAAATCCGCGCCACGATCTGATTGGCTGCCCGGTTGGCGGCATGGGCAACGCCATTACCGACGCCGAGCAGAAGGGCCGCACCGGTGAGGACGGCGGCAGGGATGTTGATGAGCTTGGCAGAAATGGCAGTGCACATGATGTCCCCCGTCTGCCGGACATGGCCGGCTCCAAATTCGATGACCGGCTTATCGTTGCGTCATGTTTCGAATTGATTTCGCATGGCAGACGTTTCTGTTTCGAACCTGTTTCCTCTGGTTAACGGCCGGAAGCCCCTCCGAGGGAAATCCTCAAGCGCGGACCATGGGCAAAAACCATGAGCATAACGCCCTCGGTGGCCGAGCCCAGACCTGCGGAAAGGTACCGCCATCTCCAAACGAAAGTGCGATCTTGCCTCATGTGAAAGAAATTTGACTTGCCTCGAAACCAATCTGCAACAAAGCGCGGGCTCAAGCGGCATGATCTGGATACAGGTCGCCGGCAAAGTTGACCCAACGAAAACAGCCGGCACAAACGAAGATGAACATGCAATCGAACGCGATCTCCTGGCTTTTCAGGATAAGCATAGCCGCAGCGATCATTGGCGGCGTCGGCACCTTCGCCGGCAACCCGATGACAAAGCTTGCGGAGATGACTTCAGGCGAAGTTTCGACGCTGCATGCCGCACTGTTTTTCGCCACGGTCTGGATCGTGTCCAGTCTGCGCATCAACCGGCTCAAGGCCCTCTGGCGGGTCGGTTTTGGGCTGAAGAAGATGCGCGGCCCCTCCGGCAACTTGCAGCCGAGAGGACCGAAGGCCCGCGCCGCGACGGGGGGGCTCCGCTGGCGGCGCGGGCACTTCGGGGGTTTCCCTGAAGCGAACCTAAAACCAAATTTGGGGGACGAAAACGATGAACACGAAATTTGCAGCTTCGGTGCTTTCCGCACTGCTCTACGCACAGGGCCTGCTCGGCTTTGCCGGCCTCGCCACCGTGCTCCTTAGGGATCGTGCCCATGCGAGCGAATTCGTCGCGGCCAGCGAAATGCCGTCAGGTCCGTCGCTTCTCGTGGTGCGTTGAGCGCCTGGGCCTGTGGACAGTACGGTGAGGGCCCCGGCCTCAGTCGGCGAACTGCGTCGGCGGATCGAACCGGTAGCCCGCACCCCTTATGGTGGTGATGGTTTCGGTGTCGAGCTTGCGGCGCAGCCGCACGATGCGCGAATCGATCGAGCGATCGAAGGCATCGGCATTTTCGGCGGGCGCGGCGGCAATGATGTCGTCGCGCGTCAAGACCTTGCGCGGACTGGCCAGGAACAATCTGAGCAGCGCCACCTGACCTGGCGACAATTGTTCTTCCGTGCCGGAGCGGTGCATGACCATGGCCGACCGGAGGTCGACCGTCGCGTTCTCCAGCACGACCAATTCCCCGGCGTTCCTGCCGCGCCGTGCCAGCAGGCCGCCGATACGGGCGGCGAGTTCCCTGACGTTGAGCGGGCTCTCGACGACGTCGGCGGCGCCGAGTTCGAGCGCCAGCACCTTGTCGACGAGATCGGCCGGCCGGCAGATCAGGATGAAATCCGGCCCGCCCTCGCCGCCATGGCGCCTGAGCAGATCACGCCCTTCCGCCTGGCTGAGGCTGTCGCCGACGACGACGACATCGATGCCCTTTCCGGAAAGCAAGGATTCGGCCTCCCACGGCTGCCGCACCGCGCGCACGTCATGACCACGCCGTTCGAGATGGTCGGCGAGATCGGTCGCGACCACTTCCGCGACGGAAACAAGCGCGATGACGGATCGTGCAGCCATTTTTTTCCACCCTGCAACCGGCAACCCAAGATGAGTGCTGGACATGATGTTTATACCCAATCTACTTTCCGCTGAAAGCGGGAGCGAGAGCATAGTGCGGGCACGAATTGTCATCGTCGAGGACGAGCCCGATCTGAGGGACGCGGTCGCCGAGTATCTCAGCGCCAGCGGCTACGATGTCGCGACGGCCGAGAGTGCCAGCGCCGCGCGAACCTTGCTGGAAACGCAGTCGTTTCATCTGGCCATCCTCGACATCGCCATGCCAGGCGAGGACGGCCTGTCGCTCGGCCGCTGGCTGCGCTCGAAAATGCCTATCGGCATCATCTACGCCACTGCCGCCGGTACCGCGCTCGATCGCATCGTCGGGCTGGAACTCGGCGCCGACGACTACATCGTCAAGCCTTACGAATTGCGCGAGGTGCTGGCGAGGGTCCGCAGCGTGCTGCGCCGCGTGCCGCAGCCGGCCGAACCACAGGGCGCCAAGGCCGAAACAACTGCCAACCGCCGCTTCATGAGCTTCGGCCCTTTCCATGCCGATCTCGACGGCCGGTTCGTCACCGGCACCAATGGGACGGTCATCGACATGGCCAAGAGCGAGTTCGACGTGCTGGAGGTCTTCCTGACGCGTGCCAACCGTTTGCTGACGCGTGCGGCGATCTCCGAGGCGATCGGCTTCGTGGAAGATCCTGAATCCTCACGCGCCGTCGATATCCGCATCATGCGGCTGAGAAAGAAGATCGAGGCCGACCCGGCCAATCCGAAATTCCTGCGCACAGTCCGCGGCGAAGGCTATATCTTTTCGCTGCCGACCGGCGAAGGCAACTGAGCGGCGCGACCACTGGTAACCACTCTCGGTGGCACGACTGTGAAATGACGGCTGACCATGACGGCTGAAGCAGCACGCAGCGATAGGCACGGCGTCAGGCAGGGCGCGGCAATGGCGGCTGTCCATGTCGTTCGCCGGCTTCGCGAAGCCGGCGACTGGCAGCGCGAGATGGACAGCATTCTTGAAACGCTTTGCGCGGCGATGGATTGCCAGCGCGGCATCCTGTTTCGGCTGCGCGAACTGCCCGGCCAGGGCTTTGCCCAGTCGGTCTCGGCTTACTGGATCGACCCCCGTTTTGGCGGCGAACTGGCGTCACCAACGGTGATAATGCAGTCGGTTGTCAATTCTGACCCACTGCTGGAACGGTTGGCGGAGGACGAACGGCAAGGCAAGATCTTCGCCGGACACACGCGCGACCTCGAAGGCTTTCTGAGAACCGACTTCGAAAAGCAGCGCATCAAGTCGTTCCTGTCGGTGTCGGTCTTTGCGCATGGCCATTTGTGGGGCACGCTGGCGGTCAACGACTGCGTGAACGAGCGCGAATGGACCGACGAGGAAGAGGCAACACTGCACATCGTGGCGCTGGCCATCGGCGACGCCATCGAACGATCGCTTTCCGATGCCCATGCCAGCGAAGTCATCCGCCGCACCATGCTGCAGGCCTCGCTCGACGCCATCATCGTCATCGACGAGACCGGTTCGATCATCGAATTCAATCCAGCCGCCGAAAAGATGTTCGGCTACCAGCGCAGCAACATCCTCGGCAAGGACCTGCTCGACACCGTCGTTCCGGAATATTATCGCAAGGGCTATGTGTCGGGCGCCGAATACATGTCGGGCCGCGGCGCGCCGATGGTCGGCCAGCGGATCGAGACGGTCACCCAGAATGCGGCCGGCGAGGTCTTTCCGATCGAACTGACGGCGACCGAGATGCGGGTCGCCGACCGCCGCCTGATCTTCGGCTCGATTCGCGACCTTCGCGATAAATTGCGCGCCGAGGAGGAGATCGGCCGCCAGCGCGAAAAGCTGCACCAGAATGAGAAGATGGCGGCGATGGGTTCGCTGCTTGCCGGCGTGTCACACGAGCTCAACAACCCGCTTGCCGTGGTCGTCGCCCAATCGACGCTGTTGCACGAGTTCGCTTCAGACCCGCAGACCAAGGTGCGCGCCGAAAAGGTGCGCGCCGCCGCAGAGCGCTGCGGCCGCATCGTCAAGAGCTTCCTCTCCATGGTCCGCCTGCATCCGGCGTCACAGGCCGAGACCGACCTCAACCAGGTGGTCCGCGCGGCACTCGAAGTGACTGCCTACGGCGCGAGGTCGACCGGCATCATTATCGATACCGATTTCGCCAGCGGCCCGCTGCTGGCCATGGCCGACGCCGACCATGTGACGCAAGTGGCCGCCAACTTCCTCATCAACAGCCAGCACGCTCTGGCCGGCATCGGCGGCGACCGGCTGATCAAGGTTCGCACGTTTCGCAGCGATCGCGGCAATCCCTGTTTCTCGGTCGAGGACAACGGGCTGGGCGTGCCGGAAGCGATACGCTCTCGCATCTTCGAATCGTATTTCACCACCAAGCCGGTCGGCGTCGGCACCGGCATCGGCCTGTCGATCTCAAAATCGATCATCGAACGGCACAATGGCAATGTCTGGTTCGAGGAAGTTCTGCCGCGGGGCGCCCGTTTCGTCGTCCAGTTGCCGGCGATCTCCGCCGGCGCGGCCGCCGCCGGCGAAACCCCGTCGCGCTCGAGCGGATTGCGCCATGCGCTGATCATCGACGACGAGCCGGATGTCGCGGCGTCGCTGTCCGACATTCTGGAATTGATGGGCATCAAGTCGCGAGTCGTGCCGGCCTGGGAATCGGCCGCTGCGACATTGACCGGCCACATGCCACCGGACATCGTCTTTTCCGATCTGCGCATGCCCGGCACCAGCGGCATATCAGTCTATCGCGAATTGCTCGCCGAAAAGCCCGATCTGGCGCGGCGCTTCGTTCTGGTCACCGGCGACCTGATCGGAGCGAAAGCCGAAATCGAGGCGTTGCCCGCGCCGCAGCGTCCGCAGATCCTGGAAAAGCCGTTCAGCACGCTGGACGTGCGCGGCGTGCTGTCTGCCATTGCCGAGCAGGCCGCATTGGGCAGCTAGAACTTCGGACTGGTGGAAATCGGTTTTTGAAAAAATCCGATGCTCAAACAAGGGCTAGAGTCCAGAGAAAAAAGACTCCCGGCCGAGGATGCGGCGGGAGCCTGCCTAGAGCGCTGGAGGGTCGCTCGGGGGGGTCAAAAAACGTTCGGCGTATCGGTCAGCGGCGCGGCATTGGCAATCACGCGGACCACGCGAGCCTTGTGAATGCCGGACTGCTCGGCGATGACGCGCAGGCAGTCCGCACTTTCGGCGCCCCAGGCCTGCCCCTTGCAGGCAAAATCGATCTCCGGCATCGGCAGGCGCGCGGTCTTTGTCGTGGTCGGCGCGCCGTCGACGATGTTTGCCGGCGGGTTCAGTGAAGCAAAGGCTGGACCAACCGTCGGCGCGAAGGCCATGCCGACGAACGCGACGGCGCCCAGCACCACGAACAGCGCCATCGGATGGTCGTTGGCGCGCCGGCGCAGCGCCAGCTTCGGCCGCCGATCGTTGCGCTCCGGTGCCTGCAGGCGGTCATTGTAGGCAGTCTGGATTTTCGTATGCATCGCCAATCCCTTCATCGATTTTCTTTTTCTGTTGAAACGAACTTAGCCGCACCCGGTAACGGACGAACGACGCACGCAAACTGACCGTGTAACAGATTTGAAACCGGAATTCGGGCAGTACCGGGCATAATCGGTCATGCGAGGGCGAGGGAGTTCGTTGCCGAACTGTTTCATGCAGTCGCATGTTCACGGGATCAAATCACGCCGCCGCTGTGGCCCGGCGACGTCCGGTCGCCACCTTGAGACGCCTCACCTGCGACCATGAGGCGCTTGTGACTATTGCGGATTAAATTCCGAGAGGATTTTCTGTGCAGCAATGCGCCCAGCCACGATTGCGCCTTCGACATAGCCCGGAAATGACGGCGACAATTCCGAGGATGCGAAATACACTGGCGGCGCGCCGGCCAGGATGGTTTGCTCGGCGTCGGTGGCACTCGTATCGATGATGAGATCGCTGTAGCCGCCGCCGCTCCAGCGATCATCGGTCCAGTCGCGACAGCTGAAATCGGTGAAGCTGCCTGCGTCCGTGCCGAGCGCCTCCTTGAGCCGCGCCGTAACCTCCGCGCGCAACGCGGCATCTCCCAATTCCCGCCAGCGTAGGGCAAGCGGCCCGCCGACGAAGACGACCAACGCAGGGTGGCCGCCATCCTTGCTGACGTCACAGGCAAAAAGTGCCGGCGGATCGCGCCACATCACCATGCCGCTCAAGCCCTTGGCGCGCCAAAAGGCTGTGGGGTAGCGCACCTGCATTTTGATCACCGCGCCGCTTTGCCAGACACCGAGGGCCTTTTCCAAGGCAACCGGCAGCGCCGGCGCGAAATCCAGCTTCGAAGCCATCATCGGCGGCATGGCGATCAGCGCCATTCGCGCCGTGATCGAGCCCGTCGTCGACGCGAGACGAACGCCTCCCAGTCTGCGCTCGATCGTTCTGACCGGCGTGTTCAATCGCAGGCGGTCGCCGAGATCCTCAGCCAGATCATCCGCCAGAGACTGCATGGTTTCGTGCACGAAATACTGCAGCTCCGACACCTCATTGGTGATACGGCGGTCATTGTCGATGAGGTGCCAAAGCGGCAGTTTTTCGAGCGCCTGGCACCACAGGCCCTCGATCATCGAGCGAAAAACCGCCTTGGCCTCACCGGGATCGTTCTGGCGATCGAGCCATGCGGCGACGGTCAAGCCGGCAATAGTCGGATCGCCCGGTGCAATCGCGTTCATGCGGTCGCGGATCGCCATCGAGGTGTAGTAGATTCGCTCGGCTTCCTTTTCGCCCGTCAGCGGCTGGGCAATGACATCGCCCTTAACATAGGTCTTGACCAACGTCTTACCGCGCGTTCGCACCAGGGCCATCAGTTCCGGCATGTCCTCGCACAGGAACTGACCGCCGCTGTCGATCAGCTCGCCAAGCCCATTCCACTTGGACTCGACCCGCCCTCCGACGCGGCCGCGCGCCTCGAGCAGCACAAAATCAATGCCGGCCTTGTTCAATTCATGCGCGGCTGACAGGCCGGTAAAGCCGGCGCCGACGATGGCGACATCGGTTCGTACGGTCTGGCGCTTCAAGAGCCGGCCCTGAAGTTCTCGAAGTCCGCAATCATCCGCGGCTTGAGCTCCGGAGACAACGGTCTTGTCGAGATCATCAAAACCCCGCTCGATCGATATATTGCAGGTCGCTGGCTACTCTGCCGGGCGACACGCTTTACCCGATGGTCTTTTCCAGCATACTGATCCAGTTGCGATAGGCGATCTTCTCGATCAGCGCGCGACCGAAGCCGCGCTCGGCGAACGCATCGAGCAGCTTCGGCAGGCCGGTGACGTCGCCGATCACGGCCGGGATCATGGCGCCGTCGAAATCGGACCCGAGGCCGACGCCGTCTTCGCCCAGCGCCTGCAGCAGTGAATCGACATGGCGCACCATGATGTCGAGACTGGTATCGGCATTCATCCTGCCGTCCTCGCGCAAAAACCCGGTGGCGAAATTCAGTCCGACCATGCCACCCGACTCACGGATCGCGCCGAGCTGCCAGTCGGTGAGGTTGCGGGAATGGCCGCAGATCGCATGGACGTTCGAGTGGGTCGCCACCAGCGGTGCGTCGCTGATCTCGGCGACGTCGCGAAACCCCTTTTCGTTGAGGTGCGAAAGATCGACCATGATGCCGAGCTGGTTGCAGGCCTTGACCAGTGCCTTGCCGGCATCGGTCAGGCCAGGTCCGGTGTCGGGCGTCGACGGGAAACGGAACGGCACGCCGTGGCCGAAAGCGTTCGGGCGGCTCCAGACGATGCCGAGCGAGCGCAAGCCGGCCGCATGCAGCACGTCGAGCATCGTCAGTTCGGGGTCGATCGCCTCAACGCCTTCTATATGGAACACCGCCGCGACCGACCCTTGCGCCATCGCGTTTCGCACGTCGCCGGCGCTGCGGCAGACGGTGAGCGCCGACGCTCGTTCCAGCCTGAACAGGATCGAGGTCATGGCGATGGTGGAAGCGAGCGCGTCGGCGCGCGGAAGCTCGGGCGGCAACGGCTCAGTATCGCTCGGCGCAGGTGGAACCGTACTGCGCTTGGATTTCTCGACCGGCGGCGGAAAAATCGCGAACATGCCGCCGGCAAAGCCGGCTTTTTTCGCACGCGGCAGGTCGATGTGGCCACCCGATGTTCCCTCGATGAACAGCTTTTCGACATCCGCGTCCTTCGACTGATGGAGCCTGAGCAGCGTATCGTTGTGGCCGTCGAAGACGGGAACAAGATCGGTTTCGGTCATCAAGGGATCATTCGGTTCGATTGGTCGGGCGGCAATATACCTACTTAGGCAAGGCAATACCCACTAGGCAAGACAACCCACTGGGTAGGACGGGCGATCTGCGCAAATGCCACAGCGATGCCCGCCCTTGGCTGCCCGCCCTCAACCGTCACTGCGGGCTAAGGCCTGTGGGTAGGACCAGCGCTATTGCTTCAGCACGTCGGCCCATTCCGGGTGACGATGGAACTGGGCATTGGCGAACGGACAAAGCGGGATGATCTTCTTGCCCGCCGCGCGCGCGTCCTCGACGGCGCGGGTAACGAGGCGAAGCCCCGCGCCCTGGCCGCGAAACGCATCCGGCACCTCGGTGTGGTCGATGATGATCTGGTGCTCGCCGATCTTGGTGAAGGTCATCTCCGCCTCGGCGCCATCAGGCCCGCGCAAGAGATAACGGCCCTTGGAACCGCGATCCTCCAGTTCGATCTCCGGCAATTGGTCAAGCATTGCTTACGCTCCTTCCACCGGCGTAGCGGACAGGAACCGCCGCGCCGCCTCGATCTCGTTCGACTGCACCTCATGGCCGCCGTCGTGCCACTCCACTGTGACATCGGCGCCATCGGCGCGCAAATAGGCTTCGAGCCGAGCGGTCAGCTTGGGCGGACAGATCGGATCGCGCCTGCCTGCTGTGACCAGGATGCGGCGGCCGGCGAGACTTCCCTCGATTTCCGGCTCGAACGGAATCAGCGGATGCATCAGCACCGCCGCATCGAACAGAGAGGGCGCCGCGAACACCACCGAGGCCAGGATGTTGGCGCCGTTGGAATAGCCGAGGCCAAGCACCGACGAGGGCTTTGCCGCCTCGACATGTGCCTTGACGAAGCCGACCATCTTGTCCGTCGCCCGCGCCAGGTCGTCCATGTCGTAGACGCCCTCGCCGGTGCGGCGAAAGAAGCGCGCCGCTCCGTGTTCCGAGACATCGCCGCGCGGCGAGACGATGGTCGCCTGCGGCGCGAGATCACGCCCGAGCGATAGAAGCTGGCTCTCGTCGGCCCCGGTGCCATGGAAGACGAAGAGCAGCGATCCATCAGGCGAACCGGGCAGTGTCTTGTAGATGTAAGCGTCCTTGCGCATGGCCTTGTCCTCAGCCTTCCAGCTTTTGCAAATGTTGCTCGAGATAGGGCCTCAGATGCTGGTGCTGCGACGGCAGCTTCAGCGCCTCGCCGAGATGGGCGGTGTCCTCGTCGCGGTCGAAGCCCGGCTCGTTGGTGGCGACTTCGAACAGCACGCCGCCCGGCGTGCGGAAATAGATCGCCCAGAAATAGTCACGATCGATCACCGGCGTCACCTGATAGCCGGTGTCGATCAGCGCCTTGCGCACTTCGAGCTGCTTGGCGCGGTTTTCGACGGCGAAGGCGACGTGGTGGACGGAGCCGGCGCCGAGATCGGCAAAAGCGGCGCCCGGCAGCGATTCGATGTCGACGATATTGGCGCCGTTGCCGTTCTTCACCGCCAGCCTTTTTACACTGCCGGATGTGTCGACTTCTTCATAGCCCATGAATTTCAGCAACTCTTCCGTGGCGCCGCCATCCTTCAGCCTGAGCGACACCGAGTGAAAGCCGCGGATCGCCTCGTCGGAGGGAACATCGCCCTTCGCCCACGGCGTACGGGTGTCGGCCTTGTTCTCGACCAGCGCAAACCCGTCGCCGTCGGGACCGGCGAAGCCAAGGCGCTTCTCGCCGAAGCTCTCGTCGCGCGAGAGGCCGGCGACGCCCTCATCGGCAAAACGCTTTTCCCAATAGGCAAGCGTGCCTTCGGGCACCGAATAGATCGTGGTGCCGACTTCGCCGACGCCGTGGCGGCCCTTGCCGATGTTGGGGAACGGAAAATAGGTCATCACCGAACCGGGCGTGCCGACCTCGTCGGCATAGTAGAGATGGTAGACATCCGGCGCGTCGAAATTGACGGTTTTCTTGACCCGGCGCAGGCCGAGCCTTTTTGTGAAGAATTCGTTGTTCTGGCGTGCATCCCTGGCCATCGAGGTGACGTGATGCAGGCCCTTGATCTGGTCGAGCATTTTCCTGCTCCTTCCCTTGTCCTGTGCGGCCCATGCCGCGCTCCACGCCAATATGAGGACCCGCCGGCCGGCGGCAAAGGCCGCAAACACAGAATGGACTGTGCTCTATAAGTGAACAATAAGACAATTTTTGTTCACCGTTTCGCGAGCACCTCAGGCTTGCGTCGCCACAAAAATTCGGCTCCATGAGCGGCACGTTTTCAATGAAGGATACAGCAGTGGTCAGAAAAGACAGACGCCTGAATGTTCTCCTGATCACCTGCGATCAGTGGCGCGGCGACTGCCTGTCGGCGGCAGGCCACAAGGTGGTGCGGACGCCGAATGCCGACGCGCTCGCCGCCGAGGGGGTATTGTTTCGGCAGCATTATGGCGGCGCGGCGCCCTGCTCGCCGGCACGCGCCTGCCTCTACACCGGCCTCTACCAGATGAACAACCGCGTCTGCCGCAACGGCACGCCGCTCGACGCCCGCCACGGCAACATCGCGCTCTCGGCGCGCAGCCTCGGCTATGATCCAACGCTGTTCGGCTATACCGACGTATCGCCCGATCCGCGCACGCTGGCGCCGGGCGACCCGCGGCTGAAAAGCTACGAAGGCGTGCTGCCCGGCTTCACCGCGCGCCAACTCCTGCCGGAGCACCAGAAACCGTGGCTGTCGTGGCTCAAGGCGCGCGGCATTGATAGCGGCGCCGGCTTTCCCGACATCCATCGCCCAGCGGACGAGCTTGGAGGCACGACCGACAGCGCGGTGACCAACGCGCCGCCCGTCTACTCGAAGGACGAAACCCCAGCCGCTTTCCTGACCGGCGAATTCCTCCGCTGGCTTGGCGAACAGGAGCGCGATACACCGTGGTTCGCGCATCTTTCCTTCCTCAGCCCGCATCCGCCGTTCATCGTGCCGGAACCCTACAACAGCATGTATGATCCTGCCGAGGGACCGGCTTTCCACCGCGCCGTGAGCTGGCAGGCCGAGGCAGAAAGCCATCCCTACCTTGCCTACAACCTTGACCTGCAGGAGCGTTCGAATTTCCGCCCCGGTGCCGAGGGCAAGGTGCGCGATTGGGGCGACGACGATTTTGGCCGCATCCGCGCGCTCTATTACGGCATGATCTCGGAAGTCGACGCGCAGCTTGGCCGCATCTGGCAGGCGGTCAAGGCAGCGGATGCCTGGGATGACACCATCGTCGTGCTGACCTCCGACCATGCCGAAATGATGGGCGACCATTACATGCTGGGCAAGGGCGGCTTCTTCGACGGCAGTTATCATATTCCGCTGATCGTCCGCGACCCGCGTCGCCACAAAGCGGCCGGGGCCAGCGTCGACCGCTTCACCGAGGCGGTGGACATAGCGCCGACCTTGCTCGATCTGCTTGGCGAGGAAACCCCGCCGCATCTCGACGGACAGTCGCTGAAGCCGTTCCTGGATGCCGGGGAGCCGGGGAACTGGCGCGAGGCCGCGCATTGGGAGTTCGATTTCCGCTCGGTTGCCGACGGTCATGCCGAGCGCCATTTCGGCATCGGTCCGCGCCAATGCAATCTGGCCGTTATCCGCACGAAAGAATTCAAATATGTACATTTCGGCGGCGGCCTGCCGCCGCTGCTGTTCGACCTGGAGAAGGATCGGGACGAACTAACCAATGTCGCTGCCGACCCGGCCTATCTGCCGGTCCGGCTGGAGCTTGCCGAAAGGCTGCTTGCCTGGCGGGCAGAACATCTCGATCAGTCGCTGGCGCTTGCCGAACTGACCGAGGATGGGGTTGCCGGCCACGTCGCAGGCCTGCCACCTTTCCAGTCATGAAAAAAGGCCCGCGCCGTTGCCGGCGCGGGCTTTTTTTCGTCGTTAGAGCGAATTACCGCATCATCATGCGCTGCTCGTCGCGCTTCTCTGCATAGGTGCCCTTGTCGTAGGCGACCTGCGCCTCGAGCTGCTCCTTGGTGAAGTTCGTGTAGAGATAGCGGTTGCCATCCTTGTCGGTCATGAATTTAAGGTTGTCCATGCCGACCGCCACTTCCTTCTCGCCAACGCCGAGGAAACCGCCGACGTCGATGATGACGGCGTCGACCTTCTTGTCGCCCGTCAGCACGACGTCACCAATCTCACCGACGTTGACATCATTGGCGCCATAGACGGTGGTTCCAACCAAATCCTCGGACCGGATTTCGTTGATCGGCATTTCGGTCAGCGCCGACTTGTCGATCGCCGCGGTCTGCGTCTGGTCGGGGGCTGCGGCGTCAGGCGTTGCTGCTGGAGCCTCGGCTGTCTTGTCCATTGGAGCCGGAGCAGCGGTGTCAGGCGTTGCCGCCGGGGCCTGCGCCGTCTTGTCCGCCGGTGCCGGAGCAGCGGGTTCAGGCGTTGCCGCCGGAGCTTCCGCGGTCTTCTCCGCCGGGGCTGGAGTGACAGCAGGGGTGGTGGTCACCGGCGCCGGCGTCGCCGCGTCAGTCGATGCGGTTGTCGCCGGGGCGGGATCATAGGGCTCGCGGTTGAACTCCGGCAACGCCTCCAGACCCTCCCTCGTGGTCTCGGCTACCAGCCAGCGATCGCCATCCCTCTCAGCCCACTTGGCCTTGTCGAACTGATAGGCGACATTCTTTTCGCCAATCTCAAGGAAGCCGCCGACGCCAATGATCAGCGACTCGGCCTTGCCATCCTTGGCCAGGACGATGTCGTTCACGTCACCGATGTTTTGAGCGTCGTCGCCGGTGCCGTTGTAGACGGTCTCACCGATGATGTTGGTGGCAAGGTTGCCATCGGCGCGCTTCACGGGTTCGGCCGGAACCGGTTCGACCGGAGCCGCCGGAGCATTCTGTGCGGTGGTATCGGTCGTGCCAGAAGGGGCTGGAGGAGCCGTGGCCGTGGTGTCGGTGGCCGCAGGAACCGGATCGTAAGGCCTGCGGTCGAAGTCCGGCTGAGCCATCAACTCATCCTTTGTGGTTTGGGCAATCAGCCAGCGGTCGCCATTCCGTTCGGCCCATTGCAGCTTGCTGTAGTCGAAAGTGACATTCTTGGCGCCGACGCCAAGAAAGCCGCCGACACCGATGACGACGGATTTTGCCTGACCGTTTTCATCGAAGACGACATCGCTGACATTGCCGATGTTCTCGGCATCGTCGCCTGTGCCATTATAGACCGATTCACCGACGATGTTGGTCATCAGGCTGCCCTCGGCGCGCGCAACGGGAGTCGCCGGAGCTGTATCCTGAACTGCCGGGTCCTGCGTCGGCGCCGGAGTTGTGGTCGACTGCGCATAAGCACCGGTCGCAAGCAAAGCTGCGAGTGCGGTGGTGGTTAAAAGGGTGCGGATCATCATAATCTCTCCTCGTGCGTTATTCATTCACGCCACGAGCCGCCGGGTGGGAGATTGGTCGCGGCGTTACATATTCACAACGTCGTGACCGCGCCGTTGTTCCGACACCATGGCGAGCGTCGTGAAAAAACCACCCGAATCGCGCTCAATCATGCGTTCGGCCGGTGAGATTCGCTCCTGTATTTTCGTCAGAGCTGCGGAACTTTTTTTCAGCCGCCCCGTTCCAGCCTGTGGCTGGGTCTGTCTTGGCCGATGATTATCCAATGGTTGGCAAGAAAAAACGGAGCGGGGGGATGCGATTTGCGGCGGTGCTGAACCAGGAGGGCGGCACCCTGCGTACGATTGATCTTTCCGCCTTCACGGACCGGATGCGCCAGACGTTGGAGGCAGCAGGTCACTCCATCGATATCGACATCGTTGCCGGCAAGGACATCGTCGCAACGCTGGACCGCTTCGCTTCGAAGCACAGCGTCGACATTGTGCTGGCCGGCGGCGGCGACGGCACCATTTCGGCCGCGGCGGCTCGGTTAATGGGCAGGAAGAAGGCACTTGCCATTTTGCCGGCTGGCACGATGAACCTGTTCGCGCGCGGGCTCGGCATCCCACAGACCCTGGACGCGGCCGTGAAATCGTTTGCCGACGGCGAGGTGATCGCAGTCGATATGGCAACCGCCAACGGCAAGCCATTCGTGCATCAGTTCTCGATCGGCATGCATGCCAGGATGGTTCAGCTTCGCCAGACTATGGAGTTTGGCTCGCGGTTGGGAAAGATGCGGGCTTCAGTGAAGGCTGCCTGGGCAGCGATCAACAACCCGTCGGCAATGGAGGTGACGCTGACCATCGGCGAAACCGAGATCGTGACGCGCACCACCGGCATCGGCATCACCAACAATCTGTTCGGTGAGGGTCACCTGCCCTATGCCGACAATCCCGCCGGCGGCGTGCTCGGCATCTATGTCACGGTGGCGCGGCGGCGTGGCGAACTGGTCAAGGTCCTCTTCGACATGGCGCGCGGCAAATGGCGCGACAGTGAACATGTGGAAATCCACCAAGCTGACCGGGCCGTTTTGAAAGTCCACTCGGCTGCGAAGAAATTCCGCGCCGTCATGGACGGCGAACTGGTCAGGCTTGACCGCGAAACGACGATCGAAATTCATCCTGGCGCGCTGTACGTTCTCGTCCCGGCGCGCGCCGTCCAAGCGAAGGCAGCGTGATGCAGCTCGGCACAGTCGATCGGATAGCTTCAGCCTTTGGGAATCTCGCCCTGTTCGTCCCTGGGAAGCTCGCCCTGTTCGGTTGTCGACGTCTTGTCTATCATGTTGCCGTAAATCTCCGCGATGCCCCAGGCGATAAACGCCAACAGCAGCGCGGCGATCAAGATACGGAAAGTATGCCACCCCCAGCGTCCCTGGCGGGCTTTGTCTTCAGGAACGATCCTGGGCATGATCGGCCTCCATTTCGTTTGGCGCCGGCACGTCGTTTAGCGCCGGCAAGTCGTTTGGCGCCGGCGGGCGCGGCTGGCAAAACGTGGTTGAGTAACGGTTCCTCAAGGCGAAGGTTCCGGTTTCAGAGCCAGGCAACTGGCCTGGCGCGAATGGCTGCAACCCGATGCATTTGGGGGGCCTTGTGGATAGCAGGGTAGAGAAAAAGCCGAATCTGCCGGTCGATGTCCTTAGCGTGATAAGGGCTCAGGATCGGCTTGCGGTACTGCACGGTCTCGATGCAATCGACACGGCGGCCGATCCTGACTTCGACCATATCAGCGGTCTTGCCGCCGCGGTGATGCAAACGCCCATCGCGCTGGTGACGCTCGTCGATGTCGAGCGGCAATGGTTCAAGTCCTGTGTCGGCCTGGATGAGACCGAGGCCGCGACCGATACATCTTTCTGCGCCCATGCCATTGCCGCCGGCGACGAGCCGATGGTGGTGACCGATGCGACCACGGATCCACGTTTCGACGCCAGCCCGCTGGTCACTGGCCAGCACCATGTCCGTTTCTATGCGGGGGTGGCGATTGTGGTGGCCGGCGCCCGGATCGGCACGCTCTGCGTGCTCGACCGGAAGCCGCGCGCGTCCCCGTCTGCCGCCCAGCTCGAACAATTGATGGCGCTCGCCGGCCTCGCCGCCAGCTTGTTCGCATTGAAGGACGCCACTCGCAACGGCGCCAGCATCGCTGCAGCGCTGGCGCGCGAGGAAAAGCGGCGCGGCATCGCGCTCGATGCCGCCTCGCTCGCAAGCTGGGCATGGGATATCCACACCGATGTGATCGAATGCGATGTCCGGTTGTCCGAGCTGTTCGGCCTGCCGCGCTCGAACCGGCTGAGGGCGCGCGATATCCTTGCCGCCATCGACCCGCGTGATGTCTACCAGACCGAGACGCGCTTTCGTGACGCGCTGACCGGCGGCGACGATTATTTTGGCGAATACCGCGTCAAGGGCTTCACTCCGCCGCGCTGGCTCGCTACGCGCGGCCGTGTCATCGAGCGCGACGGCGACGGCAAGCCGACGCTGATCTTCGGCGTCAATTACGACATCACCGATCGCAAGCTCGGCGACGAGCGGCAACGTCTCCTGCTGCGCGAGCTGAACCATCGCGTCAAGAACACGCTGGCGACCGTGCAGGCGCTGGCGACGCAGACCGTTCGCCATGCCCGCCAGCCGAGCGATTTCCTCGAAGCCTTCAGCGCCAGGCTTCAGGCGCTGGGCGCCGCCCACAGCCTGCTGTCCGACCGCGAGTGGCGCGGTATCGGCATTCGCGAACTCGTCCAGATCGAGGTCAAGCCGTTCGACACCGCCGAACGGCCGCGCATGACGATCTCGGGCGCCGACCTGCTGCTTTCGCCCGACCAGGCAGTCGGGCTTGGCCTGATCCTGCATGAACTGGCCAGCAATGCGCTGCAATACGGATCGCTATCGACGGCTTCGGGAAAGGTCGATCTCGACTGGCAGGCACAGGGCCGGAAAGGCGCACGGCGCCTGGTGCTGACCTGGCGCGAAAGCGGCGGGCCTGAAGTTGCCTCGCCCGAACGCCACGGCTTCGGCTCGATCCTGATCCGCCGCAGCCTGGCCAAGGTCATCTCCAGCGAAGTGACCCACGAATTCCGGCCGGAAGGCGTGTTCGCCGAAATATCGATGCCGCTGGAGGATCTGCCGAAGTGACGGCTCGACCATGATCCCGAACCGAAGGTCCGCGTCAGCGAAAAGTGGAGCCCGGTTTTCGGATAAGATGTGGTCAAACAACAAGAAGAATCGCTTCGAACTATTTCGCTTCGCCGGCATCCGGATCGTCGGCATCGGGCTTCACGTTCTCGCGGTAGATGGCGTAGGCGGCGAGTGCAATCGCCGGGCCGAGTAGGGTGCCCAGGCCGCCTTTCCCCTTGAGTAGCGCCGGCAGCACGGCGAGCGCGGCCGTGATGCCGACCGCCTTCATATCGGCTTGGCGCCTCCGCGCCCGGCGTCGGGCGCGCGCGCCGGCCGACAGCTGATGGAAGAGCAGGAGAAGCCCTGCGATCACCAGGAGGCCGACCCCGAAACCAAGGCAGGCTGCCATCGGCCCATAGAGACCCGCCACCCAGATATAGGCCGCTCCGACGAGGAAACCGACGCCGCACAGTGCGGCAAGTGCTGCGAGCGCATAGACGATTGCAGCCGTGCGCGCGCGGCGCATGGCTGCAAGGGCTTCACCCGAGGCGAGGCCCGAGATCAACGATGCCAGCATTCCCATCTGGGCTGAGGCTTAGCGGCGCGCGAGAAGCGCGAACAGAAAGCCGACGCCTGCCGCGATCGCCAGCGACGTCACCGGCTTTTCGCGCACGCTCGCCACCACTTGCGCTTCGAGGTCCTTGGCGTTGCTGCGCAGGGTATCGAAGGCTGCTTCGCCCTGGGCGCGCAATTGCTCGACACCTTCGGTCGCGGCGCGGCGGGCCGTCCCGTAACCATGTTCACCGGTCTTGGCCAATTGCTTGGTGAGTTTTTCGATATCGGCTTTTAATTGCCTGATGTCGGCCTCCAGATCCGAATCCCCCCGGCTTGCGTTCGCGGCCTTTCCTGCGGCAGTCGCCATTGCTTAACTCCTTGCTTCTTGGCTCCAAACGCTCGATACACGCCAAGGTTCCGAAATCGGAACGAGGTCCATGAAAGGGTGTTTCGGCGTATGAGTCCAGCTCGACTCGAGCATCCCGGGATCGGCGTCAGATCAGCGGCCGGCGATCCTCGCTCAACCTCTCCCAGCGAGGTGAGCTTTCGTCAAGGATCGAGGTTCCGTCGTCTGCGACCGGCATGCCTTTAGATGACAGGATGCCAAATAACTTTAGATGACAGGAAGCCAAATAGAGACCATGACTCCTCTGTTCCCTGCGCTTCCCCTTTTCCCCGCGCTCCACGGAGACATTGCCACGTGCCACCCTTGCTTGACGGATTGCGGATTCTTGTCCTGGAGGATGAATTCCTGATCGCCATGGATGTCGAGCAGCTTTGCCGCGACTATGGTGCCGGCGACGTGATCGTCGCCCGCGATCTGGGTGAGATCGATCGGAAGAGCGTTGCCTCTCAATTCGACGCAGCCATCGTCGATCTCATGCTGGGCGGCGCTTCGACACTCGATTTCGCTTCGCGGCTGCGCGAATCGGGCGTGCCTTTCGTCTTCGCCTCGGGCTATTCCGACATGGACGAAATCAAGGTGTCCTTTCCGGATGTCAGATTGGTCACCAAGCCTTATTCGGGAGACGATCTCGTGCAGGCAGTGGCGGCGGCGTGCGGGCGCGGCCCTCTTGTCTGATGTCCGGAAAACCGGCCCGTATTACCGGGGGTCAGTATTCAGGCGGCGTTCGACCCCGTCACCTGAGCCGATATCGCATCCGGGCCAAACTCGTCATCGCCGGAAATCTTTAAGATTTCCTGCAGCCGCGTGCGGGCGCGGCTGACGCGGCTCTTGATCGTTCCGACAGCACAGCCGCAGATCTCAGCAGCTTCCTCGTAGGAAAAACCCGAAGCGCCGATGAGAATGATGGCTTCGCGCTGGTCCTCAGGCAATTGCTCGAGCGCGCTACGAAAGTCCTTGAGGTCGAGCTGACCGTGCTGGGCCGGATGAACGGCTAGCCTGGCTGTCATGATGCCGTCGCTGTCCTGTACCTCGCGGCCGCGCTTGCGCATCTGCGAATAGAATTCGTTGCGCAGGATGGTGAACAGCCATGCCTTGAGATTGGTGCCCGGCTCGAAGCTTTCATGCTTATCCCAGGCCTTCACCAGCGTTTCCTGCACCAGATCGTCGGCCTTGTCGGCGTTTTGCGTCAGCGACACGGCAAAGGCCCGCAGGCTCGGAATCGAGCCGAGCAGATCGGTCTTGAAGCTCTGCGAGACGGCCGCCATGCCTCAATCCTTTTTCCGTGCAGGTGCAGGTTGGGCCTGTTCCAACTGTCTGAGCAATTGGGCGAAACGATCCGGCACATTGTCGGAGACCAACTCGTCGTAATATTGTTTGAGTTTGCGGCCGATTTCCGAGTTTGGCCCGAGCGGGTCGCCGGAAGCTGCCCGGCGCCTGTTTGCAGCGCCAGCCGTGGTATCTTTCGTCATGTCTTCATTTCGCCCTTGTTCCCAGTACCCTGCCGCCCTTCAATACAAGACGCAACGCAAGCAGCACCCTCGTCTGGTTACCCCATCCCGACCTCAAACGCCGTCCCATTATATTAGTTCCACAACCATCGGAACTTTTTCGGAAATCCGGCGTTTGTGTTTTCAGGGCTATTTTCGGGGCTTGTAATCAGCTTGGTCTGCAATCTACGCAATTACGTCAGAGGGAGACGTCCATTATGAGCCTATCCGCAACCATCGCTCCGCACCTGCCGTTCCTGCGCCGCTTCTCGCGGGCCGTTTCCGGATCTCAGGAGAGTGGCGACGCGTTGGTCGCCGCGATGCTCGAAGCTATCATCGCCGACGTCGACATCTTTCCGGACGCGTCGAACGACCGCATCGCGCTCTACAAGGTCTTCGCCAGGCTGTTCACCTCGGTCGCCATCCGCGTTCCGCAAGAACACCCGCAGTCGGCGTGGGAACAGCGCGCCGCCGCCAATCTGAACGCGATCTCACCCCGTCCCCGGCAGGCGTTCCTGCTGGTCGCCGTCGAAGGTTTTAGCGAAGACGAGGCGGCGGAGATTCTCGACGTCGACGATCAGGAGTTCTCCGAACTTCTCGCCGAGGCCAGCAACGAGATTTCCCGCCAGGTGGCAACCGATGTGCTGATCATCGAGGACGAGCCGCTGATCGCCATGGACATCGAGCAAATGGTCGAAAGCCTGGGCCATCGCGTCGTCGGTACTGCGCGTACCCACGCCGAAGCGGTGGCAATGTTCACAAAGACGCGGCCGAAGATGGTGCTGGCCGACATCCAGCTTGCCGATGGCAGCTCGGGCATCGAAGCGGTGAACGAGATCCTGTCGTCCACGCCAGTGCCGGTGATCTTCATCACCGCCTTTCCCGAGCGCCTCCTGACCGGCGAGCGGCCGGAGCCGGCCTTCCTCGTCACCAAGCCGTTCAATCCGGATATGGTCAAGGCCCTGATCAGCCAGGCGCTGTTCTTCGACCGGCATGCGAAAGCCGCTGCATAGGACCGGGCGGCCCAGCCTTCGAGCGCCCGTTTCCACAGTTCCACAGATCGCCCGTTTTCCACAGATGAATGACGCTGGCCGCTTGCGGCCGGCAAACGTCACTTGCGCCTCCAACTTCCCCCTGCGCATGACGATTCAATTCGGGCCGGAAAGATTTCCAGGGATCGTCTTTTTCGGGAAATGGTGGAACAAACGGCAGCGAAAGACGTTTTTGCCGTACCATTTGAAGGAGATGGATCATGCTTTACTGGGCGCTCGTGTTTCTCGTCGTCGCGATCATTGCAGGCGCTCTTGGTTTCGGCGGTATCGCCGGCACCTCGGCAGGTATAGCGCAGATATTGTTTTTCATCTTTCTCGCTTTCCTGATCATTTCCCTTATCGCGGGCTTGTTTAAACGCGCGTCGTGAACTGCGATCGAACACTGGGAGCCGCACCCCTCAAGCGGTTTCCAGCTACCGCCGGGCGGAGTCCTTACTGGACGTCGCTCGGCGGACCTCTTTTGGGAACCCAATTTTCCGTCAGCCGTTCAGCCTGCATTGGGCGGGTGAAGTGACCGATGCAATCCAGAGCCGGAGACATGAAAGACAGCGGACGGAGCGATGAGATCATCGCTTTGCAGTCCGCTGAGAGTGGAATGCAGCTTGGCCGGGCCCTTCTCCATGCGCTGCACAATGCCGGCATTTCGGTTCTCTATCAGGATCGCGAGATGAAAACCATCTGGGCCCGCAACATGCGCCCGCCATGGGCGTCCGATACGGCCGACAGCAACGGCATCCTGCCGCTGGCGCAGGCGGAGCGTATCGGTGCGGCCAAACGCAAGGTCGTCGCATCCGGCAATCCGGAACATCTTGAGCTCAGCATTCCCGCCGACGATGGCGTCCGCTGGTTTCAGGTATGGGTAGACGCGGATCGCGACGGCGGCGGCGCCGTACAGGGCGTCGTCACCACCATGGTCGAAACGACCGAGCAGAAACGTCGCGAGCAGACCCTGAAGACGCTGCTGCGCGAGGTCAGCCACCGCTCAAAGAACCTTTTGGCAATCATCCAGAGCATCGCCACCCAGACCAGCCGTTATTCGGACACGCTCGGTGATTTCCTGACACGCTTTCGCGGCCGGCTGCAGTCCCTTGCCTCATCCCAGGACCTGGTGACCTCGTCGAACTGGCGGGGAGCGGCACTGCGCGAACTGGTGTCCGGCCAGGTCGGCCGCTATGGAGCCGACCCTGTGCGCAGCTTGCGTTTCCAGGGTGCAAATCCGTACCTCAACCCCAATGCCGCCCTGCATATCGGCTTGGCCATGCACGAGCTTGCCGTCAATTCGGTCAGCTACGGCGCTCTGTCGCGAGCCGACGGATTCGTCGAGGTGACGGCCGATCTGACGGCCGCTTCCGCTGGCGAGACCGCACTGTCGCTGACATGGGCCGAAGCCATCGGAGCCAATGACAATCAGCCCAGTGAGAAGCGCTTTGGCAGCGTCGCGCTCGAGCGCGTCGTGCCTGCGTCGTTGAACGGTACGGCGACACTTGAAATCACCGGGGACCGCCTCGAATATCGTCTTGTCGTTCCTCGCGGCAATTTCGAGACGGATTGACCGGACAACAGCCAAGCCAAAGAGGGCTGGGGCAAGAGGGTTGGTACCGGCCGCGCCGGGTTAACCATCTGTTCACCATAAAGTCCGATGCTGTTTTTCCCAGACACCGCTCCGCATGACGTTTTCGATCGCAGTTGCTGCGCAGTACGGGAGGAATGGCTTTGACGGTTGCCGACATCAACAGGCTGGAACAGGCCGCACGCGTTTCGATGGGCGGGTTTCAGGATCTCGAAGCATCCGCGATGCCGTCGCCCCGTGCTTCCCTCCCGACCCCCGGCCTCGCCGCGATCGGGCTGGCTGCAGTGGTCGTCCTGGCCGCCGCGTTCCAGTTGATCTAGAGCGTCGGACCCAAAGTGGCCGGCGGCTTGTGCTTGCCTCATGTCGATTTGTTCTCCAATCAGTCGCGCGCCAGCCTACATCGCAGGAACTTTGATGAATGTGGCCCGTTCTTATGGCGGGAGGACCGTCGCCATGGAACACATCGCTGCCGTGTTGCTGGTCATTGGCTGTTCGAACACGATGACCGAGTGTCGCGAACTGCCCGTATCGGTGAGCGTTTTCGAAACCGCTCAGGAATGTACCGCTGCGCGTCCGTTTGCGTTGAGCGATGTGCAGGGTCAGGCTCCGCGCATAATTGGCAAATGCCTTTCCGTCGATCCGGCACTTGAGGATGATTACGACCAGATCGTCTGGAATGTGCGTCCGGACGGCACCCTCGACGCTTCCGTGGAGATTTCCGATCTTGAGGTTGCCTCGAACGGCGCGCGCCCCGAAAAAGATTCTCTTAGCCAACAATGAAATCGAGCAGGCAAAACGCTTTTTCGCATGATAAATGACGGGAGGAGCTACAAGTGGGACAAAAGCGAGGAGTGACCCTATGCGGAAGATGATTATTGCCATGGTTGCCGTGATCGCGGTCAGCGGTTGCAGCACCACTGAGCGGGATGTCGGCGTCGGCGCCGGTGTCGGCGCTCTGGCCGGCGGCCTGATTGACGGCGGCAAGGGCGCGCTCGTCGGCGCAGCCATCGGTGCCGGTACCGGCCTGCTGGTGCGCAACCTGCGCAATGGCTATTGCCAGTACCGCGACAACCGTGGCCGTCTGTTTACGGCTCGCTGCTGATCCGTTTCAAACGCAAGAGGCAATAGAAGCGGAGACCGGACGGGCCGGTCTCTGTTTACTTGCGCCTTCGAAAACGGTCGGTTTGCGGCAGCGTTTCAGCTCGACAATGGAATCCTGATTTCCACGTTCAATCCGCCATCGTGAAAATCGCGATTGATCGTACCGCCCAATTCGCGCGTGACGTTCAAATCGATCAGCTTGGTGCCAAAACCGGTTTTGACAGGTGCTTCGAGCTTCTTCTGGCCGGCTTCGCGCCAGTTGAGAACCAGCGTCCTGTCGCGCCCGCGGCCTTCGACCGACCAGTCGACCTTGAGCGCCCAGTTGCCCTTGAGGGTAGTGGCCGAATTGCCGGCTTCGCCATATTTCAGCGCGTTCGTCGCCAGTTCGTGAAAGGTCAGGCCGAGCGCTTGCGTCGTCGTCTCGTCGAGCAGCACCTCTGGCCCCGACAATATCCCCTCGGGAAGCTCCTTGCCGAACACCTGGCCAAGCTCGATGCGCAAGAGATCGCCGAGATCGGCCTTCTGCCAGCGCGAGCGCGTCAGCATATCCTGGGAAGCCGCCATCGCTTGCAGCCGGGCCGAAAAGGAAGACGAGAACTCGTGGACGTCGGTGGCGTGCGATGCCGTCTGGCGCGCGATCGCAAGCACCCGCGTGATGGAGTTCTTGATGCGGTGCTTCATCTCCTGCAGCATCAGGTCTTTTTCGAGCAGGCTTTTTTCCGTCGTTTCATGAAGCAGCGAGACCGCGTCATAGGCCCGCTCCTGATAGCGGGCCACCAACGCGATGGTTCCCGCGAGCAGCAGTCCGAACAGGCCGAGCATCACCGGAATGGCGCGCGAGGAAGGTTGCGAGAACGCGCTTGTCGGCCTGAACAGGACGGTCCACGGACGTCCGGCGATGGTGAGCTCGCGAGAAACCAGCAACCTGTTGCCGAAGCTCGACGCCGGCGGCGTTTCCGACTGGAACAAAAGATGGTCGGCATCCACCTTGCCGTCATAGATTTCGATGTTGACCGGCAGCAGCGGCGTCCGGCTGAGCGCGGTCTGAAACAGGTCGCGGGCGCGGAAGGCCGCATAAAGAAAGCCTGATGTCGAGGATCTGGACGCAGCGATGCCGTCCTGGGCGGTTTCGACGTTGAGCCGCACGAAGACCAGGAAGCCGGTGAAGGTCTGCGCAGCACCTGTTTCCTGGCCTAGCTGCACGCGCCCGCTCGCGTGCTGCTGGTTGTCGGCCATCGCCCTTTCGATCGCCTCGCGGCGCACCGGTTCGGTGAACATGTCGTAGCCGATGCTGGATCGATTGGAAGGGTCCAGCGGCTCGAACAGCGTGATGGGCGTACGCCATGGCAGCGTTGTCGTAGCCGGATAGATCGCATCGCTGGCGCCATAGTCGTGCAGGATGGCACGCTCGACCGCTGCCTCGTCGCCGGCTCTCACCAGCCGGAGAAAGCCGATACCGCGCAGGCCGGTAAAATTGTCATTGATACCAAGTGCTTCGAAGAACGCCTTGAACTCGCCCCGCGAAATGCCACCATTGCGCGCCTCGAACAGCGCATGGGTCGATCGCAGCAGCGACAGATGCAGGTCGATGCGGCTATCGATCCGGTTGAGCGCATCGTCCGCCGTCGCCTCGAACTTGATGCGCGCTGCTTCCTGCGTGGCGAAATAGGCGAATCCCGCCATCGTCAGGCTTGCCAGCGCGACGGCGATGAAAGCGACGATCGGAAAGAGCTTCTTCAAGTTGCTGCTGCGGCCCATGGTTCCCCATCTTATGGGCAAGTCCCCGTGGCAACACAATGGCGCGGCCAAACCATCATGACGGCTGGCATATCACATGACAGGTATTTGAAGCTTCAGGCGGCGATTTTCAGCGCACCTGGCCCCGGAATGGCACCGGGCGGGCACTTGCCCAGGATGATCATGCCGAGCACCTCGTCCTGGGTCACGTCGCTGGTGCGCGCCGTGCCGACGACCCGACCATTCTTCATCACGCAGACGCGGTCGGCAAGCTCGAACACATCGTGGATGTCATGGCTGATCAGGAAGATGCCGATGCCGTCGGCCTTGAGCTGCATGACCAGTTCGCCGACCTGCGCCGTTTCCTGCGGCCCCAGTGCCGCCGTCGGCTCATCCATGATCAGGATGCGGGCGTTGAACAGGATGGCGCGCGCGATTGCCACCGACTGGCGCTGGCCGCCCGAAAGTTTGACCACCGGCTCCTTGAAGCGCTGGAAGCGGGGATTGAGCCTGCCCATCACCTTGCGCGCCTCGGCCTCCATGGCGCCGTCGTCGAGCGTGCCCCAGCCGGTCATCAGCTCGCGGCCGAGGAAGAGGTTGGCGGCGGCGTCGACATTGTCGGCGAGCGCCAGCGTCTGGTAGATCGTTTCGATGCCGTATTTCTTGGCGTCGCGCGGATTGGAGATCGAGGCCTCCTCGCCATTGACGAAGATCTGGCCCGAGTCGCGCTTGTAGGCGCCGGACAGGATCTTGATCAGCGTCGACTTGCCGGCGCCGTTGTGGCCAAGCAGCGCCACGACCTCGCCGGGGAAAAGGTCGATCGACGCATCGTCGACAGCGCGAATGCCGCCAAAGGCAATCGAGATGTTGCTCATATCGATCAGTGGCGTGGGAACAGTTGTGTCAGCCATGATCGTTCCTCCCTATGGTTTTTGCTTGAGCATGGTCTTGTCGAAACCGGCGTCCAATTTTCGCTGACGCGGACCCTCGGTTCGGGATCATGCTCAGACCCGCTTGCGGTAGACGGTGTCGAGCCAGACGGCGACCACCAGGACGGCGCCGACGACGACGCTCTGAAGCGGTGAATCGATGCCGAGCAACACCATGCCGGACTGCAACGACTGCATCAGAAGCGCGCCCAGCATGGCGCCGAGAACCGTGCCGGATCCGCCGGCCAGCGACGTCCCGCCAATGACCGCAGCCGCGATGACCAGCAACTCGTCCAGCGTACCCAGCGCATTGGTCGACGCATTGAGACGGGCCGACGCAATCGCCGCGCTGATCGCGGCCAGCACGCCCATGATCATGAACACCTTCATGGTTACCCAGCGCGTGTTGATGCCGGCGAGTTCCGCCGCTTCCGGATTGCCGCCGATGGCAAAGACATAGCGGCCGAAACGGGTGCGCCTGGTGATGAAAGTCATGACGATGCCGACGGTGACCGCGATCAGCACCGGTATGGCGATGCCATGGGCGATGAACAGCCCGCCTTCCGGGACGGTGATGCCGGTCCGCTGGGCGTATTGGCGAACGATGCCGATCGGCCAGGGGTAGGAATTGGCGACCCAGACGGCGCCGAGGATGGCGGCGCAGGCGACAACACCAAGCAAGGTCTCCGCCCAGACCGGCCGCAGCGGGAACTTGAACCGCTTGCGCTGCGATCGGCCGTTGAGCAGCATGAAAGCCACGGCCACACAGGCGAGAATGCCGACGATCCAGCTTGCGGTTGCCCCGATCGAGCCACGCGGCCCGCCACCCATGAGCTGGAATGTGGCGTCGAGCGGCGCGACGGTGCGCCCGCTCGTCATCAGCCACGCCATGCCGCGCCAGATCAGCAGGCCGCCCAGCGTCACGATGAAGGCCGGAACCTCGAGATAGGCGATGATGAAGCCCTGGAGCGCGCCGATCATGAGGCCGAGCGCTACGCCGACAGCCAGTGCGATGATCCATATCCAGGGATTTCCAAGCTGAAACCCCATGACCCGGATCAGGAATTCGGCCTGGGCGACGCCCATCACCATGCCGATCACGCCTTCGACGGAGCCGACCGAAAGATCGATGTTGCGCATCACGATGACCAGCACCATGCCGGTCGCCATGATCGCGACCGAGGAGGTCTGCACCGACAGGTTCCAGAGATTGCGCGGCGTGAGGAAGAGCCCGCCCGACAGGATGTGGATTCCAACCCAGATGACCAGCAGCGCGCCGACCATGCCGAGCATGCGTATGTCGAGCTCGGTTGCCTTGAGGAAGCGGCCAACGGAGCTGAGCTCGGATTCACGCGCCCGATCGGCAGCTGTATCGGCGGCCGGCGTGTTGGAAGTCGTGTCGGTCATGATGTCCTCCCACCGGGTTGCCGTCTGCCGCGCTTAGAAGTTATCCGCGAGAAGCGGAAAAACAATTCTTTTGAAAAAACGCCGCGGCGTGAAGCCGCGGCGTTTCAGGCTTCTTCCGAAGGCCGGATCAGTTGCAGACCGGGACGGTGCCCGCTGCCACGCCGGCGCAGACCTCTTCCTTCTTGATCCAGCCCGCGTCGATGACGACGTTGAGATTGTCCTTGGTGATGGCAATCGGCGTCAGGAACAGCGACTTGACGACATTGCCGCCCGGCGTGGTGAAATCCTTGACGCCCGCAATGTCGGTCATCTGCTTGCCGTCGGCCAGTTGTGAGGCGATCTCGGCAGCGTTCTTGCCGAGCTCGCGCGCGTCTTTCCACACCGATACGGTCTGCGTGCCGAGCGCGATGCGGTTCAGCGCGGCATGGTCGCCGTCCTGGCCCGACACCGGGACGGATCCGGCCAAGCCTTGCGCCGTCAGCGCCGCGACGACGCCACCGGCGGTGCCGTCATTGGCGGCAACCACCGCATCGACCTTGTTGTCGTTGGCGGTCAGGAACTGTTCCATGTTCTTCTGGGCGTTGGCGGGAAGCCAGCCGTCCGTATAGGCCTCGCCGACATTCTTGATCTTGCCGCTGTCGATGGCATCCTTGAGCACTTCCATGGAGCCGGCGAACAGGAAATCGGCATTCGGATCGGCGCCCGAGCCCTTGATAAAGACGTAATTGCCTTCCGGCGCCACCTTGAACACTTCGCGGGCCTGCATGCGGCCGACTTCCTGGTTGTCGAAGGTCAGATAGAACACGTCCTTGTTCTCGATCAGCCGATCATAGCCGACGACCGGAATGCCTTCGTCCAGCGCCTTCTGCACCGCCGGCCCGATGGCCGAGGCATCCTGCGCAAGGATGATCAGCGCGTTGGCGCCCTGCGAGATCAGGCTCTCGACATCGGTCAGCTGCTTTCCGGGATTGGACTGTGCATCGGCGGAAATATACTTGTCGCCGGCTGCCTCGATCGCCGTCTTCATGGCGGCTTCGTCGGTCTTCCAACGCTCTTCCTGGAAGTTCGACCACGAAACGCCAATGACCTTGTCCTTGGCCTGTGCGACCGACGCGAGCGTCAGCGACATGGCGACCCCCGCCAGAATGGCGGCTGCGAATCTCTTCATGATATTCCTCCCTGCGCCGCGTACGGCACGACCAACTGGCCCGAAGGCCGGCACAAAGGCCCTATTTTTTCGAGCCTCGAAAAAATACTGGTCCAACGCCGAAGCGCTGTCAACATCAATTCCGATGGATTTTGATGTCCCTGCCGACTTATTTCGAGCCTCGGAATAAACAATGACAGGGCCCGCTGCTTCTGCGACTATTTGTCGGACATTACCGACGGTTTCCGATTCATGAGCGGCCGCGGCAATAGGGAGGAAGCAAAAGAATGTCGGTTGGAATCCGTCATGACGATTTGCGCCGGCGCAACCGGGCCATGGTGATTTCGGCGGTACGCCGGGCTGGCCAGCCGTCGCGGACCGAGATCGCCGCAACCACCGGCCTCAGCCATTCGACCATATCGGCGATCTCTTCCGACCTGATCCAGGAAGGCATCCTGACCGAGATCAAGGCGAGCGAGACCGTTTCGATGAAACGCGGCCGACCGCAGGTCGGCCTCAGCCTCAATCCGGAAGCCGCTGCGGTATTGGCGGTCGTGTTGTCGCTGAATTTCCTGTCGGTCGCCGTCATCGACTATGCCGGACAGGTGGTCGCCGAGGAACAGCGCCGGCTGGACACGCTGACCATGTCGCGCGACGAGCTGATCGGCGAATGTGTCGCCATCGTCCGGCGGCGGCTCGAAGACCCCGACCTCGATGTCCAAAGCGTCGCCCGCATCGCGCTGGCGATCCAGGGCATCACCGATTCGCATGCGCGCGCCATGTTGTGGTCGCCGATCACGCCGCAGACGAATATCGCCTTCGCCGACATTCTGGAACGCGAGTTCGGCATCCCGGCCATCATGGAGAACGACTGCAACATGATGGCCGTGGCGCTGCGCTGGCGCGACCCGGATCGCTACCGCGACGATTTCATCGCCATCCTGCTCTCGCACGGCATCGGTATGGGGCTGGTGCTGAAGGGCGAACTGTTCACCGGCACCCATTCCTCGGGCGGCGAATTCGGCCACATGATTCATCGGCCGGGCGGCGCGCTTTGCCGCTGCGGGCGGCGCGGCTGCGTCGAGGCCTATGCTGGCAACTACGCCATCTGGCGCAACGCAAGGCAATTGAGCGAGAACGCAGAGCCGGTCGCCGATGTCAGCGACGCCGAGATGCGGGCACTGGCGGCCCGGGCGCGCCAGACGGACGGACCGGAGCGCGAAGCCTACCGCAAGGCCGGCGAAGCGCTCGGCTTCGGGCTCGGCAGCCTGTTCGCGCTGATCGATCCGGCGCCGGTCGCTATGGTCGGCGCCAGCGCTGCCGCCTTCGACCTGATCGAGCCGGCCCTGCGCGAGGCCATCGCCCAGACCGCCGGCGGGCATCATTCGGGTTCGATTTCCTTCGACACCGAGACGAACGAGCTGCCGCTGATCCGCGAAGGCTGCGCCTTGCGGGCGCTGAGCTTCGTCGACCAGGAGATTTTCGCGCCGGGCACCCAGGCACGAGCCAGCTCGGTCGGAAAGAACGTGGCTTGAATTCGAAGGCAGGGATCCCCGGATCGCGACTTGGGGATGTGTTGAGATTCAGGTCAGGCCGAGTCGAGAACAGTGGGTTCCGAGAACCGGAGCAGAGCGTACTTTACTTTTGGGCACGTGAGCAGCGGAAGCGCAGGAAGCCGCCGGTGGCAGGCCGGCATCACTTGAATATCAGCTAGTCTTCCCTGATCGCATAGCCCGCGCCGCGGATGGTGCGAATGACATCGGGCATGCGACCATTGTTGACCGCCTTGCGCAACCGTCCGACATGGACATCCACCGTGCGCTCGTCGATGTAGATCGTCTCGCCCCAGACATTGTCTAGCAACTGGCTGCGCGAGAAGACCCGACCCGGGTGCCGCATCATGAATTCGAGCAGCCGGAATTCGGTTGGCCCGAGCCGGATCTCGCTCTTCTTGCGATAGACCCTGTGCGATTCGCGATCGAGCACGATGTCGCCGACCTTAAGCACGCTGGACAGCACTTCGGGCTTGGCGCGGCGCAGCAGCGCCTTGACCCTGGCCATGAATTCCGGCGTCGAGAACGGCTTGACCAGATAGTCGTCGGCTCCGGTGGAAAGGCCGCGCACCCGGTCGCTCTCCTCGCCGCGCGCGGTCAGCATGATGATCGGCAGCCGCTCGGTTTCGGGACGCACCCGAAGGCGCCTGCAAAGTTCGATGCCGGAAACCGCCGGCACCATCCAGTCGAGCACCAGAAGATCGGGCACGTTTTCCTGCAGCCGGATTTCGGCCTCGTCGCCGCGCGTCACCACCTCGACCTGATAACCTTCGGATTCCAGATTGTAACGGAGGAGGACGCCCAGCGGCTCTTCATCCTCCACCACCATGATGCGCGGCGCGATCATCGGCCGGTCACTCCTGTCATGTCGCCGGCGCCGACATCGTCGTTTCGTCTAGCTTCGGGCGATCCGCCGGCAATTGCTGCCCGGTCACGACAAAGTAGGCGTTTTCGGCGATGTTGGTGACATGATCGCCGATACGCTCGAGATTCTTGGCGCAGAACAGAAGATGCGTGCAGGCGGTGATGTTACGCGGATCCTCCATCATGTAGGTCAGCAGTTCGCGAAAAACCGCCGTGTATTTCACGTCGATCTTCTGGTCGTCGGCGCGCAGTTCTTTCAACGCGCCGGCATTGCGCGACACATAGTGCTCGATCACGCCGCGGAGCTGCACAAGAACGAGATCCGCCATAGCGTCGATACCGTGCGACAGATTACGCGGCGTGGCGCTCTGCCCGACTGCGCTGACCCGCTTGGCTATGTTCTTGGCCAGGTCGCCGATGCGCTCGAGATCGCCGGCCATGCGGATTGCGCCAACCACGGCGCGCAGATCTTGCGCCATCGGCTGCCGCTTGGCGATCAGCGTGATCGCACTATCGTCGAGTTCGCGCTGCCGCGCATCCATGATGGCGTCGTCCGAGACGACGCGCTGCGCCATCGCATTGTCTGACGCAAGCAACGCGCGGATCGAGGCTGCGACCATCGCGGCGGCGAGCTCGTCCATGTCGCGGATCAGCCTGTCGATGTGCTCCAGTTCCTCGTCGAAAGATGCGACGGTGTGTTCACCCATGATACTGTCCTCGTGTTCGAAATTCGCCGCCGGACTGCTCAGCCGAACCGGCCGGTGATGTAGTCCTGGGTGCGCTTGTCGTCGGGGTTGGTGAACATCTTGTCGGTCGCGCCCTCCTCGACCAGATAGCCGAGATGGAACATCGCCGTGCGTTGCGACACGCGCGCTGCCTGCTGCATCGAATGAGTGACGATGACGATCGTGTAGTTCTGGCGCAGTTCGTCAATCAGTTCCTCGACGCGGGCGGTGGCGATCGGATCGAGCGCCGAGCAGGGCTCGTCCATCAGGATGACTTCAGGCGACACCGCGATGGCGCGAGCGATGCACAGGCGCTGCTGCTGGCCACCGGAAAGGCCAGTGCCCGACTCGAGCAAGCGATCCTTGACCTCGTTGAACAGGCCGGCCTTCTTCAGGCTCGATTCCACGATGCCATCCAGCTCGGCCTTGCTCCTGGCCAGGCCGTGAATGCGCGGACCGTAGGCGACGTTTTCGTAGATCGACTTCGGAAACGGGTTCGGCTTCTGGAACACCATGCCGACGCGAGCTCGCAGCTCGACGACATCGATTTTCGGGTCGTAAACATCCTCGCCGTCGAGCGTGATCTTGCCGCTCACCCGCGCGATGTCGATCGTGTCGTTCATTCGGTTCAGGCAACGCAGGAAGGTCGACTTGCCACAGCCCGATGGGCCGATCAACGCCGTCACCTGGTTCTCGCGGACATCGAGATCCACGTCGAACAGAGCTCGCTTCTCGCCGTAATGAACAGAGACCTTTTCGCCCTTCATCTTGATCGAAGGCTCGTTGGTTCCGCTACTCAGTTTCTGTTCGACGCTGGCTTCCGTCATGATGTTCATATCCTCTACTCCTTACCAGCGCCGCTCGAAGCGCCTGCGCAGTATCACCGCGATGGCATTCATAATGACCAAAAACACCAGCAAAATCAAAATCGCCGCCGAAGTCTTCTGCTGGAATCCCGCTTCCGGAAAATCGGCCCACATGAATATCTGCACCGGCAGGATTGTCGCGGGATCGGTGAAGCCGCCGGGAATGTCGACGATGAAGGCGACCATGCCGATCATCAGCAACGGCGCGGTTTCGCCCAGCGCATGCGCCATTCCGAGGATGGTGCCGGTCATGATACCCGGCATCGCCAGCGGCAGGACGTGATGGAACACAGTCTGGACCTTGGACGCTCCGATGCCAAGTGCTGCCTCGCGGATCGACGGTGGCACAGCGCGCAGCGAAGCGCGCGAGGCGATAATGATGATCGGCAGGGTCATCAGCGCCAGCACCATACCGCCGACCACCGGGGCCGAGCGCGGCATGCCGAAGAAATTCAGGAATACGGCAAGTCCAAGCAGGCCGAAGACGATCGAAGGCACCGCTGCCAGATTGTTGATATTCACTTCGATGATCGTCGTCAGCCGGTTCTTGGGGGCAAATTCCTCAAGATAGATCGCCGCCGAAACGCCGATCGGGAAGGCGATGGCGAGCGTAACGATCATGGTCAGGAACGATCCGACGACCGCGCCCCAGACACCGGCCAGTTCCGGCTCGCGGCTTGCGCCGGTGAAGAAGAAGATCGAGTTAAACCGGCTTTCGATCAGGCCGGCGCTCTTCAGCGTGTCGAGCCAGACGATCATCTTGTCGGAAATCTTTCGCGATGCTTCCGGCGTGTCGATGACGCGCAGGAATGCCTGGCCGCTCGCGGCGGGCGCCGTGCTGTCCAGCGCCTCGATCACCGTGCCCTTTGCGACCGCCGTCCCGCTGGCCCCAGGCGACAGCGCGGTCAGCTTGACGGTACCGCCATTGAACGCGACCAGCAGCGACGATGCGCCGCTCGTCAGCGTGAGCATACCGTTTTCGCCCTCGGTCGCACCATGGCCACGCGCCAGCGTCAACATGGCGTCGTCGCCGAAGGTCAGATCGATGTCGCCGCTGGTTTCCGAAGGCGTGACGCTTGTCGAAATCGCTTCGTCCGAACCGACGTCGGCAAGCAACCCCTTGAGATAAAGGTCGGCAAAATCGTCAAGTGGAACCGCATAGTCCACCGTTCCTCCGAGCATCCCCGGATCAGCCGCAATATCTTTGCGCAGGAAGACGCCTGTGCCGGTGGAAATCAGTCCGCGCAGCAGGCGCTTGTCCTGACGGCTCGTCACATCAGGAAATTTTGCCGTAAGCGCTTCCTGAGCGATGGCGTCATAGTTGGCGGCGTCGAGTTTCGCCGGGTCGACCTTGGCCGCCGAAAGATCGATCGGCAGCGTCAGATAGTTCTGCCGCAGCGCCGGGATCGCCTGCGTGACGATCGTCGACAGGAGCAGCACAAGGAATAAGCCGGCCAACGCGACGGCTGCGGCGCCAAGCCATTTGAACCACGTTTCAGTGCGGTAACGACCTTTCAGCCGCACCTTCGCGGCATCGTCGGTATGAATGCTGACCGGCCGTCCGACGGCGCCGAATGACGAGATCGCATTAGTCATATTGCTCTCGGTATTTCTGGACGACGCGCAAAGCGACGATGTTGAGGGTAAGCGTGATGCAGAACAGCACCAGGCCGAGTGCGAAGGCTGCAAGCGTCTTGGCGCTGTCGAATTCCTGATCGCCCACAAGCAGCGTCACGATCTGTACGGTCACGGTGGTGACCGCTTCGAGCGGGTTGGCCGTGAGGTTTGCCGCCAGCCCCGCCGCCATGACCACGATCATTGTTTCGCCGATTGCGCGGCTGACGGCAAGCAGCATCGCCGAAACGATGCCCGGAAGGGCAGCGGGAAGGACCACCTTGCGGATGGTTTCCGACTTGGTCGCACCGAGGCCGGCGGAACCGTCTCTCAGGGATTGCGGAACGGCATTGATCACATCGTCGGAAAGCGAGGAAACGAAGGGAATGATCATGATACCCATGACCACGCCTGCGGCGAGCGCGGATTCGGACGCGACGTTGAGGCCCAGGCTTTCGCCGATACCGCGGAAGTAGGGCGCAACCGTCAGCGCGGCGAAGAAGCCGTAGACGACGGTCGGAATGCCGGCGAGGATTTCCAGTACCGGCTTTGCGATCGCGCGGACGCTTTTGGAGGCGTAATCCGAAAGGTAGATGGCAGCCATCAGCCCGATAGGCGCAGCCACCAGCATGGCGATGAAGGTGATGAGCAACGTGCCGGCAAAGAGCGGCACCATGCCAAAAATATCCTGGTTGACCGCCCCGGCTTCCGTTCCGGCGCCGGTGAAGGCGCTCTGCGGCGACCAATGCGTGCCGAACAGGAACTTATAGAATGGCACCTGTTGGAAGAACCGCAAGGACTCGAAGATAAGCGACAGGACGATGCCGATCGTCGTCAGGATCGCGACCACCGAACAGGCGATCAAGAATGCGCGAAGAACGCGCTCGACCACGTGGCGCGCCCGGTAGGCCTGTGCGATACGCGAATAGGCCCAGTAAAATCCGGACGCGGAAAGCACGAGCGCGACGGCCCAGATGATCCAGGTGCTGGTCGTATGGATCGATTTGTAGACGGCCGCGGCCGCCTCTTTCGCCGGATCGGCGAAGCCGACAAGCCCGCCAAAGGCCATCGCGCGAGCGTCCCGGATGAAAGCTTCGACCTGAGGAACGCCCATTCCCGACAACTCGGAGGAGAAGCGGTCGGCAATGATCGACGATTCAATTCCCGGCGTCACCAGCGACCACAACACGATCGCAAGCAGCGCGGGACCGGCAGCAAAAAGCGCCAGAAACATGCCATGTTGGCCAGGCAGCGAATGCAGTCGCGCGACGTCGCCATTGACACTGGCAATGGCGCGTGTCCGGCCGATCCAATAGGCGGCTGCGGCCAGAACCAACAGAAGAACAACGAGATAACCGACCATGATTCGGGACGTCCCCTCGACCGCCGGTCATTCACCGGCTCAAAGCACGGGACCTATGGTCCCGCGCTTTGTGCTTTAGAATATGAGGGTCAGAGCGGTACGCTCGGACCCCGAAACATCAGGAGCCCATGCCCTTCAGGGCCTTGGCGTTTTCGGCCCATTTGGCGCGCTCGGCGTCCGGCAGCGGGATCAGGCCCTTGTCGGCCAGATAACCATCAGGACCCCATGCAGCCTCCGAGGTGTACTCGGCGATGAACTCCTGCATACCGGGGATGACGCCAACATGCTCTTTCTTGGCATAGACATAGAGCGAGCGGGAAACGCCGTAATCGCCGGATGCGATGTTCTCGAAGGTCGGCTCGACGCCGTCGATCTTGTGACCCTGCAGCTTGTCGGCGTTCTGGTCAAGGAACGAGAAGCCAAAGACGCCGAAGGCATTCGGGTTGGCTTCCAGCTTCTGGACGATCAGATTGTCGTTTTCGCCGGCCTCGACAAAAGCGCCGTCTTCGCGGATCTCGCCGCAGCCCTTTTCGTTAGCCGCCTTCACTTCTTCCTGGCAGGCCGCATCCATGACGAGTTCAACGAAGGCATCGCGCGTGCCGGATGTCGGCGGCGGGCCAAGCACCTCGATCTTTGTCGCGGGAAGCGACGCATCGACATCCGACCAGTTCTTGTAGGGGTTGGGGACGACCTTGCCGTCAACAGCGACGTTCTTGGCGAGCGCCTTGAAAACCTGTTCCTTGGTCAGATCGACGACAGTCCCTGCCTTCGAGTTGGCGAGCACGATGCCGTCGAAGCCGACCTTGATCTCGACCGGCGTCACGCCGTTTGCCTTGCAGGTCTTAAGTTCGCTGTCCTTGATGGCGCGCGACGCATTGGTGAAGTCAGCGGTATTTTCGCCGACGCCCTGGCAAAACAGCTTCATGCCGCCGCCGGTGCCAGTCGACTCGACGACCGGGGTCTTGATCTTTCCGCTCTGGCCGAGCTTTTCAGCGACAGCCGTCGTGAAGGGGAACACTGTGGACGAACCGACGATTTGAATCTGGTCGCGCGCGGCGGCATAACCAGCCGACGCGGCGAGCGCAAGCGCCGCGGCCGACGCCGTAAGGAGGAATTTCTTCATGTGGCCTGCTCCTGTTCGGAAAATGGTCTCTCGGCGCCATTCCTTCGGCGCCCGCTGAGGCCAATAGCCCCCGATTATTACAGTCACATGACAGTTTGATGTCAGCCCGGTAACGCGGCACTGCCGTGTCGAAAAGGAAGCGCCGCGGGTCGCGCCGGCACAGCCGTGGTTTGCCGCTGGAATCAGCAGCTTGCACGATTTCCGGCCGACATTTGCCCTCGACAGGCGAGACAATTGGCGCCGAAAAAGAAAATCCGGGCGGGAGCGCGTTGCATGCGGCCAAGGAGGTCATGGCCGCGCCATCGCCGAAACAGGTCCGTTGGGGTAAATCTGACCCTGCTTCTTGCCGGCGGTCGCTGCTCCCGCCCGTAACTGGAGGAGCGGAACTCGATGCGCTTATTGTCCCAACCGGACGCGCGCTTTGGTATGGTGCGATCGCACCATAGTTTTGTCTGCAACAACGTCGCCGAATCTCGGCTGAGCTCTACAGCCTGACGCGGATGCCAATCCCGCGTTGCGCTGGATTTCTCCGTCCGCGCCGAGCGACAGCGCGGCGCGCCCTTTCCGACGCGCTAGGGACGCTGCGGCATTTTGATTTTTGCGCACGATCCCCAGCGAAATCGATACCGATTCTCCGGGTCATGCGCTAGCCTTGCCCGTGATGTATTCCGACGGTTGTCGGTGGAACCGAGGCCGCGTTATAAATCCCGCAAGGGTGTTGCCGATGTTGGGACGGATCCTGCCTTTTTTCCTGTGCCCGATGCTGCTGTTGGGGAGCGGCTGCTCGCGCAGCTACGACGGCACCGTCGTCATTCCGAGGCCGCTTGACGTCCGGCGGTTCTGGGACAGGCCGCCGCAGCAGGCGCAGCCCGAACAGCCGCAGTTGCTGCAGACCGATGTCTTTCCTGTGGCGCCCGAAACGCCGAAAAGGGCGGCGGCCCCCGGTATCAAGACTCCTGTGCCGCCGAGAAGGCACACCCGGAGGATTTCCAACGATCCGCCGATGCCGTTATCCGAGCCGACAAAACCGCTCACCTGCAGGAACGTCAGCCAACCCGGGAAACGGGTCCGCATGGTCTGCGAATAGCCGGCATTCAAACGGTGGCAGCCAAAATATCCCCTCCTCAACGCTACTGCGCACCTGACGCAGCGGTTCGGTCAGACGCGCACGCGATCGCCGAAAGCATGAACTGACTGGTGGGTTTCGGGCTGCCCGATCGATCCGGCGCCCCGATCAATCCGGTGTTACCGCCCGCCACGTTGAAACCTTATCCCGCCTTCGACGTTAAACGGCCATTGCAGCGCCGCGCGTCCCTATTGCGGCGCCGCGCGTCTCTTGGACGCAGAAAGGGCCGCTGTGACGTTCGTTTGGCGCATGGTTCTTGCCGAACCGAAGGGCAGCGTAGCGAAGGTTGATCCCGATTTTTTGGGTCATGCGCTGGATGGTCAAAAGGAGACCGCACATGTCGATTCACTTCACTGTCTCGGGCCTGACCAGAAATCTGTTTCACTCGCCCAGAAATCTGTTTCACTCGCTGGGACTGGACCATGAGCGCGCGCCGAGACCTCTCAGGCCTGAGCAAAGTCTTTTGCTGGAATGTTATCTGGCCGGCCAGATTCCGGAATCGGCCTGGAGCGACTATGTCTTCGAGACGCCGGAATTGGCACGCCATGTCAATGCGAGGCGCGCCCAACACTGACATCTCGTGAACCTAGAACCGGTCCGATCGCTTGAGGTGACGCCGCCTAGCAACGCTTGGCTGAAATTGCCCGCTCGGAAAACGAGCGGGCTTTGCCTGGGATGACGCCCGGTTACTGTTTGGGCGAGCCGAATTGCAAGGTGAAGACGCTGCCTGCGATCCCTTGGGCGAGCGCCGGCGAAAAGCTCAGCGGCAAGCAGCGTTCCAGGGCGGCGATCGCTGCATCGACAAAGGATTGCCGCACCTTCGCGTCGCCGGTCACATTGATGGCAGTCGGCCTGGGCGGGCCGATCAGCGTGCCGTTGCGCTTGAAACTGAAACTCAATGTGACGGTTGAATTCCCTGCATTCGCCGGCGGTGTCCAGCACGCGTGGATCGCAGCCCCGACATCGTCCATGGTGTTCAGCGATGCGGCATTCGATTGACAGCTGGCGCCTGCCAATATCGAGCCGGCAATCACCGACAGTCCTGCCGTGCGTTTCATTGCAGGTCCTCGTCCTCCGCCTCGCCCGCACAGCAATATGGTACGGACAATGGCGGCGAAGACAATATGTTTGCAAAGGCCAGATGTTTTGCAAAGGCCAGATGTTTTGAAGGCTTGATACCCAACGACAATCGCGAAGTCAGGCCGCAGCTTCCCGGGAAACGAAACAAAAAGGCCGGCACATGGCCGACCTTTCCTTCCACCTCGACCGCGCCAGTACATCCGTGGTCACGAATTGGAGGTGAATTGCCGATCAGTAGATAGGGATTTGGTTAACGAATCCTTAGCTGACGGGGGCTGCTCGTCGACGCGTCATGGCCAATCTGATCTGCGTTTTCGTGATGAGTGCGGAAAGTCGTCTTTAAATGCGGCACATATTATTAATCGTTGTACACCAATGTGTTAGCATGTGAAGCATATCCAAGTAACGATCGTGTTCTGGGGTTTATTATGGCCGTACTTGGCGCTCTCCCTCCCGGCGTTCGCTGTCGACCAATTCGCGAAGCCGATTGGGAAGGAGTGGTCGACTGCCTGTGCCGGGGGTTTCCGGAGCGTGACCGGAGTTACTGGATACAAGCGCTGACCCGATTGTCGCAGCGGCCTGCTATCGCCGAATGCCAACAATACGGCTTTGCTTTGGAGAAGACTGGTCGGATCGTCGGCGTCGTGCTGACCCTTTATACCCGTTATCGCAGGCAGGAAGGCGACGAAATCCGCTGCAATCTTTCAAGCTGGTCCGTCGACGAAGAATTCCGCCCCTATGCCATCAAGCTGATTACGACGATTCTCAAGCAAAGAGACGTGACTTACACGAACGTTTCGCCGGCGCCTGCTACATTAAAGCACAATTTGGCGCTCGGCTTTCGCCTCTTTTCCAGCGGACAATTTGCCTTCTTGCCGGCCTTCAGCTCGGTGCAGCGGTCATGTCGCGTGCTCGAAGCTCGTCCCGATCTTGCGGAAATGGCGATGCTGTCCGACAGTGAGAGATACATACTCTCGGAACACTCCGCGCTGGGCTGCCTGTCATTGATTTGCATTTGCGACGGAGCGGCGTTTCCCTTCGTATTGATGCCGCGCCGGATATTGCGCGGTCTTATCCCATCCTATCAGATCGTCTATTGCCGCTCTCTCGCAGATTTGAGCCGGTGCGCCGGTGCCATCGGGCGCTTTCTCTGGCGAAGCGGCATCCTGCTTTGCGTTGTCGACGCCAAGGAACCGATTGCAGGTCTGTTCGGGTGGTACCGCCCCAACAGAGGACTGAAGTACTTCAAGGGCCCCAGACCACCCTCGCTCGGAGATCTAACGTTCACCGAGCTGGTGATATTCGGTCCCTGAACGAAGGCGCAGCATCAGGCCGCGACGATTTGCGGCCGCAATGCCGAAAGCGAACCCCCGCCTCCGGCGAGGGTTCCATTTTTTTGAACCTACGATCTGCTACTGAGCAGGGGCGGTCTGAGCTGGCGGCGGGGTTGCGGGTGCCGGCGTCATCGTGTCGGCTGGAGGTGGCGGCAATTGGCCAGCGGTCGTCGCCTGCGTTCCTCCCGATTGAGTTTGGTCACACGCCGCCAGGGCAGCAAGCGCCAGACCGAACGCGGCGAATAAGGGTAGTTTGCGGGCCCTTCCATGGACGTCACCCGCGCGGGCCTGATCATCAGGACCGGTGCCTCCAGGTCAACCGTGGCTTCGTCGTCGACGCTTCAAACATTCTTACGTCCCGTAAAAGGCGACGGGCCTTCGGCCTCGGTTTAGGTCGGCCTGGACAAGCAAAACCGTTAGAGCGAAAGCCTCACGCACCGGCCTGCGACTTCACATGGGCGATATAGCCGCGCACGTCGGCGGCCGGCTCGGCGTAGGCCTTGCCGAGCTTCTTCTCGATCGCCGCCATGTAATCTTTTGCCCATTGGGGCAGCGCGTAGTCGATGACGGCCAGGAATTCGAGCGTCGCCGCCAGGCGGATGTCGGCGATCGACGGGTTCTTGCCGCCGATGAACGGCTTGCCGTTCCTGAAGAAGCTGTGAAAGACCTCCAGCGGCTCAGCAATTGCGGCCGCCGCGGCCTTCTGGGCTTCCGACTTCCTGTCGGGGTGGGCATCGCTGTGACCAACCTCGCCGGCATATTGCGGGAAGTTCAGCGCAGGATAGGTGGCGCGCGCCACATAAGGGTAGAGCGTGCCGATCAGGTAGAACATGGCGCTGTCGATCATTGCCCGCTTGGCCGGCGCCTTGGGATATAATTTCTCCAGCCCATGCTTGTTGGCGAGATACTGCATAATGGCGCAGCTTTCCCACAGCACGCCTCTCGGCAAGCCCTTGTCCTCGATCATCGGGGTGAGATGGGCTGGGTTTCGCGCCATGTATTCAGGCGAGCGCGTGTGGCCCCATACGTCGGTCTCGGAATGATCGAGCCCGGCCGCGCGTGCAAACACCCGAACGCTCATATTATTGACGCTCGGCTTCAGCATGCTGAGCGTCAGCGCGGGCTTCTTTCCTGATTTCGCCTTGGTCTTCCGCGCGGATTTCGCGGATGCCTTGGCTGCAGGTTTTGCGGCGGCTTTCGCTGCCGGCTCGGCGGAAGCTTTCGCCGCCTTGGCTGCAGGCTTTGTCGCGGCCTTGGCAGCTGGTTTCGTAGCGGCCTTGGCGGCCGGCTTCTTCGCACTCTTCGTTGTCGTCTTTGCCATTGTGGTCCTCCCTTGTTTGGCCTGTCGTCAGTATGGATTTTTCGGCGCGCGGTCCTCCGACAAGGTCGCGCGGGAGCGCTCGACGAGCGCCTGGATCGCGTCGGCAAGATGCACTTCGGCTATTGCGTAGTCGCCGCGCGCAACGCGAATCTTGTGCGCCTGCATCAACACGTCGGCATGGGTGGAGCCCGCCGGCGGCTCGAAACGGTAGGAGGCGAGCTCGATCAGCAGGCCGAGCGGATCCTCGAAATAGATCGAATCCATAAAACCGCGATCCTTGACGCCGCTGTGCTTGATGCCGCGCTCGTCGAGCCGGGCGACCGCCTGCAGGAAGGTGACGCGCGACACTGCAAACGCGATATGATGGACGCAGCCCGTATCGGTCGGCGTGCGCCGTTTCTCCGGCGTGCGGCTCTCGTCGGTGAAGATGGTGATCAGCCGGCCGTCACCCGGATCGAAATAGAGATGGCTTTCGCCTGCGTTGTCGAGATTGGGCTGCTCGAAGATAAAAGGCATGCCAAGCACGCCTTCCCAGAAATCGATCGAAGTCTGGCGCCCGGCGCCGACCAGCGTGATGTGATGGACGCCTTGCGACTGCAATTTCTGCATTGGTCTCCCTCCCGAGGATGCCTAGCTTCGTTGCCGGACGCGTTTCGGAGGCCAGCTCGCGATTTGTCGGCGCCCTCACATCGCCCGGGCTTCCTCTGCCCATACTCCGCACCGGGTAAGGGCGACCCAAGGTTTCTTGAACAGATGCTAATTCAATCGGCGATGTTGCGCCAGAAGCGATGAACCGCCGAATCCGGGATGCGTTCCCGATAGGACTTGGCTTCTGGAAAAGTGCTATTCGAAGCTCTCAGAATCGGCCCGCTCTTCTACCATTTCGCGCCGTCGCTCTGCATCTATCAACTCGCGAAGCCTAGCGTCAGCAGCTGCGTCTATGACCCTTTCAATCTCTTGATCATCAGCTGGATTAAGTGATCGCAGCAACGGTAGGCGCTCCTCTATAATGCTGGCACGCGAGCCGCTCCAAGAATTAGGCACAAGGCGAGGGATAACCTCACTCATAACGGCTTGCTTGTTGGGAGCAGAGCGCAACAATTCAACTACCGTCTGTGATATCGAAATAGCTTTGTTGTTGTCATCATCTACGTCAAATAGCTTACATGTGGAGGCCGCATATGTATATCTGTCATTTGGCGAAATATCACACCACTCAACCAGAATTTCCAAAGGCACCATTGCCACGGCCGTATCGTGCCCTTCAGAAGAAGGGTCCACCACCATTTCGTAGGCAAGAGAATAGCTTCCTTCATCGTCGGGCCGGTAGACGGCGTTAAGCGCCATCATTGGAAAGAATTCAAAGAACCGACCGAGCAATTTAGGTCCATCAAAACCAAAATATCTGTTTCTATTTCGCCTGCTATCAACTATATTATTCAGTATAATAGTTACATCGTTATCAGAATTCGTACGGGAGAGCGCAAATCGAAGAACAACGTCAACATCATAGTCCATCCCACCTTGGTCGCTATTAACAAGTACCCAATTAGTGGCACGAAGGAATTCCATACAAACTTGCAGCAAATCATTCCGATAATTTTCATCTTTTTCAGATGCGCAATGAATCACCATCGAGAGAAGGTCAAACGCAACAAAGGGTCCATCTTCTTGGTCAGCAATGGCTCTCACCAATTTCCCAATTTGCTCCGCAGAAAACGGGTCTGTTACCCTACCACCTGCCAAATATTGAAATTGCCAGACTGGACTCTTTCCGTCGACAATGGCGCTCAGGAGTCGATCGAAGGCGCGATCATCCATTGACCCTTGAACCTGTAACTCAACGAACCAGCGCGACCATATTTCATCTTCGAGTGCACTATCCAGAAAATTTCCAACTGCTTGCGGATCAACCTGGTTCCAGCCAGCTATAATTCCACGGATTGGTATCAGTGATATTTGATTGATTTCGGATCTCGCAATTTGAGCCCTAATATGCATCATCAATCCCACTGGGTCATCGACAGCCTTCCCCACACCGCGTCCAAACGAGTAGGTTTTGTCGCTAGAGTTCGGTTTTAGAAGTTCCGGAACGATGGCCTCTAGGAGTTCACTGTCACCTGCGGCCGCTTGACCAAGCTTTTCGGCATGGTCGCGCGCTTTTTCGTATACGGACGACGCCGAGTCGGGGCTGCGGTCAACGCCGACTAAGTCTTCAGCGAACGCACCTCGAGCAAGCACACGTGCTCGAATTTCGGACAAGAGATCCTTTGGTCGCAGGGCCAGTTCCAGTTTGCGAAGTTTCATAAAAGAGGCCTTGCTCTGTCTCTCCCTATCCCAGCGCAAGATTCGTTTGGTCGCCAGCCAACCGTCCGGCCAACTTTCAGTTTTTGTGAGCTGGTCGGCCAAATCGACCAGTTGATCCTGCAGGATGACTATTCCCCACAGACCTCTGAAAGCGTCTCCAAGAATCGATCTCACGCGTGAAGACGTTTCGCTATCTGAATGAAGTACATCCCGGGCTAAACTCAGCCATCTCATAAACCAGGTAGCCGAGTCGCTCTCCGAAGTTGGCGACCATCCATAGTCACGATGCCGAGATCCAAACTCGGCACTGGGGTGAAACATGAATTGGGAGGTCTTCAAACCAGCTTTTAAAATCTCAAAGCCCAATTCTCGTTTCTTTAGATCACCACTATTTATAATACCTCTTGCAACATTCAGTCGTTTTTCAAGAGCAGCCTGCGTGCCTGAGTAAATAATATGAAATAGCGATACCAATGCATCTGTCGCAGGACCGCGGTTAACCGCTTCCGAGCTTTCCCGGCCATGGGCGGAAATCGTAAAGCTGGGCGAATTGCCAGCAGATACGGTTCCCTATGCCTTGCGCCATTCTTCCATTGTGCGCCAGCTTCGGAACGGCCTGCCCGTGCGGCTGGCGTCATCGCAATACTGCCAGCTCTCAGGCGCGTCGATGCCGCTGAACCGAATCCTTGGCCTGCAATCTCTACCGTGTCGCCATCGATCACAGAGGCGCGGCCTTCCATTGCACCAGGCAGCGGCTCGGACCAGTTTGTTACCGTGCCCTGAAGGCTTGCGGTGCTCTGTATTACGAATTGAGTGACTGTGGCGGCAAGCGTGCCCACGCCGAGAAAGAGGAGCCCCAAGAGCGGGTCGCGGCAGCCGCCGTGACGGCATTCTTCTGCCGGCGCGCCTTCGCCAGCGGTCAGCCTGATTGGCGCCTTGATAACGGTGGCCTTTGCCCACGCCCTCTCTCCCCGAAGAGGAGAATGCCGCCATTTCAGGCGAGAGTCCAGAAGCTGCCTAGCCGGCCGGCAACGGATCAAGGCGGTGGGCACCGGGTCAGCTTTTCCACCGTTTCAATGATGGCTTTGGCCAGCGCTTCGCCCTCATGGCCGAGCCCGGCACCCGCAAATATGTCGGCAGCGCCTTCGTCAGCGTCAATCGCGAGATGCGGGAGCGGCTTTGGAAGCGCGTCCAGGAACATGCCGGGCCACCGCCCAGGGAAATGCCAAAGCGGCCGGCAACACAGTGGGTCAAGCCGGGGATCAAAGCCCGCGTAAAGCATCTAAGGGGCGAGGAAGACCTTCGGCACGCCTCCCTGCAGGACTTCTGGGACGAAGGAACTTAATGCGCTCCGCCGGCTTGTGACGGAATGAGCACCCGCGGTACGAACTTCTTGCACAAATGGCTGAGCAGCGGCCTGCCTGAGAGACCATCTGCCTGCACAAAAGGTAGCATCGTCAGCTCCAGATGAACGTGAGGAAGAAACCGGCAATAGCAATTACCGAGATGACATTGGGCCACCATACGGCATCGTGGGCCGGTTTGGCTGGCTTGTACCTGTGCCCCGTGCGGGGCAGCAGGTCCGGATCGTAGCGCACGTGGCGCTTAGGGTCGTATTTGATTAGCCGTTTCATCTTCCTGCACCCCATATTGCGACACATAGGATGGCGGCGGGTGCTCGGGATCGGCATGATATAGCACCTCGCCAAAGAGGATGCCGCTGGTGTGGTTGTTGGTTCTAATCCAGGTCATGAAGTCCGCGCCATCCGTTGAGCAAGTTCGAGCGGCCCGGCAGCCCTATTGGGGTGACCATCAGCCGGCCGCCGGGCCTTGACCACCAGCGAGCTTAAGAGGAGGCGCTGTGCTGGCTGACCAAAAACTTGCGCTCAAAGGCAACGGAAAAACATCATTCGAACGAACACTGCCCCCGGAAGCTTCTTCCAGCCGATGGAGGCACCATGAAACGCAAGCCCAGCAAAACCGGATTCACCAAACTGCTCTCCGCCGACACCACATGGATGTCGGCCGATCCGCTGATCGGACTGCTCGAACTGGAGACCGACAGCGGCACGATTGAGCTGGCCATGAATAGGATCGTGGCCGAGCGACTTCTTTCTGCTGTCGTTGAATTTCTCCAGGCCGGCGAGGGAGATGACGCGCCAACGTTTGCTGTCGAGCGTTCGCAGTGACGGCAAAGCACTCGGCAACCGGTCATTCTTGAACCAGCTTCAAACGACTATATCGGCGGAGGCTTTCTTCGATGACCATAGCGGTTGAGATAGCGACGCCTCTGGGTCCAAACTTTCTTGTGGATTCCAAAAGGCCAAGCGTAGCTCCAGCAAACAATCTGCCGTCGTTTGATGTTGATGGATCGTTTGCCGCCGACAACAGATACTCGTCGACGTCGTTGTAAAGAGCATTGGGAGCCGGCATTTTCAGTTGAATAAGCTGATCAACTGTTGCCCGAGTTCGGCTCTCCCTCTCGAAAAACCAGAAGTATGCCATGTAGCGAGCGAAGCCGTAGAGCGCCAGCACCATTTGAGCCACCCAAATTGCGACAGTGACCGCCGCGGCTACTACCAGTGCGCCAGGCCAATCGTTCCAGATCGACGCTATGGCCAGGACGATCGCAAAATCGAAAATCGACCAAAGGATGATGCCTGCCCAAAAGCTGCGGCTCTCAGATGATTGAAACCTTGTGGCCATGATTGCTGTGCTCCCCGCATTGCTGGTCATCGTGGAGCAACGTTTGGTGACGCGCAAGCAGCGCCCCGGCGAGGGTGCGCTTTACGATTGAGCAGAAGGAAGTGGCCGGCGCCGGACCCTAACCGCGCGTTTTGGCTTTCGGGTCTGGAGCGCTTTCCGACGGATTAGCGGCCAATTTGGCGGATCGCCGATCCCTTACCAACAGGGATTTTCTTTTTCTCGCCGGCAGCTCATCGTCGCCTTCAGCGGTCGCTCGGCCATGCTTCGCGGCAATCGCATAGTCGGCTCTGTTCGTTCGATAGTCTTTTTTTTGCACAGTTATCTCCCGATTCAGAAGATTAACGCGGCATAGCGCCAGGCAGTTCCGAAGGTTGGCCCGTCGCTTCGCAAATGTAGCGGCGGGTCTTCTACATACAGGTCGCGTCCCCAGCCTACGCGCTGCCGTCCGTCTCGCTTTCCTCGTCGAGCGTTCTCAGTGAGGCGTTAGTCGCGATGATGCAACCACCGCGATGGCCTTCGCGTTTAGCCACCTTCAATCTTGGCGAGCGATAAAAATGGCGGCGTTCATTCCGATTACAGTCTACCTGAATCACAAGCCGATGGTGGTCGCGGTCGCGTCCCTACAGGTGGTGTAGCTCGGCGGTAGCGAAGCCGCTCGCGAGCGCGCCCTCGATAGCGCTGTAGCGAGCGA
>NZ_NPKJ01000040.1 GCF_002284575.1 Mesorhizobium temperatum
GTGTGGAAGAGCGGCAACGCTTGAAGCTTACCGGTACTAATAGTTCGATCGGCTTGATCGTTCTCATTCCCTATGCCCATCACCAGCGCAATCCAAAGGATTGTCGCCGAGCGACAATCCTTTGGATTGCGCTGAGATGGATGGCACAAAAACAGCTTCTCGAGCAACGTGCGCTTTGCCGACCTGGTGGTTATGGCGGAGCGGCTGCACCCGATCCCATTCCGAACTCGGCCGTGAAACGCTCCAGCGCTGATGGTACTTCGTCTCAAGACGCGGGAGAGTAGGTCGCTGCCAGGTCTGCAAAACGCACGTCGCAAAAATCCAAATCTTCTCCTTACCAAAAGGCCCGCCAATCGGGAGCTCGGGCCGCGCAAGCGGCCCTTTCATTTGGCGAAAGCTTGAACCCAGNCGTCGCAAAAATCCAAATCTTCTCCTTACCAAAAGGCCCGCCAATCGGGAGCTCGGGCCGCGCAAGCGGCCCTTTCATTTGGCGAAAGCTTGAACCCAGTAAGCCAAGGCTTACTTCTAAGATTGACGCGGGGTGGAGCAGCCCGGTAGCTCGTCAGGCTCATAACCTGAAGGTCACAGGTTCAAATCCTGTCCCCGCAACCAAATACACAAAACGGCCCGCCTCGCGCGGGCCGTTTTGCGTTTGCGGCCTGCTGGCCGCCTTCTCCGGCACGGAAGCGATCATGCGGTTCAGGCCGCGTCTCTAGCGCAGGCTTTCCAGCTCGCGGATGCGTTTGGCGCCGTCGGCCTCAAGCTGCCGGGTAACGCCGCCGATCAGCGTTTCGGCAACGACGAAAAGGGCCGCCGAGGAGTCCCAGGCCGAGGGCACGGCGGTGCGCCCGGCTATGACATGGCGGGCGAAGCGGGCGATCGGCGACAGCCACTGGTCGGTGAACAGCACGATCTGCACGCCGCGCTGATGCGCCGTCTCGGCAAAGCGGACCAGGCTGTCCTGGTAGCGCCTGATGTCGAAGATCACCAGCACGTCGCGCTTGCCCATGTCGATCAGCCGGTCGCGCCAGACGCTTTCCTGTCCAGCGAGGTGAAAGACATTGGGCTGGATGATGGCGAGGTGGGCGGCCATGTAGCGCGCCAGCGGATCGGTGAAGCGGCCGCCGATGAGGAACGTCTTGCCGCGCCGGTCGGCAAGCTTTGCGACGATGTCGGCAAGCTGCTTGTCGGACAAGTGCCTGAACGTCTCGCGCAGGTTGTCGAGCGTCGCCTCCAGCATCGGCGACACCGCGCCGCCGTTCGGCGATGGCGGGTTGAGCGTCCGTGACGCCGGCGACTGCAGTTGCGCCGCCAGTTCGTCCTGCAACGCCGACTGGAATTCCGGGTAGTTCTGGAAGCCGAGCCGGGCGACGAAACGCAGGATCGTCGGCGAGGAGACGCCAGCGGCAGCTGAGAACTCGGCGACCGTCTTCAGGCCGATCAGCGGATAGTTGGCGATCAGCGTTTGCGCTGCGCGGCGTTCGCCCGCCGGCATCGTGCCGATGCGGTCCGAGATCAGTTCGGCAATGCTCGAAATCATCTTTTCCCCACCCGTGGCCGCTTTGCTGAAATCGCATTGGCCCGAAATCGCGTTTGACAAAGCCGGATAAACTGTATGAAATCATCCACAGGGACGCAATGAGACAAAATACGTAATATACGATACAGCGCTCTCCGGGGACTAAAACAATGGAGACAGCACGGCCCGCCAGCCTTGCATCGCCTGAAACCGTGAGGGTGACCAACCCCGGCGGATCGAGCCCTTTCGTGCTGACCTGCGACCACGCCTCCAATTTCCTGCCGCTGGAATTCGGAACGCTCGGCCTTGCTGCCGAAGAGCTTTCCCGCCACATCGCCTGGGATCCCGGCGCGCTCCCGGTCGCCCGCCGCATGGCAGCGGCGCTTGACGCGGCGCTGGTCGAGACCCGCATTTCGCGCCTTGTCATCGACTGCAACCGGCCACTGGATGCGCCTGATCTGGTGCCGCCGGTCAGCGAGACCACGACCATTCCGGGCAATGCCGGCCTGTCGGAGAAGCAGCGCGCCGCGCGCATCGCCCTGTCCTGGCAACCCTTCCATGATGCAGTCGCGAGCATCATCGACAAAAGGCTGGCGCGCGAGCTTGATACGCGGCTGGTTTCAATCCATTCCTTCACCCCGGTCTACAGGGGCAATAGCCGGCCCTGGCACATCGGTATCATCCATGACGAGGATCGCCGACTGGCAGCGCCGCTTGTCGCCGCGCTGCAGCGGCTCGCCGGCGTCACGGTCGGCATCAACGAACCCTATTCGCCGGCCGACCGCGTTTATTTTACGCTGGAAAGGCATGCGCGCCCGCGGGGGCTACCCTGTGCGATGATCGAAATCCGCAACGACGAAATATCCGACGAAGCCGGGCAGCGAAAATGGGCGGATCTGCTCACGGGGATTTTTTCCGATCTCGAGCCGTCATCCGGATCCCAGGGATCCGGCCGGCGCGGGCTCGGCCATCCGGTGGAACCAGTCAACTGACAAGAAGAAGGGGACTTTCAAATGGCAGGCGGTGATACGAAGCAAGTCGGCAGCGTCGCATACGCGAAGCGCGACAAATCTTATTTCGAGGACCGGCAACTGGTGCGTCATGCCAATGTCTGGCATCTGTGGGCGCTCGGCGTCGGTGCCGTCATATCCGGACATTTCTCGGGCTGGAATTTCGGATTCGGGACAGGCGGCTGGGGCGGCATGCTGGTGGCCGGCATCATCATCGCCATCATGTATATCGGCCTCGTCTTCTCGATCGCCGAGATGAGCCCGGCTTTGCCGCACACCGGCGCTGCCTACTCCTTCGCCCGGACGGCGATGGGGCCGTGGGGCGGCTTCATCACCGGGCTTTGCGAAAACGTCGAGTATGTCGTGACGCCTGCCGTCATCGCCTTCTTCATCGGCTCCTATATGGGAGGCATCTGGTCGGTCGCCTTTCCCGACTCCAGCGTCTGGCCACCACTCTGGTGGCTGGTGACCTATGCCGTGTTCCTGGCGTTGAATATTTTCGGCGTCGCGCTGTCCTTCCGCGTCACACTGATCGTCACGCTGCTGTCGCTCGCCGTGCTGATCGTGTTCTGGATCAGCGCCATTCCGAGCATGGACTTTTCGCGCTGGGCGCTGAACATCGGCGTCGGCCCGGACGGAGCGGCGATGGAGCTTCCCGAAGGCAATGGCTCGATGTTCCCGTTCGGCTTCTCGGGCGTGCTGGCGACGTTGCCTTTTGCGGTTTGGCTGTTCCTGGCGATCGAGCAGCTTCCGCTGGCGGCGGAAGAATCGGTCGACCCCAAGCGCGACATGCCGCGCGGCATTATCGCCGGCATGCTGACGCTGATGGTCTCGGCCTTCATGATCGTGCTGCTCAACCCGTCGGTCGTCGGAGTCGGTTCGTTCAAGCTCGCCACCTCCGGCGAGCCTTTGCTTGACGGGTTCCGGGCGATTTATGGCGACTCGGGCGCAGTGCTGCTTGGCGTCATCGCGCTGATTGGATTGATCGCAAGCTTCCACACCATCATCTTCGCCATGGGCCGCCAGGTCTATTCGCTGAGCCGCGCGGGCTATTTCCCGTCGGCGCTGTCGGTCACCCACAAATCCTACAAGACGCCGTATGTGGCGATGTTTGCGGGCGCTATCGTCGGCTTCGGCATCATGCTGATCATGTGGTTCGCGCTTGGCGGCGCTACGGCCGGTTCGCTCATCGGCTCGGTGTTGCTGAACATGGCGGTGTTCGGCGCCATGTTCTCTTACATCCTACAGGCGGTGTCTTTCATCTTGCTGCGTCAGAACCAGCCGAACATGGAACGTCCCTATCGGAGCCCGCTCGGCGTCCCGGGCGCCGTGCTGACGATCGTCATCGGCGTGGTCACCCTGCTCTACCAGATTCAGGACGCGAACTTCACCAAGGGCGTGGTGTGGGTGGCGCTGTGGTTCGCCATCGCGATCGTCTATTTCGGGCTGGTCGGCCGTCACAAGCTGATCCTGTCGCCGGAAGAAGAGTTCGCGCTGGAGCACGCGCAGAAAGCCTGACCTGTCTCGGGGACCCAAGAAACACCCGGCCGCTTCCCGCGGCCGGGTCCAGATTTGAACTCTCGAAGCGCCACAAAGGCGGCGGAGCTTGCAAGAATGGCCGGAAATTTTTCGTTCGATCAGTTGAAGAAGGCGGTCTCCAGCGGTGAGGTCGACACGGTGCTGGCCTGCATTGTCGACATGCAGGGGCGGCTGGCGGGAAAGCGGTTCCTGGCACAGTATTTCGTCGATTCCGCCCATGACGAGACGCATGGCTGCAACTATCTCCTGGCCGCCGACATCGACATGGAACCGGTGCCCGGCTACAAGGCGGCGAGTTGGTCGAAGGGTTACGGCGACTTCGTCATGAAGCCCGATCTGTCGACGCTGCGGCGCATTCCATGGCTGGAAAAGACGGCGCTGGTGATCTGCGACGTGCTCGACCACCACACCCATGACGACCTGCCGCATTCGCCGCGCGCCATCCTGAAGAAGCAGGTCAAGCGGCTGAGCGAACGCGGCTATGTCGGCTATTTCGCCTCCGAGCTCGAATTCTATCTGTTCAACGAGACCTACGATTCCGCCCGCAAGAAGCACTGGCAAGGCCTCGACACGGCCTCGCCCTATATCGGCGACTATCAGATCGGCATCACCACCAAGGAAGAAGGCGTCATGCGCCGGCTGCGCAACGAGATGCAAGCGGCCGGCATTCCGATCGAGAACTCCAAGGGCGAGTGGGGGCCCGGTCAGGAAGAAATCAATGTGCGCTATGCCGAGGCGCTCGACATGGCCGACCGCCACGTCATCCTGAAGAACGGCGCCAAGGAGATCGCCGAGTCCGAAGGCAAGGCGATTTCGTTCATGGCCAAGTACAATTACGGGCTGGCCGGCAATTCCAGCCACATTCATAATTCGCTGTGGAGCGCCGACGGCAAGACGCCGCTTTTTTATGACAAGAATGCCGAATGGACGCTGTCGACGCTCGGCCAGCAATGGGCGGCGGGCCAGCTCAAATATGCCAAGGAATTCACCTGGTTCCTGGCGCCCTACGTCAACTCCTACAAGCGTTTCCAGGCCGGCACCTTTGCGCCGACCAAGATCATGTGGAGCGAGGACAATCGCACCGCCGGTTTCCGCCTGTGCGGCGAGGGCACCAAGGGCATCCGCATGGAATGCCGCATCGGCGGCGCTGATCTGAACCCCTATCTCGCCTTCGCCGCGCTGATCGCCGCCGGCCTTGCCGGCATTGACGAAAAGCTCGACCTGCAGAAGCCCTTCGTCGGCGATGCCTACCAGGCTTCGCAGCTGCCGGAAATTCCGAAGACCCTGCGTGATGCCACCGAGACGCTGGCGAGATCGGAGATGCTGAAGCAGGCGCTCGGCGACGGCGTGCTCGAGCATTATGTCCATACGGCCCACTGGGAGCAGTTCGAATACGACCGCCGCATTACCGACTGGGAACTGCACAGGGGGTTTGAAAGGTATTGACGGCGTTGCGATTCACGCAATATTGTTGCGATTATCGCGCAGCGATATGCAGGAGGCAGCGTTGGCCAAAGGCAGAGTTCCCAAAGGTAGAGTTAATGTCGACAAGGCGTGGTTCGCGAGTCGGATGAAGGAGCACAACCTCACGATGCGCAGCATGGCTGATCGCCTGAACATGCACTACAGCGCCTTGTCGCGGACACTGAACGGTGAGCGGCGTATGCAGGTCGACGAGATGCGCAAGATCGCTGAGATTTTCGGCCGACCGGAAAGCGAGATCCTCATGCATTATGATTTCCCGGCCACTGAAGACGCAAAGCCCGGTGCTCAAGGGAGCGATCAGACGTTCGGCGAGTCTGCTGGCGGAAATGCAAGAGCGAGGCTGGCGCAGCGTGATAGTCCGGGCTTCATGGAGGGGCAGGTGGATTTTAAGGAAGACGATATGAGCGGCAACAAGGAGGAGTACATCGTGCCGCCTCGAGGCGCTGATCCGTTGTTTGGATGCATGGCCGGGACGCTCATCCTTCTTCCGGATGTCGATTACACTGCACCTGCAGATCCGGATTGGGGCAGGGTTTATGACGACTGATGGAGTGCTGCTCGACACATGCTTCATGCTGTGGCTGTCAACAGAGCAGCCGGTCGCGAGAACGGCGGTCGAGAAGGTGACCAGCGCGCGAAAAAATGGCGGCGTGATCGCCGTTTCCGTCATGTCCGCTTGGGAAATCGGAATGCTTGTCGCCAAAGGCCGGCTACCGTTTATCAAGTCGCCGCTCGCATGGTTCGAACGGTTCGTGCAAGCCGGGGCAACGAGTGTTGAGGGTATCGACAGTGAGCTTCTAGTCGAGTCTTCGTTCCTGCCTGGCGCCGTTCACAATGATCCGACAGATCGGATCATCATAGCTACGGCGCGTTCGAAGAACCTCGAGATTATCACCCGCGATCGCGCCATCCTTGCCTATGGCGCGGCTGGCTTCGTCAAAACAGTCCCTTGTTGATTTGGAGACGTTTACTTGGAAACCGTGAAAATAAAATCTCCCGTCGATGGTTCGATCTATGCCGAACGGCCTGTGGCCACGGACCAGGCGATCAATGCGGCGGTCGAGCTTGCCAAGGCGGCGCAGGAGAAATGGGTTGAGACGCCGATCGTCGAGCGCGGCAAATACATGCTTGCCATGCTGGAAGCGTTGGTCGCCATGACCGACGAGATCGTGCCGGAGATCGCCTGGCAGATGGGTCGTCCGGTGCGCTATGGCGGCGAGTTCGGCGGCGTCAGGGAACGCACCAACTACATGGTCGAGATCGCCGAAGGGGCACTCAAGCCGGTGATGGCCTCCAATCCGAAGGACGGGTTTCGCCGCTATGTGAAGAAGGTGCCGCTCGGCGTGGTCATGGTGATTGCGCCGTGGAACTATCCCTATCTCACCGCCGTCAACACTATCGTGCCGGCGCTGATGGCCGGCAGTGCCGTCATCCTCAAGCATGCGGCGCAGACGCTGCTGGTCGGCGAACGCTTTCAACAGGCGTTCGACAAGGCCGGCCTGCCCAAGGGCCTGTTCCAGAACCTGGTCATGAACCATGCGCAGACCGAAAAACTGCTCGGCTCGGGCAAGATCGATCATGTCAACTTCACCGGCTCCGTCGCTGGCGGCCGCGCCATCGAGAAGGCCGCGGCGGGCACCTTCATGACGCTCGGCCTCGAACTCGGCGGCAAGGACCCGGCCTATGTCCTGGCCGACGCCAAGATGGACCATGCCGTCGCCAACCTGGTCGACGGCGCCTTCTACAATTCCGGCCAGTGCTGCTGCGGCATCGAACGCGTCTATGTCCATGAGAAGGTCTATGACGAGTTCGTCGAAGGCTTCATCGCCGAAACCAAGAACTACGTCGTTGGCAACCCGCTCGACCAGGCGACGACGATGGGGCCGATGGCACAGGCGCGCTTCGCCGACCTGATCCGCGAGCAAAAGGCCGAGGCGCTGCGCAAGGGCGCCAAGGCGCTCATCAACATGAAGGTTGCCAGCGACGAGCAAGGCTCGCCCTATCTGGCGCCGGAAGTGCTGACCGAGGTCGACCACCAGATGAGCGTCATGCGCGAGGAGAGCTTTGGGCCGATCGTCGGCATCATGAAGGTGCGTAACGACGAGGAAGCGATCGCGCTGATGAACGACAGCCCCTACGGGCTGACGGCCTCGATCTGGACGCGCGACACCGATCAAGCAGCAGCGATCGGCGACCGCGTCGAGACCGGCACCGTGTTCATGAACCGCTGCGACTATCTCGACCCGGCGCTGGTCTGGACCGGCGTCAAGGACACCGGCAAGGGCGCGGCCCTGTCGGCCATCGGCTACGACAATCTGACGAGGCCGAAGTCATATCATCTGCGTGAAGCGATCTGAATTTCTGAAAGATAAAAATGACAAAATTGATTTCCAAATGGAACTATCCGACAACCGTGCGCTTCGGCGCTGGGCGCATCAAGGAATTGCCTGATGTGCTTGATGCCACCGGCATCAAGCGGCCGCTCTTCGTCACCGATCCGGGGCTGGCGAAGCTGCCGGTGGTCGCCTCGACGCTGAAGATCCTCGACGACGCCAAGGTGCCCTATGGCGTGTTTTCCGAGGTGAAGCCGAACCCGGTCGACTCCAACCTGACCGCCGGCATTGCCGTGTTCAAGAAGGGCAAGCATGACGGCGTCATCGCCTTCGGCGGCGGCTCGGCGCTCGACCTCGGCAAGCTGATCGCTTTCCAGGCCGGCCAGGCGCGGCCGGTCTGGGATTTCGAAGATATCGGTGACTGGTGGACGCGCGCCAACTCCGATGCGATCGCGCCGATCATCGCCGTGCCGACCACGGCCGGCACCGGCTCGGAGGTCGGCCGCGCCGGCGTCATCACCAATGAAGCGACCCACACCAAGAAGGTCATCTTTCATCCGAAACTTTTGCCGGCCATCGTCATCGCCGATCCGGAACTGTCGGTCGGAATGCCGGGCTTCATCACCGCCGGCACCGGCATGGACGCGCTTGCTCACTGCCTGGAGGCCTATTGCGCGCCGGGCTATCATCCGATGGCCGACGGCATCGCCGTCGAAGGCGTGCGGCTTGTCTTCGAGAACCTGCCGAAGGCCTTTGCCAACGGCAAGGATCTCGTCGCCCGCGCCCACATGATGAGTGCGGCCGCCATGGGCGCCGCCGCCTTCCAGAAAGGGCTGGGCGCCATCCACTCGCTGTCGCATCCGATCGGCGCGCTTTACGACACCCATCATGGCATGACCAACGCCGTGTTCATGCCCTATGTGCTGGCCTTCAACCGCGACGCCATAGAGGCGCGCATCGCCCGGCTCGCGGCTTATTGCGGCATCAAAGGCGGCTTCGACGGCTTCGCCAAGGCCGTCATCAAGCTGCGCAAGGAATTGAAGGTGCCGCACGCGCTGCCGGGCCTGATCAAGGGGCTCGACATGGACAAGAAGCGCAAGGGCCTGATCGCCGACATGGCGGTGGTCGATCCGACCGCCGGCGGCAACCCGGTCAAGCTGACCAGGAAGGCGGCGCTGACGCTGCTCGACAATGCCATTGCCGGCACCGTTTGAGACGGTTTTCGCGCCGAAAATTGATCTGGGAAATGAGGGCAAAGAAAGGGGAAGAGATGAAAGATAAGACCGAAATTCGTTAGCCGGAAAAATAGTCGCGGAGCGATTGCTACAGCCGGTTAAAAAGAGTTTACTTTTTCGTACTGCAGGGCATCGCTTTCACAAAGCTTTCATCGGGCTGTCACACGAAAACGATACCGCATCGCAGGCGTCCAACGGCGTCAGTTCAACGGAGAGAACACATGTTCAAATTCACGGGAAAAGTGCTTTCCCTTACGGCCGTCGCCCTGATGGCGACCTCTGCCATCTCGTCGGCGCAGTCCATGGATGAACTGGTCGCCGCCGCCAAGGCGGAAGGCCAGCTCACCACCATTGCGCTGCCGCACAGCTGGTGCGGCTATGGCGACGTCATCGCCGGCTTCAAGGCGAAATATCCGGAAATCACCGTCAACGAGCTCAATCCCGATGCCGGCTCCGGCGACGAGATCGAGGCGATCAAGGCCAACAAGGACAATAAGGGCCCGCAGGCGCCTGATGTGATCGACGTCGGCCTGTCTTTTGGCCCGTCCGCCAAGGCAGACGGCCTGATCCAACCCTACAAGGTGTCGACCTGGGATACGATTCCTGACAGCGCCAAGGATGCCGATGGCTACTGGTACGGCGACTATTACGGCGTGCTCGCCTTCGGCGTGAACAAGGCCGTCGTGCAGAACTCACCACAGGACTGGGCCGACCTGCTGAAGCCGGAATATGCCAACTCGGTGGCGCTCGCCGGTGACCCGCGCTCATCGAACAACGCCGTCATTTCGGTTTACGCTTCGGGCCTCGCGGCTGGCGGTACCGGCGGCCAGGATGCCGCCGCCAAGGGTCTGCAGTTCTTCAAGCAGCTCAACGATGCCGGCAACTTCGTGCCGGTCGATGGTGAAGCGGCAGCTGTCGCCCAGGGCACGACACCGATCGTGATGAACTGGGACTACAACCTGCTTGCCATGCGCGACAAGATGGCCGGCAATCCGGAAATCGAAATCGTCGTGCCAAAGAGCGCGGTGGTCGCAGGCGTCTACGTACAGGCGATCAGCGCCTATGCGCCGCATCCGAACGCCGCCAAGCTGTGGATGGAGTATCTCTACTCGGACGAAGGCCAGCTCGGCTGGCTGAAGGGCTACTGCCACCCGATCCGCTTCAATGACCTCGCCAAGAAGGGCGTGATCCCGAAGGAGATGCTGGACAAGCTGCCGGCCGCCGAGAACTACGAAAAAGCGATCTTTCCTACTTTGGAGGAACAGAACGCTGCCAAGAAGGAAATCAGCACGAACTGGGATGCCATCGTTGGCGCCGTCGTGAAGTAATTCATAGGGCGCCGGGCGGTTCGCCGCCCGGCGCCTTATGCCAACTTCGGGAAGTCCATGGCAGACTCCACAATGTCCCAGACAGCCAGCGTCAGTCCTGGCGCGCCGGAGATCAGCCGCCTTCGGCTGCCACTGCATTGGTTAGGCGTAACTCCATTCTTCATTTTCGCGCTGGTCTTTTTGATCTTGCCCACGGTAGGGCTGATCGCGGGCGCGTTCAAAAATGCAGCCGGCGACTATACGTTCGACAACATCATAGCGTTGTCGCAACCCAAGCTCGCCGCGGCCTATTGGGTATCCATTCAGATCAGCTTTGTCTCTGCGGTCCTTGGCGCCTTGATCGGCCTGGCAATGGCGGTGGCAGTGGTTCGCGGAGGCTTGCCGCCGTGGTTACGCTCGGCAACCTTGACCTTCTCGGGCGTCGCCTCGAATTTTGCCGGCGTGCCGCTGGCATTCTCGTTCATCGCGACTCTAGGTCGGCTCGGAGTGGCGACGATCCTGTTGCGAGACATTTTCGGCATTAACATCTATTCGCTCGGCTTCAGTATCTTTTCGTTCTGGGGCCTGATCCTCACCTACCTCTATTTCCAGATTCCATTGATGATCGTCATCATCACGCCGGCGGTCGATGGGTTGAAGAAGGAATGGGGCGAAGCTGCCGCGACGCTCGGCGCAACCAATTGGCAATATTGGCGCATGGTGGTAATCCCGGTGTTATGGCCGAGTTTTCTCGGTACGACGGTCCTCCTCTTTGCCAACGCGTTCGGTGCGGTCGCAACGGCCTATGCACTGACGGGGCCGTCACTCAACATCGTGCCCATCCAGCTGTTCGCGCAGATTCGCGGCGACGTGCTTTACAATCCGAACCTAGGCTACGCGCTTGCATTCGGCATGATCGTCATTACCGGCCTGGCCAATCTCTTCTATATTTTGTTCCAACGGCGAGCCGAACGGTGGCTGAAATGAAGCAAGGCAGCCGTTTTTGGGCCTGGCTCGTTTTTGGCGTGGGAACCACTTATTTTGTCCTGCCGCTTGTGGCGACCTTTGAATTCTCCTTGCGTAAGCGGCGAGGGGAATACTCCTTTGACGCCTACCGCTCGGTCTTCGAAGATCCGAATTTCCAGGCGACATTTACCTATTCCGTCGTTGTGGCGGTATTCACCATCCTTTTGGGCGTGCTCCTAGTCGTGCCGACGGCTTACTGGATACGGCTGCGGCTACCGAATCTGCGGCCGGTCGTAGAGTTCATCACCCTGCTGCCGCTGGTTATTCCCGCCATCGTCATCGTCTTCGGCTACATCAGAATGTTCGGTTCGAACTCAACGCTGCCTTTTCTGGCGACAGCGCGCGGCACCGATGCTCTGCTGGTTATCGGCTATACGACGTTGGCGCTGCCTTATATGTACCGGGCGGTCGATACCGGTCTCAGGACCATCGACGTCAGAACGCTTACCGAAGCCGCACAAATCCTCGGCGCCGGCTGGACCACCATCATCGCCCGCATCATCCTGCCGAACGTACTGATCGCCGTCTTATCCGGCGCGTTCCTGAGTTTTGCCATCGTCATCGGCGAGTTCACCATGGCGTCGCTGCTGAATCGACCGGCTTTCGGCCCCTATCTGCAGAACATCGGCGCCAACAGTGCCTATGAGCCGTCGGCACTGGCGCTCATTTCGTTCGCCATCACCTGGGGCTGCATGTCGCTGATCCAGATCCTGTCGCGTTTTGCGCCGCGATCGGCGAACCGGCCAAACTGATCGAAAAGTACTGACCGAAAGAAAAGCCATGGCCGAGCCATTCCTCTCCATCCAGCAGGTGCGAAAAGCCTTCGGCGCCACCACCGTCGTCCAGGACTTCAATCTCGACGTCGAGCCGGGCGAATTCGTCTCGTTCCTCGGGCCGTCGGGCTGCGGCAAGACGACGGTGCTGCGCATGGTCGCCGGCTTCGAGGAGCCGAGTGCCGGCAAGATCGTGGTGGCCGGCAAGGACATCACCCGGCTCAAGCCCAACCAGCGCAATGTCGGCATGGTGTTCCAGGCCTATGCGCTGTTTCCGAACCTGACCGTGGCGCAGAACATCGGCTTCGGACTGAAGGTCGCGGGCATGCCAAAGGCGGACGCCGACAGGCGCGTTGCCGAGATGCTCGACCTCATCAAGCTGCCGCAGATGGGCGACCGCTATCCCTATCAGCTCTCCGGCGGCCAGCAGCAGCGTATCGCGCTGGCGCGGGCGATTGCGCCGAAGCCGAAGCTCCTGCTGCTTGACGAGCCGCTGTCGGCACTCGACGCCAAGGTGCGCGTGTCGCTGCGCGAGGAAATCCGCTCGATCCAGAAGAAGCTCGGCATCACCACTGTCTTCGTTACCCACGACCAGGAAGAGGCGCTGTCGATCTCCGACCGCATCGCCGTCATGTATGGCGGCAAGGCCGAGCAGGTCGGCACGCCGTTCGAGATCTATAACCGGCCGGCGACCAAGTTCGTCGCCAATTTCGTCGGCACGCTGAATGTGCTCGAAGGCACCGTCACCGACGCTGCGTCGGGCAAGGTGCGCGTCAATTCGCAAGAGGTCTCGCTGCAGGGAAAGCTAAACGGCTCCAAGCCCGGCGACACGCTGTCCCTGGCGCTGCGGCCCGAGGCGATTTCGCTCGGCCGCCATCCCGGCCGCGACTCCAGTCTTTCGGGCGAGATCACCGAAGTGCATTTCCTCGGCTCGGTCATCCGGGTTCGCGTCGGCATCGGCGGCAGCACGGTGTCGCTCGACACGTTCAACAGCCCGGCCTCCCCGCCGCCCGCGGTCGGCGAAAAGGCCGAGATTTCGTTCTCCTCAGGCGACATGCTGGTGCTGCACTAGAGCGCTTGCGTTTTGGTGGAACCAAAACCGCGCTCCAGGGCTTGTTTGACGCATTTTGTCGGACGCCAAACGAAGACGTTTGGCTGCCGGCGCCGCCATCGTGTCATCCAGCCGAAGGTCCGCTCGACGACCCAGCGTCGCTGCAGATGGCGGCCATCCGGGCCCGATTCGCTGCTGTCCACATCAGAAGCTTGAATCATGGACCGCCTCAAACCGCCACCCCGTGTTCAAACAGTCTCTTAGGCTGCTGACGGCGGCTTTCGCGGGCGGCCCGGCCCGGGTTGACGACCTAATCGTGCTTAGCGAGAACGCGGCCGACCGAGGAGGGATGGACCTCGAACAGGCGGGTCGGCCTCGGACGCGCCCGCTGACATTGGTCACTTTTCGCCATTTGTCTTCGTATTGCGCTCAGCTGAGTTCTTGGGCGAGTCCGATGAGAAGCCCTTCAGGCCCACGGATGTAGCAGAGCCGATACGCGTCTTTATACTGGACTACTTCGCCTACGAGCTGCGCGCCGCGCGTGCGGAGCCTTTCAAGCGTCTCGTCGATGTCGTCCACGGCGAACATGACGCGGAGGTAGCCTAGGGCGTTGACCGGGGCGTTCCGGTGATCTGCGACGACAGGCGGCGTGACGAAGCGGGAGAGCTCGAGCCGGCTGTGGCCGTCCGGTGTGCGCATCATGGCAATCTCGACACGCTGATCGCCCAGTCCAGTGACACGTCCGGCCCATTCTCCTTCGATCGTGGCCCGCCCTTCGAGCTCGAGGCCGAGTTCGCGAAAGAAATCAATCGTCCCTCCGAGGTCTTCGACGACGATTCCTACGTTGTCCATCCGCTTGAGCGCCATGTTTCCAATCTCCAAGGTGTCGCCTAGTCTAACAACGGACGCTTGAGGTGCCCCCAACACCGGCGGCCATCCGGGCCCGATTCGCTGCTGTCCACATCAGAAGCTTGAATCATGGACGCCTCAAATCCCACCCCGTTTTCAAACGGTCTCTAACAGCGGCAGTATCCCGGACGTCGAAGTCAGGCCGGCGGGATGAACGGCTGGCTCACCGTCCTGAAGACCGGCAGCGCTTCCAGCCGCGCGGCATGGGCGGCGAGCGCCGGGAAGTCGGCGAGCGAAGCCAGGCCGGGATGCGCCTCGCCAAGGAAGCGGAGCACGGCGGCAACCGCGATGTCGGCGTGACCGATGCGATCGCCGAACCAGTAGGTTTCAGGCTTTGTGCTGCGATCGGCTTCCAGTACAGCCATCACGCCTTCTATCTGCTTGCGGCAGCGCTCGACCCAGAGGTCGGAGACCGGCTGGTGCAGTAGCTTCTCGTAGAACAGGCTGACCGCCTTGTCGCCCAGCCCGGTTGCCAAGGCGGCGATCTTCAGCGCTTGGCGGCGCGCCGGCTCGTCGGTCGGGAACATCCTGCGATCGGCCGCTACAAGGCTGTCCAGGTGGTCCAGCATGGCGTGGCTTTCGATCAGCACCTCGCCATTGTCCAGCACCAGGGTTGGCACACGCGTCAATGGATTGTAGGGCCTGATCTTGTCCGCATCGCTGAAAGTCGACCAGGGACGATGTTCAAACGGCAGGTTGTACAGAGTCAGCGCAATGCCGACGCGACGGACGAAGGGCGAGTCATATTGGCCGATGAGGATCATGACCCAAGCTTATACGCAGACAACCGCCTCAACGCATACTGCCAAGTCACGGCATACTGCCAAGTCAGGGCACCACGGCCAATCAACAGTAGCTTATGGTTTTGCCACTGCCAATAATCGCGCTTCGCCGCTACGATGACGCATGGCGCTTTTCGAGCTGACCCTTATTCTTCTGCTGATCGCTGTCGCGCTGACGGCGCTGTCGCGACGTCTCCAGGTTCCTTATCCCTCCCTGCTGGCGTTGGCAGGCGCGGGCATCGCCTTCCTGCCGTTTGCGCCGACCATCGAGATCGATCCCGAACTGGCGCTCGCCTTGTTCATCGCGCCGGTGCTTCTCGATGCGGCGTACGACACGTCGCTGCGCGATCTCAATCGCTACAGGCTGCCGCTTGTCCTGCTGGCACTTGGCGCCGTCGTTTTCACCACTGCTGCCGTGGCGCTTGTCGGATGGACAATGGCAGGCTTGCCGATCGCCGCGGCCATCGCCCTTGGCGCGATCGTCGCGCCGCCCGATGCCGTCGCGGCGTCGGCCGTGCTAGGACAGTTCAAGGTGCCGCACCGCGTCACCGCGATCCTGCAAGGCGAAAGCCTGCTCAACGACGCCACCGCACTCCTGATCTACCGCATGGCAGTTTCCTCAGCTGCCGGCTCCATCCTGCTGAGCAGCGCGGTTCCGATGATCTTGCTGTCGACGGTTGGCAGCCTTGCCGCTGGTTACGTGCTCGGCCGATTGTCTCTCGTCACCCTCAGCCGCATCAGAGATCCGGCAAGTGGCACGGTGGTGCAATTTGCCGGGACTTTCGGCGTCTGGATCCTGGCCGACAGGATCGGCCTCTCCGCCATCATTACGATCGTCGTCTATGCCATGACCATCGCGCGCACCGCGCCGCGCCGCATGCCGGCCAGAAATCGCGTCAGCTCCTACTCGGTCTGGGAGACGGCGGTGTTCGTGCTTAACGTGCTGGCCTTCGTCCTGATGGGACTTCAGGCGCGATTGATCGTCGGCCGGCTTGCCGAGCAGGGGCAGGTCGAAGCGTTCGTCTTCGCCGCAGCCGTGCTGGCTGTCGTCATCGTCTCGCGTCTTGTCTGGGTGCTGGGATGCGGCGCGATCATGAGGTGGCTTGCCAGCTTCGGTGACGCGGACCGGCAGGCCGAAGCCCCGTCGTTCCGCGGCGGCGTGCTGATCGGCTGGTGCGGCATGCGCGGCCTGGTCACGCTTGCGGCAGCGTTTGCCTTGCCGGCTGTTTTTCCCGGCCGGGACCCGATCGTGCTCGCCGCTTTCTCGGTCGTGCTCGGCACCTTGGTGCTGCAAGGCATCAGCCTAAAGCCGCTGCTGCGCTTGCTTCGTCTCGATCCGGACGGAACTGTCGACCGCGAGGTTGCGCGGGCACGCGTCGCCATCATGCAGGCCGCGCTGGACGTGTTGAGCGGCAAGACATCCAATGCCGCGGCTGTGGTCCGCGAGCAATTTACGGCGCAGCGCGTGATCGCCGAAAATCCTGACGATGCCCAGGCTGCAACCGAGTACGACAGGTTGCGCCTCTATGCCATCAAGAGCCAGCGTGACGCGCTGGAACAACTGCGTATCGACGGGACGATCGGCGACGAAGCGTATCATCGCCTGGAGGAGGAAATCGACTGGTCGGAATTGGCCGCGTCTCCGCCCGGGCGGTTCCAGCCGCTGACGACTTAGAGCGGCGGACATTCAAATCGAATCGTAGCGCCGCTCTATCTTTTTGTTTGAGCATCGGATTTTCCCAAAACCGGTACCACCCTCGGGTCAGGCCCTGGGTCAGGCCCGAGGGCAGGCTTTTGGATCCGATGCTCTAGCCGCGCGCTGCCTGGCCCAAGCTCTCTCCACCCGGCTGCACATTGCAACCAATCCGCCAAACGGCTACTGCCATCACGAAATTGAGCCGGTTAAGCGATGAAGCTGGTCAGCTACAACATCCAGTACGGCTTCGGCAGCGACGGCCGCTACGATCTCGCGCGCGCGGCACGCGTCGTGGCCGGCGCCGACATCATCGCCTTGCAGGAGGTGGAGCGGCACTGGCTGCGCAGCAGCGATGACGACCAGCCGGAACTTCTTTCGCGACTGCTGCCCGAATACTATTGGGTTTATGGGCCGGCCTTCGACATGGACGCCAGCGAGCGGCGTGACGGCCGCATCGTCAACCGGCGGCGGCAATTCGGCACCATGGTCCTGTCCAAGTTGCCAATCGCCTGGTCGCGCCTGCACACGCTGCCGCTGCGCCGCACCGTGCGGCCGCTCAACACCCGCAACGCAGCGCTCGAATGCATGATCCGCACCCCTGCCGGTCCGGTGCGGGTGCTGTCACTGCATCTCGCGCATATCGCCGCCGAAGAGCGGCTGGAGCAGATCGATTACCTCCTCGCCGAGCATCGCCGGGCGCCGTCCGACGGCGGCCCGTGGAGCGGCGCCGACGATGAGCCGGTGCGCAACTGGAGCAATGGCCAGCCGGAGCCGGAAAACCCGCTGGCGGCGATCTGGATGGGCGATTTCAACATGGAGCCAGGCAGCGTCGAGTACCGCCGCATCATCGGCAGCACGCCCTATCATCGCGGTGCCGCCTATCTCGACGGTTTCGTCGATGCCGCCGCCGTCGCCGGCGAACCAACGGCGGATTTCCACACCCATGTGAAAACCATCGACGGCAGGCTGACAAAGCGCCGGCTCGATCATTGCTTCGTCGGCGGGATGTTGGCGGGACGCGTGCGCTCGGTCAGCGCCGATCTCGGCGAAGTCGCTTCGGATCATTTTCCGCTGCGGGTCGACATCGACCTGGAAACGCCGTTCGCGACAGGGACCGGAGGCGGATGAGGCGCCGATGACCTTGTCCGTCTTCCTCGCGGTGCTTGCCGCCGCCGCCATGCACGCGATCTGGAACGCGCTGGTCAAGGTCCATCTCGACCGCTTCCTGTCGATCACGCTGATGACGCTCGGCATGGGCGCCGTGGCGCTTCTGGCACTGCCTTTCGTCGAGGTGCCGAGGGCGGAAGTGTGGCCGTATATCATCGCCTCGGTGATCTTCCATATGGGCTACAGGACGTTCCTGATCGGCGCCTACAAGGCCGGCGATTTCGCCCAGACCTATCCGCTGGCGCGCGGCACCGCACCGCTGCTGGCTGCACTTGGCGGCATGGTGGTCGTCGCCGAAGTTCCGGCGCCGCTCGCCATTGTCGGCATTGTTCTCCTGTCAGCCGGCACGCTGGTGCTGTCGTTTCGCGGCGGCGCACATCTGGAGAGGCTGAACCTGCGCGCGGTCGGCTTTGCGCTTGGCACCTCGATTTTCATCGCCGGCTATACGCTTTCCGACGGCAGCGGCGCGCGGCTGGCCGCTACCGCCTCAAGCTATGCGGCATGGCTGTTCGTCTGTGATGCGGCATGGGCATTGGTACTGTGCCTGATCTTTCGCGGACCAAAAGCGCTGCCGGTGCTGGCGCGCGACTGGAAGGCGGGCGTGTACACCGGCGTGCTCAGCGGCGCCGCCTACTGGATCGTGATGTGGGCGATGACCAAGGCGCCGATCGCCTCGGTCGCGGCGCTGCGCGAAACCTCGATCCTGTTCGCCATGATGATTTCGGTGTTTGCGCTCGGCGAAAAGATGACGGGATGGCGGGGTGCCGCCGTGCTCAGCATTGTTGCCGGCGTCGTCGCGCTGAGGCTTGGATAGCTAAGCGCCTATCTCGAGGTCGAACACCATCAGCCGGTCGGTTCCGCCTTCAAGCGCCGCGATCAGCCGAGCGCCGGCTCGGCTGTGAGCCTCATGCACCAGATAGGCGTCGCGTGCGGCGGCATCGCGGAAGTCGATGGTGAAGCCGTGCGTGAAGCCGCGCGCGAACGGCTCTGGGCTGGTGTTGGCGCTGAATTCGACCTTGCCCATACCGTCGATCACCCGCCGCAGCGCCTCAAGATCGGCATGGATTGCCGCGCGCTCGTCGTCGGCGACGTCATTGCGGAATCGAACGAAAACACAGTGCCTGATCATTCTTGGGATCTCATGCCGCTTGGTTGGTGGAAAACACGGCCGGCGGCAGTGGTTCGCGGCCAAGGATCAGATCGGCGCCCTTTTCTCCGACCATGATCGTCGGCGCATTGGTGTTAGAGGATGGGATGCGCGGCATCACCGAGGCGTCGCAGACGCGCAACCCTTCGATGCCGCGCAGCCTGAGATCCGGCGTCACCACGCTCATCGCATCATGACCCATGCGGCAGGTGCCGACAGGGTGGTGGTCGGTCTTGGAACTGCGGCAGGCGTAGTCGAATAGCTCGTCGTCGCTGATGAGTGCCGGTCCAGGCAGCACCTCGCGCAGCACGTAGGCGGCAAGCGCCTTCTGCCGCATGATCTCGCGCGCCAGCCTGAGCCCCTTGATCGACATGTCGCGATCGTAGGGATCGGACCAGTAGTTCGGGTCGATCAGCGGGTGGCCGGCAGGGTCGGCGCTGTTCAGCCGCACCGTGCCGCGCGAACGAGGGCGCAGGAAGGCCGAGTTCAGCGTCACGCCCGGATTTTTCAGTTTTTCGACACCGGCCTCGATGCCGGAGCCGAGGCCGAGATGGAGCTGGATATCGGGCGAGGCGGCGGTCGGGTCGGCGTACCAGAAGCCGCCGGTCTCGAACAGGCTGGAGGCAACCGGGCCTTTTTTCAACAGCAAATACTGCAGGCCGGCCCACACCGTCCGGTGCAGCTTGGCGTAGTTGTCGTAGGTGTGGTCGCCGGTGCATTCGGCAATGACGAACAGGTCGAGATGATCCTGCAGGTTGGAGCCGACGCCGGGCAGGTCGTGCACCGGCGTCACGCCAACCGACTTCAGATGGTCGGCCGGGCCGATGCCTGACTGCATCAAGAGCTTCGGCGAGCCGATGGCGCCGGACGAGACGATCACTTCGCGCGCGGCGCGCAGAATCTTTGGCCGCCCGCCCGGCCTGTCGACGATCTCGACACCCACGGCGCGGCCTTCCTCGACGACGATGCGCGTCACCAGCGCGCCGGTCCTGACGGTCAGGTTCTTGCGATCGCGGATCGGCCTGAGATAGGCGACCGAGGCGGAGGAGCGTCTCGCGTCCTTCTGCGTCAATTGGTAATAACCGACGCCTTCTTGGGCTATTCCGTTGAAGTCCGGATTGAAGGGAATGCCCATCTCCTGTCCGGCGCGGAAATAAGCCTCGCAGATCGGCAGCGGCGCAATCGGGTTCGACACGCCGAGCGGACCCTGGTCGCCGTGAAAATCGTTGGCGTAGCGCTGGTTGTTCTCGGCCCGCTTGAAATAGGGCATCACGTCGCGATAGCCCCAGCCGGCAAGGCCCTCTTCCTTCTCCCAGGCGTCGTAATCGCGGGCATTGCCGCGTGTATAGATCTGGGCGTTGATGGAGGAGCCGCCGCCGATCACCTTGGCCTGTGTGTACCGGAAGACGCGGTCCTTCATGTGCTTTTGCGGCACGGTCGACCAGCCCCAGGCGGCGATGCCCTTGGTCATCTTGGCGAAACCGGCGGGCATGTGGATCAGCGGGTGCCAGTCCTTGCCGCCGGCCTCGAGCAGCAGCACCTGATGCGACGGATCTTCGCTCAGCCGGTTGGCCAGGACGCAGCCGGCCGGGCCGGCGCCGACGATGATGTAGTCGGTCATGGCGTCACCTGTTCACAGTCTCGGCACCGACAGCGCACCGTCGACATTGATGATCGAGCCGGTCGAAAAACCGAGCTTGCCGCCGGCGAGTGCCACTACGGCGGCGCCGACATCGGCGGCTTCGCCCCAGCGCTTCGCCGGCACCAGACCGCCGTCGATCAGCGCGTCGTATTTGGCGGTGACGCCTGATGTCATGTCGGTGCGGATGATGCCCGGCCGCACCTCGAACACACCAATATTTTCGGGAGCAAGCCGCAGCGCCAGGGTCTTCACCCACATCGAAAGCCCGGCCTTGGATATGCAATAGTCGGCACGTTCGGGCGAGGCCATTTCGGCGCTGACCGAGGTGATGGTGATGATCGATTTTGGGTGATCACCCGGCGCTGCAAGCATCGCCCTGGCAACGGCCTGGCTGAGGAAGACGGTGCCGCGCAGGTTGATGCCCAGGATCCGGTCGAAGTTCTCCGGTTTCAATTCCAGCAGGTCGCTGCGTATGACGGCCCCGATGCCGGCATTGTTGACCAGGCAGTCGATGCGGCCGAAGGCGCTTATCGCGGCATCGACCAGTGCTGCATGGCGGTCGAGATCGGCGATGTCGCCGCAATGGTAGGCGAATTTCGCGCCGCGGGCGGTGATGCAAGCGGTAAGCCCGTCGCCGGCTTTTTCGGCAAGGTCCACGACAAGGATGTCGAAGCCCGCATCGGCCAGCGCTTCGGCGCAAGCCAGGCCGATGCCGCGCGCGCCGCCGGTGACGATCGCTGCCGGGCGGCTCATGCGACAAGATCCGTCTTGCGGATGTGGTCGGCGACGCGTAGCGCTTGTGCTGCGATCGACAGCGCCGGATTGACCGCGGCTGAGTTCGGCAGGAAGCCAGCGTCGACGACAAACAGGTTCTTGTGGTCGAACGAGCGGCAGAACGGGTCGAGCGGCGAGGTTGCCGGATCGTCGCCCATCTTGACCGTGCCGCACTGGTGCGATGGCGTGCGCTTGTCGAAAGGCCGCGACAGGACGATCGGATAGCCGCAGGCGCGGAAATTCTCGCGCATCACCTTGGTCAGTCCCTCAAGCGACTGCATGTTGGAGCGCCGCCACTGCATGACGATGTCCTTGCCGTCGACCATGATGCGGCTTTCGGGATCGGGCAGGTCCTCGCACATCAGGTACCAGTCGACGGCGTGGCCGGCCATGAAGTCCAGGGCGAATTTGGGTGCTAGCTTGACGTTGGCCCTCAGGATATAGCCGTCGATCTTGCCAAGAAGCTGGACGTTGCCGAGCGGCTTGCCGCCCTTGCCATCGGACAGATAGTAGTCGTTGAGCATCAGCGTCTTCTGGTAGACGGATGTGTTCCTGCGGCGCGGGTCGATCGCCAGCATGGCGCTCGAGTTGTGGTTCATGAAGTTGCGGCCGACCTGGTCGGAACGGTTGGCGAGTCCATTGCCGCCTCCCTTGCTGCTGGGAGAGGGCGAGCGCAGCAGAATGACCGCCGAATTGATCGCGCCGGCCGCGAGGATGACCAGCTTCGGCGTCACTTTCTTCAGCGCACCATTCTGGCGATAGTGAACGGCGGTGATCGTCCTGGCATCCGATGACGCTTCGAGATGTTCGACATGGGCACCGGTCTCGAGCCTGATGTTCCGGTCGGCTAGTGCCGCCGCGAGCGGCCCGGTTTGGGCGTCGACTTTGCCGGTCCCGGTGTTGGGAAACGCATCCCAGCCTGTCTTGCCATCCTTTAGCCAGGCATCGATGTCGACGCCGAGCGGCAGCGATGCCGGGTGCAGGCCGAGGCCTTTGAGTTCGGCGCGGGCGCGGGCGATCGGCGGCTCGTCGGGCACCGGCCCGAAGGGATAGGGTATCGAGTGGAACGGCTCGGTCGGGTCTTCGCCGAGTGCGCCGCGCACGCGAAAAAGCTGCTCGGCCTTGGAGTACCAAGGCTCGAACTCCTCATAGGAGAACGGCCAGGCCGGCGAGACGCCGCCATAGTGTTCCATGGCGGAAAAGTCTTCCCTGCGGTAGCGGATCAGCACCGCGCCATAGAATTTCGAATTGCCGCCGACATAGTAGTAGTTGCCGGGGTTGAACGCAGCACCCCCGGCCTCGCGCCACATCTCCTTCGGCCGGTAGTGGCCGTCGACGAAAATGGCGCGCGTGTCGCGCGTATGCGGCGTCGCCGGCAGTGGTTCGCCGCGCTCCAGCATCAGGATCGAGGCGCCACTGCCGGCAAGGCCGGAAGCGATCGTGGCGCCGCCGATGCCGGAGCCGATGATGACGATGTCCGGGTTTGTCATGGCTGTCAGAGGATACGGTTCTCGGTCGCCGGATCGAAGAACACCGCCTTGGTCAGATTGAAGGCGAGCGGCGTGACCGTGCCCGGCTGGATATTGGCGTCGGCGCGCAGCCGCGCCACCACCGCCTTGCCGCCGAGATTGGTGACGGCGAAGGTATCGGAGCCGGCCGGTTCCACGACTTCGATGTGACAGTCGGCGGTGGCGATGTTCGATGCGTTGCGTTCGGCTCCCTCAGGATCGGTCAGGGCTTCGGGGCGGACGCCAAAAATGATCGGCTTGCTGTGGAATGCCGACAGACCCGTCGGCGCATCGGCCAGCGGCAGCGAGATCGGCTCGCGCGCCTCGCGCTGCAGCACCACGGAAAGCGCATTGCCATTGCCGCCGATCGTCGCCGGGATCAGGTTCATCGCCGGCGAGCCCATGAAGTCGGCAACAAACAGGTTGGTCGGGTTGTTGTAGATTTCGGCCGGCGTGCCGAACTGCTGCACCTCGCCGTCGCGCATCACCGCGATCTTGGTGGCCAGCGTCATCGCCTCGATCTGGTCGTGGGTGACGTAGACGATTGTCGTGCCGGTGGTCGCATGCAGCCGCTTGATCTCGATGCGCATGTCGACACGAAGCTTGGCGTCGAGATTGGAGAGCGGCTCGTCGAAGAGAAAGAGCTTGGGGTCGCGCACCAGCGCGCGGCCCATGGCGACGCGCTGGCGCTGGCCGCCGGAAAGCTGGCTCGGCTTGCGCTGCAGGAGGTGGCCGATCTGCAGCACCTTCGCCACCTTGTCGATCGCCTTCTGGCGCTCCGCTGCCGGCACGCCGCGCATCTCCATGCCGAAGGCAATGTTCCCGGCGACGGTCATGTTCGGATAGAGCGCGTAGCTCTGGAACACCATGGCGATGTCGCGTTTCGAGGGGTGGAGATCGTTGATCGTCCGACCGTCGACACGGATTTCGCCTTCGGTGATGGTTTCCAGGCCGGCGATGGTGTTGAGCAAGGTCGACTTGCCGCAGCCGGACGGGCCGACCAGCACGAGGAAGCCGCCTTTTTCGAGATCGAGGTCGATGCCCTTCAGGATCTCGACCGATCCGAACCGCTTCCTCAGCCCATTAATTTCGAGAAAAGCCATTCGATTATCCTTTGACGGCGCCGGCCATCAGGCCGCGCACGAAATAGCGGCCAGCGACCACATAGACGAGAAGGGTCGGCAGTGCGGCGATCATCGCCGCCGCCATGTTGACGTTGTATTCGACGACGCCGGTCGAGGTGTTGACGACGTTGTTCAGCGCCACGGTCATCGGCATCGCGTCACCGGTGCCGGCATAGGCCGAGGCGAACAGGAAGTCGTTCCAGATGTTGGTGAACTGGTAGATGACGGTGACGACGAAGATCGGCATCGAATTCGGCAGCATGATGCGCCGGAAGATCTGGAAGAAGCTGGCTCCGTCGACCTGTGCCGCCTTGACCAGTTCGGTCGGGAACGCCTCGTAATAATTGCGGAAGAACAAAGTGGTGAAGCCGAGCCCATAGACGACGTGGACAAAGACAAGGTTGACTGTCGGATTGCCCAAGCCGAATGAAAATCCCGTTGCGTTTCGCAGCGTCACGCCGAAGCGGCCGAGGCTGCCGAGGATCGTCGCCATCGGCAACAGCACCGACTGGAACGGGATGAAGCAGGCAAACAGCATCAGCCCGAAAACCAGCGTGTGGCCGCGGAAGCGCCATTTGGTCAGGACATAGCCGTTGAGCGCGCCGAGCAGCGTCGAGATCAGCACCGCCGGAACCACCATCTTGATGGAATTCCAGAAATAGCCCTTGATGCCGGCGCAGGTCAGGCCGACGCAGGTCTCGCCCCACGCCTTCAGCCACGGCTCGAAGGTCGGCGCCTGCGGCAGCGCCAGCATGTTGCCGTTCTGGATCTCGTCCATCGTCTTGAACGAAGTCACCAGCATGACGAACAGCGGCATCAGGTAGAACAGCGCGAACAGCGCCAGCAGGCCATAGATGACGATGCGGTTGACGGTCCTGGCGCTGATGCCGCCAGTGCTCTGGCGAGCGGGAGTGGCAATGGCGCTCATCGCGGCCGCTCCCTGAGCTCGGAATAAAGATAGGGCACGATGATCGCGGTGATGGTCATCAGCATGATCACTGCGCTGGCCGAGCCGACGGCCATTTCGTTGCGCTTGAAGGTGTACTCATACATGAAGTTCGACGGCAGCCAGGCCGAGCCGCCCGGCCCGCCGCTGGTCAGTGCTACGACCAGATCGTAGGACTTGATGGCGAGGTGCGCGAGCACGATGAAGGCCGACAGGAAGATGGGCCGCAGCAGCGGGATGACGATGCGGCGATAGAGCTGGAAGGTGGTGGCGCCGTCGATCTGCGCCGCCTTCATGATCTCGCCGTCAATGCCGCGCAGGCCGGCGAGGAACATCGCCATGATGAAACCCGAGGCCTGCCAGACGCCGGCGATCACCACGGTGTAGATGACGAAATCCTTGTTCTTGATCCAGTCAAAATGGAAGCTCGTCCAGCCCCATTGATGCAGCGTCTGCTCGAGACCGAGGCCGGGATCGAGGAACCATTTCCATGCGACGCCGGTGACGATGAAGGATAGCGCCATCGGGTAGAGATAGATCGGTCGCAACATGCCTTCGCCGCGGATCTTCTGGTCGAGCAGGATGGCCAGGAAAAGGCCGAGCGCCAGGCAGATGAAGATGTAGAGAAAGCCGAAAATGCCCATATTGATAATCGACGTGTACCAGCTCGATGGCGGGTCGCTCTCGAAGGTCCAGCGCCACAGCCGCTGATAGGCCCGGGGCCCGGTGAGCGCATAGGACGGGAAGGTCTTGGAATTGGTGAACGACAGATAGACCGTCCACAGGATGAAGCCGTAGACGAAGACAACAGTGATCGCAAAGCTTGGCGCCAGTACGATCTTCGGCAGCGCGTCCTGCAGGCGCGAACGCATCGAGACACCCGGGCGGGCACTATGCTCCGGCGTCAGCTTGATCTGGGTCGTGACCGTAGTCATGGGCTCCTCCCTTTCGGGTCCCTTCACCGCCAGGCGGGAAGGTTAGCCCCGTCGAGACGGGGCGTGTTGGTTGATCGCCGGCGCCATTCCGACCAGAGGCCGACCATCCTGGCTTGGTGGAACCTTCCCCACCGGAGCGGGGAAGGTCCTTTCATGCCGGTTCTCATTTGGCGTCTTCGATTGCGTTAACCAGCTGGGTCACGGCCTCGTCCGAGGTCTTGATCTGGCCGTGGACGAACTTCGAGACGACGTCCTTATAGGCATTGGCGACGGCCGGCGGCGCGCCATAGCCTTGCGCCAGCGAACCGAACAGCGTGCCGCCTTCGTTGGCGGCCTTCAGGTCGGCCATGCCCTTCTTGCCGCAAGCGTCGAAGTCGGTGTCGGGCACGTCGGTGCGGGCCGGGACCGAGCCCTTGACGACGTTGAAAGCCGACTGGAAGCTCTTCGACAAAGTGGCGGTGGCCAAGGCGACCTGGGCGGCCTTGCGGTCCTCCGGAACGTCGAACATGCCGAACATGTCGGAGTTGTAGACCACGCTGCCGTCGGTGCCGGGGAAGCGGTAGCACAGGAAGTCGGTGCCCGGGGTCTTCTTGGCGGCGTTGAATTCGCCCTTGGCCCAGTCGCCCATCACCTGCACCAGCGCATCGCCCTTGATGACCATGGCTGTGGCGAGGTTCCAGTCGCGGCCGGAGAAGTTCGGGTCGACATAGGTGACGAGCTTGGCGAGGTTGTCGAACGACTTCTTCATCGTGTCGGACTTCAGCTGCTCCTCGTCGAGGTCGTTGAAGGCCTTCTTGTAGAACTCAGGTCCGCCGGTCGACAGCACGACCGAATCGAACATGGTGGCTTCCTGCCAGTTCTGGCCGCCGAGCGCGAGCGGGATGACGCCCGCCGCCTTGGCCTTGTCGAGCAGCGCGATGAATTCGTCGAAGGTCTTGGGCTCGGTGCCGCCGATCTTGTCCATCACCGCCTTGTTGATCCACAGCCAGTTGACGGAGTGGACGTTGACCGGAGCCGCGACCCACTTGCCGTCATAGACCGAGAATTTCTGCAGGGCGGCCGGAACGGATTTGTCCCAGCCTTCCTTTACCGCCGTCTCGGTCAGGTCGCCCATCACGCCGGCCGCGGCATAATCGAGCACGGTATAGCCGAGCATCTGCGAGGCGGTCGGGTAGTTGCCGGCCGCGACCATCGCCTTCAGCGCGGTCATGGCGGCGTCGCCGCCGCCGCCGGCCACGGGCACGTCCTTCCAGGCAAAGCCTTGCTTGGCCAGATCCTCCTTGAGCACGTTCAAGGCAGCCGCTTCGCCGCCAGACGTCCACCAATGCAGCATCTCGACTTCCTTGACGTCCTGGGCATGGGCCGCGAACGCAAGACCCGAGCCGAGAGCCGTTCCGATAAGCAATTTGCGCAACATGTACTTCCTCCCTTGTTGCAGCTACACGACCGGCGATTGTCCGCCGGGTTCTTCCCAACTCAGCCGACCCACCATCCGGTGCGCTGGCCGCGATGAAACTGGATCGTCTTTTCCTCGGTATAGTCCTCGACGGCGCGCTTGCCGAGTTCGCGTCCGAGACCGGACTGCTTGGAGCCTCCGAAAGGCAGCTCGGGATAACCTTCCATGAACGTGTTCACCCAAACGGTTCCCGAACGCACATTCCGCGCCACCGACATGCAGGTGTCGATGCTGGCGCTCCACACGCCCGCCGATAAACCATAGGGCGTGTTGTTGGCGATGCGCAACGCCTCTTCAATCGATTCAAACGTCAGCACCGAGAGCACCGGGCCGAACACTTCTTCACGTGCAATGGCCATGTCTTCGGTGACGCCGCGAAGGATGGTCGGGTCGAGATACTGACCGGCACTGGAGGCGATCTGCTTGCCGCCGCTATAGACGCTGCTGCCGTCGTTTGCCGCCGCCGCCACGTAGCCGGTCACCTTGGCCAGGTGCTCGGAAGAGATCATCGCGCCGACCTTGGTGCTGATATCGAGCGGATCGCCGACGGTGACCCTTGCGGTGAGCGCCTTCACTGCGCCGAGGAAGTCGTCGGCGATCGCCTCGTGGACGATCAGCCGGCTGCCGGCGTTGCAGCATTCGCCGGCGTTGAAAAAGCCGCCGAACACCGCCGCGTCGGCCGCCGCTTCGAGGTCGGCGTCTGGAAAGACGATCTGGCCGTTCTTGCCGCCGAGCTCCATCGAGACTTTCTTCAGAGAGTTCGCAGCCGACGCCATGGTCATCTTGCCGACCCGGGTGGAGCCGGTGAACGACACCATCTCGACCAGCGGATGGCTGACCAACGGCGCGCCGACATCGTCGCCCAGGCCAGCGAGGATGTTGACGACGCCATCCGGCAAGCCGGCCTGCATCAGGATGTCGCCGAGCACGAAGGTCGAGGCCGAGGTCATCTCGCTCGGCTTGACCACCGCCGTGCAGCCGGCGGCGAGCGCGAACGGCAGTTTCTGGCTGACGATGAGGAAGGGAAAATTCCACGGTGTGATGATCGAGACGACGCCGATCGGTTCGCGCAGCACGACGCCCAGCATGGCGTCGCCGAGATTGGCGTAGGTTTCGCCATGGAGCGTGCGGGCAAGCGCCGCGGCATAGCGCCAGATGTCGACGGCGCCGCCGATCTCGCCGCGCGCCTGGGCGATCGGCTTGCCGGACTCCAGCACGTCGAGCCGGGCGATCTCCTCGAGCCGCGCCTCGATCAGGTCTGCTGTCTTGAGGAGGATCGCGGCGCGCTCGCCGGCCTTCATACGCGGCCACGGACCCGTCTCGAAAGCCTTGTGCGCGGCGGTCACCGCCGCCTCGACTTCGGCCTCGCCGGCTTGTGCATAGCGCGAAACGGTGAAGCCGTGGCCGGGGCTGTTGCGCTCCAGCGTGCGGCCGTCGCGCGCATCGACGAACTTGCCGTCGATCAGCAGCCGGTAGGTCTTCGGCGTCGCGGATGCCTCGGCGGGCATGGCGATAGTGAGGGGCAAGTTCATGTGAGTTCTGGGTTCCGCATGCATTTTAGGATCTTGAAAACGCCGGTTTCTGCTTGGCCTTGAAAGCGTCGATGCCGGCCTTGAGGTCGCCGGTCAGCGCGATGAAGCCGCTGGCCAGCGCCTCTGTCGCGGCAGCACTTTCCTCGCCTTCGGCGACTGCGATCATCAGCTTGGCGGCCTCCGTTGCCAGCGGGCCGCGCTCGGCGATCTTGCCGGCCCAGGCCTTGGCCTCGATGAACGCCTTGCCCGTGTCGACCACCCGGTCGACGATGCCCAGAGCGAGTGCTTCGGCCGCCACGAACGTCTCGCCGCCGATTGCCATGCGCCGCACCGTCTGCGCGCCGAAGCGGCGCACCGCGCGCTGCGTGCCGGACCAACCGGGCACCACGCCGATCGAGGTTTCCGGGAAGCCTAATTTCACCTGCGCCTCGGCGACCCGGAAGTCGCAGGCGACCGCCAGTTCAAGCCCGCCGCCCAGCGCATGGCCGGACAGAACGGCTATGGTCGGCTGCCGTAGCCGCGCCAGCCGGTCGAAGACGCGGTGGCCATAGCGCACCCATTGCATCTGAAAATCGGCGGCGCTCATTCGCGACCACGCTTCGACGTCGCCGCCGGCGCAAAAGCCCTTGCCTTCGCCACACAGCAGCACGACGCGGACGCCGTCCGCGGCCTCGACCGTATCGAGTGTGGCTTCCAGCGCGCGTAGCATCGGGATGTCGAGCGCGTTGAATTTCTCCGGCCGGCGCAGCGTGACGATGCCGAGGTCGCCGTCGGTTTCAAAGGTGACGAGACGCTCAGCCATGCGCGCCTCCAAGCGAGGCGCCGCCATTGAGCGACAGTCCGATCGGCCGGTCACGGTAGAGCGCGTCCGGCGTGACTTTCAGGTTGTTGGCGACGGCGAGCGGGATCTCGGCCTGCGCCAACACGTCGCGCTGAAGATCGATGCCGGGTGCCAGCTCCGTCACCATCAGCCCACCCGGCGTCAGCTTCATGACGCAGCGCTCGGTGACATAGGTGATGTCCTGTCCTTGCGCGACCGCGCGCTTGCCCGAGAACGAGATGTGCTCGACCTCGCCGACCACTTTCTTCACCTTGCCCTCCTGGTCGATGCGGATGCCGCCATCGGCCAGCGACAGCTTGGCGCCGGCATTGAAGAAGCCGGAAAACACGATCTTCTTCGCTCGCGCGGTGATGTCGACGAAGCCGCCGGCGCCGGCGGTGACATGCGGCCGCGCTGAGAGCTTCGACACGTTCACCGAGCCATGGCGGTCGATCTGCAGGAAGGACAGCAGCGAGGCGTCGAAACCGCCGCCCTGAAAGTAGATGAACTGGTGTGGCGAAGGCATGAAGGCGTCGGCGTTCGACGAGCAGCCGAACTTGAAATCGAGCAGCGGCACGCCGCCGACCGCGCCCTGTTCGATTACCCAGGTGACCTTGCCGTGCTGGCCTTCCTCGATAAGGATGCGCGGCACGTTGGCCGAGATGCCGAAGCCGATATTGACGGCCATGCCGTCAGCAAGCTCCATGGCGACGCGCCGCGCGATCACCTTCTGGACGCTCATCTCGGCATTGCGGAAGGTCGACAGCGGCCGGAAGATCTCGCCCGAGATCGCCGGATCGTAGGATGTGAGCGTTGTCTGCAACTGGTCGGGCGCCACCACGATATGGTCGACCAGCACACCGGGGACGCGCACGTCATGCGGCTTCAGCGTGCCGTTCTCGACGACGCGCTTGACCTGCGCGATGACGATGCCGCCGTTGTTGCGGGCGGCGAGCGCCTGTTCCAGCCCACCGAGATAAGCGCCCTCGTGCTCATAGGTCAGGTTTCCCCGCTCGTCGGCCGTCGTCGCCCGGATGATTGAGACGTCAGGCACGATCGAGCGGAAGTAGAGCCATTCCTCGCCGTCGAATTGCTGCACCGAAACGATCGGCTCGCTGGCCGCCGCATTCATGGCGCAGCCCTGGTGACGCGGGTCGGCGAACGTGTCGAGGCCGACCTTGGTCAGCACGCCGGGGCGCTTGGCGGCGGCCTCGCGATGCATGTCGAACAAAATGCCGGATGGCACATTGTAGGCGGCGACCGAATTGTCGCCGATCATTTTCCAGATCTGCGGCGGCTCCGAAGATGACGGGCCGGAGGGATAGGAGCCGCACAGCGTGCGCTTCAACAGGCCGGGCTTGGCCAGATGGTCGATACCCCTGATGCCGTACATGTCGCCGGCGGCGATTGGATGCAGCGTCGTGATGTCCTTGGGATGGCCTTCTGCTTCGAAGCGCTCGCCGATGGAGGCGAGCACCGCATCCGGGCAGCCGAGGCCGCTCGACGACGACACGGAAACGACCATGCCGTCCCTGATCAGGCTGGCGGCTTGCGCTGCGGAGACGAGCTTGCTCACCCTGCGCCCCCGAGTTTCGGATCGATCGCGACTGATTTGCCGGACTTGGCTGATTGCAACGCCGCCTCGGCTGATGTCAGCGACCAGACGCCGTCCTCGCCAGTGGCCGACGGCTGGCCTTCGCCACGGATTGCCGCATGGAGTTGGCGCAGAGACCTGGCATAGAGATCTTCGCGGTCGAAGCTCAATTCCTCCTCGCCTTTTGCCGTGCGCAGCAGCACAGAGCCGATCGGCTTCTGGGTCATCACATCTTTTGCGATCAGGGAGCCTTCGCTGCCATGCACCTCGAAGCCGGTGCCGGCGAATTTGGTGGTGAAGCCCTCATGCGACTGGGCGATGATGCCCGATTTGAAGCGCCAGATGCACATGGCGCCGTCTTCCAGCCCGCCGGCGGCCATGCCTGCGGCCTGGGTGAACGCCGAAACCTCGAGCGGATCGTCGTCGAGCACGAAACGCAGCGTGTCGGCATCGTGCACGGTGATGTCGAGCACGACGCCGCCGCCGGCTTCCGGCCTGGTGATGCGCCAACCCTGCAAATTCTCAGGCAGATAGACCGAGTGGAAGACGCGCGCAGCAATCGGCTTGCCGATGCGGCCGGCGGCAATGGCTTCGCGCATCGCCCGGTGCGAGCCGGCATTGCGCAAATGATGGTTGGTGCCGAGCACGATGCCGGCCGCCTTGGCGGCGGCGACCATCTTGCGCGCATCGGCGCTGGTCAGCGCGAGCGGCTTTTCGCACAACACATGTTTTCCCGCCCTGATGGCGGCTAGTGCCTGTTCGAGATGCAGTTCATTGGTGGTCGAGATGTAGACGGCGTCGATGTCGGAGCCGAACAATGCATCGAGCGTCGAGACGGCGAGCGGAATGCCGTTCTCCTTGGCATAGGCAGCGGCGCGCTCCGGGCTGGAACTCATCACCGACGCGATCTCGCTGTTCGGTTGTGCATGAACGGCGTTGATCACGAATTGCCTGGCGATCGTGCTTGCGCCGATCAGTCCCCATTTGACGGTCATGCCGCGTCTCCCATTCCAGCACGGCGATCAGGACCGCAACTGTCCCTGACGACGAGGTTGACGGCGCCGATATGATCCTCGGCGCGCGTGGTGCGCGACTGAATCATCTTCAGCATGACATGGGCGGCACGCTCGCCAAGGCCTGCCGAATCCACCGCAACACTGGTCAGCGCCGGCATGTAATGCTGGGCTTCGATCACGTCGTCGAAGCCGACGACGGCGAAATCCGCGCCGGGCTCGAGGCCGCGCTTGCGCAGCGCCAGCATGACGCCGAAGGCGACCGCATCGTTGAAGCAAAGCGCCGCGGTCGGCGGCTCGGCCATCGCGAGGGCCGTCTCCAAACAGGCAATGCCGCCCTTGCGGCTGGTTTCGCCTTCGACGACGAGTGTATCGCGTTTGGCGATGCCGAGCGCCTCGCAGGCCTCGCGAAAACCGCCCAGCCGCTCGTGATAGACCACCAGATCCGATGAGCCGCCGAAGAAGGCCAGCCGGCGATGACGTTTGCCGATCAGATGGGCGGTGGCGAGCCAGGCGCCGCGATGATTGTCAGGCGCGATCACCGGGATGCGGCTTTCAGGAAGGCGGCGCATGGTGAAGACGATCGGAAGGCCCGCCGTCTCGATGCGGCGGAAAGCACCAGGGGTCGTGCCGCGCGCCGGCGACACGATCAGCCCGGCGACACCTTGCTCCATCAGCGATTTCAGCACCTCTTCCTGGCGCACCGGGTTCTCCGCCGTGTTGGCGATGAACGGCACGATGCCCGCCGACTGGAAGACACGCTCCATGCCGACCGCCATTTCGGCGAAAAACGGGTTGGTAAGGTCGTTGATGACCATGCCGATGACGTTGGAATGGGCCTTGCGCAGATTGGCGGCGCCGCGGTTGTAGACATAGCCGACATCCTCGATCGCCTTGCGAACCTTCAGCGCGGTCTCAGGCCGGATCAGATCGCTGCCCTGCAGCACGAGCGACACCGTCGACTTTGACACGCCCGCCTCACGGGCAATGTCGAGTATCGTCGCCTTGGGCCTGCTGGCCATCCAGATCGTCCTCCGGTATTTTTCTGGTCGAATTTATTGGAACGTTCTAATTCCGTGATGCATTTGAGTCAATCAGGATTTTTTCCCGAATCCAGAAAACGAGTACTCAGCGGCTGAGGGCGGTACTCTCAAAGGGCTTTGTCGTTGCGAGGCAGAATTTCGGGGCATGGATTGAGAATCAAAAAGGGTTCTTGATTTATTGGAACGTTCCATTTATAGGCGCGACCAAGGGAGAGATCGATGGACATTGCCTTGCCCGGGGAGGGCGGTCGCAGCACTCGCTACCGCCTTGTCGGCCAGCCGGCACAGCCGGTGATCGGCGCGCGGTTTTCGCGCATCGCCTATGCCGCCGCCCATGTCGTTGCCGATCCCCTTGAGATGACCGATCCATGGGCTCATCCAGCGGTCGACTGGGAGCGCACGATGGCGTTCCGCCATCATCTGTGGCGGCTCGGCTTCCGTATCGCCGAGGCGATGGATACCGCACAGCGGGGCATGGGTTTCGACTGGACAAACGCCAGGGAATTGATCCGCCGCTCGATCGCCGAGGCGCGAACCGTCGAGGGCGCCGACCTCGCCTCAGGTGCCGGAACAGACCATCTGGCGCGAGGCGCCGCCAGGACGCTCGACGATGTCATCGCCGCCTATGAAGAGCAGTTCTGTTTCATCGAAGGCCTGGGCGGCAAAGCGATCATGATGGCCAGCCGAGCGCTGGCGACCATCGCCAAGGGTCCCGCCGACTATGTCAGCGTCTATGACCGCATCCTGTCCCAGGCCTCCGGCAAGGTCATCCTGCACTGGCTGGGCGACATGTTCGATCCGGCGCTGAAGGGTTATTGGGGCAGCCATGATTTCGAGGCCGCGCTCGACACGGTCGTCGCCATCATCGAACGCCACGCCGGCAAGGTCGAGGGGATCAAGATATCGCTGCTCGATGCCGGTAAAGAGGTTGCTCTGCGCAACCGGCTGCCGGAAGGGGTCGTCATGTTCACCGGCGACGACTTCAACTACCCCGAACTGATCGCCGGCGACGGCGAAAGACACTCGCACGCGCTGCTCGGGATTTTCGACGCCATCGCGCCGGTCGCCAATGCCGCGCTGGCGAAACTGGCCGCCGGCGACCGCTCAGGCTATGACGCGCTGATGGCGCCGACGGTGCCTTTGTCGCGGAAAATCTTCGAGGCGCCGACCGAGTACTACAAGGCCGGTATCGTCTTGATGGCGTGGCTGAACGGCCACCAGGACCATTTTTCGATGGTCGGCGGCATGCAATCGGCGCGCGGCATTAGCCACTACGCCGATGTGTTCCGCCTTGCCGACCAGGCCGGATTGCTGGCCGACCCGGAGCTTGCCGTCGCAAGAATGAAGAGCCTGTGCGCCGTGGCAGGGGTCTGACCACGACATCACAGGAAGAGTTCGCCCAAATCTCCGATTTGCCTTGTCCGGGCAAATCTGTATGCGCTATGCGTCCGACGCAGGACCATCCGGCGCGGCGACGCCAGATGGTCATAGCGGCCGTTCTGCATAGGGATACGCCAATGGACTTCGACCTTCAGGGCAAGCGCGTTTTCGTGGCCGGGCATCGCGGCATGGTTGGCTCTGCCATCCTGCGCAGGCTGGCGGACGAGGACTGCGAGGTCCTGACTGCATCCCGCGATGAACTCGACCTGATGGATCAGGCCGGCGTGCGGCGCTGGATGGCAGGTCACAGGCCGGATGCGGTGGTGATGGCGGCGGCTAAGGTCGGCGGTATCCTGGCAAACAACAGGTTGCCGGTCGATTTTCTGCAGGACAATCTCATCATGCAGACCAATGTCATCGAGAGCGCCTTCCGCAACGAGGTGCAGAAATTGCTGTTTCTCGGCTCGTCCTGCATCTATCCGAAGTTTGCGGCGCAGCCGATCTCCGAGGACGCCTTGCTCACCGGTCCGCTCGAGCCCACCAACGAATGGTATGCGATCGCCAAGATCGCTGGGCTGAAACTGTGCCAGGCCTATCGGCGCCAATACGGTGTCGAGTACATCTCGGCGATGCCGACCAACCTCTATGGCCCCGGCGACAATTTCGACCTCTCCACCAGCCATGTCGTACCAGCCCTTATGCGCAAGGCGCACAAGGCCAAGCGGGCCGGCGACAAAACCCTGGAGGTCTGGGGATCGGGCACGCCGATGCGTGAGTTCCTGCATGTCGACGACGCCGCCGACGCTCTGGTCTGGCTGCTGAAAAACTATGCCGGCGACAGCCACGTCAACGTCGGCTCGGGCGAAGACATCACCATTGCCGAACTGGCCCGCACCATGCTCTCCGTCGTAGGCGCCGAGGCGGTGCTCACATTCGATGCGACGAAGCCGGACGGCACGCCGCGCAAGCTGATGGACGTGTCGCGCCTGTTTGCCACGGGCTGGCGCCCGCGGTACTCGCTTCGCAGCGGATTGGAGCAGACCTATGCCTGGTTTCTCCGGCATATCGAGACGGGCGATCTCCGCCTCGGCGCGGCCTGATCCTCAATCGACGCTGATTGCCGCCACCAGAGACGACGGCTTGTCGGCCGTCTCTTGGCCATGGCCAACGCAAAACTTGGATACCTTCGGATTCACCTGGACGAGCGATGCCCCAGGGACACCAAGTTTCATATCGTCGGTAGCCGAAAAGATATTCTCTGCCGACTTCATTTGAGAAGCATTGCTGGGACAAAAAAATCAAGGCGTCCGGTTTGGCGTTCTCGAAGATACGGCGTTCACGCGGTCCAGCCCGGAAGCGGCCGTGAGGCGAGGAAATCGGCGGGGTACTAGACGGCAGATTGTCTGGATGGTGGGCGTGACAGGGATTGAACCTGTGACCCCTGCAATGTCAATGCAGTGCTCTCCCGCTGAGCTACACGCCCATCTGAAGCCGCGCATACACCATTTTTGCTACGGCGCGTCAATAGCAGGAAAAAGGAAAGAAAGGTTCGCCTTGCCACGCCCGCTGGAGACGCGCCGGAACCCGGCGGCGGAAAGCGCGTCAGGCTGCCTGCAGCATCTTTTCGACCTCGTTGACGAGGTCGCGCAGATGGAACGGCTTCGACAGCACCTTGGCGTCTTTCGGCGCCTTGGAATCCGGATTGAGCGCAACGGCGGCGAAGCCGGTGATAAACATGACCTTGAGGTCGGGATCGATCTCGGTGGCGCGGCGGGCGAGTTCTATGCCGTCCATCTCCGGCATGACGATATCGGTCAAGAGCAGCGAGAAGGGCTCTTCGCGCAGCCGCTCATAGGCGCTGGCGCCATTGTCGAAATCGCTGACCTGGTAGCCGGCACGCTCCAGCGCCTTGACGAGGAACCGGCGCATGTCATCGTCGTCTTCCGCCAGTAGAATGCGTGCCATCTTATCCTGTCCGAATCACCCGCCCGAGACTGCCGTGGGCAGCCCGTTAACCATCCTGTATATGAGGAGGTGAGGGTAAACATCAAGTGAACGATAAAGGCCCGATCGGCCTTTAACAAAGCGGTCCGGACGCCGAAACGCTGGACATGCGGCCGGCGAGGTGGCACTTTTCCAATCATGATGCATTGGTGTTTCCGGATTCGTTCAAATTGAAAACGGCAGCCGAGGATTTTTCGGTCGTTCCCCCCTTCGAAATCCGGTCGGGCGCCGAACAGCGCGTCCCCTTCCTCTTCAACTCACCGCATAGCGGCCGTCACTATCCGGACCGGTTCCTGGCGATGGCAAGGCTGGACCGAAACGCCATCCGCCGCTCCGAAGATTGCTACGTCGACGAATTGTTCGGCGGCGCCGTCGCGCTCGGCGCGCCGATGCTGGCGGCAAACTTCCCGCGCGCCTATCTCGATGTCAACCGGGAGCCGTGGGAACTCGATCCGCGCATGTTCGCCGAACCCGTGCCGTCGTTCTGCAACATCCGCTCGGCGCGCGTAGCCGGCGGGCTTGGCACCGTGCCCAAGCTGGTGGGAGAGGGGCTCGAAATCTATGCCGGCCGCTTGCCGCTGGCGGAAGCCGTCGCGCGCATCGAGGCTGTCTACAAGCCTTATCACGAGACGCTAAAACGGCTTTTGACCAGGACCCATGCGCGGTTCGGCTTTGCCGTGCTGATCGATTGCCACTCGATGCCGGCGAGCATCAGGGTCGGCGACAGCGGTGTCAGGCCCGACTTCATCGTCGGCGACCGTTTCGGCATCTCCGCCTCCGCAGCGTTGACCGAGACGGCGATCGGCCTGCTGATCGGCATGGGCTACACCGTCGCCCATAACAAGCCTTACGCCGGAGGCTTCATCACCGAGCACTATGGCCGCCCCGTGCGCCATCTCCATGCACTGCAGATCGAGGTCAATCGCGGGCTTTACATGAACGAACGGACGTTCCAGAAATCCGCCGGCTTCGATGCACTCGCCGACGATCTGGCGCAATTCTCGGCCCACCTGATGGCGATGCCCGACCACAATTTTATCGATCTGCCGCTCGCCGCCGAATGATGCCGAAATCGGAATCGATTTTTACGTGGGATTCTGCGCGTGCGGGTCGGGGACGCGCGATCGGCTGGATGTTGTGCTGAAAAAAAGACCGCATCGTTTGCACGACACGGTCGAAGTCTAGGGAGGAAACGCCCAAGGAGGGCATGGACAGGAAAGCCTGTCCGAGAACAAATCTATTGTGCGATGCACAAATGTCAAGCCGTCGACCGGCGTTTTTAATTCACGGTGATGTGTAAACTGAATTCGAGGGCGCCAGCGTTGCATTCGAGCAACAGTTGACGATGCGCAAAAGTTCCGCACGCCCTTGTTTTGGCGGAAAACCACAGGCAAACGACGGTTCCAGCACGCTAAAGCGCGTCGCGTTTGACCGGCCTCATGCGACGCGCTTTAGGTTGTTGTTTTATGCATGTCGTTATCGCAAAACCGCTGCACACTTTTGCGCGACATGCATTACAACGCGGGAGAATCAGTTGGACATCAGCATCGATTTCATGCGGCGCATTGCGCATGCCGCCGCAGCCGAAACCTTGCCGCGCTTCCGCAGCCAAGGCGCGGTCGCCAACAAGGAGCAAGGCAGCTTCGACCCGGTCACCGAGGCCGACCGCGAGGCCGAGCGGGTCATACGGGCGCTTATATCAGCGGAATATCCCGATCACGGCATCCTCGGCGAGGAGCATGGCAGCGAGAACATTTCCAGCAGGCATGTCTGGGTGATCGATCCGATCGACGGCACGCGCGCCTTCATTTCCGGCCTGCCGGTGTGGGGGACACTGGTCGGGCTGACGGTCGACGGCGATGCCGTCGCCGGCATGATGTCGCAGCCCTTCACCGGCGAGCTTTTCTACGCCAACGCTTCCGGTGCCCATTATGAAGGCCCGGGCGGGCCGCGAAGGCTGACGACACGCAAGACGACAAGCCTTGCCGACGCGACGCTGTTCACCACCACGCCGGCACTGTTCAAGGGAGACGCGCGTCTGCGCTATGACCTGTTCGAGAAGCAGGTCCAGCTCGCCCGCTACGGCACCGACTGCTATGCCTTCGCCATGGTCGCGGCAGGAAGCGTCGACATCGTCGCCGACCCCGGTTTGAAACCCTACGATATCGTCGCGCTGATCCCGATCATCGAGAAGGCTGGTGGCGTCGTCACCACCTTCGAAGGTGGACCGGCGGAAAGCGGCGGCGACATCCTGGCTGCGGCAACGCCGGAGCTTCATGCCGCCGCGATGGCGGCGCTGCGTGGCTGAAACCGGCTGGCAGCTGGCCATTACGGACTGAGGTGCCCACGGCGACGATAACCCCATGCTCCTGACGGGAGGGTGTCAGCAGCTCTCGGTTAAGGAGACAATGTCACGGGAGGGAATCACATGCCGACGCAGTCAACAACCAGCCGTTCCGAAGATGCGCCGGCAGAAAATGCTCCAGCAGATGGCCGGGCCGATTTCGATTTCTTCTTAGGACGCTGGAACGTCAACCATCGAAGGCTGCAGAAGCGGCTGCAAGGCGACACGAACTGGGACGTGTTTGGCGGGACATGCGAAGTGCGCCCGATCCTTGGCGGCCTTGGCAATGTCGACGACAATGTGATTGAATTGCCGGGCGGCGCCTATCGCGCCGCCACGCTGCGGACGTTCGATCCAGCGACGAGACAATGGTCGATCTGGTGGATCGACGGCCGCAACCCGGCGACCATCGATATTCCGATGCGCGGCACCTTCGAAGCAGCCGTCGGCACGTTCCTGTGCGACGACGTCTTCGACGGACGCGATATCCAGGTTCGCTTCCTCTGGTCGCGGATCACTGAAAAATCGGCGCGCTGGGAGCAGGCTTTTTCACCGGATGGCGGCAAGACCTGGGAGACCAACTGGATCATGGATTTCGCCCGGCAGGGATAGCCCGACGATCGAGGTTGGCAGGCATTTTTCAAGCCGAGGCATGGACTTCAATGACTTGGAGCGCTCTTGGAGCGTCCGGAGGGAGTGCGGCACTCAATCAGGCCGTGTCGTCGCTTCCCGGGATGAAGGCATCGAAGGCGGCAAAGAACTGCTCGCGATAGAAGTCGGCTTCCTGCAATATTTCATGGCGTGCATCATCGATCACCAGCAGCGAACCGAGGCGCAGACGTCTGGTGTAGGTTTCCACCGCCCTGGTCGAGACGACCTGGTCGGCACCGGCGGCGATCACCAGCAAGGGTACCTGGATCCTCGCCATGTAGTCGGGATCGCTGATGGCCTCGGACGCCTGCGCCGCCGCTTTCAGCCAGCGTATCGTCGGGCCGCCGAGCGCCAGTTGCGGGTAGGTTTCGTAGATCAGCGTGTTGCGTCGATACCGCTCCGGATCTGATGTCACCATGTTGGCGGCAAACGGTATGGTTCTTCTGGGCCGCGGACCCCAGGCGGCATAAAGCTTGCCAAGGCCCAGCAGACAGAGCAGCGAGCAGAGGCGGCGAACGGCGGTTGTCGAGACCGGCAGGTCGGGAACGGCCAGGAATGGCGCGATCAGCACCATGCGCCGTACGCGGTTCACCATCGACGGTGCGGCAAGCAGCGTAATCACCGCCCCGGCCGAATGGGCCAAGATATAATACGGCCCCCGGCAGTCGGGCAGCACGATTTCCTCGAAGAACTGTTCCAGGTCGCTGGTATAGTCGAAGAAGCTCCGGACATAGCCGCGCTCGCGGTCGTTGATCAGCCGGTCGGAACCGCCCTGGCCGCGCCAGTCGAGGGTGGCGACGCCGAAGCCGCGATCGGCAAGGTTGCGGATGGTCTCGAAATATTTTTCGATGCACTCGTTGCGGCCGGTCAAGACGACCACGGTGCCCTTCATCGGGCGCGCAACGGCGGGAAAGAGGCCGTAGCGGATCTTCTTGCCATCGCGCGTTGTAAAGAAACCACCGGCCGCATTTTCCGGTAGCGGATTGCCCGGAATTTCGCGGAAGAGGGGACTTTTGTTGAGGAGGTCCGTCATTCGGCGCTGCGTTTGTGTGTCGCTGCCCTTATGGCGCAAGCTTTGGTAGGCATAGACGCCCATGCAGCAAAAGCAAAGGAATTCCGGACGCGTTGGAAAGGCTGAACGAGGCAGCCGGCGAGTGAGGCCGAAAGCAGCTTGCGGCACGCTTCCGGCCCCCCGTCGATCCGGGAGGAAGGGACGTTACACCCGGTCGGCCCCGTTGCGGCATCTCGCGCGTGACCCCGAAAATCGGACCCGATTTTCGCTGTGAATCATGCGCAATCAAAGTGTTACAGCGTCCTTTGCGTGTCCGAGAGGACGCGCGACGCCGTAACCGCCGCCTGTTCCTGATCCTGGAAGCAGTCTAGCTCCGCTTAGCTGAACGCCCGCCGAAGCCGCGGTTCATCTGCCGTTCATCGAGAAATCTTGAAATGCTTTCAGGTGTTCCCCAAATGTCTGCTGTGGCCGCCAATGTCGGGGCCGCTGGCCTATCCGGAACGCCGTCACGGGTTTCGCACCGGCCATACGCAAACCTTGTTGCTCAACAGGAGAACACACTATGCGTCACGTTGATTTTTCCCCGCTCTATCGTTCGACCGTCGGTTTCGACCGGCTGTTCACCATGCTCGATTCGCTTGCGCAGCCCGAAGGTGCGCAGACCTATCCACCCTACAACATCGAGCGCACCGGTGAGGATTCCTATCGCATCTCGATGGCGGTCGCCGGCTTCTCGGACGATGAGCTCTCGATCGAGGCTCACCGCAACGTTCTGACCGTCAAGGGTGAGCGCAAGGAAGAGGGGAATGGCGAAGGCTCCGAACTGCTCTATCGCGGTATCGCCAGCAGGGCCTTTGAGCGCCGCTTCCAGCTTGCCGACCATGTTGAAGTCGTCGGCGCCTCGCTGAAGAACGGCCTGCTCTTCGTCGACCTCAAGCGCAATATTCCCGAGGAGCTGAAGCCCCGCAAGATCGCGATCACCGCGGCTTCGGCGAAGGCCAAGCAGATCGAGGCAAAGACCGCCGCGTGAGCCGCGTCACAAAGACGACCTCAGGGACGAAGGGCGGCGCTTGGCGCCGCCCTTTTTTGTGGATGTGGATAAGGTGCCGCTATCCAGCAATTATCTGGCCAAAGCGGTCAACCTCTTCGGTCGTGGTCGCAAAGCTGGTAACGAAGCGGTAGAGCGCCTCGTCCTCGCCGATGTGGCCGTCAAAGTCGTGCGGCTTGTGCCAGTCGTAGAAGGCGGCACCGGCCACTTGTACTCGTTCAGCCTCGGCCTTTTTCATCACCGCGAAGGTCTCGTTCGCTTGCGGCAGCCAGGCAAGACGCGCCGACGGGGAATCCTCGATCAGTGCTGCAAGGCGCGCTGCCATGGCGTTGGCGTGCCGGGCCGTGTCGAGCCACAGGTCGTCCTTGAAATAGGCTTCGAACTGCGCAGCGACGAAGCGCGATTTCGAGAACAATTGCGCCGCGCGCTTGCGCAGGAAGGCCAGTTCCCTGGCGCGGTCGAGATCGAACAGCACGATAGCCTCGGCGCACCAGCAGCCGTTCTTTGTGCCGCCGAAAGAGAGGATGTCGATGCCGCCCTTCCAGGTCATCTCCGCCGGCGTTGTGTCGAGCGCGACCAGCGCATTGGCGAAGCGGGCGCCATCCATGTGCAGCGGCAGTTTGTGATGCTTGGTGATCGCCGAAATCCTGGCAATTTCGTTCAGTGTGTAGATGGTGCCGACCTCGGTCGACTGGGTGATCGACACCGCCATCGGGCGCCCGGAATGGACGATTTCAGGCGCGAACCGGCCCACCGCCCTGTCCAGGTCGTTCGGATCTATCTTGCCCAGCGCACCGTCGACGGCATAGAGCCGTGAGCCGCCGGTAAAGTATTCCGGCGCACCGCATTCATCCTCGATGACATGCGATTCTCGATGGCAGAAGGATATGCCGCCTGATTTGTTATAGGCGGTCAGCGACAGCGAATTGGCAGCGGTGCCGGTCGCCACGAAAAACACCGCGACCTCGCGCTCGAAGATTTCGTTGAAGCGCTGGTTTACGGTCTGGTCGAGGGCGCCGTCGCCATAGGCAGTGGAGAAGCCGCCGGCGTGGGCCGACAGGCCCGCGGCGATGCTGGGATGGGCGCCTGCCCAATTGTCGGAAGCGAAATTCATGCGTTTGCCTGTGCTGGGAAAGTCGATGCAACCTTGGCCGCTTTCGCTTGCCGCTCGCAAGTGCCAAGCGGCGGAAAAGCGGTAAAGCCAGCGAGAGGCCGGGACACAGGCCGACGACCGAAGGTTGCGTTTTGGCACGGTCGCGCGTAATTTTCTGTCTCTAAATGCCTAAGATTGTTGTGAATCGGTCTTGTGCGCATCCGCAATTTCTGTCATAAAAATTTAGGACAGTAGTGCTGTCTTATTTTGTCGCACAAAAAAGGCTGGATTGGCGTATCATCGGGCCTCTCCGGCCGTTGCCGCGAGCGACAGGTAGACAGCCCGGCTCTGGCCTGTACGATTGCCGGATGCGAACCAGGCCGCCTGGTTCGGCAAGGATTTCGCAAGACGTGCCGTAAGGATGAGAGGGAAGCTCATGCGCTTCCCAACGAAAACCAGCGCCCTTAGGGCTGGGAATGGAGGACAGGATGATGACGGAAATGACGCCATCTGCGACGAACGGCCCGGCCGCGCAGACGAAAGCGCCAGCTGTCAAAAATCGGTCCATCGCCACTGGCCTGACCAATATCGGGCGAACCCATGCCGGCTTTGCCGCGCAAGGCCTTTACGATCCGCGCAACGAGCACGATGCCTGCGGCGTCGGCTTCATCGTCAACATGAAGGGCGTGAAGTCGCATCAGATCGTCAAGGACGGCCTTGCGGTGCTCGAAAACCTGACGCATCGCGGCGCCGTCGGCGCCGATCCGCTGATGGGCGACGGCGCCGGCGTGCTGGTGCAACTTCCCGACCGCTTCTTCCGCGAGGAGATGGCCAGCCAAGGCGTCGAACTGCCCAAGCCCGGCCATTACGCCGTCGGCCATGTGTTCATGCCGCGCGATCCTGAGCTTCAGGCGCATATCGAAGGCATCATCGCCGAGGTGGCGCAGCTTGAAGGCCAGCCGCTGCTCGGTTTTCGCGATGTACCGGTCGACAATTCATTGCTGTCAAAGGCGCCTGATATCGCTGCTTCCGAACCGGTCCAGCGGCAGGTGTTTTTGGGTCGTGGCCCCGAGATCGAGAGCGACGATGATTACGAGCGGCGGCTCTACATCCTGCGCAAGGTCATTTCCGGTCGTATCCATGAAGAGACCAAGGGCGTCGATAATGGCTTCTACGTCGTGTCTATGTCATCGCGGACCATCGTCTACAAGGGCATGTTCCTGGCCTATCAGGTCGGCGCCTATTACAATGATCTGACCGATCCGCGTTTCGAGACGGCACTGATCCTGGTCCACCAGCGTTTCTCGACCAACACCTTCCCGTCGTGGAAGCTGGCGCATCCCTATCGCATGGTCGCCCACAATGGCGAGATCAATACGCTGCGCGGCAACGTCAACTGGATGGCGGCGCGGCAGGCCTCGGTCGATTCCGAATTGTTCGGCAACGACATCTCCAAGCTGTGGCCGATCTCCTATGAGGGGCAGTCGGACACCGCCTGTTTCGACAACGCGCTCGAATTCCTGACGCAGGGCGGCTACTCGCTCGCTCACGCGATGATGATGCTGATCCCTGAAGCCTGGGCCGGCAACAAGCTGATGGATCAAGATCGCAAGGCCTTTTACGAATACCACGCGGCCCTGATGGAGCCGTGGGACGGGCCGGCGGCGGTGGCCTTTACCGACGGCCGCCAGATCGGCGCCACACTCGACCGCAACGGGCTGCGCCCGGCGCGCTACATCGTCACCGACGACGATCGCGTCATCATGGCCTCGGAAGCCGGCGTGCTGCCGGTGCCGGAGGAAAGAATCGTCAAGAAGTGGCGGCTTCAGCCCGGCCGCATGCTTTTGATCGACCTGGAGAAGGGCCGCATCGTTTCCGACGAGGAGATCAAGTCGGAGATCGCGACCAGACATCCCTACAAGAACTGGCTCGCCAACACCCAGCTTATCCTCGAGGATCTGAAGCCGGTCGAGCCGCGCGCGCTGCGCAGGGACGTCAGCCTGCTCGATCGCCAGCAGGCGTTCGGCTACACCCAGGAAGACACCAAGCTGTTGATGTCGCCGATGGCAACCACCGGCCAGGAAGCGGTCGGCTCGATGGGCACCGACACGCCGATTTCGGCGATGTCGGACAGATCGAAGCTGCTCTATACCTATTTCAAGCAGAATTTTGCCCAGGTCACCAACCCGCCGATCGACCCGATCCGCGAAGAGCTGGTGATGAGCCTGGTGTCCTTCATCGGGCCGAGGCCCAACATCTTCGACCTCGTCGGCAATTCGCGTCGCAAGCGGCTCGAAGTGCGCCAGCCGATCCTGACCAATGGCGATCTGGAGAAGATCCGCTCCATCGGTCATACCGAGGACCGTTTCGACACCAAGACGATCGACATCACCTATGCTTCGAACGAAGGCGCGGCCGGCATGCAGGGCGCCATCGACCGGCTGTGCGAGCGCGCCGAGGCGGCGGTCGCCGGCGGCTACAACATCATCATCCTGTCCGACCGTCAGCTCGGGCCGGACCGCATCGCCATTCCGGCATTGCTGGCGACGGCGGCCGTCCACCATCATCTGATCCGCAAGGGCTTGCGCACGTCGGTGGGGCTCGTCGTCGAGTCCGGCGAGCCGCGTGAGGTGCATCATTTCTGCTGCCTTGCCGGCTACGGCGCCGAGGCGATCAATCCTTACCTGGCCTTCGACACATTGCTCGACATGCACAAGCGCGGCGAGCTGCCGGCGGAGGTCGACGCCTATGAAGTCGTCACCCGCTACATCAAGTCGATCGGCAAGGGCATCCTCAAGGTGATGTCGAAGATGGGCATCTCGACCTACCAGTCCTATTGCGGCGCGCAGATCTTCGACGCGATCGGGCTGAAGTCGGATTTCGTCCAGAAGTACTTCACCGGCACCGCGACGCTGATCGAAGGCGTCGGGCTGGAAGAGATCGCTGCCGAGACGGTCAGCCGCCATACCGACGGCTTCGGCAACGACCCGGTGCTGCGCAACAGCCTTGAGGTCGGCGGCGAGTACATGTTCCGCATGCGCGGCGAAGCGCATATCTGGTCGCCCGATGCGGTGGCCACCTTGCAGCACGCCGTGCGCCAAGGCTCATGGGAGACGTTCAAGGACTATTCCGCCCAGATCGACAGCGAGACGGCGCGGGCGCAGAGCATTCGCGGCCTGTTCAAGATCAGGCTCGCCGAAGAAACCGGCCGCAAGAAGGTCGCGCTCGACGAGGTTATGTCGGCGGCCGATATCGTCAAGCGGTTCTCGACCGGTGCGATGTCCTTCGGCTCGATTTCCAGGGAAGCGCACACCACGCTGGCGCGCGCCATGAACACGATCGGCGGCAAGTCGAACACCGGCGAGGGCGGCGAAGAGGCCGACCGCTACCTGCCGCTGCCGGGCGGCGGCAAGAACCCCGAGCGGTCGGCGATCAAGCAGGTCGCTTCCGGGCGGTTCGGCGTGACGGCCGAATATCTGGTGAATTCCGATGTGATGCAGATCAAGGTCGCGCAAGGCGCAAAGCCCGGCGAGGGCGGTCAGCTGCCCGGCCACAAGGTGGATGCCACCATTGCCAAGGTCAGGCATTCGACGCCCGGCGTCGGCCTGATCTCGCCGCCGCCGCATCACGACATCTACTCGATCGAGGATCTGGCGCAGCTGATCTTCGATCTCAAGAACGTCAATCCGGCGGCTGATGTCTCGGTCAAGCTGGTCTCGGAAGTCGGCGTCGGCACGGTTGCGGCCGGCGTCGCCAAGGCGCGCGCCGATCACATCACCATTTCCGGCTATGACGGCGGCACCGGCGCATCGCCGCTGACCTCGCTCAAGCACGCCGGCAGCCCGTGGGAAATGGGCCTTGCCGAGACGCACCAGACGCTGGTGCTCAATGGCCTCAGGTCGCGCGTCGCGCTGCAGGTCGATGGCGGCCTGCGCACCGGTCGCGACGTCGTCATCGGTGCATTGCTTGGCGCCGATGAATTCGGCTTCTCGACCGCGCCGCTGATCGCGGCCGGCTGCATCATGATGCGCAAGTGCCACCTCAACACCTGCCCGGTCGGCGTCGCGACGCAGGATCCGGTGTTGCGCAAGCGTTTCAAGGGCACGCCGGAACACGTCATCAACTTCTTCTTCTATGTGGCGGAAGAGGTGCGGGCGCTGCTCGCCGAGATGGGCTACACCCATCTCGACCAGATCATCGGCGACACCGATCTCTTGGAAAAGCGGGCGCTGATCCAGCACTGGAAGGCGCGCGGGCTCGATTTCAGCAGGATGTTCTTCAAGCCGGATGCCCCGCATGAGGCGGTGCACTGGACCGAGCGGCAGAAGCATCCGATCGACGACGTGCTCGACCGCAAGCTGATCGAGTTGGCCAAGCCGGCGCTCGAGGCCAGGCAGCCGGTCAGCATCGAGCTGCCGATCCGCAATGTCGACCGTTCCACCGGCGCCATGCTGTCCGGTGAAGTGGCAAAGCGCTTCAAGCACAAGGGCCTGCGCGAGGACACGATCTCGGTGAAGCTCACCGGCACCGCCGGCCAGTCCTTCGGCGCCTTCCTGGCTCGGGGGGTTTCGTTCGAGCTGATTGGCGCCGGCAACGACTATGTCGGCAAGGGGCTGTCGGGTGGACGCATCGTCATCCGCCCGCCGGAGAACACGAAGATCGTCGCCGCGGAGTCGATCATCGTCGGCAACACCGTGCTCTACGGCGCAACCGAAGGCGAGGCCTATTTCTGCGGCGTTGCCGGTGAGCGTTTTGCGGTTCGCAATTCGGGCGTGGCCGCCGTCGTCGAAGGCGTTGGCGACCATGGCTGCGAGTACATGACCGGCGGCATTGTCGTCGTCATCGGCCAGACCGGCCGCAACTTCGCCGCCGGCATGTCGGGCGGCGTCGCCTATGTGCTCGACGAGGAAGGTGATTTCGCCGAGCGTTGCAACATGGCGATGGTCGAACTGGAACCCGTTCCCGAAGAAGACGACCTGATGGAGAAACTGCTCCATCATGGCGGCGATCTCGACCACAAAGGCCGCGTCGACGTGTCCGGCGACATGACCAGCCATGACGAGGAGCGGCTCTATCAGCTGATCTCGAACCACGTCCATTATACGGGTTCGGTGCGAGGCCGCGAGATCCTCGACAACTGGGCGACTTTCCGGCCGAAATTCCGGAAGATCATGCCGGTCGAATACCGCCGCGCGCTGATCGAAATGGAACGCATGCGCATGGGCGTGGCGGCGGAATAGGCTTTGGGAGTTGCCGGGAAGCCAGGCTTCCCGGTCGACGCCTTCATCAACAATCCTGGCCTCGCACTGAAGGTTGCCATGGCTGCCTTATGAGGTTAACGGGTGCGTCGTCGAGCGCGCCATCTGGACAGCAGGGACTGGACTATGGGCAAGGTAACAGGGTTTCTCGAGATCGACCGGCAGGTGCACAAGTACCAGCCGGCTTCCGACCGCATCCGGCATTTTCGCGAGTTCACGCTGCCGATGTCGGATAAGGAGGTCGAGAAACAGGCCGCGCGCTGTATGGATTGCGGCATTCCGTACTGCCACGGGCCGACCGGCTGCCCGGTCCACAACCAGATCCCGGACTGGAACGACCTCGTCTACAATGGCGACTGGGACAATGCGATCCGCAACCTGCACTCGACCAACAATTTCCCGGAATTCACCGGCCGCATCTGTCCGGCACCTTGCGAGGAAGCCTGCACGCTGAACCTTGAGGACATTCCGGTCGCCATCAAGACGATCGAGCAGGCGATCGCCGACAAGGCCTATGAAACCGGTCATATCCGGCCCTACCCGCCGGAAAAGAAGACCGGCAGGCGCGTCGCCGTCATTGGCTCGGGGCCGGCCGGCATGGCGGCCGCCCAGCAGCTTGGCCGCGCCGGCCACGACGTCCACGTCTTTGAGCGCGAGAGCCGGCCGGGCGGGCTGATGCGCTACGGCATCCCCGACTTCAAGATCGAGAAGCACTATATCGACCGGCGCATCGAGCAGATGCAAGGCGAGGGCGTGAGCTTCCATTGCGGCGTCAATGTCGGCGTCGACAAACCGGTGGCGCAGCTGCTCGCCGAATACGATGCTGTGCTCTATTGCGGCGGTTCGGAAACGCCGCGCCCGGCCAACATTCCCGGTGACGATCTCGACGGCGTTCATGACGCGATGCCCTATCTGGTGCAGCAGAACAAGCGCATCGGCGGTGAGCCGATCCAGTCGGTGGCGTGGCCCTCGCCGCCGATCGTCGCCGGCGGCCAGCATGTCGTCGTCGTCGGCGGCGGCGACACCGCCTCCGACTGCGTCGGCACCGCCTTCCGTCAGGGCGCCGTGCGCGTCACACAGCTCGACATCCGGCCGCAGCCGCCGGAAAAGGAAGACAAGCTTTCGGTCTGGCCTTACTGGGCGACGAAGATGCGCACCTCGTCCTCGCAGGCTGAAGGCGCCGAGCGCGAGTTCCAGGTGGCAACGCTCGAATTCATCGGCGAGGACGGCGCGTTGACCGGCGTCAAATGCTGCGAGGTCGATGAAAAGCGCAAGCCGATCGCCGGCACGGAATTCGTCATCCGAGCGGATCTCGCCTTCATCGCCATCGGCTTTGCCGGGCCGGCTACCGTCGGACCGGTGTCGGAGCTGGCTGGCCAGATGAAGATCGTCATCGACAGCCGCCGCTCGAACAACGTCGAGGCCAATGACCGCGACTACAAGACCAGCGTCGAAAAGCTCTATGCGGCGGGCGATGTGCGCCGCGGTCAATCGCTGGTCGTCTGGGCGATCCGCGAGGGCCGGCAGGCGGCTCGTTCGATCGACGAGGCGCTGATGGGATCGAGCGTGCTGCCGCGCTGAGTCTGTCTCGAGCGCTACTCCTGCGGCCATCTGAAGGCGCTTTCTGCCCTTCCGCTGCCCGGGGCAGGTTTATGGAGTGATCGCCGTGGTCGTTTCGGTCGCGGCTGCCGCCGCAGGCTGTCTCCTGGGCGGCCAGGAAAAATCGTCGGCGCGGCCGGGCGAAGCAGCGGGCGCCTTGCCCTCGACGACGAGTTTTTCGCCGTGCCCGTCCGCCTTCGCCGGCGGTGCGGCGCCGAGAAGTTCAGAACCGCCATCGAGCGCCGGGTCGTTGAGCAGCATCGGCACGGTGCGATCGACGGCCATGGGTGCTGGTGCCGGCGCCTCGACGGGAGCGCCCGCTGGCGCGTAAGCTGCCGGTGTGCCCGTGGGCGCGGTCATTCCAAGGATCTTCATCAAGGGTTTTTCGGCATAGAAGGCGAGCTTGCGTTTGCCGGCTTTCGACACATAGATGCCGTCGTCGGTGCGCAGGCGCACCGGCTGGCCGTTGATATCAGGTCCGCTGGTGACAAAGGCGCCGTCCTCGTCGACGAAACCGTCCCAGATGTCGACGAATTCGCCGCCATGGCTTTCGGCCGTCGAGCGGTAAATGTCGTTGAAAGCCAGCATGTCTGAGGTCATCTTCGGCGCCTTGAATGCCGGCATGCCGACCCATAGATACGGCACCTTGGCCGCTGCAATGGCCTTACCGAACGCTTCGGTCCGGCCTTCGTATTCCTTGGTCCAGGCCTCGGACCGCGGCTGTTCGCGTTCACCGTTCACGCGCATTTGCTGCCGATCGTTGGAGCCCAGCATGACGATCACGGCCGCGGGCTTTTCGGTCTCGATCAGCGACTTGATCTGTTCGGGCCAGTTGTAGAAATCGTCACGCACGAAACCGGACGAACCGTTGCTGCGCACGACGATCCTGACGTTGGTGTTTTCGGCAAAGGCGGTATCGAGACCTTCGGCGAGGCCGCTCGCCATGAAATCGCCGACCACCAGAACGGTGCGGGCATCCGGCGCCTTCTCGACAATCGGGGTTGCCGGCTCAGCCCGCCGGCGCGGCGCGGCGCGGGGCTTTCTTGCTTTTAGCTTCCGTGGCCCGGCCCTCTGGATCTGTCGCGGTGGTTCCATCCACTCGGTTCGGCCCACCCGCTCGCTTCGGCGCAGAAACAACAAGTCGCGCAGCGACCAGCCACGCCTTTGTTCTTCCTGCGCCATGGCCGGCGTGTGAAAGACGGCGGCAGTACTGACGGCCAGAACCGCAATAGCCAGAATCAGGATCGGCACGCGACGAAGGATTACCCGGATACGCGCAGCCGAAACCAATTACCCTCTCCATCCCTTAAGAGCGCCGATCCTCAACCGTGCCGCCGCTCTATCTTTTTTGAGCATCGGATTCCCCAAAACCGGTTTGGGTCCGATGCTCCAGGTCTGCCCCTGTGCGATGCTAGTTCTGCCTGAGCCATTTGAGCACTTCCATGCTCGGATGTCCGTCCTGGGTCAAGCCAGCCTTCGCCTGGAGGGCCATGATGGCGGCTTTCGATCCCTCGCCGATCTTGCCGTCGAACTTGCCGTCATAGTAGCCGTACTGGGAAAGCCGCTGCTGAAGCTCTTGCCTCTCCTCGAAGGAGAGCTTCGTGAAAGGCCGTTTCCAGTCCTGCACAAGCCCACCATAGCCGGCGATTCCGTCGGCAAGAAGGCCAACGGCAACCGCGTATTTGTCGGCATTGTTGTAGCGCTTGATGACCGAAAAATTCTTGATCATCAGGAAAGCCGGGCCGCCGCGGCCGCCTGGCACCTTCAGCGTGGCCTTCTCCGCGCTATTCTTGAACGGCTTGCCGTTGACACGCGTGACACCCAGCGCTTGCCATTGCGATAGTGACTTCGATCCGGCCGGGAACTTCTTTCCGTCGGGAAGGCTGACTTCATAGCCCCAGGTCTTGCCGGCCTGCCAGCCGTTCTTCTTGAGCAGATTGGCGGCCGTTGCCAATGCATCGGGAATCGAATTCCAGATGTCGCGCTTGCCATCGCCGTCCATATCGACCGCATAGGCCTGATAGCTGGTGGGAATGAATTGGGTATGGCCCATGGCGCCGGCCCATGAGCCGCTGAGGTGGCTTTTATCGATGTCGCCCCTTTGCAGGATTTTCAGCGCCGCGATCAACTGGGTGCGGGCAAATTTCGATCGTCTCGAATCGGCATAGCCAAGCGTTGCCAGCGAACGGACGACATTGCGCATGACATCGTCGCGCTTGAGGATTTCGCCGTAATTCGATTCCATCGACCAGATGGCCAGCAGGATATGACGGTCGACGCCGTATTTTGCCTCGATCCTGTCCAGCCACGGCTTCCACTTCCTGGCCATCTGCCGGCCAACAGCGACCGACTGGTCGTGGACGCGGTTGTCGAAATAGTCCCAGGCGGGCGCGGTGAATTCGGGTTGATAACGCGCTTTTTCCAGCACGACCGGGTCGGCATCGCTGACGCCCTCGAATGCGCGGTCGTAAACGGCGCCGGAAACGCCGCTCCGCACCGCGGTGGCGCGGAAGCTCGCCACCCATTGCCGGAAACCGGCGTCGGCAAAAGCCGATCCGGTGGGCATCAGCAAGGCAAGCGACAGGCTGGCGGCCGCAACGAAGCTTGTGAAGCGCGTTGCGACGTTGCGAACGGACATCTTTTCCTCCTTCTTCATCACAGGAAGATCATTCATCGCCGAACCCGGTTAGCATTTAGTTTACCATAGGTGCCGTTGGGAACGAAAAGGCGGGTTGGTGCTTTACGGACTACAAATTTTTTTCTGACCAGTCGTTCCATAATCCTCGATTCCGGCACGAAAATGTCTTGAAGCAGGATTGCCGAACAGGCTTAGAAGCGGATAATTGACAGCATGAAGAGAGTTCGCAAGGCAGTTTTCCCGGTCGCCGGTCTCGGCACGCGTTTTCTCCCGGCCACCAAGGCCATACCCAAGGAAATGCTGACGGTCGTCGACAGGCCAGTCATCCAGTATGTGGTCGACGAGGCACGCGAAGCCGGCATCGAGCATTTCATCTTCGTGACCGGCCGCAACAAGGCGGTCATCGAGGACCATTTCGACGTCCAGTTCGAACTCTATGACACGCTCGCCCAGCGCGGCAAGGACGACGAGCTCGCCCGCCTGCAGCGGCTGCAACCCTCGCCGGGGCAGACCAGCTTCACGCGCCAGCAGGTACCGCTTGGCCTCGGCCATGCCGTCTGGTGCGCCCGCGAGCTGGTCGGCGACGAGCCCTTCGCGCTGCTTTTGCCTGACATGATCATGCAGTCGGAAAAAAGCTGCATGAAGGAGATGGTCGAGCTTTATGCCGAGACCGGCAACAACATCGTCGCGGTTCAGGAATGCGACCCCGCCGAGGCCCATAAATACGGCATCGTCGGCCGCGGCGAGGATACGCATCACGGTTTCCGCATCACCGGCATGGTGGAGAAGCCGAAGACCGGCACGGCACCCTCCAATCTATACATCAACGGGCGCTACATCCTGCAGCCGGAGATATTTGGGATTCTCGAGGGCCAGGAGAAGGGCGCCGGCAACGAGATCCAACTCACCGATGCGATGCTGAAGCTGGAGAAGCAACAGCCCTTCTATGGCTGCCACTACCAGGGGCGCACCTTCGATTGCGGATCGCCGGAAGGCTTTGTCGAGGCCAACGTCGCCTTCGCGCTGTGGCGCAGCGACATAAACGGCCGCATGGCGGGCGTTATCCGCAAGCTTCTCGACGAGATGAAACCGTCGGAGCAGAGGGGCGCGGCGTTCTAATGCATGTCGCGCAAAAGTGCGCAGCGGTTTTGCGATAACGACTTGCATAAAAACAAGAACCTAAAGCGCGTCGCATGAATCCGTTCAAATGCGACGCGTTTTAGGAAATCGCATACCCCAATGTAGGCCGCGTTCAGGTCTCGAAACCACCGTTCTCGCCACCGCCTGACCCGAATCTCGACATACCTCAAACCTTCAACGGTTTGCTTTACGGCTGCAGCTTCACACCGACGAAGACGCTGTGGGCGGTGTAGTCGCGGCCTTCCAGGTTGCTGGTCTGTTTTTCGGTTCTGGCGCGGGTGGTCAGTCCGGCATACCGGTTCAGCCACCATGTCAATCCGGCCTCCGCGCTCAGCGTCAGATCATGGCCGTCGGACCCGATGTAGTCGCGCCAGTCCACGCCGAGAGCTGCGTTCCCGATCAGGTTGGCACGGATTTCCCGCTCGCCGGTGAGGCGGCCGGAGTAAAGGATGTCGCCGCTTTCGTTGGGGGTTGTCGTGCCCTCGACGATCGTCTGCCCGGTGAGGCCGATCGTGGTGCCGCGTTCCGGCGACCATCTGAGGTCGGCGTTCACCGTGGCACCCGAAATAGCCGGCAGGCGGTCGTCGTCGATCGCCTCCCGCAGCCAGCCGGCCGAGAATTCGCCGGCAAGCTTCTCACCGAGGTCGAGTTCGGCGCCGGCCCGAACGCCGAGCCGCGTCGAAGATCGTTCGAAACCATTGGTGTCGACGCGCAAATCATAGACCCGGCGGCCGATTTCGACCTCGGTGAAAGGGGTGATGGCGGGAGAAATCTCATAGCCGGTGCGCAAGGTGGCGGTATAGAGCGTCGAATCGCGGTCTTTCTGCGACAGCGTTCCGCCCGTCGAAAGCTTGGCGTCGCCGTAAATGTCGTGTTCGACTGCGCCGGTCAGGGCGAAGCGCATCTTGCCGGCATCCTTCTCGACCGCAAGGCTGCCGTCAATGGTCTGGCGCACCGGCTGCTCGACGGTGCCTTCGATGACGACCGGCGACGAAGCCGATTCCGGTGCCGCCTCGTAACCGAGCTTGGCGATAGCGCGCAGATCGTTGTCGAGGTCGACGTTGAGCGTGCCATCGACACGGCCCCGTGCCTCCTGAACCTCGTCGCCCGATATCGTTTTGAGAAAGGTGCCATAGCCGTCGATGACAGCCGAATTCTCACGCCAGTCGGAGATGGCATTGAAACGCAGCGTCGTTTCGGACAGCAGGGCCGGCTTGCCTTCGCTGCTTGAATCGGCATTCGACGACGCCGTCAGGCCCTGCTCGAGCGTCGGCCTGATCACAAAGGAGCCGAGTTTGATGCCGGTGGCGGCGAACGGGTCGTCCTCGGCCCTCTTGTCCCGGCCTTCGATGGCTTCGGTGCGCTCGGCGCCCGGATCGAGCTGCTGCCTGTCGGCGGAATCAATGGTCACGGCACGGCGATTGGTGGCGTCCTGGTCCGTCTCGGCGGTGTCCGTGTCATCTGTCGTGGCTGCAGTCGCGGCGGCGGCTTGCGTCTCGGCGGCCGCGGCCTCGTCTAGATCGACCGCGCGTTGCGTTGCGCTCGATGGCCGGCGCGGCGGGACGGGAGCGGGGGTGTCCGCAAACGCATCGTCGGTGGCTTCCGGCGGATCGAAAATGCTGCCGGTCGCGGGCGCCATGTCGTCGTCCTGTACGGCGCCCGGGCTGGCCGGCTGATAGGTAGGCGCCGGCGCATTGCTCTGGGTGGTTGCGCCGGCCTGTGCCGTCTGATCCTGGGCGCTGGCCATGCTCAACTGCCTGGTCTTGCGCTGCTGGTCGTCCAGAATTGCCGATTCCGAAACCTCGCCGCGCAGCTCGGTTACCTGGGCATAAGCCTGCGCAGGCCGCAGCAAGGCGAAGACGCTGGTCGCCAGCAGCAAGGCGCAGACCGCCTTGCCGTTTCGTCTTCTTTTCTTTTCAGGCTGAGCCCCGGACATCGCCACCACTGCTTGCGCGGCGCACGCGCGCCATACTTACCGAACCGTAAACAGGGATGGTTAACGGAGGATTGAGGCGGCTGTTGATCAGGCCTCGCTGGATGGCAATTCCGTTGGACAGGCGCGCGGCAAAGCGCTAATCGCATCAGCCATGCATGCGGGATCCCCAGACAAGAAGCGGCTCGACGGGCAAGCTTCGATCGCCTCGGCGCTCAGAACGGTAGCGACCGAGCAGGCCGGTGTCGCGGCGCTGGCGGCCGCGCTCGAAAACGGATTGACCGAACCGTTCGCGCGCGCCATCGACATGGTGTCGCAGATCGAGGGCCGCGTCATCGTCACCGGCGTCGGCAAGAGCGGCCATATCGGCTCAAAGATCGCGGCGACGCTCGCCTCGACCGGCACGCCGGCTTTCTTCGTCCATCCTGCCGAAGCCAATCACGGCGACCTCGGCATGATCGCCAAGGACGATGCCATCATCGCCATGTCGTGGTCGGGCGAGAGCCGAGAGCTCAAGGGCATCATCGCCTACTCCAGGCGCTTCTCGATTCCGCTGATCGCGGTCACCGCCGGAGAGCGATCGGCGCTGGCGCGCGCGGCCGATGTGGTGCTTCTGCTGCCGCGTGCGCCGGAAGCCTGCCCGCATGGCCTGGCGCCGACGACATCGACGCTGCTGCAACTGGTGATCGGCGATGCGCTGGCCATCGCGTTGCTCGAAGCGCGCGGCTTCACGCCGGATCATTTCCGCACCTTCCATCCCGGCGGGCAACTTGGCGCCAATCTGACGCAGATCCGCGACATCATGCATGTCGGCGACAGGCTGCCGCTGGTGCCTTCCGGCACTGGAATGCGCGAAGCGATCCTCGAATTGTCGCGCAAGGGGTTTGGCTGCGTGGCGATAACCGCTGCGGATGGTGCGCTGATCGGCATCGTCACCGACGGCGATATCAGGCGCCACATCGGCAGCAATCTTCTGGCGATGAGTGTCGATCAGGTGATGACCAAGGAGCCGAAGACGGCCGGGCCGGATACGCTGGTGGCGACGGCGCTGCAGACGATCAACAATTCGGCCATCTCCAGCCTGATGGTTGTCGAGGGCAGACGGCCAGTCGGACTTGTCCATCTGCACGACCTGCTGCGCATCGGCGCGGCTTGACACCTCAGGCCTGTTTGAAAAGTCGTCCCGCCGAGATTGGTGGGATCAGTCCTAAACCGGCTCGACCGTCAGTTCCAGATCGGTATCGGCCGCGCCCGTCACGCGCACCTGCGTGCCGGCCGGCAGATCGGGCCCGGAGACGCGCCATAGCGTGTCGCCCAGTTTTATGCGGCCGCGGCCGTCCTTGATCGGCTCGGCCAGCGTCGCCGTCCTGCCGATCATCTGTGCGCCGCGGCGGTTGAGCAGCGGCTGGTCTGTCGGGTCGTGGCGTTCGCCCGCCAGTCTCTTGCCGACATAGGTTGAAACCAGCGACATCGCGAGGAAGGCGAGAACCTGGATCTGCCAGGTCCAAAAACCTGCGTCCCAGATGAGCAGGGAGACAGCACCGACCAGCAGCGCGGCGATGCCGATCCATAGCATGAAGATGCCCGGTGCGATGACCTCCATCACGAGGAGGACGAAGCCGAGAACCATCCAACTCCAAGGGCCGAGTTCGGAAATGATGCGGTCGAACATGGGATCGGCCTCAGGTCTGGCTGGGGCGAACCACGGGCGGGCGTGACGCTTGCCGCGCGGCGCCGGCATTGCCTTCGCCCCCGAAGACTTCCTTGGCGATCTCTCCGATGCCGCCGAGCGTGCCGATCAGCGACGAAGCTTCTATCGGCATCAGCACGACCTTGCTGTTTGTGGCAGAGCCGATCCTGGTCAGCGCTTCGGTGTATTTCAGCGCAACGAAGTAGTTGAGCGCCTGCACGTCGCCCTTGGAGATCGCTTCCGACACCACCTGCGTGGCGCGGGCCTCGGCCTCGGCCGAGCGTTCGCGCGCCTCGGCGTCGCGGAAGGCGGCTTCCTTGCGGCCCTCGGCTTCCAGGATCTGCGACTGCTTGAGGCCTTCGGCGTCAAGGATCTGCGCGCGCTTGTTGCGTTCGGCCATCATCTGGCGACCCATCGATTCGACGAGATTGGCCGGCGGATTGATGTCCTTGATCTCGACACGAGTGATCTTGATGCCCCAGGGATGCGCGGCCTCGTCGACGACGCGCAGCAGGCGTTCGTTGATGGCGTCGCGGTTCGACAAAAGCTCGTCGAGGTCCATCGAACCCATCACGGTACGGATGTTGGTCATCGTCAGGTTGAGGATGGCGTTCTCCAGCCCAGCGACCTGGTAGGCGGCCTGCGCGGCGTTGAGCACCTGGTAGAATGCAACGCCGTCGACGGCGACGGTGGCGTTGTCGCGGGTAATGATCTCCTGGGTCGGGACGTCGAGCACCTGCTCCATCATGTTCAACTTGGCGCCGATGCGATCGACGAACGGCACGATGATGTTGAGACCGGGGCTCAATGTCTTGGTATAGCGGCCAAAGCGTTCGACGGTATAATTGTAGCCTTGCGGGATTGTACGGATGCCTTTGAAAAGCACGAGCACGACAAGAGCGACAAGAACAAGAAGCGCGATATCGAAACCACTGAAATCCATTTGGCTCTCCCTCAGATGCCGAGCACATTGATGCGACGCGCGTCCACTGGACGCACAAAGTACGCTTTAACCTTTGTACCTGCGCATCGTGCTTTCCAAAAATCGAGTCCGATTTTCCGGCCGATGCAGTAGACGTTTCAACGCAACCGACTTCACCAAACACTTAAGTGTGTTTCAGAAATGTTACAATCAGGTGATCGCGGATTGTCGGTGCATAGACAGCCGGGCTTGCGGCGCTCGATTATGTCCGCTTCAGATCCAGCCCGACAGTTCGCGCCGCACCATCGCCTCGATCACCGCCATGCCCTCGGCACTGTCGTTGAGGCAGGGGATGTGTGCGAACTTCTCGCCGCCTGCGTGATGGAAGGTCTCGGCCGCCTCTCTGCCGATCTCGTCCAGCGTCTCGATGCAGTCGACAGAAAAGCCCGGATTGACGATGGCGATCGATCTCACGCCTTCTCCGGCCAATTTCTCGACCGTCTTGTCGGTGTAGGGCTGTAGCCATTCCTGAGCACCGAAGCGCGACTGGAATGTGGTGATCAGCCTCTTCTCATCCCAGCCGAGCTTTTCCCGCAGCAGCCGGGTCGTCTCCAAGCAATGGGCCTGATAGGGGTCACCCTTGTCGGAATAGGGTTTCGGAATGCCGTGATAGGAGGCGATGACCACCTCCGGCTCGAAATCGAGCGTCGCCAGATGGCGCGAGATCGAACGGGCAAGCGCCTCGATATAGACCGGTTCGGCATAGTAGGGCGGCACGCTGCGGACCGCCGGGGAGCGGCGCATCTTCATCAGCGCGCGAAACAGCTGGTCGTTGGCGGTCGCGGTGGTGGTCGCGGAATATTGCGGATAGAGTGGAAAAGAGAGAATGCGGTCGCAGCCTTGCGCGACCAACCCTTTGGCGACGCTCTCGGTCGACGGATTGCCGTAACGCATCGCCCAGTCGACGATAACGTCGGGCAGGTCGCGCAGCGCCTCGGTCAGCTTTTCGCTTTGGGCGCGGGTGTAGGTGCGCAGCGGCGACTCGTTGCGCTGCCGGTTCCAGATCCTGGCATAGTTGGCGCCCGACTTCTTCGGCCGTGTGGTGAGAACCAGCCCGTAGAGGATCGGGTACCAGATCGCCTTGTTGAGCTCGATGACGCGCGGATCGGACAGGAATTCCCTGAGATAGCGCCACATCGGCTTGAATTCCGTGCCGTCGGGCGTGCCGAGATTAACCAGCATGACGCCGATCCTGCCCGCCCCGACCGGCGGCTGTCCTGCCGGGAGCGGGCCGACGCCCTTCGCCGCCGCGGCCTTGGGATCGACAGGGTTGGAAAGCGTCATTAGGGATCTCCGGACACCGCGCGAAACTAGCGATGCCGCGCCGGTTTTCAATGCAGCGTCTGGCCGCACCTTATCTTACCTCGGGCGGAAAGCAGAAAACCCGCCCGGTTCCCCGGACGGGTTTTCCAGAAACGACGGAAGAATTTAGTTTGCGGCCGGGATGGTCAAGGTTGCGCCGACGGGAAGGCGGCGCGGCTCATAATCCTTGTTGGCGTCCGAGATCGTTTTCCACTTGGCGCCATCGCCATAGGCCTTCTCCGCCAGGTCCCAATAGGTATCGCCGACAACGATCACATGGCTGCTTTCGGCCGGTGTTGCCTCGGCCGGCTTTGCCGGCTCGGCAGGCGCAGCCTCGGCTGGTTTGGCCGGTTCCGCCGCAGGAGCCGGTGCCACGGGCGCCGTCTCGGCCGGTTTAGCCGGCTCGGCAGGTGCCGGCGCTGCCGGGGCGGGTTCCGCCGGGACGGCTGGCGGCGTCGTGGCGATATCGTCCGAACCAGCCGGCGGTTCGGGCATCGCCGGCTCCGCAGTTGCGGCTGGAGCCGTTTCTGCCGGTTTTGCCGGCTCGGCCGGAGCAGGCGCGGTTTCAGCCGGCTTAGCCGGTTCCTGGGCCGGTTCCGCCGCGGCGGCCACGATCTCGGTGATACGGCCATCGAGCTTCGGCGTATAGGGCCGATGCGCGCCGAGATAATCGGCGACCACCTGTTCGAGCCCCGGACCGTAATCGTAGGCGTTCTTGGCCTTGTCGGCGAATACGTCGTAGCCATCGCCGCCCTGGCGCACATAGTTGTTGGTGGCGACCAGGTAATCCTTGTCCGGATTGATCTGCGTCCACGCGCCGCCTTGCATGACTTCGACCGACTTGACGCGCCCGGCATTCGGGGCGGCCGATTTGTCGAATGAATACTTCAGGCCGGCAACCTGCGGGAAGCGGCCGGCGCCGTCCTCGATCTGGCTGAGACCGTTCTCGAGCCCGGCAACCAGATCCTTGCCGGAAATCTGGAAGGTCGCCACTGTGTTCTGGAATGGCAGCACGTTCAGCACCTCGCCCATGGTGACGGTGCCCTGGTCGATCGAAGCGCGCAGACCGCCGCCATTCGTGATGACGATCTCGACACCCTGATCCTTGACGCGGTCGAGGACGGCATCGGAGACAAGGTTACCCATCTCGCACTCGCGGGTGCGGCAGTTCTCACGGCTGCCGTCGATCGCCTTGGTGGTCTCGGCGACCTCCTTGTTCTTCAACGCCTCGATCGGCGCGCCAAGCTCCTTGATGCGGGCAAGCGCGGCGGAATCCGGCGTGATCGACTTGTCGAGGTAGATCGGGTCGCCGCTGGCTTGCTTGACGACGCCGTTATCGTCAAACACGACCTTGAACTCGCCGAGATATTTCGAATAGGACGCCGCCTGGACGACCGGCACCTTGTAGCCGTCCGGATTGTCGACCATCGTCGGGTAGGGGCCTTCAGCCTTGGGGTCGGTGTTGGACAGCAGCGAATGGCTGTGGCCGCCGACCACCACGTCGACACCCGGGATCTTGGCGATGACGTCGCGCTCGCGCTTGTAACCGATATGGGTGACCGCGATGATCTTGTTGACGCCTTCTCCCTTCAGCTTCTCGACCTCTGATGTGATCGACTTGACGTCGTCCTCGATCGTGACGTTAGGACCTGGCGAAGCGAGCTCCGGCGTGTCGTTGGTGACCGCGCCGACGATGCCGATTTTCTGGCCGCCGACCTCGATCACGACCGACGGTTTCACGCGATCGCCGAGCTTGGATTGCGCGTTGGCCTTCACATTGGCGCCGAGCACCGGAAACTGGATCATGTCCAGGAACGGCGCCAGCGCCGCCTCACCGTCGTCGAACTCGTGATTGCCAACCCCCATGGCGTCGAATTTCATCTGGTTGAGGAATTCGCCTTCGGTCTTGCCCTTGTAGGTGATGTAGAATAGCGAGCCCTGGAAGTTGTCGCCGGCGCTGAGCAGCAGCACATTCTGCCCCTCGAGTTTCTTGCGCTCCTGGGCGATCGCGGTGATCAGCCGCGCCGCGCCGCCGATGCACTCGCCCTTGGTCTCCTCTTCGGCCGAGCAGGTCGATTCATATTTGTTGTTGCTTTCGATGCGGCTGTGCCAGTCGTTGATGTGCAGGATGTTCAGCGTGTAGTCGGCAAAGGACACGCCGGCCGAAAGGCCAAGCGCGGACGCCGACAGGGCGGCAATGACGGCTATCTTCTTCATCTTCGTCTCCCGGATGACCTGTTTAACGCCCTTGCTTGACTGGAGCATAACAGCCAGCTTTTTGCCCATGTTCACATCGCGTTTTAGGTGATGCAAGCGGAATCGGGGACAGCTTTGCCGGCGCAAAAAGGACGGCGGCCTCAAGCCGCCGTCCTTTGCAAAAGCAATTCAGTATGGGCTCAGGTGCGTCGCGTCAGCACGAAGTTCTGTCCGCTCGCGCTGGTGCAATTAAGCTGGGAGGTGGAGATCAACAAGCAGTTGAAGCTGATCGGCGTCTGGCGGATCAGCGAAGTGCCCTGGATCTCGACCGAGGTACCGCCGGTCATGGTATAGCTGCCGTCGGCAAGTTTCTGGCCGGTGTCGGTCGCGACGGTGTTGAAGCTGCCGCCGGCGAAGGTCGACAGGCCCGTGCCTTGCGCGTCGATCCATGAGCCTTCGACCGGGCTCCGCGTGGCCAAAGGCGGCCCGCCCGGGCCGGCGGTGGTGCACGCCGCCGAGGCGGCAGCGGCCGCGACAATGCCGGCCGAAAGCAATTTGCGCGCAATCGTCATCATCAAAATCCTCTCCTCTCGCATCGGCCCGAAAATCGATCCGATTTTTCGGAAAGCACGATGCGTACATTTCAAGCGCTGGAGCGCACTTTGTGCGTCCAAATGGACGCACGTCGCTCTGGCCCACCTTCCTTCAATCGCCCGATTTCCAGGCGATTGCAAGGCAGTGAGATATTGCTATCGAACGAGGATATTGCACTATCGAACGAGGATGTTGCGGAATTGCCATGGGTCGTTCTTGTCGAGGTCTTCCGGGAACAGACCAGGGCGGTTATCGAGCGGCGTCCAATCGGTGTAGTAGCCCTTGATCGGCCCGAGATAGGGGGACTGCACTTCCAGGCAGCGCCTGTAGTCCATCTCGTCGGCCTCGACGATGCCGGCCTCGGGATTTTCCAGCGCCCAGACCATGCCCGCCAGCACAGCCGACGTGACCTGCATGCCCGTGGCGTTCTGATAAGGCGCCAGCTTGCGCGCTTCCGCCAGCGACAGTTGCGAGCCGTACCAATAGGCGTTCTTGTCGTGGCCGTAGAGCAGCACGCCGAGCTCGTCGACACCGTCGACCAGTTCGTTCTCATCGAGCACGTGATGTACGGCTTGCGCCTTGCCGGCGGCGCCGAACATCTCGTGCAGCGACAGCATGGCGTCATTGCAGGGATGGTAGGCGTAGTGACAGGTCGGGCGATATTGAACCTTGCCCTTCTTGCCGCGCAGGGTGAAGAAGTCGGCGATCGAAATCGACTCGTTGTGCGTCACCAGGAATCCGTATTGCGGTCCGGGCGTCGGGCACCAGCTGCGCACACGCGTGTTGGCGCCCGGCTGCTCCAGGTAGATCGCGGCCTTCGAGCCATGCTTGTGCTCCTTGGCGTTCTTCGGCATCCACTTCTCATGCGTGCCCCAGCCGAGCTCGGCCGGTTGCAGCCCTTCCGAGATGAAGCCTTCGACCGACCAGGTGTTCCAGAACACGTCCATCGGCTTCGGCTTCTTGGTGCGCTGTGTGTCGCGCTCGGCGATGTGAATGCCCTTGACGCCGGCCTTCTTCATCAGCCTGGCCCAGCCTTCGCGATCGTGCTGCGCGGGCTCCGAGAACTCAAGGCCAAGATCGGTGGCGAGGTTGACCAGCGCCTGCTTGACGAACCACGAGACCATGCCTGGATTGGCGCCGCAGGTGGAGATTGCGGTCGCCCCGCCGGGATGCGCGTGCTTTTCTTCGATCATGGATTCACGCAGCGCGTAGTTGCTGCGGCTGGCATTGTCGGCCTTGGGGTCGAAATAGAAGCCGAGCCATGGCTCGACGACGGTATCGATGTAGAGCACACCAAGCTTGCGACAGAGCCGCATCAAATCCACTGAGCCGGTGTCGACCGACAGGTTGACGCAAAAGCCCTGGCCGCCACCTTTGGTCAGCAGCGGCGTCAGCAGCTTCTTATAGTTCTTCTTGGTCACCGCATCCTGCATGAAGGTGATATCGCGCTCGTCGAGCAACTTGCGGTCGGTATCGCGTGGGTCGATGACCGTCATGCGCGACTTGTCGAACTTGAAATGGCGCTCGATCAGCGGCAGCGTTCCCCGTCCGATCGAGCCGAAGCCGATCATCACGACAGGGCCGGTGATCTCACCGTAAACGGGCCAGTTTTCATTCGCCATTTTATCGATTACTCCCTCAGATAGGCTGAAAAGCCGGGCAAACAGACGCAAAGCGGAGCATTTTTTTGCCCGACCGCCACGCGCTACAACCACAGATCATTGTCATAAACCAGCGAAAAGCCGCGAGCTACGCCGCATTCGTCATGTGGTTAAGGAGGACGACCAGTCGCTGACGGTCGGCGGTCATTCCCCGTGATCGAGTTGGCCCTTGTGGTCGAGTTGGGCGAAGTCGAGCGCCAGCAATGGCGCGGCGAAAGATGCGGCGAGCACTAGCTCTCGTCGACGGTTCCCGATCTCGGTCACAGCCCGGTGACACCCGGTAAGCGCCACAGCTTCGGTCGAGAGGCCGAACACCCTGCGCCTACGCCGATCTATTCATCCTCGCGGCAGATCGTGCGAGGTCACATCGGCGATTGCCTTGCGAAGCCGGATCGTCTCGATTTTCTCGCCGGGACGCATTATGCCGATCACCGTTTCGATGTCGGGACAGCCATCTTTGCGGCATACCAGCTCCGTGACGGACACGACGACATCGTCATCGAGCCCGCGGGACTCACGAATCCAGACCTTGATCTGGCTGGTCTTCTCCGGAAGGGCAAACCCGCGCGGGGCGAGTGGGTTCGCGAGACGGTTCATATACGATCCCGTCCCGAAGACGAAGACGCTCGGGCTGACCAAAGGGATAAAGGACGCGCGCTCTCGTCAGCGTTGCTGAACCTATGCATTCAGGGCCTCTACGGAGTCCACGTCGGCACGGCATTTGAGGAAGCCGTCTTCAATCAGCCCTTTGGGCAGGTTGCGGCCGATAAACACCAGGCGGCTCACGCGCTTCTCCATCTTTTTCCAGGGGCGATAATGATCGCCTTCGAGCAGCATGTGGACGGCCTGAACGACAAAGCGGTCTTCATCGCCCTTGAACGCAAGGATGCCTTTCATGCGCAGCATGTCGATGCCGAATTTCTGTGTGATCATCTGGATCCACGGCAAGAACTTGCGCGGATCGATCGAAGCTTCCGTGACAAGCGAAAAGCTGGTGACGTGATCGTCATGCTCATGGTCGTGTTCCGCGTCGAGAAAGTCCGGCTCGACTTCTAGGACACGGTTCAGATCGAACGCCGCGCGATCCAGAACCTCGTCGAGTGGGACGTTGCAACGTATGGAATGCCTGATCGCAGCTGTCGGGTTGATCCTGCGAATGCGCGCCTCCACTGCCTTGAGTTCGGTCGGCGCTACCAGGTCGGTCTTGTTGAGTATGACGATATCGGCAAAGGCGAGTTGCTCCTGCGCCTCGTGCGCATGATCCAACTCGCAGAGGAGATGCTTCGCATCGACGACGGTGACGATCGCGTCGAGTTTCGTCTTCTGCCTCACATCGTCGTCGACGAAGAAGGTCTGGGCGACGGGCGCGGGATCGGCGAGGCCGGTCGTCTCGATCAGGATTGCGTCGAAACGGTCTCTGCGCCGCATCAAGCTCTCAATGATACGGATCAGGTCTCCGCGCACCGTGCAGCAGATGCAGCCGTTATTCATCTCGAAGACTTCTTCATCGGTATCGACGATGAGGTCGTTGTCGATGCCAACCTCGCCGAACTCGTTGACGATCACGGCGTATCGCTTGCCATGCTGTTCGGTCAGAATGCGGTTGAGCAGCGTCGTCTTGCCGGCGCCGAGGTAACCGGTAAGAACCGTGACGGGCATTTTCTGGGGATGCTTCAAGAGGCATGGTCGTCTCCGGATGTTGGATTGCGGATTTCAGCTGGTTCAGGCGCGAGCCAATGGGATCGCCCGTCGACGGAAGGCGGGCGTCTCATCGATGCGCGCAGGCCTCGCAGAGACCCGAAAGCTCCACCGTGGCCGACTTGGTTCGGAAGCCCTGCCGTCGGGCAATCCGGCGCAGCACCCGCTCCAATGCCGGGTCATGAACTTCACTTGCCCGCCCGCAATTCGCGCAGATTGCAAAGGCGGCGCGCCCATGAGTGCATTCGCTATGGACGCAAAGCGCGAACGCGCTCAGGCTCTCGATCCTGTGAACCAGGCCCTCCTCGATGAGCCGATCCAGAGCGCGATAGATCTGTAGCGGAGAGCGGAGCCCTTCCTGGCGAAGGAGTTCAAGCAGTTCGTAGGCCCCCATCGGCCTCTCGGAGCGCGTCAACGCGTCGAGCACGAACTGCTGGTTGCGTCCAGGCATCCAATGTTCCCTCGTGTTCCAGGCAGTTTTGAGCACAACGGTGACCGTTAGTTATAATATAACGTTTTCGATTGACGAACGTGATAACATAACATAACGGATCGTCAAGAGCTGGGCTGACTTTGATGGCTCCCGCGGAGATGGATCGAATGGCTGCCTGTGTGATCTTTCAAGACCTGACGCTGGACTACAACAGCCATCCCGCCGTGCATCACCTCGATGGGATCGTCCGGCCCGGCGATCATCTGTCGGCGGGCACGATCTACGTTTCTTCCATCTCTGCCGGGACGCGCGGCTGCTCGCCACGCGTCCGGCACATCTCCCACAGAACCGCTTGAACAAAGGAGTTGATCGAATGTCCAGGACGCTGAAGCTCGCCGCCGTGATGGGCGTCATAACATCGTTGCCAATCATCCCGTCGGTGGCCGCGGCCGAGAACCTCAAGGTTGTCGCCAGTTTCTCGATCATTGCCGATTTCGCCAAGAATGTCGGCGGTGACCGTGTCGACATCATCACGCTGGTCGGCCCGAATGGTGACGCCCATGTCTACGAACCGAAGCCGGCCGACGCGGCCACCGTCGGTTCTGCCGACGTGGTGCTGGTCAACGGCCTCCAGTTCGAGGGCTTCCTTCAGCGTCTCGTCGAGGCGAGCGCGACGAAGGCGCCGGTCGTGGAGTTGACCAAAGGCGGCGAGGTGTTGCGCAACACCGAGGAAGAAGGTCACCACGATCAGGATAAAGCCGCCAAGGGCGAGGCAGGGCACGCCGCGGAGGCGGAAGAGGGCCATGAGGAAGGGCACCATCATCACGGCGAGTCCGATCCCCATGCATGGCAGTCGGTGCACAATGCCGAACTCTACGTGAAGAACATCGCCGATGCCTTCTGTGCCGCCGATGCAGCCAGCTGTGACACTTATCGGGCCAATGCCGAATCATACGGCCAGCAGCTCGAGGCACTGGAAGAGGAGATCAAGGCTGCTGTAGCTGAGATCCCCGAGGACAAGCGCACGATCATCACTTCCCACGACGCCTACGGGTATTTCGAGCACGAATACGGCATAAAATTCCTCGCGCCGGAGGGCGTCTCCACCGAATCTGAGGCTTCAGCTTCCGACGTCGCGGCCCTCATCAAACAGATCAGGCAAGACAAGGCTTCGGCAATCTTCGTGGAAAACGTCACCAATCCGCGCCTGATCGAGCAGATCGCCAGCGAGACGGGTCTGAAAATCGGCGGTGAACTCTACTCCGACGCCCTGTCCGACGAGAACGGCCCGGCGGCGACCTATCTCGAGATGATGCGGCACAACATCACGGCGATCAAAGGCGCGATCCTCGGAAGCTGATCGCCGCGCCACGACGAAAAGGCGGAGCAATCCGCCTTTCATCAACCGCAATCAGTTATGTAATAACATCTAAGGGAGAATACCGTGAGGACAAATTTGGCGTCAGCCACGGCCATCGCGCTGTTTCTGTCTCTATCGACAAGTGCGGCCCATGCCGAGGAGGTAACCGCCTGGCGCCTGTTCATCTCGGATCACGCGGATCCGAAGGTGACCGTAATCGATGCGGTCGATGGCGGAAAGCTCGACACATTCCAGATTAAAGGGCCGGCCTCGCTCCATCGCAGCGAAAGCGGCCGGACCGTGTTCGCCGTGCAGGGCGCGGCCGGCGTCGTTACCGGGATCGCGAGCGGCATTTCCTCGAGAACCACGGCGAACACGGCGACATCGACGTTGAAGCGCCAAAGCTTGCCGGCGTCGAGATCACAGGCAAGAAGCCGTCGCATTTCGTCGAGCATGACGGAGACTTCGCCGCTTTTTTCGACGGCGAAGGTGTCGCCCGTATCATCTCCGAGAAGGTCGTCCTGGAAGGCAAATTGGACTTCAGGGAAGTGAAGACGGACGCGCCGCAGCACGGCGTCGCAGTCGCCTATGGCTCCCATGTCCTCCTCTCGGAGCCGAACAGGGAAAAGCCGGACGAACTCCCGGTCGGCATCAGGGTCGCTGACGAAGCCGGCGCGCCGATCGGCGGCATCCACGCCTGCCCCGACCTCCACGGCGAGGCGTCTTCCGGCAATATCCTGGCTTTCGCCTGCGCGACCGGCCTGCTTGTCGTCAGCCATGGCGACGGCACCCCCGCGATCCGTCATCTGCCCTATGCCGACAGCCTGCCGGACGGCAAAACGACGACGCTGATCGGCGGCAGTGGCCTGCAATATTTCCTCGGCAACTACGGCGCCGACAAGGTGGTGATGATCGATCCGACGGTCGAAAGCGACGCTTTCCGGCTGATCAGCCTTCCGACGCGCCGCGTGCATTTCGCAATCGATCCTGTTCGTCCGAAGTTCGCCTACGTTTTCACTGAGGACGGCCAGCTTCACCAGCTCGACGTGGTCAAGGGGGAAATCGCAAACTCGCTCAAGCTGACCGATCCCTATTCGATGGACGGTCACTGGAGCGAGCCGAGGCCGCGTGTTGCGGTCGCCGGCGACAGGATTGTGGTTACGGATCCTCTGCAAGGTGTGCTGCATCTCGTTGACGCGACGTCGTTCGAGAAAACCGGCGACATTGCCGTCGAAGGCAAACCCTTCAACATCGTCTCCGTCGGCGGCTCCGGTCAGACCCACGAAGGCGAATAGTCGCCCCTCCCAAGCGGCTGCCGCGCGTCCGGCCCATTCTTTCTCGGGCCGGACGCATCTTCTCCAGCTCGCAAGGGGAAAACCATGCTTGAGACACAGCCAAGGGCGTGTCGTCGGTATCTTTTCGGTTTGCGTTTCAGCCCAGCCGTGCCGGGATCAATCCGCGCAGTGAATTGCCGACGAACAGCGCTTTGGCCGACTTCAGATCATCCAAGCTGTAGATTGCTTCGCGGGCGCGACCTTCGTCCAGCAATTCGCCGCGCAATACGCCAGGCAGCAGGCCGCAATCGAGCCGCGGCGTTGCCAGCGCGCCGTCGCCGAAATCGGCGAAGAGATTGGTGATCGTGCCCTCACAGATTTCGCCACGCTCGTTGGCCAGCAAAACCTCGTCGGCCCGGCTGATCAGATATTCGGCTCGCGCCCGCTGATAGGTGTCCCGGCGGCTCGTCTTGTGGCGCAGCAGCGTGTCGCTTGAATCGAGCCGCACCCGCGCCAGTTGCAGCCTCCACACCTTGTCGGCTGCATGCGGCTCATAAGGCAGCGCCGAGACCGTCACCTTGCCGCTGCGCGACAGGACGAGGCGTGTGCGCAAGGCTATGTCCGGCCGGTCGACGGCGTTCCTGAGCATCTCACCGACCTTCTGCGGATCGCAGGTAAAACCCAGTTCGGCTGCCGAGCCATAAAGGCGGGCCAAATGGCGGTCAAAACGGAGGAAGCCCTGGCCCGGCTGCCAGCGCATGGTTTCGATCAGCTCGAAATCGGCGGTGTTCCCGTCGCGTAGCGCGCTTTCAGCAGGCACTCCTGATACTCCTCCTCGGCCGTCGAATCGAAGACGACGCCACCACCGATATTGTAGACGGCTTCGCCACTGGAAAAGAGCGATATGGTGCGGATCGCCACCGAAAAGCGCATCGTGCCGCCGGGGGCGATCCAGCCGATGGCGCCGCAATAGACGTCGCGCGGCGTGGCTTCCAGATCGTGCAGGATTTCCATGGCGCGGATTTTTGGGGCGCCGGTGATCGATCCGCATGGAAACAGCGCAGCGAAAATCTGTCGGATGGTAAGGTCGGGCAAGAGCTTGGCCCGCACACGGCTCACCATCTGGTGGACGGTCGGGTAGCTCTCGATGCGGAAAAGCTCCGGCACCTCCAGCGTGCCGACCTCGCTGATCAGCGAGATGTCATTGCGCAGGAGATCGACGATCATCCGGTTCTCAGCCTGGTTCTTCTCATCATTGAGCAAGAACGCCTTCAGCCGCTTGTCCTCCGCCTTGGTCGCGCCGCGCGGGGCGGTGCCTTTCATCGGATGGGTCTCGATCATGCCTTCGGCGTCGACCTCGAAGAACAGTTCCGGCGAACGCGACAAAACGACCGGATCGCCGAGCGCGATCAGCGCGCCGTATTTTACAGGCTGGCGCTCGGTCAGCGCTTCGAAGGCGGCCAGCGGATCGCCCGACCACTGGGCATGAACTGGAAAGGTCAGATTGCCCTGATAGCAATCGCCCTTGCGAATGTGATTGTGGAGCCGCGCAAAGCGTTTTGCGTAGTCTTCTGAAGACCAGGCAGCCCTCGCGTCGAAGATCGGACCGTTGGTCGCCGGCGCGTTGCTGGGCACGACCGTCTGTTCGACAGGCGCGTCGAAGACCCCCAGGCAGACAAGCGGGGCGCGGCGTCCGCCCGGCAGCAGCGGAACGAGCTTCGGTTCGAGCAGGTAGCCGGCCTCGTAGGAGAAATAGCCGGCCAGCCATTTGCCGGCGTCATGCGCGGCCTGCGCAATTTCCAGCGCCGGCAGGAAATCCTCCGCCTCGTGCGCCACGATGATGCCGGCCGGGCGGTCGAAAACGAGCTGATGGGCGCGCTCGTCATTCCGGAAAATTGCAGAGGGCAGGGACATGGGACTCGGATGCTGCGGTCGATGACGCCGGCTATCGCTCTATATGGGGGCTCGATCGCGCGCAATCGAGAGAGCGGCGTCTCAGGACGCAAAGGCAGCCTTGGTGCAAAAGCAAACTGGCGGCACCTCGAGGCGCCGCCAGTGCTCGATGCCGACAGGCAATTCAGGTGTTGCTCGCGGTCCCCGCGGTCGGGAAGCGGCGCGCGAATTCCTTCTCGTCGCCGGCGGCAAGCAGTTTCGCCTGTTCGATCCAGCGCTCACGCTCGATGCGGCCGTCGAACTGGAGAACGTCTTCGATCCGCTTGATATCCGCCGCCGTCCAGGCGGCGATCTGAGCGTAGGTTCTAACCCCCAGGTCGTGCAGCTTCTGCTCGTTGACCGGGCCGATGCCGATCAAGCGACGCAGACTGTCGGTCTTATCAGCTGCTGCCGCTGTTGCCTTGCCGGCGGTTGCCTTCTTTGCCGCCGGCGAAGCCTTCCTGGCTGTGGCGCTCGTTTCCGACGCGGCCGCTTTCGACGCACTGGCCTTTGGCGCGGCTGCCGCCTTGGCGGCCGCCGGTTTCTTGGACGCGGTCTTGGCCGGTGTCGACTTGGCCGGCGCGGTCTTTGCTGGCGCGGTCTTTGCTGGCGCGGACTTGGCCGGCGTGGGCTTGGCCGGCGCGGATGTCGACATCAACGCCGACGGTGCCGGGATTGCTGCCTTTGTCGCGCCGGTCTTGGCGCCTTGTGCCTCGGCCAACTGGCGCTCCAGGTCGGCGCGGGCGCCGCGGCATACTTCCAGCTCACCGGTCAGGCGGTCGGCGGCGGCGCGCAGCCTGTCGCGCTCGCTGCGCGTGCGGTCCATGTCACCGCGCAGGCTGTCGAGCTCGCCACGCAGGCGTCCCCAGATGAACCAGCCAACCAACACACCTACCAGGAACGCCAGGAGCATGTAGAAAAAAGTGCCCATTGTCTCTCTCTCCAGTCCGATCCATCTGCCACGGCCTGGAGTGGTGACCTTGGCACAAGGACCATTCAATGGTGGCTCCGCTGTTCGCGGAACAGCCGGCTTAGATCGAGCTGTCGGCGACCGGCTTTTCCTGCCGTGGCCAACGGCCGCTGTCGCACTCGCCGAAGCGCCGTGACCGGCCGAAGATTTTTTCCTGGCCTGAGCCCCGCGCCCGACTGAGCTTGAGGCGGGACGCTATCATACAGCTTCCGGAAAGCTAACGGAAAAATTCCACCGAGAGTTATTTAAGAACAGATATTTTATTTAAGAACAGATATTTAGGGCAAGAATAGAACGGCCTCAATATGCATTGCGGCTAAACTGTTCTGTCAGCCCCGGATGTTCAGCGCTGTGCGTCAATTGTCCAAAGCTTCGAGCTCGTCGATCAGCCCGCCGATCACGCCAAGTCCGATCTGCCAGAAGGCAGGATCGGTGGCGTCAAGATCGAAGGGTGCCAGGAGCTCGGAATGATGCTTGGTGCCGCCGGCGCGCAGCATGGCAAAATATTTCTCCTGAAAGCCATGCTCTGCATTTTGATAGACCGCATAGAGCGAATTCACCAGGCAGTCGCCGAAAGCATAGGCGTAGACGTAGAACGGCGAATGGACGAAGTGTGGAATATAGGTCCAGAAGACCTCGTAACCATCGCGCAGCTTGATCGCCGGCCCGAGGCTTTCCGCCTGCACTTCCAGCCAGAACTGGCCGAGCCTGTCGGATGTCAGTTCGCCGTTCTTGCGCTCGGCATGCACCTTGCGCTCGAATTCGTAGAAAGCGATCTGGCGCACGACCGTGTTGATCATGTCCTCGACCTTCTGGGCGAGCATGGCCTTGCGCTCGCGCTTGTCCGTGGTCTGGTCCAGCAGCGAGCGGAAGGTCAGCATCTCGCCGAAGACGGATGCCGTCTCGGCCAGCGTCAGCGGCGTCGAAGCCATCAGCGCGCCCTGGCCTGCGGCCAGCACCTGATGCACGCCATGGCCAAGCTCATGCGCCAGCGTCATCACGTCGCGCGGCTTGCCCATGTAGTTGAGCAGAACATAGGGATGCGCCGACGGCACGGTCGGATGCGCGAAGGCGCCCGGCGACTTGCCCGGCCTGACCGGCGCGTCGATCCAGTTGCGGTCGAAGAAAACCCGGGCGATCTCCGCCATGTCAGGTGAAAAGCGCTGATAGGCTGAAAGCACCGTGTTCTTGGCCTCGTCCCAGCCGATGATCGCTTGCGGGGTCTCTGGCAACGGCGCGTTGCGATCCCAGTGGTTCATCACCTCCATGCCGAGCCAGCGCGCCTTCATCGCGTAGTAGCGGTGCGACAGGCGCGGATAGGCGTCGCGAACTGCTGAGGCCAGCGCATCCACCACGCTGCGCTCGACGCGGTTGGCGAGATGGCGCGAATCGGCGATGTCCTCGAAGCCGCGCCAGCGGTCGGAAATCTCCTTGTCCTTGGCCAATGTGTTGGTGACCAGCGTGAACGTGCGCAGATTCTTGCGGAAGGTTGCGGCCAGCGCTTCAGAGGCCCGGCGGCGCACCTCGCCATCGGCGTGCTGGAGGCGATTCAGCGCCGGCTCCAGGGTAAGCTCCTCGCCATCGATGTCGAAGCGCAGATCGGTCATCGTCTCGTCGAACAGGCGGTTCCAGGCGCCGCGTCCGGTAATCGACTTCTCGTGGAAAAGCTGCTCGACCCGATCCTCGAGTTGGTAGGGTTTGTCCATACGCAGATCGAGTACCCACGGCCGGTAGTGAGCGAAGGCGGGATCGGCAGCAAGCGCGGTTTCGATCGAGCCATCGTCGATGAGGTTCAGTTCGAGCGCGAAAAACAGAAGATGCGCGCTGGCGTCGGTCATCTTCTCCTGAATGTCACCATAGAGCTTGGCGCGCTGCGGATCCGCGGTGTTGCCGGCATAGATCAGTCCGGCATAGGAGACGATTCGGCCGATCAGTTCCTCCAGCGCCTCATAGGCGGCAAGCGCCTCGCCCAGCCTGCCGCTGTCGGCACGCTCCGCCTCGGCGGCGAGTGTGCCTTTCCAGCGGCTCTCGAAGCTGATTGCATCGGCCGCCGCCCTGGCGATGTCGCGCTTCAGCTCGGGGGCGTCCATGCCCGAATAGAGATCGGCGAGATCCCATTCCGGCAGATTGCCAAGCTCCGCCGCGCCCTGACCGGACGCCGCCGCCGCAAGCTGCCGACCAAAAACCATGCGCATTTCCGATACTTTCCAGATTGCAGGACCCAAGCGGCCAGACTCAAAGATTCAAGAGGGGGATGAGAAAGCCGGTCAAATCCTAAGGAATTCGTTCACCGGGTTTTTTGAAACCTTATTTAGAACCCTGTGCCAGGATGATCCATAGGGGTGGATTGCCCTTTGGTGGGCTTATTGGGCGAGCATCGTTGAACCAGTCATGACAGGTTCCATACTCATAGTCGATGACGATCCCGTGCAGCGCCGGCTGCTCGAGGCGGCCGTGACGAAATTCGGCCACAGCGCGATCATCACGGATGGCGGCGAGGCCGGTCTCGACGCTCTCGACGGGCCCAACGCGCGCGACGTGTCGGTGGTCATCCTCGACCTCGTCATGCCGGGCCTCGACGGCATCGGCGTGCTGAAGGCGATGCGTGAGCGCGGCATCCAAGTTCCGGTCATCGTACAAACTGCCCAGGGTGGCATCGAGACCGTCGTTTCGGCCATGCGTCACGGTGCTTTCGATTTCGTCGTCAAGCCGGCCTCCCCCGACAGGCTGCAGGCATCGATCGGCAATGCCCTCAAGGTCGAAGCGGTCGAAGGCGAAGTGAAGCGCACGTCGCGGCGGCGCGGCGGCCATCTGACCTTCAAGGACATGGTCACCCACAGCCCGGCGATGGACCGGGTGATCCGTCTCGGCCAGAAGGCGGCCGCGTCCAACATCCCGATCCTTATCGAAGGCGAATCCGGTGTCGGCAAGGAGCTGGTGGCGCGCGCCATCCAGGGCAGCGGCGATCGCCGCTCAAAGCCCTTCGTTACCGTCAATTGCGGCGCCATCCCCGACAATCTGGTCGAATCGATCCTTTTCGGCCACGAGAAGGGCTCTTTCACCGGCGCCACCGAAAAACACACCGGCAAGTTCGTCGAGGCGCATTCGGGCACGCTCTTCCTCGACGAGATCGGCGACCTACCGCTCGACGTGCAGGTCAAGCTGCTGCGCGCCGTTCAGGACGGTGAGGTCGATCCGGTCGGCGGGCGTTCGACCATCAGGGTCGACATCAGGCTGATCTCGGCGACACACCGCAATCTTCTGCAGCAGGTCAAGGACGGCAAGTTCCGCGAGGATCTGTTCTATCGCCTGAACGTCTATCCGATCTTCGTGCCGCCGCTGCGCGATCGTCGCGACGATATCCCGTATTTGGTCGAGCACTTCCTCGAGAAGGTTGCGCCCACCGATCCACGTCACCGCCTGCACGGCATTTCGGCTGCGGCGCTCGCCATGCTGCAGGCCTACGACTGGCCGGGAAACATCCGGCAGCTGGAAAACGCCGTCTTCCGGGCCTCGGTGCTTTGTGAAGGCGATGTGCTGACCGAAGAGGAGTTTCCGCAGATCCGGGCGCAGGTCGAGGGCACCGTCAACCTCGATGCGGATGGCACGTTGCCCGCCTCGCCTTTGGTCATCGAGCCGCCTGGCGAGGACGCCCCGGCCGATAACGGCATCGCTGCGACCGAGCGCGATCCGCCGGCCTGGCCGCAGCCCCGCTTCGGCACGCTGCGGGCACTCGACGAACGCGGCAATGTGCGGGCGCTGGCCGATGTCGAACTCGAAATGATCAAGCTCGCCATCGACCATTACAACGGCCAGATGAGCGAGGTTGCCCGCCGCCTCGGCATCGGCCGCTCCACGCTCTACAGGAAGCTCAAGGAATACGGCATCGATCCGGAAACAGGCCGTATCGACCGGCTTGCTTCCTGACAAAGCAAGTCCGGACCAGCTTGTCAGCCTGGCATCAGGACAATCGACAGTCATGGATCGGGCGTGACGTGCGTCGGGCGACGCGCTTGCGGCGGTGTTCACGCATTAAGGCGGCCGGTAACAGATCGTGTTCATGGCAAAGGCCGAAACATGATCTAAACCAGCAGTTTACCAAGAAACCCTGCGCAATATTTTTGACGGGATATCGCCACGGTGTTACCGCATTTCGGCTTCAATAAGCGATGATTAACCATTAGGATCGATATTCGGATGCGAACACCACCGCATCCGTTGGTCAAATCCGGGGACAAACGGCAGCCTGCAAGGCCTTTTGATTTGAACAAAGTCGAACGACACACAAACGGGCGGCATTATCACATGAGCGTCTGGCCGAGATGGCTGGCAGCGGTGATCCTCGCCTTTGGCTTCCTTACAGCGGCTGCGAGCGGCGTCAGCGCCCAGTCGCGTTCGCTGAAACTCTATAACCTCCACACCAAAGAGAAGGCGGAGATCGTCTTCAAACGCGGCGGCCGCTACGACCAGGCGGGCCTGAAAAAAATCAACGTCATCCTGCGCGACTGGCGCCGCAACGAGCCGACCAAGATGGATCCGCGCCTGCTGGACCTGGTCTGGGAGGCTTACCGGCAGAGCGGCGCCACCGACTATATCCAGGTCGTGTGTGGTTATCGCTCGTCGTCCACCAACTCGATGCTGCGCAGCCGCAGCAGGGGCGTCGCCAAGAAAAGCCAGCATATGCTCGGCAAGGCAATGGACTTCTACATTCCCGGCGTGCCGCTGAAGAAACTGCGCGACATCGGTCTGCGGATGCAGGGCGGCGGCGTCGGCTATTATCCGAGGTCAGGCTCGCCCTTTGTCCACATGGATGTCGGCAATGTGCGCCACTGGCCGGGCATCAGCCGCCAGGAACTGGCGCGCGTGTTCCCCAATGGCAAGACGCTGCATGTGCCGAGCGACGGCAAGCCGCTGCCCGGCTATTCACAGGCGCTCGCCTCCTACAAGGCGCGCAAGGGCGCCGGCGCTCCCGCCATCGAACTGGCCAGCGCAGGTGGCGGTTCCAAAAGATCCGGTGGTCTGCTGGCGGCTTTCTTCGGCGGCGGTGAAGACGAGGCCGATGACAGCGCCGATGTCGCAGCCGCGCCAACGCCGAAATCAACGAACGTGAAGCCGGCGAACGTGAAGCCGGCGAGCGTGAAGCTGGCGAACGCGAAGGCGGCGCCCCCCAAGAACAGCAAGCTTCCGGGCATTGCCATCGTATCGCCTGAGGATGCGAAGCGCGCCGAGATTCCGCAAATCGCCGATGCGCCCGCTCCGGAACCGGAGGAGGACACGCCGGAAACGATCATCGCGGCGCTGCCGGCGCGCAGTGTGCCACTGCCTGATTTCGCCCCGCGCCCGAAGACCGATGTCGGCGCTCAGCAGCCCCAAAACGTTCCGTTCGGCGTGGCGGATGCCACCGCCACCACCGAACAGGCGGTGGCGACCGCGCAAGCGCCGGCAAGCGCTCCCTTCGGCATGGCCGAGCCATCTGCTGTCGCCGATGCGGCGCAGGTTGCAGCCAACAACATTCCGTTGCCGACCCGGCGTCCCGATCACTCGCTGCCGGCCGACCTTGCAGCGGCCGACCTTGCGCCGCAGGACAAGGCTGTGCTTTTGGCGCTGGCGGATACGGCCGGGCACGGCAAGACCGCTACCGATGCGTTCTCGGTGCTGCCGTCGGCACGGCCCGACCTGGCCCAGCCCGACCTGGCCCAACCCGACTTGGAGCGGCCCGACCTGGCCCAGACGGACCACGTCCAATCCGATGCGGTCAAGGCCGTCCTCGAGCGGGTCAGCGCAACCGACGAATACCAGGTCGCTTCGCTCTCCCAGCCGAGCTCGGTTCTCAGCAATCCGGCGAACGTCAATGCCGCATCGCCGCGCCAGGCTGTCTTTGCCCGTCCGGCCGGCTCGGATCCGGCCGCGGCGATCGGTGCGGGTGTGAAGACCACCCGCAAGGCAGCCAGGGCAACCGCCCGTGACCTGAAGCCTGGTCCCAAGTCAGTGGTGGTCGCCGCCGAGCCGAAGGCCGCGCGCTGGGCATTGAACAGCGGCGAGAATGTCGCCACCGTCTCCAGCGCAACGACGGCGCCGCGCTATGCCTACAATATCGTGCACACGCCGCCGACCGAGGTCTACACCGCGGGCTTCCAGCCGAACGATCAGCTGGCCGACGCCAATCGGTTCACCGGCAATGCCGTCAAGTTCATGTCGGTAGCCCGCTTCCAGACCAAGTAGCGGATCGACCAGCAATACAAAGCCGCCGGTAACCCGCGCGGCTTTGTATTGCTGGTCGCAAACAAAAACGCCGCGATGCTGCCAGTCCACCTGGGGAAAAGAGTTTCTCTACCGCCCGAGCTTGCTCGCCGCGAGCGCCAACGCCTCGATTTCGTCCCACCTGCCGGCCCTGACCAAATCGTCCGGCGCCACCCACGAGCCGCCGACGCAGATGACGTTGGGCAGGCTCAGATAGTCGGCGGCGTTCTTGCCGGTGATGCCGCCGGTCGGGCAGAATTGCACATCGGCGAGCGGCGAGGCGAATGCCTTGAGCGATGCGATGCCGCCCGACTGTTCCGCCGGGAAGAATTTCAGGAAACGCAAGCCCGCCTCGCGGGCGGCCATGATCTCACCCGGCGTGATGGCGCCGGGCAGCAACGGAACGTCGCTGTCCTTCGCCGCCGCCAGAAGCTCGCGGGTGATGCCGGGGCTGACGATGAACTTGGAGCCGGCTGCTGCCGCCTCGCCGAACTGGCGGGGGTCCAGAATGGTGCCGGCGCCGACGATGGCGTCCTCGACTTCGCTTGCCACAAGCCGGATCGCCTCCAGCGCGTCAGCTGTCCGCAGCGTGATCTCGATCGCCGGCAGGCCGCCGCGTGCCAGGGCACGCGCCAGCGGCACGGCATCGGCGACGTTGGCGATCTTCAGCACTGGGATAACCGGTTGGCCGTTGAGGAGCGACAGGAGCGTTTCGGTCTTGCTGGGCATTTGTCGTCTCTCCGGTATTGATCCGTTCAACCGGTTAGCAGAAGGCCGTTTTTCTGTCCACGAAACGAAGCGTGTCGCGATGTCACGCACTGCCGGCAATTCCGGCAGCCCGGCCGTCAAAGCAAACAAGAAGAGGCGGTTCCACGCGTCAGCCTTGAATCGGCTTTCATGAGCGTTTAGTGGCTTCGGCGATGACACTGCCCAATCAACCTTTCCGCGTTGCCGCGCTCTACAGGTTTGCCCGTCTCGACGACTTCGAGGCATTGCGCGCGCCGCTCGCCGCCTTCTGCTGCGGACGCGGTATCAAGGGCACGCTGCTTCTGGCGCATGAGGGCATCAACGGCACGCTCGCCGGCAGCGAAGCTGACATCGCCGCGCTCATCGATCATCTCGAATCCATCGAAGGTCTCGCTGGTCTCGAGGTCAAGTACAGCAGCGCCACGCAGATGCCGTTCCACCGCATGAAGGTGCGGCTAAAGCGCGAGATCGTCACCATGGGCGTTAGGGATATCGATCCGACGGCAAGCGCCGGCACCTATGTCGCACCAGCCGACTGGAACGCGTTGATCTCGGATGCGGACACGATCGTCATCGACACGCGCAATGCCTACGAGGTATCGATCGGCACATTCAAGGGCGCGGTCGATCCCGCTACGGCGAGCTTTCGCGAATTCCCGGCCTGGGTCGAGCAGCACCAAGCCGAGCTCGTCGGCCGGAAGGTGGCCATGTTCTGCACCGGCGGCATACGCTGCGAGAAGGCAACGGCCTATGTGAAGTCGCTCGGCTTCGAGGATGTGTTCCATCTCAAGGGCGGTATCCTGAAATATCTGCAAGAGGTGCCCGCCGAACAGAGCCTCTGGCAGGGCGAGTGCTTCGTCTTCGACGAGCGCGTCTCGGTGTCGCACGGGCTGGTCGAGGGTGAGGCGGATCTGTGCCGCGCCTGCCGGCATCCGCTGATCGGGCAGGACCTGTTATCGCCGAAATACGCCGCCGGCATCTCATGCCCGCATTGCTTCGATGCCCGTTCCGACGAGGATCGCGCGCGCTACGCCGAGCGTCAGCGCCAGGTCGAGCTTGCAGAAGCGCAAGGCAGGGCTCCGCACATCGGACGTTAGAGCGACGTGCGTCCGCTTGGACGCACGAAGTACGCTCTCACACTTTGAATCTACGCATCGTGCTTTCCAAAAATCGATTCCGATCTTCGGGCCGACACGGCAGATCCTGACATCATTTCGTTTCCGCCGTCATTGGCAAAGCGCGCGTCGGTCATTGTAATGTCCATATGCGGGGCCTACCTCTTCAACGTCCGAAAACCTGCCCGTCCACGTTCGGCTGGGCCAATCCTGGAGGCATTGATGTTCGATCCCAAGAAGCTCCTCGACGATCTGCTCGGCTCGCAAATTCCCGGAACGGGGTCGACCGTCCGCGACAAAGGGGGGCAGGCGATGCAGATGGCCAAGGACAATCCGCTGGCGGCCGGCGCGCTGGCCGCGGTGCTGCTCGGAACCGGCGCCGGCCGTCAGGTCACCGGCACCGCGGTGAAGCTCGGCGGCCTGGCCGTGATCGGCGGCCTCGCCTACAAGGCCTACCAGAATTACAAGAACGGCAAGGCGCCTGCGGAGACGGCCGCAGCCGGTTCGCCGGAATTGCTGCCGCCACCCGCCGACACCAGCTTCCATCCCTCGCAAGCGCCGCAAGGCGAGGACGAATTCACGCTGACGCTGGTGCGGGCGATGATTTCGGCGGCGAAGGCCGACGGCCATATCGACGACGACGAACGGCAAAAGATCGCCGGCAAGCTCAGCCTCGCGGGCATCGGCTCCGACGCGGAGAAATTCCTGATGTCTGAGCTGGAAACGCCGCTCGACCTGGATACGCTGGTCGCCGGCGCCCAAACCGACGCGCAGAAGCTCGAACTCTACACCGCCTCGCGCCTCACCATCGATCCGGATACGCGTGCCGAACGCGGCTACCTCGATCTGCTCGCCGGCCGCCTCGGGCTGCCGGACGCACTGGTCGACCATGTCGAGGCGACGGTGTCGGCGGCAAAGGTACCGGCGCCAGAGGTGCCGGAGTCAGGGGTGCCGGCGTCGGGCAAGGCAACCGCCGGTTCGCGCTGGTAGGGTTCCGGGCCGTGGAGAGCGGGAATCCGGGCGCCGCTCTCGCGTTAATGTCTCGTTTACCTAGGAAGCGCATGATTTTAGGTAGTCGGATCGGCTTTCCTCCTCCCAAGCCGGTTCAGATCAGGGCGGCCGCCAATGGCCGCCCTTTTGTCAAAGCCAGTTAGCGCATGAGCCGAAATCGGAATCGATTTTTGGAAGCGATCATGCACAAAATCAAATTGCTCGATATCAAGGTGCTATGGCGTCCTTTGCGGACACGCGGCGCTGTAGGAGGACAGTTATGACAGACTACAAAACAGCCATCGTCACCGGCGCCGGCACCGGCATCGGCAAAGCCGTCGCTACGGCGCTGCTCATGGCCGGCTGGAATACGGTGTTCTGCGGACGCCGCAAGCCGGTGCTGAACAAGGCGATCGCTGATGCCGGATCTACACAAGCCAAGGCGCTGGCGGTCGCCTGCGACATCAGCAAGGCCGATCAGGTCGACGAGATGTTCGAGACGGTGGCGGCGGCCTTCGGCCGTGTCGACCTGCTCTTCAACAATGCCGGCACAAGCTACAAGTCGACATTGATCGACGAGATCCCCGTCGAGGTGTGGAACGAAGTTGTCGGGGTCAATCTCACCGGCTCGTTTCTGTGCGCCCGCGCCGCCTTCGGCGCCATGCGCAGGCAGCAGCCGATGGGCGGCCGCATCATTAACAACGGCTCGGTGTCGGCCTACGCGCCGCGTCCGGGCTCGGTACCTTATACCGCGACCAAGCACGCCATTACCGGGCTGACCAAGACGCTGGCGCTGGACGGCCGGCCTTATGACATCGCCTGCGGCCAGATCGACATCGGCAACGCCTTGACCGACATGGCGCAGGCGATGACGGTCGGGGTACCGCAAGCCAATGGCTCCATCGCCGCCGAAGCGGTGATGGATGTTCAGCAGGTCGCCAATGCCGTCGTCCACATGGCCAGCCTGCCGCTCGACGCCAATGTGCTGTTCATGACCGTGATGGCGACGAAGATGCCGTATGTCGGGCGAGGGTGAGCGGCCGGTTCGCGTAGGCGAATTCATCGTGCCAGTGACACGATGAAAGGCCGGCGAACGCCGGGACGCTGCGCAGCAGCGGGGACCCGGCCGGGCGGCGTTCAATTTTGGCTAGGACTGCCTAACCGAAAGCGGCACGCCGGGAAGATACAGCGAAATGGGGCGGATTTCGTAAACGGCGGTCGGATTGACGCGGCGAAGGTCGCGCGCAATCGCGATCGCGGCATCACGCGTGGCGCAGTCGACGACGTAGAGCCCCAACAATTGTTCCTTGGTCTCGGCGAAGGGTCCGTCAATGACCATTCCGGCGCCCGGCCCGCGCAAGGTGCAGGCGTCTTGGGTCGCCCCGAGCCGCGCCGCCGGGCCAAGGGTGCCTTCCCGGTATAGCCGTTCGTTTATCTGGAGCAGGTCGGTCATCAGCGCCGCATCCTCGTCCGGAGTCAGCGCCGTGATCACTTCCTCAACGTGATAAGCGAGGATGGCATAAAACATCTGACGTCACCTTTCTTCGGTCGTGAATTCTATCGCCGACGACAGCGATCTCCTTGTTGAGACAGTGCCGCGCGTCCTATCGGGCGCAAAGGACGCCGTAGCACTTTGATTTGCGCCTCCGCGAAAATCGATTCCGATTTCGGGGTCATGCGCTTGTTCTCACTTGCCCAGAAACGCCTCGATCCGCTCCAGCGCGCGCAGGATGTTCTCCTCGGAATTGGCGTAGGACAGCCTGATATAGCCTTCGCCGAGAATGCCGAAATCGGGCCCGCCGATCAGCGCCACGCCGGCATCCTCGAGCAGGGCGGACGCCAGCTTCTTTGCCTTCCAGCCGGTTTTTGAGACATTGGGGAAGGCATAGAACGCGCCCTTCGGTGTGATGCAGGAAACGCCCGGCAAGACGTTCAGCCCTTCGACCACGACTTTCCTGCGGCGGTCGAAGGCGCGCATCATCTTGTCGACGTCGTCCTGCGGACCGTCGATGGCCGCGATACCGGCATACTGGCTCGGCGCGTTGACGCAGGACCAGCAATTGACCGCCAGCTTGCGCACCTTGTCGTAGAGGTGGGCGCCCTTGTCGCCGTTCGGCCAGATCGACCAGCCCATGCGCCAGCCGGTCATCGCCCAGGTCTTCGACCAGCCGTTGAGCACGATCAGCCGGTCGCGGATTTCGGGAAAGTTGAGCAGCGAGCAATGCGTCTCGCCGTCATAGGTCATCACGTCGTAGATCTCGTCGGAGAGGATGGCGACGTCAGGGTGCGCTTCCAGCCCTTTGACCAGCTTCTCGATCTCGGCGCGGGGGGTGACCCCGCCGGTCGGGTTGGCCGGCGAGTTTAAGATCAGCAGCCTGGTCTTCGGCGTGATCAGCGCCAGCGTCTCCTGCGCCGAGAAGGCAAAGCCGTTCTCCTCGCGCATCGGCACCGGTACCGGAGCAGCACCGGTGAACTCGATCATCGAGCGATAGATGGGAAAGCCGGGATCGGGATAGAGGATCTCGGCGTCCGGTTCACCGAACATCAGGATCGCGGCAAACATGGTGGGCTTGCCGCCGGGCAGGATCATCACCGCCTCGGGCGAAACCTCGACGCCGGTGGTGGTCAGCGTGCGGCGCACCACCGCTTCGCGTGTCGCCAGCAGCCCGTTGGCCGGCGTATAGCCGTGGTGGCCGTCGCGCAGCGCCTTGATCGCCGCCTCGACGATGTGCTGCGGCGTCTTGAAGTCGGGCTGGCCGATGCCGAGATTGACGATATCGCGGCCCTGATGGGCGAGCGCGGTGGCACGAGCCAGCACCGCGAAGGCGTTTTCCTCGCCGAGACGATCGAAGGCCGAAATCGTGTGGAGCATTTTTCCCGTCCGTGTGGTTCTTTCACCGAGCGAGCGTTTTTGTGAGCGTCCTTTCGCAAAAGTCAAACGGATTGGAGCTTTGGGTGTCGGAAAACCTCAAGAATTGGCAACCGCGCCCGCGGCCCGAACGCAAAGTCCTGGAGGGGCGCACTGTCAGACTGGAACCGCTCAACGCCGAAAAGCACGGCGACGGCCTGTTCGAGGCGTCGTCGGTGCCCGATATCGATGGCCGCTTCGCCTGGCTGTTCGACTATCCACCGCCGACCCGCGCCGCCTTCCAGCCATGGCTGGACAAGGCCGAAGCCAGCGAGGACCCGCTGTTCTTCGCGGTCATCGACAAGGCCAGCGGCAAGGTCGCCGGACGCCAGACGCTGATGCGAATCGATCCGGCCCATGGCGTGATCGAGATCGGCAACATCTATTGGGGGCCGCTGATCTCGCGCAAGCCGGCGGCGACGGAAGCGCAGTTCCTGTTCATGAAATACATCTTCGATGAGCTTGGCTATCGCCGCTACGAATGGAAATGCAACAGCCGCAACGAGCCGTCGAAGCGCGCGGCGGAGCGTTTCGGCTTCAAGTTCGAGGGCATTTTCCGCCAGCATCTTGTGGTCAAGGGCGAAAACCGCGATACCGCGTGGTACGCGATCATCGACAAGGAGTGGCCGGCACTGCGCAGAGCCTATGAGGCATGGCTCGATCCGGCCAATTTCGATGGCGACGGTCGCCAGAAGCGACGGCTCGAGGATTTCCGCGCCGAGTTCGGCGCCTGACCATGATCCCGAAAAGTGGAAGCCGTTTTTCGGGCGAGATCATGGTCAAACAAGGAGATAAAGCCTCCATCCCGATTCTGCCGGGATGGATCAGGCTCTAATAGGAGTTTGCAGATGGCGCACGACCATGGTTCGCAAAGGCATGACCGCAGCCACGGCGCCGGTCATGTGCACGGCTCGACCGACAAGAAACGGGTGCTGGTCGCAGCCTGCCTGACCGCCGGCTTCATGGTCGTGGAAGCGCTTGGCGGTCTCTTCACCGGATCGCTGGCGCTGCTGGCGGATGCCGGCCACATGCTCGCCGACTGTATCGCGCTCGGCCTTGCCTGGTATGCTTTTCATCTGGCCGGCCGGCCGGCCACCGTTCGCCTCACCTATGGTTTCGGCCGGGTCAAAACGCTGGTCGCCTATACCAACGGCATCGCCATCTTCGCCATTGCGCTGTGGATCATCTATGAGGCTTGGGAACGCCTGCTGACGCCTGCGCCCGTGCTCGGCGGGCCGATGCTGGTCGTTGCGATCGCTGGTCTGCTGGTCAATATCGGCTCCTTCTTCGTGCTGCATGGCGGCGACCGCGACAGCCTGAACATGCGCGGCGCGATCCTGCACGTGCTCGGCGATCTGCTTGGCTCGGCGGCGGCGATCATAGCTGCGCTGGTCATCCTGGCGACGGGCTGGACACCTATCGATCCGATCCTGTCCGTCCTTGTCTCGTTGCTGATCCTGTCCACGGCCTGGTCGCTGATGCGCGAAGCAGCCCATGTCCTGCTCGAAGGCGTGCCGGCGAGTCTCGATCGCGACCTGATCGCCAGAGATATCGAGGGGACGGTCAAGGGCGTGCGCGAGGTGCATCACATGCATGTCTGGTCGCTCGACGGGTCAAGCAACATGGCGACCTTGCATGCTTGCCTCAACGATGGCGTCGATGCCCACAAGGCGGTCAGCGCCATCAAGAAGCGGCTTGCCGCCGAGCATGGCATTGCCCACGCCACCGTAGAACCGGAATTCGGCCATTGCGCCGACAGCCATGATGGCCACGATGGCGGGCACGACCATGCGCACGATGCGGCTCCGCATCATGGCCACTATCACTGATTCCGGGAGTTCCATGGCATTGGTAACGAACTTGATGAATTCCCGCCGCGTCAGGGCCGCGTGATGGATCGCGACACGCGCAACGCGACGATAGGCGCCCTCTGGGTGCTGCTGCTGTTCGGCATCGCCGCCTACTATTTGCCAACCGTGATGCTGGCGGTCGGCCGCGTCTCGACCATTCTTGCCGCTGTTATTGCCGCTGCGTTCATGGTGGCGATTTTCGTCGTGTTTTGGCTGCGTGGCCGCAGTCAGCGCAAAAAGGATCATTGATATGCGTGTTTTGATTACCGGCGCGGCAGGCATGGTCGGCCGCAAGCTCATCGCCCGGCTGGCGAAGGACGGAACGCTCAGCGGCCGGAAGATCGCTGCGCTCGACCTGCACGATATCGTGCCGCCGCAGGCGCCGACACTGGAAGGCGTCGGCGTCACCATCCATACGGGCGATCTCGCCGCGGCGAGCGCGATGGAACGGCTGGTCGCGCCGCGCCCCGACGTGATCTTCCATCTCGCCGGCGTCGTGTCGGGCGAGGCGGAAGCCAACTTCGATCTCGGCTATCGCGTCAATCTCGACGGCACAAGGGCGCTGTTCGATGCCATAAGGCTGGCGGGATTTGCGCCGCGCGTCGTCTTCACCTCGTCGATCGCCGTGTTCGGCGCACCGTTCCCAGACATTATCCCCGACGAATTCCACCCGACGCCATTGACCTCCTACGGCACGCAGAAGCTGATGGGCGAAGCATTGCTCGCCGATTATACGCGGCGCGGCTTCTTCGACGGCATCGGCATCAGGCTGCCGACCATCTGCGTCAGGCCGGGCAAGCCCAACAAGGCCGCGTCAGGCTTTTTCTCCGGCATCATCCGCGAGCCGTTGAGCGGCCAGGAAGCAATATTGCCGGTGCCGCGCTCTGTCGTGCACACCCACGCCAGCCCGCGCTCCGCGGTGAATTTTTTGATCCACGCAGCAGGGATCGACGGCAGCGTCGTCGGGCCGCGCCGCAATCTGACGATGCCCGGTGTCGCCGTCACGGTCGGCGAGCAGATCGAGGCCTTGGAACGCATTGCCGGCGCCAGGGCGGTGAACCTGATCCGCGAAGAGCCCGACGACACGATTTGGGCGATCGTCAAGGGCTGGCCGACACGGTTCGAGGCGCGGCGGTCGAGGGAGCTTGGCTTTGCCGCCGAAACCAGCTTCGACGACATCATCCGCGCCCACATTGAGGATGAGCTGGACGGGAAGATCTAACTGCGTTGATATTCAGGTCATGGTGGGCTGCCGCCCGGTACTGCGCCAATTGTCGACCTCGGCGCTGCCCCTCACCTGCCTGCCGGCATCCTCTCCCCGTAAACGGGGCGAGGGGGCGCTCTCATCGACGGTTTCGCCAATCACCAGCGCTGCAGAAACAGCGCCGGCGTTGCGGTCAGCCCCTTCTCCCCGTCACTATACGGGGAGAAGTGCCCGGCAGGGCGATGAGGGGCGGCGCCAAGATCGACAATTCGTGGTCAGTACTGGAGGGCTGCACGTCCGATCGAGACATCATCCGCCAGTCGTCAGGCTGGCCGACAACAGCAGCAGCCCGAACAGGAAGACGAAGGCTGCGCCGCCGATCTCGACGATCGAATGGATGCGGTTGCCCATGCGGCCATCACCGGCGAAATAGACGGCCCAGTTCTTGGCCGTCACCGCCAGCGTCGCCAAGATCGAGACCGTGATCGCGGTGCCGAGCGCCATCGCCAGCACCGACAGGATGCCGCCGAACCACAGCCCGTTGAGCATGGCAAAGCTCAGCACGATCAGCGCGCCCGAGCAGGGGCGGATACCGACCGCAGCCACCGCCGACCAGGCGGTGCGCCAGTCGAATCGGTCGCCGGAAAGCAGCGCCGGGTCGGGCGCGTGTGAATGTCCGCACGTCTCGCAGACCTCGCCCGCATGGTGATGATGATCGTGCCCGCCATGCTCATGGTGATGGTCGTGTGCGCCATGATCATGGTTGTGGCCATCATGGCCATGTGCGTGAAGCGCATGGGAATGGGCCGAATGAGCATGTGCGGAATGTGAGTGGCTTGTTTGCGAATGGCCGGCATGAGCCGCCGACAGGCTGTAGGCAGGGTTCGCGCCGAACAGGCGAAGGATAGCGGGGCCGGCCTTGCGCCACAAAAGCCAGGCGCCGAACAGGGTGACGAAGACAAAACTCATGACTTCGAGGAACCAAGCCGCGTCGGTCATCGATATGGTGGTGCCGCGCAGGACGAAGTAGGCGAGCATCATCACGAGGATCGCCGTCAGCGCCTGTAGCAGGGCCGAGACGAAGGACAGCATGATGCCACGCTTGAGCGCGACTTCGTTCGCCACCATGTAGGACGAGATCACCGCCTTGCCGTGACCGGGGCCGGCGGCATGGAAAATGCCGTAGGCGAAGGACAGGCCGATAAGCAGCCACAGCTTGCTGCCATCCTCGCGCATCGCCTTCATCGCGCCGGCAAGCGCGCGGTAGAATTCCTGCTGACGCAGATTGATCCACATCAGGATATGGGCGAGCGGGCCGGTGGTGGGAGCTATCCCGTCATTGGTGCCGATGCCGAGCGAGCTCTGGGCGTGGGCGGAGCCGAGGACGTGCGTCATCACAAGGGCGGCGGCCAAAAGGCCGAAAGCCAAACGCAGGGACGGTTTCGTCACCGGATTATCCTTCTGGCCGGCAGTTCAGTTCAAGCTTGGTCGCAAAGATCTTGCTCATATCGGTGCCTGTCGGATCGTTGAAGAAGGCGTCCGTCAGGGTCTTCTGGTTCTCGGCGATCGCCTCGTCGGGGTTCGGACGAACGACCTTGCTCGTGCAGGTCGACGGCAAGCCGGCGACCTGCAGATTGGCGTCCTCGGTGAAATCGATCGCCGTGTAGAAGGTCGGGTCATAGACGCCGATATCGATCTTGCCGGCCAGCTTGGTCGGTGCCTTCGGTTCGGATTCGAACAGGATGATGAGCTGGTCGTTCTCGAAATTTGCCATCAGCTGCGGCGGCGGGTTCATCGCCTCGTCCTTGCCGTCGACGGTGACGAGCTGGAAGTAATTGAATTCCGCCAGCGAAGCATGGACGGTGTCGGCGACTTCCTTCAGTTCCTTGTCGTCGAGCTTCAGGTCGGAATTCTTGTCGAATTCCATCATCACCGTACTCGAAAACAAATCGTCGAAGCGCCAGAGATGGCGCAAAGCCTTCACAGTTTGGTGATCCGGACTGAGGACCACTTCGAGGCGAGCCTCGGCGAAGACGTGGGGATGCACCTCGGCTGGCCCGACCGTGGCAAATGTCGCCGCCATGGCCGTAGCCATCACGATTGCTTGACGTTTAGGATGCATTCTGGGTCGCGATTCCATCAGCTTCGGAAATATCGAGAGTTACCAGAAAGGGGGCGAAAATGGGACCCCCGGCGGCTAAAAGCTCATGCATTGTCAATCGTCTTGAACCACTGCACCAGGAAATCGACAAAGACGCGAACCTTCGCAGGCAAATAGCGCCGGTGCGGATAGACGGCGAAGATCCCGCCACCCGACAGGATGCGGTCATTCAGCACGGTCACGAGTCGGCCGCTTTCGATGTCGGGAGCGGCGATGAAATCCGGCAGGATGGAAAACCCCAGTCCCGCGACGGCGGCGGCCCTTGCCGCCATCGGACTGTTGACCTCGATCGGACCGGAGACCGAAACGGTCACCGTGTCGCCGCTCTCGCCCTTGAACGGCCAGTTGGTCAGCCAGCGGCCATTGGTGTCGATGATGCAGGGCACGCGGGCAAGGTCCTGCGGCCTGACCGGCATGCCGTGCTTGGCGATCAGTTCGGGAGACGCGCAAAGCCGCACCGAAAACGGCGCCAGTCGCCTCGCGATCAGCGAGGAATTTTCTAGCCGCGAGATGCGCACGGCGAGATCGAAACCTTCCTCGACCAGATCGACAAAGCGGTCGTCGAGGTGAATGTCGAGCACGATGTCAGGATGCTGCTTGGCGAAGTCGATCAGCGATTGTCCGATCGGTGCGTCGGCAAAAGTGCGCGGCGCTGAAAGCTTGATCCTGCCGCGAACGTCGCCGGAGGATTCACGCACCGCATCGGCCAGGCTGTCGACCTCGCGGACGATTTCCGAGGCGCGGCGGTAATAGGTGTGACCAGCCTCTGTCATCGAGAACTGTCGCGTGGTGCGGTTGAGCAGCAGCGCGCCGAGCTCGTCCTCCAGCTCGCGCACATATTTCGACAGCAGCGCCTTGGAGCGGCCGATCTTGCGCGCTGCTGCTGAAAAACCTTCGGCCTCGACCACGTCGATGAAGGCGCGCATGCGGGTCAGCGTATCCATGTCATGCGCTCCTTTGGTGGGCTGAAAGGATGCGCGCGGCAAGCGCCATCAGCTGCCGGTCGCTGTTCTCAGGTCCGAGCAGCGAGAGGCCGAAAGGGGCGCCGTCGAGATGGCCCAGCGGCAGGGTGATCTGCGGAAAGCCCGACAGGCCGGAAAGACACAGCAGTCTCAGCGCGCGTTCGCGATAGGTCTGCAAATCGTCGAAGGAATCAGCCTTGAGCGGGGCGGCACCCGGAACGGTCGGCAGCACAAGGACGCCGTCCTCGCCAAGCAGGTCGGCAAGTTCAAGACGAAACGAAACGCGACGTTCCGTTTCACGTTGTGCGGTTGCCGCGTCGATGGTCGCGCCATGCTCGAAACGCTCCTTGACGCCGGGGCCGAGCATCCGGTCACCCTGCGAGATCCAGGCACCATGATTTTGCCACGCCTCGTATCCCTGCAGCGTGCGGAAGCACCAGTAGAGATCGTCGGTAGAATGCGAGAGCGGCGCAATGACCCGCGGCGTGCCTATCACCGAACAGGCATGGCGGACCAGGCCGCGATATTCATCGGCTTCCCGCGGGCCGAGCACGAGCCCGTCCAGCGTATCCAGGGCGAGCGGACGCTGCAATTCGTGGCGATGCAGATCATTGCCGAGCAGCACCGCGCCGACCTTGTCATAGGTCGCCATATCCTTGGCAAACCACCCGAACGTATCGAGGGAGGGAGCCAGCGGCATGGTGCCATCGAGCGAGATGCGGCCATGCGTGACCCTGAGGCCGATTAGGCCGCAAAAGCTTGCCGGCGCGCGGATCGAGCCGCCGGTGTCGGATCCGATGGCGATGTCGGCCAGCCCGCCGGCGACCGCGGCGGCGGAACCGGAGGACGAGCCGCCGGTGATGCGGTCCGGCGCTGCCGGATTGACCGGCGACGGAAAATGCGCGTTCAGCCCCATCAGGGAGAAGGCCAGCTCGTCGGTCTGCGTCTTGCCGACGAAGCGCGCGCCCGAATCAAGCAGCGCCTGGACGGCCGGCGCTGTCGCCGAGGCGGGTGAAGACTCCTGGTATTTCTGTGGATTGCCGCAGCCGGTGCGGTAGCCGGCCACGTCGTAAATATCCTTGACGGCCAGCCGCAGGCCGGCAAGCAGGCCGGATTGCGCATTGGATACCGGGATATCGTCGAGGTCGAGAAAAGCGTTCAGGGGGCCGCGAGTGCCTGTCATGCGTTCGATATCCGGATACAGTCTGTCCAACATTGTGCGCTGCTGGAAATTTTACAACCTGCCATACGATTTTTATTGATTGTGAAACCCTTCGCTCTTATATCGCGCTTGCCCAAAGTCGCACGTGCCTGTGGGTGTCCGCCGATCCTCAAAATGGTGAGGGATATCGGTAAGGTAACTGGAGCTAACCCCTCCAGTCGGTTTAGCGGCCAACCGCCAGACCGAGGACACCTTGAAGCAACGACGGTGCGGGCCTTTCTGGTGTTCTGCCGGTTGTCCAAAGACCGGGGTTACTGAAGAGGCACACCTTCATTGCCGGCAGTGCGGACGGGTCTCCCATCCAAGCCAAGGCAGACAAAGCGAACCGAGGCCGGGCAAGGCCAAGGTTCACCGCCGCGAGACGGCGCTTCATGGTTCCGGGGTCTCCACCGGCTGGTTCCATGGATTTGACGTCCCGCCTTTGTCCACCGCGTGTTCGCGAGGTCGATGACCCGCGTCCCGCAGCCCTTGTGCGCGCCGAAAAGGCGCTGATGGAGAGACCCCGATGGCTACCCAGCGCATCCTTGACTTCCTCGCCACCCGACGTCCGAACGGCCCTTGCCTCGTCGTCGATCTCGACGTCGTGCGCGACAATTTCCGCGCCTTCGAGAAGGCGCTTCCCGATTCGAAAATCTACTATGCGGTGAAAGCAAATCCGGCGCCGGAAATCCTGCGCCTGCTTGCTGCGATGGGCTCGTCCTTCGACACCGCTTCCGTTGCCGAAGTCGAGATGGCGATGGACGCCGGTGCGCCGGCGGACCGCATCTCCTTCGGCAACACCATAAAGAAGGAGCGCGACATCCAGCGCGCCTATCAGCTCGGCATCCGGCTGTTCGCGGTGGACTGCGTCGAGGAGGTCGAGAAGATCGCCCGCGTTGCACCCGGCGCCCGTGTGTTCTGCCGCGTGCTGACCGACGGCGAAGGCGCCGAATGGCCGCTGTCGCGCAAGTTCGGCTGCGTGCCGGCGATGGCGGTCGACGTGCTGCGCCATGCGAGGACGCTCGGCCTCGACGCCTATGGCGTGTCGTTCCATGTCGGCTCGCAGCAGACCGACCTGACCGCTTGGGACCGCGCCCTCGGTGACGCCAAAAAGGTGTTCGTCACGCTCGCCGAGGAAGGCATTGTGCTCAAGATGGTCAATATGGGCGGCGGCTTCCCGACCCGTTACCTCAGGGATGTGCCGGTGGCACAGGCCTATGGCCAGGCGATCTTCTCGGCGCTGCGCAAGCATTTCGGCAATGCGATTCCCGAGACGATCATCGAACCGGGCCGCGGCATGGTCGGCAATGCCGGCGTCATCAAGTCGGAAGTCGTGCTGATCTCGAAGAAGGCCGACAACGACAATGTGCGTTGGGTCTTCCTCGACATCGGCAAGTTCGGCGGTCTCGCCGAGACGATGGACGAGGCGATCCGCTACCCGATCGTGACCGCGCATGACGGCACCGAGACCGCTCCGTGCGTGCTCGCCGGCCCGACCTGCGATTCGGCCGACGTGATGTACGAGAAGACGCCGTATCCGCTGCCGCTGTCGCTGACCATCGGCGACGAGGTGCTGATCGAGGGCACCGGCGCCTACACGACGACCTACGCCTCGGTCGCCTTCAACGGCTTCGAGCCTCTCCGATCCTACGTGATCTGACGGTGCTTTTCTTGCGCATTTTCGGACGGCGAACCGGTTTCCACTTCGCCTGAAAATGCGCTGAGGGCCCTCAGATCACCCGGTGCGGGCGACGAGATCGCCCGCTTCGGTTCGCCTGTGGAACAATCCGCTCGTGAAGGATCGCGGAAATGGACGTTTTGGATTTCATTGTTGAGGGCGCTGCGCACTGGCCGATCTCCCCCCTTGAGGGGGAGATGGCCGGCAGGCCAGAGGGGGTCGGTTCGGCTGCCGCGACCTCTCTTGGACTGTGTGGGGCCGGCGCTTCACGTGCGGCGACCCCCTCTGTCGCCTTCGGCGACATCTCCCCAGCGAGGGGGGAGATTGCCAGCACCTTCGTCATCGCCGCCGAAACCGCTGCCGATGACCCGGCGCGCGAGGCTTTGCTCGATCGCGCCATGGGGCCGAAGCGCCGGAAAAAATCATCGGAAAAGCTGCGGCGCGGCCGCCGGCCTTCGGAAGGCCTGGCCTTTGTCGCGCGCGGCGCGTCAGGCGCCGTCGCCGGCACCGTACGGCTCTGGGATGTGGTGCTGGGCGAGGGCGGTCGGGCAGCGCTTCTGCTTGGCCCGCTCGCCGTCGACCCCACAATCAAGAATGCCGGCATCGGCTCGGCGCTGATGCGCCATGCAATCGCTGAAGCCGCGCGGCTCGGCCATGCGGCGATCCTGCTGGTCGGCGATGCGCCCTATTACGAGCGCTTCGGGTTCTCGGCCGAAAAAACCGGCTCGCTGGCCATGCCAGGCCCTTATGAGCGGCACCGCCTGCTGGCGCTGGAGCTGGTGGAAGGCGCGCTCGCCGGCGCGCAGGGCACGCTGAAGGCGGCGGGGCGCAAGCTGAAGGCACAGCGGCTGCCGCTCGCTGCCTGACGGATCGGCACAAGCCGCCGCCCATCAGGCGGCGGCTTTGTTTTCATCCCGGATTTTGGAGTGGATCAGCCGATCAACTGGCTCAGCGCCATGGCGACGCTCATGTCGCCTTCGACCTTTATCTTGCCGGACATGAACGCCATGGTCGGGTTGAGATCGCCTGATATCAGCGACTCCAGATCGTCGAGCGAAAGCTTTATGGTGCAGTCGGCTGGCGCGTCGGTGGTCGAGATGGTGGCGCCGTCGATGACAATGACACCGTCGCCGCCGGTATCGAATTTCACGGAACGATCGAACCCGGCACTCGCCACGCGCGCGCTGATCTTGTCGGCAATTTCCTGAACGCCCATGGCCGTTCTCCTCGTCTCGTTGCGTTTGTCGCACATTGGCACTTCGATCTGGCCGAAGTCGCCGTCTTGCGCATTTCGCGATCACGATCGCTGGCGCATATAGCTTTGGGTTGACGTTTACGTCAACGCGGATCCCTGAGATGAGGATGGGTTTTATCGCCGCAGCGAAGCTGGGTTGGTCACGAGACGCAGCCGAGAGGGGGATGGCGGTCCATTGCATTTAGCTGGACACTGCCGGCAAATGGCCGCTACCATCGTCATGTGGCTTGAATCAGGTTTCACCTGGAGATCGAGTGCTCGAAGAACCGAACAGAAATCCCGGATCCCATCGTTATGGGAGGCCGAGCTTGTGGTGGCCACCACCGCTGGGTTGATGGCCTGCGGGCCTGATCCAAGCTGAAAATTTAATTTCGTGTTCAGAGAGACACAATCATGAATACCATGCTTTCCGTGGAAGCCCGGGAGACCGCGCTTGCCGTGACTTTCTCGTCAGGCGAAACTGTCTGCTATCCCTGGCTTTGGCTAAAGGATAATGCACCATCGGCGTTTCACCCACAGACCGAAGAGAGAATATTCGACCTGACCAGCGTAGACGCCTCGCTCAGACCCCTCAACGTGCAGGACAGACGCGGCGCGGTGAGCATTGTCTGGCCGAACGACCAGGCTGAGGAGGAAATCCCGGGCCATTTCTTTGAATCCTACCGCCCAGGCAGAAAGCGGGACGATCCGGCTGAGATCGCTCCGAAACTCTGGGACGGCTCGATCGATATTGAAACCATACCGCGTTACTCAGCCCGGGACTTCTTTCAAAGCGATGCCGATCTGCTTGCCTGGCTGAAGGCGACGGCTGCATACGGGCTCTCCATCGTCGAGGGGCTTGGCGATGATCCAGACGCCGGGCGGCGTGCGGCAGAGCGGATAGGTTTCCTGCGCCAGACAAATTTCGGCACTATGTTCGAAGTCGTGTCGATGCCGAACCCGAACAACTTGGCCTACACCCCGGTCGCCCTGCCGTTACACTCCGATCTCGCCAACCAGGAGGTGCCGCCCGGCTATCAATTCCTGCATTGTATCGCGAATGAAGCTGAAGGCGGTGGATCGGTCTTTGCCGACGGGTTTGCGGTCGTGGCCGCATTACAGGCGGAAGATCCGGAAGCCTACCGTCTTTTGTGCGAGGTCGATATCCCCTATCGTTTTCACGACGAAAACTACGATCTGCGCGGTCGGTTTCCTGTGATCGTAACTCGACGCAATGGAGACGTGACAGAGTTGCGGTTCAACGCCCATCTTGTCGATGTCATCGACCTTCCCTCCGAGATATGCACTCCCTTCTATGCGGCTTATCGCAAGCTGATGATGATGATCCGCAGCTCGCGTTTTCAAATAGCCTACCGCCTCAAGGCCGGCGAAATGGCGGTCTTCGACAATCGCCGGGTGCTTCACGGCCGCCAATCGTTCAACCCAAACACGGGGCTGAGACATCTGCGGGGATGCTATGTCGATCGGGGTGAGTTTCAGAGCCGCATTCGCGTCCTCTCCCGATAGCGGCACGACGATGATCGCGGATGCGGTCAGTAGCTGTCGGTACCCAAGGTCTTGAACTCCGGCGGACGTTCCGACGGTGGTTGTTTGCCCGAAAGCCGGCGGCAATCAGGGCAGTTACAGTTTGCATCATTCAAACAGACGAGGACAGTGGCCAAGCCTGTCCCTAGCGTGGACTCGGCCTCTTGCGCTCAGGGTGGTGTAAACGGGACCATGACAGCAGGTTCAAGAGCGGTCGTCTCACGCGGCGACCGCGTCAGGGGAGGTAGGATGAACCCGTATCCGGCAGGCGAGGATCAAGACTCCGTGGTGGCGCTAGAAGGGGGGGACGTTCAGTCATGAGAATCAAAAGTCTGATCAAGCGTGCCGAGAAGGTGGACAGAGCATTCAAGGAGCTCGAAGCCGATTTGGCGGATGCATTCGATGAGTGTCTCAACCTAGACTACCAATCGCCGTTGAATGACGTCCCGGATGAGAATCTCGCGGCAAGGGCGGATGCATTCGATGAGTATCTCAACCTAGACTACCAATCGCCGTTGAATGACGTCCCGGATGAGAATCTCGCGGCAAGGAATGATAACTCTCAGCCTGAGGACGATGCGGACAATCCCGAGATCGCATTACGGCTGACTTCCCATACACAAACCCGACTGGCTGCGTTAAATGCCGTTGATGGGCTCTTTGACGATGCACGGGAGTATCTGGAGGAGATCAACACGAAACTGTCGGAGATCGCGACCTCGCATCATCTGACAGGCGAATTCCTGAAGCTGCTTCACGGGGACATCCTTCGCGCCAACGAGCTGGAACTGGCAAATGTCAGCCTGACCACACAGCAAAGAGTGCTGTCGGAGCAGCTCCACGACGCGACCAGAAAGCAGCGCGAAGGTGAAAGCGCTGTCGAGGCCCTGCAGCAGCGCGAGATAAGCCTGGTCGAGGACAAGGAGGCACTTCGCGGTGCGCTGGCTGCAGCGAGGCTCGGACTCGTCATGGCAGGCAATGCGAGCGCAGAACGCGAAGCGGAGTTCGGCGACCTCGTCAAAACGCTTTCGGCCAGAACGGCCGAGGCCAACAGATGCGCACGCGAGAACGAGATACTGAGGGAAAAACATGTCAGCCTGTCGATCGACCTCGACAAGGCGCTGAAACGGGAAGCTGAGGCGCGGCACAGGCTGGATGAACTCTCGACGATTCATGCCAGTGATGCGACGCGACTTTCGGAACTGCTGGCTGCGCTTGGCAAGAGCGAGAAAGAAGAGATGCGGCTGCAGAAATCGCTCGATATCGCGCAAGCGAAGCTGTCGGAAATGACGGAAGCGGCCCGTATCATGGAAGGTGACAGGGAAGCCGAGCGTACGCGTAGTTTCACGGAGATCGGCGGCCTGCGTTCTGAAATTCGCAACCTCCAATCACGATTGGAAGTTGCCTCGAACGAGAACAGTCAAGCCGCCAGCGAGATCGCCAATCTCAAGGCTCAATGGAGCGACGCTGTGGCCGAAAAGCAAATTGCGGAGGAAAGGTTGTCCGCTCTCAGAAAGGAGAACGAAAACGACAAGATGCACCTCTCGACGGTGAGCGCGAATTTTTCGCAGCTTTCCCTGCAGCAGGCATCCGAACAGATACAGCTCGATGTCCAGAGGCAGGAATGCGAGGATCTGCGAGCCGAAGTCGCGCTGCTCGATGCTCGGGTCAAGGAACTGTTGCCCTATGAGCGTCTCCACAAGGTCACAAACGCCAAACCGCATGAGAACGGCGTGGTCGAGATCACCGGTGTCGTGGCGGAGAATGCCCGCGCCACAAGCAGGCGGCGCGTCCGTACGAGCCTGCGCGCTGCATCCTAAGGCGCGGGTGGGGCTGCGCCGATTAGGGTACGTGTGACCCATCAGCTTGGCGCATGGATTTTAGCGTCATGTGCTCATCCAGCTGGACACACCGGCACGGCCTAATGCTCGATCGGTCCTTTCGGCATGACGATCGTGGTGCCGGCGGTTGTCGGACGCTCGATCATGCGACGGACGCGCGGCGGCTCGTCGCCGCTGTGCAGCGCCCGTACGCGCTCGCCGATAACGGCGTCGGCATGGGTGGCCCGCTTGTTGTGGCGGATGTATTCGAGCCATGTCGGCGTGTGATAGTGCTCGATCCATATTGCGGGATTTTCGAGATCGCGCGCCAGCGTCCAGTTGCGGGCGCCGTCACGGCGGCGGATGCGGCCGCGTTCGGCCATGGTGGCTAGGAATTCCGGCACGTCCTCCTCGCGGATGATGTACTCGATCATGATGGCGATGGGGCCGCTGCGCAGTTTTAGGTCGAGCGCAAGGTGCGGCTCCTTGAAACGGTTGGTGGGATCGAGGTTGAGCACCGCCTGCTGCGGCAACGGCAACAAGAGGCCGATCGCGCCGCCCGCCAGCATCGCAACCGCCGCCGCGACCAGCGCGAATTCGGCGCCATGCGCATCGGCGACGACACCCCAAATCCAGCTGCCGAGCGCGATGCCGCCGAATGTCGCGGTCTGATAGACCGAGAGCACCCGGCCGACCACCCAGCGCGGCGTCGACATCTGCACGGTGACGTTGAAATGCGACAGCGCGATCACCCAGCAGGCGCCGCCGATGGACAGCCCGAGCGACGTCTGCCAGGCGTGGTCGCTGACGGCGGCATTGAAGGCGCAGAGCGCGAAGCCGGCGAATGCCATGCGCACCATCGTCTCGCTGGACAGGATCTGCCTCAGCCGGACGCTGATCAGCGCGCCGCCGACGGCGCCGATACCGAAAGCACCGAGCATGATGCCGTAGGTCAAGGCATCGCCCTTGACGACATCGCGCGCCACCAGCGGCAGCAGCGCCAGAACCGCGCCGGCGCTGAAGCCGAAAGCCGCACCCCTGACCAGCACCTTGCCGATATTGGGCGACATGGCGACGTAGCGCAGGCCGGCGCCCATCGCCGCGCCCAGTGTCTCGCGCGGCAGTGTCGAGGCCGGCAGGTCCGGCTTCCAGCGGGCAAGCACGATGAGGAGCCCGACATAACTCAAAGCGTTGGCGGCAAAAGCCGCTGCAGCACCTGCGGCGGCCACGATGATGCCGCCGATCGCCGGGCCGACGCTGCGCGTCAGGTTGAAGCCCAAGGAGTTGAGCGCGACGGCCGCAGGCAGCTTGGCGCGCGGCACCATGTCACCGACAGAAGCCTGCCATGACGGGTTGTAAAGCGCCGTGCCGCTGTTGATCAGGAAGGCGAAGGCGAGCAGCGTCCACGGCGTGATTAAGCCAAGATAGGTGAACACGGTCAACAGAACCGAGACGACCAGCATGAAGATCTGGGCAATCAGCATGACCTTGCGCCGGTTGAAGCTGTCGGCGATCGCACCGGCAACGAGCGCAAACAGCATGATCGGCAAGGTGGTCGAGGCCTGGACCAGCGCAACCTGATAGGACGAGGTGGCGATCGTGGTCATCATCCAGGCAGCGCCGACGCCCTGGATCAAGCCACCGAAATTCGAAACCAGACTGGCGGACCATACGGCGCGGAAAATGCCGTGCCGGAACGGCGCCAGCGCCGAGACGCGTTCGCTGTCCGGCTCGTCGTCGATCATGGATGCTTCCCCGACTTCAAATGCTGCGTTCTTCCAGAATCGGTGCCCTCATGCCGTCCCTTCAAAGTAGAGCATGACTTCGCAAAGGGCGAACGGCTTTTCAAAGAAGATCATGGTCCAACAACAAGATAGCGGTGGCTGGAACAGGTCGGTGGCCATTCTTGCAGGCCGCGTGAAGCGCTTCGGTGAGGTGGCCGACTTTCCGCCCGCCGCGCCCGCTGCCTTCTGCCGTGAACCCATAAAACGCGAACGGCTGAGATTGGTGGGAAGCGGACTGGCGGCTTCAGGAATTTGTCTTCGATTACTTCCCTGCGGACTCGGCAACGGAAGCCGCCTGCTCCAAGAACTCGGCGCGTTGGGCAAAAAATACTTAGCGACTTGACGAAGTTTTCGCTTGCGCTATCGGCAAATTGGGCGATAGTTAGCGACATGGCTAAGCATGATCCTGCTCTCTCGTTGCTCTTCCATGCGCTCGCTGATCCGACCCGCCGGTCGATCCTGATCCGGCTCGCCGAAACACCTGCGCGGGTGACGGATTTGGCTGGCCCCACGGGACTACGGCTGCCCACGGTGATGCGGCACCTTTCCGTGCTGGAGGCGGCAGGGTTGATCACCACGTCCAAGGACGGGCGGATACGCACCTGCGCCATCGTACCCGAGGCTCTGGATCCGGTGCGGACATGGCTCGATGAACAGCGCGCCATCTGGGAGGCTCGGCTCGACCGGTTGGATGCATTTGTGATGAATGTGATGAAGGAACGCGAAGAATGACACAGAACCTCGCTACAAACGATGCGACCCGTGCTGCGCCTGATGATAGGAAAGGCCGCTTTGCGACACTCACCTTCGAACGGGACGTGGCCGCGCCATTGGCCGTGCTTTGGGAGGCATGGACGGCCCCGGCCGCGCGGGCGATCTGGGCTGCGCCATCGCCCTCGGTCACCGTGGAGTTCCTGGAGGCCGATACCAGGGTGGGTGGACGCGAGGTCTCGCTCTGCAAGGTAGAGGGCCATCCGGACATCCGCTGCGAGTGCGGCTGGCTGGCGTTGCAGCCGGCGCTGTGCAGCGTGAACTACGAGGTGATCTCATCCGAAGGCGTGACGCAATCGGTCGCGCTGGTGACGGCGGATATCTCGGGAACGCACGAGCGCAGCCGGCTGGTCGTGACGGTGCAGCTTTCCTCGCTGGCGCAGGACATGGAGGCAGGCTATCGAGAAGGCTTCGGCGCGGGACTAGACAACCTCGCGGGCGCGGCTGAACGGACCATGGTGCTGCAGCGGGTGATTCAGGCGCCGCGGTCCATCGTGTGGGGCGCGTGGATGAACCCTGAAACGCTGCCGCAATGGTGGGGGCCGGAAGGCTTCTCCTGTCGAACGAAGAGGATCGACTTGCGAGCGGGCGGCGAGTGGGTATTCGACATGATCGCGCCTGACGGCACGGTCTTCCCGAACCACCATCTCTATAACGAGGTCCGGCCCGAGGAGAGGATCGGCTATACGCTGCATTGGGGCGAAAACGGGCCGAAACATGCCGACGCCTGGGCCTCGTTCGAGGATCAGGACGGGGCAACGAAGGTAACGCTGGGCATGGTATTCAGCACGGCTGCCGAGTTCCAGGAGGCGAAGGGCTTCGGTGCCGTGGAACTGGGACTGCAAACTCTGGGCAAACTGGAACGCTTCGTCGCATCCCGCTGAAATGCTGCGGTCTCCCGTCGGCCCGAATTAGGGCTTGTGGACGAGGTCCTCATCCATGTCGCGCCCGTCTTCATCGGCGACGGCATCCGCCTCTTCATTCAGAACGGCATGGAGCCGGTCAGGCTGGAGAAGACCCAGGTCTCGGAAGCGGGGCCGATCACCAACATGCGCTTCCGCTTGGCGGGATGGGGCCGAGAATTCACAAAGGGATACACGAAGAGGAGGGTTCTATGAGAAAACTGATCATATGGGACATGGTGACCGTCGACGGCTTCTTCGAAGGTCCGGACAGGGACATCAGCTGGTTCGTCTTCGAAGAAGAACTCGAGAACTACATTCGTGAGACCCAGGAAAAGGCCGACACGCTGATCTTCGGCCGCGTGACCTACGAGCTCATGGCAGCCTATTGGCCGTCCGAGCAAGGCTGGATCGCGGACTTCATGAACAAGATCGAGAAGGTGGTCTTCTCGCGCACGCTGAAAAGCGCCGACTGGAACAACACGAAGCTCTTCAACGGCAATGTCGCGGAAGAAGTCTCCAAGCTGAAGACCAGGGACGGCGGAGACATCTTCGTGTTCGGCAGCGCCGACCTCACGGCGACCCTGATGGAGCACGGCCTGATCGACGAGTATCACCTCGGGATCAACCCCGTCATTCTCGGGAGAGGCACGCCGCTCTTCAAGGGCGGCCCGAACCGAATACCCCTGAAGCATCTGGAGACGAAGACGCTCAAGTCTGGTGTTGTCATCCTCCATTACGCGCCGGAGAGCAGACAATGACGATCGATCCGCTCTTTCCCGTCAACTAGGCTTGTCGAAATGGGAGGGCCTGGGGAAGCGGCGCGCTCCAGACGATCGGCGGCCAAGGGGCGTAGCTGCCAGAGCTTCTTCTCCAAGCTGAAGCACTTCCGCTGCGTCGCCACCCGATACGACAAGCGCGCCGCCAACTTCCTTGCAATGGTTCAGCTCGCCTCAATGCGGCTTTGACTCCGCGCTATGAGTCTACGGCCTAGATTTCTACGAGTGCCGTTTCCCAAAGCCGCTGCGCTTCTCTCGGGTCGAATGCCCGGGGCAGCGCTTTGGGCGACATGCATTACCGATCTTCGAATCCGGTCAGCACGCCGACGGCGTTGATGCCGATTTCCTCGACGGCATAACCGCCTTCCATGACGAACAGCGTCGGCAGGCCAAGCTTGGCGATGCGACGGCCAATCTTGGGATAGTCGGCGCTTTTCAGCTTGAACTTGCTGATCGGGTCCTTCTCGAACGTGTCGACGCCGAGCGAGACGACGACGACATCGGGAGCGTAAGCCGCAAGTTTCGCGCAGGCATCGTCCAGCGAAGCATTCCAGGCATCCCATGCGGTGCCGAACGGCAGGGGATAATTGACGTTGAAGCCTTCGCCGGCGCCGGCGCCGCGCTCGTCGGCATGGCCGAGGAAGAACGGATATTCGGTCATCGGGTCGCCATGCAGGTTCAGCACTTGCACGTCGCCGCGGCTGTAGAAGATCTCCTGCGTGCCGTTGCCATGATGGTAATCGACATCGAGGATCGAGACGCACCTGGCGCCGTGGTCGCGGAACCATTGCGCGGCAACGGCGGCATTGTTGATGTAGCAATAGCCGCCCATGAAGGCAGCACCGGCATGATGTCCGGGCGGGCGGCAGAGCGCGAAGGCTGACGTCTCACCGCCCTTGACCAGAGCGGCCGCAGTCAGCGCCACGTCATAGGATGACTTGATCGCCTCCCAGGTGCCCTTGACGAAGGAGGCGCCGCCATCGAAGGAGTAAAAGCCAAGCAGCGCATCGATGGTTTGGGGGCGCACATCGCCGCGCAGGCCGCGCGTCGGCCAGGTGAATGGGAGGGCCGACCCCGTCCGGCCCGACTCTTCCCAGAGCGGCCATACGGTCGGCAGGAAATCGATGTAGTCGCTGGTATGCACCTGCTTAGCGGTTGCGAGGTCGTGGGTCTCGGGTGGCAGGATCGGGCCGAGCTTTTCGCTCTCCACCCTCGCCTTGATGAACTCGGCGCGCGAGGGCTTCTCGAAGGCCGGCACGATGGCGCCCGAAATGAGCTCGAAATTGCCGGCATGACCGGCGTGGAGAGGGGAGAAAACAGTCTTCATTTTGGCGGCCGGCTCGCTCTTCGAGTTACGTATCTGTCATTGACGGACAGCTTTGTGGCAGAGAGTTCCAGCGCCGCCAAGAGGCATTCCAGACCGTCTTTGCGAGTGGCCGCGGCCGGCTTGCCAGACGCCAATACTCTGCTAGCCTAAGCTCAAACGGGAGAAAATTATGCCGCCATCGGCCGATCTGATCGTCGAGAACGCCAGCATATTGACGATGGATCCCGATACTCCCCGCGCCGAAGCCATAGCCATCAAGGGCGGCGAAATCATTGCGATCGCAGATCGCGCGACCGTGCTGGAGCACAAGGGACCCGGGACGCGCGTCATCGATGCCGAGCGCGGCTCCGTCGTCCCCGGCTTCATCGAAGCGCATATGCATCTTTTCGCCGGAGCGGCCGAACTCGATCACCTCCAGCTGATGGGCATCCACGGTTTCGATGCGCTTTGCGATGCTGTGCGCCACTATGCAGCAAAGCGGCCGGATCTATCCGTCCTGCAGGCGCAAGGCGCCGACTATACCATCCTGTCGGCGACGGAGCGGGTCAGCCGCCATCACCTCGACCGCATCCTGCCGGACCGGCCCTTCGTCATGGCGGCGCCCGACCACCACACAATGTGGGCGAACACCAAGGCGTTGGAACTGGCCGGCCTGCTGAGAGGCAAGCGGCTTGGTCCCGGCAACGAGATCGTCATGGGCGACGACGGGCTGGCCAGTGGCGAATTGCGCGAGGGCGAGGCTTTTGGGCCGCTGATCGCGCTGGCCGGCGAGGATCGCGTGCGGCTCGGCCTGGCCACCGGCGGCGAGCCGGACCCGAAGCCGACGCCGGCGGAGCAGGCCTCCGACCGGGCGATCATGCGCCGCGGGCTGGAATGGTGTGCCAAGCACGGCATCACATCGATCCAGAACATGGACGGCAATCTGCACCAGCTCGAACTCCTGTCGGAGATCGAGGCCGAGGGCGGCTTGCTGTGCCGCGTGCAGGTGCCGTTCCACTATAAGAATTTCATGACGCTCGACATGCTCGACAAAGCCTCAGTGATGGCTGAGCGCTACGATGGCGAATGGCTGTCGTCGGGCATGGTCAAGGTGTTCTACGACGGCGTGCTCGATTCATGGACTGCGGTGATGGTCAAGCCCTATGCGGACCGTCCGGATTGGCTGGGCGAGCCGCTTTTCACGCCGCAGCAATTCATCGACCTTGCCGTGGCCGTCGACCGGCGCGGGCTGCAGATGGCGGTGCACTCGATTGGCGATGGCGCCGTGCGCGCCGTGCTCGACGGCTACGACGCAGCGCAAAAGGCGAATGGCAGGCGCGACAGCCGGCATCGGGTCGAGCATATCGAGGTGGTCACCGCCGCCGACATACCGCGTTTCGCGAAGCTTGGCGTCATTGCCTCGATGCAGCCACCGCATCCGCCGGGCAGCATGGGCTTGCCGCTGGAGCCGACGGTGTCGCGCATCGGGCCCGCCCGCTGGCCGCTCAGCTATGCGTGGCGGACGCTGAAGAATGCCGGCGCGCGCGTCGTCTTCGCCTCCGATTGGCCGGTGTCGCCGATCGATCCGATGCTGGGCATTCAGGCGGCAGTGCTGCGCAAACCATGGGCAGAAAGCGATCCCGACCAGAGCTTCTCGCTGCATGAATCGCTCGGTGGTTACACCGTGGAAGGCGCCTATGCCGAGTTCATGGAGCATCGCAAGGGCCGTTTGAAGTCAGGCTTCATGGCCGATCTCGCGGTGCTGTCAGGCGACATCGAGGCGACCGCGCCGGAAGCGCTGCATACGGTGCGGCCGGTGACGACGATCTGCGGCGGCAAGATCACTTACCAGGCATGACGGTGGCATGGGAATTGCGTTCTGAATCGACATTCAGATGTATGCTTGCCAAGCCATGCGCCGTGTGCTGACAATCGAGTGGGAACTGGATCCGCCAGAAGAGCGGACACAAGAATGGGGTAATCGTGCCGGAACAACCGGGTAAAAGTGCAATTGAAGTTCGTGGCGTCCGCAAGGTATTCGGTACCGGGGACGCACAAGTCGCCGCCCTCGACACGGTTTCGGTGTCGATCCGCGAAAATGAGTTCTTCACGCTGCTTGGTCCGTCCGGCTGCGGGAAGACGACGCTTTTGCGGCTGATCGCCGGCTTCGATTTCCCGAGCGCCGGCGAGATCCTGCTGCATGGTCAGGACATCGCGCCGCTGCCGCCGTTCAAGCGGCCGGTCAATACCGTGTTCCAGAACTATGCGCTGTTCCCGCATATGACGGTGGCCGAGAACATCGGCTTCGGCCTCGAAATGCTCGGCAAGCCCAAGGCCGAAGTGAAGGCGCGCGTCGCCGAGATGCTGAAGCTGGTCAAGATGGAGGCGCTCAGCAACCGCCGCACCAGCCAGATTTCCGGCGGCCAGCAACAGCGCGTGGCGCTGGCGCGGGCTCTGGCGCCGCAGCCAAAAGTGCTGCTGCTCGACGAGCCGCTGTCGGCGCTCGACTTCAAGCTGCGCAAAGAGATGCAGATCGAGCTGAAGCGGCTGCAGCACGAGACCGGCATCACCTTCATCTTCGTCACTCACGACCAGGAAGAAGCGCTGACCATGTCGGACCGCATCGCGGTGATGTCGTCGGGCAAGATCCTGCAGGTCGGAACGCCCTGGGATATCTATGACAAGCCGGCGGAGCGCTTCGTCGCCGACTTCATCGGCGAAACCAATTTCCTCACGGCGGCGATCACAGGCATGGGCAACGGCAAGGCACGCGCAACGCTCAAATCCGGCGCGACGATCGACGCAACCGTGGCTGAAGGCTTCCAGCCGAAGGACAATGCCACCGTGGTGGTCAGGCCGGAACATGCCAAGCTGACCAGCGGCAAGGGCGACCTGTCAGGCACGGTCGAAAACATCGTCTACTTCGGCACCGACACGCACATTCAAGTTCGCCTGGACAGCAGCGAGGCCTTCACCGTGCGCCAGCAGAACACGCGCAGCGCCGGCTGCGGTTTCGAGCGGGGCGACAAGGTCGGCATTTCGATCGGCAATGACGCCGCACAAGTGCTGAGGGATTGATGGCGAGCGCGGAAGAAGTCGCCAAGGACGCCGAACGCCGTGAAATCCGCGATCGCTGGCTGCTGTCGGCGCCGGCACTGATCATCATCTTTCTCGCGGCGACCGGCCCTCTGCTGATCGTCGTGATCTACTCATTCCTGACGCCGGGGCCCTACGGCGACGTGGTGTGGAAATTCTCCACGGACGGCTGGCTGTCGGTGCTGATGCAGCGTGACATCTTCGACGACACGCTGGCCTTCGCCGACGCGCATCTGTCGATCTTCTGGCGCTCGGCCAAGCTGTCGTTCCTGACGACGATCTTCACGCTGCTCTTTGGCTTCCCGACTGCCTATTTCATCGCCACCCGGCCGGCGCGACAGCGCAACATCTGGCTGTTCCTGATCACCATCCCGTTCTGGACCAATCTGCTGATCCGCACCTTCGCCATCCAGGAGGTGATCCGCAACGAGGGCATCGTCAACACGGTGCTGATCAAGCTCGGTATCATCAGCCAGCCGATCCAGATGATGTTCACCGATTTCGCGCTGATGGTCGGCATGACCTATGTCTATCTGCCGCTGATGGTGCTGCCGCTCTATGCCAGTATGGAAAAGATCGACTTCCGGCTGGTCGAGGCGGGTTACGACCTCTATGCCAACCGGTTCCAGGTGCTGAGGCGGGTCATCATCCCGCTGGTCAAGCCCGGCATCGTCGCCGGCTCGATCCTGGTCTTCATCCCGGCGCTGGGCGCCTATGTCACCCCGCGCGTGCTCGGCGGGTCGAAGAATATGATGCTCGGCAATCTGATTGAGCTGCAGTTCGGGCAAGGCCGCAACTGGCCGCTCGGCTCGGCGCTGTCGCTGTCGCTGATGGCGATCGTGATGGTCGCGCTGCTGTTATATGTCCGCTCCGTCGGGCGCCGGGGCGGCGCGCATGGCTAGCCGCTTCGACATCCGCCGGCAGACCGGCTTCACGACCATCGCAATGATCTGCTTCTTCGCGCTGTACCTGCCGATCGTCACGCTTGTCGCCTATGCCTTCAACGCCGGCAATTCGATCGCGATCTGGGAAGGCGTGTCGCTGCGCTGGTTCTACCAGGCCTGGAACAACAGCCAGGTCGTCGATGCCTCCATCCGGTCGCTGCAGATCGCTTCGGTCGCCGCGACTATTGCCACCATCGTCGCCACCATGGCTGCACTCGCTACGACCCGAACCAAACCCTATCCCGGCCTCGGCTTCAAATACGCCTTCATCAACCAGCCGCTGATGGTGCCGGAGATCGTCACCGCGGTGGCGCTGCTGATCTTTTTCTCGCGCATCAAGATCTGGACCGACTATTCGGGGCTGGGCTACCTGATGGCCGCGCACACCGCCTTTTGCATTCCCTTTGCCTATCTGCCGATCCGGGCGCGGCTCGAGAACATGGATCTGTCTTTGGAGATCGCGGCGGCCGACCTCTACGCGACACCCTGGAAGGCTTTTCGGCGCGTCACCTTTCCGCTGCTCTGGCCAGGCATCCTTGCCGGGCTGATGCTGGCCTTCGTCATCTCGCTGGACGACGTCGTCATCACGGAGTTCGTCAAGTCCGGCGGCCAGGATACATTGCCGACTTACATGCTCGGCCAGTTCCGGCGCGTCATCACGCCGGAAATCAACGCGATTTCGACGGTGTTCCTGCTGATCTCGATCTTGATCGTCACCGTCTTCTTTTTCATCAGCAGGAAAAAGGATCAGGAGTGACAGGAGAGAAACGATGAAGTGGAAACTGGTCGCGACGACGTTCGGCACTGCGCTTCTCGCCTCGGCGGGTCTCGCCCGCGCCGATGGCGAACTCAACATTTACAATTGGGGCAATTACACCAACCCGGATCTCATCAAGAAGTTCGAGGAGACATACAAGGTCAAGGTAACCGTCACCGACTACGATTCCAACGACACAGCGCTGGCCAAGATCAGGCAAGGCGGCAGCGGCTTCGATATCGTGGTGCCCTCGGCGAGCTTCGTGCCGATCTGGATCGGGGAAGGGCTGCTCTTGGAGACAGAGCCGAACAAGATGGAGAACTTCAAGAATATGGATCCGAAATGGGTCGATGTTCCCTTCGATCCGGGCCGCAAATACACCGTGCCGTGGCAGTGGGGCACGACCGGCGTGACGGTCAACACTTCCGTCTACAAGGGTGACCCCAACACCTCGGCCATCTTCATGGACCCGCCCGCGGAACTGGTCGGCAAGGTCAATGTTGTGCCCGAAATGGCCGATGTCATGCATCTCGCCATCAGATATGTCGGCGGCGAGCCCTGCACCGGCGACAAGGAGGTGCTGAAGAAGGTGCGCGATGCGCTGGTGGCGGCCAAGCCGAAATGGATCTCCATGGACTACGGCACGGTCGAGAAGTTCACCAAGGGCGACTTCGCAGCCAGCGTCGACTGGAACGGCGCGTCCTTCCGCTCCCGCCTGCAGAACAAGGACATCGTCTATGGCTATCCGAAGGAGGGCTATCCGATCTGGATGGACAATGTCTCGGTGCTGAAGGACGCCAAGAACGTCGAAAACGCCAAGCTGTTCCAGAACTTCATCATGGATCCCGAGAACGCCGCGCTGATCTCATCCTTCGCGCGCTACGCCAACGGCATCAAGGGATCGGAAGCCTTCATGCCTGAGGACATGAAAACGGCGCCGGAGGTCAACATCCCCGCAGAGTTCGTCGACAAGGGCAAGTTCATGCTGAACTGCGAGCCCGACGTGCAGGCACTCTACACCAGGATCTGGACCGAACTGCAGAAGTAATCGCAGTACCATTGACCCGGCAGCAATGGCTGCCGGGTCCTGTTTGAATCCATCAAGGGAATGCCTTCGACAAGAACCAACGTCGGGCTGTCGCCCGACGCGCCTGGAGCGCGCCTACCATGTCCGATGTCGATCTTTGCTATATGCCGGCAAGCGAGGCGCTGAAGCGCTTCAAGGCAAAGAAGCTCTCACCGGTCGAACTGATGGAAGCGGTCATCAGCCAAGCCGCGGCAACGAAGGACACGGTCAACGCCTTCACCAACACGCATTTCGACGAGGCGATGGCGCTGGCCAAAAAAGCCGAGGCGAAATACGCCAAGGGCAAGAAAACGGGTCCGCTCGAGGGCCTGCCCATCGGCATCAAGGACGAAAGCTACATCAAGGGCAAGCCGACCACCGGCGGCTCGCTGATTATGAAGGGCTTCGTTGCCGACACCAGCTCGACCATGAATGAGCGGATCATTCGGGCTGGCGGCATCGTCCATGCACGCACGGCAACGCCGGAATTCTCCTGCGCGGCCTATACCTGGTCCAGACTGTGGGGCGTCACCCGCAATCCGTGGAACCCCAAGTTCACGCCCGGAGGCTCGTCGGGCGGCTCGGGCGCCTCGTCCTGGAGGCCGGGCTCGCCTATCTGAACCATTTGTTCGGTGCGTTCCTGTCGAAACTGCTGCGCGACCATGCCGACGAGATGACGACCTACGCCCGCAAGTTCGCCGAGGAGGGAGCAGTATCCAAGGCGACCGATTTCGTCGGCAGCCTGGAGGTGGCTGGCCGCATGTACATGACGCTTGGGCCGCTGCTCGAAAAGTACAATGTGCTGATCTGCCCGACCACGGCTCTGCCGTCAGTGCCGGCCGACTATGACCAATCGAAAGATGAGATCAGGATCAACGGCAAGCTGGTCAATCCCTCGCTGGGCTGGGTGATGACGACGCCGTTCAACACGATGAGCCGCTGTCCGGTGCTGTCGGTTCCATCCGGCCACGCAAAGAATGGCGTGCCGACAGGTATCCAGATCGTCGGCCGCACCTATAGCGACGAAGATGTGTTCCGCGCCGGCATGGCCTATGAGAAAGCAGTTGGTGGCTGGTACGGAGAAAAGACGCGTCGGCCGAAACTATGACGGGCGGCACGACCGCACTGAAAGCAAAACCGTCGGGACACCGCGGGACGACACTTCCCGGAGCATGCAATGACCTCCTACCGTAACAGTGAACCGGTGCCGCCGATCATGCAGGGCTCGCCGCCGCTGATGGTGCCGCCGAAGCTCGACTGGGACAGGGGACCCTGGAACCGCTGGACGTTCCAGCACATCCGCGAAATTCTGCCGACCGTCGAAGTCTGGCGCGGCAATGGCCATCGCCGCAGACTGGAGCGCGCCGAGGTCGATCTCGACGCGCTGCCGGTAAGCGACAGCACGGGCGCACCGACGACGCTGGCCGGGCTGCTGGACGAAACCTATACGGATGGGTTCGTCGTGCTCAAGGACGGCAAGATCGCCTATGAGCGCTATTTCAACGGCATGACCGACCGCACGCTGCATTTGTCGCAGTCGATGGCGAAATCGGTCACGGGCTCGGTATTCGGCATACTGGCCGGGCGCGGCCTGATCGATCCCGCCATGCCGGTGACGACTTATCTGCCGGAGCTGGAAGCTACCGGCTGGGCGGGCGCCAGCGTGCAGCATGTGCTCGATATGACGACAGGCGTGCGCTTTTCCGAGGAATACACCGACCGCTATTCCGACATCGGTCAGGTCGATGTCGCCAGTGGCTGGAAACCGGTGCCGCCGGGCAGCGACCCGGCCTTCGAGTGGCCGTCGCATATGTTCGAATTGATCCTGGGGCTCAAGGAGACAAGCCGGCCGCATGGCGCTGCGTTCGAATATCGTTCGATCGAGACCGACGTGCTCGCCTTCATCATGGAGCGGGTGACCGGCAAGCGGCTGGCGCAGCTGGTCTCGGAAGAACTCTGGCAAAAGCTCGGGGCGGATGAAAGCGCCTGCTTCACCGTCGACAGCGCCGGCTACGCCATCGCCGACGGCGGTTTCAACGCCACGCTGCGCGACTATGGCCGTTTCGGCCAGCTGATCCTCGACGATGGCGGCGGCGTCGTGCCGGCCGGCTGGATCGAGGCAACGCGCACCGGCAGGCATGGCCCCGAATTCAATCCCAGCCTGCCGGAAGGCAGCTACCGCAACCAGTTCTGGATCGAGGACCCGCGTTCGCGCGCGCTGATGTGCCGGGGCGTGTTCGGGCAGCTGATCCATATCGACTGGAACACGAGAATGGTCGTGGTGAAACTTTCGAGCTACCCGGATTTCACCAGCATCGCCTTTTCGGTGGCGACGCTGAAAGCCGTGCACGCGATCGCCGCCGCGTTGAGGAACACGCCATGACCGGTAAGACCGCGTTCGAGACCAGATACGGCTTTGCCCGCAACCAGGTGCTACTCGGCAACTGGCGCGAAAGCCCGTTCAGCCGGTGGTCATTCAAGAATGTCGGGGAGTTGGTGCCGAGCGCACGTGTCGCTGCAGCGTCAAGCGGCAGTGAGGCGCCGGCACAGGATCTTTACGGGCTGCTTGGCGAAAAGATCGCGCTGGCTGGCGGACCGGAGACTGTTGCGGCCTTTCTCACGCGTTCCGATACCGACGCGCTGACGATCATGAAAGGCGGCAAAATCGTCGGCGACTGGTTCGCACCGCATATGGAGTTCGGTGCCCGCCACATCATCTTCTCGATCAGCAAGTCGCTGACCGCCATTCTGGCCGGCATATTGGAAGGCGAGGGGATTTTTGATCCGCAGGCTCCGGTGACCCGCTATCTGCCGGAAGCTGCCGGCTCGGCCTATGGCGATGCCAGCGCGCGGCATGTGCTCGACATGACCGTCAGCCTCGACTTCGAAGAAGCCTATCTCGATCCGGAAAGCGCCTTTGCCCGCTATCGCCGTGCGACGCTGTGGAATCCGGATGGCGGCACGGAAAGCCTGGCCGACTTCATCCTGACGCTGCAGCGCCTTGCCGAGCCGCATGGCCGGACCTTCCGCTACCGCTCGCCCAATTCCGATCTGCTCGGCATCCTGCTCGAACGCGCGTCCGGCCAGCGCTTCGCAGAGCTGTTGCGCGAGAAATTTTGGCTGCCGCTTGGTGCAACGAGCGAAGCGTCGGTAACGGTCGACAGGGAAGGCACCGGGCGCACGGCTGGCGGCATTTCGGTGACGCCGCGCGATCTGGCGCGTGTCGGCGAGATGATGCGGCAGGGCGGCATGGCCAATGGCCGCCGCATCGTGCCGGAAGCCTGGGTGCGCGACACTGTCAGCACAGGCGGAGACACCGAGGCCTGGCAGCGTGGCACGATGGCATTCCTCTTCCCGAAAGGCCGCTACCGCAACAAATGGTATCAGACGGGCGCGGCAAGCGGCGCCTTCTGCGGCATCGGCATCCACGGCCAGTGGCTCTATGTCAATCCCAAGGCGGAGGTCGTCATCGCAAAGATGTCGTCGCAGCCGGAGCCGGTCGACGAGCCGCTCGATGTCGATATGGTCACTTTCTTCGAAGCGCTGAGCCGGATGGTCTGAGCCAATCCAGGTACCCGCAGCACGGTATCGCAGCTTTCCTGTGGACCTGTCAGGGTGATCGAAAACGCCGCGGTTGGCGGAGCGACGCTCTGCGCTTATGGTCGCCGCTCTTTTCGACAGGACAGCAGGAACGACATGGCATCCGACATCAAGCGCATCGCAGCAATCATCGCAGCCGAGATCGCGGCCCGGCCCGAACAGGCCGCGGCGGCGATCGGGCTGCTGGACGAAGGTGCGACGGTGCCGTTCGTGGCGCGCTACCGCAAGGAAGTCACCGGCGGCCTGGACGACACGCAACTGCGCCTGCTTGCCGAGCGGCTCGCCTATCTGCGCGAGCTCGACGCGCGCCGCGACACCATTCTCGGTTCGATCCGCGAGCAGGGCAAGCTGACCGAAGAGCTTGAAACCAAGATCGCGGCCGCCGCCACCAAGGCGGAACTCGAAGACATCTATCTGCCCTACAAGCCGAAGCGCCGGACTAAGGCCGAGATCGCGCGAGAGCGTGGCTTGGGGCCGCTGGCCGAGGCTATCCTCGCCGACCGCGCGGCGGTGCCCGCCGAACTGGCGCTGGCCTACATCAGCGAAGAGGTGGCCGATGCCAAGGCGGCGCTCGAGGGCGCGCGCGACATCCTGTCCGAGCAGTTCGCCGAGAATGCCGATCTGGTCGGCAGACTGCGGAGCTACATGAAGGAACGGGCCTTCATGCGGTCGCGCGTCGTCGACGGCAAGCAGGAGGCTGGTGCGAAATTCTCCGACTATTTCGACCATGTCGAGCGCTGGGCCAACGTGCCGAGCCATCGCGCGCTGGCCATGTTGCGCGGCCGCAACGAAGAGGTGCTGTCGCTCGACATCGAGGTCGATGCCGACGACGCGTCACCAGAGAAGCCGGTCGAACGCATGATTGCCGACGCCTACGCCATCGGCCGCCAGTTGCCGGGCGACCGCTGGCTGATGGAGGTGGCCGGCTGGACCTGGCGCATAAAGCTGTCGCTGCACCTGACGCTCGATTTGATGCGGGATCTGCGCGAGCGGGCCGAGGAGGAGGCGATCCATGTCTTCGCCCGCAATCTGAAGGATTTGCTGCTCGCGGCACCCGCCGGCTCGCGCGCCACGATGGGGCTCGACCCCGGCATCCGCACCGGCGTCAAGGTGGCGGTGGTGGACGGCACAGGCAAGTTGCTGGCGACAACGACGGTCTATCCGTTTCCGCCAAGGAACGATGTGCGCGGCACGCAAGCCGAACTGGCGAAACTCATCCGCCTGCACAAGGTCGAGTTGATTTCCATCGGCAACGGCACCGGCAGCCGCGAGACGGAAAGGCTGGTGGCCGACATGCTGTCCGACATGCCTGCCGAGTCCCGGCCGAAGCCGCTCAAGGCGATCGTCAGCGAGGCGGGTGCCTCGGTCTATTCCGCCTCGGCAACGGCAGCGGCGGAATTTCCCGGCCTCGACGTGTCGCTGCGCGGCGCGGTGTCGATCGCGCGGCGGCTGCAGGATCCGCTCGCCGAACTGGTCAAGATCGAGCCGAAGTCGATCGGCGTCGGCCAGTATCAGCATGACGTCGACCAGTATCGGCTCGGCCGCTCGCTGGAAGCGGTGGTCGAGGACGCGGTCAATGCCGTCGGCGTCGACCTCAACACCGCCTCGGCGCCGCTTCTGGCGCGGGTTTCGGGCCTTGGCACATCGCTGGCCGAAGCGATCATCGCTCACCGTGATGCGGCGGGCCCTTTCGCCAGCCGTCGTGACCTGCTGAAGGTGGCGCGGCTCGGACCGCGCGCGTTCGAGCAATGCGCCGGCTTCCTGCGCATTCCCAACGGCAGCGAACCGCTCGATGCCTCGGCCGTGCATCCGGAAGCCTATGGTGTGGCGAAAAAGATTGTTGCGGCCTGCGGACGTGACCTCCGTTCGCTGATGGGCGACAGTGCCGCTCTCAAGGCGCTCGATCCGCGTGTCTTCGTCGATGAGCGGTTCGGCCTGCCGACGGTGCGCGATATCCTAGCGGAACTGGAAAAGCCCGGCCGCGACCCGCGCCCCGGTTTTAAGACCGCGACCTTTGCCGACGGCATCGACGACATCAAGGATTTGAAGCCTGGAATGCTGCTGGAAGGCACCGTCACCAATGTCGCCGCGTTTGGCGCCTTCGTCGATATCGGCGTGCATCAGGACGGCTTGGTGCATGTCTCGCAATTGGCCGACCGTTTCATCAAGGACGCGCATGAGGTGGTCAAAGCCGGCGACGTGGTCAAGGTGCGCGTCGTCGAAATCGACATCAAGCGCAAGCGCATCGGCTTGTCGATGCGTAAGGACGGCGATGGTGGCGCATCGAAGGGACCTCGCGACAATGGCGGCAAACCGGTGCCGCGAGCGCCGGCGCCGCAGCGTCAGCCGGAGCGGCCGGCGCAACAGGGCGCGTTCGGCGCCGCGTTGGCGGATGCGTTGAAGCGTAAGTAGCTATTTCTCCGGCGGCACATGGGCCAGCAGCCAGTCGCGAAAACTGGCGACTGGTGGATGGCCGCGCTTGTCGTGCGGCACGACGAGATAGTAGGCGCTGCGGCTCTGCATCGGCCGGCCCGGCGCCGGGACGAGCTGGCCGCGCTGCAACTCGCCTGAGATGAGGACCTGCGGCAGCAGCGCCACGCCAAGCCCGGCCATGCAGGCCTGGGCGGCGGTGCCGAATTGCTCGAACTGCATGCCCGGTCCGGTCGGCGCGCTTAAACCCTGGTGCTCGAACCACTCGGTCCATGCGCCGGGCCGCGTCGCCATATGCAGCAGCGGCAGGCGGCCGATGTCGGCGGGTGTGGCAAGGTCCCGGCCGGCCAGAAATTCAGGCGACACGACAGGCACCACCGTCTCGCGCACCAGCAGCGTCGAGTCGGCATCCGGCCAGTCGGGCAGGCCGAAATGGATGGCGGCATCGAGTCGTTCGCGGGCGAAGTCGAAGCGGCCGATGCGAGTGACGAAATTGATGGTGATGTCGGGGTTGTTTTCAACGAAATCCGGGATGAGCGGCATCAGCCAGCGCGTGCCGAAGGTCGGCAGGATGGCGAGATTCAAGATGCCACTATGCCGATTGCTCATCAATCCCAGGGCTGCATCGCGCAAGTGCCCAAGGGCGGCGCGCACCGCTTCGGCATAGATCTCACCTGCCGCCGACAGTCTGACATTGCGGCTGTCGCGATCGAACAGCCGGCGGCCAAACTGGTCCTCCAGAAGCTTGATCTGCCGGCTGACGGCGCCCTGGGTCAGATCGAGCTCCTGCGCGGCGGCGGTGAAGCTGCCCAACCGGGCCACCGCCTCGAAGGCGGCAAGGGCGCTGATACCAGGCAAAAGGCGGCGCTGTACGTTCATAATCCATTACTATCGCTCATTGATCGCCGAAGCAATTTCGTTTGATTTTTTCGAGCTGGAAGCCGATAAGCCGCGCACTTCATGATTTTTGTTTATGCAGTTATCCCAAAACCGCCGAACATTTCTGGGTAACATGCAAGAGTTTGGGAGACCGAGCCATGGCCGCCGACAAGAATGCATTCGTCTGGGACGATCCTTTCCTGATCGAGAACCAGCTTTCGGAAGACGAACGGATGGTGCGTGATGGCGCCGCGGCATTCGCGGCCGACAAGCTCGCTCCCAGAATCGAGGAAGCCTATCTCGAGGAAAAGACCGATGCCGGGATCTTTCGCGAGATGGGCGAGGCAGGCCTGCTCGGCATCACCATCCCCGAGGAATATGGCGGGCTCGGTGCCAACTATGTCACCTATGGACTGGTGGCGCGGGAAGTCGAGCGCATCGACTCGGGCTATCGCTCGATGATGAGCGTGCAGTCGTCGCTGGTGATGTATCCAATCCATGCCTATGGCTCGGAAGAACAACGCAGGAAGTACCTGCCGAAGCTCGCCAGCGGCGAATGGATCGGCTGCTTCGGCCTGACCGAGCCGGATGCCGGTTCCGACCCGGGCGGTATGAAGACGCGGGCCGAAAAGACGGCGAGCGGCTACAAGATCTCCGGCTCGAAAATGTGGATTTCCAACGCGCCGATCGCCGACTTATTTGTCGTCTGGGCGAAATCGGCCGCGCATGACAACGAGATTCGCGGCTTCGTGCTGGAAAAAGGCATGAAGGGGCTGTCGGCGCCGAAGATCGGCGGCAAGCTGTCGCTTCGTGCATCGATCACCGGCGAAGTGGTGATGGAAGGTGTCGAGGTCGACGAAGACGCGCTGCTGCCTAATGTCTCCGGCCTGAAGGGGCCGTTCGGCTGCCTCAACCGGGCGCGTTATGGCATTTCCTGGGGGGCGATGGGTGCGGCGGAAGATTGCTGGCACCGCGCTCGCCAATATGGCCTCGACCGCAAGCAATTCGGCAAGCCGCTGGCCGGCATGCAGCTTTTCCAGAAGAAGCTCGCCGACATGCAGACCGAGATCGCGCTCGGCCTGCAGGGCAGCTTACGAGTTGGGCGGCTGATGGATGAAGGCAAGATGGCGCCTGAGATGATCTCGATCGTCAAGCGCAACAATTGCGGCAAGGCGCTCGACATTGCCCGCCAGGCCCGTGACATGCATGGCGGCAACGGCATCCAGATCGGCTACCATGTAATGCGCCACGCGCAGAACCTGGAGACGGTCAACACCTATGAGGGCACGCATGACGTGCATGCGCTGATCCTCGGGCGGGCGCAGACGGGGTTGCAGGCGTTTTTCTGAGCGACCCCTAGACCGGCAACGCTGCTTAATTTAGGTGCAGCGCAACATCTCTGCTTGGAGAATGGCCAGCATTTGTGTCAGGGTTCGGCGATATCGTTTGAACGCCGACTTTCGGGGCCCCATGGCAATTCTGGCAGCCGTCTACCACCTGACCCATTACAAATATGACCGGCCGGTTGTTCTCGGCCCTCAGGTCATCAGGCTGCAGCCGGCGCCGCATTCCCGCACCAAGGTGCTCAGCCATTCGCTGAAGGTCGAGCCGGCGAACCACTTCGTCAATCTGCAGCAGGACCCTTACGGCAACTTCCTTGCCCGCTTCGTGTTTCCAGAACCGGTGGCGGAACTGAAGATCGAGGTCGACCTCGTCGCCGACATGACGGTCTACAATCCGTTCGATTTCTTCGTCGAGCCGTCGGCCGAGATCTTTCCATTCGAATACCCGGAAGAGATCAGCGCCGATCTCGCCATCTACCGGACGCCGGAACCGGCCGGACCGCTGCTGTCGGCGTTCCTGCAAACCATCGATCGCAGCCCGACCAACACCGTCAATTTCGTCGTCGACCTCAATGCGCGCCTGCAGCGCGAGATCGCCTATATCGTGCGCATGGAAACCGGCGTTTTTTCGCCGGAGGAAACGCTGGCCGCCAAGAAAGGCTCGTGCCGCGACACGAGCTGGCTGCTGGTGCAGATCCTGAGGAACCTCGGCATCGCTGCGCGCTTCGTTTCCGGCTACCTAATCCAGCTAAAGCCCGACCTCGTCGCGCTTGACGGACCGCCCGGCACTGCCGTCGACTTCACCGATCTCCATGCCTGGTGCGAGGTCTACCTGCCGGGCGCCGGCTGGATCGGCTTCGACCCGACCTCCGGACTGCTCACCGGCGAAAGCCATGTGCCGCTCGCCGCAACGCCGCATTTCCGCAACGCCGCGCCGATTTCCGGCATGGCGAGCTTCGCCAATGTCGAGTTCGGCTTCGACATGCGGGTCGACCGCATCGCCGAGCATCCACGCATCACCAAGCCGTTCTCGGATGAAAGCTGGCAGGCGCTCGATGCGCTGGGCAACCGGGTCGACGCCGCGCTCGATGCCGGGGACGTGCGGCTGACCATGGGTGGCGAGCCGACCTTCGTGTCGATCGACGATTTCGAGGCGGAGGAGTGGAATACTGCCGCCGTCGGCCCGACAAAACGCGAAAAGGCCGATGCGCTGATCCGCCGGCTGCGTGAGCGTTTCGCGCCCGGCGGCTTCCTGCACTACGGGCAGGGCAAGTGGTATCCGGGCGAAAGCCTGCCGCGCTGGACGTTCTCGCTGTACTGGCGCGCCGACGGCGAGCCGGTGTGGAGCGACCCATCGCTGATCGCACGGGAAAACAGCGAAGCAGATGTCGGACCGAAGCAGGCTGAAGGCCTGCTGACGGCGATTGCCGATGAACTCGGCATCGACAAGACCATGGTCAGCGAAGCCTATGAGGACCCGGGCGAGTGGCTGCTCAAGGAAGGCAAGCTGCCGGAGAACGTCGATCCGTCCAATTCGAAGCTGGACGACCCCGAGGAGCGCAGCCGCATGGCGCGGGTGTTCGAACGCGGCCTGACCAAGCCGTCGGGCTATGTATTGCCTGTCCAGCGCTGGAACAGCCAGGCGTCGGGACCGCGCTGGCGTTCGGAGAGATGGAAAACGCGGCGCGGCAGGCTGTTTCTGGTGCCGGGCGATTCACCGGTCGGCTACCGCCTGCCGCTGGGCACGCTTCCCTATGTGCCGCCGGCGCAGTTCCCCTACATCGTGCCGGTCGATCCTTCCCTGCCGCGCGGGCCATTGCCGGCGCGCGAGGCTATTTTGCCTGAAGCCGCTCCCTTGTCGGAGGCTGCACCGGCCGAACTTGAAGGCGCCGACGAAATGGCGCGCCGCCAGCAGGCGGCGTCCTTCACCGCCGCGACCGGCCAGCAGGACCGTGTCGAACAGGAGATCACCGAGATCGGCGGCGCGGTACGCACCGCGCTCTCGGTCGAGCCGCGCGATGGACGGCTTTGTGTGTTCATGCCGCCGGTCGAGGCGCTGGAAGATTATCTCGAATTGGTCGCGGCGGCCGAGAATGCGGCAAAGGCTATCGGCCTGCCGGTGCATATCGAGGGCTACGGCCCGCCGCACGATCCGCGCCTCAACGTCATCCGCGTGGCTCCCGATCCCGGCGTCATCGAAGTGAACATCCATCCGGCTGCGAACTGGCAGGACTGCGTGGCGACGACCACAGCGATCTACGAGGAGGCGCGGCAGACGCGGCTTGGCGCTGACAAGTTCATGATCGACGGCCGCCATACCGGCACCGGCGGCGGCAACCATGTCGTCGTCGGCGGCGCGACGCCTAACGACAGTCCGTTCCTGCGCCGCCCCGACTTGCTGAAGAGCCTTGTGCTGCAATGGCAGCGCCGTCCGTCGCTGTCCTATCTGTTCTCAGGCCTGTTCATCGGCCCGACCAGCCAGGCGCCGCGTTTCGACGAGGCGCGCCACGATTCGCTCTACGAGCTCGAGATCGCGATGGCGCAGGTGCCGCATCCGGACAAGGGTCGGGCCCCGCTGCCGTGGTTGGTCGACCGGCTGTTCCGAAATCTTCTGACAGACGTGACAGGGAATACCCACCGCTCGGAAATCTGCATCGACAAGCTGTTTTCGCCGGACGGCCCGACCGGCCGGTTGGGGCTGGTCGAGTTCCGCGGCTTCGAAATGCCGCCCAATGCGCGCATGAGCCTCGCGCAGCAATTGCTGGTGCGCGCCATTATCGCCCGCGCCTGGAAGAGCCCGCTCGATGGCCGCTTCGTGCGCTGGGGCACGTCGCTGCATGACCGTTTCATGCTGCCGCACTATGTCTGGGCTGACTTTCTCGACGTGCTGGACGATCTCAAGCTGAACGGCTTTGAATTCCGTCCCGAATGGTTCGACGCGCAGCTCGAATTCCGCTTCCCGTTCTGCGGCGAGGTCCAGCATGCCGGCATCAAGCTGGAACTGCGGCAGGCGCTGGAGCCGTGGCATGTCATGGGCGAGCAGGGCGCCATCGGCGGAACCGTGCGCTTCGTCGATTCCTCGGTCGAGCGGCTGCAGGTGAAGACCGAAGGGCTCAACCCGGAGCGTCACGCCGTCGTCTGCAACGGCCGCATCGTGCCGATGAAGATGACCGACACCAGAGAGATCGCGGTTGCAGGGGTCCGCTTCAAGGCCTGGCAGCCGGCATCGGGGCTGCATCCCGCGCTGCCGGTCAACACGCCGCTGGTCTTCGACATCTACGATCGGTGGTCGGGCCGGGCGGTCGGCGGCTGCGTCTACCATGTCGCGCATCCCGGCGGGCGCAGCTACGACACCTTCCCTGTCAACGGCAACGAAGCGGAGGCACGGCGGCTCGCCCGCTTCGAGCCGCGCGGCCATACGCCGTCCGGCTACGTGCTGCGCGACGAACAAGCCTCTGAGGATTTCCCGATGACCCTTGACCTACGGCGACCTGCAAGACTCTGATCAGCCATGGCAAAGGGGAATCACAAGAAAATACGCGGCTGGCCGCACAACCTGCTGGAGCACTACCAGCCGATCGACGGCGTCGTCGACGAGATGGTCGATGCATCAGGCAATCCCCGCCCGGTCTGGAAGGAGTTCATCGAGGCACTGGAAGAACTGGGGCCCGAAAAGCTGGCCCAGCGCTTCGCCCGCGCCGACCAGTATCTGCGCGACGCCGGCGTCTATTACCGCGTCTACGACAAGGCCGGCGCCAATGAGCGCGAATGGCCGCTGGCGCATGTACCGCTGCTGATCGAGGAGCAGGAATGGGCCGCGATCAGTGCCGGCCTGGTTCAGCGGGCCGAGCTGTTCGAGGAAACGATCGCCGATATCTACGGGCCGAACCGCCTGGTCGAGAAGGGCATCCTGCCGGCGGGGCTGATCGCGGCCAGCCCGGAATATTTGCGGCCCGTCGTCGGCACCAGACCGGCCAGCGGCCATTTCCTGCATTTCTGCGCCTTCGAGCTCGGCCGTGGACCGGACGGCCGCTGGTGGGTGCTGGGTGACCGCACGCAGGCGCCGTCGGGTGCCGGCTTTGCGCTGGAAAACCGCGTCGCCACCACGCGCGCGCTGTCCGACATCTATGGCGAGATGCATGTGCACCGCCTTGCCGGCTTCTTCCGTCGCTTTCGCGACGCGCTGAACGGTATGGCCAAGATATCAGGCGGCCGTGTCGCCATCCTGACGCCGGGGCCGCTCAACGAAACCTACTACGAACATGCCTATATCGCCCGCTACCTCGGCATCATGCTGCTCGAAGGCGAGGATCTGACCGTCTCCGGCGGCCGGCTTATGGTGCGCACCGTTTCGGGGTTGATGCCGGTCAGCGTGCTTTGGCGACGGCTCGACGCCGCCTTCGCCGATCCGCTGGAGTTGCGGCCGGATTCGCAGATCGGCACGCCAGGGCTGGTCGAGGCGATCCGCCGGGGGGCCGTTTCAGCCGTCAACGCGCTCGGCTCCGGGCTGATGGAAACGCGGGCGATGTTCGCCTTCCTGCCGAAGATTTCGCGCGAATTGCGCAACGAGGAGCTTCTGCTGCCGAGCGTCGCGACGTGGTGGTGCGGGCGGGACACGGAACGCGACCATGTGCTGGCTAACCTCGACCGCATGGTGATTGGTCCGGCGCTGTCGACACGGCTTGCCTTCGAGGACGACGATTGCACGAGGCTTGGCTCGGCGCTGGTTGCCGGGGAGCGGGCCGAACTGATAGCACTGATCGAGCAGAACGGCGGCGACTTTGTCGGACAGGAAGCGGTGACGCTTTCGACCACGCCGGTCTATGTCGGCGGCTGGCTGGAGCCGCGGCCAGCAGCCCTGCGCGTCTATCTGGCGCGAACGCCGGAAGGCTGGACAGTGATGCCCGGCGGTTTTGCCCGCGTCGGCTTTTCGCTCGACCCGACCGCAATCGCCATGCAGCGCGGCGGCCAGGCAGCGGATGTTTGGGTGGTCAGCGACAGACCGGTGGAGCGCGAGACGCTGCTGCCGCAGGAGCATGACAGCTTCACCCGTACCTTGCCGGGCAGCCTGCCCAGCCGCGCGGCGGAAAACCTGACATGGCTCGGCCGCTATATCGAGCGATCGGAAGACACGGTGCGCATCCTGCGCGCCTATCATGTGCGGCTGGCCGAGGCCTCCGACCCGGATATGCCGCTGCTTGCCGATATCAGAGACTATCTCGAACCGTTCGGCATAGACGTCGAAACCGCGATCCCGCCGGGGCTGATCGGCACCTTGGACAGCGCCGTCTACAGCGCCGGACAGATTCGCGACCGCTTCTCGCCCGATGGCTGGCTGGCGCTGAAGGATCTGTCGAAGACCATTCATCAATTCGCGACAACGGTGGCGCCGGGCGATGATGCGACGCGGGCGATGACGGTCATCCTGCGCAAGCTCGCCGGGTTTTCCGGCCTGCTGCATGAAAATATGTACCGCTTCACCGGCTGGCGCTTCCTGGAGATCGGCCGGCGGTTGGAACGCGGCATCCAGATCGCCCGCACGCTCGTCCGGTTGACCAGGACTGCGGCGCCGGACGGCGCGCTCGACATGATGCTGGAGATCGGCGACAGCGTCATGACCCACCGGCGGCAGTATCCAGTGCAGGCCGGCCGGCGCACGGTGATCGACCTCCTGGTGCTCGATCCGCTCAACCCGCGCTCCATCCTGTTCCAGCTCGAGCGGCTGAAGGCCGAAATCGCGCTGTTGCCCTCTGTCGGCAGCGAGGGGCACATGTCGCCGGCGGCGAAGGAGATCCTGCAGCTCAACACGGCAATCGCCATCAAGGAGCCCTCGGACATGACGGCGAAGGCCCTGGACGATCTCGCCACCGAGATCGGCGGCCTCTACAACAGCCTCGCCAAAGCCTATTTCGGCTAAGGACGGGTTCGGATAAAGGCGGGCATGCTCTACGACATCAGGCTCAATCTGCGTTACGATTACGATGCTGCGGCGGGCGGCGGCCGCCATCAGGTGCGCGTGCTGCCGCCGACGATATCGGGCGTGCAGCGCGTGATCGCCGCTTCGCTGTCCTTCGCGCCGACGCCGAGCGAACGCTCGGATTTTTCCGATTTCTTTGGCAACAATGTCACGTCGATCGCCTTTCGCGACGTTCACGATGCGCTCGACATCAGGATGAGCGCGCGCGTCGCGGTTTCGCGGCCGGAACCCGGGCTTGACGTGTCGCCCGACATTCGCCGGCTGAGGGAGGAACTCGATGCGGTGCGGTCGCTGTCGCCTGATACACCGCATCACTTTCTGGCCGCCAGCGACCATGCTGGCATCGATGCTGATATCACGGGTTACGCGCGGAGCAGTGCCGGCAACTCCGCTGTCAGCACGGCCATGGACCTGTGCAACCGTATCTACCGCGATTTCACCTATGATGGCGAGGCGACTACGGTGCAGACCCGGGCAAGCGATGCCTTTGACCTGAAGCGGGGCGTCTGCCAGGACTTTTCGCATATCATGATCGCCGGCCTGCGCGGCATGGGTATCCCTGCCGGCTATGTCAGCGGGTTCCTGCGCACCATTCCGCCGCGCGGAAAACCGCGGCTGGAAGGGGCCGACGCCATGCATGCCTGGGTGAAGGTGTGGTGCGGGCGCGACACCGGATGGCAGGAGTTCGATCCGACCAACGGCATGCGGGCAAGCAACGACCACATCACCGTCGGCCACGGCCGCGACTACTCGGATGTCGCGCCGATCGTCGGCATCCTGAAGACGACCGGAGGGCAGGTCGGCGAGCAAGCGGTCGACGTCATTCCGGTCGTGCTCGAGAAAGCATGACGGCAGGCGATGCCGCATCGATTTGTAAGCGCTGAACATAGACGGAAGACGGGTTCTCATGCGGTGAGCCTGACATGTTTGTGAAAGCCATGGCGGAACCAGCGGCCGGTCCGGCGCTTATCTACGGGAAATTTCTCGCGGAGAGGACATGCTGGATAAATCCGGGTCGCCGTCCGGCCGATTGGCTGCCGGGGATGTTGCACCAAGAAAGGGAACGCCGAAGAATGGTGGGGAGGCCTCGGCCGATCGAGCCTCGCTGGCCTATGTCACCGATACCGAGCCCGGTATCCGCCGTTTTAGGACTGGCAGGGGATTTTCATACAAAGGACCTGACGGGCAGGGTGTCGACGACGACACTATGGCCCGCATCAAGGCGCTCGCCATACCGCCGGCGTGGACGGATGTGTGGATCTCGCCGGATGCTGACGGTCACATTCAGGCGACGGGCCGGGATCAGCGTGGGCGTAAGCAATATCGGTATCATGCGCTGTGGGCGGAGGAGCGTGACGGCGTCAAATATTCGAGCCTGGTTGCCTTTGCAGAAAGCCTGCCTGAGCTGCGGCGCCAGATCGATGCCGATCTGCGCCGTCACGGCCTGCCGCTGGAACGCGTTGTCGCCGCTGTGGTCTGGCTGCTCGACAGCACGATGATCCGCGTCGGCAATGCCGCCTACGCTCGCGACAACAACAGCTTCGGGCTGACCACGCTGCGCGACCGTCATGTCGACATCAATGGCTCGAGCCTGCGTTTCGCTTTCAAAGGCAAGTCCGGCAAGGAATGGAAGCTGAAGCTCGTCGATCGCCGGATTGCCAGGATCGTGCGCGGGGCGCAGGATCTGCCGGGCCAGAAGCTGTTCCAGTATCTCGACGAGGACGGGAGCAGGCGACCGATTCGCTCCGACGACGTCAACCGCTACATCAGGGAGAACGCAGGGGACGATTTCAGCTCGAAGCATTTCCGAACCTGGGGCGGCACCATCCATGCTGCGTCACTGTTTGCGCAAACCGAACGACCCGAAAGCCAGGCACAACAGAAGCGGGTGATGAACGGCGTCATCGACAAGGTGGCCGAGCGGCTGGGCAACACGCGCGCCATCTGCCGCAGGTGTTACATCCACCCGCAAGTTTTCGAAGCCTGGTCCGAAGGACGGCTGCTCAGCGAAATGGCGGATGTGAACAAGCGGAAGCGATCGATACTCGGTCTTGATGACGAAGAAGCCCTCGTTCTGAGATGGCTGAAGGCGCAGGAAAGCTGAACCGAACAGAGCAGCCACAGGCTTTCATTGCGCTGGCAGGACGTAATTTTTTTTATCGACGTTATGTCGGGATAGGTCCTAATGTTTCGTCCTTTGACAGAGAAAAGGACACACCCATGCTCTACGCTATCCTCTGCTATGCCTCCGAAGACGTCGTCTGCTCCTGGAGCAAGGAACAGGACGATGCCGTCATGGAAAAACTCCTGGGCGTGCAGGAAAAATACGCTCAGGCGGGCCGGCTTGGCCCGGTGGCGCGGCTGCTGCCCACAACCGCTGCGACAACGCTGAGAAAGGTCAAGGGCGAAGCGGTCGTCATCGACGGACCATTTGCCGAAACCAAGGAACAGTTCCTCGGCTTCTACACGCTCGAATGCGCCGATCTCGACGAGGCCGTCGACTTTGCGCGCGAACTTTCCGAGGTCAACCCGAGCGGCGGCTCCTACGAAATACGGCCGGTTTCGCTCTTCAAACCCGCCAGGATTCCCGCATGACCGATCTCACCTGGATCAGCACGGCGATCAGCACCGCCCGCCCACAAGCGATGGGCGCGCTGCTGCGCTACTTCCGCGATCTCGATGCGGCGGAAGAAGCTTTCCAGGACGCGTGCCTGCGAGCTCTGAAGAACTGGCCGACAAACGGCCCGCCGCGTGATCCGGCAGCCTGGCTGATCTTCGTTGGCCGTAACAGCGGCATCGACGCGGTACGCAAGCGGGCCAAGCAGGCGCCGCTGCCGGAAGAGGACCAGATCTCCGATCTGGAGGATGCCGAGACTGATATTGCCGAACGGCTGGACGGCGCGCATTACCGCGATGACATATTGCGGCTGCTGTTCATCTGCTGCCATCCCGACCTGCCGGCGACGCAGCAGATCGCCGTGGCGCTGCGCATTGTTTCAGGCCTGAGCGTCAAGCAGATCGCCCGCGCCTTTCTCGTCGGTGAAAGCGCCATGGAGCAGCGCATCACACGTGCCAAGGCGCGCATCGCCGATGCCGGCGTGCCGTTCGAGACGCCCGGTGCGGTCGAGCGGTCCGAACGGCTCGCCGCCGTCGCCGCGATGGTCTACCTGATCTTCAACGAAGGCTATTCGACCAACAGCGGCGAGGCGCCGGCCCGGGCGCCGCTCTGCGAAGAGGCAATCCGGCTGGCCCGGCTGCTGCTCAGGCTGTTCCAGACCGAGCCGGAGATCATGGGCCTGACGGCGCTCTTGCTTCTCCAGCATGCGCGTGCGCCGGCGCGTTTCGACGAGAACGGCGAAATCGTGCTGCTCGAAGACCAGGACCGCAGCCTGTGGAGCCGCAAGATGATCGACGAGGGGCTGGCGCTGGTCGACAAGGCGCTGCGCCATCAGAAGCCCGGTCCCTACCAGGTGCAGGCGGCGATCGCCGCCCTGCATGCGCGGGCGGAAAAGCCTGAGGACACGGACTGGAACGAGATCGAGCTGCTCTACAGCCTGCTCGAGCAGATGCAGCCGTCGCCGGTGGTGACGCTCAATCGCGCCGTCGCGGTCGCCAAGGTGCGCGGGCCGGAAGCGGCACTTGCCATGATCGAGCCGTTGGAACAAAGGCTTTCCGGCTATTTCCATTTCTTCGGCCTCAAGGGCGGACTGCTGATGCAGCTCGGTCGTGGTGAGGAGGCGCGCATCGCCTTCGACCGCGCGATCGCGCTTGCCAACACGGCCGCCGAGGCCGCCCATATCCGCATGCATATCGACCGGCTGATGAAGGAAGGCACCGCGCGGGGAACCGCGCAGACAGCGCGCTGAACGAATCGCTGGTTCAACGGTCTGACATTGGCTTAGACCATGCCGGGGTAGCGATTTTTCCCTGAAACGAGTAATGCCACGCCATGACAGCGCCTGATGTGCCGATCGGCACAGGCATGGCACAAGGCCTTGGCCGTCGCCATATGAGACGGGATCTGAAAGGGACAGAGAATGACGATTGCGAAGGAAACAGCCGGGCTACTGGCGAAACTGGGTGTCGCCGAGGCCGCGCTTTCGGGCGGCGATCTCATCGTGCGCAGTCCGGTGACGGGTGAGCAGATCGCTGCGCTGAAGACGATCTCGCCAGCCGGTGCGGCAGAGACCGTCGACAAGGCGCATAAAGCCTTCCAGGCTTGGCGTCTGGTGCCGGCACCGAAGCGCGGCGAGCTGGTGCGGCTGCTTGGCGAGGAACTGCGTACCCACAAGGCCGAGCTTGGCCGGCTGGTGTCGATCGAAGTCGGCAAGATCCCGTCCGAAGGGCTCGGCGAAGTGCAGGAGATGATCGACATCTGTGATTTCGCCGTCGGCCTGTCGCGCCAACTCTACGGCCTGACCATCGCCACCGAGCGGCCCGGTCATCGCATGATGGAAACCTGGCATCCGCTGGGTGTGGTCGGCGTGATTTCGGCCTTCAACTTCCCGGTTGCGGTGTGGTCGTGGAACGCCGCGCTTGCGCTTGTCTGCGGCGACGCGGTGGTGTGGAAGCCGTCCGAAAAGACACCGCTGACGGCGCTCGCCTGCGAGGCGATCTTCAAGCGTGCGGCAGAACGTTTCGGCGATGCTCCGAAAGGCTTGACGTCGGTGCTGATCGGCGATCGCGCCGTCGGCGAAATTCTGGTCGATCATCCGAAGGTGCCGCTGGTTTCGGCCACTGGCTCGACCCGCATGGGCAGGGATGTCGGTCCGCGGCTGGCGAAGCGCTTTGCCCGCGCCGTGCTGGAGCTCGGCGGCAACAATGCCGGCATCGTCTGCCCGACGGCCGATCTCGACATGGCCTTGCGCGCCATTGCCTTCGGCGCCATGGGCACGGCCGGCCAGCGCTGCACGACGCTCAGGCGCCTGTTCGTGCATGAGAGCATCTATGATGCCTTTGTTCCGCGCCTCAAGAAGGCCTATGAAAGCGTCTCGGTCGGCAATCCGCTGGAGACATCAGCGCTGGTCGGACCGTTGATCGACAAGGCAGCCTTCGACAGCATGCAGAACGCGTTGAAGGAAGCCGCCGCTCACGGCGGCAAGGTGACCAGTGGCACGCGGGTCGAGAATGGCCATCCCGACGCCTATTACGTTCGTCCGGCGCTGGTCGAGATGCCCAAGCAGGTCTCGCCGGTGACGGAAGAGACCTTCGCACCGATCCTCTATGTGATGAAGTACTCGGATTTCGACGCCGTGCTCGACGAGCACAACGCGGTCGGAGCGGGGCTGTCGTCGTCGATCTTCACCCGCGACCTGCAGGAATCCGAGCGCTTCCTCGGCGTCGACGGGTCCGACTGCGGCATCGCCAACGTCAACATAGGCACATCGGGGGCCGAGATCGGTGGTGCCTTCGGTGGCGAGAAGGAGACCGGCGGCGGCCGCGAGTCGGGCTCCGACGCCTGGAGGGCGTATATGCGGCGCGCCACCAACACGGTGAACTATTCCAAGGCGCTGCCGCTGGCCCAAGGTGTATCCTTCGACATCGACTAGGCTGGTGAGACCCTTGTCGTGGCGGCTACGCCAGAGCTGCCACGATTTATCTCGGTCGCCGTTCAGCGGCCTCCGGGAGATCCAAAACAGCCTGCGAAAGCCGCATCAATGATGGCGAGTTCGGGCTGGCGCTCGTACGGGCCCTTGGCCGCCGCAAGATTGCTTCCAAAAATCACGCATGTTGACGTTAATTTAACACCATTATATGGTCGATTCCGTTGGTTCGGAATTCTGATCGGTGTTCGGCGGTTGCTTCGCCGGGCAGCTTTCCCCGCCGTCGTCAAGCGCTATGCACCAAAATCCTATTCGCAACGCGTACCGGCAAGCGATGAGCTGAGAGGTAGCCATGTCCAGCCTGCTTGGGATCGACAACGGCCTGACGGTGACGAAGGCGGTGACCTTCGACGCCGACGGTTCGCAATTGTCGGTAGCGCGCCGGCGGGTGCCGCAATCGATGCCGCACGCGCGCTGGGTCGAACGCGACATGGCCGGTCTCTGGCAAGCGACCGCCGAGGCGATCCGGGAAGCCATTGCCTTGAGCGGCCGGCCGGCCAGCGACATCAAGGCAGTGGCGGCGACCGCGCATGGTGATGGCCTGTACCTGCTCGATAGCGATCGCCGGCCGCTCGGCCCCGGCATATTGTCGCTGGACAGCCGGGCGGGCGAAATCGTCGACAGATGGTCGCAAGGTTCGGTCTTCGCCGAGGCGCTCGCCCTGACCGGCCAGGTGCCGCACGTTTCCTCACCGTCGTCTTTGCTGGTCTGGTTGCATGAGCACGATCCCGAACGCTTCAGCCGAATAGCGCACCTATTCGCTTGCAAGGACTGGCTGCGTTTTTGCCTGACCGGCACCATCGGCACTGACCTCACCGAGGCGAGCACCTCGTTCACCAATGTGCGTACGCAAAGCTATGCCCCGGAGGCGATGCGCATTTTCGGTCTTGAGGCATTGTTTGAAGCTTTGCCGCCGGTGACGCATTCGGCCGACATCGTCGGCTACGTCACCGCCGATGCAGCGGCGCTGAGCGGGCTTGCAGAAGGCACGCCGGTCGCTTGCGGCCTGCATGATGTCACTGCCTCGGCGCTTGGCATGGGCGGCCACGAGCAGGGCGTGGTCAGCATCGTCGCCGGCACCTATTCGATCAACGAAATAGTCTCCACCGAGCCGCGCGTCGACACGCGCTGGTTCTGTCGCAACGCCATCGACTTGGGGCGTTGGAACAACATGTCGATCTCGCCGGCATCGACGGCGAATTACGACTGGTTTCTCGACACGCTCTGCCGCCCGGAACAGGACGAAGCAAAAAGGACCGGCGGCTCGATCCACGAGATGTTGGCGGCAGAGATCGACATTGCGCTTGGCAGGCCTTCGACCATCTTGTTCCATCCCTATCTGTTCGGCTCGCCTTACGGCAATGCCGCCAGCGCCAGCTTTCTTGGCCTGCATGGCTGGCATGACCGCGGCGACATGCTGAAGGCGGTGCTGGAAGGCATCGTCTTCAACCACCGCACTCACGTCGAAGCGCTGCGCGACGGCTTTGCCGTTCGTGAGGTGCGGCTCACCGGCGGCAGTTCCCGCAACCCGGCCTTCGCGCAGATGTTTGCCGACGTGCTCAACGCGCCGGTCATCGTCACATCGACCGACGAGGCGGCTGCCTTCGGCGCAGCCCTTTGTGCCGGCGCCGCGGTTGGCCTGTTTGCCTCACCGCAACAGGGCGCGCGCGCGGTCAGCAAGACGAGCCATGAATATCTGCCCGACGCGGCGCGCAATGCGGTTTTCGAGGACCGTTTTTCTCTCTATTGCCGCATTGCCGAATCGCTCAAGCCGCAATGGCCGGAGATCGAAAGGCTGGCCGGGCAAAGCATTGAGGGGGCTGCATGATCAAGGCCGACGAACGGCGCGAGGAAATCGCCGACTATGTGATCAAATTCGGCCAGGTGCGCATCGACGACCTGGTCGAGCATTTCGGCGTGTCGCGGATGACCATTCACCGCCATATCGACCAACTGGCGCACCAGGGCGTGCTGCGCAAGCTGCACGGCGCAGTGACGGTGCAGCCTTCCGGCCTTTATGAAAGCGCTTTCCGCTATCGGGTGACGGTCGGCAGGGCCGAGAAGGATGCGCTGGCGCATGCGGCGCTGGATTATGTCGAGGCCGGCCAGGCCGTCATGCTGGACGATTCGACGACGGCGAACGCGATCGCGCCTCTGCTGCCCGACATCAAGCCACTGACCGTCATCACCAACAGCGTCGCGACTGCAGCACTGCTGACCAATGTCGACGATATCGACTTCATCTGCCTGGGCGGTCAGTACCACCGCACCTACAACGCCTATATCGGCATCGTCTGCGAGAATGCCGTGGCGCAATTGCGCGCCAATCTTCTGATTTGCTCGGCTTCGGCGATCTCAGGCACCACGGCCTTCATCCAGGACCAGCATGTGGTCCGGGTCAAGCAAGCGATGGTCGCTGCCTCGACCAAGCGCATTCTTGTCGTCGACCATTCCAAGTTCGACAAGGTCGCCCTGCACGTCTTCGACGATCTGACCCGTTTCGACGCGGTGCTGACGACCGACGGCGTAAGCGACGCTCAGGCGCAAAAGCTCGAACAGGCCGGCGTAAAGCTGCGCATCGTCAAGATGGCTCGGTCATGAGCCTTTCCGGCGACGCAGGCGCATCGGACCCTGTGTCGGATCCCGGTGCATCTGACCCCATCGGGCGCCTCGCCTTTATGAACAGGACGGGCGACGTCGACGTCGTCATTCTTGGCGCCGGCATCAATGGGGCTGGTCTGTTCCGGGATCTGAGCGCGCAAGGCGTCAATTGCCTGATCGTCGACAAGGGCGATTTTGGCTCGGGCACAAGTGCTGTGCCATCGCGGCTGATCCATGGCGGCCTGAAATATCTCGAAACTGGCGAGTTCGGCCTGGTGGCGCAGTCGACGCTGGAGCGCAACCTGCTGTTGAAGAACGCGCCGCACTATGTCAGCCCGCTACCGACAATCATCCCGATCTTTTCCTGGGGCAAGGGCATGTGGGCGGCGTTGCGCACGCTGCTGGGCTCGACCAGCGCGCCGCGCAGCCGCGGCGCCATCCTCATCAAGATCGGCCTGACGATCTACGATTTTTATGGGTCGCGGCATCGTGTCATGCCGCGCCACCGACTGGTCGGGCGACGGCGGGCGCTGAGCGAGATACCGGCACTGACCAGGTCGATCGTCGCCACCGGCATCTATTACGACGCCAAGATCAGCCATCCCGAAAGGCTGGTGCTCGAACTGATCACCGACGGGCTTGCAGCAAATGCCCTCGCCGCGGCCGCCAACTACACGACGCTGGTTTCGTCGTCCAATGGCGTGCTGACTTTCCAGTCAAAAGGCGGGGGCCAGTCAAAAGACGGGGGTCGGTCCGAGAACGGCGCCGTATTTGCGGTACGGCCGAAACTGGTCGTCAATGCCGCCGGTCCGTGGATCGACGATGTCAACGCCTCGCTCGGCGCGCCGTCGAAAATGATCGGCGGCACCAAGGGCTCGCACATCCTTTTGAAGCATGACGAACTGGTACGAAGCCTGGCAGGCCGCATGCTCTACTTCGAAGCCGACGACGGCCGCATCTGCCTTGTCTACGACTATCTCGGTCTGGCGCTCGTCGGCTCGACCGACATCCAGGCCGACAACCCGGACACAGTACGCTGCGAGCCGCAGGAGATCGACTATCTGCTCGAGAGCGTGCGTGCGCTGATGCCGGGCATGAGCTTTGGACGCGACCAGATCGTCTATGCCTATAGCGGCATCAGACCGTTGCCTGCATCCGACGCCTCTGTCCCCGGCTTGATCAGCCGGGATCATTCGGCACCGGTCGTCGAGCCGAAAGGTTCGCGTCCGTTTCCGATTATCTCGCTGGTCGGCGGCAAATGGACGACGTTCCGCGGCTTTGCCGAGGAGGTTGCCGACACGGTACTCGACCGGCTGGGACGCGGCCGCAAGGTCACCACGCGATCGATGCCGATCGGCGGCGGCAAGGGTTTTCCAACCGAGCCTGCGGCGCGAGCTGCCTGGCTGGCGGATGCCAGATCGGCTTCGGGCGCCGACGAACGCCGTCTCGACCAACTTCTGTCGCGCTACGGCACCAAGGCGTTGCCGATCGCCCGCCACCAAAGTTCAGGAGACAATGAAGATCGCCTGCCGGGGGCAAGCGACTACGGCACATCCGAAATCGACTACATCGTTCGTAATGAATTCGTCGAGCATCTGGCCGATATCGTCATGCGGCGCACGACCCTGGCCATTGGCGGTTCCCTGACCATGAGCGATTTGAAGCAGATCGCCGCCATTGCCGGCCGTGCACGTAACTGGGACCCGCAGCGGATGTCCGACGAACTCGATGCCGCTGTCGCGCAGCTCAGCGACAGGAATCTGATGCGATTGTGATGGCGCCCTGATTTGGGACGAACACCTCGCGGGTATGCGCTGTTTTCAAAAAATACCACACGAAAACAGCATATTAAGCTTTGTTGACAGGTGCCTATTCTCCGGCAGTGCCGGAGAACGGGCAAAATATCACAGATCTTGACGTGAATTTAACACTAACGTATGGTCGATTTTGTGCCTGGGGCCTGACTGTTCCGAAAGGCTTCGGCTCGTGAGGAATTTCTTGCTTACGGCAGTTGGGCTGACGACCAGCGCATGCAATCGCGGTCACGCGATCGTGCAGCCGAATACCGGCTGGGTTCTCGGTCGCAATCAACTGCAACGCGACAAAGTTCTTCTCGATGACGCCGGCTGCACGCTGATCCTGGTGAAGGCGAATTGACAACGACATGAACGCGTGAAAAATTTTTCAACTGAAGATAATAATATCATCTCGGGAGGAGATGGAATGAAAGCCAGCAGCGCCGCCAGCCGTGATCGTGACCTAAGCGGCGTCATGCGGCAGGTCGTTGCGCCATGAGCTCGCAGCCCGCCACCATGATCAATCGGCGGGTCGGCGTTCGTTGGATTGTCGCCGCGGCCGCGATCCTGATTTTGCTCGGCGCAATGGTTCTCGACACCAAGGTCGTCATAATTGGTTCGGCGGAGGACGCGCGAAAGGCTGCGTTTTCCCCTGAGGAATACGGCAAGTCCGAGTTTCCGAAGGTTCAATCCGCCGTGGAGCAGCGCGCGGTGAGCGCCGCTACCCTTGCGTCGGCCATCGCCAAGGACAAGGCGGCAGCAGAGAAGGAGTACGGCGTGCCGGCCAATGTCGGTACGGAATTCTCGGTCAAATTCACCGGCGTGGTCGGTGAGGGAAAGTCCGGCATCTACGCCGTCAAAGTCGACGAGGTTCCCAGCACTTTGGTCATTCGCGTGCAGACGGGGCCGGCGATCAACGGAACCGATCTGCGCGATGCCACGGGAACGATCACCTTCGGGCAATTCACCAACCAGATCGAGTATCAGAACGCAGGATCGGCCTTGAACAACGAGATGAAGAAGCAGGTGTTGTCGGCCATCGACAATACCAAGCTCACCGGGAAGACGATTTCGGTGATCGGCGTCTTCAAATTGATCAATCCCAAGGGCTGGCTCGTCACACCCGTAAAGCTGAGCGTTCAATGAATGCGGCGCCTCAATTCGAGCCGGCGGCCGGCGATACCGTGCTCGCGGCGCGCAACATCGTAAAATCCTATGGCGGAACGCATGCCCTCAAGGGGGTCAATTTCGACATCCGCCGTGGCGAGGTCACCACGCTGTTCGGAGAGAATGGCGCAGGCAAGTCGACGCTGATGAAGATCCTTTCCGGTGTCGAGACGCCGACATCCGGAAGCATCGAACTCGATGGCCGTCCTGTCGTCTTCTCCTCGACCGTCGACGCGCGGGATCGAGGCATCTCGATAATCCATCAGGAGTTGAGTCTCGCGCCCAATCTGAGTGTGCGCGACAATATTTTCATGGGTCGTGAGTTGCGGGGCGCGACCGGCCTCGACTTCGCGGAAGAGGCTCGTCAGACGCGGATGCTGATGGTCGATCTCGAGGAAGACATCGATCCGATGACCTTGGTGCAGGATCTGCGCCTGGGCCAGCAGCAGATCGTCGAGATCGCACGCGCGCTCTCCGTCGATTCACGCATCCTGATCATGGACGAGCCTACCTCCGCATTGAGTGCGACCGAGGTGGAGGTGCTGTTCAAGGTGATCCGGGACCTGACCGCCCGCGGTGTTTCGATCGTGTACATCTCCCATCACCTCGAAGAAGCGCTGCAGATCACCGACCACGCGGTGGTGCTGCGCGACGGAACGATCACCGCCACGGGCAAAGCGAAGAACATCGATCTCGAATGGATCGTCCGTAACATGGTGGGCGAGAACTTCGACCTGGGATCGCCGCCCACGGGATACGCATTCGGCGACGTTGCCCTGTCAATCGACGATGTGAGCATCGCCGATGTTTCGGGTTCGGACCGCCTGGTCGTCGACCGGCTATCGCTCGATGTCCGCGCGGGCGAGATCGTCTGCATTTACGGGCTGATGGGCGCCGGGCGCACGGAACTGCTGGAGTGCGTCGCCGGACGCTTGCCGGTGACGGGCGGCCGGGTCTTGCTGGAGGGCGACGACATCTCCCGCCTCAGCATTGCGGAGCGGATAAACAGGGGGCTTGTGCTGGTGCCTGAGGACCGCCAACGCGACGGGCTGGTCCAGACGATGACCGTGGGGGCAAATCTGTCGCTCGCCAGCATTGGCGCCTTCGTCAAGGGGATGCTGCTTTCGCGGTCGCAGGAGCGGTCGCTGATCGACGGAACCATTCGCGATGTGCGCGTCAAGACGGCGGGCGCAGGCGCGCCCATCGGATCGCTGTCCGGCGGCAATCAGCAGAAGGTCGTCATCGGCAAGATGCTGACCACCGACCCCAAGGTCATGCTGCTGGACGAGCCCAGTCGCGGGATCGATGTCGGTGCCAAGGCGGAGGTGTTCCGGCTGCTCGGCGAGCGGGCCGCGCAGGGGCTTGCGGTCGTTTTCTCGACCTCGGAAGTTGCCGAGTGCCTTGGTATCGCGCACCGGATCATCGTCATGCGCCGAGGCAGGATTTCGGCTCAGTTCGGCGCCGATGTCACGAAAGAGCAGATCATGGCCGCCTCGGGCGAGGCGGTGCTTGTCTGATCATGAAGAATACAGGAGCCAGACCGTGACCAGCGCCAGTCAGAATAGTAGCCGCTCCGGCCCGAGGACATCGAGCGGTGGCTTCAGCCTGGCCAAGTTGTTGCTGGAGGGCCGGGCATTCCTCGCGCTGATGGTGATCATCCTCGTCTTCTCGATGCTGTCGCCCTATTACTTCTCGCTGGGCAATTTCCTCACCATGGCGTCGCATGTCGCCATCTTCGGCATCCTCGCGGTCGGCATGCTGCTGGTCATCCTCAATGGCGGCATCGACCTGTCGGTGGGGTCGACGCTTGGGCTGTCGGGGGTCGTCGCCGGATTCCTGATGCAGGGCGTGCAGTTGCAAACGCTCGGCGTCGTGCTGTTCCCTCCCGTCTGGGTGGTTGTGGTGCTGATCTGCGTGCTGGGCGCACTGGTCGGTCTGGTCAACGGCGTCCTTATCGCCTGGTTGAAGGTGCCGGCCTTCGTTGCCACGCTGGGTATGCTCTATGTGGTGCGCGGCGCCGCGCTGCTGATGACAAACGGCCTCACATATAATGATCTCGGCGGCAAGCCGGAGCTGGGCAATACCGGCTTCGACTGGCTGGGCTTCAACCGCCTGTTCGGTATTCCTATCGGTGTGCTGGTCATGGTGGTCATCGCGATCATCGGCAGCATCATCCTCAATCGCACGGCCTTCGGCCGGTGGCTCTATGCCTCCGGCGGCAACGAGCGCGCCGCGGAACTGTCCGGCGTGCCGGTGAAAAAAGTGCAGGTGTCGGTGTATATGCTGTCCGGCATCTGCGCCTCGGTAGCCGGCCTCATCCTGTCCTCGGAACTGACCTCGGCAGGGCCGACCGCCGGCAACTCCTACGAACTGACCGCCATTGCAGCCGTCGTCATCGGCGGCGCGGCACTCACCGGTGGTCGAGGCAATATCCGCGGCACGCTGGTCGGGGCCTTCGTCATCGGCTTCCTCTCCGATGGCCTCGTGATCATCGGCGTGTCCGCCTACTGGCAAACAGTGTTCACCGGCGCGGTCATCGTGTTGGCGGTGCTGCTCAACGCCATTCAGTATCGCCGTCGCGTCAAGCTCCCGGGCTCGAACGGCGGCCCTTCGACTTCTCCGCAACAAGCCGGCAAAGCCCGAACGGCCGATCCCGCTCACGAGAAGATTGCCGGTTGACCGGTACCATCGCTAACCAAGGAGGAAATTTCATGTATGGCAAGGCAAGAATTCTAATGCTCACGGCCTTTGCGCTGGCCGCTCCGGTCCTCGCAGGGTCGGTAAGCACAGCGTCGGCCGAAGGCCTCATTTCGATCATCGTCATCGATCCCGCCAACCCATACTGGCTCACCGAAGGCAATGTGGCCAAGGCCGAGGCCGAAAAACTCGGCTACACCGCGACTGTCGGCGCATCGAAAGCCGACACAAACACGGAAAGCAGACTGATCGACACCGCTATCACCAACAAATCCGTGGCGATCATCCTCGACCCTGCCGACGCCAGCGGATCCATCGGCGCCGTCAAGAAGGCGATTGCCGCGAACATCCCGGTCTTCCTGGTCAACGCCGAGATCAATCAGGAGGGTCTGGCCAAGGCGCAGCTCGTTTCCAACAACGCACAGGGCGCCGCTCTGGGGGCACAGCAATGGGTGACGAATATCGGCGAGAAGGGCAACTACGTCGAACTGTTGGGCGCCCCGTCCGACAACAACGCCGCCACCCGGTCAAACGGATACGAGACCGTGATCAGCCAGTATCCGGACCTCAAGAAGGTCGGCTCGGAGGTCGCCAACTGGGACCGGACCCAGGGCCACGACAAGATGCAGAGCCTGCTGCAGGCCCATCCCGATATCATCGGCGTGACGAGCGGCAATGACGAGATGGCGCTCGGCGCGATCGCCGCGCTGAAGGAAGCCGGAAAGCTGTCGAGCATTAAGGTCGGCGGCTTCGATGGCTCTCCGGACGCTGTCGCCGCGATCAAGGCGGGCGACTTGCAGTACACCGTGCTCCAGCCGGTGGCCGTCTACTCGGCGAAGGCCGTACAACAGGCCGACTCGTTCATAAAGACCGGCAAAACCGGCGCGCCGACCGAGAAGCAGCTGTTTGACTGCCTTCTCATCACCAAGGACAACGTCGACAAATACACGGCTCCCTTCACGCTCTCGGAGTAAAAAACGAAGGAGGAGTGTCCCGCGGGACACTCCTCGCCTGACCCGAGGCGGCGACCTCTTTGATCGGGCCGACGCACCGCTCGTATGTCTGTCACGCCAAAACTGAAACACGGGCCGTGACGATTGAATCCGCGCTGGTGGCTCTATGGAGCGGCTGATGTGGCCCACCACAGCTCGTTGAAACGTCACCCGTGCCCACCCATATACGCACTGCGTCGGATGTTTTCCTCCCATTGCGTCCGGCGCGTTCCCCTCTGGAGGTTTTGAACCTTCATGCCTGGCCGGACTTTAACAGTCCGGCCTTTTTCTATTGGTCCTGTGAAGCTGCGCTGCCGCGAGCGAGCTGTAGAACCGCCGTAGGTCAGAGCATCCACGACCGGGCAGGCCGCGGTGCTGGCAGCGCGCACGGGCGCCCAACCGGCATAACCAGCCCAATGACCGAGAAAATGGCCGGGCCATTTTCGTCACACTCGACAGCGGCCTGGCCGTAGGGTGCGGCAACGGAAGCTGCCATTTTGTCGGGAAATCCACTAGGCTCGCTTGGTTTGCGAGACGGCGAGAGATGCCCGGCCTGAAACAGATGCCCGATATGAAACAAATGAGGTTGCTCGGCATCGTGGCCGCGACGGCGATCGGTCTGTATGTCTGCTATCTCTTGGCGTTGCCTTTTTTGCCCGCATTGACCTGGGCGGTGGTGTTGGCAATCATCCTGTATCCGGCTCATCGACAGGTCGAGGAAAGGCTCAGGAACCAAAACCTGGCTGCACTGATGTCGGTCAGCATCGCGGCGGTTGCAGTCGGCCTGCCGCTCATCTTCGTGGCACAGCAGCTTGTTCGCGAGGCGGTAAACGGCGCCACCTATATGGAGGAGGTCATCCGGGGTTGGAACACAGATGCCTTCGTGTCGGGCTATCCCAGGCTTTCGGCGGTTGCCCAGTGGGTTGAGAACCAACTCGATCCGGCCGGCACGGTCGCCGCATTTGTACAATGGCTGACGGCACAAAGCACATCGCTATTGCGCGGCTCGATCAATCAGGCCGTGATGTTCGTTCTGACATTTTATCTGCTGTTCTATTTTCTGCGGGACCGTGAATCCGCCCTGCGGGGGATCGAGCGTCTCTCGCCCCTGCGTACCGCGGAGACGGCATACATGCTGTCCCGCCTTGCCGAGGCGGTACATGCGATCCTGATAGGCACCGTGCTTGTCGCCGCTGTGCAGGGGACGCTGGGCGGCCTGATGTTCTGGTGGCTCGGCCTGCCCACTCCGGTCTTCTGGGGCTTGGCAATGGGACTTCTTGCCATCGTGCCGGTGCTCGGCGCATTCGTGATCTGGGTGCCGGCAGCGATCTATCTCGCGCTGGAGGGGGCTTGGGCGAGCGCGGCGATCCTGACCGTCTGGGGGGGCGTGGTCGTCGCCGGCATCGACAATCTGCTCTATCCGATGCTTGTCGGGAACCGGCTGCGGCTCCACACGGTGGTGGCCTTTGTCGGTGCTGTCGGTGGCATCGTCCTGTTTGGAGCATCCGGGCTCGTCCTCGGCCCGGCGGTGATCGCGGTCACCGTCAGCCTCATTGACATCCTCAAGAAACGATTGAGCGACCAGCCCGAGGCGGAACTGACGCCAAAGCGCGACACAAAGCCATCACGTCAGTCCGGAGCCGCGCCCAGTGAGTAAGCACCGCCGCGCCCGACCAGTTCATCATGCGGACCTTGTTCGACGATGCCCGTATCGGCGACCACCACGATTGGCATGAGCAATTGTCCCAGCATCAGCCCGTCCCACCCTGCGATTACGACCAGCACGCCGACCCGGCTCTGGCTGGACTGGTTCGGCCGTGCGCTCGACAGGGCGGCAGCGGCGCGTCGAAGCTGGTCGATGCAGTTCCGATCTGTCCGATCCTGCTGGTGACGACGGCGAGCCCCGACAGGATGCATGCGCCGCGGCGGGCTCATTTTTCGCCGTCCAGATAGGCGTTGCTGTAATAGGCCGCGAAATCGGGTCGTTCGCCGACCGGGTTCCCATCGCCGTCGCGCAGGGCGCCGGCCTTGAACAGGTAGTTGCCGATAGCCTCCATCTTTGCGGGATCGATCGTGCCGATCGCGCCGGCGGGGCTTTGCAGATAGTGGCCGTCGACCAGCGCCTTCAGTGAGGCCTCGATCAATGGACGGTCAGTCAGCACGTCGCTGTTTGCTGCGATCAGGATATCAGCCGCTTCTTGCGGATGTTCGACAGCGAAGGCATAGCCGCGCCTGGTCGCGGCGATGAACGCGGTTGCCGTGTTCTTGTTCTTCTCGAGGTAGGCCCGGCTCGAGCCAATGAAATTGGTGTGTTGGTCGGGCACGCCGAAACCCGCGTAGCGGAAGGCGCGCTGGGCCTTGCCGTCAAGTTCCGCCTTGATCCCCTCCCAAGTGTAGACCTCGAGCGTAAAATCGACTGCGCCGTTGGCCAGGGCCTTATAGGCGGAGGTGCCCAGCGTCACTGTTTGGAATTTGCCCTCGCCGCCATCATGGCGGATGATGGTGCCGATCAGCGCATTCTCCCAGGCGCTGCCGAAACCGCCATAGGTCAGGCCGTCCAGATCCCTGGGGGACTGTATATCGGCGCGGTCGGCGTTGAACACCAGCCTGCCGGTTTCTGTCTGCATGATGGCGTAGGTGGCGACGAGGTCGGCGCCGGCCGTGCGTTGGGTAAACAATCCTATGGATCCCAGTATACCGAAATCGGCCACGTGGTTGGCGATCAGCGTACCGGCCGCAGTGTCGCTGTAGGGCAGGATCTGCACGTCGAGCCCGGCCTCGGCGTAGAAGCCTTTCGCCCGGGCGACATAGAGCCCGACATGGTTTGTGTTCGGCGTCCAGTCTAGCGCGACGGTGACAGTCTGCTGGGCGGAGACGGACGTGACGGGTCCGAGCCCGGCGATCAACGCGGCAGTGATGAAGAGGCGTCTGGAAAGCATGGTCATGTCCTTTGGGCGGGCTGTGGTTCGAGCAGGGTATCGAGGATGTCGGCTTCGATGGCGCTGGCTTCCGGCGAGGCAAGATCCTTACGCGGGCGCGGAAGAGGTATGATGATTTCGCGCAGCACGCGGGCGGGGCGGCCGCTCAGCACATAGATGCGGTCGGACAGGAAGACTGCCTCGCGCACGTCGTGGGTGATCAGCAGGACGGTCCAGCGGTGTCGGTCCCACATCATCTGAAGCCAGCGCTGCATGCCAGTGCGCGTGAGGGCGTCGAGTGCGCCGAACGGCTCGTCGAGCAACAGCATGGCGCGGTCCTGCACGACGGTACGCAACAGCGCGGCGCGCTGGCGCATTCCGCCCGAGAGCTGTGCCGGATACTTATGCTCGAAGCCCGCAAGGCCGAATTCGCCAAAGAGCGGCGCCACCTTGCCGCGCGCCGCCTTGCGGGACATGCCTTGCACTTCCAAGCCGAGCGCGGTGTTCTCGATAACCGTGCGCCAAGGCATCAGGGCATCGTGCTGCGGCATGAAGGCAAACGGTCGGCACGCGTCGGCCAATGGCCGCCCGTCGAAGTCGACACAGCCGCCGTGGCCTTCGAGACCGCCCGTCAGCAATCTGAAGATCGTGGATTTGCCGGCTCCGGAGGGGCCGAGGATTGAAACGAATTCGCCCGGCTCGACATGCAGGGTGATGCCGGCAAGCACGTCAATGTCGCCAAAACGCTTGCTGACTTGGCGCAGCTCCAGCCGCCTGCTCATGATTTTCGTGCGGCTTCGAGCCGCTCCCATGGCATGGCGGCGCGCTGGATCAGCACCGTGGCGGCAAACAGGGCCAGCGTGAGCAAGGCGCTGATCAGCACGGCTGCGAGCACGAGATCGGGCCGGAAATTGTTCTTGGCGTTGAGCATATAGATGCCGAGCCCTTTGGCCGCGCCGGCATACTCCGCGAAGATGGCGCCCACCACGGCATAGGTGATCGAGATGCGCAGTCCGGCGAAGAAATAGGGCAGCGAGGAGGGCAGGCGGGCCAGCAGGAAAATGCGCATGCGGGAAGCGCCCATCGAACTCAGAAGCGCCGAGATATCCCGATCCGTCGAGTCGTAACCCTGCACCAGCGCGACCAGCATGGGAAAGAAAGTCACGAGTGCGACCAGCATGATCTTCGGCGTCAGCCCGAAGCCGAACCAGAGCACGACCAGTGGGGCGATCGCCACCAGCGGCAGCGTCTGGCTGATGATGAAGACCGGAAACAGGGCGCGGCGCAGCGGCTTGAAGAAGTCGATCAGCACCGAAAGGATGAAGGCAACGGCCAGCGAGCAGGCGAAGCCCGCCAATGTGGCGCTGATCGTCGGCACGGTGTTGTCGAACAGCGCCTGGCGCTGCTGGATGGCCTGGGCAAGGACGCGTGACGGCGCGGGCAGCGTGGTGGGCGAGATGCTCGAGATGCGCGCATAGAGCTCCCAAGCCAAAACCAGCGTGCCGACCGATAGCAAGGCCGGTCCGACCTTGGCGAACAAGGCTGCGATTCGCGGCGCGGCGGAGAAAGGCTGGGACATGCGAGACCTCCGGCGCGAAAGATCAGCGCGGGGCCGGACTGTTGGCCGAAACCATGAGGTCGATCGCGACATGGCCATCGAGCGGGCTGACCGGGAGCGTCGAAATATTGACGACGCCGACGAAATCGCCGGTTGTCGGAGAAAGAGAAATCTGTGCGTCAGAAAACATCGCCCGCCTCGCTCCGCTGGTATTATCCAGATCAGCTCTAGGGTTTACGGGCTTGCAGCCCATCTCTCAGCCCCGACGATACGGAGCACCCCTGTGGATGGCGGCAATTAAACAGATATGGGGTGGAGCTGCAAGTCTGCGTCTGACCCTTGAAACCGCAGGTCAGGGGAGGTGCGGCTTGAGCGACTGGCGTGGTCTTTCGAGGACGGTCGATTAATGCGCGGCTTCAACTTAAGAGGGTGCCAACCCAGCATCTTGTTCGAGATCGCCTCAATGTTCTGAGAAGCTAAATGACTTTGAAGATGTGAGGAAAGACGTCGATCGAGCGGACAGTTTCCCGTTCGTCGCCATTGTCGATGCCAGGCGTTTGGTGAATTGTGGAAGCATGAAGACATGAATTGCATTCGTTGTAGGCAGCGGGTTTCTATTTCGCCCATTACGACCGCGCTTTGTTGGAGAGCCAAATGCAAGAATTTATCCTTTTTGCGCTCGTAGGGTTTGTAGCTCAGGCTGTCGACGGGGCTCTCGGCATGGCCTACGGCGTGGTTTGCTCGACAACACTACTGGGGTTTGGCGTGTCTCCTGCACACGCTTCGGCTTCAGTTCACGGGGCTGAGCTGTTTACCACTGCGGCCTCGGGTTCGGCTCACATCTATCACCGCAATATCGACTGGAAACTTTTCTGGCGGCTGATGCCGTTTGGCGTGCTCGGCGGCGTTCTCGGCGCTTATGTGCTCACCTCGTTTGAGGGGGCCGTCATGAAGCCATATGTGACCACATACCTTGCGCTCGTCGGAGCTTGGCTCCTGTTTCGTTCATTCCGGCGGATCCCAAGTAAGCCGGTCCCTGCAGGCGCGGTACCTCCGCTTGGACTTGGTGGTGGATTTCTGGATGCCGCAGGGGGTGGCGGGTGGGGTCCCATCGTAACGACGGGCCTTCTCGGTTTTGGCGGGACGCCCCGCTACGTTATTGGTACGGTAAATGCCACCGAGTTCCTCACCACGTTGTCGGTGTCTCTAACCTTCTTGTTTGCCTTGCTAACCGGCCATTGGCAGGAGGCAGGGGGGCTGATAGAAAATCTACTCCCCGTTGCCGGCTTGGTCCTTGGTGGTGTTATCGCAGCGCCTATGGCCGGATTGATGGTGAAGTCAATCGCAGAAAAGACGCTTCTCAGGCTCGTTGGTATTCTCATCATACTGCTTGCAGGCTGGCAAACCGCCCAACTCTTCGAACTGGTGTAAACTGAAGACACATCGAACATGTTGTCGGCATCGCTCCCCTGGCGGCGGTGCCGGAGACAAAAAACTCAATTTTCAAATGGAACGAAAAGACGCCTTTGTGGTTTGGCTCGCTTGGACAACCGGAGGCCGAGTCGATGAAAAGATTGGTTGCAACAACAGGGTTGGCGCTGGCGGTCGCGATGCCTGCAGCGGCTCAGGACACCGCGACCGCGAAAGCCGAATTCGTCAACATGGCCGGCGAGAAGAATGGCACGGCCACGCTGACCGAGACGGCGCAGGGCGTGCTGATAGCGTTGGAGGTAACAGGACTGCCTCCGGGCGAATGGGTCGCGTTCCATGTTCATGAAACCGGAAAGTGCGACCATCAGACCGGCCATGACTCGGCCGGTGGGCACTTCAATCCGACGAATGCCGAACATGGATACCTCACTGGAAAAGGCCCGCACGCGGGCGATATGCCAAATCAGCGGGTCGGCGCCGACGGCGTTTTGCGTGCCCAGGCTTTCAACAGCATGGTCAAGCTGGATGGTGGAGAAACGGCGATACGAGGCAAGGCATTGATGATCCACGGCGGACAGGACGACTACAAAAGCCAGCCTGCCGGTGATGCCGGAAATCGTCAGGCCTGCGCCGTGATCGAGTGAGAAACCCCAAGATGATTAGAGACCTGTCCAACATATGATCGGACCGGCTTTTCAACCTCGGCGGCCAGGTAGTGGTACGTCGTCGGAGCCTCTGGCACTAGGAGAAGCCAGACGGTAAGTTCGTGCGCCTGCAGAGGAATTGACGACGCAGCCATCGCGCCGAAGCTGGCCTTTCATTTTGCGACTGCCGGATGATTGCATGAACGATACTTCTCCTATGGGTGTGCCCTCCACGGGTCTTGCCCAGTCAGCCATTTCCGCCCGCGGCCTGGTCAAGACGTTCGGCAAGCTGCGCGCCGTCGATGGTATCGATCTCGATGTGCCGCGCGGCATGATTTTCGCCATCCTGGGTCCGAACGGTGCCGGCAAGACAACGCTGATGCGCATGCTCGCGACGCTGTCGCGCCCCGACGCCGGCTCTGCGACCGTGATGGGGCACGATCTCGTGCAGGCCCCGCATGCGGTCCGTGCGGCAATCGCCATGACCGGGCAGTTCGCTTCGCTCGACGAGGACTTGACGGGCCGGGAGAACCTCGTCCTGCTCGCCCGACTCTGGGGTTTTCGCGGTCGCGCCGCGAAAGCCCGTTCGGACGACCTGCTCGCGGCTTTCGGCTTGTCCGAAGCGGCGACGAAGCAGGTGAGGGATTATTCGGGTGGCATGCGAAGGCGGCTCGACATAGCCGCCTCGCTGGTCATCACACCGGGCGTGCTGTTCCTTGACGAGCCGACTACAGGCCTCGATCCAAACGCCCGCAAGGATGTCTGGGGCATGATCCGCGGCCTCGCCGAGGCCGGCGTCACCATCCTGCTCACCACGCAATATCTCGAAGAGGCCGATCAACTTGCAGCGCGCATCGCCGTCATCGACCACGGCAGGAAGATCGCCGAGGGTACCAGCCGCGAATTGAAGGCGGCCACCGGCTCCGGTTTTCTCCATGTCGCGCTCGCCGATGTCGCACGGCTGGACCAAGCGGCGACCATTCTGGAACGCCGGCTGGAGCACCCTGTCCAACGCAGCGCCGAAGGCGCGGAACTCTCCGTCCTTGCCGGCACAGCGAAGGCCGCCAACGAGGCGCTGGCCGAACTGGTCGCCGCCGGCATCGAGCTGTCGGATTTCTCCATGGGCCAACCCAGTCTCGAGGAGGTCTTCTTCGCGCTGACGGGCCAGCCAGGCCTCGGTGAAAGCCGGAAGGGAGGCGACAAGCCATGATCGACTCGACATCCCTGCAGCGGCTGCAAAGCGTCGCCCGACCTAAGACCCCATCAGCCCTTTCCAACGCGCTGGTCTTCGGATGGCGCGCGGTGCTGAAATTCAAGCATGTGCCGGAGCAGCTCTTCGATCTGGTGATGACTCCGATCATGTTCACCCTGCTCTTCACCTTCGTCTTCGGCGGTGCGCTCGCCGGTTCGCCTGGCGAATACCTGCAGTTCTTCCTACCCGGCATCCTCGTACAAACCGTGGTGTTCAACGCAGTCTATTCGGGCATGGGTTTGTCGACCGACCTCGGCAAGGGCTTATTCGACCGCTTCCGATCGCTGCCGATCTGGTCGCTGTCTCCGTTCGCCGGCCTGATGGTGGGTGACATCCTGCGGCATTTGATTGCCGCCTCGATCATTCTCACCATCGGGCTGATCCTCGGCTACCGGCCTGAGGCAGGCATCCTCGGCGTGCTTGCCGCCTTCGCCATGCTGATCGCCATCGGGTTCGGCATGGGCTGGGTATTCATCGTGCTCGGCCTGCTGATCCGCACGCCAACCACGGTGATGACGCTCGGCTTTACCTTCCTGTTCCCGCTCGTCTTCGCCTCCAACATCATGGTCGACCCCGGCACCATGCCGGACTGGCTGCGGGCCATCGTCGAAGTCAATCCAGTGTCGCTGATGACGACGGCGCTGCGCGGGCTGATGGCTGGCGGGGCGACGCTCGGTCAGGTCGTCCTCGCGCTGATTGCGCCGGTGGCGCTCACCGCGATCCTGGCGCCGACGACACTATGGCTGTATCTCAGAAGGTGAGAGGAGCCAAACGGTCGCGGTCCTGATCGCCTGAGCGTCAACAATGCGCCCAGGATGGACCTGCGCTTCTTAAAAGTCGACGCGAGGCGTGTCCTGCATCTGGCGCTCGAACACGAGCCAGAAGGGCGATCCCCGGGTTTCGGCATACCAACGCTCGAAACCCGCCAGGGCCTCAGGAATGTCGTTAGCGGATTCCTCTTTGTCCGAGGCCCGGAATATCGCCAGTACAACCTGGCCGAAACGCGCAATCACCTCCGAACGCGCTTCGCTGTCGGAATTCCAGCCGAGTCGCGTGCGCAGCGTGGCGAAGGCGCTGGCGACGGCTATCTCCTCACTCTCGGCCGATGCCATGGCCTCGGCGATCGCCTGCATGAGATTGAGCCGCCTGAAGGCGAAGGCGCGCTCTTGTTCGAGCGCAGCTATCCGGACTGCAGCTTCCCGCCGGAAACGGCCTTCGGCGACCTTGGCGGCCTCGGCCGCTGACTTGAGCTCAACGAGAAAGCGGGTTGTCACCGTCATCGCGCCTTTGCGAGAGTGGCGGAAGAGAGTGGGAGTCGAACCCACCAAGGACCGGCTCGCGGCCCCTCCCGGATTTGAAGTCCGGACGCCCCACCGGGGACGATGCTCCTCCAACTATTTGAAATAACTTCATTTTCTTCGTTTTGCCACGGTATCAAAAACGACGTTTGCTACCGGATTGCTACCCAATGGGTTTTAGCGCGCGCTGAATCGCCTCGTCAACGCGCTCGGCGGCGTCAGCCTGCATGCCCGGCATCACATGGCTGTAAAGGTCCAGCGTGATGCCGATCGACGAATGCCCAAGCCGCTCGCTCGCAATCTTCGGATGGACGCCGGATGACAGCATCTGCGACGCGTGAGTGTGCCGCAAGTCATGGAATCGGATCCTGGGCAGGGCGCTGCGCTGGATGATTTTATTTTTCGTCCACTCGCGCGTGAGTGAACGGGGCTGGAGGGCGCTGCCGTCGATCTGGGCGACGACGAAACTGTCTGGCCCCGGTCGAATGCCAAGCCGCAACTGTTCCTCAGCCTGCCGGGCGCGATGCGCCTTCAGTTCGGTAATGACGGTCGAAGACAGGGCAATGGTCCGCGCGCGACCGGACTTCGGTTCCTTGTAGCGAACATCTCCCGCGTCTGTTTGTTCGGCGCTCTCGACCACGGACAGTTGGCGAAGATTGTCGCCAAGCTCGACATTGCGCCAACGCAGGGCGATGATCTCGCCGCGGCGCAGCCCGCACATGACAGCCAGCAGCACAGGCACGAATAGGCGCGACGGTCTGAGTGCGTCGAGCAGGGCGCCAGTCTGCGCGGCGTCATAGACAGTCATCCGCTTGCGCTCGACCTTGGGCGGGGTCGTGGCCCTAGCCGGATTTTTGGCCAACCGCTCCCACGTGACAGCTTGCTCTAAGGCTTTGATCAGCGCTCGCCGCATATGATGGACCGTGTGCGGCGAAAGCCCGCCTGTGCCGTCACTCCGGCCTGACCGAAGGGCCTTGGTGAAAGCAGCATCAATGCGGTCCGTCTTCAGCTTCGCCAGCACAACGTCGCCCATCAGCGGGACGATGTTCTTGCGGCACAGTTCGGTATAGCGCTCCAGCGTCTTCGGCGCGACCGACGGCTTGATGAAGGCAATCCATTCGTCGAGGAATTGCGCGACGGTCTGCTTCGTGGGCTCGACGTAGTTGCCGCTCTTCAATTCGGTGATGAGGCGAGCGCATTCCTCTTCGGCCTTCCGTTTCGATGTGGTTTCGAAAGTGTGCCACTTGCGGCGGCGCTTGCCGGCCGCATCGTAGATATCGAGAACGATTGCCCATTTGCCGGGTGAGCGCTCTTTGACGTGGCCTTTCATTTCGGTTCTCCTCCGTATTTTGTTTTGTAGAGCCGGCGCAACCGGGTCCCCCATCCCGACTGGTCCCAGAAGGGCGGCGGGATACCATACCGCTCGGCAAAGGCTTGCGGGTCCGCCGCCTCTTCTTCAGACAGTTGTTGGATCTGGGCAGCGATATAGTTTTCCTGCTCGTCGTCCGAGAGTGCTTCGTATCGTGCTACTTCCTCTGGCGTGTCCTCGCGGTGGTAGAGGATCCCGAGGAATCGATTTTGGCGTCGTATCTCGTTCCGTCGCTCGATCTCCTCCACGTGTTCACGGGCCGCTTCCACATGCTTTTCAGACTTTCGCAAGCCGCCCTTCAGCGTCCGCGACTGCACGATGTCGCCGATCATGTTGTACAGCGTGACAACCAAGTGGTGGATGGCGAGAACACCCTCGGAGGCGACTTCTCCGTGGTCGCTCGCCAACGTGAAGATGTCATTTATTTCGTCTTGGCCGAACAGCAGGTCTTTGTTGTCGGGTCTTACGAGCCGCCGCCATACAGCGTGCAGATCGACCGACTGGTTTGCTAGGACCTTTGTACCATCGCTCGAAAGATCGACGATTTGCTCAAGCTCGTTGTCGATTAGCAGCCCGAGCTGACAGAGACGCCGAATCGCTTCCGACTTGCTCTGAATGCGGTTCTGATGCTGCCACTCCTCGATGGCTTCCAGTTCCTCAGCACTGATCACCATCTGCAAGCGCTCGCTGTCGCCCTTGCCAAGCTTCGGTCTCGCCATGTCGTTTCCCACAGTTTGATGTGAAAAATACACACAAAACGGTTGCAGGCAAGACAAAACAGGACTAGGACAGTTTCCTACACATGTTTGGTATCTTTATGATGAATGGAAACGGAACAGATGACACTCGACGAAGCGCTCTCTCATGCCACCGTGTCTGTCCCTGACGCGGGCAGGCTGTTTTTCAACCTTGCTCGCAATGCATCATACGATGCCGCCAAACGTGGCGACATTCAAACGATCAAGATCGGCGGGAAGATGGTGGTGCCGGTGGCGCCGATAGCCGCCCAGCTCGGACTCCAATTTAAGGCGGCGGGGAGGGCGGCTTGAGCACACAAGTGAGCCAGATCGACGACGACATGAACGCCGAACAAGAGCGCGCCTTTTTCGAATGGCGCGACCTTCGCAATAAGGCAGCAGCTACCGGCGACATGGCCGACGCTCACGCCGCCGGCAAGGCCTTCGGCGCGTTCTTCTACGCCTATGTCGCCAACACCTATCGCCCCGCACCAAACACAGGGCATCGGCCTTGAGCGCAGCGTCGCAGACCATCCCCGACGCTGCATACGTTCCGGAAATCGAACAGGACGTGCTTGGCACGCTTCTGTTCGGTGGCGACTTCCGCAAGGTGATGAGCTTTCTCCGGGAAGACCATTTCGTCCCTGATATCCACCGCATGCTTTTCCGGGCGATCCGCGCTGCACATGAACAGTACGGCTCGACGACCATGCCAATCGTCTCCCGACTTTTGCCGGAAGATGCCAAAATCCTATTCATTCAAAAGACTGATCAGTCTCCATCAGCCTATATGGCAGATCTTGCTTCGTCGATCGTCGCCGGCCCCGCAGGACTGGAGCGAGGCGGCAAGGCTGTCGTGGCTCAATGGGCGAGGTTGAAGACGGCCGAGGTCGGAAAGCTCCTACGGGAAACCGCGCACGACGCAACGTCTGACACGAAGGTAACCATCCAGTCGGTATCGTCGGACCTGGACACGATTGCCGCCGAGTTGCGCGCCGGTCCCCGTCGCAAGTCGCGGGTGACGTTGGCGGAAGCCGCGGTCGGCGCCTTTGCCGAGATCGAGGAAGCCCAGCAGCGCGGCAACGGTCTTACTGGCGTCACGTGGGGCCTGACAGACGTTAACCGCGCCACAGGTGGCATCCAGCGCGGCGAAATGACCGTCATTGGTGCCCGCCCATCCATGGGCAAGACCGCTGTCGGATTGTCGGTGGCTATCAGGACTGCGAAGAGCGGCGCCGGGACCGGTTTCATATCCCTTGAAATGGGAGCGAAGCGGCTGGCGATGCGGGCTCTAACCGATATCGCTTATGATTGGGGCATCCAGATTGCCTACAGCAACTTGATCACCGGCAGGGTGGAGCCGGGCGAGATCGACACATTGAAATCCGCATGCCGAGACCTCGACACGCTGCCGTTGTGGATTGAGGAGCAACCTGGCCTGTCGATGACTGACGTTCGGGTCAAGACCGAACGCATGATGGAGAGCGCCGAAGCTGTCGGCTGTCCGCTTGGTGTCCTCTTCGTAGACTACCTCCAACTCATCCGCCCGTCTGCTCGCTACCAGGGCAACCGCAACAACGAGATCACCGAGATTTCCGGCGGGCTTCGCGAACTGGCGCGGGAATACAACTTGGGTGTCGTCGCGCTTTCGCAGCTCAGCCGCAACATCGAAAGCCGCGCCATGAACGAGCGCAGGCCGATGATGTCGGATCTCCGCGATAGTGGCGCGATCGAGCAGGATGCGGACACCATCATCTTCCTGTTTCGAGAAGCCTATTACCTCGAAAAGGAAAAGGGCAAGGACGCCGAAGCGGAAGTCAACCGCGTCTCGCGGCTCTCCGACGTTCAAAACAAGCTGGAATTCATCATCGGCAAGCAGCGCAACGGGCCGGTCAAGACGATTGACCTGTTCGTCGACATCGCCTGTTCCGCCGTTCGCAATGCAGCGAGGCTCTAATGTCGAGAATCCGCACCATCAAACCAGAGTTTTTCAAGCACGAAGAGCTATTCGACGCGGAGGTGGAAACTGGCTTGCCGCTTCGCCTGTCGTTTGCCGGTCTATGGACACAGTGCGACCGGGAAGGCCGCTTTGTGTGGCGTCCTCGCCAGTTGAAGGCGGACATACTTCCTTACGATGATGTCGATTTTTCACGCGTGCTCGACGCGTTGGCCACGCGTGGTTTCATCGTGAAATACGCGTCGGCGGACCGGTCTTTCGGGTACGTCCCGTCATGGAACCGGCACCAGGTCATAAACAACCGGGAAAGCGCCAGTAGTTTACCTAACCCTATTGATATCATTGCAAAAACTGACGCGTCCGCCACGCGTCATCCACGCGTGAGGCACGACGGTAAAGTGGAAGGGAAGGGAAAGGAAGGGAAAGAAGAACCTAACGGTTCTTTGTCCGGAACAAGTCCGGACCCCGCACAAAGACCGAAAGCAAAAAGCAACTACTCGGAAGCCTTCGAAGCATTCTGGCTTGCCTATCCTCGATCACCGAACATGTCCAAGGTGAAGGCGTTCGATGGATGGAAGAAGCTCACTGAGCCAGAGCGGAAGGCTTGTCACGACGCCGTGTCGGCCTATCGGTCTTTCCTCGCCTCGAAACCCGACCATCCGACGATGCACGCGGCGACGTTCATCAATGAGCGGAGGTTCGAGGGCTTCGCCGCCGGCATCGCCACCACTGCAGCAGATGAGGACGCGCAATGGCCGAAGCGCCTAGCGTACGCCCGAAGCAACAAAACTTGGTCGACATCCATGTGGGGGCCTGGGCCGGGACAGCGCGGCTGTCGCGTCCCCACTGATCTACTCAACGAAAGCGACGGCGATGGCTGGCGCGAATGGGAGCAAGCAGCATGAGCAGGATCAAGATCCCGCAAGCGAAAGCAGTCATATTTTGGAATGATGATCCGCGCGACCTAAAGAAGGTGCGCGTCATGTCGGCCGAAGATCCGGCTACTAATTGGGCGGGAGGCGGATATGAAAATTGCATAGGTGCATGCGCGTCAGAATGGCTGAGCGGGCCGGAAGCAACTCCACGAGGAGTGTTCGATGAATTCATGTCGAGTCCCTTGATGGTCGCGGCTGACAAGACGTTGGCGACAGACGTTCGGGGTGATTGGCTTCTGGAATTTATTAAGATTGAAGGTTGCGAATGGGCCGGCCAGGAACTCGAATCGATGAACTGTTTTCCGGGAGAAGACGAACGCGAGATACATCAAGAAGCTGTAATCGCATGGGATGCGCTGGCTGAGCTTTCTAACGAACTATCCGAGCTCCTATCGGCCAAGATCAGCGCGGTCCCCAGCCAAGCGTATGGGGATTTTTACGGGCTTGTTCATTCAGAATTTGAAGTGCTCGGGCAAGGTTCCCCGGCATGGCTTCAGCATCTTATGGCGGCGACAAATGCCGACACCGACCGCCGGGTAAGGCTCGCCGAACGAATTGAACTGTTCGCGCAGCGACACGGACTCACCATCGAAGGCGCAACAACTATTCTCCTGCGGGGCACTCAACTATGAGCACGCCTGCCAACCCACTTCGCCGCATTGAACCGGTTTCGATCTCGGGACTGAAGCCAAAGGCGCCCGCGACCGGCCAGCCCATCATGGAATACGTCAACCCGCGCAGCCTCTACATTGACCCGGCCTATCAGCGGTCGATCGGCGAGCGCGGCTTGCGCCAGATCCGGAAAATCATCGAGCATTTCGACTGGTCGAAGTTCAAGCTTCCGACTTGCTGCTATTCGGAAAACCATGCCGGTGAGACCGTCTTGTTCGTTCTCGACGGGCAGCATACTGCCATCGCATGCGCCTCGCATCCGCACATCGACACGATCCCTGTCCAGATCGTCGAGGCCGCGACGGTCGAAGCGCAAGCTGCTGCCTTCATCGGCCTGAACACTGAACGGCTTGGCGTCACCTCGTTGCAGCTCCACCAGGCTGCGGTCGCGGCCGGCGACAAGGCGGCGCTGAAAGTCGTCGAGGTCTGTCAACGCGCTACCGTGTCCATCCTTCGTGGCACTCCTGGAAGCGGCAAATTCAAATCCCATGAGACTGTCGCCGTTCAGGCGATCGGCGGGCTGATCGCCCGACGCGGTGAAGAAATGGCCGGTCGGGTGCTGGATGTTCTGTCGCGCGCACAACTGGCGCCCATCACGGGGCCACATATCAAGGCGGTCGACCTGCTGCTGACCGACGAGGAATATTGCCAGAGCATCGACGATTCTGAGTTGGTTACGGCGATCATCAGCCTGAAGACGACCGGCGAGGATGAAGCCAAGGTGTTCGCCGCGGCGCACAAGGTTCCGATCTGGAAGGCGTTGGCGATCACATGGTTCAAGAAATGCCGCAAGCGCCGGCTGAAGGCGGTCGCATGACGGTCGTTGGAGCGCCTGACGGTGCCGGCTGGGTGGTGGTTTCGGGCGGGGAAACCCTCGCCGGGCCTTTCCCAACAAACGCCGAAGCCTGGCGCGCGGCTGACCGATTGGAAGGCTCGCCCATGTCGCCGGCAGAAAAGCGAGCCGACTGGATTTCGAACAAAATCCTGTCGAGCGGGCCGATGCCGGTCGTCCCGAAGAAGAAGACCAGGCGTGAGCGCAAGCAAGCCAAAGCCGCGGCGAAGGCTCCTCGCTGGGTCCGCGACATCGCAGCGGCAAAGTTCGATCCGCTTGGCAACCGCCAGCATCGGGAATGGCAGCTTGGGACGTTCGGCCCGGCATCGCCAGTGCGAAGGATTGACCCAGCTGACTATGTGGCGGGGAGGCCGACCAGCAAATGAAGCAACATCGATCCGGACACCGCGCCTCGCTGCCATTCCATGCCTTCAGCAGTTTCAACAAGAAGGGCGGGATGGTGGACCGGCGCGTTGAACGACAGCGAAACCGCGCGCTCGACATGTATCAGGAGATGTCGACCTACGAGAACATTGCGGAGTGTCTAGACATTTCGGTGACGACAGTCGTCCAGTACGTCGCGCGAGCTCGACAAAAGGGCGATGTCCGCGCCAATCGACCGTTTAAGCATCGCGGCCGGTTGCAGGCTTTGCAGCGGCGGAAAGCCATCCGCGAAATGAAGGCGCTGGGCATGTCGGCTCGAGAAATCGCCAAGCAGCTCGGCATCAACGTCCGGCTCGTCCAGATCAGGCTGAAGGAGTCCGGCAATGGGTAAGCTCCCGGAAGGCAAACCAATCGTAAAGGGCAGCCCGGTCTATGCGGCAATCGTCGCCGACCAGAAGACGCTTTGCCCTGACGCTCCGGTCGACATCCTCGACCAGGCCATGTCCGAATGGGAACAATATCCAGACGGCACGCTGTCACCGATTTACCGTCGATTCCTTCTCCGGGCGTCGGTTCATGATTTGATGAAGAGGCGAGCCAATGGGTGACCGTCAAAAACTCGTCGCCCGATCGGCGTCGGAAAAAACAGAGGATTGGCCGTTCTGGTTCATCGCCGACGAGGCGGGCCGGAACGTCCTGACAGATGGTCGCGGGTACGGCGGCAAGTTCGACACGCGCGGAGAATGCGAGCGGCGGGAAAGGGACGCATCCAATGGCGCGGCCAAGTAGCTTCACCCAAGAGATAGCCGACGCGATTTGTGAAAAGCTTGCGGACGGGCGAAGCCTGCGGTCGATCTGTGAGGCTGACGACATGCCACATGTTGCGACAGTATGCCGATGGCTTGCCGATGAGCGGCGGGCTGAGTTTCGCGAACAATACGTGCGCGCACGCGAGATCCAGGCAGACGCTCTCTTTGAGCAGGCGTTGGACATCGCTGATACCCCGGTGGAGGGGATCAAAACCAAGGTGACTTCGGACGGTAAGACCGAAGAGATGCGCGGCGATATGATCGAGCACAGGCGGCTACAGGTTGAAACCCGAAAGTGGATGGTTGGTAAGATGGCGCCAAAGAAGTATGGCGACAAACTTGCGCTGACAGACGGCGAGGGCGGCCCGCTGGTCGTCCAGGTGCTGAAGCTCGCGGATCAGGAAGCGAAGGCTGATGCCGACAATCCAGCTACCTAACGCCGGCTGGCGTCCTCGCTGGTATCAGAAGAAGGCATGGGACACATGGGAGCAGGGCTGTAAGCGCCAGCTCTTGTTCTGGCACCGCCGCGCCGGCAAGGACGAAATCAACCTGAACATGCATGCCGTGTCTGCCCATGAGCGGCCCGGAACCTACTGGCACATGCTGCCTGAGGCCGCCCAGGCACGCAAAGCGATCTGGAACGCGGTCAACCCGCACACTGGCAAGCGCCGGCTGTTCGAGGCCTTTCCTGAGCCTCTAATCGAGAACATGAACGACAATGAAATGTTCATCCGGTTCAAGATTGGGTCAACTTTTCAGGTGGTCGGCTCGGACAACTTCAACAGCCTGGTTGGATCGCCACCGGTTGGAATTACCTTTTCGGAATGGGCATTAGCGAAGCCGGCGGCGTGGGCGTACCTGTCGCCGATCCTTGAAGAGAACGGCGGTTGGGCCTCATTCATCACCACACCGCGCGGCAACAACCATGCGAAATCGATGCTCGACGAGGTGAAGAAGGACGCGTTCGATCGGGTGACGAATCCGGCTGGCTGGTTTTGGGAAGTCCTTCCGGTGTCGGTCACGGAAGCGATGACAGCCGAGGGCATCGACAAGCAGCGCAAGATTTACGTCGGCCTGTTCGGGCAAGAAACTGCTGATCTGCTGATTGATCAGGAATTCTATTGCTCGTTCGCGGGCGCGCTGGTCGGGTCGTATTGGGGCGCCGAAGTTGCCAGGGCAGAGCGTGAGGGCCGCATTGGTCGGCCGATCGCGGTCAATCCGGCGTATCCAGTTCACACTGTGTGGGATCTGGGCAAGGCGTCCAACAACCCGATCTGGTGTTTCCAGGTCATCGACGGTACGCCCATCATCGTCGATTTCTATCTGCCGGACAGTGAAGACCTCGCCGACTGGTGCAAGTGGCTCGACGACCAGGGCTACAAGGGCAACGACTACGTTCCGCATGACATCATGCACCCGCAATGGGGAACGGCTCGAACCCGCCTGCAAACGCTGAAGGATCACGGTCGCAAGCCGAAGATGGTTGGCATAGCCAGCTTTGCTGATGGCGTGAATGCCGGCCGGCAGACGATCAAGCTGGCGCGTTTCGCGGACAACGAGCGGGTGGCCGATGGCATCGAGGGCCTGAAGGCATTCCGCCGCGAGTGGGACGACGACAAGAAATGTTTCCGTGACGTGCCCGTGAAGAACTGGGCCGAACACTATGCGTCCGCGTTCCGCTATCTAGGTCTCGCATGGCGTGAAGCTATCGTGGCGGTGGTGAAGCCAGCGGGCGATCCAGGCACTTACGAGGCCCGACCAGATGGATCGATCCGCAGCAATCAGACCGTCAAGGAGGCGGTTGATGCAATGGTCAGGCGGCGCCGGGCAGCACGTTAGAAGCTATTTCCTGAAGATCCGACGGACTAAGCAAGCTGCTGCTGATGCGGCCAACTAGGCCTCCTCAATTTTGAGGAGACCCCCTATGGACCAGACCACAATTCAAACGGCTTATCTTTTCGTGATGCTCCAATCACGGTGTCGCCAATCAACGGATTGGAGCGGCGATGCCTCGCGCTGGTGGAATATACTCAGCCCCTCCGGGCACGACCGCAGCACCGAACACGACGATCGAGAGCGCAAAATACAATGCCCTCGTCGCCGATCTTGTCGATGATGCCAACACCGCCCGGCCTGTCACGGCGGGCGGATCGGGCTCGACGACCGCAGTCGGCGGCAATGACAATTTCAATACCTACAGCTCGGACATGCTGTCGGCCGCGACGGTCAATCTCGCAAATGCCACAGGGACCATCGTCAACATCACTGGAACGGTCACGATTACCGCGCTGGGAACGGTTGCAGCCGGTGCTGAACGGGTCTTGATCTTTGCCGGGATACTGACACTCACGCACAACTCCTCAAGCTTGATATTGCCGACGGGAGCGAACATCACCACCGCGGCCGGCGACGTGGCGACAATGCGCTCCAAGGGTGGCGGCAACTGGGTCTGCGTCGGCTACCAGCGCGCCAACGGCAAGCCGCTGGTCGTCAATGTCGACGACACCTTTATCGTCACCAATACCGATGCCGGCGCCGCTGCCGCGCCAGTTGTGGACGCTTACCGCAATTCGGCATCCCCCGCCGCTTCCGACGCGATTGGCCTGTTCAATCTCACCGGCAAGGACAGCGCTGACAATAAGACGACTTACGCTGCTTTGGCCGGAACAATTCTTGATCCGACGAACGGCTCTGAAGACGGTCGCGCCGCTCTGAGGACCATTGTCGCCGGAACTGAGGCTGATCGGCTGCGCGTCGAAGTGGGCGTCTATACCCCAAACGCGACCGGAGGCGACAAGGGCGCCGATACGATCAACACCAAGGCTGTCTATATCGACGGAGCCCGTCTTGGTGGCGCCCCGGATGCTATCCTCGAAGATCAGAAGGCGTCCACCACAGACGGCGGGACGTTTACCAATGGCGCTTGGCGCACCCGCGATCTGAACACAGAAGTGCGGGACGCTTCAGCGCTCGTCTCTTTAGCTGCAAATGCGTTCACTCCGACTGTGGATGGGTGGGTAGAATGGTCGGCGCCCGCGAACGATGTCGCTGCGCATCAAACAAGGCTGTTCAACGTCACTGATACCACCGTGGCCGGTGTCGGCTCGTCCGAGCGATGCCCTGGATCTTCCGACGTGACAACGAGGTCATGCGGGGGAGCGCCAGTTGTTGCCGGCAAAGCTTACCGCGTCGAACATCTGTGCAGTAGCACAATAGCCACCTTTGGGTTTGGTCGGGCGTGTGGCTTCGCCACTACGGTGGAAGTTTTCACCCGCGTTCAGTTCTGGCGGACGGCATAGGAGGCTATCATGAAAACCAGTTCAGCAGGACGGGCAGCAATCGCGCGCCGCGAAGGCAACGTGCTGACTGCCTATCTCGATAGCGTCGGCGTCTGGACGATCGGCGTTGGCCATACCTCCGTTGCCGGTCCTCCGAAGGTTAGCAAGGGCCTGAAGATCACCGCTGCGCAGTCCGACGAGATTTTGCAGCGGGATCTGGCGGGCGTCGAGGCGTCTGTTTCAGCCATGGTGAAAGTGCCGCTCAATCAGAGCGAATTCGACGCGCTGGTTTCACTGGTCTTCAACATCGGGGCTGGCGGGTTCAAGGGGTCGTCTGTGCTGAGAAACCTCAACGCCGGCAATCGCCGGGGTGCGGCCGATTCCATGCTGGCGTGGAACAAGGGAACGATCGGCGGCAAGAAGGTGGTTCTGAAGGGGTTGGCCAATCGCCGGGCTGACGAGCGAGCGCAATTCCTGTCGGGTGCCCCGGTAGCAGCCTCGCCAACGCCCGCGAAGCCAATTCCGGCTCCACAGCCACCCATCGCGCCAAAACCGCCTCTAGTGGCTCCTGTGCCGCCCGAGTACCCGGAACGCAATTGGCTGTGGGCAGCGCTTTTCGCCATTCTGAAATGGATATTCGGAAGGAAATGACCATGTGGACCCGCATCAAGAGCTATTTCTCAGACAGCGAAACCATTTTTTGGGCGCGACTTCAGGCGGCGCTCGGTGTCGTCGCCGCGGTCGTCACGTATGTTGACCCGCACGTTCTTGCGCCGATCATTCCGGGGGAGTGGTTCCCCTGGTTCCTCGTCGTCAACGGGGTGCTGACTGAGTTCCTTCGCCGTCGCCGCGCTGAGGATTTGTGATGTTCGGCGCGATACTCGGCGCCATCCTCGGCAACAAGACCATCATGGCTCTCTTCGCCGCGGTCGTTGGCGGGCTCAGCCTGTATGTCGCTGGCGGCATCAACCGGGCCAAGAAGGAAGCTGCAAAGCAGGCGGCGGGAAAACTCGCTGCCGCTGAAGACCGCCTCGAAATGGACCGGGAGGCTACGGCGGCCGAACGCCACGCCGCCGGCATGACCGACGATGCAGCGCGCAAGGAGGCAGAGCAATGGGCAAAGCGCTAGTCCTCTGCCTGGTGCTCGCCGGCTGCACGACAACACCGCCGATCGGCAACCCGCGTGAAGTCTGGTGCGACCACAATCAACCGCGCCGGCCGTTGCTCGCGGTCGTTCAAGTGATGAGCCGTGCCGAGCTTGACGAGATGAACACCCACAACGCTCGGGGCACCAGGTGGTGCGGCTGGAGACCATGATGCAAGAAATGTTCGATCTGCTTGGCATCAAAGGCCCGGTGGTCGCTGCTGGCCTTGCCGGTGGCGTTCTCAGGGCTTTGTCGCGACATCGGTACAAAGTTCGCGAAATGGTGGCGTCGCCGATCTGCGGCGCGCTGGCGGCGGCTTATCTGACATTGCCGGTGGTGTCTTATTTCAAGGCGACTGGTCTGCCTGTTCCTTCACCGGATGATGACACGACGACGCTGGCCGCGGCGTTCCTGATTGGTGTGTCGGCAATGTGGATTTCGGATGTCCTGTTCGAGTTCATCGTGCGGAAGTTGAAGCCGACCGCGGAAGAGCGCTAGCTTTGCCTGCTAAGCGAGAGGACGCGGGTTCGAGTCCCGCCCACTCTCTCTTAATTTCCAGAGGACTCGGATTCCCGCTTAAGCTGTGCTCTAAGCACGGCTGAATGGTTGATCTACCCCCAGACATTGTAGCGCTAGTCGCAGAAGAAAAGTCCCTCATCCGGTCTCCGGTCTGGGATACAAAATCCGACGATAGATACTATGTTTTCTCTGTTCCGCTGGTGATAACCAGTGACGGCACATCGAACTTTCAGTTGCGGGTCAAGACTTCAAAGCGCTTTGTCGATCGGGACGCCATAGTCCAACTAGAGTTCGCCCCAAGCGACAAGAGGGTAACGCCTCTGTGGAGGATAGAATGGCGGGCCTTCGGCCTACACACCAACAAGCTGTGGGGACCACCAGGATTTGAATTGGCCGTGGTCAAGCTTACTCATGAGCATCGCTTTGATGACAATTGGCACTCGCCCGAGCACAGGATGCGTATCGGGAACCTTCCGGCGGCGCGGCCAATAAATCGTGATCCAAATACCTTATCCGAGTTCCTTGCTTTCTGCGGACAAAGCTTTAGAATCAAAGACATACGTCGCATAGAGCCGCCGTTAATCACTCAGGACATATTCTGGACGCGAGATGATTGATTTCGCAAGGAAAATTCCGAATACGAAAGAGGCGATTGGTGAAGCCATTCGCGGGATGGTCAATGCTGACCATTTTTTCGGCGGGTCTATAGTCACCATGCCGGTCCTCTATCCAAGCGGCACAACGGTCGCGCTTGAAGTCACCCGTCAGGGTGACAAATGCCTCGTTTCAGATCGTGGTGGCGGTTGGCAAGAAGCGGACATGATGGGGGCCACGAGATATTTTAAGAAGGAAGCTAATCGCGTCGCTGAGGCTTCTGGAATCCGTTTCGATGGCCACGACATGTTCGTTGCCGAAGTAGCGCCCGCAGCCCTGCAAGGGGCAATGATGGTGGTTGCGAATTGCTCACAGGAAGCCACGGCCTTTGCCGCCTATCGGATGGCAGAGAGATCTGAAAGCGATGCGAAGGATATTCTGTTCGCACGACTTTCAGCCATTTTTGGTGCAACCGACGTGGCTAAGGACGCAGAGCTTGTAGGTGCATCCAATCATACTTGGAAGGTATCCGTCCTAGTGACTGGCAGGCCGCATCTCGGACTATTCGAGCCGGTGATGAATAAATATATTTCGGTCGTGGGAACCGCCGCGAAATTTCACGATTTCTCACGGCTTGAACACCCGCCTTCCCGTATCGCAGTAGTAAAATCGCGGGAAGATATCGGCGATTTTTATGGAGTTGTGGCTTCTGCCTCTACTCGCGTCGTAGAGCAATCGGCATCCAACGAACAGTTTCTAAGGCTAGTCGCATGATCAGTCTGTCAAAGGCTTTGAAAGAGGACCGATTGGAAGAGTTCATCCGCCCAAGAGCCGCTGGCGGCGGGGGGCTTCCAACTGCCGGTTGGTAGACGCACGCCGCCGACGAGCATAGGTTTCTACGATCCGTGCACCGGGCACACCCATCCCCCGCCCACACCCCGTGCCTGGTGAACGACTGATCGCCCGCCGTGCCGAAAGGTGCGGTGGGCTTTTTTCGTTTGGAACAAAGGATTGAGACGACAGTTTGTGCTTTTGCAGCATGTTCTCGCAGACCAATGCTGTAAGATCGGATCCTCCCACCGATCACTGCCCGCGTCCTTCCCCGGGAGCGCGGGCGCTTTTTTATTAGCGGAACCGAATTCATCAAAGTTTATTGATTCGGGTCTGTTGCGTGGGGTTTGTATGATCGGGGCGAGGCTGGCGTTTATTCCTCCAATGGAGCCGAAGCTGGTCGCCAAGCCGCCAGAAGGCGGGGACTGGATTCACGAGATCAAGCTGGACGGCTACCGCGTGCAGGTCGTCATCAACAGCCCCGAGGATATTCAAGTTTTCACCAAATCCGGCGCTGACTGGACCACCAAGTTCACCGGCATCGTCGAAGCCGCGCGCGAGCTCGGGGTCGAGAATGCCATCATCGACGGCGAGGCTGTCGTTCCCAACGGGGCAGGGCTGCCCGACTTTAACGCGCTCCAGAAAGCCGTCCATAACGATCCCTATGCGATGATCATGGGCGCGTTCGATGTTTTGCATCTCGAGGGCCACGATCTGCGCGACATCAGCTGCAAGGGCCGGCGGGAGATGCTCTACGGCATCATCAAGCCGAACAGCCGGATCCAGTTTAGCGAGTCTCTACCCGGTGATGCCAAGGCAATTTTCTACCTCGCCGACCAGGCCGGTCTCGAGGGGATCGTCTCCAAGCGCGCCGACAGCAAATATCGAAGCGGCCCGACGACGAACTGGCTGAAGACCAAGAGCTGGACGGTCGACGAGTTCGAACTGCTTGGCGTCGAGCGGGAGCAGGGCAAAGCCGCCTTCGCGTTGCTGGCGGAGCCAGGCACCCGCAACTATGTCGGATCCGCCTTCATTACCTTGGGCCGGGACATGAAGGAGCGGTTGTGGAAGCGGGTCCAGGAACACGCCGGCCCCCCGCCAAAGGCTGTGAACATGAAGAAACGGCCGGCTACGCAGTGGGTCGGGCCAGGGGTGAAACTGCGCGTCAAGCATCTGCGCGGCGACCACAGCCACATACGCCATGCGTCGCTGCTCGGCTTTAGCGATGAGGAATAGCTCAGTCGGCGAACAGGAACTTTGAGCCTGTCGTCACCATCCAGTTCGCCCGGTCGATATGGCTGCGGACAGCGTTGCGGGCGCGCACCGGTTCAAGAGCCGGATCGATGCCAAGGATGAGGTCTGCCATCTCCTCTATGCTGGCATTGTCGGCGCAGGCGTCGAGGATCTGCAGATAGACCCTGAAATTCTCTTTGTCGTAAACCGTAATGGAGTCCGACCACGGGACTTCTTCCATGATTCCAGGCTTCATGACGAACTAGCTCGCTGGTGAATGGCGCTGCTGTACCACCGGATGATTGGCGCGGGATTGGCAATCGTCAAGAGCCAGAGCTATATCGACCGGATGGCGAAAGGCTGGACACTAAGGCGAGGGCAGGGCGCTGACTGCGCGTTGGGCATGACGCTTGCGCTGCGCCGTAACTGATCACCGCGCGGAAGCCGCTTCGGGTCTCGTTTCGCTTATTTCGTTCCTGCAAACGGCTTATCTTTTCGCTAACCGGCCTTGCATCGTGCCGCCATGGCCAAGGCAGACAAGCGCACCCCGGAAGAGCAGAAGCAGGGAAAGGCCCTTCGCGACGAGGGCTCCAAATGGCTTGCCCGTGTCGATGCCGCGTCGAAGCTCGAAAAGCAGTGGTTGGACGACGCGGAAAAGGCAATCAAAGCCTTCACTGGCGAAACGTCGAGCCGCGACTACACTACGTCAACATCGCTGGGCACGACCTACGATTTCAATATTCTCTACGCGAACGTCGAAACCATCGTGCCGGCGGTCATCAACAGCCCGCCAGCGCCGGACGTGCGCCGCCGATTTGCGGATGAAGACCCGGCCGGCAAGGACGTGGCCGAAATCATCGAGCGATCGATAAAGGTTCAGGTCGACGATTCGAAGCTTCAGGTCGAGTTGGAGGGCGAGGCGCAAGACGCCTTCCTGGCTGGTCGCGGCGTGGTCAGGCTCCGGTTCAAGAGCGACTTCGTAAAGGACGCCAACGATGAACTCGCCAAAGACGTGGCCGCCGACCCTGTGGCCGATGCGCCATCGTATGACGGCGTATCCCCGGGTGATGATAACGGCGACGATGCCGAAGCCGGCGGCGATGCCGATCCTGCAACAGCAGCCCAGCAGCCTGCCGAACGCCTCGCCAACGAACGCATTGAGTTTGAGGCTGTAAGCTGGCGCGATTTCCGCCATGGTCCGGCCAAGCGCTGGAGCGATTGCCCGTGGATGTCGTTCCGTTTCGTCGTCTCGCGAGAGAACGAAGATACGGCGTTCGATTCCGCCATGATCGGGATGCAGACGAGCGACCAGGAAAAGAAGGCTCGCGGAGAATCTGACAATGATCTGACCGGCTGGGAAATCTGGTGCAAGACCAGCCGCAAGGTCTATTTCGTCGACGATACCGGCGTGGTCCTGAAAACGGTCAACGACCCGCTGGGCCTCACAGACTTCTTCCCGATCGCAACGCCAGTCCAGCCGATCGAACTTACTGGCCGCCTGATGCCGGTCAACCCGTTCTCGATTTATTCGAAACTGGCCGACGAGTTGGACCTGACGACCAAGCGCATCAACGTCATCACCAACCATATGAAAGTCAAAGGCTGGTATTCGGGCGATGCCGGCGACATTGCCAACATGCTGGCGGCCGATGACACGGAATTTGTGCCGATCGGCAATGCGGACATCTGGGCGGCCAATGGCGGGCTCGCTGGAGCGGTCGCGTTCTGGCCTGTGGAAAAGTTCATCCTCGTTCTTCGCGAGCTGTACAACGCCCGCGAACAGACCAAGCAGGCCATTTACGAAATCACCGGGATTTCGGACATCGTTCGCGGTGCCTCCCAGGCAAGCGAGACGCTTGGCGCCCAGCAGATCAAGACACAGTGGGGCTCGCTGCGCATCCAGAAGATGCAACGCATGATGGAGCGCGGCGCGCGCGACCTGTTCGTGATGATGTCCGAAATCATACCCGCGAAGTTTTCACACGAAACGCTCCAGCAGATGACCGGCGTCCAGATCATCCCGACGCAACAGGATCTCACTCCCATTCAGCCGCCGCCGCCTCCTCCGCAGGGCGCTCAACTCCCGCCCGAGACGATGCAGCAGTATCAGCAGGCGGTGCAGGCTTCCCAGATGGCGGAGAAGGCACGGCAGGCCAAGCTGGCGCGGATGCAAAGCGTTCAACAGCTTCTCACCCAGAAGCTTTCGGCCATGTACCGCATCGATGTCGAGAGCGATTCGACCGTGAAGGCCGACCTGTCGCGGCAGAAAGCCGAAGCGGCGGAATTCCTCCAGGCGGCCGGTGCCTATTGGGCCGCAGTCGGGCCGCTCGTCCAGCAGGGTGCCCTATCGAAAGAGGTTGCGGTGGAAATCTTCGCCGCGAACTCGCGCCTATTCAACCTCGGCAAGTCGGTTGAGGACACGCTTGAAAAGATGGTCACCGATGCCAAGGCGAAAGCCGCACAGCCTGAGACACCAAAGCCTAGCCCCGAGCAACAAAAGGCAGAAGCGGAAGCGAAGGCGAAGGAGCAGGAAACCGCCGCCAAGGCGCAGCAGTCTCAGGCCGATGCGCAGGCCAAGGAACGGGAAATGGCCATGAGAGAGGCCGCGGAGGTTCGCAAGGGCGAGCGCCAGGCGGCGGCCGATCAGCGCAAGATCGAACTGGAGCGCGAACTGGCAGCAATCACCATGCGGATCAAGGAAGCGGATCTGCAAATCAAGGAAATCGAGCTCGATCTGAAGCGGCAGGAAGCGGCGCTCACTCTGCACGCTAAACAGCAGGAAACAGCGCTGAAGCTCTCGGCACAGCAGCAATCGAACGATTTGAAGGCCGAACAGGCCGCGCAGAACGGAAAGGCAAAGCAATGAGCTACGTTGAAGCAGCGTCCGCGAAGGACGGTTTTGCGGTCACCCCAAGTGATTCCACGGCGATCAAGGCCGATGCGCTCTATGTCGGCGTGACCGGCAATGTCGCGGTGGTGACGTGGCGCGACACGACATTGACCTTCGTTGGCGTGCCGGCGGGCACGGTCATACCGATTACCTGCAAGAAGGTGATGTCCACCAACACGACGGCAACCAGCATCGTTGGGTTGAAGTACTAACATGGCGATGAGCCTTGGCCCTCTCGGACTTGGCCTGACCAGCCCATTGGTAGGGCAGAGAGGGTCGCCGTCCCAAGCTGCGGCGCGTTTCGGATCGCGCACTGACGGCATTGTCCTGAGTTTCGTAGACGACACGTTCTACGCCACCACAGGCTATTACGGCTCCGCTCGGGTCAAGGATATCGCAACCCCGGCGAACAACTACAACAGCCATCCATTTGGATTGCTGACCTACACCAGCCCGACCGTGAAGATGGTCAGAGGCTCGAACGGCCTCTATCGCTACCAGAAGCACAACCTGTTCCTGAACTCCGGCGCCCCGGTCACGCAAAGCATAACCACGCTGGCCAACGCCACCTATCAGGTGCTTGTCACCGGGTCCGGCACGGTTACGCTGACGAATGCAGGCACGGGTGTTGCATCTGCCGGGTCGCCAGTGTCGTTCACCGCGTCGTCTGGAACGCTGACATGCACCGTAGCGGGCGGGCCGACAACGGTTCAAGTCGTCCGGACGCCGGTTGAGGCGGGCTATGTCGCTACCACGGCAGCGAGGCTTTTCGATCTTCCATACGAATGGGATGAATTCGGCAATCTTCTGGGTATCCTGACAGAAGACCAGCGTGTCAATTTGGCCCTGTGGGGATCTGATCTTACCAATGCGGTTTGGGTCAAAACGAATATCACTGCAGCCAAGACGGCGACCGGCATTACCGGCGTGGCAAATAGCGCGACGACACTGACAGCGACCGCCGCTAACGGAACTGCCCTGCAGTCCATAACGAGCGCATCGGCGTCGCGGATAACCTATTGCTGGATCAAGCGCCGCACCGGCACCGGCACGGTGGAGATG
>NZ_NPKJ01000015.1 GCF_002284575.1 Mesorhizobium temperatum
TCGCCCGAAGCCAGGGGCCGCTCCGAGCGGATGTTCTCCACTTTGCAGGATCGGCTGCCTAAGGAACTGGCGCTGGCCGGCATTGCTGATATCCAGGCCGCCAACCGCTTCATCGCACAGACCTATCTGCCGGCTCACAATACCCGCTTCGCCAGGCCGGCCGCGGTCGAAGACAGCGCCTTTGTCGCCGCCGACCCGCAACAATTGGCTCAGATCCTGTGCATCGAGGAGGAGCGCGTCGTTGCCCGCGACAACACGATCGCCTTCGCGCGGCTGCGATTGCAGCTGCCGCAGAGCCCGATCCGACATCACTTCGTCAAAGCCACGGTCAAGATCAGGCACTACCCAGATGGCACGCTCGCGGTCTTCCATGGCCCCCGCCGCATTGCTCGATACATGCCTGACGGCGCCGCAATCCAAGAGACCTGCCGCACAGGGCAGGCCGCGTGAACCGCTTCGACGCAAAACTGAAGCGGACAAATGATGTGCTACCAAAACCGGACAACTTGAAAAGCTACCGACACCGGGGCATTTGCAGCGCCGTTCACGTTTTGATCTGTGCCGTCAGGCCGAATCATCTATGCTGCCCAATATGAATGACCTGACCACCATCCTGTCCGAACCAATCGCCCGGCTCGGCGCCACCACGATCACGCTCGGTCACGCACTGGCATTCGGCGCGATCCTGTTTCTGGGCCTGTTCGTGGCGCTCGTCGTCGCGCTCTGGCGCTCGGCCAAGGCGCGTGCGGTGGCTGCCGCCGAAGCCGCCGACCACGCCCGTGACGCGGAGGCGCGGATGGCCGGCATTTTGCAAAGCCAGGCCGAGATGCAGGGCCGCATGGGCGCCATCGCCGAAGTGTTCGGGGCGCGGCAGGCCGAACTCACACAATCGATCGGTCAACGCCTCGACGCGATGACCGGCCGTCTCGGCCAGACCATGACCGAGCAGACGAAATCGACGCATGAGAGCCTCGCCAGACTGCAGGAGCGGCTGGCGGTCATCGATACGGCGCAGGGCAACATCCAGTCACTCGCCGGCCAGGTCGTTCAGCTTCAGGCGATCCTCTCCAACAAGCAGACGCGCGGCGCCTTCGGCCAGTCGCGCATGGAGGCGATCGTCGCCGACGGCCTGCCGCACGGTGCCTACGAATTCCAGGCGACCTTGTCGAATGGCAGCCGGCCCGACTGCCTGGTGAAGATGCCGAATGGCGCGCCCGCACTTGCCATCGACGCCAAGTTTCCGCTGGAAGCCTGGAACGCCATCCGTGCCGCCGAAGGCGTCGATTTGCAGAAGGTCGCAGCACAAGCGTTTCGGCGCGACATCGAGGTGCACGTCCGCGATATTTCAGAAAAATACCTGATCCAGGGCGAGACGCAGGACACCGCCTTCATGTTCGTGCCGTCGGAATCGGTGTTCGCGGAGATCCACGAGAATTTCGAGGGGGTTGTCCACAAGGCGCACCGTGCCCGAATCGTCATCGTCTCGCCGTCGCTGCTGATGCTGTCGATCCAGGTCATCCAGGCGATCCTCAAGGACGCCCGCATGCGCGAGCAGGCGCATCTGATCCAGGGCGAAGTCATCCGGCTGATGGAGGATGTCTCGCGCCTCGACGAGCGGGTGCGCAAGCTGCAGAGCCATTTCAGCCAGTCGGCCAAGGATATCGACGATATCCTCGTCTCGACGTCGAAGGTGACCAAGCGCGGCCAGAAGATCGAGGCGCTGGAGTTCGGCGCGCAGCCGACGGAAGGCGACGCCGGATCGGCCGAGACGACACATGGGGCCGGCGCGAAGGCCGAAGCGGGTGCGCGCGTCGCCGACTCCAAGACCGGTCAGCTGAGACTAAGGGTCGTCGAAGGCGACGAGTGAGAGGCTATTGCTCCTCGACGGTCGTCATGCCTTCGAACTCCGGCAGCCAGTGCAGCGCCGAGCGGTGCCAGATCTGTTTTCTCGGGATCAGTTGTTCGCGCTGCCGCGCCGTGCCGACCCTGATACCGTAGACTTTCGGCCCCTCGCCGACCGACGTGGCATAGAGATGCGAACCGCACTCGCCGCAAAAAGCCTGGGCGCGCCTGGCGCCGCTCGCGGCGGTCTTGATGTAGATCTTCGGCGTGCCCTTGGTGATCCGGTAGTGATCCTCCGGCGCCGGCACGGTCACCCGAAACGCCGTTCCGGTCAGCTGCTGACAATCGATGCAGTGACAAATACTGGTCTTGTCCGGATCGACCTGCGCCTCGTAAGTGATGGCGCCGCAATGGCACCCGCCGTCGATTTTCATCTTCGTTCCTCCCTTCAGCCGCGCCTCGACGCGTTCGAGCTTAACGGCGCAGCCGCCGCAGTTCCACAGGCATTCACAACGCGCGAAGCACCCGGCAGTTCAAGGCTGCTGCGTCGACGCCTGTTCGATGACCTCTTCCGTCCAGACCTTGAAGCCGGCCAGCGTGCCCGGTCCGAAAATATGGGTCAGCGGCACATCGGCCGCGTCGCGGCCGGAAGCGATCAGGATGCGGCCGATGCGCGGCGCATTGTTGCGCGGATCGAAGGCATGCCAGCGGCCGCCGAGATAGACCTCCATCCAGGCGGCGAAATCCATGTCCGACCACGGTTTCGGCAGGCCGATGTCGCTGATGTAGCCGGTGCAGTAGCGCGTCGGGATGTTCAAGGCGCGACAGAAGGCGACAGCGAGATGGGCGAAGTCGCGACAGACGCCGCTTTGCTCACGATAGGCCTCTGCCGCCGTGCGCGTCGGCCGCGCATTGCCGTAATTGAAAATAATGTGGTTGTGGACGAAATCGCAGACCGCCTGCACGCGTGGAATGCCGAGCGGTGTGTGGCCGAACAGCCGCCACGCCTCGCTCGCCAGCACGTCGCTCTCGCAATAGCGGCTGGGCAGCAGGAACAGCAGCGTGTCGGACGGCAACTCGCGCACCTCGTGCTGCCACGCCACCAGATCGCCGATCTCGAAGCTTCCGGGATCGCGGATCACCGCGTCCGTGCCGAAGGTAAAGCGCCCGGGCGGGGCGACAAGACGGTTGCACCAATTGCCGAAACTGTCGCGGTAGCTCTCGATCGGCACCGGTGGGTTCGAGGTCAGGAAATCCGGCCGATCGAGATCGGACGCGCGGGAATAGTGGACGTTGAGCATCGCGATCAACGGCGTTTCCTGCGGAAAATCGAAGCTCATCTCGCAGCCGATATGGATTCGCATTGTCGTCCTGACCGGCCTGCCGGATCATCACCCGGCGAAGGCACGGGCTGTTGCTGCAGTGCAAAAAAGATCATCGCACGGACCAGCGCGGTTTACGAGCGAATTAGAAACGGTTGACGGCCGCCGGCTGACGCAGGCGCGCCAGATTATGCCTCTTGCGGTCGGACGTTTCTCTTGGTTCATTTCGCTTGCCACAATCGGAGGAAACGAATCATGGCTAAAGGTGCGATGAAGGCGGGCAAAGAAGCCCGCAAGCCGAAGAAGGACGCAAAGAAACCCGCCGCTGCCCCGACCCTGAAAGCGCCGCCCGTCAAGGCGACCAAACTCAAGGACAAGTAAAGCCTCGGCGTTTCGGCGCAAGGTCATGACCGGCGGCATTTCAGGACCAATCGACATCCAGCGATTGGTCCTGAAATGCCGTCGGCGCTGCTGTTGATTGGGCACCCGAAATTTCTAAATCAATGCAGCGAAGACGACTTCGCGCTTTCCAAAAAGACCGGGACGACCCGCAATCCAATGGAGCGTTCCGATGTCGTGGATTCTTCTCTTCTTCGCTGGCCTGTTCGAGATCGGCTGGGCGATCGGCCTCAAATACACTGATGGCTTTTCGAAGCCGCTGCCGACTGTCCTGACGGTTGTCTCGATGGTCGTCAGTCTCGCCTTGCTCGGATTGGCACTGGAGACGCTGCCGGTCGGCACGGCCTATGCTGTGTGGACCGGCATCGGCACCGTCGGCACGGCGCTGCTTGGCATCTGGCTGCTCGGCGAGCCTGCGACCGCGATAAGGCTGGCCTGCATCGCGCTCATCGTCTGCGGCATCATGGGATTGAAACTCGCGGCCTAGTTTTGCAGCAAGGCCGCAGCACAAACGCCTTCAGGGCCGCTGCAAGGCGGCCCTGAATTTGATTGGTGAAATCGCGCTGTAAGAGCGCTAGCGAGCGGAAAAGCCCGGAGGCGTCCTGCCGGTGCGCTGCTTGCGCGCCGCATAGCGCGCGTCGCGCTTGGCCTTGCGCTCGGCCTCGTCGGCAAGCAAACGAGCGATGCGCTCGTTCTCTTCGGCTTCCCGGATCTTCGCTTCCGCCTGCGCCGCTTCTTCCGCAGCAATCCGCGCTGCTTCGGCAGCAGCTTCGCGCTCGGCCTTTTCGGCCGCTTCGCGCGCCAGCTTTTCCTGCTTCAGCTTGGCCTTTTCGGCCTCGCGTATCGCACGAGCTTCGAGGATTGCCTTGCGTTCGGCCTGTCGTGCCAGCACCGCTGGATCGTCTGCTGCCGGCTTTGCCTTGAAGCGCTCGAGAAGCGCCTTCTTTGCCTCGTTCGCGGCATTGCGCCGCTCGAAAACGTCTTTTTCCCTATAGATAGCCAAGTCCACTTCCCTGGAGTCAATTTGCGAGGCTTACATACGCGTGAAAACCCAGAGTTCAAGCGCCAAAACGGTATGCCAGCCATGAAATTCTGAGCTGTTGCAGCCGGGAGACGCCTTTTCGGCTGAATTCGGCTGAAACGGACATGCACTGTTCACCATCCGGCCCTCTGGCGGCGCGGCGGACTGGTCGCTACCTGTAGCGCGAAAAACAAAACGCCAGGATGACAGATGATGGAACTCGGTCTCTACACCTTCGCCGACGTCAGCCCGGAGCCGGGTCCCGGTGCCATCGGTGCGCATGAGCGGCTGCGCAACCTGATCGAGGAGATCGAGCTGGCCGACCAGGTCGGCCTCGACGTGTTTGGACTGGGCGAGCATCACCGTCCCGATTATGCGGCTTCAGCGCCGGTCGTGGCCCTGGCCGCAGCGGCCGAACGCACCAGGCGTATAAAGCTGACCAGCGCGGTCACCGTGCTTTCCTCCGACGATCCGGTTCGCGTCTTCCAGCAGTTCGCGACGCTCGACCTTCTATCCAGCGGCCGGGCCGAGATCATGGCTGGACGCGGCTCGTTCATCGAATCCTTTCCGCTGTTCGGCTACAATCTCGAAGACTATGACGAGCTCTTTGCCGAAAAGCTCGACCTGCTGCTTGCCATTCGCGATCATGTCAAGGTGACTTGGTCGGGCAGACTGCGCGCTCCGATCAACGATCGCGGCGTCTACCCCCGCCCGTTCCAGGATAGATTGCCGATCTGGATCGCGATTGGCGGCACGCCGCAGTCCGCCGCGCGGGCCGGCGCACTCGGCCTGCCGCTGGCGCTGGCTATCATCGGCGGCGAGCCGGCGCGGTTCGCGCCGCTGTTCGACATCTACAGGGAGGCGGCCAAACGGGCGGGCAACGATCCGGCTGATCTCGCCACCAGCCTCAATGTCCACGGGTTCATCGCCGAGACCACCGACCAGGCGGCTGACGATTTTTATGGGCCGCAGGCCGAGGTGATGAACCGCATCGGCCGCGAGCGCGGCTGGGGCCCGACGTCGAGAGCACATTTCGACCAGTCGCGCGGCCCGAACGGCGCGCTGTTCGTCGGCAATCCAGAACAGGTGGCCGAAAAGATCGTTGCCCAGCACAGGATATTCGGCAACGACCGCTTCCTGCTGCAAATGGCGATCGGCACCATGGCGCACGCCAAGGTCATGAAGGCGATCGAACTCTACGGCACCAAGGTGGCGCCAATCGTGCGCAAGGAAACGGCGAAGGCCATTCCCGCCGTGGCTGCGCCAGCCGCCTGATTCGCCGGCAAGATCGTATTAGGGCCAAGGCCGTCAACGCCGGCTGATGCGTAGATTCAAAAGTGTTAGAGCGTACTTTGTGCGTCCAAGTGGACGCACGTCGCTCTAACGGAACTTTGAAGCCGCAAAGGCGTTTCCGCCAACAGCGTACACCAATCGCAGTGTGCCGCCGAGGGCCAGAATGGAAGCCGAACCCGCCGCTTCGGGCGCCGCAGAGAGCCCGGATCCGCGCGTCGAGGCGCGTGCGGACATGCACCTGATGCGTTCGCTGCTCGTCGGCATCTTCATCCTTATGGCGATCTACGCGCTCTCCTTCGCCCGTGCCTTCTTCATGCCGGTCATCCTGGCTTTCCTGCTGGCGCTGACGCTGACGCCGATCGTCCGCTTCCTGCGCAAACACGGCATGCCCGATGTGATATCGGCGACACTGCTGGTGATGCTGTCGGTCAGCATCCTTGCCGTGGCCGGCTATCTGCTCAGCGGCCCGGTCATCGACCTCATCAATAACACCTCGGTGATTGGCCAGCAGCTGACCGAACGTCTCGCGCAACTGCGGCGTCCTTTCGAAAGGATCATGGAGATTTCGCGGCAGATAGAGGGACTGACGCAGACCTCCCAAGGGCCGGGCGTCCAGAGGGTAGCCATGGCGCAATCCGGCCTTCTCCCACAAGCCGCCAGCAATTTGCTGTCGGCGGGCACCAGCCTCATCATCGTCTTCGTCCTGTCGCTGTTCCTGCTCGCCTCCGGCACGATGTTCTATGAGAAGATCGTCGAATCCTTCCCCAGTCTCAGCGAAAAGAAGCGGGCACTGCGCGTCGTCTATGACGTCGAACGTGAAATCTCGCACTACCTGCTTACCGTCGCCGTCATCAATACATGCCTGGGCGTGGTCATCGGACTCGGCCTCTGGGCACTCGGCATGCCCAACCCGCAGGTCTGGGGCGCAGCAGCGGCTCTGCTCAATTTCCTGCCCTATATCGGGGCGCTGATTACGATCACGCTTGTTACGATCATCGCGCTGATCAGCTTCGACAGCATCTCCTACGCGCTGCTGGCGCCGGCCTTCGTGCTGTTGTGCGATACCGTCGAAGGCCAATTTGTGACGCCGACGGTGGTCGGCCGGCGCCTAGAGATCAACGCCGTGGCGATCCTCATCGCCATTGCCTTCTGGTCCTGGCTGTGGGGTTTCGTCGGCGCGCTGATGGCGGTGCCGCTGCTGGTCGTCATCAAGGTGTTCTGCGATCATTTCGGCGGCCTCAGCCACGTCGGCAATTTCCTGGCGGCGCAGCATGCGGCGGTTGAAGAAGAACTCATCGAGGAGATGGACAGCGCTGCAGCGCAAACCGGCGCGCGGCGTTTGCGGCGCCCGGATTGAATGCCTATATCGAGCCGGTCAAAGCCGGGCTCCCTTCCATGACCGAGATCTCCTTCGACATCGACGCCTATTTCGCCCGCATCGGATACACCGGCTTGAGGGACACTTCGCTGGAAACGCTGAAGTCGCTCCACCTCTTACACCCGCAGGCAATCCCGTTCGAAAATCTCGATCCGTTTCTAGGCCACCCGGTTCGTCTCGATCTCGCCTCGCTGCAGGAAAAGATCGTCGCTCGGGGTCGCGGCGGCTATTGCTTCGAGCACAATCTCATTTTCATGCATGTGCTGAAGGAGCTTGGCTTCGCCGTCAGCGGCCTTGCTGCACGCGTTCTTTGGGGCCAGCCCGATGATGCCATAACCGCACGGAGCCATATGTTGGTGCGCGTCGAACTCGACGGCCGAACCTATATCGCCGATGTCGGCTTCGGCGGGCTGACGCTGACAGCGCCGCTCCTGCTTCGACCGGGTCTTGAGCAAAAGACCCCACACGAGACATTCCGCATGGTTGCGACAGGCGATCATTTTCGGCTGCAGGCCAATGTCGGCGGCGACTGGCGGACAATTTACCGCTTCGACATGCAGCAGAACTATGAGGTCGACTATTCGGTCAGCAACCATTTCCTGTCGACCCACCCAACCTCGCACTTCCTTTCCTCCGTAATCGCGGCACGAGCCTTGCCGGGCCGCCGTTATGCGCTCCGCAACAACCGGCTGTCGACGCATCATCTCGGCGGCCGTACCGAGCAGATCGAGATAGGGACAGCCGCCGAACTCGCCGACGTGCTGGAAGGCCCGCTCGAAATCGCCATTCCCGACCGTGCAGCCTTCGAGGCCATAGCGCGACAGAAGAAAATCCTGGAGGCCTAAGACGCCATGACCGCTCTTTCCGTTCTCGACCTGTCGCCAATCGTCGAAGGCAGCAACGCTTCGCAATCACTCGCCAATTCGCTCGATCTCGCCCGCCATGCCGAGCGGCTGGGATACAAGCGCTACTGGCTGGCCGAGCATCACAATATGCCGGGCATCGCCAGCGCCGCCACCTCCGTCGTCATTGCCCATGTCGCCGGCGGCACCAGGACGATACGCGTCGGCGCCGGCGGCATCATGCTGCCCAACCATTCGCCGCTGGTCATCGCCGAGCAGTTCGGCACGCTGGCGGCATTGCATCCCGGCCGCATCGACCTCGGCCTCGGCCGGGCGCCGGGCACCGACATGGGCACGGCGCGCGCGCTGCGCCGCAACCTCGAGGCCGGCGCCGACAGTTTCCCGCAGGATGTCGTCGAACTGATGGGCTATTTCCAGCCGGCCGGAGACAGTCAGCGTATCCGCGCCGTGCCCGGCGAGGGCGAGCAGGTGCCGATCTGGATTTTGGGCTCAAGCCTCTATGGCGCACAGCTCGCAGCCATGCTCGGCCTGCCCTACGCCTTCGCCTCGCATTTCGCACCGGCCGAACTTGACCACGCGCTGGAAGTCTACCGCTCGCGCTTCCAGCCGTCGAAACAGCTCGACAAGCCCTATATCATGCTCGGCCTCAACGTCTTCGCTGCACCCTCCGACGCCGAGGCGCGGCTGTTGTTCACTTCGCTGCAGCAGGCCTTCGTCAATCTGCGCACCGGCCGGCCCGGCCGACTGCCGCCGCCGGTCGAAGGGTACGAGCGCGACCTCGACCCGATGGCCAAAACCATGCTTGGCCAGGCGCTGTCCTGCGCCGTCGTCGGCGCCCCGGAAACGGTCGGGCAAGGCATCGAGGCGTTCGTGCAGCGCACCGGCGCCGACGAGCTGATGGTCACCGCGCAGATTTTCGACCACGCAGCGCGGGTGCGGTCGTTCGAGATCCTGGCCGACGTCAACAAATCGCTGTCGGAAGCGGCCTGACATTCTTTCCGAGATTGCGAAGGCGCCTTAAGCGCTGACGCTTTGTGCGATCGCGCCCAAGGGCGCCCCAAGTGGCCGGCATGAATTGCGGATCATCAGGCGTCCCTTGAGCGCCAGCTTGCGCGGCGGCGCGTCCCTGTTTCCGGCGAGCCGGTCGAGCAGCAGATTGGCCGCCTGCTCGCCGATCGCCTTGACCGGTTGTGCGACCGTGGTCAGTTGCGGCTGGAACACGTCCGACCATGGAAAATCGTCGAAGCAGGCGACCGAAATATCCTCGGGGCAGGACAGTCCGATATCGCGGATCGCCTTCATGGTGCCGATCACCATCGGGTTGTTGGCCGAGAAGATCGCGCTCGGGCGGTCGTGCAGCGAAAGCAGCTGCATCGTCGCGTTGTAGCCGTCGACTTCATGGAAATTGCCGAAGCGGACGAGCTCATTCTCAACCGGCAGACCGGCGGCCTGGAGTGCCTCGCGATACCCTGTCATGCGGTCATGCATGGGCGAGATGTCGAACGAGCCGGAGATGTAGCCGATCCGCCGGTGGCCGAGATCGATCAGATAGCTGATGGCGTCGAACACTGCGCGCTGGTTGTCGAGAACGACGGTGTCGGTATCGACGCCTTCGCAAACGCGGTCGAGCAGCACCACCGGCACCTTGGCGTCGTCGACAATTCTCTTCAGGATCGCGCCGTCGCCAACGCGCGCGACGATCAGCCCGTCGACCATCCGGTCGAGCAGCAGCCTGATCTGGTCATCCTGCGTGTTCAGATCCTCGTCCGTGCAGCACAGCATAACCGCATAGCCGGCGCGGTCGAATGCCTGCTGGATAACCGAAACGACATCGGTGAAGAACGGATTGGTGATGTGGGGAACGGTAAGCCCGATGGTGCGGGTCGTACCCATCTTCAGGCTGCGGGCAATCGCGTTGCGCTTATAGCCGATGTCGCGGATCGCCTGTTCGATGCGCTGGCTGAGCTCGGGACTGACGGTCGCGGTGCCGTTGATCAGCGCCGAGACGGTGGCGACCGAAACACGCGCCGCTTCAGCCACGTGCAGCATGGTCGGGGCCGTGGACTTTCGCTGCTTTTTTCGCCCTGACGCCATCATTTTCGAAACGTTTCACCGCCCTCTGGCTGCAATACCTACGGAATCTCGCAGATTTGCGCAAGAATTGAAATGCATCAATCCCGCCTCATCAGATACCGGCTTGACATGATCGAAACGTTTAGATTAGCGTTTGGGACATTCGACGACGACGGAAGGGAGGCCGTTCTTGTCATGGAGCCTGGCAATTCCAGCACGTCCGGAGATGTTGCGGCTGACGCCGGCCCGGCCGTCGTTCTGAACGCCGAGCACATCTCCAAGACCTTCGGCGGCATCGCCGCACTTGTCGATGTCGGCTTCGACCTGCGGCGCGGCGAGGTTCATGCGCTGATGGGGGAAAACGGCGCCGGCAAGTCGACGCTGATGAAAATCCTCTCCGGCATCTATACGAATTACGACGGAACGGTGAACGTCGATGCCCATCCGGTCCGTTTCGCCGGGGTCCGCGACGCCGAGCATGCCGGCATCGCCATCATCCACCAGGAGCTCAATCTCGTCCCCGAGCTCAGCGTTGCGGATAATATCTTTCTGGGGCGCGAGAAGCTGATCGCCGGACTTATCGTCGACCGCAAGGCAAGCAGCCATGCCGCCGGCGCCCTGCTGCAGAGGCTCGGCATCGAGCTCAACCCGGAAGCGCGGGTCGGCAGCTTGCGCGTCGGCGAGCAGCAGCTGGTCGAGATCGCCAAGGCACTGTCGATGTCGGCGCGCATCCTGATCATGGACGAGCCTACTTCCGCGCTTTCGCCGGCCGAATGCCAAAGGCTGTTTCGGATCATCCGCCAACTCGCCGACAACGGGGTGGCGATCGTCTACATCTCGCACCGCATCGACGAGGTCATGCATCTGGCCGGCCGGGTCACCGTGTTTCGCGATGGACGCCACGTGCTGACCGAGGCGATGGCAAAGCTCGACGAAAACACCATCATTTCGGCGATGGTCGGGCGAAACCTGCTTGCCTCTTCCCAGGAAGAGCGTGGCGCCAGCGGCAAGGTCGTCCTCTCCGTAAGCGGCCTATCGCTGTCGAAACCAGACCGGCACGGCTGGCGCACCGCGCTCGACGGCGTCGGCTTCGATCTTGCCGCCGGGGAAATTCTGGGGATAGGCGGGCTGCTCGGCTCGGGACGCACCGAAATCCTGGAGACCATCTTCGGTTCCAGCGGCGGCCGTGCCGGCGGCGAAATCCGGCTCGACGGCGAGCCGGTGGAAATCCGTTCGCCGCGTGACGCCCGCCGGCTCGGCATCGCTCTGGTGACCGAGGACCGCAAGACGCAAGGCCTGCATCTTCAGGCCTCGATTACCGACAATGTCGCGCTGCCGCTGGTCGGCGCGCTGGCGCGGTTCGGGCTTCGCTCGCGGGCCGCCGAGCAAGGCCTGGCGCGGCACGCGGTCAAGGCGCTCGGCATTCGCTGCGGGACCATCGAGCAGCCGGCCGGCACACTGTCCGGCGGCAACCAGCAGAAGGTCGTCATCGGCAAATGGCTGGCGACGCGGCCGCGGGTGCTGTTGCTGGACGAGCCGACACGCGGCATCGATGTCGGCGCCAAGCGGGAGATCTACGATCTCATTTTCAAGCTGGCGCGAGACGGCCTCGCCATCGCCGTCATCAGCTCGGAATTGCCGGAACTGCTGCACCTTTCCGATCGCATCCTGGTCATGGCCGATGGTCGCCAGACAGGGATCCTCTCGCGCGCGCAAGCCAGTGAGGAGGCCATCATGCGGCTCGCGGCGCCGCGTCGGACCGTATCGAGACCTGCCGCATGAGCATCTTGAACATCCTGTCCCGAACGAAGCTTTATTGGGGCCTGATCGCCATCTTCCTGATCGGCGTGCTGGGCTCGCCGATCAGCTCCAAGGGCAACAACATCTTCCTGTCCTACGGCAATCTGCTCGATGTCCTGCGCCAGGTGTCGACCACCGGCCTGATCGCCACCGGCATGACAGCGGTGATCATCACCGGCGGCATCGATCTTTCCGTCGGCTCGCTGATGGCGATCTGCACCGTGGTCTGCGCCATGCTGCTGACGGTTCCGGGCGTCACGCCGGCGGTGGTGCTGGGGGTGCCGACGGTTGCGGTAGTCGCCCTTTGCCTCGGCATTCTGGTCACCCGCTTCATCTTCCTGAACATCGAAAAATCCCGCGCCGGCCCGCAGGCCACCCACGCCATCAGGCTGGATAGCGTTCGTGGGCTGGTCACGCCCGGCATTGTCGGGGTGATCCTCTGCAGTCTCGTGCTGTGGTACCTGCTGCCGCAGGTAGGCTCAAAATTCGGCGTGGTCGGCGTATTGCTGGTGGCGCCTTGCGTCGGCCTGCTGTTCGGCGCACTCAACGGCTTCATCATCGTTGCCGGGCGGCTGCAGCCTTTCATCGTCACGCTGGCGATGATGGTGACGGCGCTCGGCATCGCCCGGCTGACTGCCGGCCAGAACAATGCGGTGCTGCCGGTCTACACCGGGTCGAACGCCACCGCCGATTTCGAGATGCTGCGTTCGCTGGTGTTCGGCGTGGTCCCGATGCCGGGCCTGTTCTTCCTCGGAGCGATCCTGATCTACGGCGCGGTGCTGCGCTTCACCCCGTTCGGCCGCTACGTCTATGCAATCGGCGGCAATGAAGAGGCGGCACGGCTGTCCGGCATCGCCGCCGGCCGCGTCAAGATCGCCACCTACGCCATGTCCGGGCTGCTGGCCGGCGTGGCGGCGGTGCTCTATGTCGCGCAATACAGGCAAGGCAAGCCGGATGCCGGCGCCGGGCTGGAGCTCGATGCCATCGCCGCCGTGGTCATCGGCGGCACCAGCCTGATGGGCGGACGCGGCAGCCTCATCGGCACATTCTGCGGCGTGCTGATCTTCGGACTGCTCTCGAACATCCTGCAATTGCACAACATCAATTCGAACCTTCAGCTCGTACTGAAGGGGATGATCATCATCGGCACCGTGCTCGTCCAGGAGCGCAATGCCGTTGATCTTCTCTTCTATCTGCGCCTGGCATTTGCGCCTCTCTGGGGCGGGCAGGCGCACAAGGAAACGACCGCAGCAAAGCGGCCGTCAAAAGAGACCCCGTCTCTAAATCTTGGAGGAAACAAGAAATGAAACGACGTGAATTGCTGAAGCTCGCCGCTGTCACCGCGGCACTGCTGACCACGACCGCGCTTTTGGCCAGCGGCAACGCCTACGCGCAGGACAAGAAGTGGAAGATCGGCTTCTCGCAGGTGACGACCATCGAGCCCTGGCGCGCCCAGTTCAACAAGGACATCCTGGCTGAGGCCGCCAAGCATCCGGAAGTCGAGCTGATCGTAACCGACGGCGAGGACAAGACGGAAAAGCAGGTCGCCGATGTCGAAAACCTGATCCGCCAGGAGGTCGACGCGCTGCTGGTGTCACCGAAGGAATCCGCCGGCTTGACCGGCGTCGTGCAGCAGGCGATCGACGCCAAGATCCCGGTCTTCGTGCTCGACCGCAACGTCGAGACCAAGGACTACACGCAGTTCGTCGGCGGCGACAACAAGCTGATCGGCCGGGCTGCCGGTGAATACGCCGTCGAATTGCTCGGCGGCAAGGGCAAGGCCGCCGGCAATGTCGTCGAGATCTGGGGCGGAATGGGTACCCAGCCGGCACATGACCGCCATGACGGCTTCCATGAATTCACTGACAAGGAGCCGGGCATAAAATATTTGCTCGACCAGCAGTCGGGCGACTGGAAGCAGGACCAGGCTTACAACATCATGGCCACGGCACTGCGCAACAACGAGAAGATCGACCTCGTCTATGGTCACAACGATCCGATGGCCTACGGCGCCTATCTTGCCGCCAAGGATGTCGGCCGCGAGAAGGACATCAAGTTCATCGGCATCGACGGCCTGCCCAATGAAGGCGTGCAGCTTGTTGCCAATGGTGAGCTGACGGCGACGTTCACCTATGTGACACCAGGTGCCGAAGGGCTGCGGCAGGCGATCAAGTTTCTGAACGGCGAGAAGGTCGAAAAGACCATCACGCTGCCGACGCAGAAGATCACCATGGAAAATGCCGCCCAGATCCTGAAGGAGCACGGGCTCTGAGACGAAGTCGTCGATGACGGCGCCCCTCTCCCCGTTCTACGGGGAGAGGATGCCGGCAGGCAGGTGAGGGGCAGCGCTGACCAAGGCCGCGCTCACGCCAGCTTGGCCAAAAGCCTCATGAAAATCGCGGCCTCCTTGGCCGAAAGCGGCGCCAGCGTTTCCTCGGTGATCTCGCGGGCGATCGGGATCAGCCGCTCGACGGCATTGCGGCCTTCAGCGGTCAGATTGACCAGCAGGCGCCTTTTGTCGACCTCATGCTTGGAAAGCTCGACCAGGCCGCGCGCCTTGAGCCGGTCGATGACGCCTTTCACCGTCGCCGCGTCCATGGCGATCAGGCTGCCAAGCTGGTTCTGCGAGGTCTCGCCGACATCGTGCAATTTGGCCAGGGCGGCGAATTGCGGCGGTGTCAGGTCGGCAATGTGCGCGGCGAAGATCGAGACATGGCGCTGGTGCGCCTTGCGCAGGATGAAGCCGACCTGCTCCTGCAAGCGGTAATCGTTTTCGTCAGGCTCCTCTGCCTCGACCAGCTTGAGCTTGATGTCTTCGGCGCTCACCGCAGTCCGTCCCACGCCTTGATGTCTTTTGCCGCGAGGCCGCCCATGCGGTCGTGCACGCGCGGGCCACAGGTCATGGCGAGGCAGAACAGGATCTCGTCGGGACGAGGCCCGTCGCTGATGCCGACCTCCATGGCATCGAAATGACTGCGCACATAGGCGGCGTTGACATGGCCGAGCGGCACGTCGAGCCGCGAGCCGAAGGCGCCGACCTTCTTTGCCGATGGCACGATCGCCTTGGCGTCGCCGAGCCGCTCGCGCATCGCATAGCCGCCAGGCACATGCCACAGCGCGCCATGCTCCAGTTCGCCGGCGATACCGACGATGGCGCCCTTGCCGTAGCCATCGATCTGCTTCACGTCGCCACCCAATGCGGCGATCAGCTTGTCGGAGAGCAGCAACCCGAGCGGCTTCAGATCGTCCATGGCGCTCTGGAGGTCTTCCACGTAACGGCCGGCGAATGGGTTCTTCACCACCGCCATGGCGGCGGCGCGGCGGCGCGGCACCTTCGCCACCGGCCCGCCCTCATGAAATATCTCCTCCGTCAGCACCGCAATCTTGCGGATCGCAAACTCAGGCATGGGCAATTTCCTTCCTTGATTTCTCGTTGGGCGCAACGAGCGCCATGGGACCGGCGATCCGTGCCTGACCGGCAAGGAACAAGGCTGAAGCGGCAATCAGGCCACGTCGCCGAAAATCTTCGGCGACAGCGATCCCACTGTCGAGCGCGGCGGCTATTTCGCCCGATGAAAGCGCGCCGACGGCTTGGGTGACCAATCGATCGCCAAGGTCGCTGTCCGGCGCCAAATCGCGCGCCGGCATGCGCTCGATGGCGCGATGACCGGGCAGGTCGACGGCGTTGGCGATCAGGGTCGCGGCGGCATCGGCTTCAGCACCGGTCCGCGCCAGTACGGTAACAGCGTCGGCGATGCCGAGCGAAAAGGAACGGCCGCGCCAGCCGCTTGTCGCGACGCCGCGAATCCCGTCTTCGGCACGGATCGTGATCCGGTCTGCCAGTCCATGGCCCGTCCCGGCAATGGCGACGGTCATGGACCGGCCGTTGCCGAGATGGATCGCGCTGTCGCCGCCATTATTGACGTAGGCGCGATCGAGCCGGCGGCCGGCCAGCAGCGCACCAAGCATTTCGTCGGCTACCGAACCGGCGACCGCAGCCATCGGCGTGATGAATTGTTTCGCCAGCGGAACAATCGCTTCTTCCATACGTCGCGCCGTCGGGCCAGCGAAAGCACGTGGTCGCGACGAGGCCGGATGGCGCAGTTCTGGCAGTTCGTCGACGAGCTCCTGCAGGATCGTTTGAAACCGCGCCACCGCCTGGCCATAGGCGGCGCGGCATTCGTCCGCACCGCCAAATGCCTCGATGATCAAGTCGATCGGGCCATGATTGAGATGCAGCCGCCTGCCGTCCTCAAGCCAATGTACCTGCGGCCCGTTCATCACCCGACCCCGTTGCCCGCTGCACGCCGCAACTGCGCCAGCGGCGGCCATAGATTGCTGGCCGGCGCAGCCGTGCCGCGGCGCGGGTTGAGATACTCGCCGCCTTTGGCCAGAATGTCGTCAACGCTGCGGATCTCGGCTTCGTAGCCGCCGAGCCTGACATAATCGTCGCGGCGCAGGGTGAACTCGATCGGCGCCACCAGCGCCGGCGTCGGTACATAGCCGAAGGCGCCTTCTGGCACGCGGGTGACATCGACCATCAGCGTGATGCCGCCGCCCGGCCAGACATAGACCGGCGCGCCGCCGACCGTCACATAAGTCGTCAGGCCCTGCACCGAGCGGGTCAGATTGACCGGGTTCTCGGTGACGCCGGCGCGCAGCGAGCCGCCGGCACCGCCGACGAACAGCACGGTGCATAGCGCCGGCTCGCAATTCTCCTCGATCAGGCCGACGGATTTCTGCAGCCGCTCCGGGAATGGTTTCTGCACCGGCTTCAATGCGTCGTCGAGCTCGTAATAGGCGAACTGCTCGCCGGTGGTCGAGACCATCAGCAGCGACAGGCCGGGACGCGCGCCTTTCTTCGCGTTCCATTCGCCAAGGATCGACAGCGGGTCGGAAATGCTGGTGCCGCCCCAGCCGAGGCCGGGCTCCGACACCTTGAAATAGCGGCCCGGCGTCGAGCGGCGGCCGATGATTTTTATCCCCGTATCCTGCCAGCCGAGCACCTTGCCCGCCTGATGCTCGGAGACGACGCCGGTGATGTGGTCGTCGACCACCACCACCTCGTCGACCAGGCCGCGCCACTGGGTGGCGAACATGCCGATGGTGGCAGAGCCGCAGCCGACGCGCATCCGATGTTCAAGCTTGCCGTCGATGACCGGCGGCTTGCCGGCTTCGACGATGATCACAGCGCCGCCGTCGATGGTGAGTTCGACCGGCTTGCGGTTGCACAGATTAAGCAGCGCATCGCAGGTGGCGCGACCTTCGGCCTTGGAGCCGCCGGTCAGATGATGCACGCCGCCCAGCGACAGCATCTGCGAACCATATTCGCCTGTCGTGACATGGCCGATCGCCTCGCCCGCCGAACGGACCGTCGCCGTTTCGGGGCCGATATGACGGTCGGTATCGATCTTCACCTTGACGCCGCAGTAGGAGAAGATGCCCTCGGTGACGACGGTGACGAGATCGACGCCTTCGACCTCCTGGCTGACGATGAAAGGTGCCGGCTTGTAGTCGGGATAGGTGGTGCCGGCGCCGATCGCGGTGACGAAGCGGCGGCCGGTGTTGACCAGTTCGCCGTCCCATTCTTCGCCCTCGGCGACAAACGGCACGACCGCACCGCCGGCCTCGGTCGCGTGGTCGAGGATGGTTAGCGGATCCATCCGCACGATCCTGCCGCCGACGTTGCCGTAGCGATCACAGGCGCCGGTGCGGCCATCTGATATGTAGCACATGACCGGGCAGGCATCGCAGCGGATTTTTTCCGCCACCTGCTTCTCGCCGGGATCGTGCGTCTCGAAGCGTTCGGCAAGCTCGCTCATCGGCGTGCCTCCTTGTCGCGTATCGCGGCGCGGATGCGGCTCGGCGTCGCGGGGATTTTGGTGACCAGGACGCCGGTGGCATGGCGGATGGCATTGAGGATCGCCGGCGCCGTCGGGATCAGCACATGCTCGCCCAAGCCCTTGGCGCCAAAGGGTCCTTCCGGATCCGGAACTTCGATCAGGATGGTCTCGATCGGCGGCACGTCGCCGATCGTCGGGATCAGGTAATCGTGCAAATTCTCGGTGCGGCCGGGGATGTACTCCTCCATCAGCGCCATGCCGATGCCTTGTGCGATGCCGCCCTCGATCTGGCCTTCGGCGAGCAGCGGATTGATCGCCTTGCCGACATCATGCGCGGCGGTGATCTTGATCAGTTTCACCGTACCGAGCTTGAGGTCAACCTCCAGTTCGGCGATCTGTGCGCCGTAGCCATAGACAGCATAGGGCTTGCCCTGGCCCTTGGCGTCGAGCGGCAGGGTCGGCGGGTCATAGCTTTCCTCGGCGCGAAAGACCAAGCCGTCGGCATCGGCCTTCAGCGTGGACAAATCGATATGCCGTGTCGCTTCGCCCTCACGGATGACCAGGCTTGTGCCATCGAGAGCGATCGCCGCTTTCTCCGACACATTGGCGAAGCGCAGCATGGTCTCGCGCAAGGCGCGGCCGGCTTTTTCGGCGGCCTTGCCGGTCACAAAGGTCTGGCGCGAGGCGGACGTCTTGCCGGCGTCCGGCGTGATCGCCGTGTCGGCGCTTTTCAGCCGGAATTTTTCCAGCGGCAAGCCAAGCGCATCGGCGCAGATCTGGGTGATGACCGTGTTCGAGCCTTGCCCGATATCGACTGCGCCCTGATGCAGGACGACATCGCCAGAGGCGGAGATGCCTACCCTGATGGTCGACGGATTGGGCAGCGAGGTATTGCCGCAGCCATACCAGCAGGAGGCGACACCGACGCCGCGTTTCCTGCTGTCATTGGCACTATTGTTGAATGTATCGGCATCGACAAGCGCACGCATCCAATGCGGCCGCAGCGCTTCGAGGCACTCGGCGATGCCGACGCCCGATTCAAGCCTCTGGCCTGTAACTGTTTCGAAGCCGTTACGAAGGCAGTTTTTCACGCGAAAATCGAGCCGATCCAGCCCAAGCTTTTCGGCCAGCTCGTCATAGAGCGTCTCCTGCATGATCGTCGCCTGCGGCACGCCGAAACCGCGGAAGGCGCCGGAGATCGGGCCATTTGTATGGATGGCGCGGCCTTCGGCGCGATAGTTCGGCGTCGCATAGGGACCGGAGGCGTGCACCGGTACGCGGTTGGCGACGGTCGGTCCCCAGCTCGCATAGGCGCCGGTGTTGAAATCGCCGGCGAAGACCATGCCGGTGACGAGACCATCGGCATCGGCGCCGATCGTCGCCTTCATCTCGGCGGGATGACGCTTGGTGGTCGAGATCATCGATTCATTGCGGGTGTAGGCGAGTGCCGCCGGCCGCCCGGTTTTCATCGCGACCAGACCGATCAACGGCTGCAACGAGACATCGAGCTTGGAGCCGAAGCCGCCGCCGGTGGCGGTCGGCACGATACGCACCTTGTCGACGGCAAGGCCAAGCACCTTGGCCACGTCGTCGCGGTCCATGTAGGGCGCCTGCGTGCAGGCGACGACGACCAGCGTGTCGTCATCCATGTAGGCATAGCCGGCCTCAGGCTCGATATAGGCGTGCTCGACATAGGACGTGTCGATGGCGCCCGAAACCGTGAAAGCCGCGCCGGCGAGGGCGGCCTCCGGGTCACCGCGCTCGACAAAGCCGGTGGTGAGCAGGTTTTCCGGCCGGTTCTCGTGGATCAGCTGTACGCCGCCGGCCGGCGCCTCGCAAGGCTGCAGGACATGCGGCAACTCGGTCCAACGAACAGGAAAATCCGAAAGATCGAGATCGAGGATGGCCTCGCGCTCGCCGGCAACCAGCGCCACCGCCTCGCCACGAAAGCGCGAAAAACCTTCGGCCAGCGCCGGCTGGTCGGCAAAAGGCGCAATAACGCCGAAGCAGTTCTTTCCCGGAATGTCGGCAGCTGTGAAGACGCCGACGATGCCGGGATGGACTTTCACCCAGGCGTCGAGATCGCCGAAGGCGAAGCGGGCGTGATAATGCGGCGAGCGAACCACCAGCACCGCCAGCGCATCGGCCGGGAAGGAATCGCCGCCGAATTTTTCGCCGCCGGTAACTTTCGGCAGGCCGTCGAGCCTGATCGGAGAGGAACCGACGGCGTGGCCTGAGATTGGCATTCTGCGGTCAAGGTCGAGATCCAGCCGCTGAAGTTGGTGCTGCCCCTCACCCTTACCCTCTCCCCGTGAAAGACGTGGAGAGGGGGACGCCGGCGCTGGAGCTTGTCCCTTCTCCCCGTCACTATACGGCGAGAAGGTGCCGGCAGGCGGATGAGGGGCAGTGCCGTCGGTCGAGAGTTCGCTCGCGAACCGTCCAGCATTCATCACCGCGGCGATGATCTTGCGGTAGCCGGTGCAGCGGCAGAGGACGCCGCCCAGCGCATCCTGGGTTTCGGCCTCGGTTGGGTTGGGCGTCCTCTCCAGAAGTGCTGTCGCCGCGATTAGCAGGCCGGGGGTGCAGATGCCGCATTGCGCCGCGCCCTGGTCGAGGAACGAGGCTTGCAGCGCCGACAATCTGCCGTTGGCGAGACCCTCGACCGTGGTCACCATGGTGCCAGCGGCAGAAGCCGCTGACATGAGGCAGGCGCAAACGGGTTCGCCGTCGACGAGCACCGTGCAGGCGCCGCAGTCGCCGGCGTCGCAGCCGATCTTGGTGCCGGTCAGGTGCAATTCGTCGCGCAGCACCGAAGAGAGACGGCGAACCGGCGGTACGCAGACAGAAACGGCGACGCCGTTGACCTCGAAGATGATGTCGATGCGTTCCATGCTCATGCCAGGCTGAGCCATGCTCATGCCAGGCTGAGCTTTGGTCATGCCAGGCTGAGCTTTGCTCATGCGGCCACCGCCTTGTCATTCAACGCCTGACCCGCGGCACCGAGAACGGCGCGGGCGACGATCTCGCGCGCGGCGTCCAGCCGGTATTCGGCGCTGCCGCGCACATCGCCGATCGGCGAAAGCTCGTCCATCGGTGCGGACTGGATCGCAGTGGCGAGAGCGCGGTTGACCGGGAGGCCGCGCAAGGCTGCTTCGACGCCCGAGAGACGCTTGGCGACAACCGAACAGGAGCCGACGGCGACGGCAGCGTCGCCGACGATGCCATCCTCAATGGTCAAGCGGGCCGCCACCATGGCGATGGAGATGACGAGATAGCGACGCGCGCCGAGCTTCACGAAAGCCGACGTGCCGGTGGCCACGTTTTTCGGCACGCGGATGGCGGTGACCATTTCGCCCGGCTGCAGTTCCGTGCGGCGGTTTCCCAGGATAAATTTTTCCAGCGGCAGATGGCGGACCATCGCCACCGAGTGCAGTTCGACCTCGGCGTCGAGAACGAGCAGCGCCGGCACGCCGTCGGCGGCCGGAGAGGCATTGCAGAGATTGCCGGCGATGGAGGCGACGTTCTGGATCTGCACGGAGCCGACTTCCCGCGCCGCCTGCTTCAGTGCATCGAAAGCCGCCGGCAGCGGATGACGGATAAGATCTGTCCAGGTCGTGCGCGCGCCGAGGAGCCAATGGTCATCGGTTTCGGCTATACCGCGCAGCGTTGCGAGACCGTTGATGTCGAGGACATTTTCGCGGAAAGGCTTGGCTCCTTGCGCCGGATAGAAATCGGTGCCGCCGGCAAGGATGCGCCACGGAGCCTCGCCAAGCAAAGCGAGCGCCTCGTCGACCGTGGTGGGTTTCGCGTAACGGATCACGCTTTGCCTTCCCAAAAAGGGCCTCCTCGAGAGGGGCTTCCCGACGGAACCTTCCGGCGTCCAAACCGGTCAAATTCATTCGTATGCAAATGATATCAAGCCGGCAGGAATTGTCAAAGCCAGAGTTTCGAGCCGCTATCCGCATCGGCGCGGCGGCACGCATTTGTTTTGCTGTTGGAGTTGACGCAGCCGGCCATCTGGTCAAGTTTCTGCAATCGGTCGCGTCAGCGGCATTTTTTGGTGGAGCCCGGGTTCGAACACCGGATTCCACGCTTGGCAGACTTCCGGTTCGGGCCATGCCTCCGGGACAAACAAGAGGAGGCCTCCATGGCCGACGAAGCGCTTGTTGTCATCGACCTGCAGAACGATTTCTGCCCGGGCGGCGCGCTGCCGGTGGCCGGCGGCGACGAGATCGTGCCGCTGGTCAACGACCTGATCCGGCGAACCGAACATGTCATGCTGACGCAGGACTGGCACCCCGCCGGCCATTCGAGCTTTGCCTCGAGTCACCCCGGCAAGCAGCCGTTCGAAACGATTGATCTGCCTTACGGCCAGCAGACGCTGTGGCCGGACCACTGCATCCAGGGCAGCCTGGGTTCGGATTTCCATTCGGGCCTCGCCTGGACCAAGGCCGAACTGGTGATACGAAAGGGGTTCCACCCAGAGATCGACAGTTATTCGGCTTTCTACGAGAACGATCGGACGACGCCGACCGGCCTTGCCGGCTATCTCCGGGAGCGCGGCATCGACACGCTGACCCTGGTCGGCCTGGCGACCGACTTCTGCGTCGCTTTTTCGGCGCTCGATGCGGTCAAGCAGGGCTTCCACACAACAGTGCGGCTCGACGCCTGCCGCGGCATCAATCTCAATGGCTCACTCGAGACGATGCTGAACCGAATGCGCGATGCCGGCGTGACGCTGGCTTGAACATCACCAATTGCATTCGACACAATTCCAGAGGGGGCCTTATGCGGTTTGCGGCGGCTTTGACGGCGGGCGCTGTGGTGGCAGTCGCAACCCTGTTTCCGGGAATAGCGCTCGCAGCCGAGGCCCACGAACTGCCGGGCGAAACCATGTCGCTGTGGTGGGCGATGCCCTTTGCCGGCCTGCTTCTGTCGATCGCCACCGGGCCACTACTCTTCCACCGTGTCTGGGAACACCACTACGGCAAGATCACCCTCATCTGGGCGGCCCTCACGGTTGTGCCGCTGGCGGTTGCGTTCGGCATGCCATCGGCCACAGAGGCGGTGCTGCATGCGCTGCTCACCGAGTACATGTCGTTCATCATTCTTCTGTTTGCGCTGTTCACCATTTCGGGCGGCATCCTCGTCGCCGGCAACATCCACGGCACGCCGCTGGTGAATGCCGGACTGCTGCTGATCGGGGCGATGCTCGCCTCGGTCATCGGGACGACCGGCGCCTCGATGATCCTGATCCGGCCGATCCTGCGCGCCAACGACAATCGGCCGTTCAACGCCCATGTCGTCATCTTCTTCATTTTCCTGGTGTCCAACATCGGCGGCTCGCTGACGCCGCTCGGCGATCCGCCGCTGTTCGTCGGCTTCCTGCGCGGCATCGATTTCTTCTGGACCGCTGCGAATCTCTATCAGGAGACACTGTTCGTCGGCGGCCTGGTGCTGGCCGTCTTCCTGGCCATGGACATGATCCTGCATCGCCGCGAGGCCGGCGCGCCGAAGATCAAGGATCCGACACCGGACACGAAGGTACGCATCCGAGGCCTGCCCAACGTCCCGCTGCTGGCCGGGGTGATCGGCGCGATCCTGCTTTCCGCGACCTGGAAGCCGGGCGTGGCTTTCTCCATCCTGGGCGTGGGCCTCGAATTGCAGAACCTCGTGCGCGACGCCATCATCCTGGCGCTTGCCTTCCTTTCGCTCGGCGTTTCGCGCAAGAGCCACAGGCAGGCGAACAACTTCCACTGGGAGCCGATCGCCGAGGTGGCGAAACTGTTTGCCGGCATCTTCATCTGCATCGTACCGGTCATCGCCATTCTCAGGGCCGGTCCCGACGGCGCGCTGGCGCCGCTGGTCTCGCTTGTCAGCTCGCCTACGGGCGAGCCCAACGACCTCGCGTATTTCTGGATGACCGGAGCGCTGTCATCCTTCCTCGACAATGCGCCGACCTATCTGGTGTTCTTCGAGCTCGCCGGCGGCGATCCGCAGCATCTGATGACCACCTTCGCCTCGACGTTGGCGGCGATCTCGGCCGGCGCGGTGTTCATGGGCGCCAACACCTATATCGGCAATGCACCGAACTTTATGGTCTACGCCATTGCCAGACATCGCGGCGTGAAGATGCCGGGCTTCTTCGGTTACATGGCCTGGTCGGGCGCGGTGCTGATCCCGGCATTTTTGCTTGCCGGCTTTTTGTTCTTCGGGTGACTACCCTACTCCGACATAACGGCGCACCGCTGATGGGTCGGCGCGCAATTCCTCGACATCGACGGTCTCGCGGTTGCGGCCGTTCTCGATGAACGAGACCCGGTCGGCGACGGACAGCACCGCATCGACCCGCTGCTCGACCAGGATCGTCGAGACGCCAAGGTCGCGCAGCTTCGACACCGTCTCGCGTATCCTGGCGATCATCGACGGCATCAGCCCTTCGGTCGGCTCGTCGAGCAGAAGCACCTGCGGTTCGAGACACAGTGCCCGTGCCATGGCCAGCATCTGCTGCTCGCCGCCCGACAGCGTGCCGGAGCGCTGCCTGAGCCGCTGGCGCAGCAGCGGGAAGAGGTCGAGCACGTTTTCGCGCGTCGCCTTGCCCTTGCCGCGGGCCATCAGGCCGATCTCGATGTTTTCCGCCACCGTCATCTCGGCGAACAGCCGCCTGCCCTGCGGCACATAGGCGACGCCTGCCTTCGGCACGTCGTGCGCCGGCAGGCCGGTCAATTCCTTGCCGTCGAGCCTGATCGAGCCGGCGCGTGAGGGGATGAGGCCCATGATCGCCTTCAGCGTCGTCGTCTTGCCGGCGCCGTTGCGGCCGAACAGGCAAAGCACCTCGCCCTTGTTGAGCACGAGGTCGAGGCCATAGAGCACCTGGACCTCGCCGTAGAAGCAGTCGAGCCCGGAGATGGTCAGTGCTTCAGACCGTGTTTCAGTCATGGGGTCGTCCCCAGATAGGCGTCCTGCACCTCGGCGTTGGCGCGGACCTGCTCGGGCGTGCCTTCAGCCAAGATCTTTCCGGCGTTGAAGACGGTGATGCGATCGGCAAGCTGCATGACCACCGGCATGTTGTGTTCGATCAGAAGCACGGTGGCGCTTTTGGCGATCTCGCGCACCAGCCCGATGAAATTGTCGATCTCGCTGTCGGCCAGGCCCTGCGTCGGCTCGTCGAGGATCAGCAGGCGCGGCTTCAGCGCCAGCCCCATGGCCACTTCGAGCAGGCGCTGATGGCCATAGGATAATTGCCCGGCCGGCATGTGGGCGCGGTCGGCAAGGCCCGTGCGCTCCAGCGCCGCCATGGCGCTGGCATGCACGGCACCTTTCGAGCGGCCATCGGTCAGCGTGCGCTGTACCGGCAGCGCGACATTGTCGTAGGCGGTGAGATTGGCAAAGACGCTGGTGATCTGGAAGGTGTAGGCGATGCCAAGGCGAACCCTGGCGTAGGCCGGCAGGTTGGTGATGTCGGCGCCGTCGAAGACGATCATGCCCGACGATGGCTGGATGCGGCCGCTGACCAGGCTGACGAAGGTGGTCTTGCCGGCGCCATTCGGGCCGATAACGGCGCGAATCTCGCCCGGCATGAGCGCAAAGTCGACGCCGTCGACGGCGCGCAGGCCGCCGAAATTGCGGGACAGGCCTTTGGTCGTCAGCAGCGGCGTCATGGCAGCCATCCGAGCCAGCGCTGGCGGATGGTGCCCAGAATACCCTTGGGGAAAAACAGCACCAAAAGAATGAGCGCGATGCCGACGATCAGCAGATAGGCGGAGGTGTAGCCGCTGGTGATGTCGACGACATAGTACATGAACAGCGTGCCAATCAGGGGACCGAGCGTGGTCGCAGCACCGCCGAGCAGCACCCAGAGCAGCGGCAGGATGGAATATTGCACCGAGGCGAAAGTCGAGCCGACATAACCGAACAGCAACGCGTAGGCGGCGCCCGAAGCAGCACAGATGGTGCCGGAGACGACGACGGCGGCAAGCTTGTTGGAAAACGTGTCGTAGCCGAGCATTTTGGTCCGCTCCTCGTTTTCGCGGATGGCGACCAGCACACGGCCATACCTGGAGCGGACGACGGCGAGCGTCATCAGCAGCACGATCGAGAACAGGACGAGTGCGCTCATGTAGCGCACGGTCGGATTGGTGAGGCCGAGCGACGTGCTGCCCAAAACAAGCACACGCGCCGACTGTGGCACGACCAGGCCCTGATCGCCGCCGGTCCAGGCCGCGAGATAGAGGATTATGAGATAGAACACCTGCGCGAACATCATGGTGACGATCATGAAGGCAACGCCGGAAGTGCGTAGCGCCAGCAGACCGATCACCAGCGCAAGAAGCGCACCGCAGGCAAGCCCGGCGGCGAAGGCGGCCGGCACGCTCCAGCCGAGATGGATGACGGCAAGGCCTGCGCCATAGAGCCCGGCCGAAAAGAACATGGCGTGGCCGAGGCTGAGCAGCCCGACATAGCCAAACAGCATGTTGTAGCCCATGGCGAAGACCGCCAGCACCATGATGCGGGCGAGCAAACCGTGATGGTATTCCGGCAGGACGAAGCTTAGGGCGAACAGCAGGACGATGACGCCCACATGCAACGCATAGGCTTTTGCCGGTGAAGCCTCCTTCATCGCGATGCCGTCCCGAACAGACCTTGCGGCCGGAACACCAGCACCATGGCAACCAGCAGCGTGGCGATGATCTTGGCCAGCGTCGGCGAGAAGAACACCGAGATGATGCCATCCGACAGGCCGATGAGCACGGCGGCGACGACAGTGCCGCGCAGCGAGCCGAGCCCGCCGATTATGACGACGATGAAGGACAGCAGCAGCGGGTCCTGCCCCATCAGATAATGCGCCTGGCTGATCGGCACGATCAGCACCGCGGCCACCGCCGCCAGCATGGCGCCGAGCGCGAAGACGCCGGCATAGACGCGGTCGACCGGAATGCCGAAGGCCTGCGCCGTCTCGCTGTCATATTGCGTGGCGCGCATGACAAGGCCGATTTTCGTACGCGTCAGTACGAACCACGTCGCGACAAGCAGAAGCGCAGACGCGGCGATGATCGACAGCTTGTAACCGGAATAGCCGAACCACGGCAAAAGGATGCGGTAGCTGAAGGGCGCCTCAACCGGCCGTGCCTCCGGACCGTAGAAGGTCAGCGCCAGTTGCTGGATGATGTAGAGCATGCCGATGGTTGCGACGATGGTGGCTTCCGGATTGTAATTCAGCCGGCGCAACACCAGCCGTTCGGCGACCAGCGCGATCAGGCCGACGATCAACGGCGCCAGCACCAGCGCCGCCAGAAAACCGAGCGCCGGATGGCCCGATATCGCCGTGGAGATCGCCCAGGCAAGCACCGCGCCCAGCATGAAGAGCTCACCATGGGCGACATTGACGACACGCATGACGCCGAACACCAGCGACAGCCCAAGCGCCGTCAGCGCCAGCACCGCGGAGGTGACGAGGCCTTCGAGGGCGGCGAGGAGAAGATGAGGTCCGAAGTGCATCGGCTAAGCACCGGCGGATGCGCGAAGCACCCCCCTCTGTCCTGCCGGACTGTCCGGCAGGACAGAGGGGCGTCGCTCGAACCGCACTTTCTTCAAAACAGCTAAGCTCACAGCGGCTGGGTCGTGTAATCCCCTTCCGGCTCGTAGAGGCCGTCCTCGATCTTGGTCTTGTGGACCACATTCAGCCGGCCGCCTTCGACCTTGGAGATGTTCTGGATGCCAAAGCACTGATGGATCTTGCCGTTGAAGGTCTTCGGCCCTTGCGGATGCTCGGGGCCTTCGGCGAACTCGGTCAAGGCTTCGGTCGCCTCGACCAGCTTGGCGCGGTCTTCCGGACCCTTATAGCCGGCATCCTCCATCGCCTTCTTGACGACATAGAGCGTTTCCCAGCAACCGAACATGTGTGCGGCGGTGGAGACGTCCTTGGGATCGCCGACGGCAGCACCATTGTCGTCGATGCCGACGGCGGCGCGATAGGCCTTCTGCGCGGCGGAATCGTCAGGCTGCGCGTAGCGCGGCGAGCCTTCCCAGAAATGGCTGCCGTCGAGGAATTCGAGGCCGGGGCTGTTGATATCGGTGGCTTCGAGCGAATCGATGAAACCGAACAGCTGCGGCCGGTTGGAGCCATAGAACTCGCCGAGTTCCTTGACGAAGGTGAGCACCGCCGGGCCGACCATGACGTGATAGATCACTTCGGTCTCGGCCGGGATCTGCGGAAAATATTTGGTGAAGGACGATTCCGTCGGCGGAATGGCGATCTGGGCAATGACCTCAGCGCCTTGCGCCTTCAGCGCCGGCGGCAGGTAGTCGCGATGATCGTAGCCGAAGGCGAAATCGGGGAATATCTGCGTCACCTTCTTGCCGGCATTCGCCGCGATCCACGGCGCCATCGCCTGGATCTGGCTCTTCACGTCGGTGATGCCGGGCTGGAAGACGTAGCGATTGAGCTTGGTCGAGGCGACGTGGTGGCCTTCGCTGACAACGAAATAGGGCATCTTGGCCTCGCCGGCGGCGGGCGCCGAGCCGATGACGACATGCGAAAACAGCGTGCCGTAGACGATGTCGGTCTTGTGCTGGGTGGCGAATTTGCCGACCACTTCGGCGCCTCGGCCGGGATCGGTGCCGTCATCCTCGATGATCACCTCGACCGGCCGGCCGTTGATGCCGCCGGCTTCGTTGATCGCCTTGACCGCGGCGGCGGTGGTCCTCTCGTACCAGCGGCCATAAGCGGCGCCGATGCCGGTGCGGTGGCACTGGAAGCCGATCTTTATCGGCGCCGAGCTTTGCGCCTGACTGTAGCGCACGAACCCGGGCGCGACGGCGAGGCCGGCGCCCGCGGCCAACCCCTTCAGCGCCGTGCGGCGGGTGAGGCCGGTTTTGGAGAGATCGAAAAACCCATTCTTGTCAGTCACGGCAGTTCCCCTTGTTTTTTGAGTTTTGACCAATGGCTGTAGCGAGGCGGGCCACTCCGGTAAGAGCGCCAAAATTGCATGTGTACAAACTAAATCATCAAAGCCCTGATGTGGCAAGCGAGCTTTCCCTAAGGATCAATCGATGCCATCGAAGCGGGCTTTTGTCTCATCCGGCCGCCGGCGTGGCAAGCAACCACAGGCCGAAGACCGTATAGGCGATCATCAGCACGGTGAGCGGAAACTGGCTGAGCGCGGCGCGGGCGGGAACCGGATGCAATCGCCAGGCGAGGCCATGCGCGACGAGCACGGCGAGCATGTGACCGGCGATAATGACACCGGCCTGGACATTCCACAGCCACCATGCCGAGCCGGCGCCGGCGGCCACGCCGGTTTCGATCTGCATGGCCGCGGTGCCGAACAGGTTCCAGCCCAGCGCAAACGGGTCGGAAAGCGCAGCCACTGCATATTGGCCGTCGACGAGCAGCGCCGTCAGATAGTGCGCGACATGGTAGGCGAGCGCTATCGGCACGATCGACCAAACCAGCAGCCCGGCGGCCTGACCAAGGGGATGCGGGCTGCCGGCAAGACGCTGGCCAAGGACAATGGCAAAGATGAACGCGGCTGCAAGCAAGACGAACGTCAGCACCAGCCCGAAGGTGCCGATGCCGATCACCGCCGTGCGGCCCGGAAATTCCAGCGGATTGTGGCCGAACAGGCCGAGCCAAAAGAAGGTTTTCGACAGGCCGTCGAAGGAGACCGACGACAGCGCAAGCAACAGGAAAACAATGCCGCTGAGCGACAGCGGCGCGGCATTGCTGAGCTTGGCGCCCGGCCAGCACAGACTGAGCCGACCGCCTTCATTGCGCTCGACTTCATTACGCTCAAGGAGGGCGAAGCGCGCCACCATGGCGAGGAAGACGGTCAGGAACTCACCGCGCCGGCTCCAGTCGCGGTAGCCGAACATCAGCATGGCGGCAAAACTCAGCAGCCAATAGAGGCCGGCAGCCCAGGCGAGCCGCGCCGGGTCGTCGGGCGCCGGGTCGATCAGCTCGAACCAGGCGAAGGCGAAGAACAGCACGACGGCCGGCCAGCAGCCGAGCCACGGGGGCGGGCGCCATGTCGGCCGCTTGCCGAACAGGCTGGAAATGACACGCCAAGGCCCGTACCAGGGGTTCAGCCATGACCAGAGATTGCCGAGCAGCCCCTGCAGCAAAACCAGCCCGACCCAGAGCAACGTCCAGATGGCCAGGGGCAGCGGGTTGGAAAGCGGATCGCGGCTGCCGAACAGGCCAGCCACAACGAGAATTGCAAAGCCGGCAAAGGACATCAGGCTGACGGTTGTCCGTGCGCCGTCGCCGAATGCGAAGAGCGGCAGGCGCCGCCGCCAGAAGCGGGCAGGAAAGTCTGAGGGCAGCAGTGCCAGGACAAGGAAACTGGCGGCGACCGCGAGCGCACCGCCGGCGACGTAGTAGCCGGTGGGCAGAAGCAGGACGTGGCCGCGATCGGAGGCATGGGCGAAAGCGGGGGTGGGCGACAGTGTCAGGGCGTAGACGAAGGCTTTCTTTGGGAAGGAACATCCTTCGCCGCAGTGATCCTTCGCACCCCCCTCTGTCCTGCCGGACATCTCCCCCGCAAGGGGGGAGATTGGCTGGTATGCCGGCTTTCGCCAATCTTCGACGTTGCAAGAAGGGCGCCGTTCGAACGAACTGCCGATCTCCCCCCTTGCGGGGGAGATGTCCGGCAGGACAGAGGGGGGTGGGCGGGAACTCACGCTATCCGAGATTTCCCTTTTGGCGAGGCGAGATCATCATCACCCTCACACCTTGACCAGTTGCTCCACGCGGTCTTTCTCGCCAAATATGCGCAAATAGCGTTCGATCTCTTTCTCGTCGCCGGTGGCCTTGGCGGGATTGTCGGAGAGCTTGACCGCCGGCCGGCCATTGGCTTCGGTGACCTTGCAGACCAGCGAGATGGCGTCGAGCCGGTTGGTGTCAGTCGGCGCGCAGCCCTCGAAATCATTGGTCAGGTTGGTGCCCCAGCCGAAGGACATGCGCACCTTGCCGCGGAAGTGACGGTAGGTTTCCTCGATGGTCTCGACCTCGAGCCCGTCGGAGAAGATGAGCAGCTTCTGCCTGGGGTCCTTGCCCTTTGCACGCCACCAGGAAAGGATCTTCTCGCCGCCCTCGATCGGCGGCGCGCTGTCGGGGCGGAAACCGGTCCAGTCGGCGACCCAGTCCGGCACGTCACGCAGGAACGCCGAGGTGCCGAAGGTGTCCGGCAGCACGATCAGCAAATTGCCGCCATAGTAGCGCTGCCAGTCCTCCAGCACCTTGTAGGGCGACTGTTTCAATTCCTTTTCCGAATTGGCGAGCGCGGCGAACACCATCGGCAGTTCATGCGCGTTGGTGCCGAGCGCTTCGAGGTCGTTGTCCATGGCGAGCAGCACGTTGGACGTACCGGTGAAAGCCTCACCGATGCCTTCCTTGAGCGCTTCGACGCACCAGCGCTGCCACAGGAAGGAATGACGGCGGCGGGTGCCGAAGTCGGAAATGCGGATATCGGGCAGCGCTTTCAGCCGCTCGGTCTTGGCCCACATCTTGGCCTTGGCGCGGGCATAGAGCACGTCGAGCGCAAAGGGGCCGAACGCCCGCATGGCGGCGCGAGAGCGCAGTTCGTTGATGATGGCGAGCGCCGGGATCTCCCACAGCGTCGTGTACATCCACGGACCGCTGAAAGTGAGCTCGTACTGGCCATCGCGCTTGGAAAGCTCGTATTCCGGCAGCTGGAATCTTTCGAGCCAGGCGAGGAATTCCGGTTCAAAGATCTGCTTGCGGCCATAGAAGGTATTGCCGCCGAGCCAGATCATCTCCTTCTTGGAGAAGCGCAAGGTGCGAGCATGATCGAGCTGATCGCGCAGTTCCGCCTCGTCGATCTCCTCGGCAAGGCGAACCGAGGTGGTGCGGTTGATCAGCGAGAAGGTGGTGTCGATCTTGGGGTACATGCCCCAGATCATCTGCAGCATCAACAGCTTGTAAAAATCGGTGTCGAGCAGGCTGCGGACGATCGGGTCTAGCTTCCAGGTGTGGTTGTAGACGCGCCGCGCTATATCGGTCTTAGTCATGTCTCGATGCCGCCTTCGCTGCTCGCTCCCTGCGGAATGCCTCTTAGCATTGAATTTTTGAAAGCGCCTCCCGCTTTGCGAGCTGGCCCGACAAAAAGAAAACCCTGCGGCAAATGCAAGACTTCGGCAATCGCAGCCTCAGGACGCGGTCTTGGCGCCGATCACTCGCAGCGCCGGGCGCTTCCTGCGGATGCCGATGCGGCCCGCCACCGGCGCATCGGCGCGGCCGTCGGCCTGCTCTTTCTCGGCAAACAGCCAGTCGATGAACAGCTGCACGATCGGCGCCGACCTCATCTCGTTGCGGCAGACGACGTAGAAATCGTCGACCGCCGGCACCGACAGGCTGAACGGTGCGACAAGCAGTCCCCTGGCGAGCAGTCCGCTTGCGGTCACCGTGTCGCCAAGCGCCACACCGTGGCCATGAACCGCAGCCTCGCTCGCCATGCGCGCATCGCCGAGATGGTGGCGGCGGCCGCGCTCCAGATCCAGTGCGTCGGCGGCGGCCAGCCAGGTGTGCCACTCGCGGCCGTCGTCGCCATGCAGGAAGACATGATCGGCGAGATCGCGCACGGTGCGGATCGGACGGTTGTTGATCAGCGTCGGGCTGACCACCGGGAACAGTTCGAGACCCGACCATTTGCGCATCCAGCAATCGGTCCAGCTGCCGTCGCCATAGTGCACGCAGATATCGATATGCGGTGCGCGGATGTCCTTGGCGTCGTTGGACGGGATCAGCGTCAGCCTGATATCGGGGTATTGCGAGGTGAAGCTGCCGAGCCGCGGGATCATCCAGAGCAGCAGCAGCGCCGGCACGCAGGATACCGAGAGGGCACCGGTGCTCGCCGGCCTCGTCATGCGCTGCGTGGCGGCAGCGATGCCGTCGAAGGCGGTCGACACCGCCGGCAGCAATTCGGCGCCGTGCGGCGTCAGCTTCACCCGCTGACCGGCGCGCTCGAACAGCTTGACGCCCAGCGACTGTTCGAGCGCCTTGATCTGATGGCTGATGGCGCCATGGGTGACGTTCAGCTCAGCCGCCGCCTTGGTCAGCGAGGCGTGGCGCGCCGTCGCCTCGAAGGCCCGCAATGGATTCAGGGGAGGCAGTCGCTTGGCCATCGGAGCCTCAAAGGAGCACGATCCCCAGAAGTGGAACCCGGTTTTCGGACAAGATCGTGCTCAACATTAATGTGAGATTTTCTCACAGCAAACACCCTAACAATATCAATTGATTTTTCAATGCAGCTGCAAGACACTTTGGATCGAACAACATCAAGACGTGAAATCCGCAGGCAGCCGGCAGGATGGCGACCGTCATTGATGGCCGCTCCGCACCAGCCATGGAGGACCGACATGGGTTATGATCGCGGCAAGCTTGAAGCGTTGCGCCGCAAATATGGCGAAAGCCATGGCGGCGAGATGTTCGACCCGAAATTCCGGCGTGTCGCCGACAAGATCTTTTCCAAGAGCGGCACACGGCTGGCGCCCTATTCCGGCATCCCGACCTTCCTCGCTGCGCCCTACCGGGAAGTTGCCGCCGACAATCCGGATTTCGGCGATTTGCAGGTGGCGATGATCGGCGTGCCGATGGACCTCGGCGTGACCAACCGGCCGGGTGCCCGCTTCGGGCCAAGGGCGCTGCGCGCCATCGAGCGCATCGGCCCCTACAATCATGTGCTGGAATGCGCGCCGACACATGAGCTGAAGGTGGCCGACATCGGCGACGTGCCGTTCCAGAGCCGTTACCGGCTGGAGACCAGCCATGACGACATCGAGCGCCGCACCAACCAGATCGTCGACGCCGGCGTCATTCCGCTTTCGGTCGGCGGCGATCACTCGATCAGCCATCCGATCCTGAAAGCAGTCGGCAAGAAGGCGCCGGTCGGCATGATCCACATCGATGCCCATTGCGACACCAGCGGCCTGTTCGACATGACCAAGTTCCACCATGGCGGGCCGTTCCGCAATGCGGTGCTCGACGGCGTGCTCGACCCGACCCGCACCATCCAGATCGGCATCCGCGGCTCGGCCGAATATCTGTGGGAGTTCACCTACGAATCCGGCATGACCGTCGTGCATGCCGAAGAGGTGACCGGCCTCGGCATGCCCGCCATCATCGAGAAGGCGCGCCAGATCGTCGGCGATGGCCCGACCTATGTGTCTTTCGACATCGACAGCATCGATCCGGCCTTCGCGCCCGGCACCGGCACGCCTGAGGTCGGCGGGCTGACGACGCGGGAAGTGCTTGAACTTCTGCGCGGCCTGAAGGGCCTCAACATCGTCGGCGGCGACGTCGTCGAGGTGGCGCCGCAATATGACGCGACCACCAACACGGCCCATGCCGGCGCGCAGGTGCTGTTCGAAATACTGAGCCTGATGGTGTTCAGCCCGGCGATCTCAGGCAAGCGAGCCTGACGCACATCCAAGGCGACCGCCGCGCTGGAGCCGGTGGCCGCATTCAAACAAAACAAGCTTCCAGCAGGGGAACGACAATGACATTTCACATGAAGCTCAAATCATCCCTCGCCGCCGTGCTGATGCTCGGCGGCCTTGGCCTTGCCACCCAGGCCGCCAATGCCGACGCGGTCGACGACATCACCAAGGCCGGCGCCATCAATGTCGGCATTTTCTCCGACTTTCCGCCCTTCTCCTCGGCCAGTGCCGATATGAGCATCAAGGGTTATGACATCGACGTGGCGCAGTTCATCGCCGACCAGCTCAAGGTCAAGCTCAACCTGGTCAGCGTCACCGGCCAGAACCGCATCCCGTATCTTACCGACAAGCGCGTCGATATCCTGATGAGCGTCGGCTACTCCAAGGAACGCGAGCAGGTGATCGATTTCGCCGCCGCCTACGCGCCCTATTATATCGCCGTCATCGGCCCGGCCGCGCTCAAGGTCGAAGGCAAGGACGACCTCGCCGACAAGTCGATCGCCGTCAACCGCGGCACGCTGGAGGACACGTCGCTGACCGAGGCAGCACCCGCCTCGGCCGACATCCGCCGTTTCGACAACTACAACTCCGTCATCCAGGCCTTCATCTCGGGTCAGACCCAGCTGATGGTCGTCGGCAACGATGTCGGCGCCCAGGTGCTCGCCCGCCAGGAGGCACTGAAGCCGGAACAGAAGTTCCAGCTTCTCACCTCGCCCTCACATATCGGCCTCAACAAGAACGAGGACCGCCTGAAGCAAGCGGTCAACGACGCGGTCGCCAAGATGCTGGCCGACGGCAAGCTGGACGAAAGCTCGAAAGCCTGGCTCAAAACACCGCTCAATCCCGACAACCTCAAGGATTGATCTCCGGGGTAAGGACCTATCATGGGCTACAGCCTCGACTTCGGCTGGCTTGCCGATGCGACAGGTGCAATCGCGCGCGGGGCGGCCATGACGATCCTGTTGATCGCCGTGACCACGCTCGCGGGAACATTCCTCAGCATCCTCGGTGCGGCAGGGCGGCGAAACGGCCCCCTGCTGCTCAAGCGGGCGATCGGCGTCTATGTCGAGGTTATCAGGAACACGCCGTTCCTGGTGCAGCTGTTCTTCATCTTCTTCGGACTGCCCAGCATCGGCATAAGGCTCGATCCGCTGCTGGCCGCCATGTTGGCAATGACGCTCAACATGGCGGCCTACACGATCGAGATCGTCGGCGCCGGGCTCGATGCGGTGCCGCGCGGACAGACGGAAGCAGCACTGGCGCTTGGCCTCCGGCTGCGCCAGGTGTTCGTCAAGATCGTGCTGCCGCAGGCGCTCAAGGTGATCTTTCCGGCGCTGACCAGCCAGATCATCATCATGATGCTGGAGTCGGCCGTGGTGTCGCAGATCGCGGTGCGCGAACTGACCTACGAGGCCGACATGCTGCAGGCGCGCACCTTCCGTGCTTTCGAGACCTATTTCGTGGTGACGATCGTCTATCTCGTCCTGTCGATGGGGCTGCGCCGGCTGCTGGTCAGCGGCGGCCGCCGCGCGCTGGGAGCCGGCGTGTCATGATCGAATTCACCTTCTGGGATATCGTCCGCAACCTTCTGCTCGCCGCGCGCTGGACGGTGCTTCTGTCGCTGGCGGCCTTCGTCGGCGGCGGTGTGGTCGGCATGGTCGTGCTGTTCGTCAGGATCGCCAAGAATAAATGGGCGCGGCGCCTTGCGTCGGGCTACATCGCGCTTTTCCAGGGAACGCCGCTGCTCATGCAGCTCTTCCTGATGTTCTTCGGCCTGCCGATGCTGGGCTTGCGCATCGAGCCTTGGACCGCGGCTGCGCTCGGCCTCACCTTCTTCGCCAGTGCCTATCTGGCTGAAATCTGGCGCGGCGGCGTCGATGCGCTGCCACGTGGCCAGTGGGACGCCGGTGCCAGCCTCGGCCTCCACTACCTGCAGGAACTGAGGCTGATCATCCTGCCGCAAGCGTTTTCGATCACCCGCGCCCCGACCGTCGGTTTCCTGGTGCAGCTGATCAAGTCGACCGCGCTGACCTCGATCATCGGTTTCGAGGAACTGGTCAGGACATCGAACGCGATCAACAACGCGACCTTCGAGCCCTTCACCGTCTACGGGCTGGTGGCGCTGATCTTCTTCCTCATGTGCTTCCCGCTGACGCAATATGCACGCTCGCTTGAACGACGGGCGACTACAAACTAGCAAGCTGCCTCTGCGCTTAGCGTTCGAATGCCTTCTTTTGGGTCAAAAGCAGTCATTGGGGGATTATCCGGTTCCGCGTTGTGAAAAACGATTGGTGACGATAACCGTGTTTCCGTCTGCCTCTTCGGAGCTATCTCCTTGTTGGAAGAAGAGTTCTGTGTACTCTCACAATGCTTTATCAAGGGCTTGGGGATGAGAATTGCAATGTTCGTCGCGTTGGCCGCGACAGCGGCTGGATGCGCGACCTCTCCGGTCGACTATGGAGCGTCGCTTTCGAAGCAAGACCGGAAATGGGCGTCGCCGGAATGCCGGCAAGCCCGCATGGAGGCTTCGGACTACGACGCTCGCGAAAAAAAGCAGCCGGGCTGGGGAACCGGCGTCTTTCTTGGCCCGTACGGGTTGGGGCTCGCAGCAGCCATCAAGGAGCACCAGCAGAAGCAACGAAAATTGTTCGCCCGCGAGGTGCACCTGCGGTGCTCAAGTCTTCCACTGCCAAAGGAGTTGCAAAGCGATTTTAGCCCCCAGGCCGCGAGTGCAAATCGGACGAAATATCCATAGACGTAACTACCCTGCCCTCCTCGTGACGAAGCCGCTTTCATCAATGCCCAAAGGAAAGCGGCGGCGCGATCCTGTCGCGCCGCAGCCAGCGCCCCAGAAGCAGCGCCGCTACCACCGCCAGCCCCAATGACAGGCCGATCCAGATGCCGACGCCGTCGAGCCCGGAATAGAAGGCGAGCAGCACGCCGAGCGGCAGGCCGATGCCCCAATAGCCGATCGCCGCATAGATCATCGGCACCTTGGTGTCGTGCAGGCCGCGCAGCATGCCGGCCGCCACGGCCTGCGCGCCGTCGAAAATCTGGAACAGCGCGGCAAAGGCCAGGAACGACACCGCGAGCCCGATCACCCTGGCATTGGCCGGGTCACCGAGATTGATGAAGGCGCTGATCAGCAGCTGCGGCCACAGGATCATCACCAACCCCATCAGCGCCATGAACGACACGCCGATGACAAAGGCGGTCCAGCCGGCGCGGGAAACCCCTTCCGGGTTGCCGGCGCCATGAGCGAGCCCGACGCGCACCGTCGCCGCCTGGTTGAGGCCGAGCGGCACCATGAAGCTGACCGAGGCGATCTGGATGGCGATGGCATGCGCCGCGAGCGAGGCCGCGTCGATCAGGCCCATGAGAAGGGCTGCGGCGTTGAAGATCGTCACCTCGAAGGCGAGGAGGCCGGCGATCGGCAGGCCGAGCCGCAGCAGGCCCTTAAAGCGTGGCCAGTCGGCCCGCCAGAAGCGCCCGAACAGCTGATAACGGCGAAACTTCGGCTCAAGCATCACCACAGCCGCCATGCCGGCGAACATCAGCGTGCTGGACAGCGTGGTGGCGAGGCCCGAGCCGGCGATGCCCATCGAAGGGGCGCCGAGATTGCCGAACATGAACACCCAGTTAAAGAAAACGTTGCAGGCGACGGCAACGAAGACGATGACCAGCGCCCAACCCGGCCGCTCCAGCGCCGAGATGAACGAGCGCAGGACGATATAGCCGTAGAAGGGCAGCACCGCCCATTCGAGCCAGCGCAGGTAGATGCCGGCCTGATGCGCCAGCGCCGGCTCCTGGCCCATGGCCAGCAACACAGCCTCACCGTACCAGAGAAAAATCCAGATCGGGATTGAGATGAGGATCGCCAGCCACAGGCCCTGCCGCACGGTGCGGCGCAGATCGCGCACGGAGTGACGACGGCGGCCGAGTTCCGTGGCGATCATCGGCGAGGTCGCCAGCATCAGGCCAAGCCCGAAGATCAGCGGCATGAAATAGAGGTTGGCCCCGAGCGCGCCGCTGGCCAATGTGTCCGGACCCAGCCGCCCCATCATCATGACATCGGTGGCGGTCATCGCGGTCTGGCCGAGATTGGTGAGCACCATCGGCCAGGCGAGCGCCAGCGTCGCCCTGATTTCCTGACGCCAAAGGTTTTCCGGCGCGCGAGCGCCGGCTTCGATCGCAGACATTTTGTCGCCTATCCGATTGCGGCGCGTCGGCAAAAAGCCGGAAGCCGCGTCTCAGCGCGGAAAATGGCCGTGATCGGCCCGGATTCCGCATTAACCGCACGGCTTGTCTACGAAATGGGCAGCCATGGCAAGGGGCTGGCTCAAGGGAAGCGTTGAGCCAGCAAGGCGTACGGTCTCATCCGCCTATTTGCCCCTCCTGTTTGGCCCGCCTGTTTGGAGAGAGCGTAGAAGCCGCTATGGTTGCGTCATTCGCCGATCTGAAGAGCGGGCAGCATATCGAATCCATCGAAAGGCATGAGGATGAGCGCGTTTCCCGAAATCTACCTGGTTCGGCATGGCGAGACGGAATGGAGCGCATCCGGAAAGCATACCGGCCTGACCGACATACCGTTGACGCCGGCCGGCGAGGAGGCCGCCGGGCGGGTCGCTGAACGGTTCCAGGGCCTTTCGTTCCAGGCTGTCTGGTCGAGCCCGTCGCAGCGCGCCTTCAAGACTTGTACGCTGGCCGGCTTCGGTTCGGCCGGCGTGAAGAAGGCCGATCTGGCGGAATGGGATTACGGCGCTTACGAGGGCCTGACCACGAAGCAGATCCTTGTCCAGCGTCCCGGCTGGCGTCTGTTTCGCGACGGCTGCCCTGACGGCGAGGCGGCAGAGGATGTCGGCGCGAGGGCGGATCGGATTGTCAATGAACTGCGTGGCGTCAACGACAATGTCCTGGTGTTTTCAAGCTCGCATTTCCTGCGGGTCCTGGCCGCGCGATGGCTCGGCCTGCCGCCGCAAGATGGCGCCCTGTTCGTCCTGGATACCGCCAGCACAAGCGTGCTCGGCTATGAGCACGACCTTGGCGAACCAATTATCCGGCGATGGAACCAGAGATAGCAGCACAAGCCATTCGAGCTTATCTGATTTCGTCCAGCGCCTGCCTCTGCCGATGCATCTCTAAAAACACGCGGTAGTCGCGGTCGAACCGGCCGGCGGCCGCCGAATTGGGCTCTCGCGTCTTGCCGCCTTGCTGCATGGCGACGCAAGCGGCGTTCAAATCGGGAAAAAGCCCGGCCGCGGTGGCGGCGATCATGCCGGTGCCGAGCAGGACCGCCTCGTCGGCCAGCGGCTCGACCACCGTGCAGCCGGTGGCGTCGGCATAAAGCTCCATCAACAGCGCGTTCTTGGTGTGACCGCCGGTGACATGCAGCGTGTCGATCAGATAGCCGTTCTCGTTCAGGGCTTCCAGCACATGGCGTACGCCAAGCGCGATGGCGACGGCGGTGCGCCAATACAGCTTGCACAGGCTGTCGAAGGAGGACTCCAGCGTCAGTCCGCTGATGACGCCGACGGCATGCGGATCGGCGAGTGGCGAGCGGTTGCCGTGGAAATCCGGCAGCACATGCAGCCTTGCCGCAAGGTTCTCGCCCTCGACGGCGCGCAACTCGGCAACGCGCCGGGCGATCCTGGCGTGCATGGCGGCGTCCGGCTCCCCGCCGGCGCCATGCCAGCGGATGATATGGTCGAGCAGCGCGCCGGTGGCCGATTGGCCGCCTTCCGACAGCCAAAGCCGGGGAAGCGCCGCGCCATAATACGGGCCCCAGACGCCGGCAAAGGGTTGCGGGTCGGGCGACATCGCCATGACGCAGCTCGAGGTGCCGGCGATCAACGCCAGATGCCGGCCGATGTTGGTTTCGTCGCCGGCAAAACCGCCGAGCACGCCGAGCGCGCCGGCATAGGCGTCAATGACGCCGGCGCCGACCCGGCATTTTTCGGTAAGGCCAAGCTCACCCGCAGCTTCCGCACTCAGCCGGCCGATATCGGCGCCCACCGGGCTGGCCTTGTCAGGCAGATTGCCATGCTCGAAAAGATCGCCGAGCCCGACCGCGTCGAAGAAGTCGTGCCGCCAGCCGGTCTCTTCATGCGCCAGATAGGTCCATTTGGCGGTCAGCGTACATTGCGAGCGGGCGAGCGAACCGGTTGCCTTCCATGTCAGAAAGTCGGTGAGGTCGAATAGATAGCCGGCTTCGTTCCATGTTCCGGGCAGGTTGCGCTTCAGCCACATCAGCTTCGGCGTCTCCATTTCCGGCGACATGACGCCGCCGATATAGTCGAGCACGGCGTGGCGGCTTTCGGTGCATTCATCGGCCTCGGCAATGGCGCGGTGATCGAGCCAAACGACGGTGTCCCAGCGCCTTTCGCCTGACACCGAGACGCTGAGCTGGCCACCATCCTTGCCCCGCACCACCAGCGAGCAGGTGGCGTCGAAGGAGATGCCGACAATGTCCTCCGCTGCCACACCGGCCTTTTCGCGGGCGGCCCGCACCGCAATGCAGACCGCCGACCAGATATCCTGCGAATCGTGCTCGGCGTGGTCGGCCTTCGGCCGGTTCATGACGATCGGGTGCTCGGCGCGACCGAGCAAGGTGCCTCCGGTGTCGAGAATGCCCGCACGGGCGCTCCCGGTGCCGACATCGACCGCGCAAACGAAACTGTTCGTCAAGGTGTTCTTGCTCTCGCTCCCAGGCCTGCAATCAGATCGGGCAATTGCAGCATGTCAGCGAATATAAAGTCCGGTTCACTCGACGCAAGCCGCGCTTTCAGTGCCGGGTTGCCGGCGTGCGAGCCGCCGGTGAAAGCAAGGACGCGCATGCCCGCCGCCCGTGCCGCCGCGACGCCGGCGGGGCTGTCCTCGACGACGATACAATTTTGCGGGATCGCCCCCATGTTGGCGGCTGCGTGGAGAAAAAGGTCCGGCGCCGGCTTGCCTCGCGCCACCATGGCGGCGCTGAACAGATGCGGCTCGAGCAGCCCGAGCAGCCCGGTCACGTCGAGCGCACAACGGATGCGGTCCAGCGTGCCGGAGGAAGCAACGCAGCATGGCATGGCGAGCCTCGGCAGAACCTGCCCGATCCCGGGGATCGGTTTCAGCTCCTCGCGAAATTTGCGCATCAGCTCGACGCGCATCTCGCTCAGATGCTGGTCGGTGATATCAAGTCCGAAGTCGCGGCCGAGGATTTCGCGGACGCTTTTCATGCTCTTGCCGAGGAAATGCTCATAGGCGGCGTCCTCGCTGACACTGCCGCCGGCGAGCGTGATCATGCTAAGCAGCGCCGAAACCGACAGCCCCTCGCTATCAACCAGCACGCCGTCGCAGTCGAAAATGACCAGTTCAGGCGCCATTCAGAGATTGCCGGCGAGGTAGCGCGTCAGCGTCGTACGCGCGCCATCGGCCCAGAGCGCCTTGAGCGCATTGGCAAAGGCCTCGACGAACGGCGCCGAGCGGCCGACATCGCCATAGATGTCTTCCATGGCCAGCCAGGCGGCAGGCGCATCCTTTGCCGCCCTGGCGGTCGTCTGCAGCCGGTCCCAGCTCGGATCGTTGGGTTCGATGACGGCGCCGCTATCGGTCGTGCCGAAGCAGTAGCGGCACCAGAGTGCCGATTCCAGCGCCAGGCCGGCGACGCCCTTGCCGGCCTTCAGCCGGTCGGCGATGGTCGGGATGATGAATTTCGGCTGCCGGTTGGAGCCGTCGAGGCAAAGCCTGCGGATGGTGTCGCCAATCTTCGGATTGGAGAAGCGGTGCTCGATGAGCCGGTAATAATCCTCCAGCACGGTGTCCGGCACCGGCGGCACGGTCGGGATGATCTCTTCGTGCTCCAGTCTGTCGAGAAAGCCGCGCACCAGCGGCTCCTGCATCGCCTCGTGGACGAAATGGATGTCCATCAGCCCAGCGGGATAGGCGATGGTCGCATGACCGCCATTGAGGATGCGGATCTTCATCAGTTCATAGGGCGCGACATCGCTGACGAACTGTACGCCGACCTTTTCCAGCGGCGGCCGTCCGTCGGTGAAACGATCCTCCAGCACCCATTGCCTGAACGGCTCGCAGAACACCGGCCAGTTGTCGTCGAGACCGAATTCGCTCGAGAGAATGCCACGCTCGCGGTCGGTGGTGGCCGGCGTGATGCGGTCGACCATCCCGTTGGGAAAGGCGACTTCCTCGCTCACCCAGTTCGCCAGATCCTCGTCTATCAGCCGCGCGAGACCGATGACGCCATCGGAGGTGACATGGCCGTTGTGGGGGATGTTGTCGCAGGACATGATTGTGAAGGGCACAATGCCGTCGTCGCGGCGGCGCAACAGCCCGGCAAGAATGATGCCGAACACGGTTTTGGGCGTCGCCCCTGGCTCAGCATCGGCGACAATGTCGGGATGGGTTGGGTTGAACACGCCCGACGCCGGATCGATGAAGTAGCCGCCCTCGGTTATGGTCAGCGAAACGATCCTTATCGCGGGGTCGGCAAGCCGTTCTATGATCGCGGCCGCGGCGCCCGGCATCAGGAAGTCGATCATGACACCGGTGACGCGGGCGCTCATGTGGCCAGAATCCTGCTCGACCACGGTGGTCAGCCAGTCCTGTTCCTGCAACTTGCCGCGGCCGACCTTTTCGCCCTCGAAGACGCCGGCGCCGACAATTGCCCAGTCGTGGCCGAGGCCCGCATTGAACAGGTCATCTAGATAGACGGCCTGATGCGAGCGATGGAAGTTGCCGACGCCGAAATGGACGATACCGGCCTTGAGCGCCGCGCGATCATATTTCGGACCGGCGACCTCAGGCGGAAGCTTGGCGAGGATGGAAGAAGAGAGTTTCACGGTCATCTGCTTTACCCTTTAGCGGGACGGCTCTTCCCCCCGTGGAGGAGACGGGGAGAAGAGCGCCTTCGCCCCCTCAACTCATCCACTGGCCGCCATCGACATTGTAGGTCTGGGCGACGATGTATTCGGCGTCGTCGCTGGCCAGGAACACCGCCATGCCGGTGAGGTCTTGCGCCGTGCCCATCCGGCCATAGGGCACGGCCTCGCCGACCAGTCTCTTCTTTTCGCCCTTCGGCCGGTTTTCGTACTTGGCGAACAGGGCATCGACATGGTCCCAGTGCTCGCCGTCGACGACGCCCGGCGCGATGGCGTTGACGTTGATGCGGTGCTTGATCAGGTCGAGTCCCGCCGACTGGGTGAGTGAGATGACGGCAGCCTTGGTGGCACAATAGACGGCAACCAGGGCCTCGCCGCGGCGCCCGGCCTGGCTCGCCATGTTGATGATCTTGCCGCCCTTGCCGTGGGCGATCATCGAGCGGGCGGCGGCCTGCAGCATGAACAGCGTGCCGGCGACATTGACGGAAAACAGCCTGTCGTAGCTCGCCTTGCTGATCTCGACGATCGGCGCCAGGTCGAACAGAGCGGCGTTGTTGATCAGAATGTCCAGTCCGCCGGTGCTTGTCTCGACCGCCTTGACCGCCGCCTCGATCGAAGCGAGGTCGGTGACATCCAGTTTCACGGCATAAGCGTTGCCGCCGATCTCCGACGCGGTCTTTTCCGCAGCTTCGAGATTGATGTCACCGATGGCCACCGTGGCGCCCTCGCGGACATAGGCTTCGGCGAACGCCCTGCCGATGCCGCGCGCCGATCCGGTGATCAGCGCCGATTTACCCTCGAGCCTCATTGCATCATCGCCTTTCCGTCGGCGCCGAAGCGGTGCAGCTTGGTCTTGTCCGGCGTCAGATAGATCGTGTCACCGTGATGGGCGGCCAGTTCGCCGTCGGCGCGCACCGTCAGCGGTCCGACGCCGTCGGCTTGAACGTGCAAAAACGTGTCGGAGCCGAGATGCTCGGCGACGCCGACCGTGGCTTTCCATTCGCCTGAAGTCTTCGAGATGTTCATATGCTCGGGACGGATGCCGACGGTCTTGGCGCCATGTTTGGCCGCCGGCCCACCTTCGATCAGGTTCATCTTGGGCGAACCGATGAAGCCGGCGACGAACAGGTTCTTCGGCGTCTTGTAGAGCTCCATCGGCGAGCCGACCTGTTCGATGTTGCCGGCATTGAGCACGACGATCTTGTCGGCCATGGTCATCGCCTCGACCTGGTCGTGGGTGACGTAGATCATCGTCGTCTTGAGCTGATGATGTAGCTCGCTGATCTCCAGCCGCATGGTGCCGCGCAGTGCTGCGTCGAGGTTGGACAAAGGTTCGTCGAACAGGAAGGCCGATGGCTGGCGCACGATGGCGCGGCCGATGGCGACGCGCTGGCGCTGACCGCCGGAGAGCTGGCCGGGGCGGCGATCGAGATAGTTGGTGAGGTTCAGGATTCGCGCCGCGTCCTTGACCTTCCGATCGATGGTCGCCTGGTCCTCCCCCGCCATCTTCAGCGGGAAGGCGATGTTCTTGGCCACGGTCATGTGCGGGTAGAGCGCATAGGACTGAAACACCATGGCCAGTTTGCGCTTGGCCGGCGCCTCGCCGGTGACGTCGCGGCCGTCGATGTTGATGGTGCCGGCGGTGGTGTCCTCCAGCCCGGCGATCAGCCGCAACAGCGTGGACTTGCCGCAGCCCGACGGGCCGACGAAGACGACGAACTCGCCGTTCTCGATGACCAGGTCGATACCCGGAATGATGACCGTCGACCCGAACGACTTGGAGACGTGCTTGAGCGTGATGTTTCCCATGGTTTCCTCCCCCGAGGGGTTATTGTCCGTCGTACATCGCTTGCGTCGATGTTACTTCACGGCGCCAAATGTCAGGCCGCGCACCAGCTGCTTCTGGCTGAACCAACCCATGATCAGGATCGGCGCGATCGCCAGTGTCGAGGCGGCCGAAAGCTTGGCCCAGAACAACCCTTGAGGGCTTGAGAAGGAACTGATGAAAGCGGTGAGCGGGGCGGCCTCGGTGGTGGTCAGCCGGATCGTCCAGAACGCCTCGTTCCATGCCAGGATGATGTTGAGCAGCATCGTCGAGGCGATGCCCGGCACCGCCATCGGCGTCAGCACATAGACGATCTCGTTCCAGAGCGATGCGCCATCCATGCGCGCCGCTTCCAGGATTTCGCCCGGGATTTCGCGGAAGTAGGTGTAGAGCATCCACACCACGATCGGCAGGTTGATCAGCATCAGCATGATCATCAGGCCGATGCGGCTGTCGAGCAATCCTGTGTCGCGGAAGATCAGGTAGATCGGGAACAGCACGGCAACCGCCGGCATCATCTTGGTGGAAAGCATCCACATCAGGATGTCCTTGGTCCACTTGCCCGGCGAGAACGCCATCGACCATGCCGCCGGTATGGCGACGAGCAAAGCCAGGATGGTCGAGCCGACCGACAGGAACACCGAGTTGAGGAAGAACTTGAAGTAGCCGCTCTGCGCCTCGACTGCGGTATAGCTCTCCGTGGTTCCCGACGGAAACAGGTTGAAGCCTTGGATGGCCTCCTGCTCCGATTTGAACGACGTGATGATCGTATAGAGGATCGGGAAGAAGATCAGCAGGGCGACGATCCAGGCGGCCGCGGTCGCGATCGTCTTGTGCTGGGTGCTGACTGCACGTGCCATCGTTTCCTCCCTTATTTGTCCAGGTTCTTGCCGACCGCGCGCATGGCGAAGAAGGCGACGATGTTGGCGAGAATGACGGCGATGATACCGCCGGCGGATGCCTGGCCGATTTTGAACTCCAGCAGTGCCTTCTGGTACACGAGGAAGGGCAGGTTGGTGGAGGCGTAGCCCGGGCCGCCATTGGTGGTGACGAGGATCTCGGCATAGACCGACAGAAGGAAGATCGTCTGGATCAGGATAACGACGGTGATGGCGCGCGACATGTGCGGCAGCGTCAAATAGATGAAGCGGCTGATGAAGCCGGCGCCGTCCATCTCGGCGGCTTCCTTCTGCTCGCCATCGAGCGACTGCAGGGACGTCAAGAGGATCAATGTCGCAAACGGCAGCCACTGCCAGGCGACGATGATGATGATCGCCAGCATGGGATATTGGCCAAACCAGTCGATCGGCTGCCCGCCGAAGAAGCGCGCAATGTCGGCAAAGACGCCGTATTGCGGGTGCATGATCATGTTCTTCCAGACCAGTGCGGCCACCGGCGGCATGACGAAGAACGGCGAGATCACGAGGATGCGAACGATGCCCTGTCCCCACATCGGCTGATCGATCAGCAGCGCCAGCAGGATGCCGCCGATCACCGTGATCAAAAGCACGCTGGCCACGAGGATAAGCGTGTTGAGGATCGACTGCAGGAATGCCGGATTGGAATAAAAAAGGGCGTAATTCGAGAAGCCGACGAACCCGTCGCGGATCGGGTTGAGCGGGTTGTACTGCTGGAAGGAGAACCACAAGGTGAATGCCAGCGGCACGATCATCCAGACGAACAGCAGCACCACGGATGGCGCCATCATGAAGCGGGCAAGCGAACGGGTCTGCTGAGTAGCCATGACGGTCACCCTTCAAAGGTCAGCCAAATTTTCAGAGTTTGAAGGTGGCCGCCCGAACTGGGATTCGGGCGGCCCCCTGCTGGTCAAGGTGGGGGCCGGCCATGATGGGCAGCCGGCGTTCGCCACCGGGAGGAGCCTACTGGATATAACCACCCTCGGTCATCGTCGCGGTGGCAGCATCCTGGGCCTGCTTCAAGGCGTCGTCGACACTGGTCTGGCCGGCGAGTGCCGCCGAGAACAGCTGGCCGACGGTGGTGCCAAGACCCTGGAACTCAGGGATGGCGACGAACTGGACACCGACATAGGGCACCGGCTTGACGGTCGGATGCGTCGGGTCGGCGGCGTTGATCGAGTCCAGCGTCATCTTGGCGAAGGGCGCCGCCTTCTGGTATTCGGGGTTGGCGTAGAGCGAGGAGCGCGTTCCGGGCGGAACATTGGCCCAGCCTTCCTTCGATGCGACGAGCTCGAGATAGTCCTTGCTGGTTGCCCAGGATACGAACTTCTGAGCGGCGTCAGCCTTCTGCGTGCCGGCGGGAATGGCCAGCGACCACGCCCACAGCCAGTTGCCGCGCTTGCCCAAGCCATTGTCGGGCGCCAGCGCATAACCGACCTTGTCGGCGACCGTGGAGTTCTTCGGGTCTGAGACGAAGGAGGCAGCGACGGTGGCGTCTATCCACATGCCGCACTTGCCCTGCTGGAACAGCGCCAGGTTTTCGTTGAAGCCGTTCGAAGATGCGCCCTCCGGGCCATTGGCCTTCATCAGGTCGACATAGAACTGCAGCGTGTTCTTCCACTCGGGCTGGTCGAATTGCGGCTTCCAGTTCTCATCGAACCAGCGTGCGCCGAAGGAGTTCGACATGGCGGTCAGGAAGGCCATGTTCTCGCCCCAGCCGGCCTTGCCGCGCAGGCAGACGCCGTTCACGCCATTGGCGCGATCGGTCATCTTCTCGGCGGCCTGCTTGATGAAGTCCCAGGTCGGCGCGTCGGGCATGGTCAGCCCGGCCTTCTCCATCAGGTCCTTGCGGTACATGACGAAGGAGCTTTCGCCGTAGAACGGTGCCGCATAAAGCTTGCCATCGACCGAGAGGCCGTTAGCGATGGCCGGGATGATGTCCTTGACGTCATAGTCGTCGCCGAGCTTGTCGAGCGGCAGCAGCCAGCTCTGCTTGGCCCAGATCGGAACCTCGTAGGTGCCGATGGTCATCACGTCGTACTGGCCGCCCTTGGTGGCGATGTCAGTGGTGACGCGCTCGCGCAGCACGTTCTCCTCGAGCGTGACCCACTGGAGCTGGATATCGGGATTCTTGGCGGTGAAGTCGTCGGTCAGCGTCTGCATGCGGACCATATCGCCATTGTTGACGGTGGCGATGGTGATGGATTCGGCATGCGCGGCGAACGCAAGGGTGCTGGCCGACAACAGACCCAGGCTGAGCGTGCGAAGTTTCATCAAATTCCTCCCATAGACCAAGATGAGCATTTGCCTTGGTTGTGAGCAATTACTCACTTCGCGTGATTTATGTCAAGCCGGATTCGTTGCTGCAGCGCAGCACGAAAGCTCGTGCGGCATCCGGTTCCGGAGGCTTACGGGGATATTTCAAGCCGGCTAGGATGGGGTCTCGGCCCGCGAAATGTCGGATTTCGGCGCCCATTTGATTAGATAAATTGCCGACCTATTGGCCGGCAATCTCGGCCAGGATCCATTCGCGAAAAGCGCGGATCTTCGGCACATTGCGCCGCGCCTGGGGATAGACCAGCCAATAGGCGTGGCCGTCGTCGCCGACCAGATCGAAAGGCTGGATCAGGCGGCCATCGGCAAGCTCGGCCTTGAAGAGAGCGGCCGTCACGATCGCCACGCCTTGCCCGGCGATCGCGGCGTTTGCCTCATAGGCCTGCGCCCCCATGCTGGAGCCGGGGCGCTTGGCCAGTTCCTCGACCGGCAGGCCGGCGGCGATAAACCAGTCTCGCCACCAGATGTCGCCGGGATCGAGGATTGGCAGGCGCAACAGATCGGCCGGCTCCTTCACCCCGCCGATGGTCGCCGCGAGTTTCGGGCTCAGCATCGGCGTGAAGTCCGCATTGAAAAGCTTGTGCACCTCCACGCCCGGCCAGTTTCCGCCGCCCGAACGGATGGCGATGTCGATATCCTCGCGGGCAAAATCGACGAGGCGGTTCGATGTATCGAGGCGCACCGCCAGCGATGGATGCGCGACCTGGAACGAGCCGAGATGCTGCGCCAGCCAGTTCGAGGCAAAAGTCAGCAGCGTCGAGACACAGAGCACCCCATCGGCGCCGCTGCGCGCGGCGGCATAGGCTCCACCCAACAGGGCGAACGCCTCGCTGACCGCAGGCGCCATGCGTTGCCCCGCCTCGGTCAGCACGATCTGCCTTGGCCGGCGCAGGAACAAAGGCGCCCCGACGCGCTCCTCCAAAAGCTTGATCTGATAGCTCGCCGCCGCCTGCGTCATGCCAAGCTCGGCGGCGGCCTTGGTGAAGGAAAGATGCCGCGCCACCGCCTCGAACACCCGGATCGCCTGAAGCGGAGGGAGCTGGGAGACCTGCCGTGACTTGAGTTCAGGCATAAGCCCTCCTTATGGGCCGTGATCGACGTTTGATTGGCAGCAAGGCCCGATCCAGCCGATATTTGAGGTCGACGGATCACTCTCGTCTAGACATAACGAAGGCTGACGATCATGACCACGGTACAGGAAAAGCTATTTTTGACGCCAGGCCAAGGCTGGTTTTTGCGACTGGCGCGTAGATTGGCACGGCACGGAGCCAGGAGAAGGGCTTACCTCGACATCAGGGAATTGCCGCCGCAGCTGCAGCGCGACATGGGTTTTCTCGATGGCAACGATCCTTACGGCCGGCGCAAATAGCCTTGCTGGACTTATCCCTGATCAGCTGGCCGCCAGCAAAGCGGCGGCGGTCCGCTCGTCGGTGATGAGACCGTTGACCAGCCGCCGATTCACCGCCGCAAGGATGCCCGGCAGTTTCCGATCGCCCATGGCGAGCGCGATCACCAGCGATTTTTCACGCGACGGCAATGATGCCGACGACACCCTGTCATTGGTGATGCCCTCGATCATCCGGCCTTCGCGATCGAACACCCAGCCGACGATCTCGGCGACGCCGCCTGCCTTTTGCAGTGCTTTCAATTCACTCTCCGAAATGAAGCCGTCCTCGTAAAGCGGTGCCTTGGGGCCGAGATCGCCGATGCCGACGAAGGTGACGTCGGCTTCCGCGGCAAGCGCCAGCGTCGGTTGGATCATCGGCTGGCTGAGCAGCATCTCGCGCTCCTCCGGCGAGGAGGCGATGACTGGCAGCGGCATTGGGAAGGACCGCGCCTTGACCCTGTCGGCCATGGTGAAGATGACGTTGTAGAAGGCGGCCGAACCGTCGGGCGAGATGTTGCCGGTCAGCGACACCACCTTGTGCTGAGGGCATTCCATCGGCGGCAGCTGCTCGATTGCCGCCTTCAGGGTGCGACCGGTGCCGATCGCCATGACGATCGGCACCGGCGACCGCAGCCGTCTTTCGATTTCGGCAGCCGCCGCCACGGCGACGCCGATGGTGGAGGAGGAAGCGGGATCGCTCGGCACCACCTCGACCAGATCGAGCGCGAAGCGCGATTTCAGCCGGGCCGCGAGGTCGAGGCAATTGGCGATCGGGTGGTCGACACGCACCTTGATCAGCCCTTCGGACACCGCCAGCGACACCAGCCGCTGCGCCGTCTGCCGTGAGATGCCGAGCGTCGAGGCGATCTGGTCCTGCGTGTTGCCGGCGACATAATAGAGCCAGCCGGCGCGCGCCGCGTCGTCCAGCCTATTGCTGCCGCTGTCCTGCCGGGAATTCAAGTTGCTGCCTCCCTGCCCCCGAGCATCGAGGCGGGGGCGCTTTACTTTTAAGGCGGAATGCGCTTGTGCGCAATTGCCTATCGCCAGAGCAATTGCTTAGGTAAGCGCTCGATGTGCCTGTGTTGCTTCGAGTGCATAATTGTAGCCAAGCAATTTTTGAAGTCCCGCAATGTCGGTGCAGTCAGGCGCGGCGGTTTATCTCCCGACGCAAACCCTTTAAGGGATTCGGACAAAGGAGCCTTGCATGACGCCGAAAGCGGTTTTCTGGGACATGGACGGCACGCTGGTCGACAGCGAGCCATTGCACGAGGCGGCGCTGATTGCGGCGCTGCACAGCGTCGGCATCGCGGCGCCAACCAACCTGCATGATCGGGTGCTCGGCATTGCCGCATGGCCGGTCTACGAGATGCTGCGCGATGAGTTCGGCCTCGACCTGCCCTTCGACGACTGGATCGTGCGCAAATACGACCACTATCTGCCGATGGCAGAGACGCTGAAGCCGCGCCCCGGCGCGATCGAGATCTATAACGAGCTGCGCGCGCTTGGCGTGGCGCAAGCGGTGGTGTCCAATTCCGATCGGCTGGTCGTCGACGCCAATCTGCGCATGGTCGGTCTTTTCTATCCCGGCATGAAGACGATCAGCCGCAACGACGTGCGCGAAGGCAAGCCGCACGCCGAACCTTTTCTGCGCGCCGCATGGCTGGCCGGTGTCGATCCAGCCGATGCCGTGGCCGTCGACGACAGCGTGACCGGCGCCACGGCAGGGCTGGCGGCGGGAATGAGGACGATCTTCTGGCCGGAGGCGCCTATGGAAGGGCCGCCCCGTGCGATCATTATCAACAGCGCCGAGGAATTGCGGGCTGAGTTGGGGCTTTAGGCATCAGTTCCGGTAGACCGGCTCCTGCTCGTCGAGGATCGCCTTCAATTCGGAAAGGTGCCGCTCGGCCTGGCCGGGGTAATCTTCCTGCTCCGTTGCTGCCTTCTCGGCGATTTCGTCCGGCAGGACCCGCAGCGGTCGGCCGGTCCACAGCGCCTTGATGTAGGTCTCGGCGGCGCGTTCGAAATAGAACATGCGGTTGAAGGTGTCGGCAACGGTATCGCCGATGACCAGCACGCCATGGTTGCCCATGACCATCACCTTGACCTTCGGATCGGTGAGCAGCTGCGAGCAGCGTTCGCCCTCTTCCTCAAAGGCGAGCCCGCCATAATGGCCGTCGACGACGTGGCGGTTGAAGAAGATCGCCGAGTTCTGGTCGATCGGTGGCAGTGTCGAGTCGGCGAGCGAAGCGAGCACCGTGGCGTGGATCGAGTGCACATGCATGACGCAGCGCGCATGACGCACATTGCGATGGATGGCGCCATGCAGGCCCCATGCCGTCGGGTCGGGCGCATTCGGGCCGGAGAGCGTGTCGGGATCGTTGGCATCGATCAGCAGCAGGTCGCTCGCCTTGATGCGCGAGAAATGCACCTGGTTGGGATTCATCAGGAATTGCGAGCCGTCATCGTTGACGGCCAGCGAGAAATGATTGGCCACCGCCTCATGCATGTTGAGCCGCGCCGTCCAGCGGAATGCGCAAGCCAGGTCGACGCGCTCCTCGTAGAAGGGCAGGTTGGTCAGCATTTCCTTCTGCAGGCGGGCGATGCTCATCGAAACCTCCGTGAAAGAAGCAAGGATGCCGCGCGCCGCAGATGCGCGCAACCGGTTTCGTTTGGTGCAGGCGAGCGCTTTGCCTTACGCCGCAGTGCTTCTGGCGGCGTCGACCCGCAGCCCGCCGTGCTCGACGATGAAATCGATCACCTCCTGCAGACCCCTGCCGCGCGACAGATCGGTGAAGCCGAACGGCCGCTTGCCGCGCATGCGGGCGGCATCGCTCTCCATGACATCGAGGTCGACGTTCACATAGGGGGCGAGATCGCTCTTGTTGATGACCAGGAAATCGGACCGGGTGATCGCCGGCCCACCCTTCCTCGGGATCTCCTCGCCCTGGCAGACGGAGATGACATAAAGCGTCAGATCGGCGAGGTCGGGCGAGAAAGTAGCTGCGAGGTTGTCGCCGCCGGATTCGATGAAGACGATGTCTAGGTCCGGGAATTTCTTGTTCATCTCGGCGATCGCCTGCAGATTGATCGAGGCGTCCTCGCGGATGGCGGTGTGCGGGCAGCCGCCGGTCTCGACCCCGATGATGCGATCCTCGGGCAGCGCCTGAAGCCGGGCCAGCATCATGGCGTCTTCCTTGGTGTAGATGTCGTTGGTGACGACGGCGATGGAAAACTCGTCGCGCAGCGCCTTGCAGAGCTTCTCGGTGAGCGTCGTCTTGCCGGAGCCGACGGGGCCGCCGATGCCGATGCGAAGAGGACCGTTGGCTTGTGTCATGCGGAAAACTCCGTGATGGCAAGAATGGCGAAGCCGAGCCCTACAACCAGGCAGAGCGGCGAATAATAGCTGACATCGAACCGCGCGAAAGGCTGTTCGGGCGCCAGCCGGCGCCACCAGGGCGTGAAGCCGGCAATGCCGCGCCCGAGGAAGACCAGCGCGATGAGCAGCGCCGTGGCGGCGAGCCCGGCCTTGGGAAAGGGCGTGGCAAAGACCCCTTCGAGCGCCATTGGCCACAGCGTCGCCAGGCCGAGGCAGGCCGCAACAGCAAAAGAAGCGAAGGGCGCCGGCATTTCGTCGACGCCGCGAAAGCCGATGACGGCCCGGGCGCAGGACGCAGCGTCCCTGCCCGGCCAGATGCCGCCAATGCCCCAATAGACATGCAGCGTGGTGATCAGCAACAGGACGAGCGAGAGCGCGAAGGCGAGAATGATCATGAGCGGAACAGCCGCGAATATTGCGTCTCGTGCTTCATCGCCATGACGTCCGAGACGAACGCGCAGCCACCGAGATCGTCAAGCGTTGAACCGGCGGCGCGAGCGGCAGTTTCCAACGCCAGCGGTTCGAAGCCGGCGAGCAGCGCGGTCGCGCCGGTCTGGCCGACGACGCCGAGCCTGATCGCGGCCTGGACGAGATTGGAAAAGAAGGTCTGCAGGAAAGCGGAGAGCGCGTCCTGCAGGGCAATTGCGTTGCCGCCGGCAGTTGCGCCGACTGCGACGCAATAGGGGCACTCGGCCGGCAGACGGTCCAGCACCTGACACGGCCATGCCGATGCCGCCTTCAGGAAGGCGGCGCCCTGCAGCATGGTCTCGGCATGGCGCTCGCGCGAGCCGGCCAAAGCCTCGGCGAGTGCGGCGATTTCGGCGAAATCACTGGCTTGGCGGGCGCGCCGCCAGCTTTCGGCAAACAGCACGGCATCGTTCCAGCCCGAGCCCATCTCGACCAGCGTCTCCAGCCATGCGGCGAGGCTTTCGCTGTCGGCGACCAGCCCGGCATGCACGGTTTGTTCGAGACCATGGCTGTAGGAAAAGCCGCCGACCGGGAAGGCAGGCGACAGCCACGCCATCAGCCGCAACAAAGCGATGTTGGAAGGCTGGTCAGTCATGGTCGTGCGAATGGCTGTGGGAATGCGACTCGCTATGAGTATGGGAATGCGCCTCGGCATGGCTGTGCGCATGCGCCTCGGCATGAGCGTGGCCATGCCCGCCGTGGCCGGAATAGGCGCCGCGCACCGGCTTGAACGGCTCGGAAACGTCGCTCACGGTCGCACCCAGCCCTTCCAGCATCGCCTTGATGACGTGATCGCGCAGGATGAGGATGCGGTTAGCCTCGATGGCGGCAGCCAGATGGCGGTTGCCGATATGCCAGGCAAGCTCGGCCAGATGGACAGGGCCGCTGGCACGGATATCGTAGAGCGGTTCCTCGGCCGCAATGATCTCGATGTGGCGGCCATCCTCCAGCACCAGCCGGTCGCCATCGTTCAAGGCAACCGGCTCGGGCAGGTCGACCAGCACCTTGTCGCTACGGGCCGTTTCGATGGCGCGGCGGCGCAGATGCCGCTCGTCATGGGCAAGCACTGCGCTGTCATATGGCGTGACCGCTCCCGCTTCGCCGGCGGTGAGGACCGAGACGGCACGCGGGAATTTGGTGAAATCGGTGCGGATGTCTAGCTTCATGTAAATCTGCCTTTCCCAAGAAGCCTAGACCATCTTGCCCGTCGGCCCAACGCTGCTCAAACGATCGTGTCGAAGAGCCGCAGGATGAACGATATCTGGTAGACGAGGGCGGCGGCGACAAAGGCGATGTGGAAGCGGCGATCGCGGACAAGCATCGCAATGACGCATAAAGCGACGAACACCGGCGTGCGGAACAAATATTCAACACCGAAGCGGGCGAAATGCTCGGGCCCCTTCAGCAGCGTATCGATCACGTCGAGCAGATAGGTCGCCGCCAGCAAGCCGAAGAACCAGGCGCGCCGTGAATAGAAAAAATCCTCGTAGCTGGTGTAGTCCAGCATCGAGTCCGGAAACAGCAGCGCGCAGAGCAGGAACAGCGTGACGGCGTAGAAGATGATGAACAGGTACTTGCCGAAGGTCCAGGTCTCGATCTGGAACAGGCCGAACTCCCACCACCAGAAATGCACCAGCATCAAGAGTACCGACACAACCCAGGCCAGATGCACCGGATAGAGCCGGTATTGGCCGGGATGCTGGACGATGCGGGCCAGCCCCGACAGCAGCCGCGTGACGCCAAGGCCGATCACCATGCCCATGACGATACGGATGTGCGGGAAGATGTCGTGGGCGTAAGGGAGTTGCTGGTTCATTAGGCCCGGCGCGGCATGTTCTGCGTCAGCTATAGCGCCGATGGATCAGAACAAAAAGTACCTCTGCGCCATCGGCAGCACCGTGGCCGGTTCGCAGGTGAGCAATTCGCCGTCGGCACGGACCTCGTAGGTTTCGGGATCGACCTCGACATGCGGGGTAGCGTCGTTGAGCACCATCGAATGCTTGCCGATGCCGCCGCGGGTGTTCTCGACCGCGACCATCTGCTTGTCGACGCCGAGCCGACCGCGCAGGCCGGCATCGAGCGCCGCCCTGGAAACGAAGGTCACCGACGAATTGGTCATCGCTTTGCCATAGGCGCCGAACATCGGCCGGTAGTGCATCGGCTGCGGTGTCGGGATCGAGGCGTTGGGATCGCCCATCGGGGCGGCGGCGATCATGCCGCCGATCAGCACCATGTCGGGCTTGACGCCGAAGAAAGCCGGGTTCCACAGCACCAGATCGGCGCGCTTGCCGACCGCCACCGAGCCGATCTCGTTCGACAGGCCATGCGCGATCGCCGGGTTGATCGTGTATTTGGCAATGTAGCGGCGGACGCGGAAATTGTCGTTGTCGCCGGTCTCCTGCGGCAGCGAACCGCGCTGGCGCTTCATCTTGTCGGCGGTCTGCCAGGTGCGGATCGCCACCTCGCCGACGCGGCCCATCGCCTGACTGTCCGACGAGATGATCGAGAAGGCGCCGATGTCGTGCAAAATGTCTTCGGCGGCGATGGTCTCCTTGCGGATGCGGCTTTCGGCAAAGGCGATGTCTTCGGGGATCGACGGCGACAGATGATGGCAGACCATCAGCATGTCGAGATGCTCGGCCAGCGTGTTGACGGTGTAGGGCCGGGTCGGATTGGTCGAGGACGGGATGACGTTGGGCAGGCCGCAAACCTTGATGATGTCGGGCGCATGGCCGCCGCCGGCGCCTTCGGTGTGGAAGGCGTGGATGGTGCGGCCCTTGATCGCCGCCACCGTGTTTTCGACAAAGCCGGATTCGTTCAGCGTGTCGGTGTGGATCATCACCTGCACGTCGTAGTTGTCGGCGACCGACAGGCAGCAGTCGATTGCCGCCGGCGTCGTGCCCCAGTCCTCGTGCAACTTCAGCGAGCAGGCACCGCCCAGCACCATCTCTTCAAGCGCGGCCGGCAAGGACGCGTTGCCCTTGCCCGACAGGCCGATGTTCATCGGGAAGGCGTCGAAGGACTGGATCATGCGCGCCAGATGCCACGGCCCAGGCGTGCAGGTCGTCGCCAGCGTGCCATGCGCCGGTCCGGTGCCGCCGCCGAGCATGGTGGTGATGCCTGACATCAGCGCCTCCTCGATCTGCTGCGGGCAAATGAAGTGGATATGCGCGTCGAAGCCGCCGGCAGTGAGGATCTTGCCTTCGCCGGCGATGATCTCGGTGCCGGGGCCGATGATGATGGTGACGCCGTTTTGCATGTCCGGATTGCCGGCCTTGCCGATCGCGGCGATGCGGCCATCCTTGAGGCCGATATCGGCCTTGAAGATGCCGCCTGATGCATCGACGACCAGCGCATTGGTGATGACGGTGTCGACCGCACCTTGCGCGCGAGACACCTGGCTCTGGCCCATGCCGTCGCGGATGACCTTGCCGCCGCCGAATTTCACCTCTTCGCCGTGAAGGGTGAAATCCTTCTCGACCTCGATGAACAGTTCGGTGTCGGCAAGCCTGACCTTGTCGCCGACGGTCGGGCCGTACATCTGGGCATAGGCGGCGCGGGTGATTCTAGCCATCAGCAATTGCTCCCGAAATACGGCCCAAAACACAGCCGGTCGAAGCCCGGCCCCACATTGTCGCCATCCTATGGTCACGCAATGACCCGCTGAGCGACACCTTCCGATCCCATTTAACGTTTGAGGTGGCCGGGTCACCCCAAAACGACCGTTTGCCAATCGATGGAAAGGAAGATCCATGCGCAAAATGATAAGTCTCGCAGCCGCCGCCACCCTCCTGCTCGCGACCGCTGCCAGCGCCCAGCAACAGCCGGCGCCGCAACCCGGCGAGCCGCCGGCTTCGCCCGCTCCCGCGGCGCCCGGCGCTCAGCCGGAAGCGCCGGCGATTCAGACCGTCAACGTCGTCGACATCGAGGAACTGCCGGAGGAAACAAAGACGAAGGTCAACGAAGTGATCGCCAAGCGCGGCGAGGACGGGCTGCAGAAACTGCGCAGCTCGATTGACGCGACGCCCCAGGTCAAGTCCGCGCTGGAAGCCAAAGGACTCACCTCGGCGCAAGTGATCGCCGCCAGCATGGATGCCAATGGCTCGCTGACCTTGATCACCAAGAAAGCCAGCTGACGATGCGCTGTGGCGGGCCGGCACAAGGCCGGCCTGCCGCATCGGGGAGGGAACCTTCGCAGGGCAGAATACGTTTCGACTTTTTGGCGTAGTAACGAGTCTCGAAAGAGGCTCTGAGAGCGAGCGATGGCGATCACCACCTTCCCCGACACCAGATGGCTGCATATGATTGCCGCCACTGCGTTTCTCGCGGCGAGCCTTCCCCAGGCCGCGCTGAATGCACAGGGTCTGGAAGGCCCGGATACGGTCAACAAGATCATCGGCTCGGAGGTCGGCCAGGAAGAGACCAACACGGCTGTGGAAGCCGGCAAAGTCGCCACGGCGATCGACCGGACGCGTGAAAACATCGGTATGGTGCGCAAAACATCCAAGCTCGACAAGGTGGACATCGTGTTCCTTACCGACGCCGCGCGCACGGAAGGCGGTCTGCCGCCGGCGATAGAAAGCAAGGTCGAACAGCATCAGGACGACATTGCGGAACTGCGCGAGGAGATCGAGGCGAACGCATTGCTGTTCAACGCCATCGACTCTCGACGCGTGCAGACCGAAGACGTTCTCGCCGTGGAATTCGACGATCCTGGAAAGGTCGTCATCTACGCCGCGGCCAAGCCGCCCAGCTGAGCCGAAACTGCCCGACGCGTTGGATCTCACAGCGCGCCCATGATTTTTTGCTGAAACCCGTAGACCTCGCGCTTGCCGCCGAGCGGCACCAAAGTGACGTCGCGCTCCTGGCCGGGCTCGAAGCGCATCGCCGTGCCGGCGGCAATGTCGAGGCGCATGCCCCGCGCCTTGTCGCGATCGAATTTCAGCCCCTCATTGGTCTCGAAGAAGTGGTAGTGGCTGCCGACCTGGACCGGCCGGTCGCCGCTGTTGGCCACTTTCATGGTGACGGTCGGCTGGCCCTTGTTCAGTTCGATTTCGCCGCCTGCCGTGATGATTTCGCCCGGGATCATCGCCAGCCTCACAAGACGCCGAAGACGAGGCCGGCACCGACGGCAGCACAGGCGCCGCCAGCGGCGCGGGCAAGGCCCGGGAATCTGATGCCGAGGCCAAGACCGGCAGCGAGGCCGGCGGCATGGAGCAGCGCGGTGGCGACAACAAAGCCGGCCATATAGCCGAGCCCACCGGCGTTTTCAGGCACCTCGGTGCCATGGGCGTGACCGTGGAACAGCGCGAACAGGCCGATGATGGCGACGCCGGCCGAGACCGGAAGATCGATCGCAAGGGCAACGAGCAGTCCCAGCGCGACGACGGACGCCAGTATGCCCGGTTCGACGAACGGCACCGGCACCTGCAGCATGCCGAACGCGCCGCCCGCCAGCATGACGCCGACGAAGGCGAGCGGCCAGGCAACAACCGCCTTGCCGCCGTTGAGCGCCGCCCACAACCCGACCGCGATCATCACCGCCATATGGTCGAGGCCGGAGAGCGGATGCATGAAGCCGGCCGTGAAGGACGAGGTCGTGCCGATGCCGACATGGGCATGGGCGGGCATTGCGGCGGCGAGAAGCAGGATCGCCGAGAGCGACGTGCGTTTGATCGTTGCGGGGACCATCGATATGCCTTCCGTTGTCAGGATCGTGCCGTCACGCGGCGTTGCGGGCCGGGCCGCAGCCTTCGGCCTTGAGGACACGCTTTGTCGAGGCGGGATATTTGTTCAGCATCGCTGCCGGCCGGATCGGGCGCGCTGAAAAATTGCCGCCGCAATTCGGGCAGACGCCGCCCAGCACGTTTGCCGCGCAATCGGCGCAGAAGGTACACTCGAAGGTGCAGATCAGCGCATCCGTCGCCTCAGGCGGCAGGTCCTTGTCGCAGCATTCGCAGTTGGGGCGCAGTTCAAGCATTGTCCTCTCCTCACCTTATCGGTTCATGGACGGTCACCAGCTTGGTGCCGTCGGGAAACGTCGCCTCGACCTGGACGTCGTGGATCATCTCGGCGATGCCCTCCATCACCTGCGCGCGGGTGACGACATGGGCGCCGGCCTCCATCAGCTCGGCGACCTGGCGGCCGTCGCGGGCGCCCTCGACGACGAAGTCGGTGATCAGCGCAATCGCCTCAGGGTGATTGAGCTTGACGCCGCGTTCGAGCCGCTTGCGCGCCACAATCGCCGCCATGGCGATGAGCAGCTTGTCCTTTTCCCTTGGAGTCAGGTTCATGCGTTTCCCTAGGATGGCGTAAATTGGAATGACATAATCGGAATCAGAGTGACCATAATTTGGGCAGACCCGCCCGTCCGTTGAGCAATTCGACAAGCGGAACCAGCCGCTTGCGGAGCTGGTAGCCGTCCTCGGCAAACAGCCTCGCAAGAAGCTTGCCAGATTTCTTCACGCTCCAGACGCTGGCGTCGCCCTGGCCGCCGATGATGTCCCGGGCCGGATCGAGCAAAGCCTCCACCTGCGGCGAGATCATCAGCACCGTCGCCATGGCGATGCCGCCGCCGGCCACGGCCGAACGGCCCAGAATGGCCGCAATGGCGGGCCCGATGCGGAAATCCTCGGCATGAACGAGCGCTCCTTCCTGACTGACGCGCCAGCGGTCATGGAAATTGCCGTGCGCCGCGCGTTCGCCCATGGCGAGGCGGCCGAAGACGGTCGCCTCGAGCACCAGCGCCTCGGCACCGGCGGCAAGCTCCAGGTCGAGCCTGCGGGCAAAGGCCGATCGATCAAAGACGATGGTTTCCTGCGGCAGCCAGGCGATGCGGCCGCCGGCGCCGACGGTCAGCTTCACCTGCACCTCGGCACGATCGGATGCGGCGCGGTAAACCTTCTCGCAGGCCTGGGTGGTTATGGTGGCGGAGGCGCCGGCGCCGACGTCGACCTCCCAGCCGAGGCGGTCGCCGCCGGTCAGCCCGCCGGCGGTGTTGATCAGGACGGCTTCGAGCGGATCGGCCGAGACGGCCGGCATGCGGATCTTGGCGGAACCATCCTGATAAAGCCGCCGAAGACGCGTGCGGTCGCCATCCTTGTCACAAGCAAGGCGCGCCGTTCCGGCGACGCGCTGGGCCGGCGGCACAAAGGTCAGGCCACGTTCGATCATATCCATGGCGCCAACGATAACCACACTCATATGGTTTGAATCCGAAATTCGCATCACTTTGGAGCAGCGTAATGAACGAATTTCGGATTCAAAGCCACACTGGAGCGCCGCGCGTCCCCTCGGACGCGCAAAGGACGCTCCAGCACTTTCCAGTTGGCGCATGATCCTTTCCGGAAACCGATTCCGGTTTCCGGGGTCATGCGCTGGCAACTTACGGGACTCTGGTGTGGTTTAGATTTGAGGTTCCTAACCGCCGGTGCCATCAAAGTCGTAGGAACCTCAAATCCAGACCACACCGGCGGCTTTGTCGACATATAGCTTGTTGCTTGACAACGTTTCGGTTTCTATAGAGGAGCCGTCTTGGTACGGTCACACAGCGCCTGGCGGGATAAAAGGCGATGATGACGATTTGAGCCTGGGGAAAAAGCGGCGCCGATCAGTTGGCGTCGAGAAACGACAAGGTTGGGGAAGGAACCGAATGGCTGACCAGCTGGCAACGGACATCATCGCGAAGATCAAAGCTCATGCCGAGCCGGGTGGCGAAGAAATCACCACCAGCACCGAACTGACCTCACTTGGCATCCATTCGCTGGAACTGACGGAGATCATCTTCGACCTCGAGGAACAGTATGGCATCGAGATCGAGATGAACACGGTCGATGCCTGGAGCAACCTGAAGAACGTCGGCGACATGGTCGAGGCGGTTCGCGCGCTGATCGCGAAAAAAGCCTGACTGAATGCACAAGCGCGTCGTCATTACCGGCATCGGCGGCTTATGCGGGCTCGGCACCAATGTGCCCGCGATCTGGGGCGAGATGCGCGCCGGCCGCTCGGCCATCGGCCCGATCGTCAATTCGGAGCTGCATGACCTGAAAATCAGGGTCGGCTGCGAAATCAGGACGCTTCCCGATCACGGCATCGACCGCAAGCAGGTCGTCTCGATGGACCGCTTCAGCCTTTTGGCGACGATCGCCGCGCGGGAGGCCGCGCAACAGGCCGGGCTAACCCTGCACGCGGCCAACACCTACCGGATGGGCGCCATCGTCGGCGTCGGCGTCTGCGGCTGGGAGGCGATCGAAGAGAGCTATCGCGCCATCCTGCTCCAGGGAAAGAACCGCACCGGCATCTTCACCGTGCCGAAAGTGATGCCGGGCGCTGCGGCCGGCCATGTCAGCATGAATCTCGGCCTGCGCGGGCCGGTCTTCGGCATCACCTCGGCCTGCTCCTCCTCCAACCACGCCATTGCCTCGGCGGTCGACCAGATCAGGCTCGGCCGCGCCGATGTCATGCTCGCCGGCGGCACCGATGCGCCGCTGGTCTGGGGCATCCTGAAAGGCTGGGAGGCGCTGCGGGTGCTGGCGCCCGACACCTGCCGGCCGTTTTCGGCCGATCGACAGGGCCTGGTGCTCGGTGAAGGCGCCGGCATGGTTGTGCTGGAAACCTACGAGCATGCCATGGCGCGCGGCGCCACGATTCTTGCCGAAATTGCCGGCGCCGGCCTTTCCGGCGATGCCTCCGACATCGTCGCGCCGACCATCGAAGGGCCGGAGGCGGCGATGCGCTTCTGCCTCGTCGATGCCAGGCTCAACCCGGAAGACATCGACTACATCAATGCGCATGGCACCGGCACCAAGGCCAACGACCAGATCGAGACGGCGGCGATCAAGCGCGTCTTCGGCGACCATGCCCACAGGCTTTCGATCTCCTCGACCAAATCGATGCACGCCCACTGCCTCGGCGCGTCGGGCGCCCTGGAGCTGATCGCCTGCGTGATGGCGATCCGCGAAGGCATCGTGCCGCCGACGGCCAATTTTCGCGAAACCGACGCCGATTGCGATCTCGACATCACGCCGAATGTGGCGCGCGAGCGCAAGGTGCGCGCGGCGATCAGCAACGGCTTCGCCTTCGGCGGCACCAATGCGGTGCTGGCGTTCAAGGCGGTCTGACCGCAACCGGATCATCCAAGATACGGCGAGACTTGGTTGCCACTCGCCACGACCGCGCGCTTCCGCGCGAAAAATCCGCCCAGGAGTTTCGATGACCGACCTGTCCGCCTTTCCGATCGCCACGCGCTGGCCGGCCAGCCATCCCGACCGCATCCAGCTCTATTCGTTTCCGACGCCGAACGGAGTGAAGGTGTCGATCGCGCTGGAGGAACTCGGCCTGCCATACGAGGCGCATGCGGTGAACATCGGCAAGAAGGAAAGCTGGACGCCGGAATTCCTGTCGCTGAACCCCAACGGCAAGATCCCGGCGATGATCGATCCGGATGGCCCGGGCGGCAGGCCGATCGGGCTGTTCGAATCCGGCGCCATCCTGCTCTACCTCACCGACAAGACCGGCAGGCTGATCCCGGCCGACCCGGCGCGGCGTTACGAAACAATCCAGTGGGTGTTCTTCCAGATGGCCTCGATCGGGCCGATGTTCGGGCAGGTCGGCTTCTTCCACAAATTCGCCGGACGCGAGATCGCCGACAAGCGGCCGCTGGCGCGCTATCGCGACGAATCGCGGCGGCTGATCGGTGTGCTCGAGACGAGGCTGAAGGGCCGCAGCTGGATCATGGACGACGATTACACCATCGCCGATATCTCAATGCTGGGCTGGGTGCGCAATCTGATCGGTTTTTACGAGGCAAGGGAACTTGTCGGCTTCGACGACTTTCGCAATGTTGCGGCATGGCTGGAACGCGGCCTTGCCCGGCCGGCGGTGCAAAAGGGTCTTAATATCCCCGCCCGGGGCTAGCTCAACAGGCCGCAGGCGCCGAGAAGAGCCTACTTTGTCTTGGCTTTGGATTTTGAGCCGCCCTTGCCCATGACGGAAGCGGCAAGGGATGCAGCGCTCCTGGCGGTGGCGACAACCGCACCGGCTGCGACATTGGCCGTCGTTTTGACCGTGCGCATTGCGCTATCTGCCATGGAACTGCCAGCGCTTGCCGATTTCCTCGGCTTGGCGGGTTTTGCCGTGGCCTTAGCTGCGGTCGGTGTCACTTTCTTCGGTGCTGCCTTGCCAAAGGTAGGCTTTGCCGCATCCTTGGAGCGGGCGGCGACCGCCGGGCCAGCGCCAGTCTTTGACTCAGTTGCCTTTGATCGAGTTGCCCTGCCCTTGCCGGGCGCAGGCTTTCTTGCGTTGGTTGCCATCGGAGTTGCCATTGGACAGTTTTCCTCATGTCAGCATCATTGCCGTATCTGACATAACGGCCGGAAAGTCCTAAGGTTCCGGCGCGGGCTGTCCCGCAAATCAGGCGTGATCGCCGATCACCAGATCGGCGGGGCGGCGGCGGGCAAGCACGCGGTCGATGTTGGGCATGTCGTTGTAGGCGATCCAGGCGCGGGCGTCCTCGTCGGAGCGGCCATGCTCATGCCATCGCTCCAACAGCCGGCGCTCGAGCTCGGCGCGCGGCACATCGACGAAGATCGAGAAATCGAACAGCGGCGCCAGTCGCGACCATGGTTCTTCGTCAAGCAAGAGATAATTGCCTTCGACCAGGATGAACTTGGTGTCGGCGGCGATGATCGAAGCGGCGGCGCGCGACAGCTCCATGCTGCGGTCGAACACCGGAATGGCGATGTCGGGCTCGGCCGCGCGGATGCGCTTCAGCAAGGTTTCGAAGCCGGCAAAGTCGAAGGTCTCCGGAGCGCCCTTGCGCGCGCGCAGGCCGCGCTGCTCGAGCACGGCATCGTCGTAATGGAAGCCGTCCATGGGCACGATTTCCGCCGCACCTTCTGGCAGCAGTTCATGCAGGCGGGCCGAAAGCGTCGACTTGCCGGCCCCCGGAGGACCGGCGATGGCCACGACAAAACGCCGCGCCTTGCCGGCGTGCTTGAAGATGGTGGCGGCGAGATGAGCAATCTCGGACATTGGAGCCTTTCTGGCTGGGTGTTTTGGATCGCATCTTGGCGGTAGCGCGCGGAAATTTCAAATCCGGGATTGGCAGTACAGATGTTGCTTTCAACTTGCGTTTTGAGGCCAATCACCGAAGTTGGCGCTGCCTTTCCCTTCTCCCCTTGTGGGAGAAGGTGGATTGGCGCGCAGCGCCAAGACGGATGAGGGGTGCTGGACGGAGCGCTGTCGGTGCCAAGCTGGAATACCCCTCATCCGACCGAGCTTCGCTCGGCCACCTTCTCCCACAAGGGGAGAAGGGAAAGCTGCACGTGGCCGCTCGCCCCAGAACTGGACCGTGAGGCGTAATTCAACCTGAAGCGATTGCCCAGGCACACTCCAATCAACCAGAAACCGATTGGCCGATCCTCAGGAAATCGCTGTCGAAAGCGACTTCCCGCGTCGAACCGTCGGCGGCCATCAGGCGCATGCGCCCCTGCGCGGTGGCGATGTCGCGTGGCGGCTCGCCGCCGGCTTCTTGGGGCAGTGCGCCGATAACGTGGCGGAACGAGATATTGCCTCCTTCGGCAAGGGCAAAGGCCGTCGCCACCCCTTCCCGCTTCAGCCAGTTGTCACCGAGCGACGTCGCATGACCGAGCGCCGTGCGGCCGTCCTCGATGCCGAGCACGCCGCGATGGCGGCCGCTCCACGGCGCGTAGTCGCGCCCGCCATTGCTGATCCACAGCATGGTGACCGGCAGTTCGGCCGGGTTCTTCAGCACCAGAACGAGATCGGCTTCCGCCTGGCGCGCCAGTGCGGTCCAGCCCGGCCCGCCATGGTCGGCCTCGACCAGCGTGACAAAATCCTCTCGGCTCTGGTCCATGCGATAGTCGGTCAGGTCGAGCGTGCCGCCATCGGCGGCGGGAAAATGCGTCAGGTCGGTGGAACGCGCGGGATAGGCGAAGCGGAACCGGCCGCGGGCCGGATCAGGCTCGAGCGGGTCGTCCGGCGTTGCCGCAAACCGCTTCGGCGAAAAGGCGAGCTTGCCGCCGTTCTTCATCACCGTCATCGGATGATGGGCGACGGAAATGCCGCCCGAACCGCCGGAAAAGACATGCTCCTGATAGAGAAAGGGATGGTCGTCGCGCAGGGTCAGGATTTTCTCGACCGTCGCGCCCATGACCTTGTGCTGCAGCCTGAAAACGGCCCGCCAGCCGTCGGCAGTCGCTTTGGAGTCGACGACATCCCAGGGGCTGTTGGCCGGCCAGCCATGCAAGGGTGCTTCCTCGACATCGCTGCGCGAAAACGGCGCGCAGAGGAAATCGCCGGACAGGCGAACGGTGCCGGCGGGCAGGTCTTGCGGCAGCGTCTCGCGCGGCTCGTCGATCCACGGCGCGCGATGCAGCGGTTTTAGCCGGCGCCCATCGATATCGACCGTCATCTCGGCGAGATGGCCGACGGTGAGATCGACCGTTACCGAAATGCCCTTTGCCTTGATCGTGAGCGTATCCATGGCGCACCTGCTGATTCTGCCGGCGCCAGCAAACCCGCATGATGCCGGTTGCGCAAGCGCAGTCTCGGTATTTCGGTGCCGAGATCGACGCAGCGCCGGCTCCGTCCTGGGATCTGTGGACAGGCGGTGATCCTGCGCAACACTAGTGTTAACGAAATAGACGGCGCCATTGGGTTACGCTAGTTTCCCACTCGTTTCAGCAACAGCTTACCTTTAGAACAGACCCATCTTGTCCAAACTGCGCCACTTTCCGCTCATCCCAAGATTTGCCGCGGCGCTGGCCCTGCTGCTGCTCGTCGCCGGCTGCGCGACGACGCCGACGGAGACCATGCTGGCGGTGCCGGCGCCGGCGCAGAAATATGCGGCTGTTGTCATCGACGGCAGCAGCGGCAAGACGCTGTTCGAGGCCAACTCGACGGCGCCGCGCTATCCGGCGTCGCTGACCAAGATGATGACGCTCTACCTTCTGTTCGAGGCGCTGGACCAGGGCCGCATCAGCAAGACGACGCTGATCCCGGTCTCGGACAACGCCGCCAGGCAGCCGCCGACCAAGCTGCGCTTCAGGCGCGGCGAGACGATCGATGTCGAATCGGCGATCCGGGCGATCACCGTCAAATCGGCCAATGACGTGGCGGTCGCCGTTGCCGAATATCTCGGCGGCAGCGAAGCGGCGTTTGCCGCGATGATGACGGCCAGGGCGCGCCAGATCGGCATGCGCAGCACCGTCTTCCGCAACGCTTCGGGCCTGCCGGACGTCGGCCAGCTGACGACGGCGCGCGACATGGCGGTGCTCGGCACGGCGCTGCGCGCCCGCTTCCCGCAGCATTTCCACTATTTTTCCGAAAGCGACTTCATGTTCCGGGGCAGGCTGGTGCGCGGCCACAACGACATGCTCGGCCGCGTCCGCGGCGTCAACGGCATCAAGACAGGCTATATCAGGGCCTCAGGCTTCAACATCGTCACCTCCTACGATGCCGACGGCCGCCGGCTCATCCTCGTGGTGATGGGCGCCGACAGCGCGCGCCAGCGCAACGACCACGTCGAGGCGCTGATCCAGCGCAACCTGTCGCCGGCGTCAAACACGACGACGCGGCTGCTGTATGCCGGGGAGCAGTGAGGGCGTCACGTTCGGCGGGGGGCGAGCTCTTGATCGGTGGTTTCAACTTGACAGTTGACGGCAGTTATGCTAGGAATTTATTCATGGTGCTGAGTTGCGCCAACGGCCCGCCCCGCTAGGCGGGTTTTTCATTTTAGGCTACCGCGCTGTCACTGATCTCGCGAATGCGGCTGACAAGCCTGGTTACACGATCTTCGTCGAACACCTGCTCCGGCCCGGTAGGTGCGAGGTCTGTAAACGGCGGTTCGTAGAGCAAACTCGGATCCATAGCGCCCTGGTCGGTCAGGTGCTCGATAATCATACCGACGAACTCGATCTGAGCGGCAGAAGCTGTCCCCGCCGACAGGAACTCGCCGAAGGCTTCCGACACGGCCGCGCGGTCGAGCCCGACCAATGACCGCACGAAACGACCGAAGCCACAGCTTGTCTCGCGGGCACGTTCGATGTCGCCGGCGTCGCCGATGCCAGCGTCCAGCAGCATCTTTTCTAGCTCGGCCAGGTCGGTGGCGGTTAGCGGCTTGCCCTGCCTCAGCCTGTGCAGGACGAGATGGTCCTCGTGCTTCCTGAGAAAATGGCGTGCCTTCTGCTTGAAACGAGCGAAATCAGCCTCACCAACTTGCGGCAGATCAACTTCGACGCCCTCGCCGATTTCGTCAGCGAAATTGGAATACACGACTGCTTTCCGGCCCTTCTCGATGTGCTGGACGAGGTCGCGCAGCCGTAGCCGAACCAGTTCGAGCAAAGGAACATTGACGCCTTCCCACCAGATGTCGGTCTGAATGTCCTCGATCAGTGCGGCCTGGTGGGCGATCGCCGGAATGCCAGTCTGGTCCTCCAACGCCGACGCGATCTCTAGCAGCTGTTTCTTCAGCGTGTCGAACCGCCTGGAGCCCTTCAAAAGCGCGAGCTGCAGCGAGAATATCAAAAGATCGAAACGCTTCGCTTCTTCGGTTCCGAACTGCTTCGCCGATGGCAACGGCGCAACCTCGTCCACGAGTTCCTTGCGCTTCTCGTCGTCGATCGCAATCCAGGCTTCCGGTTTCTGATATTTTTCCACTGCGCGACGGCGCTGACGCACAATGAAATTCTCGAGGTTCAGCCCCGCTACGATGTCGCGGAGAACGTCAACCGCATCGGTTCTGATATCCTCTTCGGTCGGCGGCAAGGCGATGTCGCCCGAGACTTTGAACGATGTCGCATCCTCGGCCAGGCCATCGGACTTTCGCTTCTTTTCATCGAGCGCGCGCACCAAATCGAGCCGCGCCGCGAAAAGCCGTTCCGACAGTGACCTCGCAGCGCTTGCTTCCTTCAATTCCGGATTGGCGCCGAAGAATTCCAGGTTCTGGCAGTAGTCGAAGACGCGGAAGAATTCCTTGTCCTGGCCGGGTCCGAACAGGTCCGGGCAGAGCCGGGTTCCACGACCCATCATCTGCCAGAATTTCGTCTTCGAGCGCACCTGCTTAAAGAAGACAAGGTTGACCACTTCGGGGACGTCGATGCCCGTGTCGAGCATGTCGACCGAGATGGCGATGTGAGGCGCCTTCGTTTTCTTTGAAAAATCGTCGATCAGTGTCTGCGCGTATGCGCCGCTCTCATAGGTGATGACACGCGAAAAATGACCGGCGAGGTTCGGATAGGCCGTGTTGAAGCGCGCCTCGATGAACACCGCATGGGCCTGGTTCTTGGCGAAGATGATCGTTTTGCCGAGGCGGTCGCCGCCTTCAACCTTGATTCCGTTGGTCATGAGATGCGCGATGACAAGATCGACGGTGTCGATGTTGAAGAGCCGCTTGTTGACCTCTGCGGCCTCGACACTATCGGGGATTTCCTCCTCGCCCCATTCCAGCATGTCCCAACGATCTTTTTCTTCGTCGCTCAGATCGTCATAGCGCAGGCCGGAGCGCACGATCTTCAGCGGCACGGAAATCGCCTTGGGCGGCACCAGATGGCCATCGGCCACCGCTTCGTCGAGCGAATAGGCATCGGTCGGCACGCCGTCTTCGAGGTCGAACAGCGAATAGGTGTTGTGGTCGATCTCGTCCTTGGGCGTCGCCGTCAGCCCGACGAGGAAGCTGTCGAAATATTCGAAGATGGCCCGATAGCGCTGGTAGACCGAACGGTGCGCCTCGTCGATGACGATCAGGTCGAAGAGACCCGGTCCGAGTTTGCGCTTCTCGTCGACCCTGCCGTCGATAAGATTCATCATCGTCGGGTAGGTGGACAGGAAGACGCGGCCCTCGCTGGTCCGTTCGGTGACCAGATTGACGGGCGCCAAGTCCGGCAGATGCGCCTTGAACGCACCGGCCGCCTGGTTGACCAACGCCACACGGTCGGCGAGGAACAGCACGCGCTTCACCCAGCCGGCCCGCATCAGCAGGTCGACCAGCGCGATGACTGTGCGCGTCTTGCCGGAGCCGGTCGCCATGACCAACAGCGCCTTGCGGTCACCGTCGTCTTCGAAACTCTTGGCGATGGCGCGGATGGCGCGCTGTTGATAGGGCCGCTTGTGACCAGCGATCTTGGTATTGATGCGGGTCTCAGTGAGCTTCTTCCGGCTGGTGCGGCGCTGGATCAGCAGTTCCAGTTCGTCGCGCTTGTAGAAGCCGCCGACCTGGCGCGGCGGATAGTTCTTGTCGTCCCAGATCCAGTGCTCGTAGCCGTTCGAATAGAAGATGACCGGCCGCTGGCCGTAGCGTGCTTCCAACCGATCGGCGTAGAGCTTGGCCTGCTGCTGACCTTGGCGCCCATCCTTGCGCGTGCGCTTGGCCTCGACCAGCCCGAGCGGCTTGCCATCGGCGCCCCACAGAACATAGTCGACGAAGCCGACGCCTTCATTGTTGGGCATGCCATCCACGCGGAACTCAACATCTTCCGGCTTGGTCAGCGTCCAACCAGCCTCCCGCAGCAGCAGGTCGATGTAACGATCGCGGGTCTCGGCCTCGTTGTAGTCGTGTCGGTCGGGCGTCGCCTCGCTGGCCTGCCGTGCCGCAGCAACTTCTGCCCGCAGCCGCTTCAATTCGTCGTCGAGATTGCTCTTGTCGGAAAGAAGTTTTGCCAGTTCGCCGTTCTTGGCGTCGAGTTCCTCCTGCTGCGCCTTCAGGTGCGCGAATGCCTTCTTCAGTGTCTCGTCGCGACGCGTGAGCTGAGATGCGTCAAAGGCTAACCCATCCGCCGGCTTTGTCTTGCGCGCATAGGTGCGCGCCAGCCAGAAGCAGACATGGAAAAGCTCCTTTACCGCGCCGGCGGCATCGCCCGGGCGGATCGTCTTCTCCTCGTGCACGGCGCGGTTGCGCAGCGTATTGATGAACTTCGCCTTGGCGAAAACGGCTTCGCCCGCTACGCGGCGAAAGCTCGGCTCGTGCAGGAGGGCCGCGATGTTATCCTGATAAGGAAGCCTCAAGCCGGGGTCGCTGCGAAACGCCCATTTCACCGCAAGCTCGACCGTCTTGCCGGCAAAGAACGCAGCTGCAGTGGGCGAGACCGCCGCCTGCCGCTCTGCCTCCACCGCCGCCTCGTGAACGGTCGGGAACTCGGCGGCGAGGAAGGCGAAGTTGGACATCCGTTTGCTAACCAGTGTAGCAACGATCTGAATTGAGGCCGTGTGTGACGTAGGGCGTGAACGACGCGAGCATAAGCGACAAGCTGACAAAATCTCTCATATCAAGATTTCGCAGAACTCCTTGCGGACTTCCAGCGTGTCCCAGGCCAGGATAGTTCGACCGAAAGCCGTAGAGCTTTTTACCCAGCTCTTTTACTGAGGCATGTGGCCAATCTAGCTGATTGCACATCGAGCCAAGCGTAGTCTCTGTAACCCCTGGACATTTTCCACCTAGACCCTCCAACAGATTGAACTGTTTTTGCAAACAAGTCTTTATTCGCGCTTGAGTCCTCTCAGCTCGTAAATCGCTGAACGCCTCCTCAAACTCCCCCATCAATGTGTTGAGGTGAGCATCTAAGGCTGTGATCGCTTTCACCTCATTCATCAATTTGGAAAATAAACCAGGAATAGTTGCGTGCAAGGAGAATTGCCCACGTAACTCATATCTCAAATTGAACTTCTTTAGAAATGCTATGACCAGACCGCGGTAGTGATCGGCGAGCCCAACGATTCCCAGCTCGATTAGTGTTTTGTGCGCTCGCTCCAAGAATTCAAGAGCATCCGTTTCATCCCCGATATCTCGTAGCATCGCTTTGAAGAATGGCTTCGCCAATGCCTCGGAAGAAAGCGCAGTCTCATATCTATCGCGTTCCGTCGCGTATCGCTCCAATTCCAGTTCGTAAACATCCCGAGCTTGGATCGCAGCAGTGTCAACCAAGTTGCCCTCTTGGTCAAATGCCACTGGCGGTGGAGTCGCCGGGGCGGTCGGATGTTTGGGGAGAGGCGCTATCCCGTCAACCAACATGACGAATAAATCGTCGGGTGCAGCCGAACTTTTTTTGAGGCGCTGCCAAATCTCTGGCCAAGTGCTCGGCCATATCGGAAGAAGCTCGGAGTTCATGCAAGCTCTCCGGAAAGGGCATCATGCTGGAGGGACAAAAAAAGAGCGTCAACCTCAACTGACGATGAGATTAGTCGTTTAGCTTCGGCAGACGCAGCTTCGGCCAACCGAACGAAGCGCCATTGTAAGTCGATCGGGGGAACAATGACGGGAAATTCAGACAGCTGGGTCTTGTTAATCGATGCAATTCCTGTGGTCTGTTTTGCAACGCTCAAAAAGTAGCTCTTTCCATAAGGACTCCCCACGAGCCAATTCAGAAACAGAGGCAGTATTGCTGCGGACCTAAGCCTCACTCTAAATATGTGATTTTGATGAATTGCCTCATCTATTTCATTGGCCCAAAGGGTGCCTCGCCCGAGCTTGTCTGGGTCGCCACCTTCGGTCAGTAATAGATCATCTTTCTGAAGACGATAGCGGACAATTTCACTCTCGGTTGCCTCGATTGATTTGACGTTCGCGAGCTCGAGTCTACGATCTTGAACATTTGCCACTGCTAGGTAGGGGACATGCCTTGTCGCTTGTCCATTTAGTTTTCTACCCTTCGTGATGCCTGAACCAATCTCGGCCAGATCGGACAGCGGGATGCGATTCCCCCATTTTGAAACGTCATCCCTGGTATGGCCAAACAAGTCAAAAAAAGTCGACTGCGTGAGGCTACCGAGTAATTGGATCGTGCGCTTACGCTTGCGGCGCAGCGCATCCGCCTTGTCCAGGATCGCCGCGATCCGCTGCTGTTCAGGGATAGGCGGGAGAGGGATTTCGAGCGCCTTGAGATTCTCAATTGGGAAGTTGTCGGCGGTGGTAGCTCGAACCCATCTGAGCACTATCGGCTCCGCGGCTTTGACAAGATGGGCAACATAATTTGGATCTGCGCGCTTTCCACAGATTAGAGCCTTTATGTCCTGGTTGATAGCCAACGGTCGGCGCGTAATGCCTATCGGAAGCGTGTGCTTGAGGATTCCGGATCGATTTACCACGAGAATTGAGTTCACTGGAATGAGATTTGTTGCACTTGCTTTGATAGCTTCCGAAGTGATCTGGTCTTCTGCGCTATCAATCTCCCAACGTTTCATATCCTTCGGCGAAACCCATGGGATCTCACCATTCCAGAAGGCAGGATTGGCCTTGGACGGCGTTCCACCACCTTTGATTTCAACCACGTCCCCGAGTGCGACCAAAGGCACAGTCACAGCATCGCCTCCAATTCCTCCAGCCCTTCGGTGATCTCCTTGTCCAAGGCCTTCAGTTCGGCGATGATTTCCTTTGGAGGGCGGTGCTCCTGCGCTTCGTGCGCCACTTCTTTGTAGCGGTTGATCGAAAGGTCGTAGCCGGCGGCAACAATGTCCGCCTTTGGCACACAGAAGCTTTGCGCCGTGCGCAGGCGCTCGCGCTCGGTCCCATTGCGCTTGGCCCAGCGCGCGGCGATGTCGGGCAAATTGTTCTTCGCCAATTCCTCATCGGTTAGCGTCAGATTAGTGAAATGGCTGGCTTCCTCGTAGCCAGGCGTTGCGCCGAGCTTTTCGCCAGGCAAAAGCGGCGTGCGCTTGTCGTCCAGCGAAAAACCGTCGGCCTGACAATCGTAGAACCAGACATGACCGGTGCCGCCGGAGTTGGTTTTCGTGAACAGGACAATCGCCGTCGAGACACCCGCATAGGGCCTAAATACACCGGACGGCAGCTTGACGATACCGTCAAGCCTGTGATCTTCGACCAGCATGCGGCGTATCTCCTTATGTGCGGTAGACGAGCCGAACAGAACGCCATCCGGCACGATCACCGCCGCGCGACCGCCCGACTTTAGCAGCTTCAGGAACAGCGCCATGAACAGCAGCTCGGTCTTCTTGGTCTTGACGATCGATAGAAGATCCTTGGCCGCGGTCTCGTAGTCTAGGGAGCCGGCAAAGGGCGGGTTGGCGAGTACCAAGCTGTAGCGGTCGGAATCGCCCGCGTGCTCCTGCGCCAATGAATCCTTGTAGCGGATGTCAGGATTGTCGACGCCGTGCAGAGTCATGTTCATCGAACCGATGCGCAGCATCGTCTGGTCGAAATCGAACCCGTGGAACATTTCCTCGTGGAAGTGGTCGCGACTCTCCTGGTCGTGGAACATCTTAGGATGGCTGTCGCGCAAATATTCGCCGGCGGCGACGAGGAAGCCGCAGGTGCCGCACGCCGGATCGCAGATAATGTCCTTCGGCGTCGGCGCTGTCATCTCGACCATCAGCGCGATGATGTGGCGCGGCGTGCGGAACTGGCCGTTCTGGCCGGCGCTGGCGATCTTCGACAGCATGTATTCGTACAGATCGCCCTTGGTATCGCGGTCATGCATCGGCAGCTTGTCGATGAGGTCGACCACCTTCACCAGCAGCGCCGGCGAAGGGATAGTGAAGCGTGCACCCTTCATATGCGTCGCGTGCGCAGTACCGTCCTCGGCCATGGTGCGCAGGAATGGGAAGACGTGTTCTGACATGGTGCTGAACATCGTGCCCGCATCGCTGTTCTTCAGCCGCGACCAGCGCATGTCCGCGTAGGCAACGCCACCTTCCTCGCCGATGCCGTCCTTGCCATCTTTGAAGATGCGCCGGCGCATGGGCTGGCCGGTCCGCGTCGAGCGGTTTTCCTCAAGCTGCTCCGCCTCGTCCAGCCCGCGCATGAAAAGCAAATATGTGATCTGCTCAATCACCTCGAGCGGATTGGCGATGCCACCCGCCCAGAAGGCGTTCCAGACGGCATCGATTTTAGAGCGAAGTTCACCTGTGATCATTCAATTCCTCAAATCCGGACCATTGTTTGCCGAAGCTGTCAGGCTGGTGGGCCTACGATCGATTCGCTTATAAATCTATTTGCAGTAAGCAGTCTTGCGTCTTGGGCGCGCTATCCTCATTTTCATCATGTCGCTGTGGAGGATGACGCCTGTGCCCATTTTGGATTTTATGACTGGAAATCCCATTACTGGCGTCCTGCAAAGGGGCGACAGAGGACGCCGCTACCAAAGTATCTTGAATGGTCTCACGCCGACGGAGCTGCAAGGCGTCAGAACAGCGCTCGATGCCAAAATCAGCGGAGATGACATCCATACCGCAGGCTGGATGCCAGGCAGTAATTGGCTCAACACGCCCTTCTGGCCAATATACGCTGGACCTGCTCAACGCGATTTTAGCTGGGCCGGATTGATGTTCGGCTTATTGGTATGGGAGGCATTCGAACGCCACCCGGGCGACTGGTTGACCGGAAAATTTGAGATAAACGGCGTTGATATCGGCAGCCGCACGTACTGGCGACGCCGATATTGACCCCGCTCCCACCCCTCGTTCTTAGTTCTTAGAAGGCTGCGTTGGTCCATTTCGACGTTGATGCGCATTCCGGCTTCCGCTAAGAAGCCGTGGCTGGCCGGTTTACCGGCTGGTTCGTTTTCCGGATCGTCGATCCTGAAGGCACCCGTAGCTCAGCTGGATAGAGCGCTGCCCTCCGAAGGCAGAGGTCACAGGTTCGAATCCTGTCGGGTGCGCCAATCTTTTCCCTGAAAAAACAGGGACTTAGAGACGCCTCCCCACCCCTAAGAATGCTCCTTTCTACAGCCAGTCACAATCTGGTCACAAGGAGCAACGCCACATGGCCTCGATACGCAAACGAAACGACAAATGGCAGGCACAAGTCCGACGCATTGGACATGCCCCAAGAACCAAAAGCTTCATCAACCGAGCCGACGCACTGCGCTGGATACGGCAGACTGAGCTTGAACTTGATCGGACGTCACTCGCTTACGATCCGGCTACATTAGATCGTACCACCGTTGCGGACCTCCTACGCAAATATGTGCGGGATGTCACACCGGGAAAGCGCGGGCATGCTTCGGAAGCCAAACGGATAGAGGTTTTCCTTCGATACGACTGGGCCAAATTGACTTTGGCACGGATCACCCCACAGGTCTTCACCCGGCATAGGGACCAGCGGCTTAGAGAGGTTGAGGCCGGGACGGTCATACGGGAACTGGGCCTGCTGCGTACCGTGTTTGAGGTTGCACGGCGGGAATGGGACATACCTTTGCAGGGCAACCCGGTTGCCAATGTGCGCAAGCCCAAGGCCGCTAGCGGACGGAACAGACGGCTTCGAGCAGACGAGCTTACGGCACTCCTAGCTGCTTGTTCTAATGGCCGAACCGCTTGGTTGGAGCCGGGCATCAGACTTGCAATCGAAACCGGCATGCGCCGTGGCGAACTTCTCAACATGCGGTGTGCAGATCTCGACCTTGCCAACGGCCTGCTTTCGATACCGGAAACAAAGACCGACATACCACGCACCATTCCTCTGTCAGACAATGCGGTGCTGATACTGCGCAGCTTGCAGGACACGGGCACAGACGACCGATTGCTTCCGGTCACGGCAAATGCCTTCCGCCTCGCTTGGGAACGGTGCAAGCGAAGGGCATCGAAAACCATACCGGGAATCACGGACCTTAGATTTCATGACCTACGGCACGAGGCTGTAAGCCGATTTTTTGAGTTGGGTTTGAGCGTGCCGGAGGTAGCAGCCATCAGCGGGCACAAAGACCCAAGGATGCTGTTCCGGTACACGCATCTCAAGCCGGAAGACATCGTGGTGAAACTTAGGAATGCCAGCCAGCAGGTGGCAGCATGACCAACAGAGCACTCGTGATGCCTGACTACGTTGCCGAGTTGGTGAAGCTATGTCTGGCGCAGCTTAGATTGGTTCCATCAGACGAACATAAGGACATCATAACCGCATCGCTTCGCTACGAAGACGGGACCGAGCTTTCAGTTGTCGTCATGTGTTTAGCTGAGAGAAGTTGGTTTCGTGAAAAGCCAATCGTGGGTGTTTCGATAGCGAAGTTGGATGCCAGCATGAGGGCGACAGAAATTCATTTGCAGGAAGTGATGCCAGTTCCCTACGGTCCTAGTGATCTGCAGTTTCTGCTGGCGCTAAACACCAATATCCGGGCTATGGCCTGGGCCCTCGCAGCGGTGGGCGGCATGGGAGAATGTGTGGAACTACCCAGGCCGTCCAGGTGACGACCGCAACTTACCCTTGACGAGGTACTTTTCGCTGCTGTCCATCATAAGTGGAAAGTCAGGCCAGGCTTTCGTGGCCGCTTTATTCCTCCCTATTAGGAAATAACCGGGCTGCTTTTCGAGCGCCTTAATCTCCCTCACTTGTCCCTAAATTACCTTAAGAGCTAACTGCGGGACTTTCAGATTTGGGCCTGCCGGCTTGTGAGCCGGTGGGCCTTTTTGTTGTCTCAAGAGAAAGGATCAGATGCTCACATCTTTTACAGAACGAATGAAAAGCTACTGGACAGAATCCCTTGGACTGACTGACTCCAACGCCCTGAACGCAGGGTGGCAACAACTCGCACAAGCCATATGCAGATGCGAAACGAACACGTTGCGCTGGCAGGTGATCCAGCAGCCTACGGGATCGGGGAAGACTCAAGCCCTGAAAGTTCTGTGCTCTATACAGAACCCAATACAGCACCCAGGCGTGCTCATTGTCACAAAGTTCCGAGAGGAAGCGAACAGACTGTCGGAGGGGATCAACAAGCTTGCAGAGTGGAACATGGCTCGCCCGTTCCATCAAGAGGCTCCGGGAACGAACGATCAGCTCGCCTTCGCCCCAGTGATTATCACCACACATGCTGCGTACAGGCTGGCTCTAAAGGAGATTGCTGATACTGGCTTGACCCACAAAGCGAATAGGTTGCTGAGCTATCACGGAGGCAAACGTGGCTGGGTAGTGATCGATGAAGCTTTCGATTGGGCTGATACCTATAGCCTACTCGCCAGCAATCTGCGGTCTATGTCCGGCGATCTTGTCAGGGCGATGCACGGCGAACTGCGAACTGCCGCCGAGCAATTACTCGATTTTTCGATCAGGCTTACCGATACAGATCACGGTCGATCTGATCGAGTGCTCGATGCTGAATGCTTCGACATCTTGGCGTGCATCGATGTCAACGGATTGAAGGCAGGCGTTGCCGGTACCTCGGAGGACGCGCTAGCCAAATCAATCGAACACAGACTGGCTACGAAAACCGAGCCTGCGTCGCGTATCGAGAGGTCATCCAAGAAACAATATCTCGATCAACTGGACCAGTTGCAGACTATCGCCCGTATCGGCCACGGGTGGACGAGCAGACGCGGTGGGCGGACCCTGTTACACGGTTCCAGATCGCTCATCGGTGTCGACGGAATGCGCGGCGTCATTCTCGATGCAACAGCGGGCATAGATCCCGCTTATGCTGTCATGGGGCATCATGTTGACGTGCTGCCAAGGCCACTGGGAATACGAACCTACCGGAATGTTACCCTACACGTCTCTTACGGACATAAGGTCGGTAAGGAGCACCTTGCACACAACGCGGGGAGAGAATGGGCTACCGTCTGGGGCGATTTGTCGAAACGACTATCTGGAAAGCACATCCTTGTCTGCGCGCACAAAGACGCCCTGCCTGACATCGAACAGTACGGACCGAAAGACGGGTGCGTTCATTTTGACAACTGGGGCAACCTCGACGGCAGGAACGATTGGAACAGATGCGAGGCAGCTATTCTGTTCGGCCTGCCCTATCTGGATGACATAGAACCTGCCCAGAGGTTCATTGCGCATCAGGGTCAGCAATCGGACGAATGGTTCCGCGGAAGTCGCAAGTACGAAGAGCACGCAGACATACGGACTGCACTTGGCGATGGCTTCATAGCTAGAAGCGTAGTCCAGGCCATAAATCGCATCCAATGCCGAAACGCAATTGATGCCGAGGGCAATTGTTACCCTACGAGCATCTACCTGCTCTTGCCCAGCGGCAACACGGGCATGGCCGTTCTACGAGCAATCCAACAGCAGATGCCAGGCATACAGTTAGCGGAATGGCTATCAGGCGCCACGAAGCGGAAGGCCCGCAAGGTACCGACTGAGATCAAACTGACCAATCACTTCGAGAATGCGGACCCCGGCTACTACCCGAAATCTGAAATCGTAAAGACCCTACAGATCAATCCTTCCAGCTTGGAACGGGTCACTGCCAAGCTACGCCAACAATCGTCAGTGTTGGCTGGAAAGCTGGAAGCATACGGAGTCCGCTACCACACCCAGACCGGGCGCGGAAAGGAGGCGTATTTCATCAAACAATGAGGTGAGAGAATGTTGGTACATAGTGCTAGCACGCATGTCGTGCTGAGCAGAACCGAGGCCGCCATGTGCGGCCTTTCGCGTTTCTATACAGGCGAAATGTGCAGGCAAGGACACCGCTCCGAACGGTATGTCAGCAACCGCCAATGCGTTAAGTGCAACGCTGAAAAGGCACGAGAGCGAGAGCTTCTAAAGGGCCTCGCAGATCCGTCATTCAGAATGTACAGGAACACACTGCGCCGAACTGGAATGGCACTAAGCGGCCGCGCTAGTCCGGCACGGGCGGTTGGCTGCGACCACCCAGAGCTACGAGACTACATCGCTCGGCAATTCCGGCCCGGCATGTCTTGGGACCGATATCGTCAATGGGAGATCGATCACATTGAGCCACTGGCGCGAGCTAGAGGCACGGAAGAGCTTGTGAGGCTCTGCCATTATACCAATTTGCAGCCTCTGTGGCGGCGAGAGAACCGAATGAAGGGCGGGGCCTAGTGCCCCGTCTGTCTCCGCATATCTGTATCTGCGCGTTACGACGCAAGTGTAGCAGGTGGGCGTGACAGGGGCACCCACTAGTCAGCTAAGGTACTGATATGTCTATACGCTCAAGGCGAGAAGGAGACACAATGTCTCCCTTTTGTGTCTCACTTGCTTGATTTCCGGATTGAAAGCTAGACGGTTCATGCGCTGAATTTCGCGTCATTGCTTGGGAGGTAAGGTAGCGTACTTAAGTGCTGTGCCAATTGTACCGATTGCTGGCGCGAAACTAACGAGCATGGCCACATACGCAAAGTACCACATTAATTTGTATATATCGGCATTTGCTTGCGACGGCGAGACACGGGCAAGCTCACGGAATACAAAGCACAGTACGAGCGCCAAAAAGAAAATGCCAATGGAGGTCTTTGCAATCCGCATTAAATAGCGTCCGCCAGAGATAGTCAGAAAAAAAGCGATGATTAGAATTAAAAAGGTCGAAAGTGCCACGCCAAGGTTAGTTGCTTGGACTTTCCATTGGGGATGTGTCAAGCCAGTGTCGGATAACAATTCGGTCCATTTTGAGACAAAGATTACAATCCCGCCGGGAACCAGCGTTGTCATGCCGTTGAGCCAATCAAACTTCACTGAGGCCCCCAGGTGGGAGCCATGAACGCTCCGACCAATTCATGATTCTGGTCCAAAATCTCATACTTTGCGGACCTCAGAACGGGCTTCGTGGTAGGAAAGAACTGAAGATCAATCTCATTTTTGTATCCAAGTGTGATCCCTTCGAAGATATTATGCCCCTTCAAATTATCCATTAAGTAGCTTGCTATAGGCCCTGGCGACATTCGAATAGTCATCACATCCGGATTGCCAGCACTACGTCCCTCAACTGGACTTAGGGAGTACGCTACGCCAACCTCGTATGTCTGCGGTTCTTCGTCCCATCTAGCTGTAGCGACTGCTCGGAATTCGAGCATTGTATTTGACGGATTGTGCTTATCAGAGGGAACAAACAACCGTATCGGAGCGTCGATTTCTTTAGGCGCAGCTAATTCTGTGTCGTGGTAAGAGGCCGAGACGGCGGCGGCACAGCCTGCTGACTTTTCTTTTCCGAGCGCGTCGGCATCGGATGCGTGACCAATATATGGCACTCATAATCGCGCCAACGTTTCCGTATTCAAGGCAACCATTGGCGTCGATGCTGTCGCGTTTAATGAAGGGCCGCGGCTGTGGAATGGCAGTGCCGGGCAGCAACCAGGTTGTGGGGCCAGGGATAAGCCAGTTTACCCAAAGATCACCCGTGCCACGGTTTTCCACGCATGTCTCGTAGGTTTCAACGCCATTGCCCTTGTACACGCGACTCGTAGTCACGAAGTTTTCTGCGCCCATGTTATGGGGCAGTGGGGCCTGCCCTTCGCACTGCTCAGCCGCAAATGCACTACAGCTCACAAAGCACACGCCAACCATCAACCAATATGCGGTTTTACGATTTGGCATTTGCGCTTCCTAATACTTGTTGCGGGCTCGGTTCACTGGCACGCTCTTGATTGAGTGAAAACAGCCTCTCCGGCCAGCTCGTCCCCATCAAGGGATAGTTTTTGCAGCGATGGCCGCGCCGGGATAGCGTTTTCCTTCTTCGGAGAGTGCCCCTTCTAACGGAGGGCATTTTCTGCGCGCCCGCCTTCTTACGCCCGCTATATCAGCGAATTCTGACTTGCAATTCTTGTTCTATGGCATCTTTCTGCAAAGGCTCAATTCCTTTTCGATTAAAGGCATTGTCGGCGGCCAAGACGATAGCCGTCACACTGTCACCACTCAGGGAAAAATCGGTAAGATGACTCGCAACCAAGCGTTCGACGTCATCTTGAAATGAAGGGATCCCCTGGGGGCTATCTGGTCTGATTTCAATCCTGATTTTGCCGACGTCTCTGAAGGCATTGGTCGGTTTGACATCATTGTGCACAAGATGATTCCTGACGTGTAGGCGATCGCCATAAGAAAGATCGTCTGAACGTAACCAGGGTATCTGCGGCGCACCCGCCTCTATCGCCCCGAGCCGCCGAACAATAGCGGACAGTTGGTCCTGAATTATCTTTTCCGGTGGAGTTGCGGTCTTTTCGAATTCGACTTTACCGCGGGAAAAAGTCACCGGGTTATCCACCATGTGACCGTCGGCTATTGCAGCTGAAACAGCGGAACGTAGCAGCTCACGAGCTACCTCCAAATCCCTAGGTCGCTTTCGAGAGAAGCTGATCGTCCTGAATGAGGCGACATCGAACGGGATCGGCTGGTTCTCCAACCGCATGTGGATGATTGGCTTTTGGATCGTATGCCTGATGCCAATTTCGTAAAAAGCGTTGGGATTGAGGGTCGTTAAATCGGCAATCACAAGATCGGCGTTCAAAAGTGCGGTGATAACCTGCGCATCAATACGGCCTGGGTCGGAGATTTTGTCGGCCCGCTCAACCCGAAACTCCTCAAAATGCTCTTCGAAGACCGGTGCAATTATCCCCTCCAACAGCCAATCGGCATGGATACGGTCGTCACTGTCGTCTGCACCAATCGGACCAACAATAAAGCAAAGTTTCGGTTTCTTCGGCAGTTTGGTCACGCTTGATTTCCTCCAACGGCTAGCAAAGTGAGAGCACGGGACGCCCCAAAACACAACTCTGGCTGCCGGCAACGATGTGACTATTCACTGCCGGCAATGCATCTTTCCAGGCGCTCCTTTGCGCCCGCATAAATATTCCTGCGGATAACTGTGAAATATGCCAAGGCGTTCAGATGTCGGGACTCTGGCGTGCTAAAGAAGCTGATCATCTCAGAGCGGGGAAATAGGTGGCAAAGACAGTACCAGCAGCATTCGATGAATTACATTCCTGGCTAGTACCAACAGCCCGACGATAGGTAAGAACCGGCACCAGCCCCCGCTGGCGAAGCTGCGACACAAGCTCTCCCTTGAAAACAATCAGGCCGACGCCCCGCGCACAGCCGTCAACGACACGGAGAATGTCATGCAGTTTGCATTGGTAGTTGGACAGAAGCATGAGGCCTCCCCTGGCTTGGCTGGGCATTGCCCGGGTTGCGGTCAGCCCGTAGTCGCGAAGTGCGGCGATCAGCGGATGTGGCATTGGGCGCACCTGAGGAAGCGGAAATGCGATCGTTGGTGGGAATCCGAGACGCCTTGGCACCGCGCTTGGAAAGAGAACTTTGCGAGGGAATGGCGCGAGGTCATCAACTGCGATCAGAATGGCGAGAGGCATATCGCAGATGTGCGCACCGCCCTGGGCCTCGTTTTGGAGTTTCAGCATTCACGCCTTGATCCACAGGAGAGAGCCGCCCGAGAAGCCTTCTATGGAAACATGGTCTGGGTCGTAGACGGGACGCGCCTCAAGCGGGACTGGCCGCGGTTCTACAAGGGCACGACAGCGTTCAGGCAGACCGCATTAGATGTTACGCACAGGGTGCCTTGCCCGGAGGAGCGCTTTCCGTATGAATGGCTCGCAAGCTCGGTGCCAGTGTTCTTCGACTTTGCGGGTGATGGATCGGCAGATGAACCCGAGCCTGCACGCCAGCTTCTTTGGTGCCTCCTGCCGGGCCGAGTGGATCGGTATGCCGTTATGATTGCGGTGTCCCGTCAAATGTTTCTGGAAGGTGCGATGCGTCGCCCGCAGATCATCGACGTTACGGAGCGGCTTAATGCCGTAGCGCTTGAACTGCAGCTTGAACTGCAGCAACAGCGGGACAAGGAGCGAGAGGAAGCACGGCGCCACGCCCAGTGGCGATCGTACCGGAACCAACAAATACTTCAGTCCCATAAGCCTCGTCGTCGCTGATATAGTAGGGTACTGTACACCATCTGCCATAATCCACCCTTCCCTGTGTTGCGGTGTTCAACGCTTCGCAACATACTACCCACTGGGACACGTGAACGATCTTAAGAGTTCGAGACACGTGTGAGGAGGCTCAGATGGACTTCACTGCGTACGCTTTTGGGGAGTTCGCCGGGGGGCTGCTGGGTGTCGTCTTATTAACAGCTCTTTGGTCACTCGTAATCCGGCGCTTCCTTCAGCCACCTGCTTTGGTTTACGTGGCAAACCTGTTGTCGCTTCTTACTGCAACAATCGTAGGAGGATACGGTCTTGCCAACGGGGCCAGTCCGAACTTTGCGTATTCCTTCGGTATGTACGCAGTCCCGCAGATCATCGTTTTTACTGCGCTTCTATGGCGACAGCGGGCTTCGGGAAAAGCGAGGCCCCTCGACTACGCCATAGATACGCAACTCCTGAGAACTACCGGGGACACGTCCTCAGTACCGACTGTCGAAATCGATGTGAATGAAATTCCTGACCGGCAAACTAATCATGGTGAGACACTACATGTACAGACCAAGCGTCCCCGAAGGTCAAACTTCTTCGCTCAGTACTGGCGAGGAGAGTTCTCATTAGGAGCGTCGTACTGGGGTGTAAATTTTTTAGTATATTTGGCAATTTTGGCTCTCGTCGGAACACTGACTGCCTTGTTCTCACCAGAGGATGGCTTTGAGCCGGTCTCGATATTTTGGTTCACATCTCTGCTGTCGGCGGGAATAGCAGCGGTCGTTGTTTGGCAGGTTGTCGGCCTTTGGAGGGCAGCACAGCGCCATGCGGACCGACAGCGCAAAGCTGGCAAGTCTGTTTTTTGGGCGGGAGCAGCTCAGCTAATGGCAGTGCTCAGTGTGCTCCAAATCGTCGGTACCTTCTCTCAAAACACCGCGCCGCAGATATCAGAAATGTACCGGATCGCATTTAAAGATGACCCGGACTTGCCACCGAATGAGCTTAAGCTCCTAAGCGGGGGTACGGAATTGAGCTTATTCGGAGGGATCAAATATGGTCTGTCGAGAGACGTTGAGCGACTACTGAAAGCGGCTCCGGACGTTTCTGTAATTCATCTGAACAGTAGTGGCGGTCGTATTGCAGAGGCCAATAAACTCTTCAAGCTGATCAAAGAACGTGCGATCGACACATACGTGTCAAATGAATGTTCGTCTGCATGCACCTTAGTGTTTGCCGCTGGGTCTCACCGCTGGTTATCCGACGCCGCCAAACTCGGATACCACGGGCTTTCCTTTCCCGGTCTTACTGAGCAAGAACGCCGCGCTGCAACGGAAGAGTGGGCAGCGATGTACCGTGCAGCGGGCTTGGATGGCACTTTCATAACCAAAGCCCTCGCCGTCTCACAAGAAACGATGTGGTATCCTACGTCAGACGAACTGATGCAGGCTAAGGCCATCACCGACATCGATCGAGGTGAAAAGTTTGGCTCATCAGGACATGAGATCGTCCCATCGCTTGCTTCGATAGAGCACGATTTGCGTGCCTCGTCTGAAGTGATAGATGCCCTTCAAGATGCCGCCCCGGATGTCGCTCACAAGATCTACCGGTCAGTACGGGTAGGCATAATGGCAGGGCAATCAAAGGATCAATTGAGGCAGAGCGTCAGCGGGTTCGTAGCGTCGGCCGTCTTTGCAAATTTCCTTCGGGCAGATGACGAAACTTTGGCTGAGTATGCCACGCTTTTGTCCAAGCAGTATTTATCCCTGCTCACTCGTGACCCGGCGCTTTGTTTCCAGTACGCAGCGTTGGGTGCGAACGCTGATGTGATCAAAGCGCTTCCTAGCGATATAATTGAAATGGAAGAGCAGTTGAATGCGCGGATACTGCGGGCCGGAGGCGGGCGACCCGCTCCAAAGCTGGAGGAGAATCAAGCCGCATGGGCAATTATTTCTGAGACTATGACGCAAGAGCAAGCTGCACTCCTTGCGATGGAGCCGGGACAGGTACCAGCAGCTGGCTACGACCAGTACTGCAAAGGCACAATTGCCATGTTTAAGGGCATTAGTAGCTTTGGCACGAGTCAGGCTGCAATGATAATGCGCCAGGTATTCTCTACAAAATAATCGACTACTGAACGATTCGGATCGACGTTCAATCGACTGCCCAACTCTTAGCGGCAGTTAAAAGGAGGGACTCTTGAAATTTGATGTGAGGGGACGTATCCGCAACATGCGTCTGCCCGACGGGCGTACGGCACTATTCTACTCGATATATGAAGCTATCAGCAATGCGATACATGCGATTGAGGAACGGTTTGGAGTAACTGATTTCTCTACCCGCGGAGTTATTACAATTGTCGTGGAACAAAATGACGATAAAACGCTGAGATATATCGGGATTTCTGACAACGGGATCGGCCTCAATAGTACACACCTCATTGCCTTTGAAACATGTGACACCCTGCAGAAAGAAGCCAAAGGTGGCCGAGGGGTTGGTAGACTGGTGTGGAGTAAGGTGTTTCGGGACATAAAGGTGAAGAGCACTTACGAAACTGGCATGTCTGGTTATGACCAAGTGTCATTCACTTTTAAACCAGAGTTGGACGACTCCTTTGTGGATATCGCACGTGCACCCAGCCGCGAAGGTGAGATGGGTACTCAAATAATATTGTCTTCTATTGATCCGAATGAAAACTCGGCAATGAGTACGACGATTCTTACTAAAAATCTTTGCCATCATTTCTTTCCTTACTTCATTGCTGGCGGGATGCCGAGACTGAATGTACAGATAGGTCGCCGGAGATTGGATATAGGTTCATACCTGTCGACGAGAGTTGTAAGGGTGGCGCAAGACACGATATCGATAGACAAGGAGAACATCGGCGACATAGTCATATCTCATGTCTATGTGGACAAGAGTATATCGCACGAGTTTGGAAACTCGATACTGCTAACCGCTCAGGGTCGTGTGGTTAAGACTATAGAGATTGAAAAGAAATTTTCTCTCCGAACCCTGGCCAACGGAAAGGCGTACGTATGCGTTGTTGGTGGTCGCTTTCTTGATGACAGGGCCGATCAGGAACGTACCGCTTTCAAAGCACTGGATAGCGAAGTGGGGATGATCACAGATGTGGCTATGAATGCGGCGGAAGCTTTCCTTGGCGCGCACATAGCGGGCATTCGGACTGTCCAGCGCAAGAGTGTATTGGAACTTCTTAGTGAGCATCCCCAACTGGCGCTGTCGGTTAAGGATGTGGAGCAGTTCGTCGGTACCTTGTCACCCAGTATGTCTGATGAAGACATTGGGAAAACGCTCTTCACGCTGTTGTATCGTCATGAGAAGCGGCTGCGCGCCGATATAAGGCTTCTGGACGGTGGGAACTCGGACGAAGATACTCGGGATGAATTTAGGAGTAAGGTTGACTCACTTGTGCAGAAGGTGAGTGACGATGCGAAGCGCAGACTTGCCGAGTACACGATAAAGCGCCACCAGATTATACAGCTTGCTAGATCAATGCTGAGGTATTCGGATGGTAGCGATCGGAAATACGTATGGGAGAAAGCTGTTCACGAGCTTATATGTCCTATGGGTAAGATGCTTTCTGCTCACAATTATGATGACCACAATCTTTGGTTAATTGATGATCTATTATCATACTACAGTTTCTTTGCCTCCGATAAGCCTATGACTTCGTTCGGAGTTGACGGGCAGCGCCAAGAGCCTGATCTGATTTTTTTCAACCCTTATGGTTTTAGGAGAGAGGGCACCACCGATCCAGTCGTGATCATTGAATTTAAAAGGCCAGGCGATGAGACTCTTACGAGCGACCCGGTTGATCAAGTTCTGGACTATATCGAGCGCCTCAGAGGGCGGACGGTTCGTGGACCTGAGGGAGAGGTTATTTCTGATATCGATGATCGAACACCGTTCGAGTGCATAGTGATTTGTGATTTAACTGAAGGCGCGAAGAAGAAGTTTGTACGTAGCTTGGCGCAGACGCGCACACCAGACGGGCAGGGGTTCTACGGCTATTCGTCTGAGCATAACGCATCCATACGCGTGCTGAGTTACTCCAAGGTGTTTAGAGACGCCGAAGCTCGCAATCGGAGTTTTTTTGACAGATTGGGGTTGCTGCCGGAGGCAGTGCGGGAGGCTTTATCTGAAGCAACCTCAGTGGCAGCCGAGTAGGCGATGTCTCAATGCTGACCTGAAGAACATTTTTCGCGCAGGTATCTAACTCTAGCGATCACCCAGGCTTCCCCGTATCCCCTGCGCCATCTATCAGGTGTCAAGAGACTGTCGCGCCAGAGGCCGAACTTCTATATGCATGCTTAGCGGAAAAAAGCATGAGGAAGCGTATCGCATGGCAGGCAGACTATTTTCTAAAGATCACAAACTCCTTGAACAATTCATAGGGGTTACGCTAGATCGCTTCAAAGTTGGCGCGATCACCAAGGACGGAGCCATTGGCCAAATCGCGCATGTGGTCACGGCGGTCAGTCTTCCGGAAGAGGAAGGGGCTGACGATTGGCGGGCGTATATGAAGGCAGTTATTGCCGATAAGGACGCCTGACATGCCCACGGGTCCTAACGGCAGAAACGCCAGGGAAATCAAGGAGGAGCAAACGTGATTGAAGATGAGGATGAGGGACCCGCGAGCAGGTGGCTTTCGGCTTGGGTAGACGAGCACATCAACTCACCCGGCTACGATGAGGATAAGGCAAATTTTGAGGTGCAGGCCCAAGTTTGCTTAGCTCACGCAGAAGCGGAGGGGTTCAGCAAAAGCGATATTATGGATGCAGCCGGAGGCGATTTGGCCGCGTTCCTGATGGATAGTCAGAACGCGTTGACAGATGCCGAAGTGCAGCGGCTGTCCAGAGAGGACGATTGAAACCGGGCACGCCCTCCAGTTCGTAAAAGCTACAAATTTTTTTGCGCGGGCATCTAATACAAAGCAAGCGTCCATTTCCCCCATGGGGGTCTCGCGTAGGTCGATATCGGTCACACTCCAGCCACAGCGATCATAACTGTCGAGCAGGAATCGGCTTGACTGCTCTAAGACGGGAGACTAGGTCTGGTGCGTCAACCGGCTGTAGCGATTGAGTTATTTCCGGGGTGTGAGCGGTTCCGATCTAAGTTGTAACCGCTGCCTAGCTGCCCTCCGAAGGCAGAGGTCACAGGTTCGAATCCTGTCGGGTGCGCCATTCAACCGGACAAGATTCGAACTTCCTTACGCAATTTGCTCGCCGCGCTGCCGCCTGGATTGCTCCTGGCAAAGAGCAGCGCGAGCGTGAGGCCCGCGAAACGGCGCAAGACATCACGGCCAGAAGTCCCAAGATGCGCAGCACACGACGGCGGGCGACCGTCGCGCGCGTATGCAGGAACGGCTTGCCGCCGCCCGGCAGAAACCGTCAGGCGCGCAGCGCGGCGGACCGGGCTTGGAGTAGCAACCAATGAATTGGAGTAGCAACCAATGAATAAGAGAGACGACGGCGAAAACGTGCCGGGCACTTCATCGTTCCGCCCGGATATCGGAAAGGAAGCGCAACGGCCTGTCGGTTCCAAGAACACGGAAAGTCCTGCGACCGACAGTGAGCGGCCTAATACCTCCGGCAGCGGGGGCCGGCAAAGCTATTGGACCTCGGATAGGTATGGCTGGGTGCTCATCGTCAACGGGGAGAAGCGCGCGCGGGTGGAGGGACCGAAAATCATCATCCTGACTCACGGTGACGCCAAAGCCCGACGCTTGGTAGCGCCTGACGCAAAGGTACCGTTTGATATTGCGGAGCGGCTGTTGGGCATCCCCAAGGTCGATAGGTTCGAGGATCGCGGGCTGCGGATTACCTCCCCCCGTTCGATGCGCGAACGCGCCACAACCGCCTTCTGCCAAGAGGTACCGAAAGACCGAGAACTGCGGCATTACCTGAGTGAAGCATGAAGCATATCAACGCCAAAGCGACCGAGGATGGACTTGGCGTCAACGGTTTAGCCGCCCGCGATCAAATCGGGCTGGCGATCCGCAGCTTGCAAGTTTCAGGGAACAGGTGGTCGCCGAACACACTGGCCCTCATCAATCGGCCGTCGAAGCTCTCCACCAGACACACGATGATCCCGTCGCTCCCTATCAGTTGTCAGCACTCATTGAATGCCGGAAGGCGCGTACGCTTGGCCGCACCTCGCGGTACAATTCAGTATCGCCTGGATTGTCGCCACGCTGTTCGGGATCGTCGGTGGAAGTCTGGATATCACGCTGAGGTACGGTCAGGTCGCGCCAAAATCGGAGCGCGTGGACACGGCGAAGATCGCCGCGGTAGGCCAGTCGTTCGAAAGTTGGCCAGGCTGACCGTCCCGCCCGAGGTGATATTGGAGCCTTGGGAGTGCAACGCGTCGAAGGCCTCGATAATTGTATCGACGCCCGTTCCGCCCTGCGCAACTGGCGTAACGCCGGCAAGGGCTGACAAATCCACCCAAGCGAGTTGGCCTGGTTTCGCACCTTGATGACGCCGTTGCCGCCGTCTGAGGTATCCAGCCAAACCATGCCGGCGTAAATCGTGCCTGGCTCAGTGGTGCCGCTATTCTGCTCGGCCAGCGCCTGCAGCGTCGGTCCTGATCGCAAGGCCAGGACCGTTGTCTATGACAAAGTCATGTTGTGACATTAGTTTCCCGTACCCGCGGGCGGGATGCCGGCGGGTTTTGTTTGTTGGTTGAAGTGTGGGTTTGATGTAAGGTCCAGGCCTCACGACAGCGCAGAGCAATCACTAGATCAGCAATTAGAGCTAGCTATTACGACTGCGCTGACCGGGTTTTTCAGCCGTGCTATCTTTGCGTAGTTTCGTTCTCAAACGAGGGGGTCTACAAACCGATGACCGCCCGCTTTTTGTTGGTATTGCTGCTCGCGGCTGCATACAGCCCTCTGGCATTCCTTCCCGCTTATTCAGCAGAGCGAGCGTCCGAGGCGCTTGTTCGAATGCGGACAGAAATCGAAACAACGAAGGCTGAACTTGAACGCACTACCGCTGAGTTGAAGCGCCTTAAAGGCGTAAAGTCGGACTACGATTCGAAGCTGCAAAAGTATGCTGACGAAGGAGGCGAGCTTGCCGGGAAGATGCTTAAATCGATTGGGGACCAGATCAAAGATCGCGCAATCGACACGCCTAAGAAATTCAAAGACACGATGAAGCGCGCATACGAAATTGAGAAACAGTATGGCGAAACGGCTAGTGCAGGCGCAGATGCTGCGATCGCGAAAATCGACGACGAAATCAGGGAGATCGATATACCGCGACTGGAAAAGCGAAGCGAGCGCCTCGCCCGCGATCTGGGGTACAAAACCTTCCAGTATGTTGTCTTGGGTCCGATGCTCCAGGCAAAAGCAGAAGAAGAGGAACGGCAACAAAAAGGAAGAAACGAAAAGTCCGGCCAGTACTATAAGGTTCTTCCGAAAGCAGAGTATTTCCGGGACAACTACAAGCCGCTCCCGCCCGGCACCTTTACCAACGACGCCAATCCAAACTCTAACACTACCCCGCCTCCTTCTCCCCCAACAACGTCATCAGAGACTAAGACCCCGCCTGTCACGCAGGAGGCTCCGCCTGTCACACCCCCGCCGCAGACAGCCCCCCCTCAAAAGCAGCCGAGTATAGACAATTCCGATCCGACTTAATTGGAGAGTATCGTGTTAAAGCGCATCCCGCTGTTATTTGGCCTTCTCGCATTCGCGTCACCGCAAGTAGCAAGCGCCTATATTGTTCCTGGGCATTCGCAATGTCCCGAGGTTAATCCAAGGAACAGTTGGGTGGAATTTATGATAGGCGACTTCCGGCTCCCGGAGGGATCATTTCCGTTGGCGGTATTCCCGGATCCATTTTTCTCCATACATTTTATAAGAGACATCGGCGACGTACAGGTAAGTTGCTATACCGTGCACTACACAGGCGATCAGCACTGGACGGTCACCGGCCCAGTGAGAGATCACAACAAAAACAAATCTGAAGAAAGAGTTGGTGGAGACCCCGAGGAATTGCAGTTAAACGTTTGGGGCGGACTTTTTCGGTTCAACGAGGAGGGTGAAGTTTTTTATCTGGCTGACGGTCAACTGGCCGGCCACCTCTACTGTTTTCTCGGTAACGAATGCTGGTTAAAGCCACCGTCTTGAGCGTACACGGTCAGCTGAAATACTCCGCAGCAGGATCTTCTTTCGCAGGCGGTGCCCAGCCGACTTTTCCGAAGTCCGCCGGAGTAGCGCCCAGTTGCCCGAGACACAGACGCAACAGATTGGCGCCGGAATCTGAAAGCGTGCCGGTTCGCAGTCTCCCCGCCAACAGTGCGGTGATCGATACGATGCCGCCATGGCTTGCATTCAGCCAAGGCACGTTTTCAGCAAGTTCCTGCCAGGCTGCTTTGCCGTGATCGTTCAACCACTCCGGAGCGTCGCCGATCAGGTCGCGCAGCTTCGTGTCGGCCGTTCTGCTTCTCATGCGTGAAGAGCGAGATGTCTTATTCAATGAAGTCGTCCCGCAACCGTCGCCCGCGCTGGCTTATAGAATCAGGCGACTGATTAAGATCGCCGAAGAAGGCAGGGCCGAGGTGTCGTAAACGCCAGAGAAATTTCAAAAGATATTTGGGATTATATAGCCCCAACAATAACATAGCGGTGCCCAGTTTCATCCTCTCCGGCGCGCCATTCAAGCGCAAGAGAAAGCTTGGCGGAGGGGCATGTCTCTTGTCGACGCAGGTCGATCACGACGGGTTACTTGACAGCATTGAAGTCGGGATGCTTTCCCTCCACGCGTCAGATCCATGACGAATCTGCACTGGGGCGATTTTTACGTCGGCTATTTCAATTCCAACTTCTTAGTCTAACGTACAGCCGACGGGGGGGGAAATGCCAAAGCGGACAAGTTCTCGATCGGGAAGCATTCAATCTTCGGGCGTTAAACATCACATCAAAACTCACAGAGCCGGGGGGCACTAACGAATGGACATCGCGCCAGACAAGCAGAATATCGACCGCGTATTTTCTAACACGACTTATCACATAGATTTCTATCAACGAGACTACAAGTGGACTGACGAGCCGGTCCGCCGGCTGATCGATGACATCTTCTATGCTTTCGAGGAGACGTACAAGGAACACGTCGTCCTTGACCCCGGGCCGGAGATCATCGTCGCGAAGTATCCCTGGTACTATCTCAATACTTATGTGACCAACACAATCGACGGACGCGTCTATGTTGTCGACGGACAGCAGCGCCTGACCACGCTGACGCTGATCCTCATCAAGCTGCACCATATGGCGGTTTCCTTCCAGTCGGACCTGGCCGACTGGATCAAGGGAAAAATCGCGGGGCAGGACGGCTTCAAAAAGCGCTTCTGGATGAATCATGAACGGCATCTGGAGGCGCTGAAGGCACTGTTCGAGGATAAAGACCAGATCCCGACCGACAGCGGCCTTACCGCCGTTAACATGCTCGACAACTATAATATCATCGCCGATGCGCTCGATGAACGGCTGACGGACAAGCACAAGCTGGAGACCTTCGTCTTCTACTTTCTGCATCGGCTGGTGCTGATCAACCTTTCGGTCGAGCAGACCGACGTACCGATGGTGTTCGAGGTCATCAACGATCGTGGCGTGCGGCTCCGGCCATATGAAATCCTGAAGGGCAAGCTCCTCGGCCAGATCGAAAAGATCGAACTGGATGCACAGGATTTCAACGGTTTGTGGGAGCGTTGCGTAAGAAGCGTGAACCGTTTCAAACCGGATGAAATCGATACGTTCTTCACCTATTTTCTGAAGGCGAAGTTCGCCGACACCCGCAAGCTAGCCCAACGGTTTGACAACGAATACCACCGGGAAATGTTCAAGAAGGATATGAACGACGCGCTCGGGCTCGACCACGACGCGGTAAGGGTCAAGAAATTTCTCAGTGAGGATTTTCGCTACTACACCTCGCTTTATGCCAAAATCTGGAACTATGCTGGCGTACGCAAACCGGCCCAGGAGCATGTTTACTTCAACAGGCTGAACGAAATGGACAGCCAGTTTCTGCTTATTCTTTCTGCTTGTACAGTTGACGATCCTGAAGAAGAAGAGAAGATTCGGCTCGTCTCTTATCACCTCGACCGGCTGTTCACTTTGCTGCGGCTACAGCGTGCCTATGACAGCAACGAATTCAATGACGCCGTTTACGAGATCTCAAAGTTACTGCGGGGCGAGAATGCCAGCGCAATTCCAGTGGCGTTCGATCAGCAACTGCTCAAGTTGCTCTCATTGAGGCGTGGTCTGCCGGTAAGCGATCCATTCGAATATTCGCAATTCAAGAATACTTCGGTAACCGACGTTCCGACACGCTTCACCCGCTACTTTTTTGCGCGCGTCGACGATTTTATGGCACGTGAAATGAAGGTTGGGCCCAAGCATACGATCGACGAACTGGTCACGAAGACAGGCTCGAAGGGCGGGTTTCATATCGAGCACATCGTTTCGAACAACGCGGCCAATCTGGCGCTCTATGACAACAACGCGGAACGGTTCGAGGTTGACCGGAACAGGCTGGGTGGGGTCTTGCTGTTGAAAGGCAAGGATAACATCTCCAGCAACAACGAGGCTTATGCGCAAAAACTCAAATCCTACGCGGGGACTCTTTACTGGAACGAGACCTTGCGAGACGACACCTACAAATCGAAGCTGGACTTCAAGACAATGATGACCGGTCACAAACTCAAGTTCGAGGCGTGCAGGAGCTTTGGACCAGCCGAGGTTGAAAAACGCCAGAAACTTCTTTTCGACATGATATCGATCGTTTGGGCTCCAGCGTCATGACTTTCAGCCATATCTCGTAAAGCTGGACGTTGAATCAGTCCCGCCCGCCCATGGCGGTCGCCTTCCACCTCACCGATGGTCTGGAACCCAACCCGCCTCGAATGACTTGTTGTCGGTAGAATCTCGAAGGGAGAGCCCATTGCCCGCACCTGACGAAATGGATGTCGTCCTCGAAAAGCTGCCTTTGAGGATCGGCGCCTACGTGCCCGACGACTTGCTGGAGGACTGGTTCGCGCCGGGAACGGGCATGAACCCGGTCAGCAAGGAAGCGCTGGCGGCCGCCAAGACCTACGGATGGCGCTTCGAATGCGAGTTCAAGCACTATCCCGAAAGGATGGAAGGCGTGTTCTGGAAGTGGGTGCCGGCGATCTGATCCGCACAATTTCCATCGGCCCCTTGGCGCTTCAGTGATCGAGATTGCCGCGGCGCGTGATCGCTATCCTGATCGCCTCAGCCTATCGGCGTCGTCACCTTTCCTGTTCCGCCGCATTCGGGGCAGGTGCGGCCGTCGATCATGCCTGTCCCGGCGCAGCGGTGGCACATATGCTCGCCGGCGCCGGCAATGCCTGCCGCGTCGGCATTAGCTTGATCTTCCGCAAGTTGCGCAGGTTTGCCTTGCAGCTTGCCTCGCAACCGGGCGGCGGTCTCGTCGACTTCAAGCGGCGTGCTGCTGTCGCCCGGTTCGCCGGATTGGCCGATGGTTTCGTTGCGCGGCCGGTCATTTGTGCCTGTCGTTATCTTCTGAACCATTGCAGTACTCTTTTGCGGTGGCGCAGCTCTCAGCTTCTGCGGTTCGAACGCCTCAGCTCCGCAGAGGTTCCGGTTGGCAATCGATCGCCGGCGGACCCGGACGGAAGTGGCAAACAGCCAAGCGCATCCAGGCTGAAACGGCACGAGTTCGGGGGGTCGCCCAAGCAGGACGGGAAATCCCATCAATGGCGCCGCGCAGCCTTTGCGTCAGCACTACGGCAGCCGCTCCGACCGCACTTTCACATCGTCGCTCAGTTGCCGCACGATCCCGGCGGTCTTGCGAATATCCGCTTCGTCGAGAGCAGCGCCCATGGTCGAGGCGATCGCCAAGAGCTGGGCGTTGAGCTCGCCGTAGCGCGCAGCACCCTTGCGCGTCAGCTGCACAAGCTTCGAGCGCCGGTGTTTTGGGTTGTCGATGAATTCGACCAGCCCCTCGGCCGCAAGCTCATCCGCCAGCCGCTGCATGCGCTGGCGGCTGGTGGGCCGCATCTGGGCGATCTGCGGCACGGTGAGCGGACCAAGCAGCGTGAGGCTTCGCATGAAGCCGAACGCACCGCCGCCCCAACTGGTGATGAGCCCTGTCTTCTGGCCGAGAGCCCGTATTCTGAAGAAGCACTGGGCCACCTCGAGCATCAGCTCGGTGATCGCCTCGGCCTTGCCGTCAACCATGGGGTCCGCTTCCTTCGTTCGGTCGGTCCCGTGTCGTGCCGACGCCATCGCTTCCGTTCCTCCTGTCTGTGCCAACTTCTGTGATTGACACCGCTGTTGTCAACTTCTAGAATGACACCTTGATTGTCATCTCTAGGGGCTATGGGCTTCATGGCCCTCCAGCATCTGCGGAGCAGACATGGACCAGGCTGGGCAAACCGACAGCGGAACCGCAGGCGTCATCGCGAGACCGCCGCTGCTGTTTCTCGCCGCTTTTCTGATTGGCTTCGTCCTGGACCGCCTGCTGCGCTTGCCGTTCCCGATTCCGGGGAATGACCAGGTCACCTGGATCATCGGCGGCTCGCTGATCGTGATCGGTTTTGCGCTTTTCGCCGCGGGCATTCGCAACTTCATGCGCGCGGAGACGCCGGTGCCGACGAATGAGCCGACGCGCGTGCTGGTGACGACCGGCATCCACGGCTGGACGCGCAATCCGATCTACCTCGGCATGTTCCTGATCTATGGCGGCATCGGCGTCGCCGCGCAGAATATGTGGATCCTTGTCCTCACGCTGCCTCTCGCAATCCTGATCCGCTACGGCGTCGTCGCCCGCGAGGAGGCCTATCTCGAGCGGCGTTTCGGCGATGCCTATCTCGACTACAGGCAACGCGTGCGGCGCTGGCTCTAAGCGTCGCAAAATGCCGATCGCGTGCTCTGATCCCAAAGTCTTGCCGAGCTGGTACTATTTTGTCGGCTGACGACGATCCAGAACCAACGCTTAGGGATTTCAAATGAAACTCGGCTTCATCGGCACAGGCGCGCTCACAGCCGCGATTGTCACCGGACTTAAATCCGCCGCGGACAATTCCGTATCGGTGCTCCTGTCGCCCCGTAATGAAGAAATCGCTGCCAGCCTGGCGCTTCACTACCCGGATGTACGCGTTGCACCGGATAATCAGGCCGTCCTCGACAATTGCGATACTGTCATGCTGGCGGTTCGGCCGCAGATTGCGCAGGACGTGCTTTCAGGATTGCAGTTTCGTCGGGACCATCACGTCGTCAGCTTGATCGCCATCCTGTCGCGCGAGGAAATAGCCGCCTTGATCGCTCCTGTGGAGCACGTGACGAAAGCACTTCCCATGCCGATGATCGCTCACAGGCAGGGAGCGACAATCATCTGTCCGCCCGATCGGCGCATGGCGGCGTTTTTCAGCCGGCTAGGAAAGGTGATCGAGGTCGATGATCCGAGCGAGTTCGACGCGCTGAGCGTCGTCACCGCGACATTTGCCAGCTATTTCAAATATCTCGATACCATCCATGGCTGGCTGAAAGACCATGGCGTCGGGGACGCGCAGGCGCGCGACTATATCGCCACCATTTTCAAAGCGCTGGCCAACGCACCGGAAACAGCGTCGGATACCGGCTTCATGGATCTGGCGGAAGACTATGCAACGCGCGGCGGGCTCAACGAACAGATTTTGCGTGAGCTCACGGCGCGGAACGTCTTTGATGCCTTCCGAGAAAGCCTGGACGGCGTGCATCGGCGTATCTCGGCAGGAGCAGCGCCGCGCACCGGCCCTGCATCATGACGATGACAGTCGACCCTGCCATAATCCTCCACACCAACGCGCCGGCGGTGGCGATGAAGCTGTTGCGGGCAACGCATCCGGGGCTGTCGGTTTACCCCTGTGACAGCTACGCCGGCCTGGCCGCCTTGATAGAAGAGACAAAAGCCGAGATCGTCTACTCGGTGCGCTTCGACGGCACCGCGCGCTTCCCGCGCTCCGCTCTCCTGGAGAGCCAGACGGTGAAATGGGTGTCGGTCGGCGGGTCGGGGACGGATCATCTGGGTGCCTGGAACCCCGAAAAGGTGACGGTGACGAACGCCGCCGGTGTCGCGGCCGACATGATGGCCGAATACGCGCTGGGGGCGATGCTGTCCTTCTCGCTGGGTCTTCGAAATTTCGCCAAGCATCAGCGCGCCCGGACATGGGTCACCGGCACGGTCGAGCCGATCCAGGGCAAGACCTTGCTGCTGCTCGGCCTCGGCAGGACCGGGCAGGCATTGGCCCGGCGAGCGAAAACCTTGGGGCTGACGACGCTCGGCGTGCGTGCGCATCCCGGGCCAACCGCCGATGTCGACGAGGTTCACGGCATCGAGGCATTGCCGGGACTTTGGGGCCGGGCCGACTTCATCGCCTGTTGCGTGCCGTTGCTGGAGGCGACGCGCGGGCTGATCGGCGCTGCGGCGTTTGCCGCGATGAAGCCGTCAGCGGTGCTCATCGACGTTTCGCGTGGCGGCGTCGTCGACGAGGCAGCACTGCTGTCGGCGCTCGACGGCGGCTGCATCAAAGGCGCCGCGCTCGATGTGTTTTCGACCGAGCCGCTGCCGGCGGATCATCCACTTTGGGGCTATGAGAACGTGATCGTCACGCCGCATTGCTCGTCGGTCTATGACGGCTGGGAGGAGAAAGCGCTGGCTATGTTCGCAGACAATCTCAGCCGCTATCGGCGCGGCGAAAAGCTGCTTAACATTGTCGATCCAATGCGCGGTTACTAGCGATGAAGTCTCCCGACAGCGCCTCGATCCAAGAATCCGATATCGCGATCATCGGCGGCGGTATTGCCGGAGCGAGTGCGGCCTATGAGCTGGCGGCCGTCTCGTCGGTCATCCTGCTCGAGCGCGAAAGCCATTGCGGCTACCATTCCACCGGCCGGTCGGCCGCGAGCTTTACCGAGAATTACGGCAACGCCGTCATCCGACGGCTGGCGATCGCCAGCCGATCTTTTCTCGAAGCGCCGCCCGAGGGCTTTTGCGATCATCCCTTGACGCTCCCGCGTGGCATGCTGACCATCGCGCGCCAGGATCAGCTGGGCCGGCTTGAAGAGGAACTCGAAAAGGCCAGGCAATTCGTGCCGTCGATCCATCGGGTCAGCCCCGAACAGGCGTTGGCGCGCGTGCCGGTGCTGCGATCGGAGTATGTCGCCGGTGCGTTCGTCGAACCAGGCTGTCGCGAGATCGACGTCAACGAGCTTCATCAGGGTTTCCTGCGCACTGCGCGCAAGCATGGCGGCCGGATCGTCACCAATGCAGGCGTCGACGCAATCGAGCGGCACAAGGATCGCTGGATCCTGCAGACGAGCCAGGGACTATTCGCCGCGCCGATCCTCGTCAATGCGGCCGGCGCCTGGGCCGACAGGATCGCCGCTCTGGCCAAAATTGCCCCGATCGGTCTGGTGCCGAAGCGACGCACTGCGTTCCATGTCGCGGCACCGGATGGCGTCTCGATTGCCAGCTGGCCGCTGGTCAACGATGTCGGCGAGGAATTCTACCTCAAGCCGGACGCCGGCCGGATTTTCGTCTCGCCGGCGGATGCGACCCCGAGCGAGCCGATGGACGCCTATCCCGACGATTTCGACGTCGCCGTCGGCGTCGATCGCCTGCAGCGGGCGACGACGATCGACGTGCGCCGGATAGAGCATCAATGGGCGGGCCTGCGCAGTTTTGTCAGCGACGCCTCGCCGGTGGTCGGCTTCGACGCCGAGGCCGAGGGCTTCTTCTGGCTGGCGGGCCAGGGCGGCTACGGCATCAAGACATCGCCGGCGCTCGCCAGGGCATGTCGCGATCTAATCGGCACCGGACGCTTGCCGGATGATCTGTTGCGTCAAGGCATCGAGCCGGGTGATCTTGCGCCCGGCCGGATCGGGGCGACATCCGCGCCGGAGGAAAAAGCACCGTGAGCAAGGATGACCGCATGACAATCGAACGCTTCGAGAACGGACCACGCTTCTGCCGTGTGCTCAGCCACATTGGGCATTGTCTATCTGGCCGGCATGACGGCCGACGATCTGTCGGGCGACACCACGCAGCAGACGCGCGACGTGCTCGCCAAGGTCGACACCTATCTGGCGAAGGCCGGCGGCGACAAGTCCAGTATCCTGAGCGCCACGGTATGGCTGCGCGACATTGCCGACTTCGACAAGATGAACGCCGCCTGGGACGCCTGGATCGACAAAAGCGCCATGCCGGTGCGGGCAACGGTCGAAGCCAGGCTCGCCGGCGACGGCTATCGCGTCGAGATCATGGTGACCGCTGCAGCCTGAGCTGCGATCTATTGGGGAGACGACGCCATGGCTCGAGACCTGTCCATCGCGGTCTGCCAGACCGGCCCGATACAGAAAAGCGCGCAACGGCCCGAAACGGTGGACCGGCTGGTCGCGCTTCTGGAAAAAGCGGCCGCCGCCGGCGCGGAAATCGCGGTGTTTCCCGAACTGGCGCTGACAACCTTCTTTCCGCGTTGGCGCATCGACGACCGGGCCGAGATCGAAGCGTTCTTCGAGCCCGCCATGCCGGGCCCGCAGACGCAGCGCCTTTACGACGCCGCGGCGCGGCTCAGGATAGGCTTTGCGCTCGGATATGCCGAGCTGGCGCGCGTCGACGGGGCCCGCTTCAACACGATGGATCTGGTCGGGCAGGACGGCAAGCTTGTCGGGCGCTACCGCAAGATCCATGTGCCGGGATCAAGTGAGCCGGAACCGGGCACGACCGTCCATCTCGAGCGGCGTTATTTCGAGCCGGGCAATCTCGGCTTTCCGGTCTTCGTCTATCGCGGCGTGCGCGTCGGCATGGCCATCTGCAACGACCGGCGCTGGCCGGAGACCTACCGCATGCTCTGCCTCAACGGCGCCGAAATTGTCCTGATCGGCTACAACACGCCGCTGCTGCTCGATGAGGCGCCGGCGCAGGCGCATCTGCGCATGTTCCACAATCATCTGCCGATGCAGGCCGGCGCCTATCAGAACACGGTCTGGGTCGCGGCAGCGGCCAAGGCCGGCGTCGAGGACGGCCAGGCCTTGATCGGCGGCTCCTGCATCATCGCCCCGACCGGCGAAATCGCGGCGCAGGCGATGTCGCTCGACGACGAGGTGATCGTCCATCGCGCCGATCTCGACCTGATCGCCGTCTGCCGCAAGGTGAATTTCGACTTCGCCAGATATCGCCGGCCCGACCAATATCAGCTGATCGCGGATCAGGTTTGAGGTGACAGCCCTCGCTGGCGTTAGAGCGCTTTGCGTTTTGGTGGAACCAAAACGGCGCCCTAACTCTTTGTTTTAACGCATTTTGTCGGACGCCAAACGAAGACGTTTGGCTGCAAAATGCTCTAGGAAACAGCAACGAGATGACCGTTGCCAAGATCCTTCAGGGCCAGTTTCGGCGGGTCTTCGCCGATTTTTCGAGTCGGGCTCGGGATCTCCTGATCGAGACGCGCGAAACGCGGCCGGCGCTTTGCCGGATCGGGCACCGGCACGGCCTCGATCAAGCGCTTCGTGTAGGGATGGCGCGGGTTCGAAAAGACTTGGTCGCGAGTGCCCATTTCGACGATCTGGCCGAGATACATGACCGCGACACGATCGGAAATGTTCTCGACCACCGCCATGTCGTGCGAGATGAACAGATAGGCGATACCGAATACGCGCTGCAGTTCCTTCAGCAGGTCGAGCACGCGGGCCTGCACCGACACGTCGAGCGCCGAAACGCTTTCGTCGGCGATGATGAGCTTGGGCCTGAGCGCCAGCGCGCGGGCGATGCAGATGCGCTGGCGCTGGCCGCCCGAGAATTCGTGTGGATAGAGCTCCATCTGGTCGGCCGACAGGCCGACGCGCTCGAACAGCGCCGCCACAAGCTGGCTGCGCTCTTCCTTCAAGGCGATGCCATGGATCAACAGCGGCTCGGCAACGAGGTCGCCGACGCGCATGCGCGGGTCAAGCGAGGCATAGGGATCCTGGAAAATCATCTGCACGTCGCGGCGAACCGCCTTGCGCTGGTCACGGCCAAGGCCCGCCAGATTGCGCCCGCCGATCACGATATCGCCGTGGTAGGGCACAAGCCCGGCCAGCGCCTTGGCGGTGGTCGACTTGCCGCAGCCGGATTCGCCGACCAGCGCCAGCGTCTCGTGCGGCGCGATCGAAAAGCTGATGCCTTCGACGGCGTGGACACGGCGGTTCACCCTGCCGAAGAAGCCGCCGTGCAGGTCGAAATGGACATGCAGATCGTTGACGACAGCGACACTCGCGCGCATTTCCGCTTCGGCGGATTTTTGTTCGGCGGATTTTTGGCGGCCGACGCCGGTTCCGATGCGCGGCACGGCGGCGAGCAGTTCACGCGTATAGTCGGCTTGCGGGCGGGAAAAGATATCGGCGGCTGTTCCATGCTCGACCATGCGGCCGTGCCGCATGATGACGACGCGATCGGCCATTTCGGCAACCACGCCCATGTCATGGGTGATGAGGATGATGCTGGTGCCATGCTCGCGCTGCAGATCGCGCAGCAGTTCCAGCACCTCGCCTTGCACGGTGACATCGAGCGCCGTCGTCGGCTCGTCGGCGATCAGCACATCCGGTTTCAGCGCCAGCGCCATGGCGATCATCACGCGCTGGCGCATGCCGCCGGACAGTTCGTGCGGAAACTGTTTTAGCCGGCTTTCGGCTTCCGAGATGCGAACGGCCTTCAGCGCCTCGATGGCGCGCCGGCGCGCCTCGGCGCGAGACAGACCGGTATGGGCCTCGATGGACTCGACCAGCTGCCGGCCGATCGACAGCACCGGATTGAGCGATGTCATCGGCTCCTGAAAAATCATCGCGATGCGGTCGCCGCGAATGCGCCGCATCTGGCGCTCATCGAGGACTGCCAGATCGATGTCGCCCCGATCGATATCGCGAAGCCGAATCGCGCCGGATTCTATCCGGGCGGCGGGCTGCGGAAGCAACTGCATGATCGCTAGCGCGGTCATCGATTTGCCGGAGCCGGATTCACCGGCAATGCAAAGCGTCTCGCCGCGCGCAAGCGAGAACGATAGGTCTGATACCACCGGCCGCTCGCCGTCTTCGCCGCGCACGCTGACGGTCAGGTCGGAGATTTCCAGCACCGGACCAGCCGTGACCGAAACGGCCGGAGCGGCAGCCCCGGTCCGCTTGCTGCCTGCGCCTTTGCTCATTCGAAGACGCAGCGCGGGAAGTAGAACGACACCACCCAGTTCGGCATGTCGACGATCTCGCTGATCCGGAGATCGCCGCAGACCGAAACCAGCATGTAGGCCTCGACCGGCTCCATTCCGTAGCGGCCGGCAAGCAGGTCGATCATCTGGGAGACCGCTTCTCTGGCGCCCGTCATCAGGTCCGGTCCGATGCCGGTCGTCACCTCGTAGCCCTTGGCATCGAGATGGCGCGTCACTGGCCCTGGCGTGGTGAAGCGCGGTGTCTTCAGCCGCGCATCCTTAACCAGGTCGAGCTTGAGCACGACATCCATCGGGCTTTCGATCGCCGTGCCGCACACTTCGCCGTCGCCCTGCGCGGCATGCGTGTCGCCGACCGAAAACAGCGCACCGGCCACCTCCACCGGCAGATAGAGCGTGGTGCCGGCCGCGAGATCGCGGATGTCGAGATTGCCGCCGACGCGCCTTGGCGGCACCACCGAGTGAAGGCCCATTTCAGCCAGCGCGTTGCCGATGGTGCCGGCAAAGGGTTTCAGCGGCACGCGGGCTTGCCTGCCGAACAGCGCCGGCTCGAGCGAGACGGCGTCGTATGTCCAGATGTTCAGCGCCGGTTCCGGGAAGTCGTCGGCGAGTAGGCCGAACCCAGGAATGTTCCCCGTCCAACCGAAGCCGGACGGCTTGAACATCTCGATCGTCACCTTCAATGCATCGCCCGGCTCGGCACCTTCGACGAAGATCGGCCCGGTCACCGGGTTGATCCTGTCGAAGTCGAGCTTGGCGACGTCGGCAACGGTGCTGTCGGCCTGAAGCTGGCCACCTGACGAATCGAGGCACTGGAATTCGATCGTCGAACCGGGCGCCACCCGCTCAGTCGGGACAAAGGAATTGTCCCAGCCGAAATGATGATGGCGACCGTGGATGGTGTAGTCGCAGTTATTGCACATCGGTCACATACACATTGTCGTAGTTGATCGGGATATGGACAGGGTCGACATAGAGATTGTCGGCGCCGCCCATCCGGGCCGATTTCATGGTGAAGCGCTGCTCGTTGAAGACCGGCACCCAGGGCGCGTCTTCCATGATCTTGCCGTAGATCGCGCTCCACATCTTGGCACGTTCGGCTGATTTGGCCGGATCGACGATCGAGTCGGCCTCCGCCGCCTTGGCGTCGAGATCCTTGTTGCAGTACCACGACCAGTTCCAGCCACCCGGAACCGCGCCGGCGCAGCCGAGGATCGGCCCGTAGAAGTTCGACGGATCGGGGAAATCGGCGATCCAGGCCATGCCGCCGGACCAGATCATCGGCGCGCCGGCCTTGTCGCCGCCGGCGGCGATAACATTGGCCTGCGCGAGCGACTGGATGCTGGCCTTGATGCCGACGGCCGCCAAATCCTGCTGGATCGCCTGGGCGATGCGCGGGTTGGGATCGGTGTTCATGGCGAACAGCTGCGTGTCGAAACCATCGGGATGACCGGCCTCGGCAAGCAAAGCCTTGGCTTTGGCCACGTCATAGGGATAGCCCTTGAATTCCTTGTCGTAGCCGGGCATCGACGGCGGCAGCGGCTGGTTGGCCGGCACCGCACGGTTGTTGATCAGCTGGACGATACGGTCCTTGTTGATCGCCATGTTGACCGCTTGCCGCACCTTCACATTGTCGAACGGCGCCATGGTGGTGTTCATGGTGATGTAGCCGGTGTGCAACTGGCCGCCCTCGACAACGCGGGCCTTCTGCTCGGGATCGGCCATCACCTCCTGGAACTTGGCCGGCGGAATGCCGTCGCCGGGAATGTCGATCTCGCCCTTCTGCAGCCGCAGCAGCGCCACGATCGGCTCCTGGCCGATCTCGAAGCTGACCTTGTCGAGATACGGCAGGCCCTTGTGCCAGTAATCCGGGTTGCGCTCGAAGACGACGCGCTGACCGAGCGTCCATTCGGCGAACTTGAAAGCCCCGGTGCCGACCGGATGCTTGCCGAAATCCGCGCCGTATTTCTCGACCTCCTCCTTCGGCACAACATGCGAGAAGTTGATGGCCATGACATGCAGGAAGGTGGCGTCGGGCCGGGTCAGTTCGAACTTGATCGTGTAGGGGTCGACGACGGTGACGCCCGCCAGGCTTTCCGCCTTGCCGGCAGCGACATCGTCATGGCCCTTGATGGAGCCGAAGAAGCCGGCGCCCGGGCTCTGCGTCTTCGGATTGGTGACGCGGTCGAGCGAATATTTCACGTCGTCGGCAGTCATCTCGCGGCCATTGTGGAACTTCACCCCTTGGCGCAGCTTGAAGGTGAAGGTCTTGCCGTCGGGCGCAATCTCGTAGCTCTCGGCGAGGTCGGGCCGCAGGTTGGTGGTGCCCGGCTCATAGTCCATCAGCCCGTCGAACAGGCTCTTGATCATCGACCAGTTCTGCCAGTCATAGCCGATGGCCGGATCGAGCGTAGCGACGTCGTCCTTGTAGGTGATGGTGATCGCGCCGCCCGGCTTGGCGTTCGGATCGACGGCATCCTCGGCGCGTACGCTTGTCATGCCGAGCATCAGCGCGAGCGCCGACACTGCAACGGTGGAGGTCAATAATTTCTTCATCTCATGTTCCCTTTCTCTGGTTTTTATCGGTCTTTTTTTGGTTTTCATCTGAGCTTGATGCGCGGGTCGATGAACGGTGCGACGGTGTCGGCCAGGAGATTGCCGAGCACGATGGCGAAGGCCGAAACCAGGGTGACACCCATGATGATCGGAATGTCGACCCGCTGGATGGCCTGCCAGGCAAGCTGGCCGATGCCGGGCCAGCCGAACACGCTTTCGACCACCACGATGCCGCCCATGAAGATGCCGATGTCGATGCCGATCATGGCGATGACCGGCAGGATGGCGTTGGGCAGTGCATGGCGGAAAATGATGGCGCCGCGCGCAAGGCCCTTGGCGCGGGCGGTCCGCATATAGTCCTGGCGCAGCACGTCGATCATCGACGAGCGCATCATGCGGGCGTACCAGCCGGCGCCGAGGATGCCCATGGTCAGCGAGGGCAGCACCAAATGGCGCCAGGTGCCGTAACCGCCGATCGGAAACCAGCCGAGCCGGACGGCGAATACATAAAGGAGCAGCAGGCCGACGACGAATTGCGGCGCCGAGACGCCGACAAAGGAAGCGACCATGAGTGTCTGGTCGGTGGCGGTGCCGCGCCTGACGGCGGCAAGCAGGCCCATCGTCAGGCCGATCGCCAGCTCGCAAAGGATGGCGCCGACCATCAGCAGCAGGCTTGCCGGCAGCCGCGAGACGATGAGCTCCGTGACCTCGGAACGCTGGATGTAGGAGCGTCCGAGATCGCCGCTGAGCAGGCTGGTCAGATAGTGCCAGTACTGGATGATGAAGGGCTGATCGAGGCCGAGCTGCCGGCGGATGTTCTCGACCGTCTCGGGCGTGGCGCTACGGCCGGCGATCTGTCGGACGGGATCGGCGGGCAGCAGGTAGAGCAATGCAAAGGTGATCAGCGACACGCCGAGCAGGATGAGCAGCGATTGAATGACGCGGCGGCCGAGATAGGCGATCATGCCCGGCCCCTTTGCGTCGGATCGAGGATGTCGCGCAGCGCATCGCCGATGAGGTTGAAGGCCAGCGCCAGCGCCAGGATCGCCGCACCCGGAAAGAAGACCAGCCAGGGTGCTGCCTGGAAATAGGTCTGGTTCTCGAAAATGATGTTGCCCCAAGATGCGGTCGGCGGCTGCACGCCGATGCCGAGATAGCTGAGCGTCGCTTCCAGAAGAACGGTGGTCGAGATGCCGAGCGTGCCCCAGACGATGATCGTCGGCAGCAGATGCGGCAGGATATGGCGAAACAGGATACGTGGCGCGCTTGCCCCGATCGTACGCTCGGCGTCGATGAACTCTCGCTCGGCGAGCGAGCTTGTCTCGGTGTAGATGACCCGCGCGGTCTGCACCCAGTTCACCAGTGCAATCACCATGGCGACGATCCACAGGCTCGGCTGGAGCACCGCCGCCAGGCAGATGGCGAGCAGCAGCGCCGGAAAGGCCATCATCAGATCGGTGAAGCGCATCAGCGCGCTGCCGATCCAGCCGCGGAAATAGCCCGCGGTGACGCCAACCAGCGTGCCGATCAGAAGCGCGACGCCGTTGGCGACGATGCCGATGACCAGCGAGGTGCGCGCGCCGAAAAGGATGCGGGTCAGCAGATCGCGGCCGAGCAGATCGGTGCCCAGCCAGAAGCTGGCATTCGGCGGCAAGGGCGCACCTTCAAGCGTCAGCCCGTCAAACATCTGCTCGTTCGGATCGTAGCCCGTCAGCCACGGCGCCAGGATGGCGCCAGCCACGACGACGGCAACGATCACCAGGCCGATCAATGCCAGAGGACGCTTGACCAGGCGCCGCCAGACGCCGGCGCGTGGCTTGACCGGCATGCGCCCGGTTGCCGGAAGATCAGGCGCGATGGGACTGGTCATCGCCGCCTTCTTCCGTCATCGCCACGATCCTGCGCGCGGCCTCCTCGACACTGATCTGCCAGCTCATCGCCAGCGACCGGAGCTGCGCATAGGCGCGGCCGTCCTCGGCGCCTTTCGACAAGGCCTCCACGGCGCGCACGATGGTCTGGCGCTCCGCGACGCGCAGGCGAAGCGACGATATCTCGCTTGCCAAAAGCTTGCGCGCCTCGAAACTTTGCCGCGCGATCAACAGGGCGCTGTAGACGCCGGCATTGCCGACCGGCTTCAGCAACTGGGCGTCGGCCTTGTGCGACAGCGCCCACTCGATGCGGCCTGGCGCTTCGGAGCCGATCAGCGCCACCAGCGGCATCGGCGCTTCGCCCGGCGTCCAGGGGAATTGTTCGTCGAAGCCGAGATCGGCATCGAAGAAGACGAAATCCGCCGCCAGCGCCGCGGCCGGCAGCTCCGGCCAGCAGCCGACCGTCTCGAGGCCGATGGCCGACAGTTGCCGCGTGATCGCCTGCACCGTCGGATGCGGACGATGCAGGACAAAGGCCCTGGCGCCGCCGAGATTCGGGATGCGCGGGATCTTGCTCACGACACCACCCTCAGCCGTGGGTGACCGAACGTCTCGGTCCGGTCATAGCGGGACAGGTAGGGGTCGGGCGCGACACCCTTGGTCACCAACACAGTCTTGAACGCGGTGCCCTCGATGCGCCCGATCTGCACCGGCAAGGTGGCGTGCTGGGTTTGCGGATCGATGGATATGTCGCCGAGCGGGGTTCGAAACGACGTTCCGGCAAAGGCCTGGGGAAGGTCCGGCCATTGTGCGCCGGGATTGCGGGCGAGGATCTCGGCAAGCGTACGCACCGAGGCATAGGCGGCCGCCTCGAAGGACGAGGCAGGCATGACGGAGGGCGCCGAATCGCCCTGGCGATCCGCTGCCGACATATCGTGAAAGTACGGCCCGACGGAAAGGTGGCCATTGCCCGCCTCGTTGAGCGCCGGCAACTCGCATTCGGTCAGATTGCAGGACAGGATCGGGCAGCGCTCCGGCCTGAAATGCGGGTCGCGCTTGGCGAGCTCAGCATAGGCCGCGATGAAGGCATAGGACGAGGAGCCGATCAGGTTGTTCAAGATGAAATCCGGCCGAGTAGCCTGGATCTCGGCGATCAGCCTGGAGACATCGACCTCGCCGAGCGGCAGGTAGCGCTCGCCCAGAACCTTGCCGCCGGCGTCGGCGATCAGGTCGCGGGCGACACGGTTGGTCTCCCAGCCCCAGATGTAGTTCGAGCCGAGCAGGAAACCGTTGGCGCCGAAGCGCGGCACGACATGGGCCAGCAGCGGGACGAGATGCTGGTTTGGACAAGCGTGCATGTAGACGACATGCTCGTTCGCTTCGAAGCCCTCATAGGGGCAGGCGTACCAGAGCGTGCCACCGGCGCGCTCGAGGATCGGAATGACCTCCTTGCGGCTCCATGACGTGATGCAGCCAATGATGTGGCGCGCGCCGCTGTTGGCGAGAATGTCGGCGCAGCCCGTCGCGTAGCCATCGATGTTGCCCTGCGGGTCGCGCTCCACCGGAACGAATTCGATCGGGATGGCGGGATCGGCGTTGACATCGGCGATGGCCGTCATCGCACCCGAACGGCAGGATTCGGACAGCAGGCGGTAGTTGCCCGATCGCGAGTAAAGGATGCCGATTTCGATACGCCGTCCCAAGCAAATCCCCAAAATAACAATGCCCCGCAGCCGCCGCCGCGGAAGGCGAGGCATACGAGGCATTTTTGCCGCCCGGCGGTCAGAGCCGGTATTTCCCCATTAGCGTATTCGGTACGGCGGGTCAGTCAAGCGGGAAAAGCGAGGGCCGGGAAAGTGACCGCGTTGCATCTGGTTGCGCGAAGGGGTCCCGCAGAGAACTCGTCCTATCTCAGCGGTGGGCGCGTTTCTCGTCCGTCGCCGCCCGGTCGATCGCCAGCCCATCCGTCGACAGGGAGACACCAAATTTTTCGCCAGCGTCCTCGGGCGTGTAGTAACCCAAGGCGACATCCCTCAGCACCAGTTCCGGATCGCGCGCCAGGGGATCGCCATAGCCGCCGCCGCCCGGTGTGCCGACGCGCACGCGGTCGCCGGCCTTCAGGGCGATGTCCTGCTCCTTGGAGAGGTGCGGCGGCACATGTTCCTTGCCATCGCGGAACACGGTCACCGTGTTGACCGCGCCGTCCTTGCCGCCGAGCGCGCCTTGCGGGCCGAAGCGGCCGTGGTCCATGACAAAGGAGGCGCGGGCGTCGCCGCGCAGGATCTCGACCTCATAGGCGAGCCCAAAACCGCCGCGATGCTTGCCGGCACCGCCCGAGCCTTCGCGCATGGCATAGTGGCGGTAGAGCACTGGAAAAGCCTGCTCCATGATTTCGACCGGCGGCGATTTTGAAATGCCAATGGTCGAGCAGCCATTGGTGAGGCCGTCGTGATCGGCATTGCCGCCATAGCCGCCGCCGGAGATCTGGTACATGACGTAGTCGCGGCCGCGGGCCGGGTCGTTGCCGCCGAGCGCGAAATTGCCGCTGGAGCCGGCGGGAGCTGCCGTCACCTTGTCAGGCAGCGCCTGCACCATCGCCGCAAACACCGCCTCGGCGATGCGCTGCGAAACCTCGGCCGCGCAGCCCGATACCGGGCGCGGATATTTGGCGTCGAGGAAGGTGCCTTCCGGCCGCTTGACGATCAGCGGCTCGAACGCGCCGGCGCTGATCGGCACATCCGGAAAAATATGGCGCATGGCGAGATAAACCGAGGACAAGGTCGTCGCCAAGACGCTGTTCATCGGCCCGGCGCAGGGTTTTGACGAGCCGGCGAAGTCGAAGCTGAGCGTATCGCCTTGTTTCTCCACCGCAAGCGCGATGGTCAGCGGCTCGTTCACCACCCCGTCGGAATCGACGAAGGCTTTGGAGCGGTAAATGCCATCGGGAATGGCTGATATGTTGGCGCGCATCTGTTCGGCGGCGCGGCGGCGCAGTTCGGCGATCGCCTCGACAACCGTTTCATCTCCGTAACGATCCAGGATTCCAAAGAGCCGGTCCTGGCCGATCAGCAGTGCCGCCGCCTGTGCGCGGATGTCGCCGATGCGCTGGTCGGCAACCCTGATGTTCGAGCAGATGATAGCGTAGATTTCAGGGTCGAGCACGCCCTTCTTGAACAATTTCACCGGCGGCAGCCGCAAGCCCTCCTGCTCGACCGCCGTTGCCGAGGCAGAAAAACCGCCCGGCACCGAGCCGCCGATATCGGGCCAGTGGCCGGTGTTCGACAGCCAGCAGAAAATCTTGCCGTCCCGGTAGACCGGCATGGCGAAGCGCACATCCATCAGATGGGTGCCGCCGAGATAGGGATCGTTGACGATGTAGATGTCACCGGGCTCAGGCGGCAGGCAGCGGCCGTCGGCGATCATTTCGATCACCGTTTTGGTCGAATACTGCATCACGCCGACAAACACCGGCAGGCCCTGGCTGCCCTGTGCGATCAGCGAACCATCGACGGCCGAATAGATGCCGTCGGAGCGGTCATTGGCCTCGGCGATAACGGGCGAGAAGGCGGCGCGCGAAAAGGTCAGGTCCATCTCGTCGCAGACCTGCTGCAGCGCCGCCTGGATGACCGAAAGGGTGATGGCGTCGAGCTTTTCCATCTCAGGCCCCACTAACCCACTCAATGCCGATGTCGATGATGATGTTGCCGTCGGCGTCCGAGCGCGCCCGGTCGCCGGGCTCGAGCACGGTGGTCGCGTCCATCTGTTCGAGGATCGCCGGCCCTGCGATGACGGCGTCGAGCGGCAGCTTTTCCCTAATATAGACCGGCGTGTCGTGCCAGCGCCCGCCATACCAGACCGGCCGGATTTCGCGCCGCGCCTCATCAAGCGTTCTGGCGCGCCCTGCCGGGTCGATCAGCCGTGACAGGTCGATCGCCGGCCGCACGCCGGTGACCGAGGTGTTGAGGTTGACCAGATTGGCGCGGATCTCCGGCAGCTCGACCTTGAAGCGGGCGAAATAGGCTTTTTCGAAAAGCTGCTGCAGCACCGCGCGCATCACCGAAGACGACGGCAGCGGCACGTTGATGATGTGGGTCTGGCCGACGAACTGCATGTCGGCGGAATGGGTGACGCGGATCGTCTCCGGCTTCACCGCTTCCTTGCCGATCAGCGCTTCGCCTTCGTTTCGGTGCCGTTCCAATATGGCGTGAAGCTGGGTTTCATCGAGCCCAGCCACCGGCTGGTTGACCGTGTTGACGAAATCGTGCCTGAGATCGGCGACGACGCAGCCGAGCGCATTGGTGATGCCCGGCCGCGCCGGCACCAGCACTTTGGGCAGGCCGAGCTCGCGCGCCAATGCTGTCGCATGCAGCGGCCCGGCGCCGCCGAAGGCGAACAGCGCAAAATCGCGCGGATCGTGGCCGCGTGACACCGAGACCATGCGGATGGCGCCGGCCATCTTCATGTTGCCGAGCCGCAGCACAGCGCCCGCCGCCTCGACGCCCGACAGGCCGGTGAGGCCGCCGATCCTGTCCTCGAATATACCGGTGACATGCTCAACGGTGACCGGGTTCTCGACCGCAAGCAGCTTCTTCGGCGCCAGCCGGCCGAGCACCAGATTGGCATCGGTGATGGTCGGCTCGTTGCCGCCGCGCCCGTAGCAGATCGGGCCGGGATTGGCGCCGGCGCTTTCCGGGCCGATCTGGATCAGGCCGGCCGCATCGACGCGGGCGATCGAGCCGCCGCCGGCGCCGACCGTGTGCACCGCCACCATCGGCACATGGATCGGCATCGCATATTCGATCTCGATCTCGTTCGACACCGCCGGTTCGGCATTGCGGATCAGCGCCACGTCGGTCGAGGTGCCGCCCATGTCGTAGGTGACCAGGTTTTCGAAGCCGGCGCGTTTTCCCGTATAGGCGGCGGCGATGACACCGGAGGCCGGGCCGGACATGACGGTCTTGGCCGACTCACGTGTGACAAAGCGGGCCGAGATCATGCCGCCATTGCCGTTCATGATCAGGAAGTCGCGGGCGTAGCCTTTTGATCCCAATTCCTTGCGCAGCCGCTCGACATAGCGCTCGAGGATCGGCTGCACCGAGGCGTTGACCGAAGCGGTGACGCCGCGCTCGAATTCGCGCGCTTCCGACAGCAGCGCATGGCCTGACGTGATGTAGCCGTTCGGCCAAAGCTCGGCGGCGATCTCGGCGGCGCGCCGCTCATGCGCCGGATTGGCGTAGGAATGCAGGAAATGGATGACGAGGGATTCGCAGCCGGCCTCGATCAACTGGGAAATCGCCGCGCGGATCTCGGCTTCATCGAGCGGGATGCGCACCGCGCCCGACGCCTCAACCCGCTCCGACACTTCAAGCCGCAGATTGCGCGGAATGATCGGGACGAAGCTGCCCGTCATGCCGTAGGCCTGCGGCCGTGTCCTCCGGCCAAGCTCGATGACATCGCGAAAACCGCGCGTGGTAATCATGCCGGTCTTGGCCAGCCGGCGTTCGAGCACGGCGTTGGTGGTGGTCGTCGTGCCGTGCACGATGAGATCGATGCCGCGGATGGGGAAGCCGGTGGCACTGAGCGCCGAAACGACGCCGAAGGCCTGGTTGTCGATAGTGGTCGGGGTCTTGGCGATATGCACCCGGCCGCCGTCCCGGCCGTCGATCAGAAGCAGGTCAGTAAAGGTTCCGCCGACGTCGATGCCGGCGACGACGCTGCCCGAGGAATCCAGCGTCTGCGCCGAAAAATTCTCTTCCATTGTCGAAACCCGAAATGTCAGGACTACAGATATGTCTCAGTTTGGAAAGGTGTTTCACGCTGGCGTCTTGACGCAAATATCATTTGTATACTAATAAATTCCGGACACAAGAGCTTACCGCTTCGCAGTGTGCAAACGGCACGCCGGAACCTGATCGGTTCGGGCGCGCAGGAGAAGGTTTGGCGTCAGCGCCCTCGGGTTGGCCAGAAGGTTAGGTTTGATGAACACCACATCCGCGCTCAACACCGCCGGCGCCCGGCCGCTGCAGTTCCCAATTCCGGCCAACGTCTATGCCGAAACCGTCGTCTCGGTGAAGCACTATACCGACCGGCTGTTTTCGTTCCGCATCACCCGGCCGCAGTCGCTGCGTTTCCGCTCCGGCGAGTTCGTCATGATCGGCCTGCCCAACGCCGAGAAGCCGGTGTTCCGCGCCTATTCGATCGCCAGCCCTGCCTGGGACGACGAACTGGAATTCTTCTCGATCAAGGTGCCGGACGGCCCGCTGACCTCGCAGCTGCAGAAAATCCAGATCGGCGACACCGTCATCATGCGGCAGAAGTCGACCGGCACGCTGGTGGTCGACGCGCTGACCCCGGCCAAGCGCCTGTTCATGATCTCGACCGGCACCGGCATCGCGCCCTTCGCCAGCCTGCTGCGCGATCCTGATACCTACGAGAAGTTCGAGCAGGTCGTCCTGACCCACACCTGCCGCGACAATGCCGAACTCACCTACGGCCAGGAGCTGGTTGCAGAGCTGGAGAACGATCCGCTGATCGGCGAACTGACTGGTGGCCGCGTCACGCTCTACAATTCGACGACGCGCGAAACCTCCGAGCGCATGGGTCGTATCACCGCGCTGATCGGCTCGGGAAAATTCTACAGCGATCTCGGCATCGACAAGCTAGACCCTGAGACCGACCGCATCATGATCTGCGGCTCGATGCATATGCTTAGGGATGTCAAGGAACTGGCCGAAAGCCTCGGCTTCCAGGAAGGCTCGCTGCATCATCCGGCGAGCTTCGTTGTCGAGCGTGCCTTCGTCGGCTGAGACACCGGGGCGCCGGCGACGTCCCCTAAAGTGGGTTTGACCATACGGTCAAAAATCTGCTGCTTTCGCGGCCTTTTTCAATTATGACCGCCTGAAGGACTCGTGAAGCGCTGCTTCACGGTCTATCTTCGGCATAAGTCGTCGAACGAAAGGGCAGGAGATGAGCAGCACCATCCGCGAAGCCGATCTCGGACCTTCCAAGATCACGCCGCTGCCGGCGCGCACCGCCGCCAATGCGCCGGCGCCGCAAGCGCACGGCATTGCCCGCAACCCCGGCATGAAACTCGATCTCGGCTTCATGGAATCGATGCGCAGCGTCAACCGCTCGGCGCTGGAACGGCGTGTCGCCAGCCTGACCAAGCGGCGCTCGATCAAGGCCGACAACCAGGCCGCCTGGCTGCTGCGCGCCGTCGCCTGCATGGACCTGACCACGCTGAACTCGAACGACACCGAAGAGCGCGTCCGCCGGCTCTGCGCCAAGGCGGTCAATCCGTTCCGCCGCGACATCGTCGAAGGCCTCGGCATTACGGGTGAAAAGATCCGCCCGGCGGCGGTCTGCGTCTATCACCCCTTCGTCGCCACCGCAGTCGATGCGCTGCGCGGCAGCGGCATCCATGTCGCCGCCGTATCCACCGCCTTCCCGCACGGCCTCACCCCGCTGTCGACGCGCCTGCAGGAGATCGAAGCCTCGGTGAAGGACGGCGCCGACGAGATCGACGTCGTCATTCCGCGCGGCCTGGTATTCGGGGCGAAATGGCAGGAACTCTATAACGAGATCGTCTCGATGCGCGCCGCCTGCGGCGAAGCGCATCTCAAGGTCATCCTCGGCACCGGCGACCTCGCGACGCTGCGCAACGTCATGCTCGCCTCGATGGTGGCAATGATGGCGGGCGCCGATTTCATCAAAACCTCGACCGGCAAGGAAAGCGTCAACGCGACGCTGCCGGTCGGCCTCGCCATGGTGCGCGCCATCCGCGCCTATTTCGAGGAGACCGGCTATCTCATCGGCTTCAAGCCGGCGGGCGGCATTTCCACGGCAAAGGCATCGCTCGACTGGCTGGTGCTGATGAAGGAGGAGCTCGGCCGCCGGTGGCTGGAGCCGGACCTGTTCCGCTTCGGTGCGTCCAGCCTGCTAACCGACATCGAGCGCCAGCTCGAACATCACCTGACCGGTCACTATTCGGCCAATCATCGCCACGCGATGGCGTGATTTTCGGGAGCGCTCCATGAACATTCTCGAACGCTATCATGCCATGGACTACGGCCCGGCGCCGGAGGCCCGCAATGAGACCGATGCCTGGCTTGCCGCGCGCGATTTCGGCAAAGCACTGTTCGTCGGTGGCGACTGGAAAGCAGCCGGCGGCGGCAGGACCTTCGACACAAGCGACCCGTCTTCGGGAAAACTGCTGGCCAAGGTTTCGGATGCCGGTGCTGCCGATATCGATGCGGCGGTTTCGGCCGCCACAAAAGCGCTGCCGAAATGGAGCGCCAGCTCCGGCTACAGCCGAGCGAAAGTGCTCTACGCCATCGGCCGCGCCATGCAGCGCCACCAGCGCCTGTTTGCGGTGCTTGAATCGATCGACAACGGCAAGCCGATCCGCGAAAGCCGCGACATCGACGTGCCGCTGGCCATCCGCCATTTCATCCACCATGCCGGCTGGGCGCAGGCGCTGGACAAGGATTTCCCGGATCAGAAGGGCGTCGGTGTCGTCGGCCAGATCATCCCGTGGAACTTCCCGCTTTTGATGCTGGCCTGGAAGATCGCGCCGGCGCTGGCCGCCGGCTGCACCGTGGTGCTGAAGCCGGCCGAATTCACGCCGCTCACCGCCATCCTGTTCGCCGAGATCTGCGAACGATCAGGCGTGCCGAAGGGCGTCGTCAACATCGTCCAGGGCGGGCCGCAGGCTGGCGCGGCCATCGTCAACCATCCCGGCGTCCAGAAGATCGCCTTCACCGGCTCGTCCGAGGTCGGCAAGATCATCCGCAAGGCGACTGCCGGGTCTGGCAAGAAACTATCGCTGGAACTCGGCGGCAAGTCGGCCTTCGTCGTCTTCGAGGATGCCGATCTCGACAGCGCCGTCGAGGGATTGGTCGACGGCATCTGGTTCAACCAGGGCCAGGTCTGCTGCGCCGGCTCGCGCCTGCTGGTCCAGGAAGGCATCGCCGATGCCTTCATCGCCAAGGTCAAGACGCGGATGAGCCGGTTGCGCGTCGGCAGCCCGCTCGACAAGAACACCGATATCGGCCCGCTGGTCGACCTGACCCAGCTCGATCGCGTCAGGGGTCTGGTCGCCGCAGGCGCCAAGCAGGGCGCCGTCTGCTGGCAGCCGGACGTGGCGCTGCCGTCCTCCGGCTATTACCATCTGCCGACGCTGGCAACAGGCGTTTCGCCGGCCAACATCCTGGCGCAGGAGGAGGTGTTCGGGCCGGTGCTGGCGACCATGACCTTCCGCAACACCGAGGAAGCGATCGAGCTTGCCAACAACACGCGCTACGGGCTGGCCGCCTCGGTGTGGAGCGAGAACGTCAACCTTGCGCTGCACGTCGCGCCGCAATTGAAGGCCGGTGTCGTCTGGGTCAACGGCACCAATATGTTCGACGCCGCCTGCGGCTTCGGCGGCTACCGCGAAAGCGGTTTTGGCCGCGAAGGCGGGCGCGAGGGCATGTTCGAATATCTCTCGGCAAAACTGCCGCTCGGCCCGGCCATCAAACCGGCAGTGGCTGCTGCCCAGTCGATCGAGCGGGCGGAAGGCGACGCCATCGATCGCACGGCAAAGCTGTTCATCGGCGGCAAGCAGGTCAGGCCGGACGGCAATTATTCGATTGCCGTCGCCACCGCCAAGGGCAAGCTTGCCGGCGAGGTTGGTCTCGGCAGCCGCAAGGATATCCGCGACGCCGTCGCGGCCGCACGTGCCTGCAAGGGCTGGCCGGAGGCGACCGCCTATAATCGCAGCCAAGTGCTCTACTATCTGGCCGAGAACCTGTCCGGTCGTGCCGACGAATTTGCCGCGCGCCTCACGGAGCTTACCGGCGCCACCGCCAAGGCCGCGCGCGAAGAGGTCGAGATGTCGATTGAGCGGCTGTTCCTCTATGCCGGCCTGACCGACAAGTTCGAAGGCCGTGTCCACCAGCCGCCGGCCCGCGCCGTCACCTTGGCACTGCATGAGCCGGTCGGCGTCGTCGGCATCGTGGCGCCCGACAATGCGCCCCTGCTTGGCCTGATCTCGCTGGTGGCGCCGGCGCTCGCCATGGGCAACACAGTGGTCGCGGTGCCTTCGGAAAAATATCCGCTGGTTGCCACCGATCTCTATCAGATCATAGAATATTCCGACGTTCCGACCGGCGCCATCAACATCGTCACCGGCCGCAGCGCCGAGCTCGCCGGCGTGCTGGCCAAGCACGACGATGTCGACGGGCTCTGGGTTTTCGCCGATGCCGAGACCTGCGACAAGGCCGAGGCCGACTCTGTCGGCAATCTCAAGCGCGTCTGGACCGGCAACGGCCGCAGCCTCGACTGGACGTCGACCGAGGCCGCCGGCGATGCCTTCCTGCGCCGTGCCATCGAGGTCAAGAACGTCTGGGTGCCCTACGGCGACTGAACGGTCGCCTTCGCGCGGCGTCGGACGAGAAGCGTTCGGGCTTGACGGCAGAAATGATGTTCTTTACCGAGAAAAAACATTTGCCCCTAAGCAAACAGCGATACAGGCGGCATGATAGTGCCTATCTGGCACATTGCGCCTTGGCCGCGGGCCGGTAAAAGCCGGGCGGCCACAGAGGAGAAAAGCATGGCGGATCTGGCAGGCAAGATCGTTGTCGTCACGGCGGCGGCACAGGGCATCGGCCGGGCGAGCGCGCTGGCTTTCGCCAAGGCAGGCGCCGTCGTCCATGCTACCGACATTAACGAGGTGATGCTCGCCGAACTTGGCAAGACGCCCGGCATCAAGACCCGCAAGCTCGACGTGCTGAACGACGAGGCTGTGACGTCGGCCTTCGCCGAGATCGGCGCCGTCGACGTGCTGTTCAACTGCGCCGGCTTTGTCCATTCAGGTTCGATCCTCGAGATGAAGGACGCCGATCTCGACTTTGCCTATGATCTCAACGTTCGCTCGATGATCCGCACCATCCGCGCCGTGCTGCCCGGCATGCTGGAGCGCGGCGACGGCTCGATCATCAACATGGCGTCGCTGGCCGGCTCGACCAAGGGCGTGCCAAACCGCTTCGTCTATGGGCTGACCAAGGCTGCCGTCATCGGCCTGACCAAATCGGTTGCCGCCGACTATGTCGGCAAAGGCATACGCTGCAATGCCATTTGCCCCGGCACGGTCGAAAGCCCGTCGCTGCAGGACCGCATGCATGCGCAGGGCGACTACGAGGCAGCCCGCGCCGCCTTCATCGCCCGCCAGCCGATGGGCCGCCTCGGCACGCCCGAGGAAATCGCCGATCTCGCCGTCTATCTGGCCGGCGCCACCTATACGTCGGGACAGGCTTATAATATCGACGGCGGCTGGTCGATCTAGGAGTCTGAAAATCCTATTCCGCCGGGCGTCTGGCGGCGTCTGCGCTTGCCTAGGCTCACGTACTTTAAGTACGCTCCGCTCCGGTTCTCGAAAACCACGCCATTCGCCTCAGCGGAGCGAGTTTGCAAACGGCCTCTGGTCGCAACTGGGAGAAAAATTGCATGAAACTGCTGCGCTATGGCGAGGCGGGGAGCGAACGCCCCGGCCTCCTCGATGCGGATGGAACGATCCGCGACCTCTCCGCCCATGTCACCGACATTGCCGGCAAGGCGCTCGACCCGGCATCGCTTGAGACATTGTCGAAGCTCGATCCGCAATCGTTGCCGGCGGTTTCCGGCAAGCCGCGCATCGGCGCCTGCGTCGCCGGCACCGGCAAATTCATCTGCATCGGCCTGAACTACTCCGATCATGCCGCCGAGACCGGCGCCATCGTGCCGCCGGAGCCGATCATTTTCATGAAGGCAAGCTCGGCCATCGTCGGGCCAGACGACGACGTGCTGATCCCGCGCGGATCGGTGAAAACCGACTGGGAAGTCGAGCTTGGCGTGGTCATCGGCAAGACCGCGAAGTACGTAACCGAGGCCGAGGCGCTGGACTATGTCGCCGGCTATTGCGTCGCACATGACGTTTCCGAACGCGCCTTCCAGGCCGAGCGACAGGGCCAGTGGACCAAGGGCAAGAGCTGCGACACCTTCGGGCCGATCGGTCCGTGGCTGGTGACCAAGGACGAGGTCAAGGACCCGCAGAACATTCCGATGTGGCTGAAGGTCAACGGCAAGACGATGCAGAACGGCTCGACCAAGACCATGGTCTATGGCGTCGCCTACCTCGTGTCCTATCTCAGCCAGTTCATGTCGCTGCATCCGGGCGACATCATCTCGACCGGCACACCGCCCGGCGTCGGCCTCGGCATGAAGCCGCCGGTCTTCCTGAAGCCCGGCGACTTCGTCGAGCTCGGCATCGAAGGGCTGGGCATGCAGAAGCAGACGTTCAAGGCGGACGAGTAGTGGCGCTCTGCCTTCTCCCCTTGTGGGAGAAGGTGTCGCCGAAGGCGACGGATGAGGGGTGCTCCAGCTTGGCACCGACCGCACTCCGTCCAACACCCCTCTTCCGTCTCGGCGCTGCGCGCCGATCCACCTTCTCCCACAAGGGCAGAAGGAAAGGAGGCGCTTACTTCAGCACCTTGCCATCGGCCCCGAACCGATAAGTCTTCGCCGGATCCGGCGTCGCGTAGAGCGTAGCACCGGGTTCGGCATTGTAGACGCCGAAGATGCGCACGGTGATCAGCCCGGCCTTCTCGCAGTCGAGATAGAGGTTGGTGTCGGCGCCGAGGTGCTCGGCATGGACGACCGTGCCTTTCCAGGCCCCGGATTTCGCATCGACGGTCAGGTGCTCGGGGCGCACGCCGATGGTCTTGGCCGTCTCGCCAAGCCTGGCACCATCGACGAAATTCATCTTCGGTGAGCCGATGAAGCCGGCGACGAATTCATTCGCCGGCGAATTGTAGAGTTCCATCGGCCCGCCGATCTGCTCGATCTTGCCCGCGTTGAGCACGACGATCTTGTCGGCCAGCGTCATCGCCTCGACCTGGTCGTGGGTGACATAGATCATCGTCGCCTTCAGCCGGCGATGCAATTGCGCGATCTCCAGCCTGGTGTTGACGCGCAGTGCTGCATCGAGGTTGGACAGCGGCTCGTCGAACAGGAAAAGCTTGGGCTCACGCACCACGGCGCGGCCGATGGCGACGCGCTGGCGCTGGCCGCCGGAAAGCTCGGCCGGGCGCCTTGCGAGATAGGGTTCCAGCGACAGCATCGAGGAGGCGATGCCGATGCGGCGGTCGATCTCGGCCGCCGGCGTGCCCGCCTGCTTCAGGCCGAGGCCCATATTGTTCTTCACCGTCAGATGCGGGTAGAGCGCGTAGGTCTGGAACACCATGGCGATGCCGCGCTTGGCCGGTGGGGTTGCGGAGACGTCCGCCCCGTCGATGACCACGCGCCCCGAGGTCGAATCCTCCAGCCCGGCGATGACCCTGAGCAGGGTCGACTTGCCACAGCCGGAGGGGCCGACGAAGACGACGAATTCGCCATCGGTCACTTCTAGGTTGATGCCCTTCAGCACCTCGACCGGCCCAAAGGCCTTCTTCACATTCTCGATATTCAGCGAACCCACGGCTTCGTCCCTGTTCTAGAGTTTGACTGGTCTAGAGTCTGATTGGGGCGCCGCTGCGCACGCTCTCGTCGGCGGCAAGGCAGACGGCGAGCGACTTCACCGCGTCGTCCATGTGGCGGGAGAGATCAAGATCCTCGCGGATCGCCTTGAGCAGAAAAGCCTGCTCGAGATCGCAGAGATCCTGATGGCCGGGCTCACCCTCCATCGACAGCATCTCATCCGGCTTGGCGAACTTGCCGTCCGCGCCGGTCGCCGCACTGTGCAGGCGGATGGTCGAGGTCTTGGTGTGGGTGTCGATGTCGTCGGATTTGGCGCCCTCCTTCATGACGATCGACACGCAGCCATTGGGCGAGATCACGTCCTTCACAAAAAAGGCCGTTTCCGAGATCATCGGCCCCCAGCCGGCCTCGTACCAGCCCACCGAACCGTCGTCGAACAGCACCTGCAGGTGACCGTAATTGTACATCGTTGGCGCAATCTCGTCGGTCAGCCTTAGCCCCATGCCGCGCACCTCGACCGGCCTGGCGTCGGTGATCTGCAGCATCACGTCGAGATAGTGAACGCCACAATCGACCATCGGCGACGTCGTCTGCATCAATTGCTTGTGCGTCTCCCAGCTTTGGCCTGAGGATTGCTGGTTGAGGTTCATGCGAAACACGTAAGGACCGCCCAGTTTTCGCGCCTCGGCGATCAGCCTGATCCAGGACGGATGATGGCGCAGGATGTAGCCGATCACCAGTTTTCTGCCGTTGGCCTTGGCTGCGGCGACGACGCGTTTCGCATCCGCCACCGTCGTCGCCAGCGGCTTTTCGACGAAGACATGGCAGCCGGCCTCTAACGCCTTCACGGCATAGTCGACATGGCTGTCGGAATAGGTGGCGATACAGGCGATATCTGGTTTTTCGTCGCGCAGCGCCTCGTCGAAGGAGCGCCTGATGCCATAGCCGGAAAGCCCGGCCGGCAACGGCACATCCGAACGGTTGACAAGTGCGGCGATCTGGAAGCCCGGATTGGTGTGATAGGCCAGCGCATGGCTGCGGCCCATATTGCCGAGCCCGGCGACGACGACACGAAGAGGTTCAGCCATTTCAGCTCGCCTTTCCCTGCATACGGGCTTTCAGGGCCACCATCACAGTCGGCCCACATTCATCGGCGACCTGCAAAGCCGCCTGTTCTGTTTCGCAACGTGCCAGAAGTCCGAAGCCATATTCATCGACACCGTCCTTGATCAGTGAAGATCTGTGATCGTCCGGCATCGGGTGGTCCAGATCGAGTGCATCCGTGAATGCCTTCGACTGCTCGCCTTCCATCCGGGAATTGACGCGCCAGCGAATATGACAGTTGTATTCTTTCGGTCGGCGCTCCGCCCCTAACCGCGTCAGCCAGACAGCGGCATTGAGATAGAACTGTGGTCCCCAGGCAGACTTCTGAACGTTAAGCAGGCAGACCGTTTCCGGCCACTCGCGGTAGTAATTCGTGGCGCGCACGCCTCGAAATCCATGGCGGTTTGCCGTCTCGGCAAGGCTCTGGACGATAATGTCTCGACCCTCGCTCACTTGACCGCTCCCGAAGTAATGCCGCGGATCAGCTGCCGCGAGAAGATGACGTAGAGGATCAGCACCGGCATGATCGCCAGCGAAAGTGCGGCCAGGATCGCGTTCCAGTTGGTGACGAACTGGCCGAGGAACAGCTGCGCGCCGAGCGTCACCGTCTTGGTTTCCTCCGACGGCGCCAGGATCAGCGGAAACCACAGATCGTTCCAGATCGGGATCATGGTGAAGACGGCAACCGTTGCCATCGATGGCCGCACCAGCGGCAGCACCAGCCGAAAAAAGATCGTGTATTCGGACAGGCCGTCGATGCGCCCGGCATTCTTCAGATCGTCGGATACCTGCTTCATGAATTCCGACAGGATGAAGACGGCGAGCGGCAAGCCTTGCGCCGTGTAGACCAGGATCAGTGCCGTCAGGGTGTTGACCAGCCCGCTCATCACCATCAATTGCAGGATGGCGACGGTGGCGAGGCGGATCGGGATCATGATGCCGAGCGCCAGGTAGAGCCCCATCAGCGAATTGCCGCGGAAGCGGTATTCCGATAGTGCGAAAGCCGCCATCGCGCCGAACAGGAGCACGAAGAACAGCGAGGCGACGGTGACTACAAGGCTGTTCTGGAAATAGTGGATGAAATCGCCCTGCCCGATCACGGTGGTGTAGCCGATCAGGTCGAAGGTTTTCGGGGTCGGCGGCGCCAGCGGCGCGCCGAAAATCGCGGCGCGCGACTTGAACGAATTGACGATGACGATGATCACCGGAAGCAGTGCGATCACCGTGTAGGTCAACAGGACCGCATGGGCGCCGATGGTGCGGGGCAGGGAGCTGGTTGTCATGCTCATCTTACGCCTCAGAACTGGTAGCGACGCAGGCGCGTCTGAACGAGGAAGAGGTAGACACAGACGCCGCCAAGGATGATCAGGAACATCATCGTGGCAATCGCCGCGCCCATATTGGGATCGCCGATCTGCAACTGGAACCCGAAGAAGGCGCGGTAGAGGAAGGTGCCGAGGATGTCGGTTGAATAGTTCGGCCCGGCCAGCGCGCCTTGCGCGGTATAGATCAGGTCGAAAGCGTTGAAATTGCCGACAAAGGTCAGGATCGAGATGATGCCGATCGACGGCAGGATCAGCGGCAGCTTGATCTTCCAGAACTGCGACATGCCGGTGATGCCGTCGCATTCGGCGGCTTCGATCACCTCCTCGGGGATGGACAGCAGTGCCGCATAGATCAGCATCATCGGGATGCCGACGAACTGCCACACCGAGATCAGGCTGAGCGTGGTCAGCGCATATTGCTCCTTGCCCAGCCACGGCGTGAACAGGCTTTTGAGGCCGACGAGATCCATCAGGTTCGGCGCCACGCCCCACAGCGGCGACAGGATCAGCTTCCAGGCGAAGCCGACGATGACGAAGGACAGGATCGTCGGCACGAAGATCGCCGTACGGTAGAAGGCGGAGAATCTCAGCCGCGGGCTGGACAGAAGTGCCGCCAGCAGGACGCCGATCGGGTTCTGCACCAGCATGTGGATGATGAAGAACCAGACATTGTTCCGCAGTGCATTCCAGAAGCCCAAGGACCAGTTAGGATCGCCGAACAGCGTGCGGAAATTTGCCAGTCCCACGAAGACCTGGGCCTGGTCGATGTTGCGGAACAGCGAGAGCTGCAGCGTGCCGGCCAGCGGCAGGATCATGATTGCCGTATAGACCAGCACTGCCGGCGCCAGAAAGACGCCGATATGCCAGCGGAACGGTCGTTTCGGTGCTGCGGCCATGAGTTCGGTTCCCGCCGATCAGGTGTTGCAATTGCCGCCAAAGGGCGCGGCACCTCCCTCCCCCTCGAGGGGAGGGTGCCTCGCGAAGCGAGGCGGGTGGGTCGGCCAAGGCAGTGCGCCATCGTGGTTTCGATCGTGCTTTCCAGCAACGATCAGGGTCGCAGCCTGCCTTCACCGACCCCTCTGTAGCCTTCGGCGCTATCCCCACTCGAGGGGGGGAGATAGCGCTTCGCCGGGCTCTTACTTCGCCGGCTTATACCAGCTGTCGAGACCGTCCTGCAGTTTCTTGGCGGCAGCTTCCGGCGTATCGGTGCCGTTGATGACGTTAGCCGACTCAACCCATGTCTCGTTTTCGAGGTTCGGCGTACCGCGGCCCAGGATCTGGTAAGTCGAGCGGATCGTCGACTTGCACTTGTCGCGCCAGGAGACGAATTCCTGCGCCAGCGGGTCTTCCATCTTCACCGGGGTGTTGTTCAGGCTGAAGAAGCCCGGCAGCGCGTTGGCATAGATGGTGGCAAAATCAGACGAGGCGACCCAGGACAGGAAGGTCTTGGCCGCATCCGCGTTCTTCGACGCCGCATTGAGGCCCATGCCGATGTCGGTGTGGTCGGAGATGTAGCAGGTGTCGCCGGCCTTCTGCACCGGCGGCGGGAACGCGCCCATCTTGAACTGCGCCTGCGTGTTGAACAGGCCGATCTCCCACGAGCCGGCCGGGTAGATGGCGGCGCGGCCAAGCGTGAACAGGTTCTGGCTGTCCGGATAGGTCTGCGCCTCGAAGCCGTCGCCGAGATAGGGCTTCCACTTGGCGAGTTCGGCAAACGGCGCTACCCACTGCGGATCGGTCAGCTTCTGCTCGCCCTTGATCAGTGCGGCGCGGCCTTCCTCGCCCTTCCAGTAGTTCGGGCCGATGTTCTGGTAGCCCATGGTGGCGGCTTCCCAGAGGTCCTTAGTGCCCATCGCCATCGGGATATAGGTGCCGTCGGCCTTGATCTTGTCGAGCGCGGCGTAGAATTCCTCATTCGTGGTCGGCACCTTGATGCCGAGCTGGTCGAAGGCGTCCTTGTTGTAGATGAAGCCATGGATGACGGAAGCCATCGGCACGCAGAATGTCGCCTTGCCGTCGTCGGTCTGCCAGGCCGACTTGGCCACGTCGGAGAAGTTCTCCATGCCAGGCAGCGTCGAGATATCGGCGAGATTGCCCTTCTTGAAGAGTTCCAGCGACTTGTCGAACGGGCGGCAGGTGATCAGGTCGCCCGCCGAGCCGGCGGCGAGCTTGGCGCCGAGTGCGGCGTCATATTCGGTCGGCGCCGACGGCGCGAACACCACCTTGATGCCCGGGTTCTTGGCCTCAAAAGCCGGGATCAGCTTGTCCTTCCAGATGGCAAGGTCGTCGCCGCGCCAGCTTTCGATGTTGAGCGTTACGTCCTGGGCATAGGCCATTCCGGCTGAGCCGAGAATGCTGGTGCCGAGAAGAAGTGCCGTCAGTAGTTTCGTTGTCATGCTCAGTCTCCCTGTTGACCTTTTTCAGGTTCGGTTTTGAGAACAGAGGCTTTCTGCCTCATGCTCCCCTCGATCGCGGAAAGGGCCGGGCGCAGCTTCTGGCCGGTCCCTTCCAGTATCTTCTCGGCCGCATCGGCGTTGGCAGCACCTGCGGCGAGCAGAATGGCGGTCTTGACGACGCCGCCACTCTTCTCGAGCAGACGCGCCGCATCGTCCCTATCGCGTCCGCTGATGGCGGCGACGATGCGTGCCGCGCGGTCGCGCAGCTTGATGTTGTCGGCCATGAGATTGACCATGTAGCCGTCATGGACATGGCCAAGATGGATGGCGGCCAGCGTTGACAGCATGTTGAGCGCGATCTTCTGGGCAGTGCCGGCGCCCATGCGCGTCGAGCCGGCGATCAGCTCCGGCGGTGTTTCGAGCAATATGGCAACTTCGGCCAGCCGAAGCAGCGGCGCGTGCTTGTTGTTGGCGATGGCGATGGTCGCCGCCCCCCGGGCCCGGGCTTCCTCGATCGCCCTCACGGCATAAGGCGTCGAGCCGCTGGCCGAGACCGCGATCAGGCAGTCGCCCTCGCCGATGCCGGCAGCGGCAACCGCCGCCGAGGCTTCGTCGGTGTCGTCCTCCGGCCCACCGGCCAGTGTCTTGAAGGCTTCGTCGCCGCCGGCGATCAGGATGGCGATACGGTCGCGCTGAATGCCGAAGGTGCCCGGCAGTTCCAGCGCATCGGCCAGCGCCATCAGGCCCGAGCTGCCGGCTGCCGCGTAAGCGAGCGTGCCGCCGCTCTTTAGCCGGCTGGCGATGATCTCAGCTGCTTTGGCGATGGCAGGAATGGCGCCGCGCACCGCCTTGGCGGCCTCGATCTGCGCATTGGCCAAAGAGGAAAGGATGGCGTCCGGAGCCTGGATGTCCAGCCCCTCGGCATTCTGGTGAAGCGCTTCGGTGCGCGTTTCGGCCATCCGCTTTCCCTCCAATCCAGAAAACAATACCAAAAAAATACCACTTGTCCACACGCATTAACGACTTCCCTGCCCTGAAATCGCCGTGTTGGCAAAATGCGGTGGTTTTTCAATCAAATACGCCTTAATCTTTTTGAAACGGAAATTAAGCCTTGGCTATTGGTATTTTATTGGTATTATCCGCCCGGAGGAGAAATCGTGTGAATTTCGTGCTTGGCATCGATGGCGGCGGCACCAGCTGCAGGGCGGCCCTTGCAACAGTCGACGGCACCGTCGTTGGCCGCGCCAAGAGCGGCGCCGCCAACATCCGCACCGATCTCACCGGTGCCAGGGCCAACATCGTCGAGGCGGCAAGGCAGGCCTTTGTCGCGGCCGGACAGGACCCCGAACTGATCCCGCAGACCCCGGCCATCCTCGGCCTCGCCGGCGCCAATGTCGGCACCTACAGGCAGCAGCTCGAAGCCATCCTGCCGTTCAGCGTCAGCCGTGTCGAGACCGACGCCGAGATCGCCCTGGAAGGCGCGGTCGGCTCCGGTGACGGCGCCATGGCCATCCTCGGCACCGGCACCGCCTATATGGCGCGCAGACATGGCAAGTCGCGCGCCATCGGCGGCTGGGGTTTCCAGGTCGGCGACCAGGGCAGCGGCGCCCGCATCGGCCGCGACCTGCTCGAACAGACGCTGCTTGCCTATGACGGCATCCGCCAGGGGTCGCCGCTGACGCAGGCCATGCTCGCCATCTTCCGCGACAATCCTGAGGATTTGGTCGAGTTCACCACCAACGCCAAACCCGGCGATTTCGGCGGCTTCGCGCCAAAGGTCTTCGACCATGCCGAAAAGGGCGACGCCGTCGCCAACTGGATCCTCGACAAGGCGGTCGCCGACGTCGAGGCAGCACTTGGCGTGCTCGATCTCGGCGACGACGATCCGCTCTGCCTGCTTGGCGGGCTGGCGCCGCTCTATGCACCACGTCTGTCGGCACGCTACCGGGCGCTGCTGAAGCCGCCGCTCGACGATGCGCTGGGCGGCGCAGTGCAGATGGCGGTGCGCGTTTTCTCGAGTGCGGCGGAGGCGGCGCGATGAGCGAAGCCGCCGACCAGATTTTCGCCATGCTGAAACAGTCGGCGCAAAGCGGCGCACCGCTCTATCTGCAGCTCAGGAAGAGCATCGAGGACGCGGTCAATCGCGGCCTGATCGGGCCGGGCGATGCGCTGCCGTCCGAGCGCGACATCGCCAGCAAGGCCGACATTTCGCGGGTCACCGTGCGCAAGGCAGTGCAGGATCTGGTCAAGGGCGGCATCCTTGTCCAGCGTCACGGCTCCGGCACCTTCGTCGCGCCGCGGATGGAGCGCGTCGAGCAGTCGCTGTCGCGGCTGACGTCTTTCACCGAGGATATGGCGCGGCGCGGCATGGCGGTGCGTTCGGCCTGGCTCGACCGCGGCCTCTATGCGCCCTCGCCGGACGAGATGATGGTGCTCGGCCTGTCATCGAACGAACTGGTGGCGCGGGTGGCGCGCCTGCGCATTGCCAACGATACGCCGCTGGCGATCGAGCGCGCCGCACTGTCTGCCAGCGTGCTGCCCGACCCGGCAGGAATTGGGTCCTCGCTCTACGCTGCACTGGAAACGACCGGCCTCCGGCCGGTACGGGCGGTGCAGCGCATTTCCGCAGCCAATCTCGGTGGCGACGACGCGCGGCTGCTCGAAGTGCCGTCAGGTATTGCCGGCCTGCACATCGAGCGTATTTCCTATCTGGCGAGCGGCAAGGTGATCGAATTCACCCGCTCCATCTACAGGGGCGACGCCTATGATTTCGTCGCCGAGCTCCGGCTGAGCGGGCCGGGCGAAGAGGGCCGGCCATGAGCGCAGTAAACACCCAAATGGAGATTACCCATATGCGGCGCGAGATCGAGGAGATCCCGGAAGCCACTGCCCGCCTGCTCGACGGTTCGGCGGCGGTGCTGACCGAGGCCGGGCGCGGCATTCGCGAGCGCGATCCGCATTTCATCGTCACCGTGGCGCGCGGCTCCTCCGACCATGCCGCCACCTTCATGAAATATGCCGTCGAGCTGACCGCCGGTCTCGCCGTCGCATCGATCGGTCCGTCGATCGCTTCGATCTACGGCGCCAAGCTCAAGCTGGCCGGCTCGGCCTGCCTGGCGATCTCGCAATCGGGCAAGAGCCCGGACATTGTCGCCATGGCGCAAGCCGCGAGAGCCGGCGGTGCCCTGACCGTCGCCATCACCAACACCGCCGATTCGCCGCTGGCGCGCGCCTCCGATTATGCGATCGACATCCTGGCCGGCCCGGAACGCAGCGTTGCGGCGACCAAGACCTTCGTCAATTCGGCCGTCGCCGGCCTCGCCTTGATGGCGCATAGCACCGGCGACGATAAGCTGCTGGCAGCGCTCGTCCGTTTGCCGGAGCAATTTCGCAAGGCGATCGCCTGCGACTGGATGGCGCTGGCCGGTGCGTTGGAGACGCCGAAATCGCTGTTCATCCTCGGTCGCGGTCCGTCCGCTGCGATCGCCAATGAAGCGGCGCTGAAGTTCAAGGAAACCTGCGCCATGCATGCCGAGGCCTATAGTGCTGCCGAAGTCATGCACGGCCCGCTGGCGCTGGTCGGGCCTGATTTTCCGGTGCTGGCGCTCGCCGCCCGCGATGCTTCCGAGCCATCGGTCGCCGAGGCCGCCGACAGCCTGGCGGCCAAGGGTGCGGCCGTCTTCGTGACTTCGGACACGGCGAAAAGCGCTCAGCACCTGCCGCATGTCGCCACCGGCCATCCGTTGACCGACCCGCTGGCGCTGATCGTGTCCTTCTATGGCTTCGTCGAGGCCTTTGCCCGTCATCGCGGTCTCGATCCGGACACGCCGCCCAATCTTCGCAAGGTGACGGAAACCATATGAGCGACCGTTTTGCCCTGACTGGCGCCCGGATTTTTGACGGCGACGACTGGCACGACAACGCTGCCCTTGTCGTGCGAGACGGTCTCGTCGAGGCCATCGTTGCCACCGGAGCCGTTCCGTTCGGCGTCGAGCGTATCGAAACCGGCGGCGGCATGCTTGCACCGGGCTTCGTCGACCTTCAGGTCAATGGCGGCGGCGGCATCATGCTCAACGACCATCCCGATGTCGCTTCGATCGAAACCATTTGTCGGGCGCACGCGCCGTTCGGCACGACCGCGCTGTTGCCGACGCTGATCACCGACACGCCTGAGATCACCGCCGCGGCGGTTGCCGCCGGTGCGGAGGCCGCGCAGCAGAAGGTGCCGGGCTTTTTGGGCCTGCATCTCGAAGGCCCGCATCTGTCGATCGCCCGCAAGGGCGCGCACGATCCGGCATTGATCCGGCCGATGCTGGATGCCGACCAGGCGATGCTGATTGCGACGCGAAAAACCCTGCCGGTGCTGCTGACCACTGTAGCGCCGGAATCCGTCGACACCGTGCGCGTTTCGGCGCTCGTCGAGGCCGGCATCGTCGTCAGCCTCGGCCATTCCGACACCGGCTATGCCAAGGCGCGCGCGTTCGCCGATGCCGGCGCAGCATTGGTCACCCATCTGTTCAACGCCATGAGCCAGATCGGCAATCGTGAGCCGGGTCTGGCGGGTGCCGCCATCGATACAGGCACATTGTTTGCCGGCATCATCGCTGACGGCATCCATGTCGATCCCGCCACCTTGGCCATCGCGCTGCGCGCCAAGCAGGGCCCGGCAAAAATTTTCCTGGTCACCGACGCCATGGCGACGATCGGCACCGATATGACCTCGTTCACGCTGAACGGCCGCACCATCTATCGCAAGGACGGCAGCCTGCGGCTTGCCGACGGGACGCTGGCGGGCGCCGATCTCGACATGATCTCCGCCGTGCGCTTCGTCCACCGAGTTGTCGGACTGGAGCTTTCGGAGGCGCTGCGCATGGCTTCGCTCTATCCGGCGCAGGCGATCGGCCAGTCGCACCGGCTCGGGCGATTCGCCAACGGCACCGCTGCCGATATCATTGCGCTGTCGGACGAATTGGACGTCAAGGGCGTCTGGATAGAAGGCGACAGGGTTTTCGAGGCCGGTGTCGCAAAGGGCGCCTAAGGTATCAGCCGTTCGGCCGGCAGCCTGAAGCGGGTGGGTTGCTCATATGTCCCTCTTGTCCTCAATCCCCTGAGCTTGCGCCGGAAGCCGCGGCGCGGCCCGGTCTCGCCGGTTCGGCAGCAGGCGGCGCACGGCGGGCGCGGCCGCCACATCGTTCCTGGCGGCGAACAGCTCGTGGTTCTTCTCTATATCGTCAAGCTTGTAGCGATAATTGACCATCAGGCCATGCGCCTGACGCAAGGCGCGGGGCGACAGGTCGCCGAAAAGATCGATGCGCTCCAGCCGCGCGCCATTACCGAGATGGAACCGGGCGACCGGATCGATCACCTTGCCGGAGGCGGTGCGGGCTTCGAGGAAATACTGTGCCGCAAGAGGAAGCAGAGCCTGGCCCGCGCGGTCGCGCGCGGCAGCGTCCGCATGCCAGCCCTCGTCGGCGACGAGGTCTAACACTTCGGCGGCGGAGGGGATGGTTTCAGCCTGCTCGGCCAGCCAACGGGCAAAGCCCGGCACCGGGGACAGCGTGACGAAATCGGTCAAGCCGGGAAGGTCGCGGCGCAGGTCCTCGACCACCTGCTTGATCAGGAAATTGCCGAACGAGATGCCGCGCAAGCCCTCCTGGCAGTTGGAGATGGAATAGAACACCGCCGTCGTGGCCTCCCGTGGCTGCACCAGCGGCCGCTCGTCAGCAAGCAGCTCGGCGATCGTCGTCGGCATCGCCCGGGTGAGCGCGACCTCGACGAAGATCAGCGGCTCGTCGCCGAGCTGCGGATGAAAGAACGCATAGCAGAGCCGGTCGTCGGGTTCGATCCGGCGGCGCAGATCGTCCCAGGTGTGGATGGCGTGCACCGCCTCGTAGCGGATGATTTTTTCCAGGATGTTGGCCGGGGTCGACCAGTCGATCCGCCGCAGCACCAGGAAGCCGCGGTTGAACCATGACGACAGGAGGTGCGTGAAATCGGCATCGACGATGGCGAGATCGGGCGATATGGGCAGCCGGGCAAGCAGATCCTCGCGCATGCGCACCAGCGTCTCGATGCCGCCGGGCGCCAGGTTCAGGCGGCGCAGGAGCTCCTGCCTGGCCGGCTCGGCGGCGGCGTGCAGGGCAAGTGCCGAGCGATCGTCGGGCTCGGCGCGATAGGCATCCACCGCGGCGGCAAGCCTGGCATGATCGGTGCCGAAACGATCGCGCAGCACACGCAGGAAAGCCAGCCTTCCGTCGGTGCCGAGGGTGCGCCAGCGCTCCAGGATTTCCCTTGCATAAGCGACACCCGATGCCTCGCCCTGGCTGGAAAGCAGACGGGCGCACAGACGTGCCAGGCTGTCGGCCGAAACCGGCTCGTCACCGCGAACGAGGTTCAGCATCATCCGGCCGCGGTCGGCGATGGTGTTCAGCAGGTCAGCGAAGAAAGGGCTGCGGTTCATCGATCCCAACCGTCGAAGAGGAGCCTGCGGGAGGGTCCGGAGAGGCATGAGGGTGAGACAGAGAATATGGATGCAGTTTCTGATATACCAACAAAATTGCCAAAAATGGACAAAGACATTTTTGGCTGGCGGACCGCATGTCATAAGCACAAGCGCACCGGCGTCGGCCAACGAATTCCTGACCGGCTGAAGAGACGGCGCGTGGCGCCGGCAGCCGCAGCGTCAGCCGGCAGCCCGGTCGGCCGCTGTCCTGATCGCCTCGATGTTCGCCCGATAGGCTTCGACGCTGCCGCCCTTGAAGATGGCCGCACCGGCGACCAGCACGCTGGCGCCGGCGGCAGTGACCAAAGATGCGGTTTGCGGCGAGATGCCGCCGTCGATCTCGATCCGGATCGGCCGATTGCCGATCAGCGCTTTCACCCGCTTCACCTTGTCGACGACCCCCGGAATGAAGGCCTGGCCGCCAAAACCCGGATTGACGGTCATGATAAGGATCAGATCGAGCCGGTCGAGCACATATTCGATCGCCGTTTCCGGCGTCGCCGGGTTGAGCGACACGCCGGCCTTCTTGCCGAGGTCCCTGATCGTCTGCAGCGAACGGTCGAGATGCGGCCCGGCCTCGGCATGCACCGTCATGCCGTCGCAGCCGGCCTCGGCGAAGGCCTCCAGATAGGGATCGGCCGGCGCGATCATCAGATGGCAGTCGAAGAAGGCCTTGGTGCGGTTGCGGATCGCCTTGATCACCGGCGGACCGAAGGTGATGTTGGGCACGAAATGCCCGTCCATGACGTCAAGATGGATCCAGTCGGCGCCGGCGGCCGCTACCGCCTCGACCTCGTCGCCGAGCTTCGAAAAATCCGACGCCAGCACAGATGGCGCGATCAGGGTCTTGTGAGCCATGTTCGCTTCCCGTCCTTGAGCCCGCCTTCGCCTACCGCATCGGCCCGAAAATCGGAATCCGATTTTCGGAAAGCACGAAGCGAAGATTCAAAGTCTTAGAGCGTACTTTGTGCGTCCAAGTGGACGCACGTCGCTCTAATCGTCTCAGCGCCGCTTGTCGACAGGAATCCGGCGCCGATGGGTTGTTGCACAAAGATGGGTTGTTGCACAAAGGAGAGAGGCAGCGTCGGCCACCTCTCTCCCTGTTCAAGCGTCGCGATTTCAGTTCACCGGATGCCGCGGCCTGGCCGGTCGTGGCAGTAAGACCTTGCCGGTGCCTTACTTCACTTTCTGCAGATTGAGCTTTTTCACAGGTTGCTTGGGCACGCAGTGTCCACGCACCAGTTTTTCGGTTGCCCGGCAGGCGGTGATGATCAGCGGGTTCTTAACGCATGCCTTGCCGACCAGATGATAGCCGCGCTTGCAGTCGATAATGATGGGGGCTTGCGCACGCATCTCCCGTCGATGCGCTGTTCGTTGCGCTTGCACCTGTCGGCGATCACTGCATTGCGCACGCATTTCAGGCCGACCTGATGGTAACCGGGCAGGCAGTGGATGCTGACCCCAACGCACTTGCCGTTGACACGCTTTTCGGTGCCGCGGCAGGCAGCCACGAGCGGCCTGTCGACGCATTTGCCACGGATCAGCCTCTGGCTCGGCAGGCATGTGCGGCCGGCGTCGATGACGACCGGCGGAAGTTGCGGTTTGCCGGGATTGGGTCGCGTATCGACCGCCAGACCATCGGCATTCGGATCAAAACTACGCTTGATGCAGGTAAAATCCTCGCTGCCGTTGTCGACGGTGGCGATCGAACCGTTCTGCTTGATCTCCTGCAGGGTGCACTGGATCGAGCGGGTTCTGACGATGCTGAGCTCGTGTGCGGCACTCGCCTTGAACACACAGCCATCGTTGAAGGCGGCCGTCGTGCCGGTGAAGAATGCGCCGTTCGAGCAGCTGATGCGGTAGTGAAACGCACCCGGCGCATCGCGTTCGACCTCGAACGCCACCTGGCCCTTGCGCGGGCAGAATTTTTTGAAGCCAGCGCTGTCCGAGACAGTGACTTCTCCCTGCCAGTCCGAATGCGCCGGCGGGTTTTCGGGGTTGTCCTGAGGTGCGTCGGTGAAGCCGCCCCCGCCCGCGCCGGTGCAATGGACGGTGATGTCCTTCCAGCCGTCAAATGGTTCGAACGGACCGTTGCCGATGATCTCGGTCTTGTATTGGAAGTAGGCGGTGGCGCCGACATCCTCCCATTTCTCATAGGTGGCGAAATAGCCATTCTTGGTCGCGTCGTATGACGCCCACGCCTGCTGCACCTCGGAGGTGATCGGCCCGTCGTTCTTCTGGCGCCAGATGCGCATCGACACAGGCCCGGCCTGGTTGGCCTGCGCCTGGCTCGTGACCTTCAACGACGGGCAGACCGTACCGGGCGTCGAGCCGGTCTGGTTCGACTGGTAGGTGGTCAGGAACAGCTTGACGTTGTCCACGTCGAATTCGCCGAAATCATTGGCGACGTCCTGAACCGGCGGCTTGATGACGGGGTCGCAGACAACCTGGACGTCGAACGATCCATGCTCGGCATAGTGCGAGTCGTACAGCGGATGGGGCCAGCTGCCGCCCTGGGCCTCGCTGACCGCATTGTCCATGTCGAGCGCCGTGTCGGTCAGTGCCGAGAAGCTCACATGGAAGCTGTGCGTGAACGAGTAAGACTTTGTCGGCCCATCGGGCTGGAGGTACTGGTTGCACCTGGCAATGATCTGGTCTCCGTAAGGCACGACGGCGATACCGGTGTCCGACGACAGCGGTATTATGGAGGAATCGAAGTAGAAATTTTCCTGATGATCGTAGTCGCGGCTGACAGGCGACGTGCTCCAGATCGGCGGAAATGCGCCGCACTGGCCCGGTCCACAAACGCCGAGCGCCACGCCGACATCCTGCACATAACCTGGCCACCGTGTGTTGAGCTTCATGTGGCCCCAGAACTGGACGTTGCCGCTCTTAAGCGTGTCCCATTTTTGCTTGTCGCTGGAGCTGACATGGATCGTCGTGTTGGCGCTTTCGGTGTTGAACGACATTGACTTGATGTTCGCCTGCTTGGCGAAGGCCGGTGTGGTGGCGAGCGCGGCTGCGATCAGGGCAACGGTCGCCGCCGTATTGCGGAAAACATGTTTGGTTGAAGACATCTTCTCTCTCCCTGAAATGTTCCTTCAGGGAGTTTGTCGCCGACTGCAGCGATTAGGTTCACGCGGCGGCTGAAACACGTCCGACCAACACCAAAACCCCGCCGGTTTGCTCCGGCGGGGTTTTGGTGTTGCGGTCCAATGTGACGGACTGTTGCGCGCCGGGTCCCCTACTGGAGAGCCCGCGGCCTGCGCCTCGGCTGCTGCAGGATGTTCGGGTTTAGCAGCAGGTTCGGATTGATCTGCAGCGTCGGCGCCCTGCGGATCGGAGTGCAGTCTGGATACTGTCCGACTGTCCCGACCGGGCAGCGCCGCTTGATGATCGGCTGGCACCGGCCGTTGATCAGCCGTGAGCCAGGCGCGCACTCCACCTGCGCCCGGCGGCATGCGCCTCTGATCACCTCGGTCCCGCGCGGGCAGACACAAGCGCCGCGCTTGTTGTGAATCTGGCCGCGGGTGGTGCACTGTTCAACGATCGGCTTCTTGACGATCGGCACGCAGGCCCTGCCCCTCAGTTCCGTCCCTCTCGGGCAGATGCAATCACCATCCTGGGTACGGATCTGGCCAGGCAGCAGCTTGCACAGGCGTGCCGGCGGCTCGTCGGTCGACACGCACCTGCGGTTCTCCAGCTCGGTTCCGCGCGGGCAGACACAACGCCCGTCGGAGGTCCGTATCTGGCCATTGAGCAGCACGCAGCGCTCCTTCGGCTTCGGTATGATGACCGAACCGCCACCCGACGAGCACTGGCCGTTGCGGAAAGTGGTGCCTTCCGGGCAGACGCACCGGCCGGCGTCGTTCATGACGAGACCTGCCGAGCACTCCTTCTGCACCTCATTCTTGATGGTGAAGGGACGGCAGGCATAGGCCTTGCCGCGATCGCCCTGCACGTTGGCCGGGTCGCGGGAGAGCACTTCGCCCGCACCTCGCACCGGCGTATCGGGCGACAGCACGCCGACGCAGTTCTGGCCGCTGACGGTGCCCTGCAGATTGGTCAGGCGGCCGTCGTCGGGAATGATCACGGTCACACGGTGAACGTGGCTTTCCCCGGCGCCGAGCGTCAGATTGGCGATGCAGGATGCCGGCAAGGTCGCCGGTTCCGGCGCGCAGCCGAAGGGCGGGTCGACCGAGGTGATCGCAACGCCTTCCAGCCGGCCGAGGCCTTCGACACCGATCGCATCACCGATGCGAACCGGACCGGAGAAGGTGTTTTGCCCATCATTCGCGATGGTGATCTCGAACGAGCAGGGCCGGCCGATCCGGCACTCGGCATTGCCGGTCTTCTCGACGCGAATGGTGGCAGGGCGGCCGCCCTTGGCGCAGGCCCTGCCGATCGGATAGACGATGTCGTCTCCTGGCGCCGGGCCATGGAAGCCGCGTGCGCAGTTCTCGAACACGCCATTGCCGGCAACCGTCACATCGAGGTGGCGGCTGGTTCCGGGCGTCATGATGGCGCCGGGAATCTGGCACGACAGCGCATTGGCTGGAACCGGTCCGCACGCCCATTCCGCGCCGTCAGGGGTGACAGTCTGGATCTGCACGGGCGCTCCGCCGGCCACCAGCGTGGCGGCATCGCTGACCCGCACCGGACCGGTGGGAGCAGTGGTGCCGGTGCTGATGACGGTGATGCGGCAGGTCATGGCTGCAGCACCGGCCAGCGAGCCGCTGCACATCTTGGCAATGCGCATGGCCGGCTTGCCGCCATCACCGATGCGTTGCTTGGCGCAGGCGCGGTTGTTGGTGAGGTCGTGCTCACCGGGGATAGCTTTCACCTCGGCGCAGTTCTCGACGGTGTCCGGACGGTAGCCGGCCGGCATCACCGCCTTGACGAAGATCGGCGTCGAGGCGCCCGGCGAGAGCACGATGCCGGCATTGTCGCAGCGGAACTGGCCGGGGCCGTTCGGTCCGCATGTCCAGGGCGGGGTCGGGCCGAAGCTCGACGATGCCGGCGCGCCGCCCGGATAGGTGTCGGTGACCGCCAGCGGCCCGTCGTAGAGGACGCTGCCGTTGTTGATGATGTCGATCACGAAGGTGCAGACGCGATCGGCCGTGCAGACCGGGGTACGGGCACGCTTCTTCAGGATCAGATCGACCTTCTTTTCCACCGGCGGCCGGCAGTCGCGGTCACGGTCGCCGCGCCGGCAGATCGGGATCGAGGCGCAGCCGCGGTCGTTTTGCTGGCTGCCGAACAGCGGCTTGCCGCTGGCCCCATAATTATAGGCGGCGCAGTTGCGCAAGATGCGGCCCTTCCAACCTCCGGCCGGCTTGAAGCCGAGCTTGAGGTCGACGGAGGCACCCGGGTTGAGCTTGGTCACTGGATGGGTGCATATCATCGGGGTGGCCGCCGCCGCACAGGCCCAGAGCGCATTCGGTCCTGAATCGAGGGTGGAGCCGGCCGGCAGCGTTACTTCGTCGATAACGATCTTGCCGTGATACGGCGCGTCGCCGACATTGGTGACCCGGATGGTGAAGTCGCAACCGCCATCCATCGTGCAACGCGGGACGTCGGCGCGTTTTCCGACTTTCAGATCCGGTTCCCTGTCCTTGGGCGGACACCTCTGGTCACGCGGAATGACGATTTCGATCGTCTGCGTGCAGCACAGGCCCCAGCCCTCTTCCGGGCCGGCATAGGTTTCGATGCCGGTGACGACGAGGTGGATGACGTCGCCAGGTGACGCACCGACGATCTTCCAGTCGAGCACACCGCCGCCCGCCGGCACCAACTGCGTGTCGGGGATGATGGTGATGCCGGGTGTCGTCGGCGTCGAAAGCTGCACCCATTTGCCGCCCATCTCGGCGCCGACCGGCATGTGATAGATGAAGGCGCCGCCGGTTACGCAATCGACCGTGCCGCGTTCCGCCTTGAAGCATTCCTTGCCGGGAGGTGGAGGTGGCGGGTTGCATTTGGTGATGTCGATCTTGATCGAGGTCTTTTCGCCGGTGAGGAAATTGCCGTCGTCAGGCTTGCTTGGGTCCTGCGACGGGATGATGGTCCCAGTGCCGGGTCCGACCGTCAACTTGATCATGCCCTGATTGTCGACGATCGCCGGCGAGGCAAACGTCGCATGGTCGATCCTGGCGGTGATCTGCAACGTGATGACGCGCTCGTTCGGAGCGCCGACGCCGTCGAGATCGGAGGCGGAGATCCGGAAATCGGAAACATCCGCCGTGTCGTTGGGATTTGCCGACGTGCTGATCGAGGTAGCGGGCAGCGGTCCGCCGGACGCATTCGTGCCGTCGCCGGACACATGCACGCCGACGATCCGCAGGCCATGCGAAAGCTGGTCCTTGAAGTCGATCTCGGCCTTTTCCAGCGCGGCCGCGAGGCCTGGGCTGGCAAAAGCTTGCGGGTTGCCGCGCAGGCCGAAGCTCAGCGAATATACGACAAAGTCGCAGCCTCGTTGCCCGCCTTTCTTGGTGAAGAACGGCACGACCCGGCCCGGCCGCGGATTGACGATGCGCGGATTGTCCAGATCGAGCCCGAAATCCGGACTGGCGGTTACGAGCGGACCGGGATCGGCGGGCTTGTCGAGGTCGGCCTGACTGGTCTGGGCCGGAACAAGGTCCTGGGCGAAGCCTTGCGCCGGGGCCAGCATGGCGACCGCGATCCCGGCCGCAACCAGCCAGCGCGCGCCGCGCCTGGCGAGTGACAGCGGCTTCATGATCGTCGCAAGCGGGGAAAATGCTGAAATGCTCATCTTCCCCTCCTCAACGTTCGCAGCTGAAGGCTGGGGTTCTGAGCGGCACGGTCATCTTGCAGCAAGGGAAGTAGCCGCCCTTGTCGCGGTCGGACTGCCGGTAGAGGCAGAGCCCGACGTCGACCGTGTCGCTAGGATAATGGCCGGTGATGCCAATCGCGTAGGGCGCGCCGGGAGCATGCGATGGGGGTGAAGTCACGCCGACGCCTGATGTCCTGGACAGAGCCTTGATCGAACCGCCGCCAAAGCCGGCAGGGTCGCGGAGATAGAGTTCGGCCTCGAGGCCGGAGGGCGTGCAGAAGTACCTGACATCCTCGAGGTCGAGGCAAGGAGGCGCGCCACCGGGGGGCGGAAAATCAGGCGGATAGAAAGGTGGCAGGTAACCGCCGCCCGGTATCTGCTCGTAATAGCCGGCACGGCCCTCGCAGGGGTGCCAGACCTCGACGTCGCCGACGTGACCTTCAACCTCGGGGTCTTCGAAATAGCCGTCGAAGTCGATGAACCACGAGCTGAAAGGCGGCACGTTGGCCGGCTTGACCAACGCCGCCGGCGTGATCTGCACGCCGTGCACGGCCAGCGGCCCGCCGCCGGCAAGCTGTTCGGCAAGCGCCGGGTTATCACGCAATTTGTCGCCTGACTTAACCAGCGTGTCGGTGCAGACGCTCGTGTCGAGATTGCCGTCGGCGTCATAGCCATATTGCAGGTCGAGGCCGCCGGCCGACTGCCGGTTGTCTTGCGGGAAACCGACCGCATATTCCTGCGGCATTTCCACCCAGACTGATTCCGTCGCCGGATCGTCCGGGTTTTCGCGCCAGTAGCGAATGACCTCTCCTTCGCCGGAATCGGCGAACCGGCTGTAGTCGTAGCGGTTTTCCACCGGTCCGCGCTGGGCCAGGTACATGAAGCCGCTGATATCGAAAGCGATGTCGGTGACGGCGTGGTCCTTGTCGGCCTTGACCGTTAGCTCCCAGCGCGGGTCGCCGGCAAAGCTGCCGTCGCGGGCAACGCCCACCGACCAGATCTCGGCTTTTTCACCGACCGAATAATAGAGCCGGCCGCCATGATAGGCGACGGACCAGACACGGCGCTCATCCTGCGTGTAGCCCCAGCTGTCGGGGTCTTCGCTGTCGAAGGCAGCGTCCTCGATGTCCATCCCCGTCCCATCGTCGGCAAGCGGGGCCAGCTCATGCGCCGGACGCCCGGCAATGCCGTGGTCGAACATGTCGACCAGGGCGCCGTTGGCATCGATGCGATGGATGAGACCGGTGTCGAGGTCGCTGGCGACGAGCTGGCGGTGGATGGTGTCGAAGGTGACGTCGCCGATGCCGGGACCGCTGTTGGTGTCGATGTCGGCGAATTTGCTCACTTGGCCGGAGATGCCGTCGATCTTCCAGATCGTGCCCGGTCCGCCACCGTTCTCGGTGCCGAACTGGCCATCCATGAACGTGGCGCCGGCAGCACCGCGACGCTGCCGCTCGGGAGGACCGTCCGCCTCTTCGTCTGACGTGACGATGCGGATGCCATGCAACGAGGTGGCGCCGGCATAGAGGTTCGGGATGCCTGAGGGAGCGCCGTCGCGGACACCGTCGTCATAGGTGATGGCGAACACCTGGCCGATCTGCCCGGCCGTCACTTCGAAGGGCGGCGGCGTGAAAACGAGTTGGCCGGAAGCCGGCCCGCCTAGGCTTGAAACATCGAAAACGCGCAAGGTTGCGCGCGTCGTGTCGATGAAGGTTTCGTCGACAGGGTCGACGCCGGGCGGCAGGCCTTCTTCGAAATTGGGATCCTGTTCGAAATTGGGAATGACGGTGCCGGAAAATCCGGTCACCGCCATCGAGCCTGGATAGATGATCTGCGTTTCCTGCGCCTGGGCGGCACCGCCAAGCCACAGGGCGGTGGCGAGCGCCAGCGCCAGAAAGCCACTGGTTTGTTGCATCGCGCGACGCGAACGGCCAGCACGAGTGCGCACGAACGCGCCGTGGTCGCCAGACATGGAGTTCCCCCCGCGGGCTACGGGAGAAACATCCGGCATTTCCGCGCAAATCAGGGCAAGGCGCGGCGTTCCGGCACGTTTTTCCCTGATCGAATTGTCTGCTTTCCTCGTAGTCACGATATGCCGGCACTTACGCGGGGTCAACGGAATCAGCGGAAGGCCTGGCATATCGGCTCCATCCCGCAAGCGGTGGTCGCGCTGAGTTCCCGGAGACCGCGGAGGCTCTGGATTTCCAGTCATGGGGCTTTCCTTTCCAGGGCCGCACCATGCGGCGCACCTTGGTGTCAGTCGCGAACGGACGCGGAAAGGTTCAGGGGAGCCATGGCCGGAGAACAACCGGCCGGCCCGAGAAAAGGATGTTGGACGCCTTGCGCAGAATGCTTGCGCGCCGCGCAGCCTGTTCTTATATACGCGCCAAGCCGTTCGACGCCGGAATGCCGGTTGCCGAAGCGGAATTTCTTGTGAACAGGGGCTTTCGCCGGAACGCCTGTACGGGTCCTGAGAGCCTGCTTAGCGGAGAGATTAGAAAAATGGCAAAAGTAATCGGTATCGATCTGGGGACCACCAACTCTTGTGTCGCCATCATGGATGGCAAGGAATCGAAGGTGATCGAGAATGCGGAAGGCGCGCGCACGACCCCTTCCATCGTCGCCATAAACAGCGATGGCGAGCGCCTCGTCGGCCAGCCGGCCAAGCGCCAGGCAGTCACCAATCCTGAAAATACCATCTTCGCGGTCAAGCGCCTGATCGGCCGCCGCTATGACGATCCGGTGACGGAAAAAGACAAGAAGCTTGTCCCCTACAAGATCGTCAAGGGCGACAATGGCGACGCCTGGGTCGAGGCCGGCGACAAGAAGCAGTCACCCAGCCAGATCTCGGCGATGATCCTGCAGAAGATGAAGGAAACGGCGGAAGCCTATCTCGGCGAGAAGGTCGAGAAGGCGGTCATCACCGTTCCAGCCTATTTTAACGACGCCCAGCGCCAGGCGACTAAGGATGCCGGCAAGATCGCCGGCCTCGAAGTGCTGCGCATCATCAACGAGCCGACCGCGGCCGCGCTTGCCTATGGTCTCGACAAGAAGGAAGGCAAGACCATTGCCGTCTATGACCTTGGCGGCGGCACCTTCGACATTTCGGTGCTCGAAATCGGCGACGGCGTCTTCGAGGTGAAGTCGACCAATGGCGACACCTTCCTCGGCGGCGAGGATTTCGACATGCGTCTGGTCGAATATCTGGCGGCCGAGTTCAAGAAGGAACAGGGCATCGACCTGCGGAGCGACAAGCTCGCCCTTCAGCGCCTTAAGGAAGCGGCCGAAAAGGCCAAGATCGAGCTGTCGTCGACGACGCAGACCGAGATCAACCTGCCCTTCATCACCGCCGATGCCACCGGTCCCAAGCACCTGACGCTGAAGCTGACGCGGGCGAAGTTCGAGAGCCTGGTCGAGGATCTCGTCCAGCGCACGATCGATCCCTGCAAGGCGGCGCTCAAGGATGCCGGCCTGAAAGCCGGCGAAATCGACGAGGTCGTCCTGGTCGGCGGCATGACCCGCATGCCCAAGATCCAGGAGATCGTGAAGCAGTTCTTCGGCAAGGAGCCGCACAAGGGCGTCAATCCGGATGAGGTCGTCGCATTGGGCGCCGCCATCCAGGCCGGCGTGCTGCAGGGCGACGTCAAGGACGTGCTGTTGCTCGACGTGACGCCGCTGTCGCTCGGCATCGAGACGCTGGGTGGTGTGTTCACGCGGCTGATCGAGCGCAACACGACGATCCCGACCAAGAAGAGCCAGGTGTTCTCGACGGCGGAGGATTCACAGTCGGCCGTGACCATCCGCGTCTTCCAGGGCGAGCGTGAAATGGCCGCCGACAACAAGGCGCTCGGCCAGTTCGACCTGGTCGGCATTCCGCCGGCGCCGCGTGGCGTGCCGCAGATCGAGGTCACTTTCGACATCGACGCCAACGGCATCGTCAATGTCTCGGCCAAGGACAAGGGCACCGGCAAGGAGCACCAGATCCGCATCCAGGCGTCTGGCGGCCTTTCGGACGCCGACATCGAGAAGATGGTGAAGGACGCCGAAGCCAATGCCGAGGCCGACAAGAAGCGGCGCGCGCTGGTCGAGGCCCGCAACCAGGCCGAGGCGCTGGTGCATTCCTCGGAGAAGTCGCTGAAGGAATATGGCGAGAAGGTTTCCGAGGCCGACCGCACGGCGATCGCCGATGCGATCGCGGCGCTGAAGACCGCTGCCGAAGGCGACGACGCGGCCGAGATCGAAGCCAAGACCCAGGCGCTCGCAGAAACTTCGATGAAGCTCGGCCAGGCCATGTACGAGGCTTCGCAGAAGGAAGCCGCGGAGGCTGACGCCAAGGCGGATGCCGCCAAGGACAGCGACGTGGTCGATGCCGATTTCGAGGAAATCAACGAGGACGACGACAAGAAGAAGTCGGCCTGAGCGGCCTGACGGCAGGTTTAGGCAGAAAGCCCGGCGCAAAGCCGGGCTTTTTTGCAACTCTAGCCGAAAAAGTGCGGCCCTGATCGAAAAAGTGCGAGCAAGCCCGTGTCAACACTGGCATCCCGGCTCCATCGCACCTAAATCGGAACAGCGTGCCGGCAAACGACGCAACAAGGCTTCAAGACGTTGAGTATCCGGACTGCAGGAAAAGATGAAAGCTGATTTCTACGAAACGTTGGGCGTGCAAAAGGGGGCCGACGAGAAGGAGCTCAAGAGCGCTTTCCGCAAGCTCGCCATGCAGTTCCATCCGGATCGCAATCCCGGCGATCATGCCTGCGAGCACAAATTCAAGGAAATCAACGAAGCCTACGAGACGCTGAAGGACCCGCAGAAACGCGCGGCCTACGACCGTTTCGGCCACGCCGCCTTTGAACAGGGCGGCATGAACGGCGGCGCACACGGCTTCGGCGCCGGCGGCTTCGCCGACATCTTCGAGGATATTTTCGGCGACATGATGGGCGGGCGCCAGCGCCGCTCCTCAGGTGGCCGCGAGCGCGGCGCCGACCTGCGCTACAATATGGAAATCACGCTGGAGGAGGCGTTTACCGGCAAGACCGCACAGATTCACGTGCCGGCCTCGATCTCCTGCACGGAATGCTCCGGCAGCGGCGCCAAGCCCGGCACCCAGCCCGTCACCTGCTCGATGTGCAATGGCCACGGCAAGGTACGCGCCACGCAAGGGTTCTTCTCGATCGAGCGCACCTGCCCGCAATGTCAGGGGCGTGGCCAGACCATCAAGGAGCCGTGCCCGAAATGCGCCGGCCAGGGCCGCGTCACCGAGGAGCGCTCGCTGTCGGTCAACATCCCGGCCGGCATCGAGGACGGCACCCGCATCCGCCTTGCCAATGAGGGCGAGGCCGGCCTGCGCGGCGGCCCGTCGGGCGACCTCTATATTTTCCTCGCGGTCAAGCCGCACGAATTCTTCCAGCGCGACGGGGCCGATCTCTACTGCAAGGTGCCGATCTCGATGACGACGGCAGCACTTGGCGGCTCCTTCGAGGTGGCGACGCTGGACGGCACCCAGACGAAAGTGAAAGTGCCGGAAGGCACCCAGAACGGCCGCCAGTTCCGCCTCAAGGGCAAGGGTATGCCGGTGCTACGCCAGCACAATGTCGGCGATCTCTATATCCAGACCGCGGTCGAAACGCCGCAAAACCTTTCCCGCCGCCAGCGCGAGTTGCTGGAGGAGTTCGAGCAGCTTTCCTCGAAGGATAATTCGCCGCAGTCGAGCGGCTTTTTCGCCCGCATGAAGGACTTTTTCGAAGCCTTCGGCGAGCGCTGATGCCGATTCCCGCCAATCGGGTGTAGAGTACAACTGAGCGGAAGCTTCCCTAGCGTCATCAACATCTTATGCCGGCATCCGCCTTGCCTTGGACCGCGTAGCTGCTAAGTAGCCTCTCGGGGGAAGCGTTCAGGAGAACTTGCATGGCACATGGTCCCGGACTGCGAAAGGCGCTGGCGGAAAAGTTCGACGACGAACTGAAGTTCTTCAAGGGCTGGATCGACAAGCCGAAGGCGGTCGGTTCGATCGTGCCGACCAGTTCCATTACGGCCCGCAAGATGGCCTCCGTCGTCAACCCGAACTCGGGCCTGCCGGTGCTCGAAGTCGGGCCCGGCACCGGCGTCATCACCCGAGCCATCCTCGCCCAGGGCGTAAAGCCTGAAAATCTCTACGCAGTCGAATACTCCCCCGATTTCGTGCGCCATCTGCGCCAGCTCTATCCCGGCGTCAACATCATCGAGGGCGACGCCTTCAATCTCGATGCGACACTCGGCGACAAGAGCGGCCTGACCTTCGATTCGGTCGTCTCCGGCGTGCCATTGCTCAATTTCCCGGTCGCCCAGCGCATCGCCTATGTCGAAAGCCTTCTCGACCGCATCCCGACAGGCCGCCCGATTGTGCAGCTGACCTACGGCCCGCTGTCGCCGATCCCGCCCGGCCGCGGCGACTACACGGTCGAGCACTTCCATTTCGTCATCCGCAACATCCCGCCGACGCAGCTGTGGATCTACCGGCGCGGGGCGCATTAGGGTGTGCCGACATTCAGGTGAGGCCGGCCTGCAAATGGCAGCTTCCTGCGCTTCCAGTGCTCACATACTTCAAGTACGCTCCGCTCCGGTTCTCGGAACCAACCTGTTTGGTCGCTTCGCGCCCGTCTTCGACTCCGGCTCGGCCTGACCTGAATTTCAACACACCCTTCGCGCATGTGCCCCAAACATCGCTTTTCGATTTTTGGGGCCGGTGCGTTGATTTGACCGATCCTTGGCTGTACCTGTCCGGGAACAAGGGTGGCCAATGGCAGTGATCCCGAAAATTCTCGTCTTCGCAGGTTCGATTCGCACTGGCGCCTACAGCGGCAGGACCGCCGATGTGGCGCAGAAGGAACTCGCCCTGCAGGGTGCCGAGGTGACCCGCATCTCGCTTGCCGACTATCCGCTGCCGATCCTCGACGAGGATCTGGAAAAGGAGAAAGGCATTCCTGAAAACGCCATCAAGCTTGCCCGGCAGATCGCCGCCCATGACGGGCTGCTGATCGCGACGCCCGAATATAACGGCTCGATCCCGCCGCTGCTCAAGAACACCATCGATTGGGTGAGCCGGGTGCGCATGGATGGCGGGCGGTCGTTCAGGCCGTTCACCGGCAAGCCCGCTGGTCTTTGCTCGTCTTCCAAAGGACGCTTCGCCGGGGTACGCTGCATCAACCATCTGCGCGCCGTGCTGGTGCGCTGCCAGATGGAGGTGGTGACGCCGGAGTGCTCGGTACCGGAGGGCGGCAACGCCTTCGACGAGGACGGGAATTTCAGGGACGAGAGACTGCACAGATCGATGGAGCACCTATGCCGCACGCTGATCGAAACCTCGCGCCTGCTGTCGACGCGGATCGAGGCGTGATCCAGCAGCGCGCCGAAACCATGCAAGACAGGCTGATCGTCGGCCTCGACGTGCCGACGCTGAAGGAAGCCGAGAAGGCCGTGCGCGAGCTCGACGGGGTCGTCTCCTTCTACAAGATTGGCTACCAGCTCGCCTTCGCCGGCGGCCTCGACTTCGCCCGCGAGCTCGCCAGCGGCGGCACCCGGATCTTCCTCGACATGAAGCTGCTCGACATCGACAACACGGTGGCCAAGGGCGTCGAGGCCATTGCCAGGATGGGCATGACCATGCTGACGCTGCACGCCTATCCGAAGACGATGAAAGCAGCAGTCGAGGCCGCCAGGGGCAGCGATCTCTGCCTGCTTGGCGTCACCGTGCTGACCTCGATGGACGAGCAGGACGTGATCGACGCCGGCTATGAGCATGACCCGCATACGCTGGTGCTGAGGCGCTCCGAACAGGCGCTGCATGCCGGCATGGGGGGCATCGTCTGCTCGGCCGAGGAAGCGGAAGCGGTGCGCCGGATCGTCGGGCCCAACATGGCCGTCGTCACGCCGGGGATACGGCCCAAGGGCAGCGACCATGGCGACCAGAAACGCGTGGTCACGCCGGCGCAGGCGATCCGCAACGGCTCCAGCCATCTCGTCGTCGGCCGGCCGATCGTCGGCGCCGCCGACAGGCGAGCGGTCGCGGAAGCAATTCTTGACGAAATGCGCTCGGCCTAGGACCAATTCCGAAACTCTACTCCGGCGGCCGTCTGGCCGGCGTTTTCTCCGCTTCCGGTGCTCATATACTTTAAGTACGCTCCGCTCCGGTTCTCGAAAACACCTCCAGCCATCTCGCCGGAGCGACTTTCAAAATCGGTCCGCACGGCCAAAACGAGGAGAAAAAGCATGTCCAAGGGGTACTGGATCGCCCGCGTCGATGTGCGCGATGCGGAAGGCTACAAGGACTATGTCACTGCAGCCAAACCGGCTTTCGATCGTTTCGGCGCCGTTTTCCTGGCACGAGGCGGTGCGCATGAAAAGGCAGAAGGGCCGGGCCGCGACCGCAACGTGATCATCGAGTTTCCGTCATTGGCTGCGGCGCACGATTGCTATCACTCGCCGGAGTATCAACGCGCCGTGGCGATCCGCCAGAAGGTAGCCGACGGCGAGATCGTGCTGGTCGAAGGGGTTTAGTTCAGCGGCAACCGCTGCGGCGGTCAGATCGAATGCAGGATGTAAAGCTTGCGCGTTTTCTCATGGATGGTCCATTCGCCCTCCCAGCCAAGGGGCAGGACAAGCAATTCGCCAGGCCCGACATCTTTGGCGGCGCCGTCGGGACCGTGCAGCGTCACGCGGCCGGAGACGATGTGGCAAATCTCGGAATTCGTGTCTCGGCGCGCGGTGAACCGGCCCTGCGAACATTCCCAGACACCGACTTCGATCTTGCCATCTTCCGAAGTCCAGAGGGTGTTGGCTGCTTCCAGCTGATCGCCTTCCACCGAGGTGGGTTTCGGCTGGGGCTCACCGAGGTCGATATGCGCAAGGTGGGCGAAGGTCTTGAAGTCGATCATTCCTAAATCCTCGATGCGGTTCAGTGGCCGGTGATGCGATCGGCCAGGGCCGCCAGCCGCGATGTACGCGGCAGCCCCTTTGCTTCGCGCTCGTCGGCGATTCGATAGAGCTGATACATCGAATGGACGCCGAGCCAGCGCAGCGGCTCCGGCTCCCATTTGCGCACGGTTCGATTGACCCAGGGAAGCCGCGTCAGCTCGGTGTCGTTGCCCAGCAGCAGATCCGTCAGAGTGCGTCCCGAGAGGTTGGAGGTGGAAACGCCGAGGCCGACATAGCCGCCTGCCCAGCCTATTCCGGTCTGCTTGTCAAAGCCCACCGTCGTGCACCAGTCGCGCGGCACGCCCAGCGTTCCACACCACGCATGGTCGAGCCTGAGCCCCTTGGTCTGCGGCAGAAGCGTCGTCAGGATTTTGTGCAGCTTGTCGATCGTCGCCTGCTGGGTAACGCCTCGCACGTCGGTCTTCGAGCCGAACCGATAGGGCACGCCGCGCCCGCCCATGGCAATGCGTCCTTCCCGGGTGCGCTGCGCGTAGCAGTATGTGTGTGCGGCATCGCCAAGCACCTCATAGCCATCCCAGCCGATTTCGCTCCATAGCTTGTCGGACAACGGCTCGGTCACGACGATGGCGCTGTTGAGCGCCAACCACAGCCGCTCGTGGCCGGCAATTCCCGCAGTAAAACCCTCGGTCGCCCGCACGATCTTTTCGGCGCGCACGACGCCTCGGTTGGTTACGACCTTGCCTTTTTCGATCGACAGCACGGTGGTCTGTTCGTAGATCGGGACACCGAGGCGCTCCACTGCCTTGGCGAGCCCCTGCACCAGCTTTGCGGGCTGAACCCGCGCAACTTTCTTGATGACGAAGGCGCCGCGCGCGTTGTGTACCGCTATGCGCCGGCGCGTCTCCGCTGCATCGATATACCCGACGCGATCGTCAGTCAGCTCCCAGGACCTGGCATCGGCATACATCGCCTTGGCGCGCTGCTCCTGCGCCTCGTTGGTTGCGACCAGCAGTTCGTCGGTGCGGCGTATGTCGGCGTCGATGCCTTCGGTTTCCGCGACCGATATGACCTCGTTCACCGTACCCGTCATTGCCGCCTGCATGGCAATGACTCCAGCGCGCGAAGTTGCTTTCTCATATTTTTCGCGCGACCATGAGAACCCGCCGGACAGCCAGCCGCCATTGCGTCCCGAAGCACCGAAGCCGGCGAACTCCTTCTCGACGATAACAATGTTGAGGTGGGGCGCTGCCTGCTTCAGTCCGGGCAGCTTCACGCAGGATTTCTGCTCAAGACGCGGCCAATCGACCAAAACGACTCGCAGCGGTCTCGGCCATCGCATCGGCGAGGCCCATCTCCCACTGCGTGCGGCAATAGGCGCGGAAATCGAAGCAGGGCAGGCCGGGGCAGACCTCGAACTCGATGAGATGGACACTGTCGTCAGCTTCGACCCGGAAGTCTATGGAAAACACATCCCGCAAGTCGAGCCCGACCATCAGACTTTGCGCGATTTGGCGGATGGTTGAATCGGCTCGCGGCTGGCTGGCGGTGACCGGCAGCAGCACCGGCTCGGCATATGTTCCCGCCGCCTTGGCAGCCTCGCCGGTGTCGCCGTAAAGCGCCAGGCTGTCCGCCATGGTCTGGAAATCACCGCCCGGATCGACAAAGGCGATGCCGAGCGCCTCGACCCCGGTGTCCGGCTTCAGGCCGAGAAAACTTGCGCGCGCGTTGTGCCCGGCGACATAGGGCTGCACGACGACGTCGTCGCGATAGGCGGCGAAGACGCGCCGGCTAAGCTCCAGCGCGTGGCCGAGATCGCTGCTGCGCGAATCCGGCCAGATGCCGATTTTGGCGCCGAGCCGGTTCGGCTTGACGAACCAACCGGTTGGCGAAGCCGGTGGCTCGACCAGCCAATGACCGTCGCGGGCCAAACCGGATTGCGGCACCGGCAGGCCGAGTGCGCCGAGCACGGCGCCGGAGCGGAATTTGTCCTGGCAGAGTGCAAACAGCGCATCGTCGGCGCCGAGTACCTTCAGGCCGTTCAGTCTTGCCAGAGCCGGCGCTGTACCGCCGCGGAAATAGGCGATGCCGTCGGTCAACGTCCACACCAGCGTCGTGTCCAGGCCCTCACCGGCAAGCACGCTTGCGGCATCGTCGAGTTCCACCGGCACGAAGGACAGGCCGCGCGTCTGGCAGGCTGCCGCCAGCGCGTCGAACTCAGGGGCGATGTCGGTCGACTGCGCCAGATAGGAGGCGATTTCGGCGGCGCGCGCCGGCACGTGACCATCGGCGACCAGCCGGTCGAAGCAGGCCTTTTCAGGCTCGTAGACAAGGATCAGCTTCGGCTTGCGGCTTGACATGAGATTCACGATCCCCGGGGATGAACGGGTCCTGGCAGCGCGATTGCCTACCATCGCACGGCAGACGCATTCGGCTTTCGCGGAAAACCGACGTCAGCTGGACGCCTGCACGACAGTGCTGGCGCTATCTTCATGTTGACCGTGATCGTTTCCGAACCGAAGGTTCGGGATCATGGTCTAGGCGATCAGCACGCGCGGCTCGAAGCGGCCGTTGACCGGAATATCGAGCAGAAACGTCATGCCGGCTTGCGGATCCAGCAGGCGCTGTTTCTCATCCTTGCCCGACCAGGCAGAGGTGACCGCCAGCCGGTCGGCATCCCTGCCGACAAAGGCCGGGCAGGAGGGTTGCGTCACCGGCATCGCGACCGAACGGATGAGCTTGCCGTCAGGCCCGTAGGCTTCGATGACGCTGCCGCCCCAGCAGGCGTTCCACAGGACACCGTCGCGATCGAGCACCGAACCGTCGATATAGCCCTTGGCCTTGCGGTGATCGACGAAGATCTTCGGTTCGCCGACCGGCAGGCCGGTCGCTGGATCGCAGGCGACGCGCATCAACAGGCCGGTGCTGGTATCGGTGTAACAGGCGATCGTTCCATCTTCGGAAAAGCAGATCGAGTTCGACACCGTGATGTCGGAATAAAGCCGGCGCAACTCTCCCTTGAAGAACCAGTAGATCGAGCCGGCGGCCTTTTCCTCACCCTTGCCCATCGTGCCGACCCAGAATGCGCCGCAGGGGTGGACGCGCGAATCGTTCGAGCGCGTCGTCGGGTTGTCGGCCTCGATCGCCGTATGCAGCGTCATCTTGCCGGTCGCCACGTCGCGGACATGCAGGCCGGTTTCGGTGGCGATCAGCTGTCTTTTGTCATCAATGACGGCTATCGCGCTGGCCATCTGGCCAAGCTCGTGGATTTTCACCGCACCGCCGGAAAGGGGCTTTTCCAGAAGCTGACCGTTGACGATGTCGAACCAGTAAAGCGTATCGGTGACGGGGTCATAACTCGGCCCTTCGCCGAGCTGGCAGACATGGTCGGAAAAAACCGAAACGATGGCTTCGCTCATCGCGCCGCTCCAAACGCCGCATCCCAGGCCGCGACTGCGGCCTGCGCCCGCGTTGCTACCTCATCGGCGCTCATGCCTGGCTTGAACAGGCTGGAGCCGAGGCCGAAGACGCTGACGCCGGCCGCCTTGTAGCCGGCAAAGTCCTTTTCCGAAACGCCGCCGACCGCACCGACCAGCGTCTCAGCCGGCAAAACGGCGCGCATCGCCGCGATGCCGGCCGCGCCGAGCACGCTCGCCGGGAAGAATTTCAGCGCCGAGGCGCCGAGCCGGATGGCCTGGAAGGCCTCAGTCGGCGTGAACACACCGGGCATCGTCACCATGCCGTAATGCATCGCCCGGCCCATGACATCGGCATCGATGTTGGGGCTGACCAGCAGCCGCCCGCCGGCGTTGTGCAATCCGTCGACATCGGCCGCGGTCAGCACAGTCCCGGCGCCGACCAGTGCCGTCGCCGGCAGCGCGTCAACAATCCTCGCGATCGAGATAAACGGGTCCGGCGAATTGAGCGGCACTTCGATCGCTTCGATGCCGGCCTCGAAGATCGCCCGGCAAATGGCCACCGCCTCGTCCGGCTTTAGGCCGCGCAGGATGGCGACAAGCCCGCGCCCGAGCTTCGGAAACGGTGCGGTCTCGGTCATGCGGCAACTCCGCTTCCAGCAATCATGCCATTTTCGCGCGCCGCCTCGATCAGGCCGGCGCGCACCGCCTCGTCGGCATCGACGGTCCGAACCGCGAGTCCAGCAAGGCCGAGCGCCTCAGTGTAGAGCGCGCCGAGCGCGCCGGAGGCAATCAGCACGACGGACTCCGTGCCTTTCCGGTAACGGCGGCTGGCCGACGCGATCTCGCCGCCGATCAGCAGGCCGGACAGGCAAGCAGCGGCATCGTCGGGTTTCAGGTCCTGCAGCAGGCCCGCGGCGCGGATCGAGAACAGTCTCGAGGTGACATCGCCGCCCTCGGCCAGCGCTTGCTCGCACCAGCGCTGAAAAAACGGATTGCCTGATGCAACCGGCTGTGGCTGCTCGCCAAGCGAATGGCGCAGGATCGAATGCGCCGCCAGCACCGAAAACAGCTCCCCGGTCGGCCAGGTGCCAAAACCGGCAACGGCGCCGTCCTCGACCAAAACCCATTTCGAATGAGTGCCGGGCATGCAGACGAGATGGCGGCCCTTTGCCGGCAAACCAGCGCCGGCAAGCTGCGTTTCCTCGCCGCGCATGACGTCCGGCGCGTCGGCCTGGCGCTGGGCCAGGCCCGGCACGATCCGGATGTCGCGGCGCTGGCCGGGGACGCGCGCAGCACCGGCAAGGATGGCACCGATCGGCGCCGGCACGGTGACATAGGGCGCCTCCAGCCAGCCCTGGCGCGATCCGGCCATGCCGCAGATGATGACGGGCATCGCTTCCGGCGCGCCCATCGCCGCCAGATGTCCTTCGAGGATGGTCGAAAACCCGGCGGCTTGCGCGGTGATCAGCCCGTCGTCGCCGCGACGCTCGGCAAGGATTTTTCCGGCCTCATCGACCAGCCAGACCCTGAGACGGGTCGTGCCCCAGTCGACAGCGGCCACAGAAGGCACGTTGCTCGCTGAGTTCACAGGAAGCCCCCATCGACGATCAGCATCTGCGCGGTCAGCATCCGCGAAGCATCCGACGCCAGGAACAGCACCGTGCCGACAATGTCTTCCGGCTGCATCACCTGTTTGATGCATTGCTTGGCAATATGGGCGGCGAGCGCCTGTTCGCTAACCCAGAGCTCCTTCTGCCGCTCGGTGATCACCCAGCCGGGTGCGATCGCATTGACGCGAATGCCGTCGACGCCGAGCTTGCCGGCAAGCCCCTTGGTCAGGCCGACGATCCCGGCCTTGGCCGCGGTATAGGCCGGCATGTCGGGGTGGTTGATCAGAAACGACGTCGACGTGAAGTTGATGATTGAGCCGCCGCCGGCGCGCTTCATGCCTGGCGCCACCGCCTGTGCGGTGAAGAAATGCGGACGCAGATTGACCGCCTGGTTGTTGTCCCAGAACTCCACGGTGACATCCTCCACCGCGTGGCGATCGTCAACTGCTGCATTGTTGACCAGCACCGTAACATCGCCATGCGCTTCGGCCGCCCTGGCGGCTGAAGCCCGCAGCGCTTCGATATCGCGTATGTCTGTCTTGAGATAGAGGGGCCGCCGGCCGAGATCCTTCTCGATGCGATCGGCCAGCGCCAGGCTCGGGCCGTCGGCGATGTCGATGAAGGCGACCTTTGCCCCCTGGCGGGCAAAACCCTCGGTCAGCGCCGCGCCGATGCCGGAACCGCCGCCGGTAATCAGCACCGAAGCACCTTCAAGGTCGGCAAAGCGCGCCGATGGCATCATCTTTTTCTCCCTGCGCATGACCCCGAAAATCGGTTTCGATTTTCGGAAAGGATCATGCGCAAAATCAAAGTGCTACAGCGTCCTTTCCGCGTCCAAAAGGACGCGCGGCTCAGTCGGCGCGCATCCTAGCCAGCCCGGTCGGGGGAGCAAGGGAGAAAAACCGATTCCCGAGGCTATGTCAGACAAAAAGGCGATCACGCCCCACTACGCGTCCTCGCAGCGGCGGCCAACTCCACGAAGGCATCGAGCGCACGCACAGCCTCGCTTTGTCTGCAACTGACCGACAGACGTCCAGCTTGCAGCAGGCAATCCTCAAAATCTCGCGATTGGCAGATGACCGGCGAGGTTGTAAGGGCAAGCACAGCTGCCCATCCGATCCGCCGGAGATCCGCCATGCCTCTGAAAATCGCCGTCCAGATGGACCACATCTCCACCGTCTCGATTGCCGGCGACACGTCTTTCGCGCTTTCGCTGGAAGCGCAGCGGCGCGGCCACCAGCTGTTCCATTATACGCCCGACCGCCTGTTGCTGCGCGGCGGAAAGGTGTTTGCCCGCATCGAGGCAATGCAGGTCCGCGATGAGAAGGGCAATCACTATTCGCTCGGCGAAGAAGTCCGCACCGACCTGTCGGAGATGGACGTCATCCTGCTCAGGCAGGATCCGCCGTTCGACATGAACTACATCACCACGACGCATATCCTCGAGCGTATCCGTCCCAAGACGCTGGTGGTCAACGACCCGGCCTGGGTGCGCAACAGCCCGGAAAAGATCTTCGTCACCGAATTTCCGGACCTGATGCCGGAAACGCTGATCACCAAGGACCCGCTGGAGGTTGCCGCCTTCCGCAAGGAGTTCGGCGACATCATCGTCAAGCCGCTCTACGGCAATGGCGGCGCCGGCATCTTCCACCTGCACGAGGCCGACCGCAACCTTGCCTCGCTGCTCGAGATGTTCGGGCAGTTGTTCCGCGAGCCTTACATCGTGCAGCGCTATCTCAAGGAGGTGCGCGCCGGCGACAAGCGCATCATCCTGATCGACGGTGAGCCGGTCGGCGCCATCAACCGGGTGCCGGCCGAGACTGATTCACGCTCCAACATGCATGTCGGCGGCCGCGCCGAAAAAACCGAATTGACGGAGCGCGAACGCGAGATCTGCGCCCGCATCGGCCCGTCGCTGAAGGAGCGCGGCTTTATCCTCGTCGGCATCGACGTGATCGGCGACTACATGACCGAGATCAACGTGACGTCGCCGACTGGCGTGCGCGAGGTGCAGCGTTTTGGTGGCGCCGATATCGCCAGCCTGTTCTGGGATGCGGTCGAGGGCAAACGCAAGTAGCGCCCATGCTTGGCGGAACAGCGGTTTTCCGACCCGTAGCCGACGCAACGCCATCAGAGCGTAGCGTTCAATTGTTCCCGTAATGTTCTTGCCTTCGCCCGAAATCTGTGGTTGTTTCCGGTGACGCCGTTCGCGGCATGATCGCATGGGCTTCGGGCGAGCCCATATCCGGGGGACGAAAAATGGTTGCGCGGGTCCGCACGGTCGCTTTCCAGGGCATCGAGGCCGTACCGGTCGACGTGCAGGTGATGATCGCGCCGGGCAAGGTCAACATGCACATCGTCGGCCTCGGCGACAAGGCGGTGGCCGAAAGCCGCGAGCGGGTGCAGGCGGCCCTGCACGCGTCGGGCCTGTCGATGCCGTCGAAGAAGGTCACGGTCAATCTGGCGCCGGCTGACCTGCCCAAGGAAGGCAGCCATTACGATTTGCCGATCGCGCTCGGCCTGATGGCGGCATTGGGGGCGATTCCGGGCGACATGCTGGCCGGCTATGTCGTGCTTGGCGAGCTGTCGCTCGACGGCACCATCGCCGCTGTCGCCGGCGCGCTGCCGGCGGCGATCGGCGCCAATGCCGAAGGCAAGGGCCTGATCTGCCCTTTCGCCTGCGGCCCGGAAGCGGCGTGGGCCGGCAAGGATTTCGACATTCTGGCGCCACGCAGCCTGATCGCCATCGCCAATCATTTTCGCGGCACGCAGGTCCTGTCGCGGCCGGAAGCCGGCATCCATGCCTCGGCGCGCGACCTGCCGGATCTCGCCGACATCAAGGGCCAGGAGACCGCCAAGCGGGCACTGGAAGTGGCGGCGGCCGGCGGCCACAATCTGCTGATGGTCGGACCGCCAGGATCCGGCAAATCGATGCTGGCGCAGCGGCTGCCGTCGATCCTGCCGCCACTGGCACCGAGGGAATTGCTCGAAGTCTCGATGATCGCCTCGGTGGCAGGCGAACTCGGCGAAGGAAAACTGACCGACCGGCGGCCGTTCCGCGCGCCGCACCATTCAGCCTCGATGGCGGCGATGGTCGGCGGCGGCCTGCGCGTGCGGCCGGGCGAGGCCTCGCTTGCCCATCACGGCGTGCTGTTCCTTGACGAGTTTCCCGAATTCTCGCCGCAGGCGCTCGATGCGCTGCGCCAGCCGCTGGAGACCGGCGACTGCATGATTGCCCGCGCCAATCATCGCGTCACCTATCCGGCGCGCATCCAGCTGGTCGCGGCGATGAACCCGTGCCGCTGCGGCATGGCCGGCGAGCCCGGCTATCGCTGCCTGCGCGGCGACCGTTGCCGCACCGACTACCAGGCGCGCATTTCCGGCCCGCTGCTCGACCGCATCGATCTCCGGATCGAAGTGCCGGCGGTCTCGGCCAGCGATCTGATCCGGCCGGACCGGGCGGAGAAAAGCGCCGCGGTGGCATTGCGCGTGGCACGCGCCCGGACGATCCAGCGCGAGCGTTTCGAACGGCTCGGCGCGACGTCCGCCACCACCAACGCGCATTGCTCGCCCGCCGTCATTGAAGAGATCGCCATGCCGGATGCATCAGGCCTGTCGCTGCTCCGGGATGCCAGCGAAAAGCTCGGCTTTTCCGCACGGGCCTATCATCGGGTGCTGAAAGTGGCGCGAACGCTGGCCGATCTCGAGGCGAGCGAGACGGTCAGCCGTATCCATCTGGCGGAAGCGATTTCCTATCGCATGAGTTCGGAGCGGATGGCGCAGGCGGCATAGAGTGCAACGTTCGGGTGCCGGAAAGCTTGACCTCGGAGCCCCATCGCCGGCGGCCATAGGTCGCCGAAGAGACACGGGCCTGATCTGCCCCCTTCGCTACGCAGCCTTGTCGCTATCGCCAATCATTTCCACGGCAGCTATTTAACCGGGATCATGAGATGTGCGTAGGGAGTGCCCGCCCACATCACAAATGGCCTGGACGTGTCAGGCTTGGGGTCCGCCGGATAGCCTTGCATCATATCCGTTGCGTTGACGATCATCACGTGCGGTCCAGTCTCGATCCAATTGTTGCCGGGCTCGGGCTTTGTCGCATAAGGATCGGTGTTGCTGCCGTCAGTGCCGCCGGACAGCATGTACATGAAGCCGACCTTGCCCTTGGGCGGTTCCTTTTTTCCCATCCACGCCTTCGCCCACTCCATCGAGTTGGCATCGCCACACATTGGATCCGGGCCAGGTGTGGCCGGGTTGTCGGGCATGCACCAGAAGCCGTTTGTGCCCTCGCGCAATGTGCGCATTGCACCCTTCTCATCCATAGCGTGGATCGTAGCGCTGCTTGCTACAGCAGGGGGTGCGGCGGATTCAGCGCTCTTGATCATCGCAGCGTCATCGGCGGCTGCGCCTTGCATCGCAAACAAACTGCCCGCCGCCAAAAGCGCAGCGACCGTCAGAAGCCGTTTCATGGCCGTTCTCCGGTTTTTTTGAGTTGATCTTGTGCATGATGTCGGACGCACGGCCTCCCAGAGCCGTTTGTCGGTGGTCAAAATTCTAGCAGATGGCATGCACCGGGACAACGCCATTTTAGCGATGTCTAATATCCGTCGGGTGATTCAGACCGGGCATCTCAAACGCGCGGCATCGGACGATTTTCTATTTCGCGCGTCGTATGGTGAGACTGCGCCTTGGCAACGGCGGCTTGCTATCCAGCCCGCTCCTTCGCCTTCAGCTCCAGCCGGCGCGCGTGCAGGACCGGCTCGGTGTAGCCGTTGGGCTGGACGCGACCCTTGAAGACGAGGTCGCAAGCAGCGAGGAAGGCGATCGACTTGTCGAAGTCGGGCGCCATCGGCCGGTAGAGCGGATCGCCTGCGTTCTGGCGGTCGACGACGCCAGCCATGCGCTTCATCGTCTCCATCACCTGGTCTGAGGTGCAGACGCCATGATGCAGCCAGTTGGCGATATGCTGCGAGGAGATGCGCAGCGTGGCGCGGTCCTCCATCAGGCCGATGTCATTGATGTCGGGCACTTTCGAGCAGCCGACGCCCTGGTCGATCCAACGAACGACATAGCCCAGAATGCCTTGCGCGTTGTTGTCGAGCTCCTTCTGGATTTCCTCCTGAGACCAGTTCGGCCGCACCGCTACCGGCACCGATAATATGTCGTCGAGCTTGGCCTTCGGCCGGCTCTTCAGCGCCACTTGGACGGCATGGACGTCGACCTTGTGATAGTGGGTGGTGTGCAGCGTCGCCGCCGTCGGCGACGGCACCCAGGCGGTGTTGGCGCCGGCCTTGGGGTGAGCGATTTTCTCGGCCAACATTGCCGCCATCAGATCGGGCATCGCCCACATGCCCTTGCCGATCTGGGCATGGCCGGCCAGCCCGCATTCCAGCCCGGTGTCGACGTTCCAGGCTTCGTAGGCGGCAATCCAGGCGGCCTGCTTCATGTCGCCCTTGCGAATCATCGGGCCGGCTTCCATCGAGGTGTGTATCTCGTCGCCGGTGCGGTCGAGAAAACCGGTGTTGATGAAGACGACGCGGTCTTTGGCGGCGCGGATCGCCTCCTTGAGGTTGACGGTGGTGCGCCGCTCCTCGTCCATGATGCCCATTTTGATGGTGTTTTTCGTCATGCCGAGCAGCGCCTCGACCCGGTCGAAGATCTCGACGGCGAAGGCGACTTCCTCCGGTCCGTGCATCTTGGGTTTCACGACGTACATCGAGCCGGCGCGGGAATTGGCGCGGCGGCCGTTCGGGCCGACATCGTGCAGCGCGATCAGCGCCGTCATCGCCGCATCCATGATGCCTTCCGGCACCTCGTTGCCGTCGCGGTCCGTTATCGCCGGATTGGTCATGAGGTGACCGACGTTCCTGACCAGCATCAGCGAGCGGCCGGGCAGCGTCAGCGCGCCGCCATCAGGCGCGGTATACGACCGGTCGGGATTGAGTTTTCGCGTAAACGTCTTGCCACCTTTGGTGATCTCCTCGGCAAGGTCGCCTTTCATCAGGCCGAGCCAGTTGCGGTAGACCACGACCTTGTCCTGCGCATCGACCGCGGCGACTGAATCCTCGCAATCCTGGATGGTGGTCAGCGCCGATTCCAAGATAACATCGGCGATGCCGGCCGGATCGGTCTTGCCGATCTGGTTGCTGCGGTCGATGACGATCTCGATGTGCAGGCCATTCCTGGTGAGTAGGACGGCCTCGGGGTTGGCGGCATCACCACGATAGCCGGCAAACTGTTTTGGGTCGGCAAGCGTGGTGGCGCCGGCGCCCTCGCCCAGCCGCAACATGCCGTTGGCAACCGAAAGCCCGTTCACCCCAGCCCATTTGCCCGAGGTGACCGGCACCGACTCGTCGAGAAAATCCTTCGCCCAGGCAATGACCTTGGCGCCGCGCACGGGATTGAACCTCCCGCCCTTCTCGGCGCCGTCCGTCTCGGGAATGGCGTCGGTGCCATAGAGCGCGTCATAGAGCGAGCCCCAGCGCGCATTGGCGGCATTCAGCGCATAGCGCGCATTCATCACCGGCACCACCAATTGCGGCCCGGCAACCACCGAGATCTCCGGGTCGACATTTTCGGTCGCGACGGAGAAGGCCGGCCCTTCCGGCACGAGATAGCCGATCTCCCTCAGGAACGCCTTGTAGGCTTCCATGTCGCCGGGCGCGCCATTGTCGCGATACCAGCGGTCGAGCTTGTCCTGCATGGCGTCGCGCTTTTCCAGTAGCGCCCGGTTCTTCGGCGAAAGGTCGTGAACGATGGCCGAAAAGCCGGTCCAGAACGCGTCGGCTGCAATGCCGGTGCCCCGCAGCGCCTCGTTCACGACGAAATCATAAAGCTCGCGGGCAATCCGCAATCCGGCGATTTCGACGCGATCGGTCATCAGGGTGTCTCCAAGGCTTTGGCGGTAGCCGGCACCGGGCGTTTGACATGCCATGGTTGCAGGGTCAATTCCGCTTAAGGTGAACGTAGGGCATTTTCGCCGCCGGCCAAAGCTGCCAATCTCCCCACTTCGTGGGAGATGCCGGCGGGCCTGGGTTCCTCGCCCCGTAAAGCGGGGGAGAGGTGGCCGCGAAGCGGACGGAGGGGGGGCATTCGTAAGGCGCAGTCCCCCTCTCCGTCTCGGCTTCGCCGAGCCACCTCTCCCCCACTTCGTGGGGCGAGGAACCCAAGCTGGAATGATGCCGCGATCGACAGCCCCCTCTGTCCTGCCGGACATCTCCCCCACAAGGGGGGAGATTGGCTAAATCACACCGCAATCCTTGGCCTGCCGGACGCCACCGCCACCACATGCGCCTCGATGAACATGCGCTGGCCTTCGACGGTCGAGACGCGGAACTCGCTGGCGACCTCGATCTCGGCGCTGTCGGTGCCGGCGTCCTTTGCCCGCCCGGCGGCGATTGTCCGCACATCGATTTCCGCCGCCGCGATCGCCGCCGCCTCGTCTAAAAAATCGCGCACGGTTTCGCCCGAGGCAACGCGAAACAGCCCTTCCTTGGGCTGGCTGACCCGCGCTTCCGCCGAAACCCTGACCTGACCGACGACGGCGCCGAGCGCATTGGCGACGTCGGTATCCTCGGGGACCACGCAGCCGTTGCCGACCAGCGGTGGCAGCCCGCCATAATGCAGCGGCGCCGATGCGCCGAGGCCGATGACCGGCCGGTCGAGTGCAACGCTGAGGCGGGCGATGCCGGGGTGCGCGTCGACAGCGCGCTGGACCAGCGCGTGCGCCACGGTCGCCGCGCCGTCGAGCCCGTCCTCGGCAAAGGCGGTTTCGAGGATGACTTCCGCCGACAGGCGGGTCAGCGCGGTCAGCACCCGTTCCGAGATCGCCTCCGGCGAGGCGGCGATCGCCTGCCCGCGGCCGTCGCGCTTGCGGGCGAACAGCTCCGCACCCAGACGGGCGGCGACCGCATCCCAATTCGCCTGCTTGCCCAGCACATGGGCGGCATCCGACGGCGTGAAGCCGGCGACATGCACCAGCCCGCGCGACACCAGCCGGTTCAAGGTGGCGTTCTGGGCGTTCGAGGTCAAAAGCCGGTCGACGGCGAGCGGGGTCGCGCCGATCATCTCATAGAGCTTGGCCTCGGCGCCGGTCAGACCAGCGGCGAGCCGCTCCGGCACGCCGGTCCTGACCGCCAGGCGGCCATCCATGCGGCCGGGATTGGGCGCCCGCAGCTGACGTTCGAGCTCCGATGTGACAGCCTCGCCATGCATCATGCCGGCCAGCGCCAGCGGCACCAGGCGGCGCGGCCCAAGCAGGATTTTTGGGTTGAGCGCGCCGTCCTCCAACGCCACTTCGGAATCGCCGCCGAGCCCAAAGGTGCGCATGGCGACGGCCTCGACCATGGTGCGGAAGCCCCCAACGGTAGCGCCTTCCGGATCGAGCCTGGGACGGCCCTTGTCGAGCACGGCGACGTCGGTGGTGGTGCCGCCGATGTCGGAGACGACAGCATCGTCGAGACCGGTCATGTGGCGGGCACCGACCAGGCTGGCGGCCGGGCCGGACAGGATCGTCTCGATCGGCCGCTGCCGGGCAAAGGCGGCCGAGACCAAGGCGCCGTCGCCGCGCACCACCATCAGCGGTGCGGCGATGCCGCGCGCGGCGAGAAAGCCCTCGGTCGCCGCCACCAGCCGGTCGATCATCGAGATCAGCCGGGCGTTGAGCAGCGTCGTCAGCGCCCGGCGCGGGCCACCGAGCTTGGCCGAAAGCTCGTGGCTGGCGGTGACCGGCAGGCCTGTTATGTCGCGGATCAGGTTCCGGGCGCTTAGCTCATGCGCCGGATTGCGGGTGGCGAAATAGGCGCAGACGGCAAAGCCCGACACCGAGGCGCCCAGTTCCGGCAGCGCCGCTTCCAGCCCGGACAGGTCGAGCGTGGCGGCATTGCCGTGGACATCGTGGCCGCCGGGGCAGAACACGACCGGGTCGGTGCCTAGTGCCGCCTTCAGACCGTCGCGGGCAAGATCGCCCTCGGAAAAACCGATCATCACCAGCGCGACGCGGCCGCCCTGGCCCTCGACCAGCGCGTTGGTGGCAAGCGTCGTCGACATCGACACCAGTTTTATCGCTGCAGGGTCGGTGCCGGCTTTTTGCAGCACCGCATCGACCGCGCCCGATATGCCGACCGCCAAATCGTGGCGGGTGGTCAGCGCCTTGGCCTTGGCCAGCACTTTGCCGCTTGGCCCGCCGGCTTCCGACCACAGCACGGCGTCGGTATAGGTGCCGCCGGTGTCTATGCCGAGGAACAGGGGGGAGGATTTAGTCTTGGCGGTCATATTCTGGCAGCGGTCCGGCGAATTTCGTCCCCGCCCCTTAGCCGATACGGAACGACGGATAAAGCCGCGAGCGCTGGGCCAAGCGCCTAATCTCCCTCCTTGAGGGGGAGATGTCGCCGAGGGGGGCGCTTCGCGTCGAGCGCCAAGCTCTTATAGGGCGAAAGAAGAAGTCGGCGCTTGATGCGCAGCTACCCCCCTCTGTCGCCTTCGGCGACATCTCCCCCTCGAGGCAGGGCTATCGCATTTGAGTCATGAGCTGGAAGAGATAAGCATCGTTCCAGCCTGCACGCATCATTTTGC